>NZ_JACYXM010000009.1 GCF_014843005.1 Rhodanobacter sp. DHG33 | reverse complement strand
AGCATGTGCTGCTGGCGGGTTTCGGAGGCGATCATGCCGGCGAGGAAGGCGCCGATGATCGCCGCGAGGCCGAACAGGGTGGAGACATAGGCGAGGCCGAGGCAGAGCGCCAGCGCAATCAGCAGGGGCGATTGCGTGTGGCGCGGCTTCTCCAGCCAATCGGAGTTCCGGCGCATCATCCGCGCGCCGCCCCAGCCGATCACCACGATGAAACCGGCCGCCTCGCCCAGCACCACGAGCAGGTGGCCGGGATCGAAGCCATCGCCGCCCTGCATCGAAACCACCACGCCGAGCAGCAGCATGGCGAGGATGTCGTCGATCACCGCGGCGCCCAGGATCACCTTGCTCTCCATCCGCTGCAGCGCTCCCAGTTCCTGCAGCACGCGGGCGGTGATGCCGGCCGAGGTGGCCACGAAGGCGGCGGCCACGAACATGGACTTGTCCCAGTCGAAGCCGCTGCCGTGCGCCCATAGCGCACCCATGCCGAAGGGCACCAGCACGCCGACCACGCCGACCAGCAGTGCGGTCCTGCCGACCTTCTTCAAATCGTCCAGCCGCGTTTCCAGGCCCACCGAGAACAGCAGCAGCACCACGCCGATTTCGGCCAGCACGTCCAGCGGCGTGCCGGTGGCGACCTGGTCCGGCGTGATCCAGCCGAGCAGGGAAGGGCCGACTACGCAGCCTGCGGCGATCTCGCCCACCACGCCGGGAAGCTTCAGGCGCTGGGCGATCTCGCCGCCGATCTGCGCGGCGACGAACACGATGAACAGGGTGAGCAGTATGTCGCTGGCATGGTGCATGCCACGCATGCTAACCCGCGGCGGCGGTCAACGCGCGGCGGGGAGTGCGTCGCGCTGCCGGTTGTCGTGCAACTGGCCGAACACGCGGCTGGAGGCGGCGGTGATCACGGCCAGCACCACCACGGTCCAGCGGAACGCGACCACGAAATCATGGGGCGCATGCCCGCGCAGCAGCGCCTGCATGAGCAGGGTGGAAAGCGCAATGCCGAAGCTCATCGCGAGGTACTGCACGGTGGATGCCATCGACGAGGCCATCGAGGCGTGCTTGATGTCCAGGTCGTTGTAGATCAGCGTGTTCATCACGGTGTACTGCAGGCCGGCGAATGCCCCGTAGGCGAAGGTGAACGCGGCGATCAGCCAGCCCGGCGTGCTCTGCCCGAACAGCGCGAACGCCGCCAGCAGGAGGGCCACCATCAGCGTGTTGCCCAGCAACAGGCGGCGATAGCCGAAATACACCAAGGCGCGGTTGACCGCCCACTTCGCAGTAATCGAACCCAAGGCCTGCGGCACCATCATCAGGCCCGCCGCCACCGGCGACCAGCCGCAGCCCACCTGCAGGAACAGCACCAGCAGCAGGAACATGCCGGAGATGCCTAGGCGCGTGGAGAGGCCGCCGGCAAGCGCCACCCACACGCTGCGCACGCGCAGCAGGGAAAGGTCCGCCACTGGAAACGGGGTGCGGCGGCTGTGCCATACATATGCGACGCCGAGCAACACGGCGATGCCGGTGCAGGCCGCCATCCCCAGCCATGGCACCGGGCTGCTGCCGGCCAGTTCCGAGGCGGCCAGCAGCAGCGCGGAGGCGGCGGCGAACAGCAGGAAGCCCGCGAGGTCGAAGCGGTTGGCGCGGTCCAGCCGGTACTCCGGCATGTCGCGCCGGTTCATCCACATGCCGGCGATGGCCACCGGCACGTTGACGAGGAAGATCAGCCGCCACGAGGTGTACTCCACCAGCGCGCCGCCCAGTAGCGGTCCCAGCACCGAGCCCAGCAGGCCGAAGGTGGCCACCGTGCTCATTGCGCTGACGAATTCGCGCTTGTCGATGCTGCGCACCAGCACGTAGCGGCCCACCGGCATCAGCGAGGCGCCGCCGACGCCCTGCAGCACGCGGGCGGCCACCAGTTGCGGCAGCGTCTGCGATACGCCGCACAGCAGCGAGCCGAGTCCGAACAGCACGATGGCGCCGCCGAACACCCGGCGCGTGCCGAAGCGGTCGCACAGCCACGGGCTGGCCGGGATCAGGATCGCCAGCGTCAGCACGTAACTGGTCAATGCGCTGCGCATGCCCAGCGGGGTTTCGTGCAGCGCTTCGGCCATCGCCGGTACCGCGGTGTTGACCACGGTGGAGTCCAGCGCCTGCATGAAGAAGGCCGCCGATACCAGCCAGAGCAGGCCGCGGTAGCGTTCGAGCGAGGAGGCCACGGACGCCTGGTCGGGCGCGACCGCCGCAGTGGCAACCGCGGCGTGGGGAAGAGGCTCGTCAGCGTGCGAAGACATTTCGCACATGATAGCTGCTGCGGCAGTTTTCATTCCGCCGCGCGGTTTCGCGGAGTCAGCAGCGTTTCATCCAGCGGGTCGTGACGAGCAGGTGATGCCTCAGGGTTCTGGCTTGAAGTGGTGCACGTAACCCACCTGGAAACCGCCCGGCAGCCAGCCGATGATGAGCGGCGACTTGCGGTGCGCGGCCCAGATGCCGACGCCGGCACCCAGGGCCGCGCCGGCCAGCACGTCGCTCTGCCAGTGGCCGCGCGTCTTCATGCGCGCCACCGCGTCGTAGGCGGGCAGCAGCGCGAGCGCGTAGACCGCGGGGTGATCCTCGCCGTAGTTCGCCATGAACGGCGTCACCGCGGCGGTGATCGCCGTGACTTCGCCGCTGGGGAAGCTTCGGCCGCGGCTGCCCTCGAAGAAGCGGTTCGGGTCGGAGGTTTGCGAGGGCCGTTCGCGCTGGAACGTGTACTTCAGCGCTTCCGCGCCGAGGCTGGCAATCACGGTCGCATCCACGGAACGCCAGAACGTGTCGCCCAGCTTGTCCTGGTCGCCGAAGGCCAGCGCGCCGCCGCCCACCGCGACGATGGTGCCGTACATCAGGATGTTCTGGTTGCTGCGCTTCCAGATGCCGCTGTTGTCGTAGTGCAGGCGGTGGTCGATGCCGAACGGGCCGTCACCGGCAAATGCCGGGGCGGACAGCGCAAGGGCGAGGAGCAGCAGCATGAAACGTGGCTTGCGCATAGCGGTTCCCCTCCCGCCCGGCTGGGCATGACGATGACTCTCCAGCCTAGCCGCGCATTCTTTCGATTCGCTTATCGCGCCCCTGCCATGGACGTATCGTTAAACTGCGCCCATGAGCGCTTCCCACCTTCCCAGCCAGCCCCAGGTCCGTGCCGCCGACCTGCGCGCGCGCATCGAGCAGGCCAATTACCGCTACCACGTGCTCGACGATCCCGAGATCACCGACGCCGAGTACGACCGCCTGATGCGCGAGCTGGAGGCACTGGAAGCCGCCCACCCCGAACTGGCCACCCCCGACTCGCCCACGCGCAAGGTGGGCGCGCGCGCGCAAGGCGGTTTCGCCGAGGTGCGGCACGCGATGCCCATGCTGTCGTTGAGCAATGCCTTCGAGCAGGCAGGCGACGACGACCGCACGCGTTTCCACGAGGTGGCCGAGTTCGAGCGGCGCATCGAGCAGGCGCTGGGTCGCGGCGAACCGGTGTTCTCGGTGGAGCCCAAGCTGGATGGCCTGGCGATCAGCCTGCGCTATGAGCATGGCGTGTTCGTGCAGGGCGCCACGCGCGGCGATGGCGAAACCGGCGAGGACGTCACCGCCAACCTGCGCATGGTGCGCGCGATTCCCCTCAAGCTGCGTGGCGAAGGCTGGCCCGACGTGCTGGAGGTGCGTGGCGAGGTCATCATGCTGCGCAAGGATTTCGAGGCGTTCAACGAGTTTGCCCGGACGCACGACGAAAAGACCCTGGCGAACCCGCGCAACGGCGCGGCCGGCTCGCTGCGCCAGCTCGACCCTTCGATGACCGCCAAGCGCAAGCTCAGTTTCTTCGCCTATGCGGTCGGCGCAGTGGCCGGCGGCGAGTTGCCGGCCACGCATTCCCAGACGTTGCAGCAGCTGCGCGAATGGGGTTTCCCGGTGTCGCCGGAGGTGGGAACCGCGCGCGGCTTCGCCGGCCTGATCGCCTACTTCAAGCGCATCGGCGCCAAGCGCGACGGGCTGCCCTACGACATCGACGGCGTGGTCTACAAGCTGGACGACTACGCGGGGCAGCGCGCGATGGGTTTCGTGGCGCGCGCGCCGCGCTGGGCCATCGCCCACAAGTTTCCCGCGCAGGAACAGAGCACCACGGTCGAAGCCATCGAAATCCAGATCGGTCGTACCGGCGCCGCCACCCCGGTGGCGCGGCTGGCGCCGGTGCAGGTGGCCGGCGTCACCGTCACCAACGCCACCCTGCACAACGCCGACCAGGTGGCGCGGCTGGACGTGCGCGTAGGCGACACGGTGATCGTGCGGCGTGCCGGCGACGTGATTCCCGAAGTGGTGCGCGTGGTGCCCGAGCACCGGCCGCCGCACACGCAACCCTGGGCGATGCCGGCGCATTGCCCGGTGTGCGGCTCGGCGCTGTTGCGCGAAGAAGGCGAGGCGGCGTACCGCTGCTCCGGCGGCCTGGTCTGTGCCGCGCAGCGCAAGGAGGCGCTGATCCACTTTGCCGCGCGCCGTGCGATGGACATCGACGGCCTGGGCGAACGCTATGTCGATGCGTTGGTGGATTTCGGTTTCGTGCACACGCCCGCCGACCTCTACCAACTCACGCTGGACGATTTCCTGGAGATGAAGCGCCGCGCCGACGAGCGCGACGGCACCACGCCGGAAACCGTGAAGCAGGGCAAGGTGGCGACGAAGTGGGCGGAAAACCTGCTCGACGGCATCGCGGCCAGCAAGGCCACCACGCTGGCGCGCTTCCTGTTCGCGCTGGGCATCATGCACATCGGCGAGAGCACGGCGAAGACGCTTGCGGCCTGGCTGGGGCGGCTGGACTACGTGCGCAGCATGCCTGCGCCGGTGCTGCGCGTGCTGCCGGACATCGGCGGCGAGGTGGCTGCCTCCATCGCGGGCTTCTTCGCGCAGGCGGGCAACCAGCAGGTGGTCGACGCATTGCTTGCCGCCGACATCCGTTTCGGCGATGAAGGCGAGCCGTTGCCCAAGCTGCGCGAGCGACTGAACCTCGCGGTGCTGCTCGACATGGCGAACGTCAACAAGCTCGGCCCCAAGAGCACGAGCTTGCTGGCCGCGCAATACCCGACGCTGCAGCGATTGATCGATGCAGGTCAAGCCCAATGGATCACCGCGGGGCTGCCGCAGGGAGCGGCGATCAACCTGGAAGCGTATCTGGCCGATGCCGAACAGCTGGCTGCCTTGCGCGAAGCCGAGACGGCGATGCAGCGTCTGCTCGATGCCATTCCGCAGGCAGCGGTATCGGCCAGCCTGCCGCTGGAAGGCCAGACCGTGGTGCTCACCGGCACCCTGCCGACAATGGGCCGCGACCAGGCCAAGGAACGGCTCGAAGCGCTGGGCGCGAAAGTCGCCGGCAGCGTGTCGAAGAAAACCAGCTTCGTGGTGGCCGGCGCCGAGGCCGGCTCCAAGCTGGACAAAGCCAACGAACTCGGCGTGCCGGTATGGGACGAAGCGCAGTTGCTGGCACTGCTGGCGGAGCATGGGGCATGACCGTCGAAACCTTTCCCCGTATGCCGGCCTTGCAGCTGCGTGCCCGCATCTATGCCCTGATCCGCGGCTTCTTCGCCGAGCGCAAGGTGCTGGAAGTGGAGACGCCCATCCTCTCCGCCGCCGGCAACACCGAGCCGAACATCGAAAGCTTCAGCACCCAGTTCGGCGGCCACGTGGATGCCGGTGCGCGCGAACGCTGGTTGCGCACCTCGCCCGAATTTCCGTTGAAGCGCCTGCTCGCCGAAGGCGTGGGCGACTGCTACGAACTGGGCCGGGTGTTCCGCGACGGCGAGGCGGGCGGACGGCACAATCCCGAGTTCAGCATGCTGGAGTGGTATCGCGTCGGTTGGGATCACCGCCGCCTGATGCACGAAGCCATCGAACTGGTGGAAGCGGCGCTGGCGCTGCAGGGTGCGCGCGCCGAAGTGCTGATCGTGGGTTACCGCCAGCTGTTTCTCGACGAGCTGGGGCTGGACCCCGCGCATGCGCCGGTCGAGGATCTGCGCGCGCCGCTGGCCGGGCAGGGCATCGATCCCGCCGGGCTGACCCGCGACGACTGGCTGGACCTGCTGCTCACCCACAAGCTGCAGCCGATGTTCCCGCGCAACCGCATTACGGTCATCCACGACTACCCGGCCAGTCAGTGCGCGCTGGCGAGGCTGCGCGCGGGCGACCCGCCGTTGGCCGAGCGTTTCGAGCTGTATCTCGGCCGTTACGAACTGGCGAACGGCTATCACGAGTTGAACGACGCGACGGAGCAGCGCACGCGTTTCGAGCGGGACAACGCCCGCCGCCGCGAACGCGGCCAGCGCGAACTGCCGCTGGACGAGCGGCTGCTCGCCACGCTCGATGCCTTGCCCGATTGCGCCGGCGTGGCGTTGGGCGTGGAGCGCCTGCTGATGTGCCTCGCCGGCACCGACGCCATCGCCGACGTGCTGGCGTTTCCGTTTTCGGAAGCCTGACCATGCCGCAGAGCTTCCTGCGCGGCATCCACCACGTCGCCCTGATCTGTTCGGATTACCCGCGCTCGAAGGCGTTCTACAGCGAGGTGCTGGGTCTGCGCATCGTGCACGAGGTCTATCGCGAGGCGCGCGATTCGTGGAAGTGCGACCTGGAGGTCAGCCCCGGCGTGCAGCTGGAGCTGTTCTCCTTTCCCGGCGCGCCGCCGCGCCCCTCGTGGCCGGAGGCGCAGGGACTGCGTCATCTCGCCTTCGCGGTGGCGGACGTGGACATCGCGGTCGCGGCGTTGACTGCGCGTGGCGTGGCTTGCGAAGCCGTGCGCGTGGACGAATACACCGGCAAGCGCTTCGTCTTTTTTGCCGATCCGGACGGTTTGCCGATCGAACTTTACGAGGTATGAAACAGACACGCGGCCAAGAGGCCGCGTGTCTCGCCGTGACAGGGCAGGTTTGCGCCGCTTACTCGTCGCTGCTGCGCAGATAGCGGAAGATCACGCCGCCGATGACGCCGCCGATGATCGGCATCACCCAGAAGAACCACAGCTGCTGTACCGCCCAAGTGCCCTGGAAGAAGGCCACGGCGGTCGAGCGCGCGGGGTTCACCGAGGTGTTGGTGACCGGGATGCTGATCAGGTGGATCAGGGTCAGCGCGAAACCGATCGGGATGCCGGCGAAGCCGACCGCGGCATTCTTGTGCGTCGTGCCCATGATGATGAAAAGGAAGAAGGCGGTCATCACGATTTCGCACACCGCCGCCGAACCCATCGAATAGCCGCCCGGCGAATGGTCGCCATAGCCGTTCGCGGCGAAGCCGCTGGCGGTGGCGTCGAAGCCGGCCTTGCCCGAGGCGATCAGGTACAGCACGCCGCCAGCCACCAGGCCGCCGACCACTTGCGCCACGATGTAGGGAACCACTTCCTTCCCGGGGAAGCGCCCGCCCGCGGAGAGGCCGCAGGTCACGGCCGGATTGAAGTGGCCGCCGGAGATGTGACCGACCGCGTAAGCCATGGTCAGCACGGTGAGGCCGAAGGCCAGCGCCACGCCCGCGAAGCCGATGCCCAGTTGCGGAAAGGCTGCCGCCAGCACGGCGCTGCCGCAGCCGCCCAGTACCAGCCAGAAAGTGCCGAAGAATTCGGCTGCCATGCGTTTGCCCAGGTTCATCGATGACTCCTTCTCGAGAGTGTATGGACGCGAGCGTCGCGAGGTCGCGACCCTCATCGAACGACTGGCCGGAGGCCAGGTGTAACGACGTTTCCTCTCCCCCTGAAAACGCCGCATGGCGGGCCGCGTGCAGGCTGGGCGGCTCATCCGTGTGGTCCGGCATCCTGCCGGACGGCGTGAGCATAGAGGATGCGGGGTGGATCGCGTAGTGTTGCCGCCTGCGTTATGTTGCCGACCTTTTCCTGCCCATCGATTGCGACCTTCCCATGAGCGATGCCACCACCTTGCAGGCAACGGACGCGCCGCGTCCGGCCGTACGTCCGCTGGATCGGCGCGACGTCCGCACCTTGCTGCTCTCCGCGCTTGGCGGCGCGCTGGAGTTCTACGACTTCGTGGTGTTCGTGTTTCTCACGCAGCAGCTGGGAGCGCTGTTCTTTCCGCAGGGCACGGCATCGTGGCTGGCCCAGATCAAGGTCTACGGCATCTTCGCGGCGGGTTACCTGGCGCGTCCGCTGGGCGGCATCGTGATGGCGCATTTCGGCGACCGCTCGGGCCGCAAGAAGATGTTCACGCTCAGCGTGTTCCTGATGGCGCTACCCACGCTGGCGATCGGCCTGCTGCCGACCTACGCGCAGATCGGCATGCTGGCGCCGCTGTTCCTGCTGCTGTTGCGCATCGTGCAGGGCATCGCGGTGGGTGGCGAGGTGCCGGGGGCCTGGGTCTTCGTGGCCGAGCATGCGCCGTCCACGCGCACGGGTTTCGCCTGCGGCAGCCTCACGGCAGGGTTGACCGCAGGCATCCTGATCGGCTCGCTGGTGGCGGCGTGGCTCAACGCGCGATTGACGCCCGCGCAATTGCTGGATTGGGGTTGGCGCGTGCCGTTCTTGCTCGGCGGCGTGTTCGGCTTTGCCGCGGTGTGGTTGCGCCGCTGGCTCAGCGAGACGCCGGTGTTCGCGGAAATGCGCGAACGCCAAGAGCTCAGCCGCGAACTGCCGCTGCGTGTGGTGCTGGCCGGGCATCGGCGCGGCGTCGTGGTGTCGATGCTGGTGACGTGGATGCTGACCGCCGCCGTGGTGGTGCTGATCCTGATGCTGCCCACGCTGGCGCCGAAGGGTTTCGGCATCCCGCCGAGGCTGGCCTTCCTCGGCAATGCGCTGGCGGCCTGCGCGCTTACCGCGGGTTGCATTGTGTATGGCTGGCTGGCCGATCGTTTCGGTGCCTTGCGGACCTTGCTGGCAGGCTCGCTGCTGCTGATTGCCGGCACGTGGGCACTCTTCGTCGACCTCGCCGCAGGCGGCACGCATTTCCTGGCGCTGTACGCGCTGGCCGGCCTGCTGGTGGGCGTCGTTGGCGTGGTGCCGGTGGTGATGGTGCAGGCCTTCCCGCCGCCGGTGCGCTTCTCCGGCCTGTCGTTCTCCTACAACGTGGCCTATGCCGTGTTCGGCGCCGGCACCGCTGCGATGATCGGCTGGCTCGCCGTGCATGCGGGGCGCATGGCGCCCGCGTATTACGTGGTGATCACGGCGGTGGTGAGCGTCATTGTGAGCGGGTGGCTGCTGGCCCGCCGCGAGCGGTAGCCGCTAGTCGCCGCGTGCCAGTGCGATGGCTGCTTCGACGTCCTGCACTGAATAGGCGTGGCCAGTGGGCGTGCCGTCATTCGGCAAGGGCAGGCTGACAGGCGAAGGCGGTTGGAACTTCGCCTTGGGGCCGTACATCGGCGCCTGCACATCCAGCGCCTGCGCCTGCGGCAATGTGCCGAACAGCTGGCGATAGAGCAGCACGGATTCCAGCAGCACGAGTTCGTGGCCGGGATGAATGCCGTCGGTGTAGAACCACGACTCGGCGGGGTAACGTTTCAACCCCAGTCCCAACTGGCCGGAAACCGCGACATAGGGCAGCGCGTTCGTATGTGCCGCCGCAGATTCGGTCTGCACGATGGTGTCCGATGCTTCGGGATTGTCCTGGTAGGTGCCGAGCAGCAGCGGCGTGGCGTGGTTCGTGCGGGTGAGTTGCGCCAGCTTTTCCAGCGAGGCCCGGGCGTTGCTGCATACGGCCGGACCGAATCCGCAGGCGAAATCGAAGCCGCGCTCCTGCAGCACCACGATGTCGTAGTGGCGTTGGGCAAGTGCCCGTTTCACCGAGCCATCGTTCACGCGATCCGTCAGCGTCGCACCGCCTTTCACGATCATGTCGGTCTGCAGCATGTGGCCGTTGGCCTTTGCCATGGCGCCCAGCACCGCGGGCAGGTTGCCGACATAGGTGAGACTGTTGCCGACGAACAATACGTGCGTCGTCGCCTGCCGCCCGCAACCGGCGAGCAGCGTGACAAGCAAGGCCAGGGCACATACCGGCAGGTGGCGCGCCTTCATCAGAACTCCAGTTCCTGCGTGGCGCAGAGATAGTCGTTCATGGGTGCCACGCGCTTGAAGCAGGTCACCAGCCACGGCAGCAGTTCGACGGAGCAGGCCAGGGCTTCGTCGAAGGTTTCGCCGGCGGCGAAGTCCTTGCGTTTCAGGTCTTCGATCAATTCGTGGCCGGGATCGTAGCCGTGCGGCGGGCGCTTCAGCGACTCGCCCCAGAACTGCATGTGCTCGCGGAAAACCGGGCTTTGCGTGGCCTTCTTCCAGGCGGAGGGGTTGTCGGCGAGGAAGGCGCGGATCTTCTTGAGCGCGTCGGGTTCCGGGTGCCACATGCCGCCGCCGGCGAAGCAGTCGCCGGGCTGGATGTGGATGTAGAACGAGGGGGCAGGGATTTCGTGGCGGCGTTCGTGGAAGAAGCGCGCGCCCTGCCACGGCTTGTACGGCAGCTTGTTGTTGGAGAAGCGCGTGTCGCGAAAGATGCGGAACAGCGAGCCGCCGTTCTTGCGCGGGTCGGCGCGGTAGTGCGCGCTGATCTTCGTCAGCGGCGCCTGCATGTCGGTGATGAGTTGCAGGAACGGCTCGCGCACGTGGCGCTCGTAGTCGTTCTTGTGCGCCTGGAACCACTCGCGGCTGTTGTTGCGGTCGAGTGCGCGCAGGAACTTGAACGTGGCGGGGCTGAAATAGGCGTGTGGCATCGGTGTCTCGGTCAGGTCAGGTCGGCGGCGAGCGTTTCGCCCCAGGCCCGCAATTGATCCAGCAGGGGTTGCTTGTCGTGTCGTGACGGATCGGCGCTCAGGGCGGACAGTGTGGCGAAGTAGTCGTCCAGCGTGAGCGTGGTGAGCGGTGTCGGCCGCGTGAGCCGCTGGCGGCGGAAGTCTTCCCAGCGCGCGCGCTCGTCGGCGTCCAAGGTTTCCGGCCAGTTGCGTGCGCGGTAACGGAACAGCAGCTCCGCATAGCGCGGATCGCGGAACGCGAAAGCACGCGTGCCGAGTTGCTCGGGCGGCGTGGCGCGCACCTCGCGCAGCAGGCGCTTGTCGGCATCGGGCGGGAAACCGCCATACAGCGCAAGCTCCGGGTCTTCCGGCGGCGGTAGTTCGGCGGCGCAGGCGAACACGCGGGACACCTTGGCGGCGAGGCCGTCCGCGGCGGCCAGCGCATCGCGATGCGCAAGGCAGCGCGCGGGGTCGAGCTGCAGGCGCTGCAGATCCACGCCTTTCAGTACGGAGAGCGGCGCCAGCGCCGGGGCGCGGTTCGCGCGCACGGTACGCAGCGGGATGCGCTCGACGCCTTCCGGCAGGTCGCCGCGCGCGGTGAACACGCGGTCGGCGATCTCGTCCTCGTCCAGCGCCAGCAGTTCGGCGGGGTCGCTGGCGAGGTCGTAGACGATGATTTCGCCGGGGCGCGAGGGGTGCATCGCCAGCGGCGCGATCAGCGCGAGGCAATGGCGGCTGGAGGGGTAGCGCGAGGAAACGTGCACCAGCGGCGTCATGGCCGCGACGTCCAGCAGTTCGAACACGCGCTGTTTGCGGCGCAGTGCGTAGAACCAATCCCACAGCCTGGGCTGGCGTACGCGGATCAGCCGGGCCAGGTCGATCGACGCGTGGACATCGGAGAGCGCATCGTGCGCGCGTTCCTGCTGCAGGTGATTGGCAGTGGCGAGATGCTCCAGCTTGAAGCTGGGCGTGCCGTCATCGCGGGTCGGCCAGGTGATGCCTTCGGGGCGCAACGCCTCGCACAGGCGCGCGAGGTCGATCAGGTCCCAGCGCGAGTTGCCGTTCTCCCACTCGCGGCCATACGGTTCGAAGAAATTGCGATAGAGCAGCTGCCGCGTCACCTCGTCGTCGAAGCGCAGCGAGTTGTAGCCCACGCCGCAGGTGCCCGGGGCGGCGAGCTGTTCATGCACGCGGGCGGCGAATTCGGCCTCGTTCACGCCCTCGCGCTCGGCCTGTTGCGGCGTGATGCCGGTGATCAGGCAGGCTTCGGGCTGGGGCAGACTGTCGCGCGGCGGCAGGCAGAAGAACATCACCGGCTCGTCGACGATCTCCAGTTCCATGTTCGTGCGGATGCCGGCGAACTGCACCGGACGGTCGCGCCGCGTGTCGGCACCGAAGGTCTCGTAGTCGTGCCAGAAGAAGGTCTGCATGCCCCGGATCATCGCATGGTGTGCCGGCTGATAGACTGCGCGGCGAAGGAGAGCCCATGAGCCAAGCCAACGACGACAACCTGATCTGGATCGATCTGGAGATGACCGGCCTCGACACCGATGCCGATTCGATCCTGGAAATCGCCACCATCGTCACCGACAAGGACCTCAACGTGCTGGCCGAAGGGCCGGTGTTCGCGATACGCCACGAACTGGACCGGCTGGAGGCGATGGATACCTGGAACCGCAACCAGCACGGCCGCTCCGGGCTCTGGCAGCAGGTGCTCGACTCCACCACCGACCATGCCATCGCCGAACAGGCCACGCTGGATTTCCTGCGCGAGTGGGTGCCGGCGGGCAAGTCGCCGATGTGCGGCAATTCGATCTGCCAGGACCGCCGGTTCCTCCATCGGCAGATGTCGCGGCTGGAGCGCTATTTCCATTACCGCAATCTCGACGTGTCCACGCTGAAGGAGCTGGCGCGGCGCTGGGCGCCGGCCATCGGCAAGGGCCTCAGCAAGGAATCCGCGCATACCGCGCTGTCGGACATCCGGGATTCCATCGAGGAGCTGCGCTACTACCGCCGCCACATGGGGGCGCTGGGCGGGCAGGATCCGGCATGAGCGCGCTGGACGCGATGTTCGCCCCCGTGCTCGATTGCGCCGGCCGCAAGCTGGTGCTGGATCGCCCGCGCGTGGCCGGCATCCTCAACGTCACGCCGGATTCGTTCTCCGACGGCGGCCAGTTTGCCGACAGCGAATCCGCGGTGGCGCATGGCTTGGCGCTGGCGGAGCAGGGTGCCGACATGCTCGACGTGGGCGGCGAGTCCACCCGCCCGGGCGCGAAGGACGTGTCCATCGAGGAAGAACTGCGGCGCGTGATCCCCGTGATCGAGCAACTGGCGAAGCGCACGTCGCTGCCCATCGCCATCGACACGTCCAAGCCCGAAGTGATGCGCGCCGCGGTAGCCGCAGGCGCGGGCATGATCAACGACGTCTACGCACTGCGCCGCGAAGGCGCGCTGGACGCGGTGGCCGAGCTCGGCGTGCCGGTATGCCTGATGCACATGCAGGGCGAACCGCGCAGCATGCAGGACGCGCCGCAGTACGACGACGTGGTGGGCGAGGTGCACCGCTTCCTCGCCGACCGCCTGTTCGCCTGCGAACTGGCCGGCATCGACAAGCGCAAGGTGATGGTCGATCCCGGTTTCGGCTTCGGCAAGAACCTGGAGCACAACCTCGCCCTGTTACGCGCGCTGGAGCGCTTTGCCGGTTTGGGCAGCGGCGTCTACGCGGGGCTGTCGCGCAAATCGATGATCGGCGAACTGACCGGCCGCAAGCTGCCGGACGAACGCGCCGCCGGTTCCGCCGCCGCTGCGCTAATTGCGGTGCAGCGCGGTGCAATGCTCGTGCGCGTACACGACGTGGCCGCCACGGTGGACGCGCTGGCCGTGTGGCGGGGCGTGCACGCGGGTGACGAGGCGCCGCGCCGCGATTCGAAGCCGGCGCCCCCGCGCTGGCCGGACGACGACTGAGTAAAAAAACGGACAGGACGGTGGCGCATGAGGCGCCGCCGTGGGGCAGGGAATTTTTCGGGAGGCATCATGAGCGAACGCAAATACTTCGGCACCGACGGCATCCGCGGCCGGGTGGGGGAGTGGCCGATCAACGCCGAATTCATGCTGCGCCTCGGCCGCGCGCTGGGCGCCGTGCTCAGGCAGCAGCAGGGCGGCGCGCGGCGCAGCGTGCTGATCGGCAAGGACACCCGCGTTTCCGGCTACATGTTCGAAGCCGCACTGGAAGCCGGCCTGGTTTCCGCCGGCATGGACGTGCGCATGCTGGGGCCGATGCCGACGCCGGCGGTGGCCTATCTCACCCGTTCGCTGCGCGCCGAAGCCGGCATCGTCATCAGCGCCTCGCACAATCCGCATTACGACAACGGCATCAAGTTCTTTTCCACGCATGGCGAAAAGCTCAGCGACGCGATGGAAGCGGCGATCGAAGCGGAGATCGACGCGCCTTTCGTCACCGTGCCTTCCGAGCAACTGGGCAAGGCGCGCCGCATCGACGATGCCGCGACCCGCTACGTGGAGTTCTGCAAAAGCACGGTGGCCGAGGATTTCAATCTCAACGGCCTGCGCATCGTGCTGGACTGCGCCAACGGCGCCACCTACCAGGTCGCCCCCAAGGTGTTTGCCGAACTGGGCGCGGAGGTGACGACCTTCGGCGACAAGCCGGACGGTTTCAACATCAACCGCGACGTCGGCTCCACCCACCCGCAGGCCCTGCAGCGTGCGGTGCAGGAGTTGGGTGCGGACCTCGGCATCGCCTTCGACGGCGACGGCGACCGCGTGCAGATGGTGGACCGCCATGGCGCGATCGCCGACGGCGACGACCTGCTCTACGTGATCGCCCGCGCCTGGCACGCGCGCGGCCAGCTGCAAGGCCCGGTGGTCGGCACGCTGATGAGCAACTACGGCCTGCAACTGGCGCTGGACAAGCTCGGTGTGCCGCTGGTGCGCGCCAACGTGGGCGACCGCTACGTGCTGCAGCAGCTCAAGGAGCACGGCGGCGTGCTGGGTGGCGAAACCTCGGGCCACGTGTTGTGCCTGGATCGCGCCACCACCGGCGACGGCATCGTGTCCGCGCTGGCCGTGCTGGAAGCGCTGGCCGGCGAAGATTTCGCCGCGGCGCGCCAGGGCCTGCACAAGATGCCGCAGGTGATGATCAACGTGCGTGCCGAGGGTGCCCGCGAAGCGCTCGGCAGCGCTGCCGTGCAGGAGGCTCTGGCACACACCGAGCGCACCCTGCAGGGCCGCGGTCGCGTGGTGCTGCGCGCCTCCGGCACCGAGCCGCTGGTGCGCGTCACCGTGGAAGGCGACGACGACGCCGAAGTGCGGCAGTTGGCACAAAGCCTGGCCGACGTCGTAAAATCGTCCGCAGAACGCTCGTGAACCAACAGGCGCATCGCGCCTGACCAGGTCGCTCAAGGAACCGGTCGCCAAGGAATGGCCCGACGTGAACGTCCCTGCGGTGGCGTATCACTCATCGACCGCAGCCTTGACTGGACACGACCATGAAAAACGTTCCCACCCTCGACATCCGTCGTTACGACACCGACCGCGAGGCCTTCGTCGCCGAGCTCGGTGCGGCCTATCGCGAATTCGGCTTCTGCGGCATCAGCGGCCACGGCATTGCGCGCGAACTGATCGACGGCGCCTACGATGCGTTCCAGCGCTTCTTTGCGCTGCCCACCGACACCAAGATGAAGTACCACGTGCCGGGCAGCGGCGGTGCGCGCGGCTACACGCCGTTCAAGGTGGAAACCGCCAAGGACAGCAAGCACGCCGACCTCAAGGAGTTCTGGCACGTCGGCCGCGAGATTGCGCGCGACTCGAAGTTCGCCGACGTGATGGCGCCCAATCTGTGGCCCAGCGAAATACCGGAATTCCACCCGTACGGCTACGGCCTGTTCGAAGCGCTGGACCAGCTGGGCACCCGCGTGCTGCGCGCGCTGGCCTTGCACATCGACCTGCCCGAGAACTATTTCGAGGACAAGACCGAGCAGGGCAATTCCATCCTGCGTCCGATCCACTACCCACCGATCACCGACGACAACGTGCCCAACGTGCGCGCCGGCGCGCACGAGGACATCAACTTCATCACCCTGCTGGTCGGCGCCAGCGCGGAAGGGCTGGAAGTGCTGACCCGCGAAGGCGAGTGGCTGCCGATCACCACGGAGGGCGACGCCATCGTGGTGAACATCGGCGACATGCTGCAGCGCCTGACCAACCACGTGTACCCGTCCACCACGCACCGCGTGGTGAACCCGCAGAATGCCAACGCGCGCAAGCCGCGTTACTCGGTGCCGTACTTTCTGCACCCCAACCCCGACGTGGTGCTCGACCCGCTGCCGCAGTGCGTGACCCCGGACAACCCCAAGCGCTACGACACCAGCATCACCTCGCACGAGTACCTGCAGCAGCGGCTGCGCGAGATCAAGCTGATCTGATGCAGCTGTCTTCTCCGCCAGCGTGCTGGCGGAGAAGGTTCTCAGGGCTCATCCGACTGCCGGTAGCGCCGCGCCTGGCGCGCCGACAGCCGGAAGGCCAACCGATCCGGCATCAGCTTGAACGTGCTCTTGATGAAGCGGTTCACGCGCCCCGTGACATGCACCGCATCACCGCGCTCCACCGCGGCGATGCCTTCGGCCACCACTTCATCGGCGCTCTGCCACATGAAGCCGGGCAGCTTGTTCATCAGCGCACGCGTGCCGGTGACGTCGTGGAATTCCGAATAGGTGAAGCCGGGGCACAACGCGCACACGTGTACGCCGTGCCCACGACTTTCCAGTGCCAGGCCCTGCGAGAACTTGATGAGGAAGGCCTTGGCCGGGGCGTACAGCGTATGCCCCGCCGTGCCCGGCACGTGGCCGGCCAGCGAGGCCACGTTGACGATGCGGCCATAGCCCCGTTCGCGCATGCCGGGCAGCAGGCGCCATGCCAGTTCGACGGGCGCGTTCAGCAGTACCTGCAGGAAATCCGCATGCGTGCCCCAGTCCTGGGTCACGAAGTTGCCGGGCACGCCATAGCCGGCATTGTTGACCAGCCAATCCACCGCGAGCCCGCGTTGCGCAAGTTCACCGCACAAGGCGGCGGGCGCGGCGGGATCGGCCAGATCGGCCGCCAGCACCGTTACGCTGCAGGCATGCTGCTGGCGCAGCTCCGTCGCCAGCGATTCGAGCCGGTCGACACGTCGGGCGGTAAGCACCAGGTCGTGGCCACGTGCCGCGAGTGCACGGGCGAAGGCGGCGCCGATGCCGGCGGAGGCGCCGGTGACTAGGCTGAGCGGGCGGGCGGCGGTCATGCGTGGCTCCGTGGGATGTCAAGGCATCTTGAACGCTGCGGCGCAGCAATACCAGTCCCGCTATCGTCCTGTAAAATCTCGGTTTTGTCCGTACGGAAACCCATCGACATGCGCAAGAAACTCGTGGCGGCAAACTGGAAGATGCACGGCAGCCGCTCGATGGCGGCCGCTTTGTGCAAAGAGGTTGCCGCCAGCGATACCAGCGGCATCGATGTGGTGCTCTGCCCGCCGTTTCCCTACCTGGGCGATGTGGCTGCGGCCTGTGCCGAGGCCGGCATTGGCGTGGGCGCGCAGGATCTCAGCGAGCACGAGGGGCAGGGCGCCTACACCGGCGAGGTATCCGCAGCGATGCTGGCCGACTGTGGTGCGCAATGGGCGCTGGTGGGGCACTCCGAGCGCCGCCAGTACCACGGCGAAAGCGATGCGCTGGTGGCGCGCAAGTTTGCCGCCGCGCGTGCCGGCGGCCTCACGCCCATCCTCTGCGTGGGCGAGACGCTGGCGCAGCGCGAGGCGGGCGAAACCGAAACCGTGGTCGCGCGGCAGCTGAAGGCGGTGCTGGATGCCTGCGGCATTGCGGCGTTCGATACCGCGGTGATTTCCTACGAGCCGGTGTGGGCCATCGGCACGGGCCGCACGGCGACGCCGGAGCAGGCGCAGCAAGTCCATGCGTTCATTCGTAGCCAACTCCAAAAGGAAGATGCTATGATTGCCCGTCTGACTCGGCTGCTTTATGGCGGCAGCGTCAAGGCGGCCAACGCCGCCGAATTGTTCGCACAGTCGGATGTGGACGGGGGGCTGATCGGTGGCGCCTCGTTGATCGCTTCCGACTTCCTTGGAATCTGCGCAGCGGCGCGTTAAGTCGCCACAGGCTCGATTGCAACCATGTTTGTCATTTTCAGCGTCTTTTACATTCTGGTCGCTGCAGCCATGATCGTGCTGATCCTGCTGCAGAACGGCGACGGCGCCAGCGCCGGTTCCGGTTTTGGCGGCGGTGCCTCGGCCACGGTGTTCGGTGCGCGCGGCTCGGCCAACTTCCTGACCCGTGCCACGGCCGTGCTGGCTGCACTGTTCTTCCTGCTGAGCCTTGGCATGGGCGTGTACCTGCACAGTCATGGCAACGCGCAGAGCAGCGGTGCCGACCTCGGCGTGATGGCCGGCATGAGCACCACGCCGGCACCCGCCAAGCAGGCCCCGGCGGCGACGGTTCCGGCAAACCCGGAAGTGCCTGCCGCCACGAACAACCCGGCCGTGCCCACGGCACCTGCCGCGAACAAGCAACAAAGCGAAGTGCCGGCCGCGCCGGCGCCGCAGAAGCAGAAGTAAAGTAAGACACCTGCCCAGGTGGCGGAATTGGTAGACGCACTACCTTGAGGTGGTAGCGCTGAAAGGCGTAGGGGTTCGAGTCCCCTCTTGGGCACCAATGTATAGTCCGACGATGTCCAGAATGGACCAGAAAGACTAGGAAAACCCGCCGCTTAGGCGGGTTTTTTATTGCCCGATCGTCTGGCTAGAAGTCCTTGGGGCACAATCAGTTCGAACGTTGGCTAACGTGATTGCGTGTTCGGCCCGGTCTATTTCGCGGCCACCGTATTATTTTCCTGAATCGCGATTGGATTCGCATTCGATTAGTTCTGCCCTTAGATGCCCATTGCCGCATCTAGATACTCAGTGGTGAACTCGCATAGGCTCTGTCGCATATGGTACGGACGTGATTCGCGTTTTGCGTTTCGCCCCAATCATCTGCTCGACCTATCTAACATTGGGAGCCTGCACATGGACCTCAACGCAATCCAACTCAAGATCCGCGAGTTCCGCGATGCCCGCGATTGGATGCAGTTCCACAATCCTAAGAACCTCGCCATTTCCGTCGTCTTGGAGGCAACTGAGTTGCTGGAGCACTTCCAATGGAAGAGCCCCGAGGAAAGCGAGGTCCACGCCTCTCAAGCAAAAGGAGAGTTGGCCGATGAGGCGGCGGATATTGCCGTGTACCTTATTGAGTTCTGCGACAACTTAGGGATCGACCTAGAGCAGGCAATCCTATCCAAGCTCAGTAAGAACGCTGCCAAGTACCCGGTAGAAAAGGCCAAGGGTTCAGCCAAGAAATACACAGAACTTTGAAGGGAAGCATATGCAACTGATCTTGCAACCGTGCGCGGACGATGTTGCCTACAAGCACTTCGTGGATACGATCCAGAACCCCGTGTCGATCGCTCGCTTGGCCCCATTCCTCTCACAGGAGGAGAGATCTCTGGTTGCCAGCAAGTTCGGTGAGTCAGTGGCGGTGTGGGGTGTTACTCCTGGCGAGGATGATGGCAACGCCAAGAAGTGGCGCCGCATGGCTACAGGAGATACGGCGCTTTTCTATAGGAGGCGCCAGTTTTTCTATAGGGGTACCGTCGCCTACAAATGCCAGAGTGCGCTGATGGCGGAGTCCCTGTGGGGCAGGATGGAAGATGGGGCGACCTGGGAGTACACATTCTTCTTGACGGACTTGGAGCCGGTCGCGATCCATATTCGCGATTTCAATCAGCTTGCCGAACGCAAACCAACGGCTATCGTCCAGGGCTTCACCGTGCTCAAGGAAGGCCCAAGTGCACGGATATTGGATGCTCTTCGCCTCACCAGCAATACTGGGGCAAGGAGCCCTCAGTCAGCAGACCAAGCTATGGCTCTGAATCTGGATTTCGATATCGGTGGATCGTATACCCGCGCAGCATTGCAAGAAGCTGTGGGCATTGAGCCAGCACAGGGTGGCCCTTGGTACACAGGGTACCTCGAGCATCACGGCGTCCACTTCGTCTTCTGCTCGGTGGGCACCGCCGGACGAACTGGCCATGACTATGAGAACAAATTCATCGGCGATGACCTGGTGTGGTATGGGAAGACAGGTTCGCGCCTAGAGCACCCTTCGATTCAGGCGCTATTGGCCGATGGCGCGGTGGTGCATGTCTTCTATCGCGAGGATGATCGCGCGCCGTTCACCTATGCAGGACAAGCACGCGCCAAGGGAGTTGAAGACACCTCCCCGGTCAAGCTTATTTGGACTTTTGCTGGCGATCCTCAAGCGCATCCTGAAGTGCCACCCGAGGAGATTGAGGCGGAACCGCAGGGCATAATTGAGGGGGCTAAGAAGCAGATCACCGTCAATATCTATGAGCGGGACCCCAACGCGCGCCGCAAATGCATCGCGCACTGGAAGGCTAGATGCGTAGTCTGCGAGTTCAACTTCGAGAGTGTCTATGGTGAGCTAGGTAACGGCTATATCCATGTACACCACCTCAAGCCTCTGGCCGAGGTAGGGGAAGAGTACGTGCTAGACCCAATCAATGACCTTCGCCCAGTCTGTCCAAATTGTCATGCGATGCTTCATCGTCGAAAGCCTGCGCTGTCGATCGATGAGCTTGTGTCCATTATCAGGAGTACGAGCCGCGCCGAATGAATTCACCGACAGCTGCGCGGCCCGGGCGGACGGAATCGCTACCAGGGTCATGTCTTCTGATTCAAAGTCATTCGATTTCCAAGAGTAGATCCTGGAGGTTCGATTCCTTCACCGTGCACCAATTCGTGAAAGGCCGCCATATTGGCGGTCTTTCTGTTTTCTTCCAGGCGAGGCAAGTTGCCACCATGGCGGCAGCCATTTATTTCAGCTGACGGACATCGAATCCAAAGTATCGGAGGATTTTGGTGGTGCGGCCATTGATCACCGGTAGCTCATCCTTGTTCTGCCACCCAATCATTTCCTGGACATTTGCAGTGGCAAAGGAGTTCAGCTTGTAGTCTGCGTTATAGATAAGGTTGGCCATGCGTTGCACCACTTCATCCTTTCCATGAACCAAGTAAGCAAGGCTATTTCTCACTTTTGTTGGATCGTTGCCATCGATAAAGGCCTCCCGGAGTCCGGGGATGCCTCCTTTGTGGAAACGCAGGCTGTCGTGAAAGGAGTGGAGCGTAAGAAGTGCCTCAAAGAGCAGTTGATCGTCAGCTTTTTGAAGGGCGCCCTCAGTTTCAAAGACGGAGCGAAGGCGTGGATAATTTTCGTGGATGATCTTTGATTCTAGATGCGGAAAGGGCGCGGCATGCCACTGCTGAAAAGCATCGATCAGTGCAGAAAGGTGGCCATCATTCCAGCCAAGTTGAGGCTCCATCCATTTCTCGCCATAGGCTATGTGGTCGCGGACAAAGCTAAAGAACGAATCGATCTCCAGGCGTAATGGGAGCTCACTCTCTGAAACCTTTCGCTTGCCGTATTCGACATACTTTTGCCGAATAAAATTGAACGCGCTGACTCCTTCCTGGTAAGTGCGCCTATAACTGTCAATAAAAACGTTTTCCTTGGTTTTCTTTTGCTTGCCGCGATCAATGTTTGTGAAGTACACCCGCCCCAACGCAACGTCAACCTTCTTCTCGAGCTCGGTGATGCCCGCGTCAATCTCTTTGTAAGAGTCAAATGCCAGGCGGTACTTGGCAAGCGCATCGGAAGTAAGGACCGACGCTTGCTCCCAATATTCGCCAAAGAGGGCGGCCAGGTCTTCAAATCGATCATCCTCGGCCGGGATAGCGGCCAGTATTTCCTGGTTCGAGATGACAGCTGCGCTGGTGAGATTGGCAGAGCCAAGGTAGGCAAGACGGTCGCCAAAGATATAGAGCTTAGGGTGAAAGGAATGATCCGTGAAAAAGCGGATGTCTACGTAAGGATCTTTGAGCGCCTCCCCGAGGGCTATCGGCGAGGTGGGATACCCAAGGCGAACGACAAGCCGAACGCGATGGCTTGACTGCGCAATGCTCTTCAGGATGCCGTAGTCGGTAAAGAATGCTGTAGCGACGAATACCGGCTCATCGATTCGCGCAGCGTCCATAAGTGCATTGCGTATGAAGTCCCCGCGCGCGTTGGAATTGGTGAATAGCATCGTCGCTGCTCTCGTAGATGATGGCTAGCTTTGAGCCATTTGCTCGGGAAACAAACTATTTATTAACTCAGCCGACGCTTCGACTTGCATACGCATCATGGCCACGTTAGCGATGAGTTGAGAACGTGGATGCGCACTGAAGTTGCGTAATGTCCGCATTGCACTCCATCGATCGCAATCAGTGTGTGGAATTATCTTTCTCGCAATTAGCCAGTCTATAGCCGATCCTAATGTGTGGAACGCTGGTGCCCCTAATTGTTTGCATTTCTCCTGGACCGCAGTTTCAACGACCCGAAGCAACTGATCCGCGCACAAAGTCATTAGCGGGTAGTAGAAGTAGCTGTAAACCAACGCATTGATAGTCGTGGTAAAGAGCGATTGGACGTTCTCAGGGGCGGATGTGCTAAGAGTCACAGACTTTGCATATATAACCCATTCCCGCCTGGCCTCGGCGCTTGAATTCATGGCATACGTTCCCTCCCAGGCAGGGTCCATATCGAGCCAGTTGCCGATGTCCACTCTCTTGGTTTTGGGCGTGCTTGTCATCGCAAGACCACTATAGAATGAGATGGCTGTTATACATCCTTGTTCTTTGACGCACCGTTGCCTCTCCAGCGATCGAGCAAGGTTCCAACGGATCTGCGCTCTCTGGTAGTGATCGGCGATGCGCCCACAGCTTACGGTCTGCTGCGGTCAGCGGCAGAAATCAGGGCCTGGAAGACCTGCGCCGCGACCTCAGTGCCCGCTTTGCCCGCGGGGCGGCGCGCGGTGCGCCCGAGCCGGTGCAGGGCAACACGCCGGCGTAACCCCTGACGTGTGGGCACTACCACCCGGCGCATGTTGGCAATCGCGGCATGCGCCGGGCTTTTTTGTGCCTGCGGCACGTGCAGGGCGGGGTATGCCGGGTGCCGAGTTGCGGCGGCCGAGCTTTGAGCTCGGGCGGCCGAGCAAAAAGCTCGGCGGGCCGAGTAATTTGCTCGGCGCGTGCAGTTCTGGACTCGGTGCGCCGAGTTATTTACTCGGCCGGCGGAGCTTTGGACTCGGCGTGTCGAGCTTTTTGCTCGATTGGTCGAGCTCTGAACTCGGCGACTCGAGCTTTTTGCTCGGACGCCCGAGCTGTTGAACTCGGCGCGTCGAGCTTTTTTCTCGGACTGCCGAGCTTTTTGCTCGGCAGTCCGAGTTCGGAGGCTGGGCGATGGAGCTGCGAGCTCCGCCGTTCAGTACGGCAGGTCGCCCGAGTGGGGTGGCGGGGGAAGGAGTGGCTGGCTGAGCTGTTCGGCTTGTTCGCTGAGGAAGTACAAGGCGGCGAAGAGGCCTTCGGTGGTGGGGGTGTCGAGGGGACTACAGCCGGGGTCGAGGGTGTCGCTTTGGCTGTTGGCGTGCTGGTCGCGGAAAGCTTCGCTATTGGTCAGCACGCGGGCGAGGGCGTGGATGGCGATGGCGAGGCCGGCTAGGGTGGCGGCGTCGTGTTCGTCGGGACTGGCCTCGGCGCGGGTCCAGTAGGGGCGCGAGAGCGGGTTGGTGGGGATGGGCACAGCGGCGTGTGGGGCTGCCGTATGATTGGGGTTAGCCATGATCAACTCCTTCTTAGTTGGTGGTGGTTAGCGGGTCGTATGGGTTGCAGCCCATGCGGCCCGCGTTGGTTTTGGTAGTGCGGGTTTTCTCCGGCCGGGGCGAGGGTGCCTTGGCGGTTTCATAATAAGTGGGGAGAAAAAGAAAATCTGTCAGGTAATGGAATAAATATGTAGGGATAGGACTTTATTTTGTCAGATGCCATTGGGTGATTAATAAGGATGGATTAATCACGCCGCAATGGCATGGATTTGTTTGCGGCGCTACGGATGATTTATTCATCGCATCGATGGACGCGCGATTAAGCAGGCACGTACGTCAACCGGATGACGTCATCGCCGATTACATCGCTGGCTACGAAGCGGAGTGGCGGCCGAGGCCCGGCGAAGAAGGGCTTGCCATGGCCAAGCACGAGGGGGCGGAGGTAGAGCTGGTATTCATCCATAAGACCCAGATCGGCGATGCTTCGCGCCAGGTCGGGTCCGGCGACATCGATCTCGCCGGAAAGCTTGGCCTTCAGCTCCCGGATGACTGCCTCGATGTCATCGGCGACAAGGGTGGCGTTCGGGCCGACCGATTTCAGCGTGCGCGACACGACCCACTTCGGCTTGCTGCGCCATACCGCGGCAAAGTTGTGGTCCTCGGCGTCCCAATCCGGATGGTCGTTATCCCAATAGCGCATGATCTCGTACATGCGGCGGCCGTAGAGCATGCCCGCCAGACCTCGCAGGTGGTCTACGAAGTAACGAGAGACCGACGGAGTAGGCGGCCCTAAGGCTTGGTGGTCGACATAGCCATCCAAGGATTGCATCAATCCGTAAACAAGCTTCGCCATGCGAAATCCCTCCTCGATAGCTTTCAGGGTGAGGGTGGTGTTCCACCCGTGGGCACCTCGGCGGCCTCCGCGGCGGGCTGCGGTGCGGCCCCTTCTGCTGGCGGGCTTCTTCCGTGGCTTGCTTCCGCGGTTGCCGCGCTGCGTCGCATGCGCCTCTCGACGATGCGCAAGGCTACGACCACCACCAGCATGATCGCCGCCAGCCAGAGCATGTGTTGGAGCCAGGCCATGAGCGTAGCCCACAGCACGGTGAGAGACAGGTCGTGCATCAGCCATGCCTTGGCACGAGCGGGCACGAGATCCGGCGCAAGTCTGGCGAGGAAAGCCGCATAGCCCCACGCGGCCGTCAGGCAGAGCTGGATCGTAAGCATGATGAGCGCGTACGGAATGAGTCCGTTGGTCGAGAACACGAGTGCCGACTCGAACACGGGGCCTGTACTGGTTGCCGGCAAGACATCGGGCAACTTGCCGCCGGCGACCATCGCGTGAAGCCCAACACTTAGCGGAATCTTATGGACCACTTGCAGGGTGCCGTTGATGATCATGTTGCGGATCAACACCGGCACCAGCGCCACCAGGCTGAGCAGCAGCATGGTCAGCACGGTCAACGGCGCATCGATGCGGCGCAGTTGGGCCATGGCGCGCCGGTGCTGGTACCACACGCTGGCGATCCAGAAGAAGCTGAAGAAATACACCAGCAGCGGGGCGCCCCAGACTTCGAGCAGGCTCTGGCCGGGCTGGGCTTCCGGTCGCAATTCAACGGCCGATAGGGTCAGCGCAATGGCGAACACGCCGTCCGCGAGCATCACCAGGCGGTCGAAGTGGCGCTGATGGACATGGTGTTCGCGCACGGGTTGGGTGTGTGCGTGCGGGTCGGCATACGGTTCCATCGGTCTCTCCTTTCTAAAGGTGGACGACGCGCAGTGTTGTAGAAACCGTTAGGGGGCGCCGTGGCAGAAATGCGGGAGGGGGAATGCGCTGGGGTATCGTGCAGCTGCAACGTGTCGCTTTTTTCGAGGAACGATGCGCCACTCACGGGGCGCTGCACTCTATTCCAGGAGGGCAGGTATCCCTCGGCGGTACGAAGGCAAGTTACAGTCCGTTTGAATGGTCCCCAGGTGGTCTGCTTTCGATCCGGAGCAGAGTCTTTCGGCTGGAGGGAGGATAGACCTTCATGGCATTCGTCGGTGCGTTTCCAGGCGTTTGTTCCTGTGCTGGTACTTTTCCAGCAACGGCAACGCGCTTGCCCGTATCAAGCAAGGTTCGCTCAGGTCTCGCCTGGCGGTATTGTGTTCAAGGGAGGTGTGCCACGCACGGCTCATCGTTCTGCGTACAGAGTGGGGGGGCGACCTGGCCTCTCCTTCGAGACGAACGGCTTCCCCATCACTTAACTCCAGCGTTAGGGCCCGCCATGGCAAAGGTTCGCTTCGCATTATTCGTGACCGTTCTATTGGCCACGGCATGCGCCAGTCTTCCTGAGCGCCAAGCCACCTACAGTGGCAAGTACTTCTACAACTTCGAGTACGCCTCTTTCTTCCCTGATGGCAAGGATGTCAGATGGTGTGTCAACGGAGATATGTCTAAGGCAGAGCTGCCCGCCAAGGACGCTAATGGTCCTTGGGGCACATCACACGTTATCGTACAGGGCACCTTGGGGCCGCTGGGGCACTATGGCAACCTGGGTGCCTGCGAACGCGTCCTTACGGTCTCCAAGCTTCTCAGGGTAAGTGACATGCGGGGACGCGAGTAACCTTGGCCCCCGACTACTTGTTCAAGGCGGACGGTTTCGTCGTAGCTTAATTCCAGTGTTAGGCCATCACAGGGGAGCGTCAATGCAAATTTCGGCAATGTCATATGCAAAGAGTTGGCTGTTGTTCTCTCTCATTGCCACAGCTGGAGGCGGGTTGGTCGGTGCGGTCAGTGGATTCTTTCTAGGTGCTTTTCTCGGTGTTGCTGGCGTCCCTCTGGCAAGCATCAAGCTAATATGCGGCGTAGCCGGCTTCGTGATAGGCCTTCCAATATCTTTCTTTGCATTCCAATGGTCGGTTCGGACGTTCATAGTGAATCCTCTGCTCCGTGAGGCTGATCAACAGCGTCTAGCCTAACAACTCGTTCAAGGCGGATGCCTTCGGCGCCCCTTAACTCAAACGTTAGGCATAGAGATGATCACCGAGGAAATGCTGGGCATCTATTCCAAGTTCGATGGCGACATCGACGGTTTCACCCGTGCCGGCTCGGCGTATGACCGCAGCATCATCTCGGCCGCGCAGTGGCTAGAGATCGTGCGTCTTGTT
Source organism: Rhodanobacter sp. DHG33 (assembly GCF_014843005.1). GTDB lineage: Bacteria > Pseudomonadota > Gammaproteobacteria > Xanthomonadales > Rhodanobacteraceae > Rhodanobacter_A. Next base: position 99,975 of record NZ_JACYXM010000009.1, on the reverse strand, counting down.
CAGGAGCTCCACACCGTTAAGGCCAGCTTGGTGTCAGACCACTATTCGGCTCAGGTAGAGCAAAGTCTTTCCGCGGTTGCAGCAACCACGGGCGCCAAATACAGACTATGGTTGCTCGCCTAACTATTCATCCCAGTGGACCCGCTGCGCGCGCCATCAAATTCAGGGGTGAGCTTGGCAAACACCATGACGCAATTTCACATCTATAGCGGAGAGCAACTTATTGGTCAGTCCGAACTTGAGTTCGGCGATCCGCCCATGGGCGTTGCGTTCGGCAAGTTCACGCCTACGCCCGCCTACGCAAACATCCAATCTCAAGTCATATCTCTAACCGGCAAAAATCAAGCTAGCCTCCATCTGTCGGCGTGCCTGCATAGCGGTGAAGCGCTTGAGGCGGTCGGTGGGGTGTGCATCGCCGACTATTCGGCGGAGTTTGGCGAAGACGGGCTCGAGGTCTCTGTGCTTGGCATCAGCTCCCCCGTCTACGAGCATCTGTTTCCTCACCATGTCGCCGCGTACGAACGCCAGTTCCCCGCGCCCGGCTAACTTCCCACTCAAAGGGGCGACCTCGTTGTCGCTTATATGGCCCCGCAGCGATCCCGCTGGCATCGCTTGGATCGACCCCTTGCATGATGATTAGCGGTCTCGGTAGATGTCGCGAAACGCTCGCGGTCAACCTCGAGCCAGGCAACCGGTTATGCATGAGCCACGCCTCACAGTTCGCCCATGAGCATGGCATTCCAACAGTCGACGCGGACCAGTACGGCTTTCCGCGTGAGAGCCGTAATCCAACTGGGAAGCTGGACCGCTGGCGAATAGTGCAAGTCTTCCTACGACCAAATTTAAGAAAATTCCTATTTCCATCGATTGCTCTAAGTCATAGGGTCGAGGTGGGAGCATGTTCGATATACACAAACGACACGGCAGGTTCTCTGTTCGCCGTTGTCCCTATTCGTTAGTGGGGGCGGTAAAAGCTAAAACTTGCCCAAAGCCGGAGTAGTAACTCGACTATTGGTGCTGCCTCTCTAATTGCAATCAAGGACTTGGCACAAACGCGGCTGTTGTAACTGGGGGTTACTGCAGCTGCTGAAAATGGGAGCGTCAGCGCTTTTGCCTTACTACTTGGGTAGTAGACACGCGGAGTTTGTGCAGCCAACTCTGCCAATAAAAGTTGACCCTGATGGGAGGATGGATGGCGCTGCTCGCCGGTATGCCTTGAGTCTATCGTTTCAGAGGTCTTTGTCGACGACCTTCTTCTATCTTTGCTTCCCTCGTGGCTGGGCGCGGCCCTTCCTGGCGGCCTTGCTGTGCATGGGGAAACCTATCATCCACGAAGAGGGTGGGGCGTCCTAGAACAGCTTAAAAGCGTGCGAATATGATTATTTGATATATGGGCATCGTGATTTGTTATAAGTGGTGTTTTACGCCTTAATTATAGCGTCGACTGCGCACCTGGCTTTTTATGATTTGTCTTGATGCCGAGGAGCGCAACCCTATTCATTCGACTTATTTTAGAGACCTAGGTCTCAAAATCAGAAGCATCGATGGTCGGCTCAATACAGTTACGCCATTAAGGCTCGGAACGCGATCTTGTTTTGTCCGCCAAGGTGACTTAGCTTGCGATGGCGGCAAACACAATGAAGACTGATTTCCAAGTTGATTCGTTGGCTTGCGAAAGAGAGGGATATGGGGTTTCAGGGAGGGGGAGTGCGGGATGAAAAGCTGCGAATGGTTTGTCGCTAATTCAATCCATCCATTAAGGGAGTTACATCGCATGGTAAATTTCCGTAATGCAGGTTCCGCAAACGTTGCAGGGCGCACCTTTGCGCGTGGCCGCCTGGTCACCGCGTTGGCGTTGGCGATCGGCATGGCTGGTATGGCAACCGCGGCGTCGGCGCAGGGTTCGGTGGTCAACGGGTGGGCGACGACTCGCACGCTGGTGCCCTATACCGCCGATGCCAGTTTCAACGGCTATGCGTCCAGTCAGGAGCCTGTGTCGATCGTGGTCACGCTCAAGCTTCGGAACAAGGATGTGCTGGACAGCTACACCAAGGAGCTGTTCCGCCCGGGTAGCCCCTCCTATCACCAGTTTCTGAGCAGCCAGGAGAGCACGGCGACCTTCGCGCCCACACAGCAGCAGGCACAGGCGGTGGCGGATTACCTCACCGGCCAGGGCTTCACCAACGTAAAGATTGCTTCCAATCGACTGCTGGTGACCGCGGATGGCACGGTAGGTGCGGCGAACGCTGCCTTCCGTACCGCGATCGGCCACTTCACGCGTCATGGCCGTGATGGCATCGCCAATACCCAGAATGCGCAGATTCCCTCAGCACTGAACGGCGCGGTCGACCAGGTGCTTGGCCTGCAGACGCTGTACCAGGCGCGTACCTTCTCGTTGCCGGCGTCGCAGTTGCGTCCCGCGTATACGGTGGTCTCCGTGACTGGCAATTCGGCGGCACATGCTTACTATCCGCAGGAGTTCGCCACGGTCTATGACGCTGGCACGACTCCGACCGCGTCGAACACCACGGTTGCGATCCTGGGCTGGGGCAGCATGACCAATGCGGTCAACGACCTGAAGCAGCTCGAAAGTGGCCAGGGCCTGACTGCCGTGGCAACCTCGATCGTTTCGACCACCACCAAGAGCAGCAGCGACGACAGCGGCCAGGGCGAGTGGGGCATGGACGCGCAGGCCATTCGGGGTATCAGCGGCGGCGTGAAGACCTTGATCTTCTACACCGACGGCGGCACGTACAGCAGCCGCACGGGCTCCAGCGGTGCGAGCAACAGCGGCCTGCTGCAGGTGATCAACAAGGCGGTGAGTGCCAACAGCGCCAAGGTGATCAACATGTCGTGGGGCCTGCCCGAATGCGACGGCAGCCCCGGCTTCGCCGATTCGGCGTTCCAGTTGGGCGTGACGCAGGGACAGACCTTCTCGGCGGCGACCGGCGATAACGGCTCTTATCCGTGCCCGGTGGGTAGTTCGGCGCCGGAGAATGGCTCCTACGGCAGCAAGACCACGCTCTCGGTGAACTATCCGGCGAGCTCGCCATATGTCGTGGCGACCGGTGGCACCACGTTGAACACCACCGCATCCGACGCCTATGTTTCCGAAGCCTCCTGGCCCTACAGCGGCGGCGGCGTGAGTGGTTCCGAGGCCACGCCGAGTTGGCAGTCGAGCAGCTATCCGCATCGCGAGGTGCCGGACGTCGCTTTCGATGCCGACTGGACCAACTCGCCGATCATTGTCTACTTCACGGCCAGCTCGACGTCGGGTATTTCCCAGTCGGGGTACTACACCAATGGTGGCACCAGTCTGGCATCGCCGCTGTTCGTGGGTGCCTGGGCTCGCCTGGAGAGTGCCAACAGCAACGGGTTGGGTTTCGCCGCTCCGGCGCTCTACGCCTATTCGAGCCAGTATCCGTTTCATGATGTGACCACCGGCAACAATGGCTATTACGCAGCCGGAGCCGGGCGTGACAATGCGACGGGTTGGGGAAGCTTCGATATCCAGGCGGCGAATACGTTCATCGCCGGTACGCCTGGCTTCATCACGGCTACCAACAATCCTTAAGTAAACCGTTCGAGGCCCCGGAGTCCGCAGGGATGCGGGCTCCGGGGTTTTTTATGGGGACCGCATCAGGTTTCGCCTACATCGCCGTACGCCAATGCCTGCTGGGCAGTCAGGGTGTCGTTGCTGCACATTGTCCTGGCCCGGGAAGTCTGGTTCCTCTACCGATGCACCGTGCGCCCCGAACCGCTGCTGTCCCCCCCTGCGCGGTTCACAGGCCCCCGAAAGGGGGCCTTTCTTTTTGGGTGGGTTCGGCGGCTGCCTACGGGCGTTGCTATCGAGCGGCGTTGCCAGCAAGCTGGTGAGGTCTGCTTTCAGCTCGTAACAGTTGGTTCTAAATCTGGGCATCGGAAACGGCGGCCGGCGCATGTTCGCGCCAACATCAAACAGGGGATGCGACCGTATGTTGAAGGATCTCACTGTCCGTTCAGGCAGTAATGCCGGACTGATCAAGCTTGTGGTGATCGCCGTGCTGGCGATCGTCGTGTTGTCGGGCTCGTTTTTCGTCGTGCAACCCAGTGAGATGGCGGGAATCCGCTGGATGGGAGGCAAGGTCATTACCGATGAACCCTTGGGTCCAGGCGTGCATTTCAAGGTGCCGCTGGTGGAGACCGTGGATCGCCTCCAGATCAGTCGCTCGATCTATACATTGGCCGGGCTCGATGTCTACACGAATGACAATCAAAAGGTCACGATCGATATCAGCGTCATCTATCAGATCCCTGCGCGGTCTGTGTTCAACCTGCTCTACAAGGTGGGTCGAACCGGTGCCGTGGATATCGATGCCACGCTTCTCCCCGTCGTTCGTGATCGCGCCTTGGAAGCCTTTGCCAAGTACAACACGCTATCGATCAGCGATCAGCGTGCCCAGATCACTGTGCAGATGCGAAATGCCATCAGTCAGGGGCTTGGTAGCCTTTTCGGCGTCGATGTGATCGACGTCCAGCTCACCGGAATTCACTACTCGCCGATTTTCGAGGCATCGATCGAGCAGGCGGTGAAGGCCAAAGCCGACGCGGTGCAGGCTGAGAACACGGTTGCGCGCGCTAAGTACGAGGGTGAGCAAGCGACGGTGCTTGCAGCCGCACAGGCAAAGGCTGCTGTCGAAGCGGCCCAAGGCCGCGCCGATTCTCAAGTCATCGAAGCGGATGCTCAGGCGAAGGCTGCAGAGACCGTGGGTGCCGCGTTACGCGCCAATCCGGAATACACCAAGTTCTACGGCCTGCAGCACTGGAACGGTGTTCTGCCGACTGTCACTAGCGGAGGCATTCCGCTGATCGACCTGAGCAAGTCAGCAGCCAAGTCGGATTGATTTCCATGGACAAAAAACAGCCTCAGACATTGCTGCAGGGTTCCTGCCACTGCGGTTCCGTTCGTCTTACGATTCCAGCTGCGCCTGACACAGCGACAAGTTGCAACTGCTCCTTGTGCCGGCGCACCGGAGGCATATGGGCCTACTACGAATTCGGCTCGGTCTCTATCGAGGGTCATCCGGAGAACACCGAAAGCTATATATGGGGCGACCGGACCCTGAGGAATGTGCGCTGCAAGACCTGCGGTATCGTCACTCACTGGGAGCCGCTTGAAGCTGCGCCTGGTGCTCGTCATGGCGTGAACTTGCGGAATTTTGATCCTGCGCTACTGGAGTCGATCGTCATCAGGCGCTTCGACGGGGCAGACACCTGGAAATTCCTCGATTGAAGGCCTGCCGTTGTTCGCATCGAGCGCTCAGAGGTTTACAGGTGCCGCCTAACAATTTGTTCAAGGCAGATCGTCCCGTTTTCGTTTAGTCCCAATGTTAGGGCGCCAGCGATGCACTGCAAATGCTGCGATTCTTCGATGATCAAAGACACGGGTACCGCTAAAGGGCGTGGCATATTTGCTACGCGCGCCATATTGGCGGGTGAAATCGTTGAGATTTGTCCGGTAGTGCTGGTGCATGCCGATTGGGAGGAGATGCCCAAGCAAGTGCAGCGTATTGTGTTTGACTGGGGGCGCTTGACGAAAGGGCCATGCGCATCCTGTATCGCGCTAGGGTGGGGCAGCATTTACAACCATGGAAACCCTGCAAACATTCGATACTCGGCAGAGAAGGACAGCCTTTCTATGGTATTCACTGCCGCTCGGGATATCGCTCTTGGTGAGGAGCTAACCATCAACTACAACGAAACAGCCGGAGATATTCACTCCTCCGAGGATGTCTGGTTTCAAGACACAGGCATCACACCGATTTAGGCGAGCGCCTAGTAATTCATCTTGGCCGAAACTATTTCGCAGCGCGGCTTAACTCAGGCGTTAGGCGCAGTACCAACCCGACGGAGGCGTGCCATGCCAGCAGAGGATCAGATCAGCCGCTATCTCGAAGCCGTGCCGGAGCCCAAGCAAAGCGATATGCGGAGACTCCATAGCACGATTCTCGAAATGAACCCCGGTTGCAAGTTGTCGTTTTTCGACGGGAAGGACGAAAGCGGCAAGGTTGTTTCCAATCCCAACATCGGTTACGGCGCCCTCGACAAGCAGTACGCCAACGGCAAGACCAAAGAGCTGTTTCAAATCGGAATCAGCGCAAACTCGGCGGGGTTGTCGGTCTACATCATGGGCATGGACGACAAGACGTATCTGCAAAAAAAGTTCGGCGACTCCATCGGCAAGGCGAGCGTCACCGGCTACTGCATCAAATTCAAAGCGCTCAAAGATATCGACCTGGACACTCTCAAAGAGGCGATCCAGGACGGTATGAAACAAACACACACCTAACCGTTCGTTCAAGCCGACCGTCATCCCGCTGCGCTGGCTGCTTGCGGCTTCAAGTAGATACGGAGAACGTCATGACAGAACTGGCAACTCCCAGAATCGTTACCCGTGATGAGTGGGAGCGGGCCCGTGCCGAACTACTGGTCCGCGAGAAAGCCCACACGCGTGCCGGCGACGAGTTGGCCGCCGCTCGCCGCCGCCTGCCGATGACGCCGATGGAACCGGCCACGGTCGTGGGGCCGGATGGCCCCGTCTCCCTCCTCGATGTGTTCGATGGCCGGCGGATGCTGGTGGTGTATCACTTCATGTGGCATAAGGGCGCGCCGCACGACCGGCAATGCGAAGGCTGCACGCACGGTCAGTCTGCGATGAACGCGGCCGTGTGCGCTTATCTGGCGGCGCGCGACGTGACCTATGCCGTTTTCAGCAGTGGTCCGTGGAATGAGATCGCCGCCTACCGGGACTTCATGGGCTGGACGCCGCCGTGGTATTCGACTGCCGACTCCGCAGAGGTGTTGGCAACTCGAAGTGGTGGCGACCTCCGTTGCTACCTGCGGACCGGTGACCAGGTTTTCGAAACCTATGAAACGAAATGGCGAGGGATCGAGGCCATGCTGCCCTCGCTGCAGATGCTGGACCTCACGGTATATGGCCGGCAGGAGAGTTGGGAAGACTCGCCCGCGGGTTGGCCTCAGGATCAGGCCGGGTCGTGGTGGCGGCGCGACGGCCGCCCCATTGCTCAGTGGACGCGTACCACCGAGGCGGTCAAATAGTCGCAGTCTGAAAATGATTGCAACGGTTCGCCTAATTTAGCGGTTCGATGGATTACCTGTGAAAACCGCCAACTGCGCAGCGAAAGCACGCTTGTAGGCAGGGCGTGCTTCGGCACGGGCAACGTAGGCAGCAAGGTTCGGGTATTCGTTCAACATGCCCGAAGGCTTTAGCCGCAACAGCGCATGCACCATCACGAGGTCGCCCGCGCTGAACGTGCCGTCCAACCACTCGGCGTCACCAAGGCGAACGGAAAGGTCGCCCAGCCGGTGGCGGATGCGATCCTTGATGAGTACCAGGCGTTCCTCGGTCCAGGGCTTGTCGCCTTCCATGAACTTTGCGGTTTGCAGATCGAGGATGGGCGGTTCCACTGTGTTGAGCGCGGCGAACATCCAGGTGATCGCCCGCGCCCGGGCGTTCGCGTCATCCGGCAGCAAGTTGGTATTGCGCTGCGCGATGTGGAACACGATGGCGCCCGATTCGAACAGGACAAGCTCGCCTTCTTCATAGGTGGGAATCTGCCCGAAGGGGTGCAACGCGCGATGCGCGGGTTCCTTCATGGCTTTGAACGACACCAGGCGAACGTTGTAAGGCTGGTTCGCTTCTTCCAGCGCCCAGCGAACGCGCATGTCGCGCGCGAGCCCCTGGCCGCGGTCGGGCGACTGTTCAAAGGCGGTAATAGTGGGGGTCATTGGAAGGCTCCAGGTGGTTGCACGTTGTCAGTGCGCATCAGGTTATTGATTGTGAAATCTTTTCATGGATGGCGCTCTTCCGCCGGCTCCATTCTCTTGGCAGGTCATCTGTCCGGCAGGAATGTTCATGGAGTCGCTGCGCAGCACGTTCTCATGGTTTCCGCTTCGATCCGTTGATACGACGAATGACCCGCATCGGGATCGACAGCCAACGCAGCTACTGGCGCGGTCCGACCCCCGAACAAGGATCGGGCCGTATCTGCCCGAGCCTCCAGAGAGCTGTTGGGCCGCTTGAACAGGCATGCGACGAGCCAGTTCCGGTCGGTTGCTGCCTGGCCCCGAGCCCACTGTCCACAGGCGGAACTCGCTGTCCGAGGACCGGAATACTCAAATGGAGCGGTATGAGCTAAGGTCGGTCTGATACAGAACCCCCCGACAGTTCTGTCAGGGAACGCTGACATCGTTACACTTCTGTTTCCTGCATTCTTGTACTCGTCCAGCAAGTTTGGTGAAGTAACTGCGCCCCTAGGCAACTGTTGACCAGAGCCCCTTTGATCCAGCCCGAGGCATCCGTCGATGAGCATTTTGTTCGCGATCCAGGAAGATGAAGCTGGCATGTGGTGCATCTGCCGTGGGCAGACCTGCCTGGCGAATCGCCTTAGCTTGGCGAAAGCCATCACTGACGCGCGCAAGCTGGCACGGGATCACCACGCGCGAACCGGCATGACCGCCTCGGTGGATCTGGTCAGCCCCGAAGGCACGACCCGCCTGGGTCACTATGCGCACCCCGGCGCCGAGTCTGCGGATACGGCAGTGGCCTGATCGGCAGCGTAAGGGGAGCGCCTCTCAGAGATAAGCGCTTCGATCATCGAGCTGTTGCATGGTCGTGGCGAATGCTGGCGCGCATGTCGGAGTGTTCTCCATCAGGGTCCCCGATAAACTGCCGGGTACCCCACGAGTGCCGAGACCACCGCATGCCGAAGCTGCTGCCGAAGACCCTTTTCGTCCTGAGCCTTTGTGTTGGCATGGCACTGACCACGCTGGTGCCCGCTCCGCTTTTTGCCGCGCCGGCGCAGCCTGCAACCGATCGAATCAGCCATACCGCGCCACGGGTGATGCCAACCTTGCAACAGTGGCAGGGCGGCGAAGGGAACTGGTTGCTGGATGGCCATACGCGCCTGCTTGTCGAACCTGACCACGCCAAGGCACTGAAACTGATCGCCACGAGATTGGCGAGTGACATCCAGTCGATTACCGGTTTGAAGATAGCCGTATCGATTGGGCACAAGGCCGGGAAACACGACATCGTCGTGCGCATGGCGCAGTGCGGCGTGTCTTCGGCGCTCATCGGGCGGGAAGGGTACACGCTCGACACGGACGTCCACGTGACTTTGTGCGCGGATACGGAGCAGGGGGTGTTCTACGGCGGCCGCACTTTGCTGCAGATGCTTGTATTGGATGGTCGTTCCGACAAGAAGCACCGTGCGCTTCCTCGCGGCCACGCCGTGGATTTTCCGCGCTATCGCGAGCGGTCGGTCATGCTGGATGTCGGCAGGAAGTTTGCCGACGTCGCTTTCCTGAAGAACTACATCCGCTTCATGGGGTGGTACAAGCTCAACACGCTGCATCTTCATCTCAACGACCAGGTGTTGAGCGACGACAAGAAGTCGTGGCTGAGCCGCGCCTTTCGTCTGAAGAGCGACAACCGTGCCTTTGCCGGGCTGGTGCCTGCCGACGGTCGCTATTACACGCGCAGCGACTGGGACGAGCTGGAACGCACTGCGGCCGCCAATGGCGTGACGATCGTTCCCGAGATCGACACGCCCGGTCACTCGGGAGCTTTCGTGCTGGCACGCCCGGATCTGGCCTACGCCGGTGGTACGCCTGCCGGCGGCACGCTCGATCCCAGCAATCCGCGCACGCTGGCCTATGTCGAGTCGGTGTTCACCGAATTCCTGCCCTGGTTTCGTTCCAGCGTGATCCACATTGGCGGCGACGAGGTCAACGTCGATGGCGGCACGGTCAGCGTGGCTACGCAGGTCGATTACCTCAACAAGCTGGGGCGCTTCCTGCAGCAACACGGCAAGCAGGTCGAGATCTGGGGCAGCGCCGACATGGCGAACGGGCTGGACAAATCCTTCGTGATCCAGCGCTGGATCAACTGGGGCGACGAGGCAAAGATCAATTGGAGCGACCGTGGCTTCAGCTGGATCGAGTCGTTCGGCGACTGGTACATCGTCCCCTTCGGCCCGGCTTACGACAATCCGAAAGGGTTGCATGGCGATGCGCTGTATGACGGATGGAACAGGCGCCTGCCTGCCAATATCCATGCGTCGAACGGCCCGGTCGGCGGACAGATCGCGGTATGGAACGACAAGGGAACGCTGGATTACACCTACGCGACGACCGTCAACAACCTGCTGAAAGATGCGGTACCCGCCGCCGGCCAAGTGTTCTGGCGTGGACAAGCACAGGACGATGCGGGGCGGGATCTTGACTACAACGCGCTCCGGCAAAGCGTCGAATTGCTTCAATACGGGCCCGGTGTGTCGCTGTTCAAGGACGCGCCGCTCTGAGCGGCGAGCCCCTTTGTCGCCATGGTCGTTCCGGTGCATGGGGCGATGACCCGACTTCGGGTGTCGCGAACGCTCAGGTCGAGCAGTGCGCAACATCCGTATGTCCCTTCAATATCCGTTCGCAGGCCTGTTGTCAGGCTACGCCTACAGCGATGTACGTCATTTCCCGATAGCCGGTAGGGTATCGGGGATGCAAATTGACGATGCCCGGGAAGTCTGGTTCCTCACCGACGCACCGCGTGCCCCCGAACCGCCGCAATCCCCTTTGCCCGGTTCACTGGCCCCCGAAAGGGGGCCTTTCTCTTTGGGGCACGATGGCCGTTTCCATCGGCAAACAGATCGGCGAACGGCAGTAAGTAGTAAGTAGCCACCACCTCAGGTGCCGTTAATTGGCGAGCGAACTAGAGCACAACCAAGTGCATCGGCTTGCGCGGCCTGGATCAGGCAGGCGGATGGTGCGGCACGTTATGCGCCTCCACTGCCATGTCAGTTCTCTGACAAAGCCTCGCAAGATCATGTTGCTTGAACTTGCGCCAGGATTCATTCGCCGGTAAAGCGGCCAAACGCATGCTGGGTACTCCATTCCAACGCGGAGGTCGTTATGGGAATTCTCGATACCTTGGGTGAAGTTGCCGGTGCCGTGGCTGCAGTGGAAGGCGCCGAGAAGCTCGATCCGAATGCGGGTTTGCTGACGAAGGGCATCGCGGCCGTTGCCGGATTCAAGGGTGCGGGCGCGCTGGAGGAAATGGTCGGCAAGAAAGAAGACGGTGCAGACGCTGCGCCGGCTGACGACAGCCAGTCCTGAGGTCAGGCATGTTCAAGAAGGGCCGCCCACCGGGCGGCCCTTTGTTTTGCAGAGCATCAGTCGGCTGTCGCCTGCCGTGCGCAGGCAATGGCGCGCGTCTGCAGCAGTTCGCGTTCGCGCGTGTTGCGGGTGAGCGATGCGGCATGTTCGAACTCCGCACGGGCTTCGGCATGGCGGTCGAGCTTTTCCAGCAGGTCGCCGCGCACGGCAGGCAACAGGTGGTAGTTCGCCAGTGCCGGTTCGCCGCGCAGGGCGTCGACCAGAGGCAGGGCCGCCGCCGGCCCGTTGGCCATCGACACGGCTACCGCACGATTGAGCTGCACCACAGGAGACGGTATGACCTCGGCCAGCGTGGCGTACAGTGCGGCGATACGGTTCCAGTCGGTTTGTTCCGCGGTGTTGGCGCGGGCATGGCAGGCTGCGATGGCGGCCTGCAGGGTGTACGGCTCCTCATTGCCGCCCAGCCGTTGTGCGCGGTCCAGCGCGGTGAGCCCGCGCTGGATCAGCAACCGATCCCAGCGCGCGCGGTTCTGCTCCAGCAGCCGGATCGGTGCGCCATCCGCAGCGCTGCGCGCGTGCGTGCGCGAGGCCTGCAGTTCCATCAGCGCGAGCAGGCCGAACACCGGCGCCTGCTGCGGCATCAGCCCGGCGAGGATGCGGCCCAGGCGCAAGGCTTCCTCGCACAGCGAGGGGCGCATCCAGTCGTCGCCGGCGGTGGCGGTGTAGCCCTCGTTGAAGATCAGGTAGATCACGCCCAGGACGGCGTCCAGGCGTTCGGCAAGCTCTTCGCCGCGCGGCACTTCGAACGGTACCTGCTTCTCGGTCAGGGTGCGCTTGGCGCGCACGATGCGCTGGGCGATGGTGGGCTCCGGCTGCAGGAAGGCGCGGGCGATCTCGACGGTACTGAGGCCGCCGAGCAGGCGCAGGGTCAGCGCCACGCGCGACTCGGCGGGCAGCGCAGGGTGGCAGGCAGTGAAGATCAGCCGCAACAGGTCGTCGCCGATGTCGTCGTCTAGCATGGCGTCGAAGCGGGGCATGGCATCGGCCTGTTCGGCCTCCAGTTCGCGGGCGATTTCCTCGTGCTTGCGTTCCATCAGCTGATGGCGGCGCAGGCGGTCGATGGCGCGGTGCTTCGCCGTAGTCATCAGCCAGGCGCCGGGGTTGTCCGGTACGCCGGTCTGCGGCCATTGCTCCAGTGCGGTCACCAGCGCGTCCTGCGCCAATTCCTCGGCCAGGCCCACGTCGCGCAGCATGCGGGTGAGCCCGGCGATGATGCGCGCCGATTCGATGCGCCAGATGGCTTCGATGCTTCGAGAGATGTCGGTCGCCGTCATGGCGACCGATCAAACCATCATCGCCTTGCGACGGCAAGCCGTCATGCAGCGGGCGGGCAGTTGATCATCCATGGCACGCCGTAGCGATCCACCAATGACCCGAAGCGCGCGGCCCAGAAGGTCTGCTGGATCGGCATCTGCACCGTGCCGCCTTCGGCCAGTGCGTGGAAGATGCGCTCGGCCTGTTCCGGCGAGTCGAGCTGGACCGACACCGAGCAGCCCTTGATCGGCGTGTAGGGACATTGCGGCGCCATCGCATCCGAGGCCATCAGCACCTGATCGCCCACTTCCAGGCGTACGTGCATCATCTTGTCGCGCATCTCGGGCGGCATGGGCATTTCGGGCGGTGCATCGCCGTAGCGCGCCCGCATGGTGACCTTGCCGCCGAAACATTGGGCATAGAAATCGAAGGCGGCTTCGGCATTGCCGTCATAGTTGAGGTAGGCGACGAATTGCATGGGGGACTCCTCGCTGGCTTGGGTTTATTGGCGGTCGTTGATCTGTGCGCGCAGGCTGGCTTCCTGTTCGCGCAAGGCATCTGTGAATTTGTCGCCGAAGTCCTCGGCCTCGAACACCGGACGAATCTCGACTTCGACACCGGCATCGAAGGGGGCGCGTTTCAGCCACTCGATGGCTTCGGCCATGGACTTCACCTGCCATAGCCAGAAGCCGGCGATCAGCTCCTTGGTTTCGGCGAACGGGCCGTCGGTCACGGTGCGCTGGGAGCCGTCGAAGCGCACGCGGGCACCGCGCGAACTGGGGTGCAGGCCTTCGCCGGCCAACATCACGCCGGCCTTCACCAGGTCTTCGTTGTACTTGCCCATCGCGGCGAGGCGTTCGGTGCTCGGCATCACGCCAGCTTCGGTGTCCTGGTTCGCTTTTACGATGACTATGCAGCGCATCGGTTTGTCTCCTGGGAGGAATGATTCCGCCTTCACAGGTACGACGAACGACGATGTGCCGAATCGACACGGTGCACAAAGATTTTTCAGGACCCGGCAGCCGGGCAGCGCGAGTGGCGTCAGGAAGCCCGGTTGTGCGAGCGCATGGTGCGCTGTTTCTCGATCTGCCAGTCGCGCTGCTTCTCGGTGTCGCGCTTGTCGTGCTCCTGCTTGCCGCGGGCCAGCCCGACTTCCACCTTGACCTTGCCGTTCTTCCAGTACATCGCCGTGGGCACCAGCGTGTAGCCCTTGCGCTCCACCGCACCGATCAGCTGGTCGATCTCCTTGCGGTGCAGAAGGAGCTTGCGCGTGCGCCGGTCTTCGGCAATCACGTGGGTGGAGGCGCTGATCAGCGGCGGGATCGAGGCGCCGACCAGGAAGATCTCGCCCTTGATCACGATGGCATAGCCGTCGCCGAAATTGATCCGTCCGGCGCGCAGCGCCTTCAGCTCCCAACCCTGCAGCGCGACCCCGGCTTCATAACGCTGGTCGATGTGGTACTCGAAGCGCGCACGTTTGTTGAGCGCGATGGTGCCGGTGCCCTTGGTGGTGTCCTTGTCCTTGCTCTTGGCCATGTCCGCTAAACTTCGGGCTCTGGGCGGCCACGTTGCCTGCGCGCCCTTCAGGAGGCAACGCTTCTTTTAAGAGTGCATCCATGGATGGATGCCCATTTGATCTTCGCATTCATGGATGAATGCACAAACCAGGACATACCGTGATCGAAATACGCCGCAGCGCGCTGGTACGCCATTCGCCGGAACAGATGTTCGATCTGGTCGATGACGTGGAAGCATACCCAAAGCGCTTCCCGTGGTGCTCGTCCTCCACCGTGATCGAGCGCGACGGCAACGTGCTGGTGGCCCGGCTCGACCTGCATTTTGCCGGCTTGCGGCACAGCTTCACCACCCGCAACACCGCTGAGCGGCCGCACCGCATCGACATCCGCCTGGTCGAAGGCCCGTTTCGTTCGCTGGACGGCCACTGGGGTTTCACGGCGTTGGGCGACGATGGCTGCAAGGTGGCGCTGACGCTGGATTTCGATTACGCCGGCATCGGCGGCAGCGTGCTCAAGCTGGGTTTCCAGGGGCTGGCCAATCGCATGGTGGACGATTTCTGCCGCGCCGCGGATCAGCTGCATGGCTGAGCCGGCCATTACGGTGGAAGTGATGCACGCCGGTACGCAACGTATCTGGCGTTGCCGCGTCTCGTTGCCGGCCGGAAGTACGGCGATGCAGGCGGTGCAGGCAGTTGAATGGCTGCCGCAGCTACCAGCCGAGGCGTTGGACCCACTGCGGTTGGGTATCTTCTCGCGCCGGATCGATGCGGACCAGGTACTGCGCGATGGCGATCGGGTGGAAATCTACCGGCCGCTCGCCCTCGATCCGATGGCCTCACGCCGGCGCAGGGCCGGCCAAGGCTGATCCGGATCAGTTGTTGCTGCTGCCGGAATCGCTGCCAGAGCTGCTGCCGGAGTCCCCGCCGGAATTACCGCTGGAGTCGCCGCCACCGGAATCCTTGCTGTCCTTGCCGCTCATGTCCTTGTCGCCCTTGGTGTCGTTGACCGGGTAGTCGACGTTGTACTTCTTGCTTTCCTTGAGCAGGTTCTTGTTGTTCTCGAGATAGGGGCTGCCTTCGACGCGCGCCAGGATGTCGTCGTTGAAATACAGGGTCATGGTGCTGACCTGCATCGGGCCGCCGCGGTGCGAATAGGTGGAGACATAGTCCCAGCGGCTCTGGTTGAACGGCGAAGCCACCGACGGCGTGCCGACCAGCAGCAGCACTTGGCGCTTGGTCAGGCCGGGCTTGAGCTGATCCACCGCCTTCTGATCGATGGTCTTGTCGAGCAGGTTGCCCTGGCGCACATCCTGCGTATAGACCAGATGGCAGCCGGAAACGGCAAGCGCCAACAGCGCGACAACCGGCAGGGTGATCAGCTTGTGCATGCGTGAAGCGTCCAGATCGTGAAGGTGTGGATGATACACTACCGGTTCGGCATCGCCGCGCCGGCGTGAGGTGGCAAATGATGGAACAGGAAACCAAGGAGCTGCGCAGGGTCGGTCTCAAGGTGACCCATCCGCGCATGCGCATCCTGCAGATCTTCGACGAGGAGGAGGGCAACCACCTCACCGCCGAAGACGTCTACAAGAAGCTGCTTGCCCATCAAGAGGACATCGGCCTGGCCACGGTGTACCGCGTGCTGACCCAGTTCGAAGCGGCCGGCATCGTCGTCAAGCACAACTTCGAGGGCGGCCAGGCCGTTTACGAACTCGATCGTGGCAAGCATCACGACCACATGATCGATGTGGACAGCGGAAAGGTCATCGAGTTCGTCAGCGAGGAGATCGAGCGCCTGCAGCGCGAGGTCGCGGCCCGCCACGGCTATGTGATCGAAGACCACAGCCTGGTGCTGTACGTGCGCCCCAAGAACCGCGCTCGCAAAGGCTGATTCCGCCCGATTTCCCGATTCCTCGGCAAGCCCCCGGCCGCCCACCAATCACCGGGTGCGGCTTCGCTGCTGCATCTGTCATGGAAGTGGCGCCGCCAAGGGATGTGGCAGGCGCAAAAAAAATCGCGAGGAAGGACTCCTGTCCACCTCGCGATTGCCTCGGTACCTTTCGGATGTCAGGCCTGCGAATTGCTCGCTGGACCCTTCATCCCTGGTAACGACCAGATGGCTTCCTGCCATCACTCCGGAGTCGCCGTCCCCACGAGGACTCCGGCACGCCATCTCACGATGGCGGCTCCCCCACATCGATGGAAAAATCCTAACGAAGCTTTCACGCTCTGGGTATCGGAAAATTTCCTAGATGGTCCGAAGCGTGACCGGTAAGTCATTGTTGCTTCGCAACAAAACGCGTAAGTGTACGCCGCGTGACGAGGGGCGCAGCTGGAACAGGCCGCCCAATGAAGTGACACGGTCGCGCATGCCCTGCATGCCACGCCCGCCGCGCGACGGGCGTTCGGGCAGGCCGATGCCGTTGTCGCGCAGGTCGAGTAGGGCCAGCGCCGCGCCGTGGCGCTCTCCGATGCGCAAGCGCAGCCGGAATTCGCTGGCCTTGGCATGCTTGACGGCGTTGGTGGCGCTCTCCTGCGCCAGCCGATAGATCGCGGTGCGGGTGTCGTCGTCCAGCAGGCGCGGATCGCCGTGCAATTCGGTGTGGTAGCTGATGCCTGCCGCGTTCAGCAGGTCGCGGATCGGGCCTTCGTCCAGCGCGCGCAGCAGGCCGAATTCGTCCAGCACGGCGGGGCGCAGATCGTCCAGCAAGCGGTGCAGGGCGCGGCGCATGTGGGCGAGGATGCCGTTGATCGAGGTGCCGATGTCCTCGAGACCGGCCTGTTGCAGGCGGGCCTGCGCGAGCTTCACGTGGGTCTGGATCGCCGTGATGTTCTGCCCCAGCTCGTCATGCAGTTCGGCAGCCATGTGTTTGCGCTGGTTTTCCTCGGCCTGCAGGTTGCCGCGGGCGGCGGCGCGCAGTTGCCGCGCCAACTGGTCCAGCCGCCGGTTGATCGCGGCGAGGTGGGTGTTCTGCTCGGCTACGCGCAGCTTGCTTCGGCGCAGCGCATCGGTGGCCGAGCCGAGCATCAAGGTGCCGGTGCCGGCCACGGCCAGGAACAGGTAGCCGGCGGCCGAGGGGGCATGGCCGAGCCGCTGGTCCAGCACGGTCATGCCGAGGCTGGAGACGATCATGGCCAGGGCGGCGCCGCGCCAGCCATGGCGGAAGGCGAAGAACAGCACCGGCGCCAGCGACAGCGCGCGGGCGAACTGCGGCTGCGACGAGGCCTGTTCGGACAGCAGCAGCAAGATGGCCATGGCCGGCAGCATGACCTGCAGGCCGTCCAGCGCCAGGCCCGCCAGAGAATGACGACCGGGCGGAGAGCGCAGCAGCAGGATCATCACCGGCACGACCAGCAGCACGCTGAGGTAATCGCCCAGCAGCTCGTTGCCCAGCATGTGGATCAGGGCATCTTCGGCCGCGGTGGTATGGATCACTGTGAGCAGGCCGATGTCCACCGCCGCAGTGGCGAGCACCACGAGCATCGCGGCCAGTAGCAAGCGGGCCGTTTCCTGCGGGTTGTGCAGGTTCGTGCCCGCGTGGGGGTTGAAGCGGCGCAGCAGCCACAGGCTCGCCGCGGTCACCAACGGTTCGGGCAGTTCGCCGAGGAAATAGCCCTTCCAGCCCATCGGCAATCCGTCGTGGAGGCTCATGCCCGCGGAGGCGACCAGTTCGGCTCCCAGCAACCAGCCCCAACTGCGTACGGGCAGCAGCAGCAACGCACCGAAACGCATGCCGTAAGGCAGCATCCAATACGGTTGCGCCGTCGGCGACAGCAGCACCCACAACAACAGGTAGAGCGCCCCCAGCAGCGGGCCGGAGTGCAGTGGACGGAAGGGTCTGTTGCGCATCCTTGTGATGGTACATGGGCGATCCGTGTCGCAGCTGCGCGAGAGCGAGGGCGTAAATGCCCGGGACTAGGCTTGTCGCGGCAGCGCAATCAGCCAGACATCCGTGTCTAGGGACTTTTGGCGGTGCGTTGGCTTGCCTCGGTCCGATGAGGCGGGAGCCGATTGGAATATGTGCCGTTCGGCAGCGCTTGCAACGCGGGTGATTTCCATCACTCAAGCTCCTACAGTAGGCGGATGTACAGCATTGTCCTTGTCGATGACCACGCCATCGTGCGCGAAGGCTTCAAGCGCCTGATCGGGCTGGAGCCCGATCTCAAGGTGGTGGGCGAGTGCCGCAGCGCGGACGACGCGGTGGAAGTGGTGTCGCAGCACCGCCCCGACCTGGTGGCGCTGGACCTCTCGCTGCCCGACGGCAGCGGCCTGCCCCTGATCGAACACCTTGGCAGCGTGTCGCCGGACACGCGCGTCGTGGTGCTGAGCATGCACGACGGCGAACCCTACGTCTCCGAGGCCTTGCGCCGCGGCGCCAGCGGCTACGTGACCAAGGGCGTGGCGCCTGAGGAACTGGTGGCCGGCCTGCGCGCAGTGATGCAGGGCGAGCGCTTCCTCAGTTCCGACCTGCGCCAGCGCCGTGCCGAGCAGCCGGAATCCGCGCTTGATCCGCTGCACCGCCTGACCGCCCGCGAACGCGAGGTTTTCCTGCTGCTCGCCTGCGGCAAGACACCCAAGCAGGTGGCGGCAGAACTGGGCATCGGCCAGAAGACCGTCTATATCCACCGCGCCAGTGTGATGGGCAAGCTCAACGCGGGCTCGGAACTGGAGCTTTACCGGATGGCCAGCGAGCGCGGACTGTTGCCGGCCAACGGCTAGAGCCCGCGCAGCGCCCTTGGCCTGCGTCGAACAGTCTCTCAGGCCTGTGCGCGTTCCAGCATCTGCTTCGCATGGGCGCGGGTCTCGCGGGTGATTTCCACGCCGCCTAGCATGCGGGCCAGTTCGTCGCGCCGGCCTTCGGCGTTCAGCGACTGGATCTGCGTACGGGTATGGCTGCCGTCGCTGTGCTTGCTCACGAACAGATGCGCGTGGCCTTGTGCGGCCACCTGGGGCAGGTGGGTGACGCACAGCACCTGACGCTGGCCGCCCAGCGCGCGCAGCTTCTGGCCGACGACTTCCGCCACCGCGCCGCCGATGCCGCTGTCCACTTCGTCGAATACCATGGTGCCTACGCTGTCGTTGCCCAGGGTGGCGACTTCGATGGCTAGGCTGATGCGCGCGAGTTCGCCGCCGGAGGCCACCTTGCGCAATGCGCGCGGCGGCTGGCCGGGATTGGCGCTGACCAGCAGCTCGCAACGCTCGCGGCCCTGCGGATCGGGCTCTTCGCCATCGGCAGGTTCCAGTTCGACCTTGAGTACGCCGCCCGCCATGCCCAGTTCGGCCATCAGGGAGCTGACTTCCTTGCCCAGCTTTTCTGCGGCTTTCCGGCGCGATTTGCCCAGCTTTTCTGCAGCCTGGTCGTAGTCGCTGCGGGCGCGGTCGCGCTGGGCGGCGAGTTGTTCCAGCGCTTCGCCGGCACCCTCCAGTTCGGCCAGTTCAGCGTGCAGGGCATGGACCTTGTCGTGCAGCTCGGCAATCGGCAGGCGATGGCGGCGACCTAGCTCGTGCAGGCGGGCGAGGTGGGCATCGACTTCGGCGAAGCGCTCCGGATCGAGGTCGACATCCTGCGCGTAGCGTTCCAGCGTGTCGGTGGCCTCGTGGAGCTGGATCGCGGCGTTGTCCAGCAGTTCCAGCACGGGATTCAGCGTGTCGTCCAATGCAGCGAGCTTGCCCAGTTCGGCATGGGCACGGCCCAGCGCGCGGCGCAGCGCGAATTCGCCATCGCCATCCAGCAGCTCGACCACGCCGGCAGCGCCTTCGGCGAGCCGGCCGGCGTTGGCGAGGCGCTTGTGGCTGGCTTCCAGTTCGGCCAGCTCGGTGCCCGGCAACGCCCATTGCTCCAGCTCGGCGAGTTCGTGGCGCAACAGCTCCAGCCGCTGTTCGCGATCCGCGCCGCCGCTCAGGCGGCGGATGCGCGCGCCGAGTTCGCGCCATTGCACGGCCAGTTCGCGCACCTGCGC
Source organism: Rhodanobacter sp. DHG33 (assembly GCF_014843005.1). Classification (GTDB taxonomy): domain Bacteria; phylum Pseudomonadota; class Gammaproteobacteria; order Xanthomonadales; family Rhodanobacteraceae; genus Rhodanobacter_A. The sequence goes on along the minus strand of NZ_JACYXM010000009.1, from coordinate 80,015 downwards.
GGCCAGCGGTTCGTGGCCGGCATGGGCATCGAGCAGGGCGAGCTGGTGGGCGCGGGAAAGCAGCGCCTGGTGCTCGTGCTGGCCGTGGATCTCGACCAGCAGGGAGGCCAGTTCGCCCAGCTGGCCGGCGCTGGCGGGGCGGCCGTTGATCCACGCGCGCGAGCTGCCTTCGGCGCGGATCACGCGGCGCAACTGGCAGGCCTCGCCGTCGTCCAGTTCCTCGCGTGCCAGCCATGCCTGGGCCTCGGGCAGGGTGGCGAGGTCGAATTCGGCGGACAATTCCGCGCGATCGCTGCCCGTGCGCACCATGCCGCTGTCGGCGCGCGCGCCGGCGAGCAGCAGCAGGGCATCCACCAGCAGCGACTTGCCGGCGCCGGTTTCGCCGCTGACGACGGTAAGGCCGGTACCGAAATCGACTTCGGCTTGTTCGACGACGGCGAAATGGCGGACGTGTAGCGAGGTGAGCATGGCGGGCTGGCGGCAGTCCGGAGGTGGTCGGGTGATTGTAGCGGCTGGCCTGCGGCTACAATTCATGCGGCAGCTTGCATCGCAGGCACGCAAACCCTATTTCTTTCCTGTCTCACCGATTGCTACTCGCCACGGCGCATGTCCCGTCCTTACGACCATGAACTCGATGCACGCACGCGGCGCCTGCTGCGCAGCCTGATCGCGCAATATCTGGCCGACGGCGAGCCGGTGGGTTCCCGCACGCTGTCCCGTTCCTCGGGGCTGGACGTGAGCCCGGCGACCATCCGCAACATCATGGCCGACCTCGAGGAGGCCGGCCTGGTGGCCTCGCCGCACACGTCGGCGGGGCGCATTCCTACGCCGCGCGGCCTGCGCCTGTTCGTGGACAGTCTGATCGAGCTGCAGCCGCTGCAGCACGAGGATATGGCCCGCCTGCAGCGCGAACTGCCGCCGGGGCCGGCGACCACACGCGACCTGCTGGGCAACGCTTCCAGCCTGTTGTCTGCCATGACGCACTTTGCCGGCGTGGTGACGGTGCCGCGACAGGCGGATTTTCCGCTGCGCCACATCGATTTCGTGCCGTTGCCCGACGCACGAGTGCTGGTGATCCTGGTGTTCTCCGACAACCAGGTGCAGAACCGCGTGGTGCAGCTGGCCAAGCCGCTGGACGGCCGCGAGCTGGAGCAGGCGGCGAATTACCTCAATGCCCATTACGTCGGCCGGCGCGTGGACGACATCCGCGCCCACCTGCTGGCCGAGTTGCGCGCGGCGGGCAGCGAGCTGAACCGGCTGGTGGCGAATGCCACCGAGCTGGCTACGGCTTCGTTCGCGCCGCAGGCCGAGGGCGACGAGGTGCTGGTCAGTGGCCAGACCAACCTCATGGGCTATGCCGAACTGGCCGACCTGCAGCGCCTGCGCGAACTGTTCGAGGCGTTCCAGCAGAAGAACGGGCTGCTGCAGCTGATGGAGTCGTGCGCACGGGCGCCGGGCGTGCGGCTGTTCATCGGCGAGGAATCGGGCTTCGCGGCGCTGGACGGCTGCAGCGTGGTCACCGCCAGCTATGGCGTGCAGGGGCGCGTGCTGGGGGCGGTGGGCGTGATAGGCCCCACGCGCATGGCCTACGAGCGGGTGATACCGGTGGTGCAGGCCACCGCCGGGCTGCTCAGCGATGCCTTGAATCGCGCGGCGACGGCCTCATAAAAAGCGCGGGAGGCGGGGTTGCCCGCAGGTTTTGAATCGGTCGGCGCATGCCGGCCACGGACAAGGTTTGGAGTCATTCATGCAGAACAACGATCCGCACCCGGCGTCCGACGTCGATGCCGCCAGCGAGGCGCTCAACGCCGACATCGAGGCGCTCAAGGCGCGCGTGGCCGAGGTGGAGGCCGGCAACAGCGAGCTGCGCGAGACCGTGCTGCGCGAGAAGGCCGAGCTGGAAAACCAGCGCCGCCGGCTGCATCGCGACCTGGAGCAGGCGCGCCGCTTCGCCAACGAGAAGCTGCTGAACGAGCTGCTGCCCGTGTTCGACGGCCTGGAAAGCGGCCTCGCGGTGGAAACCGCCGACGTGACGGCGATGCGCGAAGGCCTTGGCCTCACGCTCAAGTCGCTGCTGAAGGTGGGCGAGAACCATGGTCTGGCGCAGGTCGATCCGCTGGGCCAGCCGCTGGACCCCGAGCGCCACCACGCGGTCAGCATGGTCGAAGCGCCCGGTACGCCGGCGGGCACCGTGGTCAGCGTCCTGCAGAAAGGCTACGTGTTGAACGACCGTCTGCTGCGCCCCGCGCTGGTGGCGGTGGCGAAAGACTGACAGAGGCTGAACCGCGCGCCACGGGCGCGACGCATCCGGAGTCCCGTCGGCATTGATTCGCCGCACGCGGGCCCCATCTGGAAAACCATTGCGCGGCCGTGGGGGCCGCCTTCGAGATTCGGGAGCACATTCATGGGCAAGATCATCGGCATCGACCTGGGCACTACCAATTCCTGCGTGTCCGTGATGGACGGCAGCACCACCAAGGTCATCGAGAATTCGGAGGGCGACCGCACCACGCCGTCCATCGTGGCTTTCAGCAAGGACGGCGAAGTGCTGGTGGGCGCGCCGGCCAAGCGCCAGGGCGTGACCAATCCCAAGAACACGTTCTATGCGGTGAAGCGCCTGATCGGCCGCAAGTTCACCGATGCCGAGGTGCAGAAGGACATCCACATCGTGCCGTACTCCATCGTCGCCAACGACAACGGCGACGCATGGGTGGCCACCGGCGACGGCAAGAAGATGGCGCCGCCGGAAGTCTCCGCCAAGGTGCTGATGAAGATGAAGAAGACCGCCGAGGACTATCTCGGCGAGCCGGTCACCGAGGCCGTCATCACGGTGCCCGCCTACTTCAACGACAGCCAGCGCCAGGCCACCAAGGACGCCGGCCGCATCGCCGGCCTGGAAGTGAAGCGCATCATCAACGAGCCGACCGCGGCTGCGCTGGCCTACGGCCTGGACAAGAAGGGCGGCGACCGCAAGATCGCGGTGTACGACCTGGGCGGCGGTACCTTCGACGTGTCGATCATCGAGATCGCCGAGGTCGACGGCGAGAAGCAGTTCGAAGTGCTGGCCACCAACGGCGACACCTTCCTCGGTGGCGAAGACTTCGACATGCGCGTCATCGACTATTTAGTCGAGGAATTCCAGAAGGACCAGGGCATCGACCTGCGCAAGGATCCGCTGGCCCTGCAGCGCCTGAAGGACGCCGCCGAGCGCGCCAAGATCGAGCTGTCCTCCTCGCACCAGACCGAGGTGAACCTGCCGTACGTGACGGCCGACGCTTCCGGCCCGAAGCACCTCAACATCAAGCTCACCCGCGCCAAGCTGGAAGCGCTGGTGGAAGACCTGGTCAAGCGCACCATCGAGCCGTGCCGTACCGCGCTCAATGATGCCGGCCTGCGCGTGTCCGATGTCGACGAGGTGATCCTGGTCGGCGGCCAGACCCGCATGCCCAAGGTGCAGGAGTCGGTGAAGGACTTCTTCGGCAAGGAGCCGCGCAAGGACGTCAACCCGGATGAGGCCGTGGCCGTGGGCGCAGCGATCCAGGGCGGCGTGCTGGGCGGTTCGGTCAAGGACGTGCTGCTGCTCGACGTGACCCCGCTGTCGCTGGGCATCGAGACCATGGGCGGCGTGATGACCAAGCTGATCGAGAAGAACACCACGGTGCCGACCAAGGCGGCGCAGACCTTCTCCACCGCCGACGACAACCAGACCGCGGTGACCGTACACGTGCTGCAGGGCGAGCGCGAACGCGCCAACGCCAACAAGTCGCTGGGCAAGTTCGACCTGCAGGGCATCGATGCGGCGCCGCGCGGCATGCCGCAGATCGAAGTGACCTTCGACATCGACGCCAATGGCATCCTGCACGTGTCGGCCAAGGACAAGAAGACCGGCAAGGAACAGAAGATCGAGATCAAGGCCGGCTCGGGCCTGTCCGAGGAAGAGATCGCCCGCATGGTGGCCGACGCCGAGGCCAACAAGGAAGAAGACAAGAAGTTCCACGAACTGGTGGGCACGCGCAACAAGGCGGACCAGCTGGTGCATGCCACCCGCGGTGCGCTGAAGGAGCACGGCGGCAAGGTCGGCGCGCAGATCGGCAGCATCGAAGAGGCGCTGTCGGAGCTGGAGAAGGTCAAGGACGGCGACGACAAGGCGCTGATCGAGTCGAAGATCTCCAAGCTCGAACAGGCCGCCCAGGCGCTGTACGCCGCTGCCCAGGGTCAGGGCCCGGCGGATGCCGGCGCACAGCCCGGCCCGCACGGTTCGGCCCAGCCCGACGACGTGGTGGATGCCGAGTTCACCGAAGTGAAGGACGACAAAAAGTAATCGTCGCTTATAGTCATGCGGCCGGATCCCGCGGTTCTCCGCGGGATCCGGCCGGTTTCATCGGGGGAGCGGATGACCAAAGAACGGATGACGGCCTTCACCGACGGTGTGGTGGCGATCCTCATCACCATCATGGTGCTGGAACTGAAGGTGCCGGATGGGCACGACCCGCAGGCGTTGCTGGCGCAGTGGCCGCTGTTCCTGGCTTATGCGCTCAGTTACATCAACGTGGGGCTGATCTGGAACAACCATCACCACATCCTGATGGCCGTCGAGCATATCGACGGCCGCGTGCTGTGGGGCAATCTGGCCGTGCTGTTCTGGCTGTCGCTGTTGCCGTTCGTCACGGCATGGATGGGCGAGAGCCACTACGCGCCATTTCCGACGGCGTTGTACGGCGTCGTCATGCTGTGTATCGCCGTGTGCTGGCATATTACGGTGAGCAGCCTGATCCGCTGCAACGGCGGCGAGAAGTCGTTTCTGGCCTCGGCCATCGGCGGCCGCATGGATCCCAAGACCATGACCTCGGCGCTCCTCAACATCGTGGCCATTCCCTCGGCGTTGCTGGGCTACTCCTGGGCGGCGATTGTTTGTTACCTGTGCATCGCCGCACTCTGGATCGTTCCCGACCGTCGCATTGAGAGCAAGTTGATTTCCAAGACATGAGCAAGCGCGATTACTACGAAGTCCTCAGTGTCGAACGCACGGTTACCGAGGTCGAGCTGAAAAAGTCCTTCCGCCGCCTGGCGATGAAGTACCACCCGGACCGCAACCCCGACGATCCCGCGACGCAGGAGAAGTTCAAGGAGGCCAAGGAGGCCTACGAAGTGCTCTCCGACGCGCAGAAGCGCGCGCTGTACGACCAGTACGGCCACGCCGCCTTCGAGGGCGGCATGGGCGGTCGCGGCGGCGGCGGTTTCGGCGACATGGGCGATATCTTCGGCGACATCTTCGGCGACATCTTCGGCGGTGGCCGCAGTCGCCAGCCACGCCGCGGCGCCGACCTGCGCTACATCATGGAACTCGATCTCGAAGAGGCCGTGTTCGGCATCGAGCGCAAGATCGAGATCCCGTCCCAGGTCAACTGCCACCATTGCAACGGCAGCGGTTCGGCCGACGGCAAGACTACGCAATGCAAGACCTGCCATGGCCATGGCCGCGTGCGCATGCAGAACGGCATCTTCTCGATCCAGCAGGCCTGCCCGCATTGCGGCGGCAGCGGCCAGACCATCGAGAAGCCTTGCAAGCAGTGCCACGGCGAAGGCCGGCTCGAGGAAACCCGCACGCTGTCGGTGAAGATTCCCGCCGGCGTGGACAACGGCGACCGCATCCGCCTGACCGGGCAGGGCGAAGCCGGTCCGGCCGGCACGCCGGCCGGCGACCTATACGTGGAAGTGCGCGTGCGCGAGCACGCGATCTTCCAGCGCGAGAGCAACGACCTCTATTGCGAAGTGCCGATCCGTTTCTCGCAGGCCGCGCTCGGTGCGGAACTGCCGGTGCCCACGCTGGAAGGCGAGGTCCCGATCACCATCCCGCCGGAAACCCAGACCGGCCAGAGCTTCCGCCTGCGCGGGCGCGGCGTGAAGTCGGTGCGCAACGGCCGTACCGGCGACCTGATCTGCCGCGTAGTGGTGGAAACGCCCGTGCGGCTGACCAAGCAGCAGCGCGAATTGCTGGAGCAGCTCGAGGCCAGCTTCAACGAAGGCAGGGCCGAAGAGCACATGCCGCGTGCGCACAACTGGTTCGACGGTGTGAAACAATTCTGGTCGAAGGTGACTTCGTAAGTTAACTTTGGACGTCCGTTTGCCGCCTATGCCGGGATGTCCGCCATGACCAGTTCGCCGCTCCGCCTCGCCATCAATGGCGCCTCCGGCCGCATGGGCCAGGCCCTGCTGTCGCTGTTGCGCGTCGACGGCCGCTACGAACTGGCGCATGCGGTGGTGTCGCCCGGTTCGGTGCATGACGGCGAACCCGTCTGGCTGGGGCAGGGCTTGCGCTATGCGCATGACTGGTCGCGCGCGCCCTCGCTGGACGCGGTGATCGACTTCAGCGGCCCGGCCGGCCTAACAGCTGCGCTGGAGCATTGCCTCGCGCACGGCATCCCGCTGGTGACCGGAACCACCGGGCTCGATGCCGCCCAGCAGGCTAGGTTGGATGCTGCCGGAACACGCATCGCGCTGCTGCGCGCGGCGAACTTCAGCCTGGGCGTGGCGCTGCTGTCGCGCCTGCTGCGCGAGGCCGCCGCCGCGATGCCGGAGTGGGACCTGGAAATCGTCGAGGCCCATCACGGACGCAAGCAGGATGCGCCCTCGGGCACTGCGCTGGCGCTGGGCCACGCCGCTGCCGCGGCGCGCGGCACCACGCTGGAGGCCAGCGCGGTGTATAGCCGCGAAGGGCGTACGGGCGAGCGCGTTCCCGGCAGCATCGGTTTCGCCGTGGTGCGCGGCGGCGACATCGTGGGCGAGCACCAGGCGCTGCTGATCGGCCAGGGCGAGCGGCTGGAGTTGGGCCACCGCGCCACCGATCGTACGATCTTCGCCCGTGGCGCGCTGCAGGCGGCACGCTGGCTGGTGGGCCGCGCTGCGGGTCACTGGCAACTGGAAGACGTGTTCGCGCCGTTGGGCTGAGCGCGCAAAAACTTGCCACGCCCGCTGGCGATCATTACCATCGCCAGCCTGTCATTGGGGAGTAGCCAGCCTCATCCCCGAGGCGTTCGCATCAACAGACTTGGTTGCCTTCGCGGCGCCATGGTGCGAACGGTAGGCGTCGCCGTGCGACGCCTTGCCCGGCGAGACCTTTGGCCAGCGACGTGTTCACCCGGCCGGGCGAACGATGTCGTTGCGCCATCGGTTTGTCCGTTCGCCCGGCCCGGATCTCCCATGCTGCTTACCCTCGTCCTGTTCTTCGCATCTGCGGGTGCGATCTATCTGGCCTGCGAATACTTCGTCAACGGCGTCGAATGGCTGGGCCGCAAGCTCGACCTGGGCGCCACCGCGACCGGTACCGTGCTGGCCGCGTTCGGCACTGCCTTGCCGGAAAGCGCCGTCACTTTCGTCGCGGTCATCTTCGGCAAGACACCGGCGGCGCGCGATATCGGCGTGGGCGCGGCGATGGGCGGTCCCCTCGTCCTGTCCACCATCGCCTATGCCGTGGTTGGCGTCGCGCTGTGGGTGCATCGCAAGCGCCTGCAGCGCACCGACGGGCTGGTGCGGGTCGATCATCGTCGGTTGGCCCGCGATCAGGGATGGTTTCTGGCGATCTTCGCGCTCAAGGTCGGCCTTGGCCTGGTGGCCTTTGCGCTCAAGCCCGCATTTGGCGTGGTGTTCCTGCTGGCCTATGCAGCGTACGTGTGGCGCGAGATGCGCAGCGACGACACGGCGCCGGTCGAAGAGGAACTGGAGCCGCTGAAGTTTCGTCCACGCCAGGCGCAACCATCCATGACGTGGGTGCTGCTGCAGACGCTGGTCGCCCTGGTGGTGATCGCCGCGGCTTCGCGGGTGTTTGTGGGTCAGCTGGAAGCCATTGGCGCAGTGCTCGCGTGGCCGCCGCATCTGGTGGCGCTGGTGCTGAGCCCGGTGGCGACCGAGCTGCCGGAAACGCTCAACGCGCTGATCTGGGTGCGCCAGGGCAAGGAGCGCCTGGCGTTGGCGAATATTTCCGGCGCGATGATGATCCAGGCCACCATCCCCAGCGCCTTGGCGATTTTCGCCACGCCGTGGCTGTTCGATCGTCCGCTGATCGTGTCAGGCGCCCTTACCGCTGCTGCCATTGCCTACCTGTGGTGGCTGTTCCGGCGCGGCCGCGCGGACGCGCACCGGTTGCTGCCGGTCGGCCTGCTGTACGGCGTGTTCGCCGCTTACGTGCTCTGGCATTTCGCCCGTTGAAGGGCGCTCAGTCGCGGTGCGCGGCGTTGCGATCGCGGCCGGCGCCGTATTGCGTGTCCAGCTTGCCGAACAGCTTCTTGAACAGGCGGGAGAATTTGCCGCGCTTGGTCTTGCGCAGCTTTTCTTCTTCGCTGGTAAGCCAGGCGACCTGGATCACCCGGCGTTCGCCCTCGTAGGGCAAGTGGCCATGGAAGGAGTTGTCGCAGCGCTTGAACACGGCGAACTCGCCGTACAGCGGCGGCAGCTCGGGAGTGACCATGGCATCGATGTCGTCGATTTTGCCGAGGAAGCGCAGGCAGCCGTCGCTGGTGTCGGGCCACTGCGGGTTGAGATAGAGCAGGGCGGTGGCCACCTTGGATTTGCTGTCGGTGTGAATGGTGCCGTGGCGCTTGTTCAGCAGCCGGCACAGCGTCACCAGGGTGGGATATTGGCCGAGGTTGTCGATGCCGAGCTTGCGGCCGATCAGGCTGGCGAACTCCGGCGTGGTGAGCTGCTCGATCAGCGCATTGACCGTTGGACCGCAGTCGGCAGGATCCCACGGAAAGAAGCCCGCGCTGGGATAGCGCGGAAAGTCGCGGTCCAGGTCGCCGCGCGCCTCGTCGGGCAATTGGCCGTGGGCCACCATGAAAGGGAACGGCTCCGACTGCACCAGCGTGTCCGGGCGATCAAAACGGGCAGGATCGAGCAGGGCATCCGGACACATGGGCAAGCTTCATTCCCCTGGAAACGTTGCGCCAGTGTAGCGCCACGAGGCGATACGGATGCTGACGAAATCCGCGCCTCATGCCAGATTCGAAGTGGACAGACAGCGCCCCTGCGCCTATCATTGCCACCCGCCCGAACGTCCTCCCTTACAAGGTTCTCAAGCCTGCTTTTCGCGGCTTGCGGACTTTGCTGCACCTGAAAGGCGGTTCCCCATGTCCATTCCCGCTCTGCTTGCCCTCGAAGACGGCAGCGTGTTCCACGGCCACGCCGTGGGCGCTACCGGCGAAACCGTCGGCGAAGTGGTCTTCAACACGGCCATGACGGGGTACCAGGAGATCCTCACCGATCCCTCGTACTCGCGTCAGATCGTCACCCTTACGTACCCGCACATCGGCAACACCGGCATCAATGCCGAGGATGCCGAGTCCACCGCCGTGCATGCCGCCGGCCTGATCGTGCGCGACGTGCCGCGCCGCGCGAGCAACTGGCGCAGCAGCGAAAGCCTGCCGGATTACCTGAAGCGCCACGGCATCGTGGCCATCGCCGGCATCGACACGCGCCGGTTGACCCGCATCCTGCGCGACAAGGGCGCGCTCAACGGCTGCATCGTGGCCGGCGAAGCCATCGACGCCGAAGCTGCGCTGGCGAAGGCGCGTGCCTTCCCCGGCCTCAACGGCATGGACCTGGCCAAGGTGGTCAGCGTCACGCAGCCGTATCCGTGGAACGAGGGCGTCTACGACCTCGACCATACCCGCTTCAGCCAGCCGTCCAAGCGCTTCAAGGTCGTGGCCTACGACTTCGGCGTGAAGCAGAACATCCTGCGCCTGCTGGCCGAGCAGGGCTGCGACATCACCGTGGTGCCTGCGCAGACGCCGGCGGCCGATGTGCTGGCGATGAAACCGGATGGTGTGTTCCTCTCCAACGGCCCCGGCGATCCGGCGGCCTGCGATTACGCCATCGTCGCGACGCGCGCCTTCCTCGACGCCAGGATCCCGCTGTTCGGCATCTGCCTGGGCCACCAGATCATGGGCCTGGCGCTGGGCGCGAAGACGCTGAAGATGAAGTTCGGCCACCACGGTGCGAACCATCCGGTGAAGGACATGGACGACGGCCGCGTGCTGATCACCTCGCAGAACCACGGCTTCGCCGTCGACCCGGCCACGCTGCCGGCGAACGTGCGCGTCACCCATTCCTCGCTGTTCGACGGTTCGCTGCAGGGCTTCGCGCTCACCGACCGCCCGGCCTTCTGTTTCCAGGGTCACCCGGAGGCGAGCCCCGGGCCGCACGACATCGGTTATCTCTTCGAACGTTTCGCCAAGCTGATGCAGGAGGCCCGCTGAGATGGCCAAGCGTACCGACATCAAGAGCATCCTCATCATCGGCGCCGGTCCGATCGTCATCGGCCAGGCCTGCGAGTTCGACTACTCCGGCGCACAGGCCTGCAAGGCGCTGAAGGAAGAGGGCTACCGCGTCATCCTGGTGAACTCCAACCCCGCCACGATCATGACCGACCCGGAGACGGCCGACGCCGTCTACATCGAGCCGATCAACTGGCAGACGGTGGAACGCATCATCGCCAAGGAGCGTCCGGACGCCGTGCTGCCCACCATGGGCGGCCAGACCGGCCTCAACTGCGCGCTCGACCTCGCCGACAACGGCGTGCTCGAGAAGTACAACGTCGAGCTGATCGGCGCCTCGCGCGAAGCCATCCGCATGGCCGAAGACCGCGAGCTGTTCCGCGTGGCCATGGCCGACATCGGCCTGGAGTGCCCGAAGGCCGAAGTGGTCCGCACCTTCGAGCAGGCGCTGTTGGCGCAGGCGAAGGTGGGCTTCCCGACCATCATCCGCCCGAGCTTCACCCTCGGCGGATCGGGTGGCGGCATCGCGTACAACAAGGAAGAGTTCGAAGAGATCGTCAAGCGCGGCCTCGAGCTTTCGCCGGTGGGCGAAGTGCTGGTCGAGGAATCCGTGCTCGGCTGGAAGGAATTCGAGATGGAAGTGGTCCGCGACAAGGCGGACAACTGCATCATCGTGTGCTCGATCGAAAACCTCGACCCGATGGGCGTGCACACCGGCGACTCGATCACCGTCGCGCCGGCGCAGACGCTCACCGACAAGGAATACCAGCGCCTGCGCAACGCCTCCATCGCCGTGCTGCGCAAGATCGGCGTGGATACCGGCGGCTCCAACGTGCAGTTCGGCATCAATGCCGAGAACGGCCGCGTGGTGGTCATCGAGATGAACCCGCGCGTGTCGCGCTCGTCCGCGCTCGCCTCCAAGGCCACCGGTTTCCCGATCGCCAAGATCGCGGCGAAGCTGGCCGTGGGCTACACGCTGGACGAACTCAAGAACGACATCACCGGCGGCCTGACGCCGGCGTCGTTCGAGCCGACCATCGACTACGTGGTCACCAAGATTCCGCGTTTTGCGTTCGAGAAGTTCCCGTCCGCCGATGCTCGCCTCACCACGCAGATGAAGTCGGTGGGCGAGGTGATGGCGATGGGTCGCACCTTCCACGAGTCGCTGCAGAAGGCGCTGCGCGGCCTGGAAATCGGCAAGACCGGCCTCAACCCCACGGGGCTGGACATCAGCACCGACGAAGGCCTGGCCACGCTCAAGCGCGAGTTGCGCGAACCGCGCCCCGATCGCGTGTTCCATCTCGCCGATGCCTTCCGCGCGGGCCTGACGCTGGACGAGGTGTATGGCCTCAGTCGCGTCGACCCCTGGTTCCTCGCCGCGTTCGAGGACATCGTGCTGACCGAGAACGAGGTGCGTGCGCAGGGCATCAGCGCGCTCGACGCGCCGCGCATGCGCGAACTCAAGCGCATGGGCTTCTCCGACGCGCGCGTCGCCGAGCTCACCGGTTCGGACGAAGGTGCCGTCCGCCACCTGCGCCGCACGCTAGGCGTGCGGCCGGTGTACAAGCGCGTGGACTCCTGCGCCGCCGAGTTCGCCACCACCACGGCCTACATGTACTCGACCTACGAGGAAGAGTGCGAAGCCAACCCGAGCAGCCGCGAGAAGATCATCGTGCTGGGCGGTGGCCCGAACCGCATCGGCCAGGGCATCGAGTTCGACTACTGCTGCGTGCACGCGGCGCTCGCCCTGCGCGAGGATGGTTTCGAAACCATCATGGTCAACTGCAACCCGGAAACCGTGTCGACCGACTACGACACTTCCGACCGCCTCTACTTCGAACCGCTGACGCTTGAGGACGTGCTGGAGATCGTCGATCTGGAGAAGCCCAAGGGCGTGATCGTGCAATACGGTGGCCAGACGCCGCTGAAGCTTGCGCGTGCGCTCGAAGCGGCAGGCGTGCCGGTGATCGGCACCTCGCCGGATTCCATCGATCTGGCCGAAGACCGCGAGCGTTTCCAGCAGATGATCGTCAAGCTCGGCCTGATCCAGCCGCCGAACCGCACGGCACGCAACGCGGACGAGGCGCTGGCGCTGGCCCGCGAGATCGGTTACCCGCTGGTCGTGCGCCCGAGTTACGTGCTCGGCGGCCGCGCGATGGAAGTGGTTTACGACGATGCCGACTTGTCGCGCTACATCCGCGAGGCCGTGCAGGTCTCGAACGATTCGCCGGTGTTGCTGGATCGCTTCCTCGACCACGCGGTCGAGGTGGACGTGGACATCATCGCGGACGCCGAAGGCAACGTGCTGATCGGCGGCATCATGGAACACATCGAGGAGGCAGGCGTCCATTCGGGCGATTCGTCCTGTTCGCTGCCGCCGTACTCGCTGACCGCCGAGGTACAGGACGAGATGCGCCGCCAGGTCATCGCCATGGCGAAGGAACTCAAGGTCATCGGCCTGATGAACACGCAGTTCGCCATCCAGGGCGACACCGTGTTCATCCTCGAAGTGAATCCGCGTGCCTCGCGCACCGTGCCGTTCGTGTCCAAGGCCACCGGTGTACCGCTGGCCAAGATCGCGGCGCGCGCGATGGCCGGCCGTTCGCTCAAGCAGCAGGGCGCTACCAAGGAAGTGATCCCCTCGTACTACTCGGTGAAGGAAGCGATCTTCCCGTTCCTCAAGTTCCAGAACGTGGATCCCATCCTCGGCCCCGAGATGCGTTCCACTGGCGAGGTGATGGGCGTGGGCCGCAGCTTCGGCGCGGCTTTTGCCCGCGGCCACGACGCCGCCGGCATCAAGACGCCGCCGAAAGGCAAGGTGTTCGTGTCGGTGCGCGACGCCGACAAGGATCGCCTGCTGCCGGTGGCGCGCGAAGCGCTAGCGAAGGGCTTCAGCCTGGTCGCCACCGAGGGCACCGCAAAATACCTGGCCGAGCACGGCGTGGCCTGCGAGCGCATCAACAAGGTAGCCGAAGGTCGCCCGCACATCGTCGACCTCATCAAGAACGGCGAGATCGTCTATATCGTCAACACCACCGAGGGCAAGCAGGCCATCGCCGACTCGTTCTCGATCCGGCGCGAGGCCCTGCAGCAGCGCGTCACGTACTCCACCACCGTCGCAGGCGCACGTGCGCTGGTCCACTCGCTGGACTTCCACAACAGTGCGGACGTGCACAGCCTGCAGGAACTCCACAAGGAATTGAGCGCATGAGCAATCGCGCCCCCATCACCAAGGCAGGTTCGGAACGCCTGCGCAACGAGCTGGACAAGCTGAAGTCGGAAGACCGCCCGCGCATCATCGCGGCCATCGCCGAGGCGCGCGCGCACGGCGATCTGAAAGAGAACGCCGAATACCATGCCGCGCGCGAGCTGCAGAGCTTCATCGAAGGCCGCATCGGCCAGCTTGAAGCGCTGCTTTCCACCGCCGAGGTGATCGACGTCTCGCGCCTCAACCCGGGCAGCAAGGTGGTGTTCGGCGCCATCGTGGACCTGGCGGACGAGGACAGCGGTGCCGAGGTGACCTACCAGATCGTGGGCGACCTCGAAGCCGACATCAAGCAGGGCCTGATCGCGGTGTCCTCGCCGATCGCGCGCGCGCTGATCGGCAAGAGCGAAGGCGACAGCCTGGAGTTCACCGCGCCTAACGGCGTCAAGCATTACGAAATCACGGGTGTGCGTTATTCCTGAATGCTAGGCTGAAGGTACGTGCGGAACGACCGGCCACCGACGTGGCCGGTCTGGCAAGCCAACCGGGGGCATGGACGTTCCCGCCGACGGTCACCTGACAACGGTCCGCCCCATGCCGCAGCAGAAAATCCTGTTTCTCAGCGTCTCCGCCGGAGCAGGCCACATGCGGGCCGCCGAAGCGTTGCGCCTGACCGCCGAAGCGGCGTTGCCGGATGTCGAGACCCGGCACCTGGATGCGATGGACTATGTGCCGTCCGCATTCCGCAAGCTGTACACCGATTTCTACATCACGCTGATAAGCAGCTACCCGACCCTTTGGGGAATGCTGTACCAGCGCAGTTCGGAGGCCGATCCGAACGGCCCGATGCAGAAGCTGCGGCGCGCCATCGAGCGGCTGGGCACGGGCGACCTGCGCAAGGCGATCAACGCGTTCGCGCCGGACGCCATCGTCTGCACCCACTTCCTGCCTGCCGAAATGCTGATGCACGAAATCCGGCGCGAGCGCTTCGCCGTGCCGGTCTGGGTCCAGGTCACCGATTTCGATCTGCATGGCATGTGGGTGATCCCATGCATGACGGGCTTCTTCGCCGCCAGCGACGAAATCGCCTTCCGCATGCAGGCCAACCACATCGAGACGGGGCGCATCCACGCCACCGGCATTCCGGTGATGCCGGCGTTCACCCAGCCGCAGGACCGCCAGGCCTGTGCCGCGCATTTCGGCTTCGATCCGGCCAAGCAGACCATCATGCTGATGGGCGGTGGCGCCGGCGTCGGCAAGCTCGACGAAGTGGCTGCCACGCTGATGCGGCTCGAATACGATTTCCAGCTCGTCGTGCTTGCCGGGCGCAACGAAGCCGCTTTGGCCAAGCTGAAGGTTCACGCCGCGGAGTATCCGGGGCGCTTATTCCCGTTCGGCTTCACCAATGAAGTGCCGCAGCTGATGGCCTGTTCCGACCTGGTGATTACCAAGCCCGGCGGACTGACCACATCCGAATGCCTGGCGATGGGGGTGCCGATGGTGGTTTACGCGCCGGTTCCCGGCCAGGAAGAGCGCAATGCGGACTACGTGCTGGAGCAGGGCGCGGCATTGAAGGCGATCGATCTGGTCTCGCTCGAATACCGGATACGCCAATTGCTGGCCGAGCCCCAGCGATTGGCGCGCATGCGCGAACACGCGCGCCGCCTGGGCCAGCCGCAGGCCGCGCAGCGCGTACTGGAGATCGTGCAGGCCCAACTTGCGGGCAAGTCGTCAACAGCCGTACCGGTGGATCATTGAACGTGCGCAAGCTGGATCGACACCCCTCGCAGGCAGGGGAGGGTTCCGTCTCCATGCGCCCGTTGGTGCTGGTGCTGACCCTCGCCTGGACCCTCCTGCTGGCTTTCTTTTTCGCGAATGTGGAGATCCAGATCGAAGGTGCCGCCGGTTGGGCGGCTAACCTGCCGACCTGGCGCATCGAACATCACTGGCTGCTGGACATTTTCTGGGGCGGCCGGCCGATGACCGGTTATCACGCGTGGCTGTTTCCCTGCATGGGGCTGTTCTTCCACTTCCCGTTGATCTTCACCGGCCGCTGGAACTGGCGTGCCGAGGCGCGCGTGTTCGCCTGCATCATGCTGTTCTGGATCAGCGAGGATTTCCTGTGGTTCGTGTTGAACCCGGCCTATGGCGTGGCGCATTTCGCCCCGCGCTACATCCCATGGCACATTCACTGGTGGGGGCCGGCGCCCAGCGACTACTGGGTTTCGCTCTCCGTATCCGCGGTGCTGTTCTGGCTGTCGTGTCGACGCGAGACAGCGAAGATCTGAAGAGAGGGGCGGTCTTTAGCCAGAAGCCCGGACACAAAAAAGGCCGCATCGATGCGGCCTTTCTTATGGACACGTCATGCTGGACTCAGCGCTGACGAGCCTTGAAACGCGGGTTGCTCTTGCAGATCACGAACACCTTGCCGCGACGACGCACGATCTTGCAGTCGCGGTGCCGCGCCTTGGCGGACTTCAACGAGTTAAGCACCTTCACGGCGAGCTCCTGATACCAAACGGAAAAAATCAGCGGGCAAGTATAACCTGCTGAATCGCCAGTCACAAGTTGCCGGAATCGCGGGCGAATTCATCCACTGTCGAGAGGAATTGCGCCAGCACAGGCGAGGCGTCGTCGGCGCGGCTGGCCACGGCCAGCAGGAGCTGGGCGGCGGGGTCGGCCAGTGGCACGTAGCTGACACCGGCCAGATGCACCGCGCGCATCGTCGCAGGCACCAGGGCCACGCCCAGGCCGGCCGCCACCAGGGCCAGCAGGCCGCTGATCTGCCGGGCCTGTTGCACGGTGCGGGGATGGAAGCCGGCGGCACTGGCCAGCGTGGTGAGCTTTTCGTGGAGGGTGGCGGCCACTTCGCGCGGCTGCGTGACGAAGGCCTCGTCGGCCACCTCGCTCATGTGCAGCTCGTCGCGCTTGGCCAGGGGGTGGCTGGAGGGCAGGGCGAGCATCAGCGGCTCGCGGTCGAGCAACCGCAGCCGCAATTTGCGGGTGTCTTGCAAGTGGCGCGGCTCGGTGCGCACGAAGCCGACGTCGATCTCGTTGGCGAGCAGGGCGGCGAATTGCGGGGCGTTGTTCATCTCGCGCAGCTGAACGTCGACGCCCGGCGCGATCTGGCGATGGCGCAGCAGGGTATGGGGCAGCGCGGGATGGAACGACACCGACAGGGTGTAGGCCAGCCGCAGCTGGCCGTTGTGGCCGGCTGCGACGGCTGCGGTGCGGCTGCGCGCCAGTTCGGCCTGGGTGAGGATCAGGCGCGCTTGCTCGAGGAAGACCTTGCCGGGCTCGGTCAGGGCGACCTTGCGCTTGGTGCGTTCCAGCAAGGTGACGCCCAGGTCCCGCTCCAACGCCTGGATCTGCTGCGAGAGCGGCGGCTGGGAGATATGCAGGCGAATCGCCGCGCGCGTGAAGCTCAGCTCCTCGGCGACCGTGATGAAGTAGCGCAGCTGGCGGAAGTCAAACATATAGGGATCACATATAAATATCGATCCAAATATATATTGGATACTTGAATGTGTCGCTCATAAAATGCCCCTCGTCCCACCATCCTCCCCCCTCCCCCGATGGTGGAGACCCACGCCTCGCGGCGACGCTAGCACGATCGGCCACTCCCCCCTCCCTGGCCCTATCGATGCGTCGCATTGCGAGGCGTTTTTTTGGGCTGTATTCGTGCGTTCGTCCGTGAACGCGAAGATCACACGGGCAGCCATCCTTGGCTGCACTTTTCAATTTCATGGACGAGTCAAGGTCAGAGCTGGCTGGCCAGCCGTGTACCCTGATCGATGGCCCGTTTCGCGTCGAGTTCGGCGGCCACGTCCGCACCGCCGATCAGATGCGTGGCGATGCCCAGCGCTGCCAGCGCATCGGCCAACTCGCGGTTGGGCTCCTGGCCGGCGCAGATCACCACGTTGTCGACCGGCAACACCTGCGGCTGGCCGTCGACGGTGATGTGCAGGCCTTCGCCGTCGAAACGTTCGTAGCCGACCTTGCCGAGCATGGTCACCTGCTTGGCCTTGAGCGTCGCGCGGTGCACCCAGCCCGTGGTCTTGTTGAGGCGGGCGCCGGGGCGGCCTTCGCTGCGCTGAAGCAGCCAGACTTGACGCAGCGGCGCCTCCGGTTGCGGTTGCAGCAACCCGCCGCGTTGCGACTGCTGCGTGTCCACGCCCCATTCGCGCGACCAGCGCGCTGTGTCCGTAGCAGGGGATGGGCGGTGCTCGACGAGGAACTCCGCCATGTCGAAGCCGATGCCGCCGGCGCCGATGATCGCCACGCGTTGCCCGACGGGCTGATCGCGCGCCAGCACGTCGAGGTAACCGAGTACGCGTGGATCGTCGCTGCCGGGGAACTGCACCTTGCGCGGCATCACGCCGGTGGCGATCACCACGTCGTCGTAGCCGGCGGCCTTGAGCGAAGCGGCATCGGCCGCATGGCCGAGCTTCAGTTCGACGCCCGTATCGGCGAGGCGATGGCGGAAGTAGCGGAGGGTTTCGTGGAACTCTTCCTTGCCGGGAATCCGTTTGGCGTAGTTGAACTGGCCGCCGATCTCCGCGGACTTGTCGATCAGGGTGACCGCATGGCCGCGCTCGGCCAGCATGCTGGCACAGGCCATGCCGGCCGGGCCGGCGCCGATCACGGCGATGCGCTTGCGTTGCACGGCCGGTTCGATCTTCAACTCGGTCTCGTGGCAGGCGCGCGGGTTGACCAGGCAGCTGGCGCGCTTGTTCTGGAACACGTGGTCGAGGCAGGCCTGGTTGCAGGCGATGCAGGTGTTGATGCGCTCGCTCTGGCCGCTCTTCGCCTTGTCCGCCCACGCGGGGTCGGCCAGCAGCGGGCGCGCCATCGAGACCATGTCCGCGTCGCCTTCGGCCAGCACGCGTTCCGCCACTTCGGGCATGTTGATGCGGTTGGTGGCGATCAGCGGGATGGAAACCTCGCCCTTGAGCTTCCGCGTCACCCAGGCGAAACCGGCGCGCGGCACGCTGGTGACGATGGTGGGCACGCGCGCTTCGTGCCAGCCGATGCCGGTGTTGATGATGCTGGCGCCGGCAGCCTCGATGGCCTTGGCCAGCGTGACGATCTCGTCCCAGCTCTGGCCGCCCTCCACCAGATCCAGCATCGACAGGCGGTAGATGATGATGAAGTCGCGCCCCACGGCCTCGCGCGTGCGGCGCACGATCTCCACCGGGAAGCGCATGCGCCGTGCGGCGTCGCCGCCCCAGGCGTCGTTGCGCTGGTTGGTGCGCGCGGCGATGAACTGGTTGATGAGGTAGCCCTCCGATCCCATCACCTCGACGCCGTCATAGCCCGCCTTGCGGGCCAGCTCGGCGCTGCGCACGAAGTCGCGGATGGTCCGCTCCACGCCGCGTGCGGAGAGCGCCTTCGGCGTGAAAGGGGTGATCGGCGATTTGACCCTCGACGGCGCCACCGACAGCGGGTGATAGCCGTAGCGCCCCGCGTGCAGAATCTGCATGCAGATGCGGCCGCCCTCGGCATGCACGGCATCGGTGAGCCTGCGATGGCGCGCCACATGCCAGGGCATCGATAGGCGTCCACCGAACGGTTTCAGCCAGCCGCGGATGCTGGGCGCGATGCCGCCGGTGACCATCAGGCCGACGCCGCCGCGGGCGCGTTCGGCGAAGTAGGCGGCCAGCTTGTCGAAATCGGCGGCCTTGTCTTCCAACCCGGTATGCATCGAGCCCATCAGGATGCGGTTGGGCAGGACGACGTGGCCCAGATCGAGCGGGGCGAACAGATGGGGGTAGTTCATGGCGCGACCGTGTTCAAACGATCGTATGAATGTGCCCGTTGCCGCGCGCGGACGCAAGCGCCCGTGGCGGGTCAGGCCTGCAACCGTTCGACCAGGGCGATGTAGCGGCGCATCGCCTCGTCTTGCGGGAGGCCGCGCAATTGCACCCAGGCCTCGTGCTTGGCGGTGCCGACGAAATCGAAAAAGCCAGGCAGGTTGCCGTGCGCATCGCCTTCAGAGCCCTGCTTGTAGAGCGCGTACAGCTTGAGCAGGGTGTCGTTGTCAGGGCGGTAGTCCAGCCGTTTCACGGCTTCGGCGGCCTGCTCGAATGCTTGGCGGAGTTCGTTCATGGCGAGTCGGCGGGGCGTGCGGGGCCCGGAATCCCGCCATGGTACGCGATGCCACCGGGGCCGGCGCGATACCATTCGGCTTTCCGTCTGCTGGAGCCGCCATGAGCCGAGCCACCGCTGTCCCCGTGCTGACCATCGATGGCCCCTCGGGCTCGGGCAAGGGCACGATCAGCCGGCGCGTGGCCGAGCATCTGGGCTGGCGGCTGCTGGATTCCGGGGCGCTGTACCGGGCGGTGGGCTATGCCGCCGGGGCGGCAGGGCTGGACCTGTCCGATGTCGAGGCAGTGACCCGCTGCGCGCAGTCCACCCGGATCCGCTTCCAGCCCAGCGAAGACGGCAGCGACACCCGGATCCTGGTGAACGGGCACGACGCCACCGACGAACTGCGCACCGAAACCGCCGGTGCGGCGGCCTCGGCGATCGCTTCGATCGCCCCCGTCCGGCAGGCGCTGGTGGAGCTGCAGCTGGGCTTCCGCAAGGCCCCTGGCCTGGTGGCCGACGGGCGCGACATGGGCACGGTGATCTTTCCCGATGCGCCGTTCAAGGTGTTCCTCACCGCTAGCGCCGCCGAGAGGGCGAAAAGACGCTATAAACAGTTGAAGGAAAAGGGACTCAGCGTTACACTTTCGAGTCTTCAGCGCGAGATTGAGGCGCGCGACCACCGCGATGCGTCGCGTTCGGTTGCGCCACTCAAGCCCGCGCCGGAGGCCGTGCTGGTGGACACCACCGGCATGGACATCGATCAGGTGGTCGAAAAAGTTCTCGCTGTCGTGCAGCCCTGACCGGGCTGCGCGACGGTTTTCGTTCCCCGGCCAGTGTGGTCGGGGCGCACCCATGGTGACGAGGCGCGCTCCGCAGAGGACGTTCCGAAGGCACCCCAACCGGTGGGCTGTTGCCGGTCCGAAACACCGCAACCGTCCTTTCCCATTCTGGAATCAACATGACCGAAAGTTTTGCCGAACTGTTTGAACAGAGCCAGCAGGCCATCGCCAAGCTGAAGCCCGGCGCCATCGTCACCGGCATCGTGGTGGAAATCCGCAACGACGTCGTCGTGATCAATGCGGGCCTGAAGAGCGAAGGCATCGTCCCGATCGAACAGTTCAAGGGCGAAGACGGCACCCTCGAAGTGAACGTTGGCGACGCCGTCAAGGTGGCGCTCGAAGCGCTCGAGGACGGCTTCGGCGAAACCAAGCTGTCGCGCGAGAAGGCCAAGCGCTCGATGGTGTGGGACGACCTCGAAGAGGCGTTCGACAAGGAAGAGACCATCAAGGGCATGATCTCCGGCAAGGTCAAGGGCGGCTTCACCGTCGACATCAAGGACGTCCGCGCGTTCCTGCCGGGCTCGCTGGTCGATGTGCGCCCGGTGCGCGAGCCGACCTACCTCGAGGGCAAGGAACTCGAGTTCAAGATCATCAAGCTCGACCGCAAGCGCAACAACGTGGTGGTCAGCCGCCGCGCCGTCGTCGAGACCGAGTTCTCCGCCGAGCGCGAGCAGCTGCTCGAGCGCCTGGTCGAAAACGCGATCATCAAGGGCGTGGTCAAGAACCTCACCGATTACGGCGCGTTCGTTGACCTGGGCGGCATCGACGGTCTGCTGCACATCACCGACATGGCGTGGAAGCGCGTGCGTCACCCGAGCGAAGTCGTCAACGTCGGCGACGAGCTGGAAGTGCGCGTGCTGAAGTTCGACAAGGAGCGCAACCGCGTCTCGCTGGGCCTGAAGCAGCTGGGCGACGATCCGTGGGTGAACATCTCGCGTCGTTACCCGGTGGGTTCGCGCCTGTTCGGCAAGGTCTCCAACGTCACCGACTACGGCTGCTTCGTCGAGATCGAGCCGGGCGTCGAAGGCCTGGTCCACGTGTCCGAGATGGACTGGACCAACAAGAACGTCAACCCGGCCAAGGTGGTGCAGGTCGGCGACGAGACCGAAGTGATGGTGCTGGACGTGGATGAAGAGCGTCGCCGCATCTCGCTGGGCATCAAGCAGACCCGCTCGAACCCGTGGGAAGCCTTCGCCGCCATGCACAAGAAGGGCGACAAGGTCTCCGGCCAGATCAAGTCGATCACCGACTTCGGCGTGTTCATCGGCCTGGACGGCGGCATCGACGGCCTGGTGCACCTGTCCGACATCTCCTGGCAGATGTCCGGCGAAGACCTCGTGCGCAACTTCAAGAAGGGCGACGAGATCGAGGCCGTGGTGCTGGCGGTGGATCCGGAGCGCGAGCGCATCTCCCTCGGCATCAAGCAGATGGAGCAGGATCCGTTCGGCCAGTTCATGGGCAACCACCCGCGCGGCACCATCGTCACCGGCACGGTGAAGGAAGTGGACGCCAAGGGTGCGGTGATCGACCTGGGCGAGGGTGTGGAGGGTTACCTCCGTGCCAACGACATCGCCAAGGAGCGCATCGACGACGCCACGCAGCACCTGAAGGTGGGCGACAAGGTCGAAGCCAAGTTCACCGGCATGGACCGCAAGGGTCGCCAGCTGTCGCTGTCGATCCGCGCCAAGGACGAGGAAGACGTGCAGGAAGCGCTGGCCGAGTATTCTTCGGCCGCCGGCGGCACCACCAAGCTTGGTGCGCTGCTCAAGGAACAGCTGAACAAGGCTGACTAAGCGTTGCAGGAACGGTCCGGGGCGGTCGCGAACCGCCCCGGACCGAGCAGCGCGGCAACACACTCGCGGACTAGGGGATCATGACCAAATCCGAATTGATCGAAGCGCTGGCCAGGCGCCAGACCCATCTTGCGTTCGCCGATGTCGAGTTGGCGGTCAAGAGCGTGGTCGAGCAGATGAGCCAGGCATTGTCCCAGGGCGAACGGATCGAGGTGCGCGGTTTCGGCAGCTTTGCGCTGCATTACCGTCCGCCACGCATGGGGCGCAACCCCAAGACCGGCGATTCCGTGGCGCTCCCTGGCAAGCATGTGCCGCACTTCAAGCCGGGCAAGGAACTGCGCGAACGCGTCAATCTTTCGCTGGAAGAAGCTGCAAGCGGTTGACCGTTGCCATCTCTGGCACGGTGCATTGGGAGGCAGGCGGCGCGAGCCGGTCCTGCCTTTTTCTTTATGTGGCCCCCTGATCGCGAATTCGTCAGACGGTCGCTCATCGAGACTTATCATTTTCCTGTTGCCGCGACTGAATCGCAGCAGCATGGGCGGGCCGCCTTGCTGTGCCGTATGCAGACGATCGGGTAAAGTCGTGCGATGCGACTGATCGTGATCTTCGTCCTCGTATTCTTCGCTGCCGCCGGCCTGGTGGTAGGCGCGCTCAATGCCGGGCTGGTCGACTACGACTTCGCCTTCGCGCAGGTGCAACTGCCCAAGGGGGCGGCACTGCTGGCCGCCTTGGTGCTGGGCTGGCTGCTCGGCGGCCTCACGGCGTGGTTGGGCGTGAGCCTGCGCCATCGTCGACGCAAAAAGGAAGCCGGCAAGAAGCAGGTGCATGCATGATGCCCTGGTACGCGCTGCTGCCGCTGGCGGCGCTCGCTTTCGCGCTGGGTTGGTGGGCATGCCGTTACGCGAGCGCACGGCGCTCCGGTGCGGCCGTCAATGAACTCTCGTCGGACTACTTCCGCGGTCTGAACTACCTGCTCAACGAAGAGCAGGACAAGGCCATCGAGGTGTTCCTGCGCCTGGCCGAGTACAACCGCGACACGGTGGAAACGCATCTCGCGCTGGGCAACCTGTTCCGCCGCCGCGGCGAAGTGGATCGCGCGATCCGCCTGCATCAGCATCTGGTATCGCGGCCCAATCTGTCCGAACCCACCAAGACCGTGGCTCTGCTGGAACTGGGCGAGGATTACATGCGTGCCGGCTTGCTGGATCGTGCCGAGGCGCTGTTCGCCGACCTGGTGGCGATGAACGCGCACGCCCCCTCGGCGTTGCGCCACCTGATCGCGATCTACCAGCACGAGCGCGACTGGAACAAGGCCATCGAGCACGCGCGCCGGCTGGAGACGATG
The DNA here is from genome assembly GCF_014843005.1 of Rhodanobacter sp. DHG33. Lineage (GTDB taxonomy): Bacteria > Pseudomonadota > Gammaproteobacteria > Xanthomonadales > Rhodanobacteraceae > Rhodanobacter_A. Next base: position 56,475 of record NZ_JACYXM010000009.1, on the reverse strand, counting down.
ACCGGCGAGGACGAATCGCCGATGATCGCCCAGTTCTACTGCGAACTGGCCGAGCGTTCGCGCCAGCACGGTGCGCGGGTCGAGGCGCGCGATTATCTGGAGCAGGCTTTCCGCTGCCAGTCCGACTGCGTACGCGCATGGATGCTGACCGGGCGGCTGCATGCCGAGGATGGGCATCACGCCGAGGCGGTGCAGGCCTACGAAGCGGCGATCGGGGCGGACATCGCTTTCGTGCCCGAGATCCTTCCCCCGCTGTTGAACAGCTATGCCTGTTCGCAGCAGATGGACCGGGCCGAGCGGTTCCTGCGCGGCCTGCTCGAGCGTTACCACGGCATCTCGCCGGTGCTGGCGTTGACCCGGCTGTACCAGCAGCGCGACGGCCAGCGCGAGGCGGTGGGGTTCCTTACCGGGCAACTGCGCCAGCGCCCTTCCGTGCGCGGTCTGATGGCGCTGATCGATGCCACGATGGATCGGATCGAAGGCGAGGCGCGTGAGAATTTCCTCATCCTGCGCGATCTCACCCGGAAATTGCTGGAAGGGCAGGCGATGTACCGCTGCAGCCGTTGCGGCTTCGGTGCCAAGGCGCACCACTGGCAGTGCCCCAGCTGCAAGAGCTGGAGCACGATCCGCCCCATCCACGGCGTGGCCAACGAGTAACGGCCGTGACCCTGGCCATAGGATGGTTGCTGTTCTCCTTCATCGTCGCGTGGCTGTCGGCGCGCGCGGCGATCGCGTATGCGCATCGCCGCGGCATGCTGGACCGTCCCGGCCAGCGGCGTTCCCACACCATCCCTACGCCGCGCGGCGGAGGCATCGGCATCGTTCTCGCCAGCCTGGTTTGCCTGGGCGGCGTGTGGCTCGGCGCGCCGAGCTCCTGGCCGCTGCCGGTCGAGGTGGGACTGCTGGTGGCGCTGTTGCTGGTGGCGCTGGTCGGCTGGTGGGACGACCACAGCTCACTGCCGATCCTGCCGCGTTTCGGAACGCAGCTGTTGGCCGTGCTGCTGTTTGGCGCGGCCCTGGGTACGTCAGGCATGGCGCGGTGGTGGTTGCCGCTCCTGCTGCTGGCCGGTGCATGGAGCATCAACCTGCACAATTTCATGGACGGCATCGACGGCCTGCTGGCGCAGCAGGCGATGTTCGTGGGCGTGGGGCTGGCATTGCTGGCCCGGGGCGCCGGGCAGGGGACGCTCGCGCTGGCTGCGGCCTGTCTGGCCACGGCCAGCCTTGGCTTCTGGTGCCTGAACCGTTCGCCGGCACGCATCTTCATGGGCGATGTCGGCAGTGGTAGCGTGGGGCTGCTGATCTTCGCGCTCACGGCGATGCTGTGGCAGGTCGACGCCGATTTGCTGTGGCCTGCATTGATCCTCTCCTCGGCTTTCGTCACGGATGCCAGCCTGACCTTGATGACGCGCTATTTGCGCGGACGTCGCTGGTACAGTGCGCACCGCGAACATCTGTACCAGTGGCTGATCAGGCGCGGTTCGACGCACGCAAGGGGAGGGGCGATCTACATGGCATGGAATCTGCTGTTTGCCGCGCCGCTGGCTTGGTTGGCTTGCAGTCATCCACGGCTGGGGCTGCCGATTACGATGGCTACGTATATGCTCGCAGCAGCGCTCTGGAGCGGGCTCAAGCGTAAATGCTTGCGACGCCATTCATTCAAGGATCGTCATGTCGCTGCGTAGACTCGTCGGCATCATCCATCCCCGCGTAGCCGTCATGCTGCATGACCTCGCCATGGCGGCGCTGGCCTGGTGGCTCGCCAAGCTGCTGCGCTATACGCTGCGGCCGCAGGACACCATACAGTTCCTCTGGTTCGAGTTTCCGGTGGTGCTGCTGGCGCAGGGGCTGATCTTCCGTTGGACGGGGCTGTACAAGGGCGTCTGGCGCTTCGCCAGCCTGCCGGACCTGTGGAACATATTGCGCGCCTCCGTCCTGGGCTCCGCGGCGATCTGGCTGCTGCTGTCGATGTTCAATCGACTGGACGGCGTGCCGCGCTCCATGCTGCTGCTGTATCCGATGGTCCTGACGATGGCGCTGGGCCTGCCGCGGCTGGCTTATCGCTACTGGAAAGACAGCCGCAGCGGCATGATGGGGCAGCAGAGTTCGGCACGAAGGGTGTTGATCCTCGGCGCGGACCGCGCCGGCGAGCTGCTGTCGCGCGACCTCCATTGCAGCGGCGGCTACCAGGTAGTGGGCTTCATCGACGACAGGGCTGCGCTGCGGGGCGCAAGCATCAACGGGTATCCGGTGCTGGGTCACTTCGCGCAGTTGCCCGAGATTGCCCGCGAAGCGGCCGTCGAGATGCTGCTGATTGCCTTGCCGGGGGCCACGATAAACGAGATGCGTCGCGTGGTGGCATTGTGCGATGCCACGGACCTGCCGTACCGCACGGTCCCCAAGCTGGACGACGTGGTCGCCGGTCGCGCGCAGCTCAGCGAGATCAAGGAAGTGGCCATCGAGGACCTGCTCGGCCGCGATGCCGTGGAACTGGACTGGACGGCGATCCGCGAGACGATCGGCGGCCGCCGCGTGCTGGTCACCGGTGGCGGCGGCTCGATCGGCTCGGAGTTGTGCCGCCAGGTGGCGCGGTTGGGGGCGCAGTCGCTGGTCGTGGTCGACCACAGCGAATACAACCTCTACCAGATCACCCGCGAGCTGCGTACCAGCTATCCGGAGCTGCTGCTCGAAGGCGTGCTGGCCAGCTGCTGCGACAGCGTGCTGATGCGCAAGGTGCTGGCCGAGGCGAGGCCCCAGGTGGTGTTCCACGCCGCCGCCTACAAGCATGTGCCGCTGTTGCAGCATCAGTTGCGTGCGGCCTTCCTCAACAACGTGCTGGGCACGCGCACGATGGCCGATCTGTCGCGCGAGGCGGGGGTGGAATGCTTCGTGCTGATCTCCACCGACAAGGCCGTCAACCCCACCAGCGTGATGGGCGCCTGCAAGCGCATCGCCGAGATCTGGTGCCAGAACCTCAATGCGCATGCCGATACGCGTTACATCACCGTGCGTTTCGGCAATGTGCTCGATTCCGCCGGTTCGGTGGTGCCGCTGTTCCGGCAGCAGATCCGCAACGGCGGTCCGGTCACCGTGACCCATCCGGAAGTTTCGCGCTATTTCATGACCATCCCCGAGGCTTGCCAGCTGATTCTGCAGGCGGCCAGCCTCGGCAAGGGCGGCGAGATCTTCGCGCTGGACATGGGCGAGCCGATGAAGATCCGCGACCTCGCGGAGCAGATGATCCGGCTTGCGGGCAAGAAGCCGGGCAGCGAGGTGCCCATCGTCTTCACCGGCCTGCGTTCGGGGGAGAAGTTGTTCGAGGAGCTGTTCCATCCCTTGGAGGAGTACAGCGCCACCACGCACGCCAAGATCTTCCTGGCCCAGCATCGCCAGGTTTCTTGGGAATTGCTGCAGGCTACGATGCACAAGGCGGCAGACATGGTCGCGACGGACAACGACGAAGAATTGCGGCGCTGCGTATCCAGCATGCTGCCCTCGTTCCGCTGGAGCGAAACGCCGCAGCCGGATAACGTGGTGTCGATCCGCCGCCACGAGACAGGAGAGAAGTGAGTGAGCAAGCCGTTGCGCAAGGTGGTTTTCCCCGTGGCCGGACTGGGCACGCGTTTCCTTCCCGCCACCAAGGTGGTGGCCAAGGAAATGCTTCCGGTGCTGGACCGGCCGTTGATCCAGTACGCCGTCGATGAAGCCGTGGATGCCGGCGCGGATACGCTGATCTTCGTCACCAACCGCTACAAGCACGCCATCGCCGATTACTTCGACAAGGCCTACGAGCTGGAGGCGAAGCTGCAGGAAAAGGGCAAGGACGCGCTGCTCGCTTTGGTACAAGGCACGCTGCCCAGACACGTGCGCGCGATCTTCGTCACCCAGCCCGAGGCCCTGGGCCTGGGTCATGCCGTGCTGTGCGCCAAGCCGGTGGTGGGCGACGAGCCGTTCGGCGTGGTGCTGCCCGACGACCTGATCTGGAACGGTCGCGGCAAGGGCGCGCTGCGCCAGATGGCCGAACTGGGCGAGCGCGAAGGCGCCGGCGTGATCGCGGTGGAGGAAGTGCCGCAGAACGAAACCGACAAGTACGGCATCGTCGACGCCACGCGCATCGACGAGCGCAGCGCGCAGATCCGCCACATGGTGGAGAAGCCCAAGCCGGCCGACGCACCGTCGAACCTCGCCGTGGTCGGCCGCTACGTGCTGCCGGGCCGTATCTTCCAGCTGCTGGAGCAGACCACGCCGGGCGCGGGCGGCGAGATCCAGCTGACCGACGCCATCGACGCTTTGCTCAAGGAACAGGGCAAGGTGCTCGCGTACCGCTTCGAAGGCACGCGTTTCGACTGCGGCAACAAGGCCGGCCTGGTGCGCGCCACCATGCACATGGCGCTGCAGGATCCGGCATTGGCGCCGGTGGTGCGCGAGATCGCTGCCACGCTTTGATTGCCATCGCGGACTGGCATGGCCTGGCCGTGCCAGAATCGCGGCCGTGTCCTGCCATGTTCGTGGTGCAGGATGCTCAAGGGGAAATCCACCGAACCAGGCCTCGCCCCGCTGCGGGGCCTGATCGTATGACGGAGGCCCCGACACCGGCCGCAACGGCCGGTGCCATTCGACGGATGAACTAGGGGAGCACCATGGATCTGCTGCGGTTCCTGTTCCTGTTGCCGGTACGCCTGTTGCACATCGTGGGACGCGCGCTGGGCCATGTCCTGCGGCCGCTATTCGGCGATGTGCAGTGGTCGGCACCGGGCTGGGTGCACGTCGTGCGGCGCAAGCCGCTGCGCTCGGCCGGTACCTTGCTGGCGGCGGTCGTGCTGGCCGGCGGGGGCTGGTATGGCTGGCGCTGGTACCAGAACCGCCCGCGTCCGCCGCAGCCGCAGCAGATCACCTGGACGGTGCAGGCGCCCGCGCTCACCGACTACAGCAAGCAGCCCATCGTGGTGCATCCGCTGGAACTGGACTTCTCGGGATCGGCCGCGCCGATCGAGCGTGTCGGCAAGCCGGTGACCGACGGCATCGCCATGAGCCCGGACACCAAGGGCGAGTGGACCTGGGTGGATGACCACACCCTGCGCTTCACGCCTGCCGCGGATTGGCCGGTGGGCCAGCATTACAAAGTGCGCTTCGACGTGCGCAAGGCCTTCGCGCCACAGGCGCTGCTGGCCGACGACGCGTTCGAATTCGATACCGCGCCATTCACTGCCACGCTGGGCAAGGGCGAGTTCTACCAGGACCCGCAGGATGCCACCGCCAAGCAGGTGATCGTGCCGGTGGATTTCAGCTACCCCATCGACGCCGCGCAGTTCGAACGGCGTATCGCGCTGGCCTTGGCCGACAAGGACGGCAAGCGTGGCGATGCATTGAAGTACACGGTCACCTACGACCAGACGCGTCTGCATGCGTGGATCCACTCGCAGCCCCTGGCACTGCCGCACGATGACGGTGCAGTGGCGGTCACGGTCGACAGCGGCGTGCGCAGCACGCGCGGAGGCGAGGGGACCAAGGATCCGCTCAATGCCAGCGTGCGCATTCCGGGCCTCTACAGTCTTACCGTTGACGACTTGTCGCCCACCCTGGTGGACAACGACAAGTACGAACCCGAACAGGTGATGGTGGCCAACTTCGGCGGCGCCGTGCGCAGCGGCGACGTGGCCGACGCGACCCAGGCCTGGGTGCTACCGGCAAACAAGCCGGACGTACCCGCCCGCGACGACGGCAAACCCTACGAGTGGGATGTTTCCGAGGTGGGCGAGGACGTGCTGCGCAAGTCGCAGCCGCTCAAGCTCGACGTGGTGCCCACCGAGAACGATTACCAGGAGCTGCAGAGCTTCAAGTACCACGCCGCGCCGGGGCAGCGCGTGTACGTGCGCATCGGCAAGGGCGTGAAGTCCTTCGGCGGCTATGTACTGGGCCAGCCGGTGGCGCGCGTGTTTACGGTGCCGGACTATCCCAAGCTGCTGCGTTTCATGGCGGACGGCTCGCTGCTGTCGCTGGGTGGCAGCAAACGCGTGTCGGTGGTGTCGCGCAACATGCCCGGCATGCGGGTGGAGATCGGCCGCGTGCTGCCCGACCAGCTGCAGCACCTGGTCAGCCTCAATTCCGGCGACTACAGTCACCCGCAGCTGCCCTATGACTTCGACGAGGGCCACATCGTCGAACGCTATGAGATCAAGCGGTCCTTCCCGCTAGGCGGCCCGGGGCAGGCGCACTACGAGGGCATCGACCTCGGCCAATACCTCAAGCCCGGGCGGCGCGGCGTTTTCTGGCTGCATCTCGCCGGTTACGACCCGGCCGCGGCCGCCAAACGCGCCGCCGCCGCTGCCAAGGCACGCGTGCTGGCCAGGCAGGGCATAGCGCCGGCGCCGGGCCAGTCGGTGGGGTCGCCCGCTGCGGCGGCCAGCTCGGCGGCACCGAGCGACGACGATGCAGGCAATAGCGATGGCAACGACAACGGCGACGGCAACGAAGGCGATGCCGCAACCGGCGACAACCGCCTGATCGTGGTCACCGACCTCGGCATGCTGGTGAAGCAGGCACTGGACGGTAGCCAGGACGTGTTCGTGCAGTCCATCCACGACGGCCAGCCGGTAGCCGGTGCCAGCGTGTCGGTGCTCGCGGTGAACGGGCAGACGCTTTACACGCAGGCTACCGGCACGGATGGCATGGTGCATTTCCCCAGCCTCAAGGGGCTGGACCGCGAGAAGAAGCCCGCGCTGTACGCGGTATCGAAGGGCGAGGATCTTTCCTTCCTGCCGATCGGCAGCTACGACCGCCAGCTCGATTTCTCGCGTTTCGACATCGGCGGCGAAACGAATGCGGCGAACCCGGGCCAGCTCAGCGGTTACCTGTTTTCCGACCGCGGCATCTACCGTCCCGGCGACACCTTCCACATCGGCCTGATCGTGCGTGCCGCGGACTGGGCGCGCAACGTGGCAGGCATTCCGCTGCAGGCCGAGATCGTCGACCCGCGCGGTGTCGCGGTGAAGCAGCAGCCGTTGTCCATGGACTCCAGCGGATTCGGCGAGCTGAGCTACACCCCGGCCGAAACTGCGCCTACCGGCACGTGGGCGGTGAACCTCTACATCGTGCGCGGCGGCAAGGCCGACACGCAGATCGGCAGCACCACGGTGCAGGTGAAGGAGTTCCTGCCCGACCGCATGAAGGTGAGCGCCAAGTTTTCGCAGCAGGTGGCCGAAGGCTGGGTGAAACCCGACCAGCTCAAGGGCCTGGTCGATGCGCAGAACCTGTTCGGCACACCCGCCGCGGATCGCCGCGTGGAAGCCTCGCTCACGCTGCGTCCGGCATGGCCTGCCTTCCACAGCTGGCCGGATTACCACTTCTACGACATCCGCCGCGCCAAGGAGGGCTACGAGGAAAACCTCGCCGACGACAAGACCGACGACAAGGGCCACGCCGAGTTCGACCTCGACCTCAAGAAGTACGCGGACGCCACCTACCAGCTCTACTTCCTCGCCAAGGCGCACGAACCGGATGGCGGCCGCAGCGTAGCCGCCGCGACGCAAACTTTGGTGTCCGCCAACGATTGGCTGGTGGGTTACAAGAGCGAGGACTCGCTCGATTACGTAAGCCGCAACGCGGAGCGCAAGGTGCGCCTGGTGGCGATCGGACCCGACGCGAAATCCATCGCGCTGGACGGCCTCAAGGCGCAACTGGTCGAACGCCGCTACGTCTCGGTGCTCACCAAGCAGGACTCCGGCGTCTACAAGTACGAGTCCAAGCTCAAGGAAATTCCGGTGGACGAGAAGCCGCTGGCGATTCCCGCGGGCGGCATGGATTACGCACTGGCTACCGACAAGCCTGGCGACTACGCGCTGGTGATCCTGCGCGGCAACGACCGCAAGGAAGTGAACCGTGTCAGCTACTCGGTGGCCGGCAATGCCAATCTGTCGCGTTCGCTGGACCGCAATGCCGAGTTGCAGCTGAGCCTGGACAAGGCCGACTACAAACCCGGTGACACCATCCATATCGCGGTGCACGCGCCGTACACCGGCAGCGGCCTCATCACCATCGAGCGCGACAAGGTGTATGCGCACGCGTGGTTCCATGCCACGACCACCAGTTCGGTGCAGAGCATCACGCTGCCCAAGGACTTCGAGGGCAACGGCTACGTCAACGTGCAGTTCGTGCGCGATCCGTCTTCCGACGAGATCTTCATGAGCCCGCTGTCCTATGGCGTGGTGCCGTTCTCGGTGAACCTCGACGCGCGGCGCGATGCGCTCACGGTGGACACGCCAGCGCTGGTGAAGCCGGGCGACGCCGTGACCTTCAAGCTGCACGCGGCGCAGCCGGCCAAGGTGGTGCTGTTCGCGGTGGACGAGGGCATCCTGCAGGTGGCGCGCTACAAGCTGGGCGATCCGCTGCAGTACTTCTTCCGCAAGAAGATGCTCGAAGTGCACACCTCGCAGATCCTCGACCTGATCCTGCCCGAGTTCGAGAAGCTGATGGCCTTGTCCGCCGCGCCCGGCGGCGATGCCGATGCGGCGATCAGCCGCCAGCTCAATCCGTTCAAGCGCAAGCGCGACAAGCCCGTGGCGTACTGGTCGGGCATCGTCGACGTCGATGGCGACAAGGATTTCACCTATACCGTGCCCGATTACTTCAACGGCCGCATGCGCGTGATGGCCGTGGCGGTGTCGCCGGATCGCATCGGTACGTGGGAAGGCGCGACCACGGTGCGCGGCGACTTCGTGCTCTCGCCCAACGTGCCTACCACGATGGCTCCGGGGGACGAAGCCGAGGTGAGCGTGGGTGTGGCCAACAACCTCACGGACATCGGCACGAAGGCGGTCCCGGTGACCGTGACGCTGCAGACCGGCCCGCAGCTGCAGGTGCTGGGCCCGGCCAAGCAGGACGTGAGCCTCGCCGCGATGCGCGAAGGCGTGCTGCGCTTCCGGGTCAAGGCCACCGACAAGCTGGGCTCCGGCCATCTCGATTTTTCCGCGGGCTACGGCGGCAAGTCGGCGCGGCAGGGCATCGACGTGTCGGTGCGTCCGGCATCGGCCTACCGCACCCAGGTCGACGTGGGCCGCGTGGAGTCGGGCAGCCAGGCCGACCTGAAGCCGCTGCGTCCGCTGTACGACGCCTACGCCTCGCGCGATGCGGCGATCTCCTCGCTGCCGGTGGTGCTAGCGCAAGGCATCACCAGCTACCTGGTGAACTACCAGAACTACTGCAGCGAGCAGATCGTGAGTTCGGCGATGCCGCGGCTGGTGGTGGCCAAGTGGCCGGTGGTGCCGGTGTTCGCGCACGCGCTGCAGCCGGCCTTCGGCGACAAGACCCTCAGCAACGACCAGGTGTTGGCGAACTTCCTCGACGTGCTGCATTCGCGGCAGAACGGTGCGGGTGGCTTCGGCCTGTGGTCGGCCACGCCGGATGCGGAACCGTTCGTCTCCGACTACGCGATGAATTTCCTGATCGAGGCCCGCGAACGCGGCATGGCGGTACCGCAGGACATGCTCGATGCCGGCAACCAGTACCTCAAGCAACTGGCCGTCAACGACAGCATGGACACGCTGGATCAGCTGCGCGAACGTGCTTACGCCGTCTATCTGCTGACCCGGCAGGGCAACGTCACCACCAACGAACTGGCCGCGGTGCAGAAGCGCCTGCAGGATCAGTATCCGAAGGATTGGACCAACGATCTGGCCGCCGCCTGGCTGGCCGCCTCGTACAAACTGCTCAAGCAGGATGCCGAGGCGAACCGGCTGATGGCCGGGCCGCTCAAGCTGCTCACCCGCGCCAAGGCCGCCGAGGACTTCGACTACGGCTACTACTACGACCCGCTGACCCGCGACGCCAGCGTGCTGTACCTGATCGCCAGGCACTTCCCGCAGGAAGCGAAGTCGCTGCCGCCGCGCGTGTTCGAGAATCTCTCGTGGCCGCTCGCGCACAACGACTACAACACCTTGTCGTCCGCCATGACCGTGCTGGCGCTGGACAGCTATGCCCATGACACCGCTGCCGGCCTCGACAAGCTGGGCATCGCCGAAGTGCTGGCCGACGGCAGCGCCAAGCCCATCGGCCAGCCGCAAGGCGGCATGCTGCTGGGTGGAAGCTGGGACGGCATGGCGAAAGCGCTGCGCTTCACCAACCAGGGCAGCCTGCCGGCATGGCGCATCGCCACGCAGGGCGGCTATGACCGCAGCAGTTCGAAGGAGGCGATCAAGAACGGCATCGAGATCGTGCGCGATTACACCGACACCAACGGCAAGGCGCTGGACAAGATCACGGTGGGCGAAGAGATCGACGTGCACATCAAGATCCGCGCCACCGGGGACGAGGGCGTGGGCAACGTGGCCATCGTCGACCTGCTGCCGGGCGGCTTCGACCCGGTGATCCAGCCGCCGCCCGCGGTCCAGGCGGACAACGGCGACGACAGCGGCGACGGCAGCGATACGCCCAAGCCTGCTGCGTGGCGTTCCCCCATCGGCCTCGACACGTCGACATGGCAGCCCGAGTACGCGGACATCCGCGAGGACCGTGTGGTGATCTATGGCACGGCCACGCCGGACGTGCGCGAGTTCGTCTACCGCATCAAGGCCACCAACGCCGGCAAGTTCCAGGTGGCGCCGGCCTATGCCGAGTCGATGTACGACCGCGCCATCCAGGCACAGGCACCCGGCGGCGCCGTGCTCGACGTGGTGCAACCGTGATCGAAATCGTTCATGCCCTCTCTCCCACGGAGAGAGGGCCAGGGTGAGGGGCGGGTGCTCGTCATTCCTTTTCTAAGGCGCCTGGTCGTACGCTGGCAGAACTGGCTGGTCGGTTTCGCGCTGCTGGCGGCCGTGCTCGCCGGTTGCCGCCTGTGGCCGCACCCGCCATTGCGCGAACGCCTGCCCAGCTCCACCGCGTTCTACGACGATGGTGGACACCTGTTAAGGCTGACGCTGGCCAGCGACCAGCAGTACCGGCTGTGGGTGCCGCTGAAGCGGATTTCGCCGCAGCTGGTCGAAGGCGTGCTGCTGCACGAAGATCGCTGGTACTGGTGGCACCCGGGTATCAATGCATGGGGTCTGCTGCGCGGCGCGTGGGTCACGTATGCACGGCATCGCCACCCGCAGGGCGGCTCCACCATCACCATGCAGCTCGCCCGCCTGCTGTGGGGCCTGGACACGCGCACGCCGTCGGGCAAGCTGCGGCAGATCGCGCGCGCCTTGCAGTTGGAGCTGTCCTACTCGAAGCGCGACATCCTCGAGGCCTACCTCAACGACGCACCCTACGGCGGCAACGTGCAGGGCGTGGGCGCGGCCAGCCTCGCGTATTTCGGCAAGCCGGCCAGCGACCTCACCCTGCCAGAGGCGTTGACGCTGGCGGTGATTCCGCAGGAGCCGTCGCGCCCCTTGCAGAAGGGCGGGGTACTCATCAACCCTGCGCTGGCTGAGGCCCGCAATGGTCTCTATGCACGCTGGCTGCGCAGGCATCCGCGCGATGCGTCGCTCAAGCCTTTGTTCGATTTGCCGCTGACGCTGCGCCCCTTGACCAGTCTGCCGTTCGAAGCGCCGCACGCGGTGGACCAGCTGATCGCCGCGCAGCGAGTGACGGGCGAACGCCTGCCGCCGCGTGTCGTCACCACCATCGACCTCGACCTGCAGCACGGCCTTGAACGGCAGCTGTCGAACTACGTACAGCGCAATGCGCCGCGCGGCATCCGCAACGCGGCAGCGCTGCTGATCGATACCCGCGATATGGGCATCAAGGCAATGGTGGGTTCGGCCAACTACTTCGACGCCGGCATCGAAGGGCAGGTCAACGGTACGGATGCCAAGCGTTCGCCCGGCTCCACGCTCAAGCCTTTCATCTATGCACTGGGCTTCGATCAGGGCGTGCTGCATCCGCAGACCGTGCTGCGCGACGTGCCCAGCTCGTTCGGTCCGTATACGCCGGAGAATTTCGACGGGCATTTCCTCGGTCCGATCACCGCCACGCAGGCCTTGATACGCAGCCGCAACATTCCTGCCGTATGGGTGGCTTCGCAGCTGCACCAGCCCAGCCTGTACGACTTTCTGCGCGAAGCAGGCGTCAGCCGCCTTGCCAGCGAGCAGCACTACGGCCTCGCCCTCGTGCTGGGCGGCGGCGAGGTGACCATGCAGGAACTGGGCGACCTATACGCGATGCTCGCCAACCGCGGTGTGCTGCAGCCGCTGCGGCTGCGCGAGAACGATCCTCGGGTATCCGGCACGCGACTACTGAGCGATGCCTCCAGCTTCATGGTGATGGATATGCTGCGGCAGAATCCGCGTCCGGATGCCGCCTTCGGCGCGGAGAACACGCGCCTGCCGGTGTACTGGAAAACCGGTACTTCGTGGGCTTTCCACGACGCATGGACGGCCGGCAGTTTCGGCCCCTATGTGCTGGTGGTATGGGTGGGCAATTTCGACGGCTCGGCGAATCCGGCCTTCGTTGGCGTGGACGCCGCGGCGCCGCTGTTCTTTCAGGTCGTGGACGCGCTGCGCGCGGAACAGCCGCACCTGCAGGAGCCGATACGGCACATGCCGGCCGATCTCAAGCGTGTCGAAATCTGCCTCGCCAGCGGCGACCTGCCCAGCCAGTGGTGCCCGCAGCGTGGCTGGACCTGGTTCATCCCCGGCAGGTCGCCGATCCGCATGGACAACATCTACCGCCCCCTGGTGATCGACGATGCCACCGGCCTGCCGGCGTGCCCGCCGTATGCGGACAAACGCACGCATGTCGAAGTGTTCGAATTCTGGCCGTCGGACCTGGCACAGGTGTTCGCGCAGGCCGGCATCCCGCGCCGCAAGCCGCCGCAGAACCCGGCGTGCATCGACGCAGGACGCCCCATGGGCGAATCGCCGCAGATCACGTCGCCGCTGCGCGCCAGCACCTACGCGCTGCGCCTCGATCAATCGGACCGGATGACCATCGCTTTCAGCGCCACCGCCGATGCCGATGTGCACGCGCTGTACTGGTTCGTCGACGATGCCTACGTGGGGCAGGGAAAGCCGGGAGGCAACCTGTTCTGGCAGGCGCGCAATGCCGGCAGCTATCGCGTACGCGTGGTGGACGACCACGGACGCAGCGACGAACGCCCGCTGCAGGTGAGCCTGGTCCAATGAGCCCGGGATGGTGAATGGGCTATGCTCCAAGGTCTTGCAGACGCACAGGGGCGTTCGCGCATGAAGCAACCGCCGGTTCCGTCGTATTACGCAGCCACGGCCACGCCGTACGAGAAACATGCGCCGCTCCAGGGACGGCAGGAGGCGCGCATCGCCATCGTGGGCGGCGGCTATGCGGGACTCAATACCGCGCTAGGTTTGGCCGAGCGCGGCGTGCGCGACGTGGTATTGCTGGAACGCGAACGGATTGGTTTCGGTGCGTCCGGCCGCAATGGCGGTTTCGTGTTCGCGGGCTACTCGCTGGGCGAGCAGGCTTTGCTGGCCCAGCTTGGCGAAACGCGCGCCCGTGCATTGTTTGGCCTCACCACGGCGGCAGTCGCGCGCATACGGGCACGCATCGCGCAATACGCCATTGCCTGCGACGCGGTGGACGAGGGCGTGATCTGGGCCAACTGGTTCCGCGATCCTGAAGTGCTGCGTCAGCGCCAGCAGTTGCTGGCTGAGCATTACGATGTGCAATGGGATTGGCTGCCACAGGAAGAACTGCGTCGGCGCGTGCGCAGCGACCGCTATCGCGATGGCCTGTACGAGCGCAACGCGTTGCACCTCCACCCGCTCAACTACGCCATCGGCCTTGCGGCCGCGGCAAGCGGGCAGGGCGTGCGCATGCATGAGGAGAGCGAAGTCCGGCGACTCAGGCGGGAGGGTTCGCGCTGGCTGCTCAGCACGCCGCAGGGCGAGCTGCTCGTCGAGCAGGTGGTATTGGCCTGCGGTGGCTATCTAGCCGGCCTGCGCAAACCCATCGATCGCGCCGTGCTGCCCATCGCCACCTATGTGATGGCCACCGAACCGTTGGGCGAACGCCTGGGTGAATGCCTCGCCACCCGCGCGGCCGTGTACGACAGCCGCTTCGCTTTCGACTACTACCGTCCGTTGCCGGATACGCGGCTGCTCTGGGGCGGACGCATCTCCGTCCGCAACCGCTCGCCGCACGCGGTGCAGCGACTGCTGCGGCATGACTTGGCGCGGGTGTTCCCGAAGCTCAAGGATGTCAAGATCGATTATGCGTGGTCGGGCCTGATGAGCTATGCGCGCCACCAGATGCCGCAACTCGGCCGCGGCGAAGGCGACGACGCGGGCCTGTGGTGGGCGCAGGCTTTCGGTGGCCACGGCCTGGCACCCACCTGCGCGGCGGGCGAACTGCTCGCCGCAGCCATCGCCGAGGGCGACGAAGGCTGGAAACAGTTCTCGGACTTCGGCCTGGCGAACACGCACAAACCCTTCGGCCTGCTTGCCGCGCAATGCAACTACTGGTGGCAGCAGGCCCGCGACGGATTCAAGACGAGGCTGGAAGGATGAGCGAGTCGACTGCGGAAATCACGTGGGCGGATTTCGAAAAAGTGCTGATCGTGGCCGGCACGATCACCCGCGTGGAGGCCTTTCCCGAGGCGCGCAAGCCGGCGTGGAAAGTGTGGGCCGATTTCGGTCCGTGGGGCGAGCGGAAGACCAGCGCGCAGATCGTGGCGCTGTACAAGGAAGAGGATCTGGTCGGGCGGCAGGTCGTCGGCGTCATCAACTTCCCCGAGAAACAAATCGGCCCGTTCCGCTCGCAATTCCTGCTCACTGGATTTCCCACGCCCGACGGGGTGGTGCTCACCGCCATCGAACGTGCCGTGCCCAACGGCACGCGGCTGGCCTGAGATGTTCGCGCTGCGCGAAGCCAACATCGACGATGCGCCCGAGATCGCACGGCTGGCGGGGGAATTGGGCTATCCCGCAGGCGCGGATGTCATGCGCGCGCGACTGCAGGCAGTGTCGCTGCTGCCGCGGCAACGTATCGTGGTGGCGCAGGGCGACGGTCTGCTTGGCTGGGTCGCGCTGGAGCGCCGGTACACGCTGGAATCCGGGGAGTTTGTCGAGATCGTGGGGTTGGTGGTGGATGCCTCGACGCGCGGCAAAGGCGTCGGCCGTGCCCTGGTGGCGGATGCCGAGGAGTGGGCTTGCGCGCAGGGCTTCGGCTCGATCGGCGTGCGCTCCAACGTGGCGCGCGAGGGCTCCCATCCGTTTTACGAGCGTCTTGGATATTCGAGGATCAAGACGCAGCACATGTATCGCAAGGCCTTGAAGTGAGGCTGCCGGTCGATAGTTGACCGCGGCTACGCGTGGTCCATCCACACGGCCAGCCCTTGCGCGTTCAACCCGATATCCATCGACAACAGTGCGATGAGCGCCTCGCGCCCCTGTGTCCAGCCGTGCGCGGTGGCGCGTTCGGCGTACAGGTCGGTCAATGCCTGGATCAGTGCGGTGTGACGATCCGGTTTGCCGCGCGTGGCCTGTGCGATGGCCACCATCGCATCGATCTGCGCGTGCAGGTCGGCGGCGAGCCGCGCAACGTCCTCGACACGGCCGTAGTGAGTGAGATACATCGCTTCCGGTTCCAATGCGACCAGCCGATGCAACGAGGCATGCAGCGCTTCGGGGTCGAACTGCACCGGCGACGTGGTGGGCAGGATGAAGGGGCCGCTGGCGTTGTCGAAGTCACGGTAGGACAGGCCAAACACGTCGCCGGTAAAGCAGACGTTGGCGCGCGCGTCGTGCACGGTGAGGTGATGCCTGGCGTGGCCGGGCGTGTCCAGGCAAAGCAGGAAACGTCCGGCAAGGTCGACCACGTACCCATCAGCGGCCTCGACCACGCGCTCGGCGGGTACCGGACGCAAGCGGCCATAGGTCGACTCCATCACACTCTCGCCGTATACCGCGCTGGCACCGGCCCAGAGTTGCGAGGGATCGATCATGTGCCGCGCGCCGCGCGGGTGCACCACCAACCGCGCGTTCGGCAGGTGCGCCATCAACTCGCCTGCGCCTCCCGCATGATCCAGGTGCACATGGGTGAGGATCAGCCAGTCCACGTCAGCGGGCACGAGCCCGACGTCACCCAGTGCGGCCAGCATGCGCGGCACAGCATGGTTGGTGCCGCAGTCCACGAAGGCAGCGCGGCCGTTCTCTACGATGAGGTAGGCCGCATCGAAGCGGGGCCGCACGAACCCGGTGTCGATGATATGGATGCCTTGCGCCGCCATGGCCGGTTCCGTCGCTGCGGGCGCCCAGCGTAGCAAATGCGCCGCCTATGCCTTGTCTGGCATGTGACTGCCGGGTTTTGTAAAGTTATGTTATGTAACGGTATTGACCATGTAATAACCGACGCGTTGGCGTACAGTCAGCTATGTGTACGGTTGTTGAAGGTAGGGCCCACATGCAGCGCATCTTCATCGTCGGTTGCCCACGTTCAGGAACTACGTTGGTGCAGGCGATGCTGGCACGGCACCCGGATGTGCTGACCCTGCCCGAAACCGCATTCTTCGAGCGCCTCTGCGGTGATCTCAAATGGCGCTGGGGCGATCGCGACGCCAGGCAACCGCGCCGCCGCCTGCGGCAGCAACTGGGCCTGGTGCATGGGCGCGCCAGGCACGAGCTGCAAAACCTGCAACGCGACTTGTCGGGCGATGGCACAAGGTCGCCGTGGCCCATACGCACCGAAAGCTGCGTGCAGCACTTCGTCGACCTGCTCGATGCACGTGCGAAGACAGAAGGCCGCACGTCCTGGGTGGAGAAGACGCCTTACCACCTGCTCTACATTCCCGAGATCGAGCGCTACATTCCCGAGGCGCGTTTCGTACACGTGATCCGCCCTGGCGAAGACGTGCTTGCCTCGATCGTGGATGCGAACCTGCGTTACGAGAACAACAACGCCTTCGGCGGCGGCACTGTCCAGTGGTCGCAACGCTGGAACCGCGCGGCCCGCATTCATTGCGAATATGCGCGGCGGCCGCATCACCATTTCGTCTTCCTCGACGACCTCACCCGTGACATGCATCGCGAATGGCAGCGCCTGTGCGGCTTCCTGCAGCTCGATGCCGAAGCCAAGCTAGGGGCCAGCTGCGATCAGCCGATCGCCGATCTGCGCAACGAACCGTGGAAGCGCGACGCCGTGAGCGGCTTGCCGGGCAAAGCCAAGCGCAAGGCCGAAGGCCTGTTCGGGCCGCAGATGCGCGAATGGCTGCAACAGCATCTGATGCCCTATGAGGACGTTCGCCGTAGCTGCATGGGCGGCAGCAGCGGATTGCACACAGAACCGGGCATGCGCTATTTGAGCCTTTGAAAGGCAGCTCATCCGGTAAGTCGCGTTGCCAAGACTCGGCGGGCGACGCCCTTGTCGCAGCAGAGATTTGATGCGAGCACCTCGATCTTCCGCTAGCTCCCGTCAAACCATGCGCCAAATACTCGGCTGATTGAGGGACGTCTTGATGCGGCGTCCTCCGGCGGTATGCGTATCTGCCGCACGCTTACGAAGCGGCGGCCTGGCTTTAGTCATGGCGCGACATCCACCAGCACCACCTCCGCATCCTCCAGCGCGGTGATGCGCAGGCTGCGTTCGTCGCGGATCGCCGCACCATCGCGGGCTTCCAGCTTCACGCCGTTCAATTCCACCGAGCCGCGGGCCGGCACCAGGTAGCCGTAGCGGCCTGGCGCCATCGCATATTCAATTGTCTCGCTGGCCTTCAGCGTGGCGCCCAGCACGCGTGCGTCGGTGCGCAAGGGCAGGGCATCGGCGTCGCCGGGGATACCGCTGGCCAGGACCACGAAACGCCCGGCCCGTTCGCCCTTGGGGAATGGCCGTGTACCCCACGAAGGCGCTTCGCCGTGAGCATCGGGGATGATCCAGATCTGGAAGATGCGCGTGGTCTCGTCTTCCATGTTGTACTCGGCATGGGTGATGCCGCTGCCCGCGCTCATCACCTGCACGTCGCCCGCCACGGTGCGTCCCTTGTTGCCGAGGCTGTCCTGGTGGCTGATCGCGCCTTCGCGCACGTAGGTGATGATCTCCATGTCCGCGTGCGGGTGCGGCGGAAAGCCGGTATGCGGCGCGATGGTGTCGTCGTTCCACACGCGCAGCGCGCCCCAGCCCATGCGCGCCGGCTCGTGGTAGTTGGCGAACGAGAAATGGTGCTTCGCGTTCAGCCAGCCGTGGTCGGCGCCGCCGAGGCGGTCGAAAGGCCTGCGTTCGATCATGGGAATGCCCTCATGGATGGATGTGTACAGCATGAGGCCCGGCAAGGCGCAGGGAAATCGGCAATCGGTGAACGGATTGTTCCGGCTGCGGGACCCGGCGAAAACGGCGTACGGCGATGGCGTTCAGCTGGAAATTCCGCGCGTGCGGCCGCATATTGTTTGTCACTAGCCAGCCATAGCGTACGCGGGGGTTCCCATGGCTACCGGATGGGCCGGCGACGGCGCCGTGCAGGACCAGATCGACGCCACCGTCGCCGATGCGGTGCAGCGTGCCCGCCATCAATTGAAGCGCGGTCCCAGCCTCGCCCGCTGCGAAGAATGCGACGCTCCGATTCCCGAGGCGAGGCGCCAGGCCGTTCCCGGCGTACGCCTGTGCGTGGCCTGCCAGCAGGCGCAGGATGCGGAACGTGCCGCCAATCTCTACAACCGCCGCGGCAGCAAGGACAGCCAGTTGCGTTGAATCCGCAAGGTCCGGCATTCATGCAAGACCAAGCAGGATTGGGCGACACTTCGCTTCTTTGTGTCACACGAGGCGAGCAGCTTTGCCCGACCCCATCGTTTCCCGCAGCGCGAAGCTGCTGCTGATCGCAGCCTGCGGCATGCTCGCCCTGCCGAGCCTGGCAAAATCATCTTCCGGACCCACCGGTCCATTGACCGTGCATGTGCGCAACGACAGCATGACGCTGCGCGTGGCCAAGGCGCCGCAGGCCTATCTCGCCGGCACCATCGATGACGCTGCGGTAGCCCAGGTCCGGCAATTGCTGGAAGCCGGGAAGCTGGCCCCCGGCTCGGACGTGTACCTTGATTCGTCCGCGGGCGACATCGCCTCGGGCATGGAACTCGGCAAGCTGTTCCGCGCCTCGCGCTTCAACACGCATCTGGGGACTTGGCACACGGGCAACTCGCCGGCGCTTCCGGCTACCTGCCTTGATGCGTGTGCCTATGCCTACCTGGGCGGCGTGTATCGCTGGTCGCCCAGCGGCTCCGACCGCATCGGCCTGCACGACAACCTGCAGCCGGAGCGTGCCGCCACACCCTCGCCGCAAATGCCGGATGCAGATGGCTACATGGAGTCGATGGGGGTGCACCCGGCGGATTTCGCACAGGTGGCGGGTCTGGTGGTGAACGGTGTTGCGTGGTGGAGCACGGAAAAACTGGTTTCCACACAGGTGGCCAACAACGGTCGCCTGCCGCTGGAGGCGGCCTATCAAAAAGTGCCGGGGACTGCGCCCTCACTGCTGCTGTCGCAGACGGTGCGCGGCAAGCAGAACCAGGTGACGCTGCAGTGCGCGCCCGGGCAAATCACGCTGACGGCCCGTTACGTGGTGGGTTCGGAGCGCACCGAACTGCTGGCTGCGCGAGCCATGTACGCCTATTTCGAAGTGGGTGACCAGCCGTGGCAGCAGCATCAGGGCGACCGCCCCCGTGCGGACGGCGACGCGCTGGTGTTTTCACGTCAGATGCCGTTCGCTCAGCTCACACCAGTGCTGCAATCGATGTCCCTGGGTATCTGGTTCGAAATCACGGGCAGCCCCGTTCGCGTGGGTTTCTGGGTCGCACCTTCGCAGGTACAAAAACTCACGCAACCCTTTCTTGCGGACTGCCAGGCCATGCAGCCTGGATACGTAGCTCCAAAGCCCGCTGCAAACCAGCCAGCGCAGGGCAAGCCTTCGTTCTGGAAGAAAGTGGTGGACAAGTTGCGGAGCTGAGCTGGTTCCACACGAAAACGGCGCCTCGATGGGCGCCGTTTCGTTTTTTGAAGATTGCACCGAACAGGGCTGTCCAACTGCTTTCGTGCTCACGGACGGTTGGCGCCCAGCAGAGGACCGCCCTTGCGACCACGAGCGGCCACAAAGGCAACGCCGCAATCAAACCGCCTCGAAGATGCCCGCTGCACCCATGCCGGTGCCGATGCACATCGTCACCATGCCGTACTTCTGCTTCCTGCGGCGCAGGCCGTGGAGCAGGGTGGCGATGCGGATCGCGCCGGTGGCGCCCAGCGGGTGGCCCAGCGCGATGGCGCCGCCCAGCGGGTTGACCTTGGCGGGATCGAGCTTGAGATCGCCCATCACGGCCAGCGCCTGCGCGGCGAAGGCTTCGTTGAGCTCGATCCAGTCGAGCTGGTCCTGCGTGATGCCGGTCTGCTTGAGCGCCTTCGGGATCGCTTCCTTCGGGCCGATGCCCATGATCTCGGGCTTGACGCCGGCCACGGAGAAGCCCACGAAACGGGCCAGCGGCTGCAGGTTGTATTCCTTGATCGCCTTCTCGCTGGCCAGCAGCACGGCGCCCGCGCCGTCGGACATCTGCGAGGAGTTACCGGCGGTGACGGTGCCGCCGAACTGGCCGTTGCGGAACACGGTCTTGAGCTTGCCCAGCACCTCGGCCGTGGTCCCGGCACGCGGGCCCTCGTCGGCGGCGATGGTACGGTTGTCGGTGGCGATGCCGCGGGTGGCGAGATCGGGGTAGCGGTCGTCGAGTTGGAAGGGACTGATCTCGTCGTTGAACTCGCCGGCTGCCTGCGCGGCCAGCGCGCGGCGGTGGCTTTCCACGGCGAAGGCGTCCTGCGCCTCGCGACTGACCTTCCACTGCTTGGCCACGTTCTCGGCGGTGATGCCCATGCCGTAGGCGATGCCGATGTGCTCGTTGCTGAAGATCGCGGGGTTCATCGCGATCTTGTGGCCCATCATCGGCACCATGCTCATGCTCTCGGTGCCGCCGGCGAGCATCAGGTCGTCTTCGCCGAGGCGGATGCGGTCGGCCGCCATCGCCACGGCCTGCAGGCCGGACGAGCAGAAACGGTTGATGGTGACGCCGGGCACGGTGTCGGGCAGGCCGGCCAGCAGTACGCCGATGCGCGCCACATTCATGCCTTGCTCGGCTTCCGGCATGGCGCAGCCGATGATGGCGTCGCCGATGCGGTGCGGATCGATACCCGGCGCCTGCGCCATCACGGCCTTGATGACGTGGGCCAGCATGTCGTCGGGGCGGGTGTTGCGGAACACGCCGCGCGGCGCCTTGCCGACCGGGGTGCGGGTGGCGGCGACGATGTAGGCGTCCTGGATTTGCTTGCTCATGGTGCTTGCTCCGTGGCGTCGCGCGGGTGTGCGGCGACGCGTCTTGGGTTGTCTTGTTCGTCATTCCGGCGTAGGCCGGAATCCAGTCGCAGCAACGATCGGTCTTCGCTACTGGATCCCGGCCTGCGCCGGGATGACGCACTGGTGGGATGCGATCAGTTCCTGAGCGGCTTGCCGGTAGTCATGGTGTGCGCGATGCGGGCCTGGGTCTTTTCGGTCTTCGCCAGCTCCACGAAGTGCTTGCGCTCCAGTTCCAGCAGCCACTCCTCGTCCACCAGCGAGCCGCGCTCCACATTGCCGCCGCACAGGCAGTCTGCGATGCGCGTGGCGATGGCGATGTCGTGCTCGGAGGCGAAGTAGCCGGCCTGCAGGTTGGCCAGCGAGGCCTTGAAGGTGGCCGTGCCCACGTCGCCGGCGACCGGCACGTTGCGCAGGTAGAGCGGCGGCCGGTAACCGGACTCGGCCAGCGACAGCGCCACCTTCTTCGCCACGTACAGCAGCTCGTAGGCGTTGAACACGACCACGTCGCTGTCGCGCAGCAGGCCCATGTTCTTCGCCTCGATGGCGCTGGGCGAGACCTTGGCCATCGCCACCGTCTCGAACACCTTCTTCAGCGATTCGAACGGATCGGCCGGGTTGGCCTTGGCCGCGCGCACGGCCAGCTCGTGCAGGCCACCGCCGGCGGGCAGCAGGCCCACGCCGGCCTCGACCAGGCCGATGTAGCTTTCCAACGCGGCCACGGTGCGCGCGGAGTGCATCTGGAATTCGCAGCCGCCGCCTAGCGCGAGGCCGCGCACGGCGGAGACCACCGGCACCAGCGAATGCTTGATGCGCATGCTGGTGCGCTGGAAGTTGGCGACCATGTGCTCGAAGTCCTCGAACTTGCCGGCCTGCAGCAGGCCCAGCGCGCCCTTCAGATCCGCGCCGGCGGAGAACGGCTCGCCGTTCTGCCAGATCACCACGGCCTTGAGCTTTTCCTCGGCGATGCCGACGGCATGTTGGATGCCGTCGAGCACCTGGTCGTTGACCGTGTGCATCTTGGTCTTGAACGAGATGATGCCCACGCCGTCGTCGCCCAGCGTCCACAGGCGCACGCCGTCGTTTTCCCACACCGTGCTGCCCTGGTCGAATTTCTCGCCGAGGATGGGATCGGGGAACAACTGGCGCGCGTAGACCGGATGCGTGGAGCGCGGCTTGGCCTTGCCGTCGGCGGCGGACCAGGAGCCGTCCTTGCCGTGCACACCGTCGCGGCCGTCCAGCACCCAGGCGGGCAACGGCGCGCTGCTCATGGCCTTGCCGGCGGCGATGTCTTCCTGCACCCATTGCGCCACCTGCTGCCAGCCGGCGGCCTGCCAGGTCTCGAACGGGCCGAGCTTCCAGCCGTAACCCCAGCGGATCGCGAAATCCACGTCGCGCGCGGTGTCGGCGATGTCGGCCAGGTGGTAGGCGGTGTAATGGAACAGATCGCGGAAGGTGGCCCACAGGAACTGCGCCTGCTTGTCCTGCGAAGCGCGCAGTTTGGCGAACTTCTCGGCCGGGTTCTTGATCGCCAGGATGGCGGCGACCTCGTCCGAGGCCTTCTGCTCCGAAGCCCGGTAATCCTGCTTGGCGACGTCGAGCACGACGATGTCCTTGCCGGCCTTCCGATAGAAGCCGGCGCCGTTCTTCTGGCCCAGCGCGCCTTTTTCGATCAGCGCGGAGAGCCACGCGGGCGCCTTGAAGTAGGCATGCCACGGGTCATCGGGCAGCGTGTCGGCCATGGTCTTGATGACGTGCGCCATGGTGTCCAGGCCCACCACGTCGGCGGTGCGGTAGGTGGCGCTCTTCGGGCGATCCACGGCGGGGCCGGTGAGCGCGTCCACCACATCGAAGCCCAGCCCGAACTGCTCGGTGTGGTGCATGGTGGCCAGCATCGAGAACACGCCGATGCGGTTGCCGATGAAGTTGGGCGTGTCGCGGGCGATCACCACACCCTTGCCCACGGTGGTGACGAGGAAGGCTTCCAGGCCTTCGACCACCTTCGGCTCGGTGAGGCGCGTCGGGATCACCTCGACCAGGTGCATGTAGCGCGGCGGGTTGAAGAAGTGCACGCCGCAGAAGCGGTGGCGCATTTCCTCAGGCAGCGCCTCGGCCAGGCCGTTGATCGACAGGCCCGAGGTGTTCGACGCCAGCACCGCGGTGGGCGAGACGTGCGGGGCGATCTTCTTGTAGAGATCCAGCTTCCAGTCCATGCGTTCGGCGATGGCTTCCACGATCAGGTCGCAGCCTTCCAGCAGCGCGAGGTTCTGGTCGTAGTTCGCCGGGATGATGGCGGCGGCAAGGCTGGCATCGGCCAGCGGGGCCGGGGAGAGCTTCTTCAGGTGCTCGATGGCCTTGAGCGCGATGCCGCTCTTGGGACCTTCCTTCGCGGCGAGGTCGAACAGCACGGTTTCGACGCCGGCATTGGTCAGGTGAGCGGCGATCTGTGCGCCCATGACGCCGGCGCCGAGCACGGCCGCCTTGCGGATGCGCAGCGTCGGGGTGGTGGTGGATGAAGCGGTCATGGAAGTCTCCGGATGAAGAGCTGCTTGCGGAACGAAGTCGGTCAAGGTGACCGCCTGGCCGTGGCCGGGCGGTGAAATCAGGTGGCGTTGAGGCCGGCCGCGGCGAAGCGGATCAGGTGCTGTGCGGTCTGCTCGCGGTGGGCGCGCTCGCTGACGTCGCTCTTGCGCTGGATGATGCCGAAGCCGGACATGGCATGGGTCAGCGCGCCGGTGACCAGGTCGATGCGCCAATACAGTTCCTCCTTGCTCAGCCGCGGCAGCAGGCGGCCGAATTCGGCGGTGAACTGGCGCATCACGTGGCCGTAGTTCTCGGACAGGAACTTGCGCAGGCCGTCGTCGTGCTCGGCGAAGGCGCGCGCCAGCACGCGCATGAACAGCGAGCCGCCATCCTCGTGCGAAAGTTCGAGGGCAGGGCGGATGAACGCGTCGAGCACATCCTCCAGCCGCGTTCCGGGCTGGCCGGCGACCTTGGCGAGCGCGGCGAGGCGCTGGGCGTTCAGTGCGTCCAGCCGGCGCCGGAACACCTGTTCGACCAGTTTTTCCTTGGAGCCGAAGTGGTAGTTGACCGCGGCGAGGTTGACCCCGGCAGCGCTGGTCAGCTGGCGGAGCGAGGCGCCGTCGAAGCCGCGCTGGGCGAACAGGGTCTCGGCGGCGCCGAGTATGCGTTCCTTGGTGGAGCCGGTGCGGTTCACGGGTCGGGTCAATCCACGTGGCCAAGGGAGGGATTCAAACGATCGTTTGAGCATACGCGCGGGGATTGGCTGCCGTCAAACAGGGCGCCCCGAGAGCCCGTCGCCAACTTGCGAATGGGATAGAATCTGTCAAACTTCGCGTTCTAAACCCGCATTCCGAGTCGGTTTTGACCGCCCGCGGCACGATGCCGGCCCCGCACACTTTCATCCCATTTACCGGAGCACCCCCATGGCGCTGGAGCGCACCCTTTCCATCATCAAGCCCGATGCCGTCGCGAAGAACGTGATCGGCGAGATCTACGCCCGTTTCGAGAAGGCCGGTCTCAAGGTCGTCGCTGCCAAGCAGAAGCAGTTGTCGCGTGCCGAGGCCGAGGGCTTCTATGCCGTGCACAAGGAGCGTCCGTTCTTCAAGGCGCTGGTGGATTTCATGATCTCCGGCCCGGTGATGATCCAGGTGCTGCAGGGCGAGAACGCCGTGCTCAAGCACCGCGACCTGATGGGTGCCACCAATCCGAAGGAAGCCGCGCCGGGCACGATCCGCGCCGACTTCGCCGATTCCATCGATGCGAACGCCGTGCACGGTTCCGATGCTGCCGAGACGGCGGCTGTCGAGATCGCCTACTTCTTCGCTTCCACCGAAGTGCATTCGCGTTGATTTGTGCGTTCATTCGTGAACGCGAAGATCAAGAAGCGGCCATCCATAGCCGCACGAGTTAAACAAAAGCGTTCATCCCTGAACGCGAAAATCAAAAGGCGGCCATCCATGGCCGCACTCTGAAACAAGGACATGAACCAGGTAGCCGCCATTTCATCCGACCAGTCCGGCACCGCCGGCAAGGTCAACCTGCTCGACTTCGATCGTCAGGGGCTGCGCGATTTCTTCGCGCAGCTCGGCGAGAAGCCGTATCGCGCCGAGCAGGTGATGAAGTGGATCTACCACCACCTCGAGTCCGACTTCGCCAACATGACCGACGTGGGCAAGGCGCTGCGCGCCAAGCTCGAGGCGAGCTGCCACGTCGGTCCGCCGAAGACCCTGGTGGACAAGGCCGCGGCTGACGGCACGCACAAGTGGCTGCTGGGCATGGACGGCCGCAACGCGGTGGAGGCGGTGTACATCCCCGAGCCCACCCGCGGCACGCTGTGCGTGTCCTCGCAGATCGGCTGCGCGCTGAACTGCCAGTTCTGCTCCACCGGCGCGCAGGGCTTCAACCGCAACCTCGCCACCGCCGAGATCATCGGCCAGATGTGGGTGGCGGCGAAGCAGCTGGGCAACGTCACCCACCAGAACCGCCGCATCACCAACGTGGTGATGATGGGCATGGGCGAGCCGCTGGCGAACTTCGACAACGTGGTGCGGGCGATGAGCCTGATGCGCGACGACCTGGGCTTCGGCCTCGCGTCCAAGCGCGTCACGCTGTCCACCGCTGGCATGGTGCCGATGATCGACAAGTTGTCGGAAGTCATCGACGTGTCGCTGGCGGTGTCGCTGCACGCGGCCAACGACGAGCTGCGCACCGAGCTGGTGCCGCTCAACAAGCGCTACCCGCTGGCCGAGCTGACCGCGGCCTGCCAGCGCTGGATCGCGCGCAAGCCGCGCACCTCGATCACCTTCGAATACACCCTGATGAAGGGTGTGAACGACCAGCCCGAGCACGCGAAGCAGCTGATCCGCTTCATGCGCAAGCTGCCGACCTGCAAGGTCAACCTGATCCCGTTCAACCCCTTCCCGGGTACGCGCTTCGAGCGCTCGGACGCCGAGACTATCCGCGCGTTCCAGACGCAGTTGCTCAACGCCGGCATCCTCACCATGCTGCGCCGCACCCGCGGCGACGACATCGATGCCGCCTGCGGCCAGTTGGCCGGGCAGGTGAACGACCGTACCCGGCGCAGCGCCGGAATTCGCCAACGTGTGGACCAAGAGGTGTCGAATGCGCTTTAAATCGCTGTCGGCGCTCGGCCTGTCGCTGGCGCTTGCCGGTTGCGTGACGGTTGGCGACAACGCCGACCACAGCCAGAACGACACGTCCATTCCCAAGACCAGCAAGGCCGACCAGCGCAAGGATGCCGCCCGCGTCCATACCGACCTGGCCCAGCATTACCTTGCCCTGGGTAACCTGCAGGACGCGCTGGCCAAGCTGAAGCTGGCGCTGCAGTTCGACCCGAACTACGCACCTGCCCACACGGTCATCGCGTTCGTCTACGAGAAGATCAACAAGCTGCCGGAGGCGGAGACCAATTACCGCCAGGCAGTGGCGCTGGAACCGGACAAGGGGATGCCGAACAACAACCTCGGCCAGTTCCTGTGCCGCACGGGGAAATTCCAGGAGTCGATCGGCTATTTCCAGAAGGCCGTGGCCGACCCGTTCTACAGCACCCCCGACGTGGCCCTCACCAACGAAGGCATCTGCCAGCTCCAGATGGGCAACCAAGCCGCGGCGGAAGCGAGTTTTCGTGACGCAATCGCACGGAATCCCAACAACGGCGATGCACTCTTCCATCTGGCTGAAGTACTCTACCGGCAGGGGGATGCGTTCCGAGCCCGGGCCTTCATTCAGCGCTTCGATGCGTTGGGCGGCTCCAATGCGGCCGCTCTCAAACTTGGTTACGATATCGAGTCGCGCTTGGGCAACACGGATGCAGCCCAAACCTATCTCAGGCGTTTGCAGAGCCAGTTCCCGGACTCGGAGCAGGCTCGCGCCCTGAAAATCACTGCCAGCAGTCCATGAACACCATGCAGCCTTCCCAGCCTGGCCAGGATCCGGCCGCGCCCGATCTGTTCGCCGAAAGGGATGTCACGGAAGTACCCGTTGCCAGCCAGGTGCATGTCGACCCCGATGCCGCCTTCGGCAGCCGTCTGCGTGCGGCGCGCGAAGCGCGCCGACTGGATATGGAAACCTGCGCGCATGCGCTGAGGCTGCCCTTGCGCATTCTCCGCAAGCTCGAGCAGGGCGAGCATGGCGACATCGACTCCCGTGTCTATCTGGCCAGCTATATCGGCAAGTACAGCCAGTACCTGGGCATCGACGATGCGGCGATCCAGGCCGAATTGGCGCGTGTCCGCCATGTCGAGCCGCAACTCGTGGCCACGGGCGGCATCTCGCATTCGCGTTTCCTGCTCGACCGCTACGCCACTGCCGCCACCTATGTGGTGCTGACCTTGGTGATCGCGGTACCCACGATCTGGTTCGGCGTGCGCAGCACGCTGGACCGCGACCTCAGCCATCTCACGCCGCTGGATGCATCGCCGGTGGCGCAGCAGGATGCGCAGAGCGTTGTCCCTGGCAAGCCGAACGCGGTGTCGACGGCAGCGACGAAGGCCCCGGCGACCCAGCCGCAGGCCCAGGACCAGCAGCCGCTGATGGCTTCGATGGCGCCGTTTCCCAACCTGGGTGACGAGGCGTCGCAGCCGAAAGCCGCGCCTGCCACATCTTCGACGGATGCCAGTGGCCACAGCCTGACCTTGAGCCTCAATGCGGCCAGCTGGGTCGAGGTGGTCGGACAGGACGGTACGCGGTTGGAATACGGCCTGCTGCCCGCCGGCACCAGCAAGACCTGGCACAGCGAGCAGCCGCTCGATGTGCGCATCGGCAACGCCGACGGTGCGCAGGTGAGCATCGACGGGCAGTCGGTGGCGCTCGATGCGCTTCGTCACGCCAACGTGGCGCATTTCCGCATGCAAATCGCGGATGGCAAGGCCGCTGCGGCCAATCTCTGATCGCCATCGCACTGCGCCTGCGATCCATCCATTTCGGTTATGCTTGCCCATTCTTCGCCCGTGCTCGGGCGAAGGGTGATGGCGAGCCATTTTTTGTCGCCATCCAGCCTGCGGGCGCCCTGCGCGCGCGGTACCCAACAACGGTGAAACATGGCATTTGACGCATACGACGACTACGAACAAAGCGAGCGTGTCCAGAAGTGGCTGCGCGAGAACGGCCTTTCCATCGCCGTGGGTATCGCGATCGGCCTGGTCGGCATTTTCGGCCTGCAGCAGTGGCGCAAGCATCAGGCGAACAACGAAGCCGCTGCCGCCACCCTTTACCAGCAGGCCGAAGTGGCGCAGGCCGCGGGCAAACCCGAGGCCGCGACTGCCTTCGTCGACGAATTGATGAAGGATTACGCCAAGTCCCCGTATGCGCTGTTCGCGGTCAGCGACCGCGCGAAGCAGCAGGTGAAGGACAAGCAGCTGGACAAGGCCCTGGACTCGCTGCAGTGGGCCGCGGCGCATGCCACCGATCCGGTGCTGAAGTCGATGGTGCAACTGCGCATGGCCAATGTGCAGTTGGCCAAGGGTGACGGCCAGGCCGCGCTGACCACGCTCGAAGCCATGCCGGCCGGGCAATACACCGGCCTGAACCAGGAACTCCGCGGCGACGCGCTGGTCAAGCTTGGACGCGCCGACGACGCACGCAAGGCCTACCAGGCGGCGATGGCGGCATTGGGTGAGGACGCGCCGCAGCATGCCGTCCTGCAGATGAAAATCGATGATCTGGCCGTGGCCGGGAAGCAGGGTGCATGAAAGTCGTGGTGAACAAGAAAGTATGGCTGCTGGCACTGGGTACGCTGGTGCTGCTGGCCGGCTGCGATTCCTTCAAGAAGAAGAACCTCGAGCCGCCGACTCCGCTGGACAAGCATTTCACGGCCACGGCGCAGGTCAGCAAGGTCTGGACTGCCCGCATCGGCAAGGGCGCCGGCATCAGCGGCGTGCGCCTGCGCCCCGCAGTGGTCGATGGCGTGCTGTACGCCATCAGCACCGACGGCAAGATCGGCGCTTTCGATGCCGCGAGCGGCAAGAAGCTGTGGGAAAAGAGCACCAAGATCAAGAAGGGCTGGTTCGGCCTGGGCGGAAAGAAGGGCAAGGCCGTCCCGGAAGCTACCTATGCAGGTGGCCCGACCGTGGCCGGCAACCTGCTGGTGGCGGGTACGCTTGACGGCTATGTCTACGGCATGAGCCCGAAGGACGGCAGCGAGCTGTGGTCGTCCGAACTGGATTCCGAAGTGCTGTCCGCACCGGCGATCAGCGGCGATCTGGTGATCGTGCGCACCCAGGACGGCCGCGTCTATGGCCTCGATGCCGCCACCGGCAAGCGCCGCTGGGTCTACGACCAGGGCACCGTGCCCTCGCTCAGCCTGCGCGGCAACGGCACGCCGCTGGCCGTGAACGGCGTGGTGTTCATCGGCAGCGACGACGGCAAACTGGTCGCACTGCGCCTGGACAACGGCGAGAAGCTGTGGGAGCAGCGCCTGGCGAACGGCGATGGCCGCACCGACATCGAGCGCCTGGACGATGCCGACGACGCGATCCTGCTCGATGGCAGCACGCTCTACGGCGCCGCCTACCACGGCAACCTCACGGCGATCGACGGTCCCAGCGGCCGCCCGATGTGGTCGCACCCGTTCTCCACCTACACCTCGCTGGCCCTGAACAGCAGTGCCCTCTTCGGCGTCAACGACCAGGGCGAAGTGTGGGCGTTCGACCGCAGCAGCGGCTCGGACATGTGGAAGAACGACAAGCTCAAGTACCGCTGGCTCACGGGGCCTGCGGTGCAGGGCAACTACATCGTGGTGGCCGACACGGCGGGCTTCGTGCACTGGCTGCAGAGCAGCGACGGTGCGCTGGCTGCACGCATCCGCCTGTCCAAGAAGCCGATCCAGGCCCAACCGGTAGTGGTGGGCGACACCGTGTATGTCGAGGACGTGCAGGGCCATATCGGCGCTTATCGCCTCGCCGCGCACTGATCGCCGGGAACCATGCCTCCTCATGCTGCCCGTCGTCGCCCTGGTCGGTCGTCCCAATGTCGGTAAATCGACTCTTTTCAACGCGCTGACGCGCAGCCGCGACGCCCTGGTGGCCGACCTGCCGGGCGTCACCCGCGACCGCCACTACGGCGTTTGCCATCTCGTCGAAGAACGGCCGTTCGTGGTGGTCGATACTGGCGGCCTCTCCGGTTCGGACGAAGGCCTGGACGGTCTTACCGCGCAACAGGTACGCCTGGCCATCGCCGAGGCGCAGGCGCTGGTGTTCGTGCTCGACGCGCGCGACGGTTTGTTGCCGCAGGACCGCAGCATCCTCGATGAACTGCGCCGCAGCGGCAAACCCATCATCGCCGCGGTCAACAAGACCGATGGCCTTGACGAACAGGCCGCGTTGGCGGAGTTCGCCGCTTTCGGCATCGCCGCCACGCTGCCGCTGTCCGCGGCGCACAACCGCGGCACCGACCAACTGATCGCCGCGCTGCAGCCGCTGCTGCCGGAAGATGCGCACGAAGAGCTTGCGCCCGACGAGAGCGACAGCATCCGCGTCGCCATCGTCGGCCGTCCGAACGCGGGCAAGTCCACTCTGATCAATCGCCTGCTCGGCGAAGACCGGATGATCGTTTCCGACGTGGCCGGCACCACGCGCGACCCGATCCGCGTGCCGCTGGAACGCGACGGCCGCAAGTACACCCTGATCGACACTGCCGGTGTGCGTCGCCGGGCACGCGTCGAGGAAGCGGTGGAGAAATTCAGCGTCATCAAGACCCTGCAGTCGATGGCCGCCGCGCAGGTCGTGGTGATGATGATCGACGCGCGCGAGAACCTCGCCGACCAGGACCTCACCCTGATCGGCCACGCGCTGGACGAGGGCAGGGCGCTGGTCATCGCGGTGAACAAGTGGGACGGTCTCGACGCCTACCAGCGCGAACGTTGCCAGGAAGCGCTGGCGCGCCGCCTGCAGTTCGTGGAATGGGCGCGGCATGTCTACATCTCCGCCATGCACGGCTCGGGCCTGCGCGAGCTGATGCGCGCTATCGTGCGTGCGCATGCCTCCGCGACCAAGGAACTGAATTCGTCCGACCTCACCCGTTCGCTGGAAAAGGCCTACCAGAACTACCAGCCGCCGCTGGTGCGCGGGCATGCGCCCAAGCTGCGCTTCGCCCATCCCGGCGGCAGCAATCCGCCCACCATCGTGATCCACGGCAGCCGCACCAAGCACATCGCGCCGGCCTACCAGCGCTACCTCGAGAACTTCTTCCGCCAGCGCTACAAGCTCGAAGGCACATCCATCCGCATCGTGTTCCGCGAAGGCGAGAACCCCTATGCCGGAAAGAAGAACGTGCTCACCGAAGGCCAGCTGCGCAAACGCCAGCGCATGATCCGCGAGATGAAAAAGCGCAAGAAGTAACCGCCTATCCGATGGCTCCGCTGATCCATGGAGCCATCGAGCAGGCTCCGGGTCGTTACACTGTCGGCATGCCATCGATCACCCAACGCGACACGCTGCTGGCCGAACTCCGCGGCCGCATCTCCGAGGTTTCGCCCGCCGATGCGCTTGCGCACCAGGCGCAAGGTGCGTTGCTGATCGACGTGCGCGAGGACGGCGAGCGCGCCGCTGGCACACCGGCAGGGGCGCTGGGCCTGTCGCGCGGTTTCCTCGAACTGCGCATCGAGCAGGCGGAACCGGATCGTGCGCGCCCCATCCTCGCGCTGTGCGGCAGCGGCATGCGTTCGCTGCTGGCGGCGGAATCGCTGCAACGCATGGGTTACCGCGACGTGCATTCCGTAGCGGGTGGGTTCGAACGCTGGAAGGGTGAAGGCCTGCCCATCGTGACCGGCGCACTGGATGCAGATGCCGCCGAGCGCTATGCGCGTCAGCTGCGCCTGCCGCAGGTGGGCGAGGCAGGGCAGGCGAAACTCGCGGCGGCGAAAGTCGTACTGCTCGGGGCAGGCGGGCTCGGCGCGCCTGCGGCGTTGTATCTCGCCGCGGCCGGCGTGGGCCAACTCACCCTGGTCGACGACGACCGGGTGGAGCGCTCCAACCTGCACCGGCAGGTGATCCACGCCGATGCGCGCGTGGGTATTGCCAAGACCGAGTCGGCACGCATCGCATTGAACGCGCTGAATCCGCGCGTCCGCATCGAAACGCGCAGCGAGCGCCTGGGCGCCGACAACGTGGAACAGCTGCTGGCCGGTCATGACGTATTGATCGATGGTGCCGACAATTTTCCCGCGCGCTACCTGCTGGCCGCGGCTTCGCTGCGGTTGTGGCTGCCGATGGTCTACGGGGCGGTGGAACGTTTCAGCGGCCAGGTCAGCGTGTTCGATCCGCGCAGGGCGGATTCGCCGTGCTACCGCTGCCTGTTCCCCGAGCCGCCTGCGGCGGCCGACGCGCCGAACTGTAGCGAGGCCGGCGTGCTCGGTGTGCTGCCCGGCATCGTGGGCTTGCTGCAGGCCACCGAGGCGCTGAAGCTGATCCTCGGACTGGGCGAGCCGCTGGTCGGCCGCTTGTTGTCCTTCGATGCGCTGGGCATGCGTTTCCGCGAGACGCGCCTGCCGCGCGATCCGGAGTGTCCTGGTTGTGGGGCAGGCGCCCGCTTCACCGGTTACGAGGACGTCGCGGCGTTCTGCGCTTCCGCCGCCTGATCGAGGTCGACGGGAAGCAACCCGTAGACCACGGCATCTTCGGATTGCCCGTGCATCAACACGCGGCCTCTTGCAATACCTTCGCGCCTGGCGCCGATGCGCTCGGCACAGCGCTGGCTGGCGAGGTTGCCCGTGGCCGCGACGATCTCGATCCGCTGCAATCCCAGCGCTTCAAAGCCGAATAGCGCAACGGCGCGTGCAGCGTGCGTGGCATATCCACGACCGTTGACGGATGTGCGCATCCAGTAGCCGAGATTGCCGCGCATATTGCGTTCGTCCAGCTGGTTGAGGCCAACACCACCCGCCAGCCGCCCCGTCGCGTCGAGTACCGCGAAGGCGTACTGCTCGCCTGCATCCCAACCCTGTTTGCAGACAACGATGCGCTGGCGCGCAGCGTCCAAGTCATAGTCCGCATGGCACCACTGCAGCCATCGCCCCACGCTGCCCAGCGACTCCTGGACGGCCTCGTGCAAGGCTTGTGCGTCATCGTCCCGCCAGGGCCGCAAGGCAAGTGGCGGGATAGCGATCTCCGCGGTTCCAGGGGGATTTTGCAGGGGCATGGGCAAAGTACGTTTGTGCGGGTGGCGGCCAGTCAGGATAATGTTGCGCTTTGCAAACAGAAAAGCCCCATGAGCGCACGCATCCTCGACGGCAAACGCATCGCGCAGGAACTGCTGGACCGCATCGGCAAGCGTGTCGCCGAGCGCAAAGCGCAAGGCCTGCCCGCGCCAGGGCTGGCCGTGGTGCTGGTGGGCGATGATGCGGCTTCGTCGGTGTACGTACGCAACAAGCGCAAGGCCTGCCATCAGGTGGGCTTCCGTTCCTTCGACTACGACCTGCCGGCCAGCACTTCGCAGGAAGAACTGTTCGCGCTGATCGACCGGCTCAATGCCGATCCGGAAGTGCACGGCATCCTGGTGCAGTCGCCGCTGCCGGAACACATCGACGAAGACGCGCTGGTCGACCGCATCGATCCGGCCAAGGACGTGGACGGCTTCCAGGCGGTGAACGTAGGTCGTCTCGCGCTGCGCCGCTTCGGCTTGCGCCCATGCACGCCCAAGGGCGTGATGACCCTGTTGGGCCACACCGACCGGCCGGTGCGCGGCCAGGATGCGGTGGTGGTGGGCGTATCCAACCACGTGGGTCGTCCGCTGGCGCTGGAGTTGCTGATCGCCGGCTGCACCACCACCTGCTGCCACAAGTTCACGCGCGACCTGGAAGGCCATGTGCGTCGAGCCGACATCGTGATCGTCGCGGTGGGCCGCCCGGGGCTGGTCAAGGGCGAATGGATCAAGCCCGGCGCGGTGGTGATCGACGTGGGCATCAACCGTCTAGACGACGGTCGTCTGGTGGGCGACGTGGAATTCGCCCCGGCCGCCGAACGCGCCAGCTGGATCACGCCTGTGCCCGGCGGCGTGGGTCCGATGACCGTGGCCACGCTGATGGAAAACACGCTGGAAGCCGCCGAAGCCCGCTGATGTTCAGCCGTTGCGCTGGCGGCATGCTGCAGTGCCGCGTATAATCCTCTCTTTGCCGCGGGGCTTACCATGCGCATTCTCGCCGAGGCTCTCACCTACGACGACGTTTTCCTTGTTCCGGGCCATTCCATCGTGCTGCCGCGCGACGTGGACACCTCCACCCGGTTCACCCGCAGCCTGCGCCTGAACATCCCCATCGTTTCCGCGGCGATGGATACCGTGACCGAAGCGCGCCTCGCCATCACCATGGCGCAGCAGGGCGGCATCGGCATCATCCACAAGAACATGACGCTCGAACAGCAGGCCGCCGAAGTGCGCCTGGTGAAGAAATTCGAAGCCGGCGTGATTCGCAACCCCTTTAGCGTGAGCCCCGACACCTCGATCCGCGAAGTGCTCAAGCTCACCCGCGCGCACAGCATCTCCGGCGTGCCGGTGGTGGAAGGCGGCAAGCTGGTGGGCATCGTCACCAGTCGCGACATGCGCTTCGAGCGCAAGCCCGACGATCCGGTGCGCAACATCATGACCCGGCAGGAACGCCTGGTCACGGTGAAGGAGGGCGCCGGCCAGGACGAGGTGCTGCAGCTGCTGCACAAGCACCGCATCGAGAAGGTGCTGGTGGTCAACGACGACTTCCAACTGCGCGGCCTGATCACGGTGAAGGACATCCAGAAGGCGCGCGACAACCCGAATTCGGTGAAGGACCTCAACGAAGCGCTGCTGGTCGGCGCCGCGGTGGGCGTCGGTGGCGACACCGAGCGCCGCGTGGAGGCGCTGGTCGAGGCCGGCGTGGACGTGCTGGTGGTGGATACCGCGCACGGCCATTCGCAGGGCGTGATCGACCGCGTGAGTTGGGTGAAGCGCAGCTACCCGCAGGTGCAGGTGATCGCCGGCAACATCGTCACGGGCGATGCCGCGCTGATGCTGCGCGACGCCGGTGCCGATGCAGTGAAGGTAGGCGTGGGCCCGGGCTCGATCTGCACCACCCGCGTGGTGGCCGGTGTGGGCGTGCCGCAGATCACCGCCATCGACATGGTGGCCACGGCGCTGAAGGATTCCATCCCGCTGATCGCGGACGGCGGCATCCGCTATTCCGGCGACATCCCGAAAGCGCTGGCCGCGGGTGCGAGCTCGGTCATGCTGGGCTCGATGTTCGCCGGCACCGAAGAATCTCCAGGCGAGGTGGAACTGTTCCAGGGACGCTCGTACAAGAGCTACCGCGGCATGGGCTCCATCGGTGCGATGCAGCTGGGTTCCAAGGACCGTTATTTCCAGGACAACGAAGCCGACGCCGACAAGCTGGTGCCCGAAGGCATCGAGGGCCGCGTGCCGTACCGCGGCTCGCTGCGCAACATCATCCACCAGTTGATCGGCGGCCTGCGCGCCTCGATGGGCTATCTCGGCGCGGCCACCATCGACGACGTGCGCAACAAGGCGCAGTTCGTGAAGGTGACTTCGGCCGGCGTGACCGAAGCGCACCCGCACGACATCCAGATCACCAAGGAAGCGCCGAACTACCGGCTGAATTCCTGATGCGGGCGGGCAGGGGATTCCCTGCCCGATCCGCGGCTCATGCGTGACGCTGTTCCCGACCAGGTCGGGAACGACACGATCCATTCCGGATGTCCTTCCGAAAAGCCCTCAAGTCCGATGCAAAACATCCATTCCGACAAGATCCTTATCCTCGACTTCGGTGCGCAGTACACGCAGCTGATCGCGCGCCGCGTACGCGAACTCGGCGTCTATTGCGAAATCTGGGCATGGGATCACGACCCGGCCGAGATCGCCGCGTTCGGCGCTAAGGGCATCATCCTCTCGGGCGGCCCGGAATCCACCACGCTGCCGGGCGCACCCAAGGCGCCGCAGGAAGTGTTCGACTCCGGCCTGCCCATCCTCGGCATCTGCTACGGCATGCAGACGCTGGCCGCGCAGTTGGGTGGCGCGACGGAAGCCGCCGACCAGCGCGAATTCGGCCACGCGGAAGTGGACATCGTGGCGAAGAGCCGCTTGTTCGACGGCCTTTCCGACCATGGCGACGCGCACCGCCTAGACGTGTGGATGAGCCACGGCGATCACGTCAGCAAAGCGCCGCTGGGCTTCGCCATCACCGGCAGCACCGACCGCATTCCCGTCGCGGTGATGGAAGACGAAGCCAAGCGCTGGTACGGCGTGCAGTTCCATCCCGAAGTGACGCACACGAAGCAGGGCAGTGCGCTGCTCAAGCGTTTCGTCACCGACATCTGCGGCTGCGCCACGTTGTGGACAGCGGCCAACATCATCGACGACCAGATTGCCCGCGTGCGCGAGCAGGTGGGCGGCGACCACGTGCTGCTCGGCCTTTCCGGCGGCGTGGATTCCTCGGTGGTCGCCGCGCTGCTGCATCGCGCGATCGGCAAGCAGCTGACCTGCGTGTTCGTCGACACCGGCCTGCTGCGCTGGAAAGAGGGCGACCAGGTGATGGCCACCATGGCCGAGCACATGGGCGTCAAGGTCATCCGCGTCAACGCCGCCGAGCGCTATTTCAAGGCGCTGGAAGGCGTGGCCGATCCGGAAGCCAAGCGCAAGATCATCGGCCGTCTGTTCGTCGAGATCTTCGACGAGGAATCGGCCAAGGTCACTGATGCCGGTCACGGCCAGGTGAAGTGGCTGGCGCAGGGCACTATCTACCCTGACGTGATCGAGTCCGCCGGCAGCAAGACCGGCAAGGCGCACGTGATCAAGAGCCACCACAACGTGGGCGGCCTGCCGGAGCACATGAAGCTCAAGCTGGTCGAGCCGCTGCGCGAGCTGTTCAAGGACGAGGTACGCCGCATCGGCGTGGAACTCGGCCTGCCGCGCGAGATGGTCTATCGCCATCCGTTCCCCGGCCCGGGCCTGGGCGTACGCATCCTCGGCGAAGTGAAGCCGGAGTACGCCGAACTGCTGGCCCGTGCCGATGCCATCTTCATCGAGGAGCTGCGCAAGGCCGATCTGTACGACAAGACGAGCCAGGCCTTCGCCGTGTTCCTGCCGGTGAAATCGGTGGGCGTGGTGGGCGACGCGCGCGCCTACGAATGGGTGATCGCGTTGCGTGCCGTGGAAACCATCGACTTCATGACCGCGCACTGGGCGCACCTGCCGTACGACTTCCTCGGCAAGGTCTCCAACCGCATCATCAACGAACTGCGTGGCGTCTCCCGCGTGGTGTACGACATCAGCGGCAAGCCGCCGGCCACGATCGAGTGGGAGTGAGCCGGATCACGAACTCTGGCTTGCCCCCGAAAGCCGGCATTGCGCCGGCTTTCTCGTGATCGTTTACCGTTTGCCGACATGACCGAAGAAACCCGCCAGCCTTTTACCGCCAAAGACGAGGCGCACATGCGCCGCGCGCTACAGCTCGCCGCGCATGCCCGCGATGCCGAGAACGAGGTGCCGGTAGGCGCGGTGCTGGTGCTGGGCGGTGAGATCATCGGACTGGGCTGGAACCGCAATATCACCTTGCACGACCCTACCGCCCATGCCGAAGTGATGGCGTTGCGCGCCGCGGGCGAAAAACTCGCCAATCACCGGGTTGTTGGGGCCACTTTATACGTGACGCTGGAACCATGCTCGATGTGCGCGATGGCCCTGATCCACGCGCGCATCGGCCGCGTGGTGTACGCGGCGACCGACCCCAAGACCGGCGCCGCCGGCAGCATGTTCGACACCCTGATCGACTCGCGCCACAACCACCGACTCGAAGTGCAAGGCGGCCTGCTGGCCGAGGAGTCGTCCGCCATGCTGCGGGAGTTCTTCAAGGCGCGACGTTGATTCTTGAATATATCGTGCTGGTGCTTCTGGACGGCAAAAGCTAGCCAATTCCCGGATTGCATGTCGCCTGGTCATTTGCTTGCACTCCATCGGTCATCAGGATCTGCTTTACTTTGCAGATCAGGAAGCTGGGGGGCGGAACGATGATCGAGCGTCTTTTTCGACCGCGTAGACAACGGCGTGCGCGCAAACGTAGAGTGATGTACTGGCAGGTTTGGTCAGGCCGGCACCACTACGCGGCAGCAGTGTCTTTATCTATGGTCACGCTGCTTCTGTATGTATATATGCTCCATGCTTGGGGCTAGATACAACGAATCGCGGAGGATGGTCGTCGACACCGTAGCTTTACGGCCAAACTGAATGCGCAGGACAGTAAAATGGCACCACATAATTTCGCATAATGTATAGCTCCCGCCGGTTTTCCTAGCCATTTGCAACCTCCGCCGAGACGGGATTATCAACGGCATTATCTCCGGCATGCAAACTGTTCATCTTCGGACGTAATGAAGCGGGTTTTCTACCCCGAGTAGACGGGGTCCGCTGCGCAGCTTTTGTCAAACACTCGGTGACCCGCTCGATGCGGTCCAGCACGTAGTCCTTGACCTCCCCATAGCCTTCCAAGTCCGCCTGACTATCGCTCTCCGGCCCGATCCGATTGAGCATGTCCAAGATGTTCTGCCACGCGTGCAGGATGCGCTCCTGCTGCCGCCGTTCCTCTGCTTTCATGAGATGATTCCTTGGGGCTTAGCCCCGGTTGGTTCCTGCCAATCGCCGCCCCCGGACCTCCGCCAAGACGTCCCGGGGGCGGCACCTTTCACGATGCCCCGTGGCACCACTTCCATTTCTTGCCGCTGCCGCACGGGCAGGGTGCATAGACCCCCTGCGCCGGTTCCACGTACCGCACCGGTCGCGCCGACGGCACTGCCACGGCCTTCGCCACCTGGGCGGGCTTGGAAGGCTGGCGATCCGGTTCAGGCGCAGGCCCGGGCTGTGGCTCCGCTCCACGCCGCCGTGCATCGAGGTAATCCCGCAGCGCCACGGCGCACAGCGCATTGAGAGACAGGCCAAGGCTGGCCGCGTAGGCATCGGCCTCGGCCTTCAGCGCATCGGGGATACGGAGCGTCGTCGAACCCATCAGGAATGCCCTCCCGGGAGTGTGAGGTTTAGGCCCGTATTACTTTCCGGGCCCCGGACGTCACACGCTCCCGAGGCCCCCGTTGGGGCCTTCTGATCCGTCACAAACTCGGGATTCTGACGCCAGACTGATAGCATACTGCCATCACGCGGAGATGTGCACGCGGAGGCCAATACAGTCGCCAGACCGCGCCACTGTGCCATTTCCGCACCCGTGAGACAACCATGGCGGCCCTCAACGCCTTCCAGGTCGATCACATCGCGGGCAGATCCCGCCGCCGGCGGGCGGCCAAGCCGCTCCCCGGCGGCGGCGTGATCCCCCCGCTCTACCTGGTGAAGTTGGAAGGCGTCAGAGAAACCGACCCGCTCGAGGACACGCCCGAGGGCAAGGAAAGCGGTCAGCTGGGGAATGGCTTCGATTGGAGGGGAGGGCAAAGCTTCGGTGACGACCCTGGCCTCCCAGACTTCGGGTTGAAGCGTCACGGCCTGCGGCCTCGCAGGGGCCAAGGCCCCCACACCCCCAGCCGTGCGACGCTCGTAGTCCTCCTGCCAGAGACGGGCCTGCGCGTAGACCACGGTCCAGTTGGCCAGACGGAGCGGCTGAAAGGTGTAGCCACTGGGGCTCACCAACTCGCCAGTGCGGCCGTTGACCATCCAGCCAGCCCAACCATCGTGCAGCGCGCCCAGGTCGCCCAAGCGCCGCAGGCGCAGCAGTCGCACCACCGACCACGGCACCCGGCACCGGCCGGCGTCCCAATGCTGCACCGTCCGCAGTGAGACGCCGAGGAACTTGGCGCACGCTTGAGGACTGAGGAAGCAGGTACGCCGAAGCTCCCGGAAGCCCTCAGGGGAGAGGTACCAAGCGCGCACGCGACGGCGCCTAGCCTTGGCCCTTGGTGCACCCTTTATTTCGCATAATGTATATTATGTAAAATCATCACAGGCTATTCCGGTGAGCTGGCATGGCTGTCGTCCCCCAGAGGTCTAGAAACTAAATTTGCTACTTTCTGTTAAGTAAAAGAGCAAATTTAACGGTAGCTTAGCACTCCACGAAACCTTGGAGATTTAGTTGAATCTGTGCCCTTCGGACTTGCGAGGCACGCGTGGCCCATCCGCGTCCCGTCTGGCGTCACGTCCACATAAGGCATCCCGGCGCAGACTTCTGAGTTATGGCAGTTACGCTCACTCCTCCATTCCCCATCGATCTCGTAGTGGTTTTCGAGGGGAAAGTTGGTCGCCCCTGGGTTCGGTGCAAGATCAACGACTACAACGGAATGGTCGAGGATTGCAAAATGTGCTGGTCCCCTTCCTGGGGCTCGACGCCGCCGCCCGAGGACGCATGGCAGTTCCGCAGCCTTGGCTGAAATGGTGTTGCACGCATGGATTTGTCCCCAGCCAATGCGCTAACTCTCCACAATTAGTGCGGATAACCGTCCTCATGTTGCAACCGCTGCGCTCATAGATGGTCAGTGTACGAGGCGATTCCGTCGGATAATCATCTGACAAAAAGTTAGGCACCTCCTTAGCGTGGCCAATTGTGCAGCAGCCTGCTGCACAATTGGTCAGCAGCCCGCTGACCAATTGGTCAAAGGGTTATTGACCAAATCGGTGGCGGTCGCGCGAGCTTCCGAGATGGCATTGCGGTCGACCGTGAGGACGGCGTGGGCAAAGGCGTCCCCTTCGGACAGCGCCAAGCGCCAGATCTCGGCGAAGGCCTGGGCGCCACATGACCCGGTAAGTCCAGAAGCAGCGCGTGGCCCTTCAAGCGTTGCGCCAGTTGCTCCCACCAATGTTCCAGCAGCTGGCCGACGCGCGCGAGGAAGTAACGCCTACAGTTGCAATTACCCCTTAGCTGTCCGGATGGTCGTTTGGTTGCCAGTCTTCGGGGGTGATATCGCCTGCTGCGCGATACAATGGCCGGCGGTAGCTGTCGAACAGGAACCGCATACGTGATGCGTCTCGACCGACGAATAGCCATAGGAATTTCCGGTCGAATTGAGATTTGGATCGGAATGGATAGGTTGGCCCATCCTGTGTGTCGTCGCCGAAGACGTCGAAACCACGCAGGATCAGTAGTGCCTGCAGCGAGCCGTTGCCGCTAGCGGCCACTCCGCTTCCCCAGCCGTCGAGCCGCGCCGTAACGGCGCCCAATCGCTCGGCAGGTGCTGGCCGCAAATCGATAACCTCGACCGGAAGGCCCTGTACGGCAGCGACTTGCGTCATGGCATCGACAATCGCCTGCTCCGCCTCGTCCGAGGGACAGACCACGCGTGCCGGCGTCCCCAACAGGGGTGTCAGACGATGGATGAAGCCCCCGGCAAGCCGCTCTGCGATGGCCTTGAGCGTCAGTGTCGCGGCGGTCATACGTAGTCCCCGCGGTAGCTCATGATCGTTGATGATCCTCACTTTAGCTTTTTGGTCTTGGCGGCCCCCGGAGGCCGAGCTGATCGTGGAGTTCGCTTCACCTTCGTGCTGGCCGTAGTCTTGGCTAGCGAAGTCTCAAGTACGGAGATCTGCCCCGAGAGGCGCGCTACCTCTTTCTCAGCCTTCTGTAGCTGCTTGAGTGATGCCACGGATCGCACTTCGAGCGCGCGGATGGCGTCACGATGGCTTCGTTCGGCCGCTTCCAGACGTTGTTGTGACTGCTTTGCTTCTTGCCGAGCGCGATCGACTTCCTGGTGAGCCCGATCCTCGACCGTACGAAGGTGCGCAGCGGTGCGTTCCC
The DNA here is from genome assembly GCF_014843005.1 of Rhodanobacter sp. DHG33. Lineage (GTDB taxonomy): Bacteria > Pseudomonadota > Gammaproteobacteria > Xanthomonadales > Rhodanobacteraceae > Rhodanobacter_A. The sequence continues at coordinate 14,473 of NZ_JACYXM010000009.1, read as the reverse complement.
GTTCTTGTTCTGCAACGGCTAGCCTGGCTGTGCGTTCCGCCTGGAGCGCATCAAGCTCACTGGCTTGTCGATCAGCCAAAGTCTGCAAGCGATCCCGCTGCAGAACCAAATCTTCCCGCAAGGCGTGGCTGTCGCGGAGCTGGCTGTCTAGGTTGGCGCAAGCGTGTTCAGCCAGCTCTTGGCGCGTTCTAGCTTGAGCGACGGTGGTCTCGGCGTCAGCCAATGTCGCCGTCCAGCGCGTCCGTTCCTCAGCGAGACGCGTTTCGTTCGCCAAAAGGGCGGCCCGATCGGTGGCCATCCGAGCCTGGAGGAGGCGTTCGGCGTGCGCGACGGCCAGCTGCCACAGCGTGGTCATCGCCTGCCCCACCTCCGGTGGGAGGTCCGGAAGGTGCAACACTTTCTGCAGGCGCTCCGCTAGGCCACTGCGCCACATGTCCAGCATCCGCGTGACGGTGTTCGGCGACCCGGTGCCCAAGGCGGCCCGCACTTTTTCTACGGTCGGTTTGTCGCCGGCGGCGACGAGCGTGTCGGCGGCGGTGTTGACCTGCTCCTGGGTGATGCCGGTGCGCATGGAACGGTCTCCTCGATCGGCGCCCTGCCCGCTTGGTTTCGTACTCGCGATAAGTGATGATTATCGTGGGTAGATGCCCTGTTTCGTAGTATACATTACATAATATGAAAGATATTTCCCCAGTCCCGGCCCTCGCCCAGCCGGCCTCCAGCCTGACATTGCCGGAGCAACTGGCCCAGCAGGCCGCCGACGCGGTCCGCGAACTGCTCGCCGAAGCGGCCGCAACCAACACCACGCGTAGCTACGCCAGCGCCCTGCGCTACTGGGCGGGCTGGCACGCGGCGCGCTACGGCATCGAGCTGAGCCTGCCGGTTGCCGAAGCCACCGTGCTGCAGTTCGTGGTCGACCACGTGGTGCGGCGCTCGGCCGAGGGCGAACTGACGTGGGAACTGCCGCTGGCCGTCGATCAAGCGCTGGTGGCTGCCGGCCTCAAGGCCAAGCTGGGCTCGTGGACGCTAGCGACTGTGCGCCATCGGGTCGCGGTGCTATCGACGGCGCACCGGCTCAAGCAGTTGCCGAACCCGTGCGAACAACCGGCGATCCGCACGGTGTTGAGTCGCGCCGCGCGCGCGTCGGTAAAACGCGGCGAGCGGCCGCGCAAAAAGACCGCAATCACCCTGGCCGAGCTGGAGGCGATGCTGGCCACCTGCGATGACAGCCTGGAAGGCATCCGCGACCGCGCCCTGCTCTGCTTCGGTTTCGCCAGCGGCGGCCGCCGGCGCAGCGAGATCGCTGCGGCCGATCTACGCGACCTGCGCCGGATCGGCCCGCAGGGTTTCATTTATCGCCTCGAGCACAGCAAGACCCAGCAGACCGGCGTTACTGCGACCTCGACACCAGACAAGCCAATCCTCGATCGGGCGGCTCAAGCATTGGAGGCTTGGCTAGCGGCGGCCGGCATTACTGAAGGTGCGATGTTTCGGCGGCTGTGGAAGGAACGCGTGGGCCGTGCCCTGTCGCCCGCCGCGGTGGGCGAGATCGTGCAGCGACGGGCACGACTCGCAAGGTTGGAGGGGAATTTTGGGGGACACAGTTTGCGCTCCGGCTTCGTGACCGAAGCCAGTCGCCAGGGTGTGCCGCTGCCAGCGATCATGGCGATGACGGAGCACCGGGCAGTATCGAGTGTGATGGGGTACTTCCAATCTGGAGGTGCTACCGAAAACCCAGCGGCACGCTTACTTGAAGATTGAGAGCTGAGTTAAGCCTTGCGAGAAAAACCCTTGAGCCCAACGGCGGTGATAGTACGACGTTTGAAGCGACCGTGTTCATCCCCCGCGTGTTCGATCGCAAGGCCCTCGTGAACCAGATGACGGCACGCATCCAAGACGTCCCACGGCACCTCTCCCATCGTGTCCGCAATCGACACGTAAGACACAAAATCACGAGCCGGCAGCAACGGATACACCTGACTGGCCAAGCCCGCGATCTCCTCGCGGCGTCCCAACGACCGAAGGCGGGCGTGTCGTCCGCCGAACAGCAGAATACGACTGCGCCATACGATGAAGTGCGCCTCACAACCGGTGTCACGCCACACGGATGGATAAAGACTGATCCCATGCCGGTGGCTTCGATAGAGTCGCCAAGCCGGACCGGCTTGACGATCCAGGTTGATCGGAATCTCCTCGCCACAACCGCACGGGCACATCAACAACAGCCAGCGTGGCCGCCCCCGTTCGATCAAGACCGCTTCACCAGGGTGATGCAGAAGACCCGAGGCATCGCCCCGCGACGGCACCGTGCTCTTCAACTGGAAAGGCAGTTCACTCGACATCGGTGCGACGTTCCCGATCTTCATTTAAGGCTTCGAAGGATCTGTTGCCCAAGCACATAAGCCCCGGCGCGGAGGATCGCACGTTTCCGATCGGACGGTTCAGCGCTGTCTTCGAAAGAATGGCTGTTGCACGCTTTCTTGAGTAGTGTCAGCGCCAGCACTGTTGCATATTGGCCTGGCTGACATTCAAATTGCTTGGCGTGGATGCGAATTTGCCTTACGCAATCGTAAAACCAACGCGAAGCATCGCTGGGATGGCACGATTCAATCCAGTCCACGAGCGCCGCCTTCTGGTACAGCGGTGCAATGGATGCCAGCCAGTCTTTTGGCGAACGGGTATCTTTGACAAAGCCATCGACCAGCAACCCACCCTCAAGGCACGCGGCGTCATACACCAGCGGCATGTTGGCCTGGATGTCGTTGAAATCGATGATGATCGCATCGGTATTGCGCACCAACACATTGGTGGCATTGAGATCGCCGTGAATGGTCCCGATGCGAGTAGGTTTGTGGTCCTGAGCCTTGAAGATATTTTCCAAGTCGGTCAGCGACATGTCGCCGCCTAGCCGCTGGATTTCCAGGAGGCGCTTTGGAGGGATTGTGGTCGGAAATATGATTTTCGTCTGATAACGACCGTCAAAGTAGTCGGCAACTGATCGCGCCTCATCCTTCATGGCGGCGTGATGCCACGGTCGGAGCGTCTTGTTGAACAAATTCGAAAGAGCCACGGCAGCAAAACCAGTCGTGGCGTATTCTCGCAAGGAGACGGCATCTTGAATTAAATCGCCAACCAAGATGCCATCACGGGCCCCCAACGCACAGCGGGTATCATCAAGGTGTGGGGCCAAATGAAAAGGGACAAAGTCCAGTCCCTCCTCGTGGTATTTGATGTACTCCGACACGATGGATCGGCGGGCATCCAATTTGACGAAATGGATCAAGGGCCAAGAGCCCGGCGTTGCCGCTGACGGTTCCGAAAAGGCCCGGAAGACCTTGGCACCAGATAAACCATCTGCCATCTGTACCAGACGAACCTTGGTGCAGTCGCTAAAGGCACGTCGAACCAACGTCTCTCGGCTTGGTGGCAGTTGGGTAACAGCACCGGCAATGTCAACGGCGACGACTTGTAAGAGTGGGGCTGGCGCGTCACCGGCAGCGTTTTTGGCGATCAGCTGCGCGATGTCATCCCACCCCAATGCCAAGTCACAAATATAAACGAACGGCGCGAATGGCATCCCGTCGCTTCGTTCCAAGGGGTTTTGAAGATTGCGTGCTTCGTCTTTCGTTACCCATCCGACGGGAAGCACGCACTCATCCACCGCGTTGATGACGATGGTGCGAGCCATTGCCTGAAGTTCTTTTTGACGATTTACTCGAACATAGATACGGCAGTCGTGATCTAGTAGGACGTCTGCGTATTTTTCCAAGAAAGCTTTCAGATCGGAACCGCCACCGGTGGTCACCGTAAACACCACTGCACCGATTGATGCGATGACGGCTGCCGATGTCAGATCGGTTTGCTCGGTCGAAAGAAGTTGAGCGTATCCCCGAGTCGTGAAGCTCCGTGCATCGTTGTCCGACGGTTGTTCGCCGCCAAAGACGATTGTTCCCCTGGCAGGCAAGAGCGAACGGAACTCCGAAATCGCCATCCTAGTCGCCCCTTGCGTACAGTCTCAGCGCATCCCCGCGGGCGTAGGTACCTCGATAGGAGCAGATATAGCAGTTAGGATGCGCCGCCGCATGAAGCCGACGCAGCGACGAATTTTTGCCGTTATACAGAAGGTAGCGGCCGTCACTCGGAATCCCGGCTACGACCGCCATAAACATCGTGGTGGCCAGCGAGACCACCGTGCCATTGATCGAGATTACCGCCGGTGCGGGCTCGTGGGCACCCACGATATACGGATCGAGGGTACGTTCGGCCTCGCTCATCATGTCGCGTCGCACTTGCTCGGGATCCAGCAAGCTACTGCAGGTCAAGCAGGCCTGCCCTGGGGTCAGCAACTGGACTCGCCCAAAGATACCGGTTACCTCGCCCCTTGATGCGGTGATGGTGCTTCCCATGTCAATGCAAGGAAGCAGATATTGGTACGCGATCTGTTGCAGGACGGCGCGACTACCGTGGGAGTCTGTGCAGCCAAAGAGGAAGTCTGCGTCGAAGAGCGCGCGCGCGTGGCGCTCATGCGTGATGTCGCCCTCAACCACTGTGATATGCGAATCAGGGGCAAAGGTGCGAATGCCTCGTGCGGCCACCTTGGCTTTGTTCACGCCAAGATCGCCGTGGTTGGCACCCACGACCCGGTTGAGATTGGAAAGCTCGATGACATCCGGGTCAATGAGAATGAACTTCTTCACGCCCAGATGCATCAGTTGCTCGACCAAAAGGGAACCCGTCCCTCCCAGCCCCACAATGCCAACGCAGAGCGCCTCGATCGCGTGTTGCCCTTGTGTACCGAAGGCACGAACTTGCCGATCAAATTGCGCATTCATCGCGCGATGATCGCGGATGGGATCAAACAAAACCGTTCGTTGCGTGCCGAGACCGATGACGCGAATCCCCTCCCCGGCCCCCAACACACGGGCGCGAAGGCCGCCCTTGCTCACCACGAGCGCCGCGTGAAGTCTCCCTGGTGTTCGATGAGCAAGGAAGGTCGCCATGTGCGCCTCGCCCGCATCATCGGTGGTCGAGAAATGCGGGAAGGCCTCTCCAGGGTGGCTGTGCACGAAGATCAGCGAAAGCTGTTCGGTCTTGGCCTTTTTGCTCACACGGGCCACGACTGCCGGAACGAGTTCGGCTTCCGTGGTGTCGCGAAGGCTGTAGTCATCATCATCGGGTATCAGCATCTCCCGAACCAGAAGCCGGACCGAGCCATCGTGTTTCTCGGCCTGTGAAGCAAAGAAGATTACGCAGCGCTCGGTGCTGCCATCTTGGAAAAGCGCACGCTGCATGAGCTCGAAATGGCTTTCGCTGAGCGTGATCTCGTTCATCGCGCTGGACTCAACCGCTGCCGGATGACCTCGAAGAACGTCAACAGAGAATCTTGGTTGGGATCCCACCCTTGCAGATGCCAAGAGAACCAAGTCGTGCGACGGCCAGGCTGCGTGTCGCCCGGTATCGGGTTCGCGTCGTTGCTGTTTTGGGGCGTCCCGCCATCGGCAAGACGCAAGCCCGCCGGTTCGACCCAAAAACAATCGGGCTTGGCCGCCGGGTAGCCGGGCGGTGCCACAAAGTGCACCGTAACTTTTTGCTGATTCCACCCCAGGGCAAGGGGAAAATCGGCAATGGAGATCAATTGGCTGCCGTTGGGGAGTGCCAAGCGCGAAGCTTGAGCGTGGTGCTTGCGAAGGCACTCGTTACTTAAGACTTCGAACTGTTGCTCGATCATTAGGCACCAAACGTGGCAGGCGGAACCGCGAAGAAATGCTTGTCACGACCTTCCAGGCTCACACTATCGCCATCTGAAATGGCGCGATCCGGTTGATCACCCTCCTCTTCGAGGAAGAGTTGATACGTTGGCGATACGTCCGCAATCGCTTTGATTTCAGCACCGGTCAGCGTGGCTTTCTCGGTGTGATACTTTTTGGCGTCCACGAAAAATTCGTACTCTTTCTTGTGCTCGTTGCCGTTCATGTGTGTTCGCTCCAGTTCAAGGACATTGAATGAATAGACGACTACCGCAATTACCGCTTGTGAGCTTCAACGATTAACCAGCTCAGTTCATCCTTGTTAGCCAACTCGATCGGCTGGCCATCTTGCAACTCATGTTCATTTGTGAGGTGAAGCTGCCGAAGGAAGTAGAAGACGAGCGCCTGACGCATGGGTACGTGCAGTTCGCCATTGGTCATTCCAAAATCGATTTCTACCGCACGCTGCTGCGCCGGTGAGAGGGTCTTCTTGGGACGCAGGATCACCGTGTTGTAAGTATTCCACTTCACATCCGTGTGATCCGCTAGATGGGTTGGGCGTGTCTGATAGATTGTTTGGATGCGCGAAAAAACGAAGTCTCGGAACTCTTCGCGGCTGTAACACCATGCCCGTGCGTGCCAGCGCATGCCATCGAAAGCAATGGCATGCGGTGCAATCCAACGACGCGTCGAAGCGGGCTGCCGCATCGACTGATACTCCAGCTCAATGTCTTGTCGGTAGCGAATGGCTTGGTTGATACCGGTCAGAGTACTTGCTTGGATGGAGCGAACGGGAAAGGCCACGACATCCGTCGGGGGTAGCCATCCTAGAAAAGAGCTCGACAGAGGCAACGTACCTATGGTGACGCCAAGTAACGGATCGAGAAACGACTGCGCATTCGATGATGTGAGAATGGGCGTAAAAGCCGTGGCTGCGCGATAGACCTTTTCGCTACGGTCGTACTCAAGATTGCCAAGGGCCAATTCGGTATAGCGAGCAATATCTAAGGAGGCTTGCTGGATGGATATTCCAAAGAACTCCACCAACTCGGAACGATTGATGCGACCATCCCAATAAAGGCGGTAGTCAATGAATTCCAAACGACGCTCTTGACCCCAGCGGCCAATCTTTAAGTCCTTTCGCGGCGCACGCTCAAGGAACGACGGATTTGACATGCATCGCCTCCAGATGAGACGTGTTTATATACGTATAGTAATGCGACGCACCGGACATGTCAAGGTGATCCGGCGACGCTGTCGACCCGCCAGGGCTGATGCAACTGACTGGAGCGTCAGTGCGCCAAAGCACAGTATGGAAGCGTCCGCTAATGGGGGCGACTCCCCTTACCCCCGATAACAGTCCCTAATCGATCTGGCGTAGCCAAACACTCATGGGTAGACCACGGCCGCTTTGTCAGGTTTGGTATTGGGGTGAGCATATGGCCTAGGCGGGTCGTACCTTCCGGACTGACCAGATCCACAGAAGAGGTCAAGCCGATTCGCTCGACCGAAGCAGGCGACCGACTGCTGAAAGGTATCGTCCGCCGCCTCGACGGCATTGAGGCCGAGCTCCGGGACAAGCCTGCCGGTTATCGTGCGCATCACCTGCGGCGACCTCGTGCTGCGGACGATATTGCTGCCGAAGCTCACGCCTCTGCTCCGTGAATGCCCGGACGGTCAGATCGAGTTCGACGTCAACTACGGTTTCTGCGACACAGTCGCCTACCACTTCGACGCCAGCGTGCGCCTGGGGTCAGCGCCATTGCCAGGATTCAAGGCGGGACAGGCGGTTCGACCACCTTGCTCCTTTACGCAACGAAGCCACCTCGGGTACGGAAATATCGGTAGGGCTACCGCTCTAGAGCATGCGTAGATGCTCCTCGGTTCGCCGAGAGCACCAATCCAGATGTGGCATTCATGCACCCTAGAGTTCGGCTAGTTTTCTTCAATTTCTGAATTTGATCCGTAAACATCAAGCGCCAAGTCAATTCCCAACTCTCCGAGTTTTGCCATTAAATCATAAGGTAAAACCTCCCCGGAGTTTCCCGAAGAAAACCAGCCTACAAAGATCTCAATGCGATCACCGCATCTGCGAATGCTATTAAATAGATCTTTATGACAAAAAAGTGAGTTTGTTGTACGGTCAAGCACTTCATGCAAGCCATCTTTAGGGTGACTTGCGATGTCAAATAAGCAGTAACTCTCATCGTAAACGCTGTTTAGAATCGCCCCTTTTGGCGTAGTCCGCCTTTCTCCCATTTTATGCTCGTACGTCGCCTTAATGCCCAACTGAGTACTCAGCTCATGAGGATCGAACGATTTACCAAAAAATCGTAAGGATGTTCTGAATTTAAATGTATTCATCAGTTTCCACCTGGCAAATAGTCACCTTTGGATCCGTTATTCACTGCATTACCCTCGCTATCCCCCGTGATCACGTCACCATTTGGTGCAATGCCCGTCCAATCTTTAGGGCCCGCTCCAACACCCCCTTGATGATGTGAACATCTTCCTTGCTTAGGCCGGGATATTTATCAATTGGCAATGTGCCAGGAGGCGCTCCTTTGGGTTTTGACCCTTTAATGGGCGTCGCCGCATGCACTAACGGAGAAATTGGACGGCCATCACAAGTTAAAGTCCCATAACACCCTTGCTTTCCATAGATCGCATCATGAAATCCGTTGGCATCCGTTAAAAATAGACCCACGCCCGTCACAGCTCTCAGTAGGAAAAGAGACGGCCCAGGAATATTTATTGCGCCAGGATAACTTCTTGACAACGTCGCAGTTACCACAACAGCTGGCAAAGGCGTAGAGGTTTTAGGTGGCGTTGGTTGTTGAGGTGACGTATTCGGCGCATTTGGAGGACAAGGCTTCTCAACTTGCCTCAGCCCCTCTGTTGAACTGCCACAATCATCCATCCCATCAGGATCGATGTTGGCTATCGGGTTATTGCTCGCGTACCCGTCCCGCGACCGCTGGTGCTCCAGCTCGTCGCACTGCTGGATTGCTTCGTGGTCCAGCCAGCACCGTTGGCGTTCTCCTGCAGGTTGTAGCTCGAGGCCGTCGCCACCGAGCCCCAGCTCACGGTGTAACTGCCGTTGCTGCTGCTTGCCGGCACGCTCAGGCTCGGCGCGCTGCCCGGCGGCAACAGGACGTTGGTGCTGCCGGTACCACTCCACGGCCCGCAACCGCTCGCGTTGCACGCCTGCACGCGGTAGCCGTAGGTGCCGGTGGCCTGGCCGCTGGCGCCCCAGCTCGTGGCACTGCCGCTATAGGCCGTGCTCCAGGTGCTGCCGCCGTTGCTGCTCATCTGCAGGGTGTAGCTGGTGGCCGTGGCCACGCTGCCCCAACTCACGGTGTAACTGCCGGTGGTGCTGCTCGCCGGCACGGTAAGCGTGGGTGCACTGGCCGGCGGATGGGTCACCACCAGCGTGCCACCGGTGGCCCAGGCCGTGCACACGGAGTTCCCGCCGGTGTTGTTGCAGGCCTGCACCTGGTAGGTGTAGCTGCCGTTGGCCAGCCCGGTCAGGGCCGCGCTGGTGGCCGTGCCGCTGTACGCCGTCGTCCAGGTGCTGCCGCCGTTGCTGCTCTGCTGCAGGGTGTAACCCGTCACGGGCGATGCAGCGTTGGGCACCGGCTCGGGCGCACCGCGCGCCGCGCGCCGCACCGCGAGCAAAGCGGGCGCTAAGGTCGCGGCGCAGGTCTTCCAGCCCTTGGCTCTTGCCTCTGAGCAGCTCGTTGAGCCGAGCCAGCAAGATCGTTCTGACGAAGAAGCGCTGGGCAATCTCGGCATTGAATAGCCGGTCACGGTTGAACAAAACGTGGAATGGTCAACACCCTGCTAATCAAGACAAACGTCCGTAACAGCCGCCCCTCCTCCTCGCCACCATGAAACATCTAACGGTTTGCTTGCATCAAATTCTGCATCTGGTACCCAAGTAACCGCGCTTCCCAATACGCCTACATTCAACAAATCCATCAAGTTATTTTTCGCCAACCTTGGTGCCGCAATAGCGTATTTGTAAAGCACGCCCACCACACTTAATGCATGATCCAATTCCAATAAAATTTTCCTATCCGCTTCATCGGCAAGCAAGACACGCGCGGATATGTCTTGAGAAAAAATCGTTAGCGCGTATCTTAACAGCACACCCCAGCAATGAATTATTCATCAGTGCGTCTCCAGAACATTAACAACACGGCGACATTTATCACTGATTCACTTCATCGCTAGGCACCCAAGTAATAAAGCCCTCTACCCATGATCTTTCCCTAGTTCATATTCACTGATCGAGAAGCCATCTAGGGCGATCAACAGGCCTGCAGTGATCATCAGCGACGCCAGGAGCGTCCACTTTTATTTCGTCTGAATTTTCATTAGTGCTTGACATTTATCATTGAATATTTAACGTTGGTTATGGAAGAGACGGAAATTTTTCCATTGTGAGGCAGTTTGTGGAAAATGCCTGAAATATCAGCGCTAATGATTTTATCTGCGGTGCCGACATCACCAACTCCATAAACAATTTTATTGACTTCCGACCAATTTGCATCACCATCTCCCTGATCGATGGACAATGAAAAGTCTCGACAGCCCGGATCCCTAAGTGAAGTATTTTCCAAGCCATCACTGTTAATTTGTGCTCGAAAAGAAATAGATTTTCCATCATAATTGTTCTGGTTCGACTTGACCTCGCATAGAGTCACATCGTGAGTCAAGTTGACATGGCGAGCGGGTGCGCACGCAGAGAGCAAGAATGAAATCAATAGAATTAGATATTTCATTGGCATTTCCCATCGCACCAAATGTCTGTACTGGACTGTGCGGCCCGCTCAATTGCATCGCCGTTTAATTGTGCATCACCGATGTTCCATATTCCATATGCGGAACGTACACCTAACCCTTCATTGACATATCCTTGCGATGTATAAGCTTGGCGCTCGTCCTCAAGTTCTTGGGGTCTTTTAATTGTTTCGGGCACGCTGCTACTCATTCCATTGATCCCGTGGCGCCCCTCATGCGCGATTGAGGCGGCAAATTCAATAGCTTTACTCGACCCATCATTACGATCTGGGATGCTATCAATTTTATTTAGATCGAGAGTGATTTTCGCTTTCGCTCTAGTAAAAAATCCAGATTTCTGAGTCAACGTATTTGCAAGCGCGGTTCCCTTAATTGAGGAAAATGCCACCGATACACCATTCTTCACTCCCTCGGCGCCATAGAAACTAATAATTTGTTGAAGGTCTTTTTGCCCGCTAGAACCTGCAGGTAAGCTTGAAGCAGCTTGCGAAATTTCTTGGAGAGCAGTGGCTACTCTTTCGCATTGATCTGTTTTCCCAGTACATACGTAGCGTCCCGAAGGGTCTACATTTCGAATTGGATTGTTGTTTACATAAGCATACCGATTGAAGCTATAAATATTTCCTGCTGCCGGCCTCACCGGGTCCGGACTCAAGAACCTCCCGGTCGGCTGATAGTACCGTGCCTGCATGTATATCAGCCCGGTCTCCGGGTCGTTCACGTGTCCGGTATAGCCCGGCCCATTCGGCGCTGCCCCCAACGAGGCGATCGAGTTGCCGTAGGGCGTGTAGTCATACTTGGCAATGACGTTGCCCGAGGCATCCGCCTTCACCAACGGTGTACCCTGTGGATCGGTATAGACATACGTCACCGTGTCGGTTTGGGCCTGAGCTTGCAGCCCCACACCTAGCCACAAACCGAACAGGCACACAGTGCGGATAACGAGTCGACGAATCTTCATGGTGTGTTCCTTCCTGATCGTCATGGTCGTATCAGTTGCACTTGAGGATCAGGGGTTGGACGCCATTGGACTTGGCCGCCACCGCCGATTCGTTGCAATACACCGTCACGGCCCCCGAGTTCGTCCAACCCGAGCATCCTGACGCATTGCACGCCTGCACTCCGACGACATACGTGCCGGGCACGACGTTCGCCTGGGTGACGCTGGTTCCCGTGCCACTGTAGATCGCCACCACGGCATTCGTTCCAGTGTTGGTGCGTTGGGCGTTGTAACTGGTGGCTCCACTCACCGCAGGCCAGCTCGATACCCATGCTCCACTTGGGTAAGGCACATAGTTCGGCGCCGACGAGACGCCGGTCGGTGCCGCTGGTACCAACGTCACGCTGATGGAAGCAGAGCCACTCCACGGCCCACACCCGCTCGTGTTGCACGCCTGCACCTGGTACGCATAGCTGCCCGTGCCGCGACCGCTGGTGCTCCAGCTCGTCGCACTGCTGGATTGTTTCGTGCTCCAGCCACCGCCGTTGGCGTTCTCCTGCAGGTTGTAGCTCGAGGCCGTCGCCACCGAGCCCCAGCTCACGGTGTAACTGCCGTTGCTGCTGCTTGCCGGCACGCTCAGGCTCGGCGCGCTGCCCGGTGGCAACAGGACATTGATGGTGCCGGTGCCGCTCCACGGCCCGCAGCCGCTCGCATTGCACGCCTGCACACGGTAGCCGTAGGTGCCGGTGGCCTGGCCGCTGGCGCCCCAGCTCGTCGCGCTGGTCGACTGCACCGTGCTCCAGCCACCGCTATCGATACTGAGCTGCAGCGTGTAGCTGGTTGCTGTGCTCACGGTGCCCCAGCTGACGGTGTAGCTGCCGGTGGCACTGCTCGCCGGTACGCTCAGGCTCGGGGCACTGGCCGGCGGCAACAGCACGGTCGTCGTGCCGGTGCTGCTCCAGGCGCCGCACCCGCCCACATTGCAGGCCTCCACGCGGTACACGTAGCTGCCGTTGCCCTGGCCACTGGCACCCCAGCTCGTGGCGCTTCCGCTGGTGGCCGTGCTCCAGCTGCTGCCGCCGTTGCTGCTCATCTGCAGCGTGTAGCTGGTGGCCGTGGCGACACTGCCCCAACTCACGGTGTAACTGCCGGTGGTGCTGCTCGCCGGGACGGTAAGCGTGGGCGCACTGGCGGGCGGCAGGGTGACCACCAGCGTGCCGCCCGTCGCCCAGGCCGTGCACACGGAGTTCCCGCCGGTGTTGTTGCAGGCCTGCACCTGGTAGGTGTAGCTGCCGTTGACCAGCCCAGTCAGGGCTGCACTGGTGGCCGTGCCGCTGTACACCGTCGTCCAGGTGCTGCCGCCGTTGCTGCTCTGCTGCAGGGTGTAACCTGTCACGGGCGAAGCGGCGGTCCAGCTCACCGTGGCGCTACCTGTGCTGCTGCTCGCCGGCACGGTCAAGGTGGGCACCGGAGTGGGCACTACACCGTAGGCCGTGTTCACGCTCACCGCCGTCGAGGTCGCACTCCATCCCGCCGTACCGTAAGCGTCGCTGGATTCCACGTGATAGGTGTAGCTGCCCGTGGTGGTGCCCGGACGGCTGATCGATGTGGCCGTCGTATTGGTGGCAATCGTGGTCCAGGCGCCCCCGTTGAGGCTTTCCTGCACGGTGTAGCCGGTGGCGCCGGTCGCTGCACTCCAGCTCACGGTGTAGGGACCGTTGATCGTGCCCGTGGGCACGGTGACCGTCGGGATGGCCGGCCATACGCCGAGCGTGGCCGAAGTGGTCCAGCCGCTGCAGGTGCTGCTGTTACAGGCCTTGACGTGGTAGAGGTAACTCCCTCCCGCCTTGCCGCTCAAGGCAAACGACGTTCCGCTGGAACTGTAGAGCCGTACCCAGGCTCCACCGTTGTAACTTTCTTCCAGACCGTAGCTGGTCGCACCGAGGACACTGCCCCAGCTCACCGTATAGCTACCCGCATTGGGGTTGGCCGTGAAGCTGATGGCTCCAGGCAGACTCAGCTGCACGTGGTCGTGCTGGGCGACCAGGCGGGTCCCCAGGTAGATGAAGTTGCTGGTGGTGGCTGTGCCCGGAGCGTACTGGTACAGCAGCTGCCCGGCCTGGTTGTAGAAGTAGTACGTCGGCGAGCCGCTGGCCGGTTGCTTCACCACGCGGCGTCCTGCAGCGTCGTAGCTGTAGCTTTCCACGCCCGGGTAATTGGTCAGCTGATGCTTGGCGTCGAAGCTCAGGGTGGCGGTGTTGTTGCCGGTGGTGTCGCCCTGTGGGTTGTAGGTGAAGCTGGCGATCGACGTCGACCCTTGCGTGATGCTCGTCAGCTTGTTGGTGGTGTCGTAGTTGTAGGTGAGCGTTTGCCCCTGCGTCAGGCGCGTGCGCAGGTTGTTGATCGGGTCGTAGGTGTAGCTTTCCGGGCCGCCGGGATAGAGGTTGGCGGCGGTGGCGCTGGTCAGGCGGTTCAGGGCGTCGTAGCCGAAGCTCTTGGTACGCAGGCCGCTGGGGTCGGTCACCGTGGCGATGTTGCCGTCGGCGTCGTAGGCCAGCGCCTCCTGCACGTCCGCCGCACTGCTCGTGCCGTCGCTGAAGTTGCTGGTGAGCAGGCGGGTGTTCTGCTGGGAGGCGTACAGGCGGCCGTTGCCGTAGGTGAAGCCGGCGACCTGGCCGTTGGGGAAATAGCTGATGCCGGTGGCATAACTGCTGACCTGCGTGGCACGCCCCCAGGGGTCCGGCGCGTAGCTCACGCTTTCGCTGGTGCCGGTACCGGCCGGGTAGCTGACGGTGGACCGATGGCCGTAGGCGTCGTAGCCGTAGCCGATGGCCCAGCTAAAACCGCTCACCTGCAGGCTCTCGCCCGTGAGCAAGCCCAGGCTGTTGTAGGCGAAGCCCTGGGTGGCGACACCGGAGACCGCGGTATGCACACGGCCCATCGAGTCGTAGGTGTAGGTGGTGCTCTGCGTGCCGCTGGG
>NZ_JACYXM010000008.1 GCF_014843005.1 Rhodanobacter sp. DHG33 | reverse complement strand
CCGCCGCCGCCGGCTGAAGCCCCGGCTCCGCAGAAGGTGGTGATCGACCTGCGTGGCGTGAACTTCAAGTTCGACTTCCCGAAGAAGGGCCACGTGCACGCTTCGGAAATCGGCAAGGCGCTGGCCGTGCCGACGTCGGACTCGATCGCGATCCTGGACCAGGCCGTGGACACGCTGAAGCGTTACCCGGACGTGCACGTGACGGTGGCGGGTTACACCGACAGCAAGGGCACCCCGGCGTACAACCAGTCGCTGTCCGAGCGTCGTGCGCAGATCGTGTACGACTACCTGACCGGCCACGGCATCGACGCCAGCCGTCTGGAAGGCCCGATCGGCCACGGCGAAGACAACCCGATCGGCGACAACGGCACCGATGCGGGCCGCGCGCAGAACCGTCGCGTGGAACTGCAGGTCCAGCAGTAATCGGACTTGTCGAGTGTTACGAAAAAGCCCGGCGAAAGCCGGGCTTTTTTTATGAGCGGAGCGATCATGGATGGCGACCCGTTCCATTCCCGCGATCGGGGATGATTGCAAAAGGGACTTTTCCGATGCCAGCCAGGCCTGTGCGATGAACCGTGCACGACAACCCCAACCGCAGGGCGGCAAGCGCCACGGCGTTGCCCGTGTGCTGAGCAAGCTGGGCGTGTGTTCGCGCAGCCAGGCCGAGGCGGCGGTGCGGGCGGGGCGTGTCGGCGTGGACGGCCGCCCGGTGCACGATCCCGAGTATCCGGTGGATGCGGACCGCCAGAAAATCACCCTGGATGGCGCGCCCGTGATGGCGGTGCAGCGCATCTATCTCGCACTCAACAAACCGCGCGGCATCGTGGTGAGCGCCGCGGACGAACGCGGTCGCGATACCGTATATGACCTGCTGCGCGACGCGGGCCTGCCGTGGCTGGGACCGGTGGGACGGCTGGACCGTGCCAGCGAAGGCCTGCTGCTGCTCAGCAACGACAGCGTCTGGGCGGCCGGCATCACCGAGCCGAGCACGCATCTGGACAAGACCTATCACGTGCAGGTGGCGGGACAGCCGGATGCCGACGCCCTGGCGGCGATGCTGGCCGGCGTCCGCGATGGCGCGGATCTGCTCAAGGCGCGCAAGGTCGCCTTGCTGCGCGCAGGCGACAAGAACGCATGGCTGGAAGTGGTGCTGGACGAAGGTCGCAACCGGCACATCCGCCGCCTGCTGGCGGCGCTGGGCTTCGAGGTGCTGCGGCTGGTGCGTGTCGCGATCGGTCCGCTGCCGCTTGGCGAACTCGGCAAGGGGCAATGGCGTCACCTGAGCGCCGCCGAGGTGGCGGCGCTCAGGACGCGTTGAGCGTCAGATTACGCCCAGCTGCTTGCCCACCTTGGTGAACGCCGCGATGGCGCGGTCCAGGTGTTCGCGCGTATGCGCCGCGCTCATCTGCGTGCGTATGCGGGCCTGCCCCTGCGGCACCACCGGATAGAAGAAGCCGGTGACATAGATGCCTTCGTCGAGCAGGGCGGTGGCCATCGCCTGCGCCTTTGGGGCGTCGTAGATCATCACCGGCACGATGGGGTGCACGCCGGGCTTGATGTCGAAACCGGCCTTGGTCATCTGCTCGCGGAAATAGCGGGTGTTCTCCTGCACCTTGGCGCGCAGGTCGCCGGCGGAGGCGAGCATGTCGAACACCTTGATCGCCGCGGCCACCACGTGCGGCGGCAGCGAGTTGGAGAACAGGTAGGGGCGCGAACGCTGGCGCAGCATTTCGACGATTTCGGCGCGGGCGGTGGTGAAGCCGCCCAGCGCGCCGCCCAGCGCCTTGCCTAGCGTACCGGTGAAGATGTCGATCTTGTCCATCACGCCGTTGACTTCGGCCGAGCCGCGCCCGGTTTCGCCGAGGAAGCCGGTGCAGTGGCATTCGTCGATGTGCACCAGCGCGTTGTACTTCGCGGCCAGCGCGGTGATCTGGTCGAGCTTGGCGATGAAGCCATCCATCGAGAACGCACCATCGGTGCTGATCAGCTTGGTGCGCGCGCCGGCCGCGTCGGCGGCCTGCAGCTGCTTCTCCAGGTCGGCCATGTCGCTGTTGGCGTAGCGGTAGCGCTTGGCCTTGCACAGGCGGATACCGTCGATGATCGAGGCGTGGTTGAGCGCGTCGGAGATCACCGCATCCTCTTCGCCGAGCAGCGGTTCGAACAGGCCGCCGTTGGCGTCGAAGCAGGCAGCGTAGAGGATGGTGTCCTCGGTGCCGAAGAAGGCAGCGATTTGCTTTTCCAGTTGCTTGTGCAGGTCCTGCGTGCCGCAGATGAAGCGCACGCTGGCCATGCCGAAGCCGTGCGTGTCCAGCGCGTCCTTCGCCGCCTGGATCACCTCGGGATGGTCGGCCAGGCCGAGGTAGTTGTTGGCGCAGAAGTTCAGCACCTTGCGGCCGCCTTCCAGCTCGATCTCGGCCGATTGCGGCGAGACGATCACGCGCTCGGCCTTGAACAGGCCCTGCTCGCGGATGGATTTCAGTTCGCTGGCGTAGCGCGCCTGGCCGGGGTAGCTCATGGTGGAATTCCGCTCGTGGGGAAAGCGCCTATTGTCGGCCTTTTTGCGATCGCCATCCATGGTGGCCGTCTATCCGGCCAATGCTGATGCGATGCCAAGGCCGTTGCCGGCTTTTTCGCCGGCAACGGAAACCACGGGTTCTCAGTGCAGGCCGAAATCGACGCGCGTGGTCTTGCCTGCGTCGTCGATGCCCTTGGCGTCGACCTTGGGCGCCAGCACGAACACACGGCTGTCGTCGAGCTTGCCGCGTAGCGCGCTGCGTACGGCATCCGCACGACGCTCGGCAAGGTGGCGCAGTGCGTCTGCGTCCACCGGCATGTTGGTTTCCAGCAGCTTGCGCATCACGTCCGAAGGCTGCGACTTGGTGAGGCCGATGGCATCGCGCGGCTTGGTGAACTTGGCGTGCTTGTATGCCTTCTTCAGGTACTTGTCGTACTGGTCCGGCGTGAGCTTCGAGAGGTCGGTGCCTTCGCCGGCCTCCTGCTGCACCAGGTCGTCCACCATCGTCTTGCGCAGACCGCTCTCGTCGAACTTGGGATCGACGCGGCCGGTGATGTCCAGCTTCAGCGCGGTCTTCTGCTGCAGGATCTTCACGATCTGCGCCAGCTTGTCCTGCGCCTTCGCGTCGAGCACGGCGGAGCCCGGGGCGAATTCCACGTAGCCCAGATCCTGCTGCTTGCCGCCACCGCCGCCCATGGCCGAGGCGATCAACCGGAACGGCGAGGTCACGGCGCGGCCGATCAGGTTGACGAAGGCGTGCCAGATCAGGCCGCCCACGCTGAACTGGGGGTCGTCCAGCGAGCCGGACACCGGCACGTCCACGTCGATGTTGCCGTCCGCATCCTTCAGCAAGGCCACCGCCAGCTTCACCGGCAGGTGGCTGATGCCCGGGCCCTGGATGGCGTCGCCGAAGGTGAGCTGGGTGATGAAGATGTGGTTGTCGGCGTTGAGCTTGCCGTTGTCGAGCTGGTAATGCACGTCCATCGTCAGCCGGCCCTTGGTGATCGGGTAGCCGGTGTACTTGCCCGAGTACGGCGATAGGTGGGTGAGCTCGACGCCGTCGGCCTTGCCCTTCACGTCGAGGAAGGCGGTCGGCGCCAGCGGATTGATCGTGCCGGTGATGTCCACCGGCGCGTTGTCGTCGAGTTGGCCCTGCAGGTCCATGTCGGCAGGCGGGCCGCCAGCGGTACCGAACGCGCCGACCTTGCCGGCCAGCTGGGTGATGTTGGCCGTGTAGTTCGGCTTGATGAAGTTGTCGGTGTAGTTGAGGTGTCCGCGCGCCAGAGTGATGCCGCCGATCCGGATGTCGGCAGCCGGCGGCGATGCGGGAGCGGCGGCCGGGGTGACGGGGGCCTGCGGTTTCGGTGCCGGCGTCCCCTGTCCCTGCTGCGTCTGAGTTACCGAAACAGGAGCGGCGGCCGGGTTGGCCACCACATCCTGCACGTTCATTCGGCCGTTCGCGTTGATGATGAGGCGAGCGTAGAAATCGTCCAGCGCCAGCCCGGCCACCGACACGTGCGGCACGTCTTCGCCCATGCGCACGGTGAGGCCGCTGGCGTTGAGCGAATTCCAGCGCAGGAAGTCGTCACCGGTGAGCTTGTCCTGTACGCGCACGTTGCCCAGCGTGACGCGGCCGCGCCAGTCCAGCAGCGCCTGCGGCTGGTGGTCGCGGTAACGCACGCGGCCGTCCGCGCTGAGCGTGGCGCTGGTGAGGATCACGTTGAGCGGCACGGCGACCAGCGATTGCAGCGGGGCGATGTCGAGGCGGGTGGTGCGCACGCGCAGGTCCGCATCCAGCGGCTGCGGATGCAGCGTGCCGTCGACCCGCAGGGTGCCCCGGCCAATGCCGCCATCCAGCGCCAGCTTCAGCGGTTTGCGCATGTCGCCGGAGAGGCCATCGACGTTGGCGTGCGCCAACTTGAGTTCGGTACGTCCGCGTTTGCCGGCGATGCTCGGATCGGTCAGCGCCAGCATGCCGTCGATGCCCATGCGGGCGATGCTCCAGTGCCAGGCAGGGGAAGGGGACGACGATCTGCGCGAGCCATGCGACGGCTCGGACTTCATCAGATCGGTCAGATCGATGCTGCCGTTTTTCAGGCGCCGTGCTTCCACCTGAAGGCCGTGCAATGTGACGTGGTCGAGCTGCGCCGTGCTGCTGGCGAGATCGAAACGCGTGATGCCGGCTTCCAGCGACTGCCACGCCAGCGGCGTGCGCTTGGCCTGCTGCAGGGCGAGGTCGTTGATCGTGGCGCTGGCCGTCTGCAGCGTGAGGTTGAAGATCTTGCCCCAGTCCGCCTGCAGCTGGCCATCCGCCCCGAGCGTGCCCTTGGCGAGATCGGCATTGAGCATGGGGGGCGCCAACGCCATCAGCGGGGGCAGGCCCACGGCCTTCAAGTCCAATTTGCCGTCGTAGCGGCTGTTCGCCATATCGAGCTTGCCGTTCATGGCGACGCTGCCGCCATTGAGCGAGGCGGCGATGTCGAGTGCGGCCGGTGGCGCGGCGATCGTGGAGAGGCCGTGCAGCGTGCCATGGATGTTTTCCAGCGCCAGCGTGGCGGGCTTGCGGCCGCTGGCGTCGGTGTACTCGAAACGGCTGCCTTGCAGGGTCAGCGCGGCGATGCCCACCTCGGTGGCCGGGGCATTGGACTTGGCAGCGGGCTGCGCGGCATCGCCGCCGGTGAGCGCGTCGAAATTGCTGTGGCCGCCAGACAAACGGGTGTAATGCAGGGCGAGACCACTCAGCTGTACCGCGCCGAGGCGGTAGCGCGAGAGCAGCGGCTCCACGTCGTCCAGTGCAGCGTTCGCGCGGGTGATTTCGAGCAATGGCACGTTGCCAGGTGTGGCCAGCGCGAAGTCGTCCAACTGCAACTGGCCGCCTAGGCGCACCTGCGGACCGGATTTCGCTTGCACGAATTGCAGGTCGAGCTTGCCGGACAGCTGGCCGCGCGGGATCGCCACCGGCAGCTTCGCCGGCACGTAGCCGAGGTAGCGCGGCAGGTCGAGGTGATCCAGCGAGAAGCTGACGTCCGATTCGAGGCTGTCCGCGAACGGCTTGGTCTGGCCCGCGATGCGCAGCGGGCTGCCGTCCACGTTCATTGCCAGCAGCGGTTGCACGAACACGTCGGTGTCGCGCGGCAGGTTGGCGATGAATGGAATGCCCAGGTCGAGATGGTCGATGTGGTGCGTGGCGTTCGAGACCGCATCGGTGAACATGATGTCGCCGTCGGTCACGCTGATGTTGGAAAGCGCGAAGTGCGCCGGCTGGCTGTCCGGCTTCGGCGGGCCGCCCGCAAACTTGGTTATCAGGTCGGAGAAGTTGAACTGCTGCGGCGCGGTGCGCACGATGTGCAATTGCGGATGCTGCAGCGATAACTCATCCAGGATCGGCGCCATGCGGAACAACGAAGTCCACGACGCATTGACCACGGTGCGGTCTATGTCCACGAACGGCGAATGGCCGTCGCGATCGCCGATGTGCAGCCTGTCCAGTTCCAGTCGCAGGGTGAACGGATCCAGGTGCACCGTTTCCACGGTGACGGGGCGGTCGAGCAGGGCAGTGAGCCGGGTCTGCAACTGGCTCTTGATGACAGGCGGCGCGACGAAGAAGCCGAGCAGGCCGAACACGATCAGGACGATGGCGACGATCAATGCGGTCTTGCGGGTGCGCCGCGATCGATACAGCCGTTCGGCGCGGTCGCGCGCCATGGCCAGACGAGAAACTGCGGGCGGACGAGGATCGGTCATGATGGCGGTATTCCGTTGCGCCTGGACCGTGAAAGTTTACGTGAAAGAAAAATCGGCGGGTAATCCATTTTTCGCTGATTTTATGGGCGTCCTTGCGACCTGTTGCACGGGGCGAAAAACCCAGGCCAAACGCAAAAGAATGCACCGATTGACCGGGTCGATTCCCGGGAGTACAAGTCCGGACATGCGCAACGGCGCGGCATTTGCAGGAGCGAGCCATGAAACGTGGACATATGGTGCTGCTTGGTCTTGTTGCTTCGATGTCGTTCGGGATGAATGCCGCCGCTCACGATGCGTTGCCGGGAAGCCTTCCCAGCCTTCCTCAATCGGCAGTCAATGCCGCAACGCAGGATCAGTCCGGTGCGGTCACGAATATCCCGCTACTGGTGGTCGTGACCAACAAGGGACAGGTTCGCGACATCCAGCATTCCCAGCGTTTGCCACCCAGCGTGAACAATTTGCTTTGGAGTACCGTGCAGGAATGGATCAAGTCACCAGCACGTGTCGATGGCAGACGCGCCGGGGCGCAGGTTTTCATGGATGTAGCCGTGCATACGGAGCCGCGGGCCGACGGCAATTCCGACGTCTATTTCACCCTGGCCTCGATCGGTCCGGTCATGCGTGGTTACTGGAAAATGCGCGGTGACCGCATCAACGGTCCATGCGAAATGGTGACGGGCAATATGACCGCTGGTTTCGGTGGACGCACCGATAGATGCACCTTCAAGCTTGCTGCGGGAGTTCCGCCGCAGGCCAGCGGGGCATTCCCAGCTCAATAGACGTCACGAAACGGGGCCGGCTTCGCTTGCCGCCATGCGCTCATGGGCAAGTGCAGCCGACCCCGTTTGGGTTGCGTCAATGTATCAATTCCAGGAGCAGACCACCTTGCCGCAGGTGCCGGCGTCCATCAGGTCGAAACCCTTCTGGAAGTCGTCGATGTGGATCTGGTGGGTGAGCACCTTCTGCAGCGGGAAGCCGGTGAGCACCATTTGGGTCATCTTGTACCAGGTCTCGTACATCTTGCGGCCGTAGATGCCCTGCAGGGTGAGGCCCTTGAAGATCACCCTGTCCCAGTCGATGCCGGCGCCCTTGGGCAGGATGCCGAGCAGGGCGACTTTGCCGCCGTGGTACATGCAGTCGAGCATGTCGTTGAAGGCGCGCGGGTTGCCGCTCATTTCCAGGCCCACGTCGAAGCCTTCCATGTGCAGGTCCTTCATCACGTCCTTCAGCGACGTGTTGGCCACGTTGACCACGCGGGTGGCGCCCATATCGGCCGCCAGCTTCAGGCGGTAGTCGTTGACGTCGGTGACCACCACGTTGCGCGCGCCCACGTGCTTGGCGATGCCGGCGGCGATGATGCCGATCGGGCCCGCGCCGGTGATCAGCACGTCCTCGCCGATCAGGTCGAATTCCAGCGCGCAGTGCGCGGCATTGCCGTAGGGGTCGAAGAAGGCGGCCAGCTCGGACGGGATCTGGTCGGGGATCGGCCACAGGTTGGAGGCCGGCATGGTCATGTACTCGGCGAACGCGCCGTTGCGGTTCACGCCGATGCCGATGGTGTTCGGGCACAAGTGCTGGCGGCCGGCACGGCAGTTGCGGCAATGGCCGCACACGATGTGCCCTTCGGCCGAAACGCGGTCGCCCACCTTGTAGCCGGTGACGCCGGGGCCGATTTCCACGATGCGGCCCACGAACTCGTGGCCGATGGTGAGGCCGGGCTTGATGACGCGCTGGCTCCATTCGTCCCACTTGTAGATGTGCAGGTCGGTACCGCAGATCGCGGTCTTCTCCAGCTTGATGAGCACCTCGTTCGGGCCGACCTGGGGCACCGGCACCTCTTCCATCCAGATGCCTTTCTCGGCGTGGCGCTTCACCAAAGCTTTCATCGTCTGCGACATGGGGAATCCAGTGGCTGGCCCGAACGGGCGGGGAAAGCCGCGATTATAAAGCCCCGCCGCATGCGGAAGCTCGCCGGGCGATCACTGGTCCACGCGTACGTAGTTGCGGTGGAAGACCACCGGACGCTGCAGGAAACCGGGCTGCCACTGCTCGGTGACCTGCAGCGTGTGGCCGTCGGCGGAACGCGACCAGGTTTCGTCGAGATGGCTGCCGTCGTTGAACTGCAGGGTGAACTGCAGGCCTTGGCCGGCGTCCTGCCGATGGGCGATGGCATTGCCGTCCAGCGTGTGCTGGTCATGGCCGTTGAGCGGCATGGCCAGCTGTTCGCCGTTCTCGAGCCGTGTCTGCAGGGCATTGGCATCCTGCTGGACGATCAGCACCGCATCGTTGGCCAGCGTGGGCGGCAGCTTGAGCAGATCGGCGTCGTCGGATGAATTGCCCGACGATGTGCTGCTGTCCGTCTTGCCGCCGCGACCGTGGCCGCCGCCCATATGGCCGCCCCCCATCCCACCGCCGCCCATGCCGCCATGACCGCCGCCGTGACTTCCGCGGCTGCCTGGCTGGGGCGTGCTCGCGCTGGACGAAGCGCCAGCCGGCGCCACGGTAGGCGATTGTTCGCGCCGCAGTTCGGTGCGGAGCATCGCAGTGACCTGGTCCGGCCCCTCGCTGCCCTGGTCGCTGAGGCGCCACAGACCGTTGAAGTCGGGCAACGGGGTGGCTTGCTGCGAGACTGCCCAGGTACTGGCGGCGAGCAGGGCGGCGGCGAGGAGCGCGGAAGCGAAGGCGTGGCGTCTGGGCATGCAGGGGCAAACGCGCGAGGCGGTGCATCGACTACACGCAGGGCGCAGATCTATCCACAGCGGATGTGGATACGCGCGGGACAAGCGTGTGGACAACTCCGATTCGCGCCGCCGCGACAGGCACTTGCCTCACATTGATGAAGTTTTGTGCAGGTGCGTTCGGCTACGCTTGCGCCTTCGTTGCCGCTTCGCCACGCATGAGCCTCGACGCACGTCCCCCCGCGATCTTCCTGATGGGCCCCACGGCTTCGGGCAAGACCGCGCTTGCCTGCGAGCTGGCGGATCGCTTTCCAGTGGGGCTGGTCAGCGTGGATTCGGCACTGGTGTACCGCGGCCTCGACATCGGCGCGGCGAAACCGGATGCGGCCACGCTGGCGCGCAATCCGCATGCCCTGATCGACATCCGCGATCCGTCCCAGCCTTATTCGGCGGCGGAATTCCGCAACGACGCGGTGGCGGCGATGCGCGAAATCACGGCGCAGGGCAGGGTGCCGCTGCTGGTGGGCGGCACCGGGCTGTATTTCCGTGCCTTGCAGCGCGGGCTTTCCGAATTGCCCGAAGCCGATCCGGCCATCCGGGCGCGATTGACGGAGGAAGCCGCGCGCATCGGCTGGCCCGCCATGCATGCGCGCCTGATGCGGCTCGATCCCGCTGCCGCCGCGCGCATCGGCGCCAATGACGCCCAGCGTCTGCAGCGCGCCCTCGAAGTGATCGAGCTGAGCGGGCGCCCGCTGTCCGAATTGCAGCGCGGTGGCCGCGACGAAATGTTTCCCTGGCGCGTGCTCAAGCTGGCGCTGTTGCCGGCGGACCGCCAGCCGCTGCATGCGCGCATCGCGCAGCGCTTCGATGTCATGCTCGCTGACGGCTTTCTCGACGAGGTGCGCGCTCTGCGCGATCGCGGCGACCTGCATGCCGACCTGCCCGCGATCCGTGCGGTGGGCTATCGGCAGGGCTGGGAATACCTGGACGGACAGGGCGATGCCGCCGGTTTCCGCGACCGCGCGATCTTTGCCACGCGCCAGTTGGCCAAGCGGCAGATGACCTGGCTGCGCGCCGAGCTGGATGCGCGCGTGCTCGATCCGGAGCAAGCGCCGCCGCTCGTCCGGGCGGCCGAAGCCGTGCAGCTGTTTCTCGGAACGGCGTAGCGAAGCGGCCGCGTTTTTGTGCGCCGTCGCCTGAAAAACCACTTCCTTCAAGCCCTTGAACCCGGTTAACATCGTTTCCGTTGGGCCGGGGCGCCTCTGGCGTTTTTTCCCCGGCCCGGGTACCGCTCAGGGGAGAACAAGAAATGTCCAAGGGACAATCGCTGCAGGACCCTTTTCTCAATGCCTTGCGCCGTGAGCGCGTGCCTGTGGCCATCTATCTGGTGAACGGCATCAAGCTGCAGGGCACGGTCGAGTCCTTCGACCAGTTCGTGGTGCTGCTGCGCAACCAGGTCAGCCAGATGGTGTACAAGCACGCCATCTCCACCGTGGTGCCCAGCCGCAACGTTCGCTTGGGCAACGGCCACGACGGGCACGAGGCGCATGTCGATGCGGCTCCGGCGACCGACGCCACGGATGCTTGATTCATAGCCGGTCGGCCCACATGAAGACGGGACTGCTCCGGTTCCGTCCCCTCGCAAAGGCCGCCATACCCAGTGTTTGATCGTCAGAAGAAAGGCGAACGCGCCGTCCTCGTGCTCCCGCATGCACGCGGCAGCGGGGATGCCGAACGCCGCGCCGCCGAGTTCGTCGAACTGGCCAAATCCGCCGGCGCGGAGGTGCTGGGTACCGTTTCCGCCCGCGTCGAGGCGCCCAACCCGCGTTTCTACGTGGGCAGCGGCAAGGCCGACGAAGTGGCCGAGATGGTGCGCGCGCTGGGTGCCGACCTGGTGCTGGTCGACCATCTGCTCAGCCCGGTGCAGGAGCGCAATCTCGAGAAGCATCTCAGCGCGCGCGTGGTCGATCGCGCCGGCCTGATCCTCGACATTTTCGCCCAGCGCGCCCGCTCGCACGAAGGCAAGCTGGAAGTGGAGCTGGCGCAGCTCAAGCACGTGGCCACGCGGCTGGTGCGCGGCTGGACCCATCTGGACGCCCAGCGCGGCGGCGCCATCGGCAACCGCGGCCCCGGCGAAACCCAGCTGGAAACCGACCGCCGCCTGCTCGCCGAGCGCGTGAAGCAGCTCACCCGACGCCTCGAAAAAGTACAGACCCAGCGTGGCCAGCAACGTCGTGCACGCCTACGCAACACGGTGCCGCGGGTGGCGCTGGTGGGTTACACCAACGCCGGCAAGTCCACCCTGTTCAATACGCTCACCGCCGGTGGCGTGTATGTCGCCGACCAGTTGTTCGCCACGCTCGATCCCACCGTGCGCCGGCTGGACGACCTAGCCTGTGGCCCGGCGGTGATCGCCGACACCGTAGGCTTCGTCCGCGAATTGCCGCACGATCTGGTCGCCGCCTTCCGTGGCACCCTGGCCGAAGCGCGCGACGCCGACTTGCTGCTGCACGTCAGCGATGCCGCTGACGAGGAGCGCGAACCGCTGCGCCGCGTGGTCGACCAGGTGCTGGAGGAGATCGGCGCGGGCGACGTGCCCCAGCTGCGTGTTTTCAACAAGATCGATTTGATGGGAAGGGATGGTGACGCCAGTGCCGGTGTCCCTGCCGAGGAAGGTTCTCGGGAAAACGCAGCCGCGGATGTGACCGGGTGCGAAAGGCCGATGGAGCCCCGCATCGACCGCGATGCTTCCGGCAAGCCGCAGGCCGTATGGCTCTCTGCCGCCACCGGTGCGGGTATCGAACTGTTGCGCCAGGCGTTGGGCGAATTGCTCGGCGGCGAGCGGGTGCAGTCGGAGTTGCGCCTGCCGCTGACGGCCGGGCGGCTGCACGCACGGCTCAAGGCCGTCGGCGCCATCGCCGGCGAGCAGGTGGACGAGCACGGCTGGCACCTGCGCATCGACGCGCCGCGCAGCGTGATTGCGCCGCTCAACGGCGGCAGCGTGGCGGAAAACGAACTGCTGCGTGGGCTGCTGGGCAGTGCGACATCCTGATTTCGCCCGGCTCTGCTAGAATGCCAGCCGTTTGTGCGGCCGAAAAAGCCCGGCCGCCACATCGACATGCAGCCCAGTCACGCCACATGCGATTTCCGTTCAACCCGATGTGCTCCGGCGCGGCTTGCCGGCATCACCAGCGACGAGACTGACAATGGCCTGGAATGAACCCGGTGGGGGTCAGCGCGATCCCTGGAATCGGCAGCGCCCCAACAACGGCGGCTTTTCGCCGGACCAGTGGCTGAAGAACCTGGGCAAGCATTTCGGCAAGCCGGGTCGCGGCGCCGGCGGCATTCTCACCGCCATCATCGTGCTTCTCATAGTGTTTCTGCTGATGAGCAGCTACACCATCATCGGCGCGCGCCAGGTCGGCGTGGTGCTGCGTTTCGGCGAGTACTCGCGCGCCTTGTCGCCGGGCTTCCACCTCAAGCTGCCCAATCCCGTCGAGACGGTGGACAAGGTCGAGGCCACGGGCATCCGCTCGGTGAACGACCGCGTTTCCATGCTGACCCGCGACGAGAACATCATCACCATCGACTTCACCGTGCAGTACCAGGTGGACGATTCGTACAAGTACCTGTTTTCGGTGAGCGACCCGGACGGCAGCGTAAGCGCGGCGGCCGAGGCCGCGGTGCGTTCGGTGGTCGGCGGCAGCGACATGGACCAGGTCCTCTCCGCCGACGGCTCGACCCTGGTGACCCAGGCGCAGCAGACGCTGCAGAAGACGCTGGACGGCTATAACAGCGGCTTGCGCGTCACCGAAGTGAGCTTCCAGAACGTCGCGCCCCCGGCCGAGGTGAAGGATGCCTTCGACGACGTCAACAATGCGCGCGAAGACAAGCAGAGCATCGAAAACGCCGCGCTGGCCTATGCCAACAAGGTGGTGCCGGTGGCGCGCGGCGACGCGGCGCGCATCGCCGCCGAAGCCGAGGGCTACAAGGCCGAGCGCATCGCGCGTGCGCAGGGCGACACCGCGCGCTTCGACCTGCTGCTCAAGGAATACAAGGCCGCGCCCGTGGTGACGCGCAAGCGCCTGTGGCTGGAGACGATGGAAGACGTGGCGGCCGGCAACCCCAAGGTGGTCGACGGTTCCGGCGGTCGCAACATCATCAATCTGCCGGCCGGCGGCCATGCGCATGGCATGGCCAGCGATGCCGGCAAGGCGGCCGCCGCCGCGGACGCGCCGGCACCGGCCGGCTCCGCATCGGCCGCGCCCGGCAGCGCTGCAGCCACGGACAAGGGAGGCCAGCCATGAAGCGCGTCGTCGCGATTCTCGTCCTTGCGCTGCTGGTGCTGCTCGGGCTCAACAGCGTGTTCGTGGTCAACGAAGGCCAGAGCGCACTGCTGCTGCAGTTCGGCCGCATCGTGCACGCCGACTATCCGCCGGGCCTGCACGTCAAGCTGCCGGTGATCCAGCAGGTGCTGCATTTCGACAAGCGCATCCTGTCGCTGGATGCGCAGCCGGAGCGCTATTTCACTTCCGAGAAGAAGAGCGTCAACGTCGACTTCTACGTGAAGTGGCGCATTGCCGACAATGCGGCCTATTACCGCGCCACCGGCGGCGATCAGCTGCAGGCCGAGCAGCGGCTCACTCCCATCGTCAAAGACGCGCTGCGCTTCGAGTTCAACGCGCGCACGCTGCAGGAGCTGATCTCCAACAGCCGCAAGGACATCACCGAGCGCGTGCGCCTGCAGACCGACGCCTCGGCGCGCAAGAACCTCGGCATCGACGTGGTGGACGTGCGCATCAAGCGCATCGACCTGCCCGACGAAGTGAGCGAGTCGGTGTACAAGCGCATGCGCGCCGAGCGCCTGCAGCTGGCGAACGAACTGCGTTACACCGGCCAGGAAGCCGCGGAGAAGATCCGTGCCGACGCCGACCGCCAGGGCCAGGTGCTGCGCGCCGATGCCGAGCGCGACGCCGCCAAGGTGCGCGGCGAGGGCGATGCCGAGGCTGCGGCGATCTATGCGCAGTCCTACGGCCAGGATCCCGAATTCTTCGCGTTCTACCGCAGCCTCGACGCCTACAAGAAGGCCTTCGAGGGCGGCAACAACGTGCTGATCCTGAAGCCCGATTCCGAATTCCTGCATTACTTCGGCAGCCCCGACACGACGAAGCATTGACGTCGTCGCGGCAGCCGGTGACCCATTTCAACATTCGAGCGAGAACACCATGGGCAAGTCAGTAGTCATTCTCGGCGCACAGTGGGGCGACGAAGGCAAAGGCAAGATCGTCGACCTGCTGACCGAGCGGGTCGGCGCGGTCGCGCGTTTCCAGGGCGGCCACAACGCCGGCCACACGCTGGTCATCAAGGGCAAGAAGACCGTGCTGCACCTGATCCCGTCGGGCATCCTGCGCGACGATGCGCTGTGCCTGATCGGCAACGGCGTGGTGCTGTCGCCGCAGGCGCTCAAGCAGGAAATCGAGGAGCTGGAAGCGCAGGGCGTGGAAGTGCGTTCGCGCCTGAAGATCAGCCCCGCGACCCCGCTGATCATGCCGTACCACATCGCCGTCGATAAGGCGCGCGAAGCCGCCGCCGGCAAGAGCGCCATCGGCACCACCGGCCGCGGTATCGGCCCGGCCTACGAAGACAAGGTGGCGCGCCGCAGCGTGCGCGTGGCCGACCTGATGTATCCGCACGAGCTGCCGGAGAAGCTCAAGGCGGCGGTGGAGTACCACAACTTCATCCTGACGCAGTGGCTGAAGGCCGAGCCGGTGGATTACGACACCGTGCTGAAGGATGCGCTGGCCTACGGCGAATTCATCCGGCCGATGGTGGACGACGTCGCCACCATCCTGCACGACGTGCGCAAGGAAGGTGGCCACATCCTGTATGAAGGCGCGCAGGGCGCGCTGCTCGACATCGATCACGGCACCTATCCGTACGTCACCTCGTCCAACACCACGGTGGGCGGCGCACTGGCCGGCACCGGCGTGGGCGCGGGCGACATCGACTACGTGCTGGGCATCTGCAAGGCCTACGCGACACGCGTGGGCGGCGGCCCGTTCCCAACCGAGCTGCACGACGAGATGGGCGAGCGCCTGCGCAAGGTCGGCAACGAATTCGGCGCCAGCACCGGTCGTCCGCGCCGCTGCGGCTGGATCGATCTCGTTGCGCTCAAGCGCGCGGTGCAGATCAACGGCATCAACGGCCTGGCCATCA
The DNA here is from genome assembly GCF_014843005.1 of Rhodanobacter sp. DHG33. Classification (GTDB taxonomy): domain Bacteria; phylum Pseudomonadota; class Gammaproteobacteria; order Xanthomonadales; family Rhodanobacteraceae; genus Rhodanobacter_A. The sequence goes on along the minus strand of NZ_JACYXM010000008.1, from coordinate 118,118 downwards.
CCAAGCTCGACGTGCTCGACGGCCTGCCCAGCATCAAGGTCTGCATCGCCTACGAATACCGCGGCAAGCGTCGCGAGCTTGCGCCGCTGGATGCGGACGGCTGGGACGAGTGCAAGCCGGTGTACCTGGAGTTCCCGGGCTGGGAAGAATCCACCGCGGGCATCCGCGAGTGGGACAAGCTGCCGCCCGCCGCCCGCGCTTACCTGCGCGCGGTGGAGGAGCTCTCCGGCTGCAAGCTCTCCATCGTCGCCACCGGCGCCGACCGCGACGACACCATCGTGCTGGACGATCCGTTCGCCTGATCGCCGGGCCCCGGCTCTGTGTCATGCGGCCGTCGGACCACTTGTCGATGGCGTATTCGGTTCAAGAAGAAGGCCCCGCATGCGGGGCCTTCTTCTTGTGTGCATGAGCCCAGGTCCGTATGGCGTGGGCAGCATGCTTGGGCCACGCATCAATGTCCCTGCGATCCAGCCTCCGCATTGCCGCCGGCTTGTGCCGAGGCGGAGACACCGCCGCTGCCGAGCGAGCCGCTGGCGCCGATCTGGCCGTTGGCGTTGGACGTACCGTTCGCGCCGGAACCGGATCCGCTGCTGGCGCTTGCGTTGCCATCGCCAGCACCTGCGCCCGATGCACCGGCCGCTGTATTGCTGCTGTTGCCGCCGGCAGGAGAGGTCAGCGAAGACGAACCCGACGCGCTGCCTGTGGCAGACGGGGCGGCCTGCGTGCCCAGCGCGCGAACCGAAGAGGTGCCGTCGGCGGCAGCCTGCCGGGCTGAGCTGATGCCCGAGCTGGCGGTGTTCACGGCGCTTGTGCGTGTGTTGCCGACGGCGGTCTGCGTGCGATCGAGCGCTCCCGCGGCCCCCTGCTTGACCATCGAGGCGGTGGAGCGTGCGGAGCCGACGGCGGAATGCGCAACATCGCTGGCGCCGGAACCATCGACAGTGGTGGCGGCGGATGTTTCCGCGCTACCCGCAGCATTGCCACTCAACGCAGCTTGAGCGGCGCCAGCGCCAGCAGTGCCGCCGAGCTGGCCGTTGCCATCGGCAGTCGCCTGGCTGTTCGACGGATGGGTGGCTTGCGCCGCGGTCTGCTTGGCAGTGCCGGCGGTCGATGCGGCAGTCGACGTGGCGCGTTTGCGCAGGCGTTCGGCGCGCTGTTCGGCCGCATTCGGATGGATGCCAGGCATGCCGAAGTTGCCCATGCCTTGCGCGGAGCCGCTCATCTGCCCGTTCAACTGGCCCGTCGCGGGGTGGAGTTGGCCGGCCGCTCCGCCGAGAAGACCGCCGCCCAGGTGTTGCGCATAGGCACTGGTCGTCGAGGCCAGGGCCAGGGTGCACAGGGCGATACCGAGGGTCTTGTTGCTGAGGGTCTTGTTGCGCATGTGGGACCTCCTTGCCGGCGGCGAATCCGCGGCTTCCAAAGGCCAGTACGTGCGGCAGCGGGGCTTCCTTCCCGGTCGATCGGGCGTGGTTGCTTTGCGTTCAGTTTCAGGGCGACAGCAGCCCATGGCCGCAACGGGCGTCGTCGGCCTTGGTATCGAGGGCATGCGCTTCGCCGATCAGCTGCTGCAATGCCTGGGCTGCTGCGCCCGGATACGGCGTGTCCAGTGCCTGGGCGGCCTTGCGTGCCGCGATGGGGGCCGCGAACGAGGTCCCGCGCAGCATGCCTGGACCGCTGCCGACCACGCCCGATGCGCAGAAGGCCACCTGCTTGCCGCTCGCGGATTCCGGCAGCACCCGGCCGCGCGCATCGACGGCGCCGACGCCGATCACCCCCGGATAGGACGCCGGATACAGCGGCGGCGCGGCGGGACCGTCGTTGCCGGCCGCGCCGACCAGCACATGGCCACGCGCGATCATCGCCTGCACCGCGCGTGCGAGCACCGGGTTGTCGGGGCCGACCAGGCTGATGTTGATCACCGCCACGCGCTCGCGATCCATCCATGCGAGAGCGTCCACCAGCCGGGAGGTGGCGCCGCCGACATCGTCGCCGCACCACAGGTCGGCGGCGTACAAGGTATCCGGGTCGCCGGCGACGAGGCGAGCGGCCACGGCCGTGCCATGTCGCGAGGCGGTCACGGTGCTGCAGCCGTGCCTTTGGACGTGCGCATGCGTCAGTGCGGGATCGGCCGGATCGACGCCGCCGTCGACCATCCCCACGCTGCGGGACGACATCGCCGGCACGGAGTCGGGCATGCCTGCAGCGGACGTCGCGTAGGCGTCGCCCGCCGGGAGGTAAAGATGCTGATAGGTGAACGTGGCATCCGGCGCAGCCTGCTGCAGGGTACGCATGGCTTTTCTCGTGCTGCGTCCGCGGGTGTCGTGCAGCACCATGAAATCCAGGCCAAGCGTCGCGTCTGCCGCATCCTCGGGGTCTACGGTGAAACCCTGTGCCTGCAAGGCGTCGCGTTGCGCGTCCGACAGTCCCACGGCGAGAAACTCGCCGCGCAGGATGGGCGCGCCCGAGGGATCGACCGTGACGCGTCGCGGCTCGGCGCGCAGCAGTGCATCGACCTGCGTCTTCAGGCTGAGCGCCAAGGGCTGGCGCAACAGGTCGTCGACACCTTGCAGGTTTACACCGGGCACCGCGCTTGGCAGCGGCGCGGTCGGCAGCGGCAGAGGCGGCAGTCCTCGCTGCACCGGGCCCAGCACCTGCGCTTGTGCAGAAGACGGCCTACCGCCCCATGCGAGCACGGCGGCCAGCACGGTAACGGACAGGACGGAAGCTCGACGCAACGGCATCACCGGACACCTCGGGACGACGGGGCCGGATGCTAGCATGCGGCCACTTCATGCCCTCGAACCGTGCCGGCGTACCGAGGGAAGGAATCCACCCCTTCAGACGTAATGGAAGGTGATGCGTGCATTCGAGCGATGCCGTGCGCGAAGGGCTGATTGCACTGTTGCCGCGCCTGCGCCGCCTGGCACGAGCGCTGGCAGGGCAGGCGGCCGACGCCGACGACCTGGTGCAGGTAGTGCTGGAGCGTGCGCTGGCCCGGTCGGCGCAGTGGCGGCCGGATGCCGCGCTGGACAAGTGGGTGTTCGCGATCGCGCGCAACGCCTGGCGGGACGAGTTGCGCGCGCGCGGCCGGGCGCAGCATCTGTTTGCGCCGGAGGAAGCGGGCGACACGGTGGCCGACGGCAGCGAAACACGGCACGTACGGCAGTTGGAGGTGGCGGAGGCGCTTGCGATGCTGCCGCCGGACCATCGCGAAGTGGTGGCGCTGGTGTTGGTCGAGGGCCTGTCGTACGACGAGGCCGCCGCCTTGCTGGACGTGCCGGTGGGAACCGTCACCAGCCGTCTAGCCCGGGCCCGGGCCGCCTTGCAGGCCCATCTTGGAAGCGACGCATGAATCCGATCGACGACGATATCTTGCAGGCCTACGTGGATGGCGAACTCGACGCAGCGGCGCGCGCGCGCGTCGAGGCCGCGCTCGCGCAGGACGATGCGCTAGCCCGTCGCGTGCGGCAGGCGCGCGCCTTGGGCGCACAGCTGCGGGATGCGTTCGACCCTGTGCTGGAGGAACCGGTACCTGCACGCCTTTCCGCCCTGTTGCAGCCGGGAGTCGCGCCGGCCACGTCCCGCGCGGTGGAGAGCGGACGGGTCGCACGTGTCGCGCGGCACCGTACGCCTCGCCGCTGGTTGATGCCGGGCGCGGCGCTGGCCGCATCGGTGGCACTGCTTGCCGCAGGTCTGTGGTGGTGGAATGCCGGCGACGGAGTAGTGCGCATGCGCAACGGTGTTCCTTACGCTGCCGGCGTCCTCGACCGCGCGCTCGACCGGGCGCTGGCGAGCGAGCCGGATGCCCAAGCCCCGGTCGCGATCGGTCTCAGTTTTCGCGCCGACGACGGGCATATCTGCCGCACCTTCACCGTGCGCACGCCGCCGGAGCGCGCCGGACTGGCCTGCCGCTCCACGGCGGGTTGGGCCTTGCCCGTGCTGGGTCCTGCGGTTCCTCCCGAGGGCGGCGAACTGCGCCAGGCCGCCAGTGGCCTGCCTCCCGCGGTGCAGGCTGCGGTCGATGCCCGTCTGCGCGGCGACGTCTTCGATGCAGAGCAGGAGCGCGCGGCAAGGGCAGCGGGCTGGCACTGAAGCTTTTGTCGGGGCATGGTTCTTGGATCGATTGCGCGCGCCCCCATTTCGGTTCGTGCCGATCCCCAGTGGAGACCCGCCATGTCCGTGTACCGCAAGACAACCGAAGCGCTGGCGCGCCTGACGCCGGAGCAGTATCGCGTCACGCAGGAGAACGCCACCGAATACCCCGGCACCGGCGAATACCTGCACAACACCGCAGCGGGCATCTATGTGGACGTGGTGACGGGCGAGCCGCTGTTCGCCTCCGCCGACAAGTTCGAATCGCATTGCGGCTGGCCCAGTTTCACCAAGCCGCTGGAAGCGGCCAGTGTCCAGGAGCTGCGCGATACCTCGCACGGCATGGTCCGCACCGAGGTGCGTTCGTCGCAGGGCGACAGTCACCTTGGGCATGTCTTTCCGGATGGTCCCGCCGAGCGGGGTGGCCTGCGTTACTGCATCAACTCCGCGTCGCTGCGCTTCGTGCCGCGCGCCGACATGGAGGCCGAGGGCTACGGCGCATGGCTGTCCCAGGTGGAGGGCGAATGATGGCGACCGAACGCGCCGTACTCGCCGGAGGCTGTTTCTGGGGTGTGCAGGAATTGCTGCGCCAGCAGCCGGGCGTGCTGTCCACCCGCACGGGTTATGCCGGGGGCGACGTGCCCAACGCCACTTATCGCCATCACGGCACGCATGCCGAGGCAGTGGAAATCATCTTCGACCCGGCACGCACCAGTTATCGCGAGCTGCTGGAATTTTTCTTCCAGATCCACGACCCGAGCACGCCGAACCGGCAGGGCAACGATCGCGGCAGCTCCTACCGTTCGATGATCCTGTATGCCGACGAGACGCAGAAGCGCATCGCCGAAGACACCGTGGCCGACGTGGATGCCTCCGGCCTGTGGCCGGGCCGCGTGGTCACCGAGATCAAGCCGCTGGGCGATTTCTGGCAAGCCGAGCCGGAGCATCAGGATTACCTGCAGCATTATCCCGACGGCTACACCTGCCATTTCGTGCGGCCCGGCTGGCGTTTGCCGCGCCGGACGGACGCCGCCACACGCTGATCGCTCAAGACCGCGGATGCAGGCAGGCCGCCGTCATCGGTCCGGCCTCGCGCTGCATGCACACCTGCACGCCGTGGGGCAGGTCGTCGAAGGTTTGCCCGTCGCCGGCACTGACCGCGAACTGGCGCAGCGGCGGCGCGTCGCAATGGGTGCCGGTGCAGTCCTGCGCAAACAGCGCATAGTGGCATTCGCCCGTGGCGCTGGCGCGGCAATCGAAACGGGCGGACAGCAGGTCGATCGTGACGCGGCTGTCGAAGGTGGTGCGGCCGTCTTCGACCGACCGCACGACGATGGTCCGCTCGCCGGGAGCGCAGCCGGCCAGCAACAGGATGATGGCGATCAGCTTGTACATGGCGAACCTCGCGATGGGTCACATGTTGCGGAACAGCGTCATGAAAGGCTGGCTGACGGTGAGGGTCTCGGGTCGCTGCTTGAGGCGCACGGTGCCTTTGCCGCTGTCGTCGCGCACGATGGAGGCGATGGCTTTCAGGTTGACGATGGTGGAGCGGTGGATCTGCTTGAACACGGCCGGGTCGAGTTGCTCCAGCAGCTCGCGGATCGGCTTGCGCAGCAGCGCCTCGCCATCGGCGGTCATTGCCACGGTGTATTTGTGGTCGGCGCGGAAGTAGGCGACGTCGTCCACCATGATCAGCCGCGTTTCGCGGCCGATGCCGGCGGTGATCCAGGTCAGGGGCGGCGCTTGGCTGGCGTGCGTGCCGCCCTGCGCCAGCTCGCGCAGCAGCAGAGCCAGGTCGCCGCGGGCGACCTGGCCGGCCGTGGAGCGCCGCTTCAGCCGCTCGACGGTGGCCGCCAGCCGCTCGACGGCGATGGGCTTGAGCAGGTAGTCGATCGCGCCGCGTTCGAAGGCGTCGATGGCGTACTGGTCGTAGGCGGTGGTGAACACCACCTGCGTGCCCGGGCTGGCTTCGGCCGCCGCTGCCGCCACTTCCAGGCCGCTGAGGCCGGGCATGCGGATGTCGAGGAAGGCCACATCCGGATGGTGCGTGGCGATGGCTTCGAGTGCGTCGGCGCCGTTTTCGCATTCGGCGATCACGTCCAGCTCCGGCCATGCTTCGCCGAGCAGCCGGCTCAGCGCGTCGCGCAGCAGCGGTTCGTCTTCGGCGATCACTGCACGGCTCATGGTTGCGGTTCCGCTGCGGCCATAGCCGCTTGCTGCGCGGGCACGGTGAGCGTGGCGGCCACGCCTTCCGGCACGTTGGCAACCACGGCCAGCGAGGCGCGCGGGCCGTAGACGAGCTGCAGCCGTTCGCGCACGTTCTTCAGGCCGATGCCGGTACCGCCGCCGGCCGCGCCGAAGCCCTGGCCGTCGTCGGCCACGGTGACCGCCACGCTGTCGCCGTCGCGGCGGGCGAGGATCCACACGGTGCCGCTGCCGGGTTTGGGCTCCAGCCCGTGCTTGATCGCGTTTTCCACCAGGGTCTGCAACATCATCGGCGGCAACGTGATGGCGCGCAGCGCGTCGGGCACTTCGATCTTCATGTCCAGCCGCGCACCCATGCGGATCTTCAGGATTTCGAGATAGGCGCGGGCGCGTTCCAGTTCCTCGCCCAGCGTGGAGAGCGTTTCCTCCGCGCTGGGCAGCGAGTGGCGCAGGTACTGGATGAGATGGCCGAGCATGCGGTCGGCCTGCGCGGGTTCGCTGCGCGTGAGGTACTGCGCGCTGGCCAGCGTGTTGTAGAGGAAGTGCGGTTCCACCTGCGCATGCAGCAGGTTGAGTTTGGCCTGCGCCAGCTCCTTGTCGGTCGCGGCCTGGGTGGCGGCCTGCTGTTCGCGGCGGCGGCGTTCGGACACGCGGCGGGCGAGGGCACGGGAGATCGCCTCGGCATTGACCAGGTTGGCGCCGTCGTCGACGCGGAACCAGTCGGTCCAGGCGCCGCTTTCCGGCTCGCAGACCAGCGTCACGCTGCCGATGCCGTCGCCCGGGGTGACCGTGGCGAAGATCTGGTTGCGCCGGCTGCCCAGCCAGCTGAAGGGGTTGAGCCAGCCGAGCACGGCGCGGCCGTAGGGGTTGGGGCGGCGCACCTTGGCGCGTATCTGCAGGCTGTCGCGGGCGCTCTCGATTTCCTCGGTGTAGGGCAGCTCGCGGATCGTCGCGTCCAGCATGTCGAACGCCTCGCCCGCCTCGAACGGCAGTTCGATCTGCCGGCGCTGGCGGTTGCCCAGCGTGTCCAGGTTCGCGTGTCCGGCGATCAGGCGCACGCGCCGCAGGTGGGAGAACGCGCCGGTGATCACCAGCGCCAGCACCACGACGATGATGATCTGCGGCAGGGGTTCCGTGCCACGGAGCGGGCCGGTGTTGACCATCAGGATCACGACGAAGAGCAGCGCCAGCAGCCAGGCCAGGACGAGGCGTGCCATGAAGAAAAGACCCTTGATCACGATGTTGTCCCCAGTGGTTGATCGTCGGGAGCGAGCATAGCGATCCATTTTGCGGGTTTCGCCGGACTTGCGACCAAGGCGGAGGCGGCAGGCGCGAAACGGGCGGAATGCGGCGCGAAACACGGTCGGGAGGCATGACTTCCGGCCATTCCTGGCCACCGCCGCTGGCGCCACCATGGGCGGCAATTTATCCACCATCCCTTCCAAGGAGAGGTACCCATGCGCAAGTCTCTGGTTTCCGCGATCGCGCTGGCGCTCGCCGTGTCCGCCGGCAGCACCCTGGCGATGCCGGCGCAGCCGGCGGCTGCCGAATCGTCGCTCACCCCCACCCAGCTGCCGCGCAATGTGCGGCCCGTGCATTACGCCGTGGCCATCACGCCGCATGCGGACAAGCTGAACTTCGACGGCCAGGTGACCGTGGACGTGCAGGTGCTCAAGCCCAGCACCAGCATCACCCTCAATGCCGAAGGCATGACGTTCTCGTCGGTGACGCTGGAACCGGCGGCGGGCAAGGGCGCCGCCATGACGGCCAAGGTCGCGGTGGACGAAAAGAAGCAGACGGCCACCTTCAGCTTCGACAAGCCGGTCGCGCCGGGCAGCTACAAGCTGGCGATGAACTACGTCGGCACCATCGGCACCCAGGCCAACGGCCTGTTCGCCATCGACTATCCCACCACCGCGGGCCAGAAGCGCGCGCTGTTCACGCAGTTCGAGAACTCCGATGCGCGCCGCTTCATCCCGTCGTGGGACGAGCCGGCGTACAAAGCCAGCTTCGACCTCAGCGTCACCGTGCCGGGCAGCGATATGGCGGTGAGCAACATGCCGGTGGCTTCGAAGGCCGACGCCGGCAACGGCCTGGAGAAGGTGACCTTCCAGACCACGCCGAAGATGTCGACCTACCTGCTGTTCTTCGGCCTGGGCGAATTCGACCGCGTCACCACCACCTCGGACGGCACCGAGATCGGCGTGGTCATGCAGAAGGGCAAGGGCGCACAGGCCGCCTTCACGCTGGACTCGGCCAAGGCCGTGCTGCACGACTACAACGACTACTTCGGCATCAAGTACCCGCTGCCCAAGCTCGACAACATCGCCGCGCCGGGCAGCAGCCAGTTCTTCTCGGCGATGGAGAACTGGGGCGCGATCTTCACCTTCGAGTACGCCATGCTGCTCGACCCGTCGTTCTCCACGCAGGGCGACAAGATGGAGGTGTTCAACACCGCCGCGCACGAAATGGCGCACCAGTGGTTCGGCGACCTGGTCACCATGAACTGGTGGGACAACCTGTGGCTCAACGAAGGCTTCGCCTCGTGGATGGCCGAGCGCGAGACCGAGAAGGTGCACCCGGAGTGGAACACCGTGCTCGACACCGTGGGCACGCGCGAAGGCGCAATGTCGGTCGACGCGGTGGCCACCACGCATCCCATCGTGCAGAAGATCGACACGGTGGAGCAGGCCAGCCAGGCCTTCGACACCATCACCTATTCCAAGGGCGAGGCGGTGATCCGCATGCTCGAGGCCTATGTCGGTCCGGAGAACTGGCGCCGGGGCGTGCACGACTACCTCAAGGCCCACGCCTACGGCAACACCGTGTCCGACGACCTGTGGCATGCGGTGGACGGCGCGGCTCCCGGCAAGCGCATCACCCAGGTGGCGCACGACTTCACCCTGCAGCCGGGCGTACCGCTGATCAAGGTGGACTCGACCCTGTGCAGCAACGGCGAAACCACCATCAAGCTCACCCAGGGCGAGTTCACCAAGGACCGTCCGAACAAGCAGCCGCTGCGCTGGCACGTGCCGGTGATCGCGCAGGTGGTGGGCAATGCCAGCGCCAGCACCCTGGTGGACGGTTCCGCCACGCTGAAGCTGCAGGGCTGCGGCCCGGTGCTGGTGAACGCGGGGCAGAGCGGCTACTACCGCACGCTGTACGCGCCGGCGCAGCTCGCTGCGCTGAAGCAGGACTTCGACAAGCTGGCGCCGATCGATCAGCTCGGCCTGATGAGCGACACCTGGGCCGAGAGCATGGCCGGTCTCGAGCCGGTGTCGGATTTCCTCGACATGGCCAAGGCCACGCCGGCCAATGCCGATCCGGAAATCTGGGCTGAAGTGGCCGGCAGCCTCGTGGGGCTGGACCAGTACTACCGCGGCGACCAGGCACGCCAGGATCGCTTCCGCGCCTATGCCGTGGCGCAGCTCAAGCCGGTGTTCGCGCGCGTGGGCTGGGATGCCAAGCCGGACGAGAGCACCTCGACCACGCTGCTGCGCACGCAGCTGATCGGTGCGCTGTCCGCGCTGGGCGACCAGGACATGCTGAAGGAAGTGCGCCGCCGCTTCGACGCGCAGGCCACGGATCCGAAGGCGGTGCCGGCGGCCTTGCGCAAGACCATCTTCGCCATCGTGGCGCAGCATGCCGACGCGGCCACCTGGGACAAGCTGCATGCCCAAGCCAAGGCCGAGAAGTCGCCGATGATCAAGGATCGTTTGTACGGCCTGCTCTCCGTCGCCGAGGACAAGGCGCTGGCGCAGCGTGCGCTCGACCTCGCGCTCACCGACGAGCCGGGTGCCACCAACAGCGCCGGCATGATCGGCGGCGTGGCCTGGCGTCATCCGGAAATGGCCTACGACTTCGCCATGGCGCACCGCGCGCAGGTGGACAAGCTGGTCGACACCACCTCCAGCAGCCGCTACTACCCGGCGCTGGGCGGCAGCTCGTTCGACCCGGCGATGATCGGCAAGATCAAGGCCTATGAGGCCACCATCGATCCTTCCGCGCGGCGTCCGTCGGATAGCGTGATCGCCAACATCCAGTACCGCATGATGATCCGCAAGGATCGCCTGCCGGCGGTGGATGCGTGGCTGGCCAAGAACGGCGGCTGAGCGTTTCGGCAAGTGATATGAAACAAGGCCCCGCATGCGGGGCCTTGTTTTTGAAGCGGAACGAGGAATTTGCGCTTATCGGGACGGGATATCCCGTACATTCGGGGGCGCGTATGTTTGGCTCTGTGCCCTCTCGATAGCTGCCAGCGCCGCCTCGATATTGCGCCGCGGCGTGCCGATATTCATGCGCATGAAGCCGCTGCCGCCAGGGCCGAAGTCGACGCCGGGATTCAGGCCCAGCCTGCAGCGATGGATGAAGAATTCGCGCAGTGCCACGTCGTCCATGCCCAGCGCGCGGCAATCCAGCCACAGCAGGTAGCCGGCTTCGGACGGCACCAGGCGGATCGCGGGGATGTGCGTGCGCAGGCGGTCGGCGACGAAGTCGCGCGTGCCGGCGAGGTAAGTGCGCAAGGCATCGAGCCACTGGTCGCCGTCGCGCCACGCGGCTTCGCCGGCGGCGACGGCGAAAGGATTGGCGTCGCCAAGGTGCGAAGCCGCGATCGCATTCCGCAGCGCATCGCGCTGGTCGGCGCGCGGGGCCGCTATGAGGGTCAGTCCCAGGCCCTGCAGGTTGAAGGTCTTGCCGGGCGAGAGCACGGCGATGACGCGGTCGCCCGCACGTGCCAGGCCAAGCAGCGGGTGATGGCTGGCGCCGGGCAGCGCAAGGTCGCCGTGCACTTCGTCCGAGATGACGGTGAGGCCGTGGCGGCGCGCGATGCCCAGCACTTCTTCGAGTTCGCCCGGCGTCCATGCCCGGCCGACCGGGTTGTGCGGATTGCACAGCAGCAGGGCACGTGCACCGTCGCGTGCGTATTGCTCCAGCTGGGCGAGATCCATGGCGTAACGCCCATCGGTCTCGCGCAAGGGGTTGTGGAGCAGCCGGCGGCCGCAGTCCTCCACGGCGCGGAAGAAACCGGGATATACCGGCGACTGCACGACGATGGGATCCCCCATGGCGGTGCAGGACTGTATCGCCGCGGACATCGACGCCAGCACGCCGGAAGCAGGCACCAGCCATTCGCGCTCGACCTGCCAGCGGTGGCGGCGATCGCACCAGGCGATCAGCGACTGGTACAGGCTTTCCGGATATTGCGTGTAACCGTAGATCGGATGCCGGGCCCGCGCGAGCACGGCATCGCTCACGCAGGTTGGCACGGCGAAATCCATGTCGGCGACCCACAGCGGAAGCACATCGCCGCTGCCGAATTTCTGCCGGCGTCCATCGAACTTCAGCGCATGGCTGCCGGCGCGGTCGATGGACTGGTCGAAATCCGGCGTCATGGCCTGGCTGTTCCCCGCGATGCGCAGCAGGCGGGGAAACGGTTCACGCGCGCCGCCGCCACAGCGTCACCTCCGACAGGGTGTGCTGGAACTTGCGCCGCGTCTCGCGTATCACGAACGGCACTGCGCAGGGTTCGCCCACACGCTCGAAATGCACGCCGAGGATGGCGTCGAGGCCATCCAGCGTGGTGAAACTCTCGCCGTCTTTCTTGAACCCGCCCAGCCAGTCCGCGCGCGGCGTGTGTTCCACCAGCCAGGTGTAAGGCGAGGCGATCATCAGCAGGCCGCCGGGGTTCAGCCGTTCGTGGATGGCTTCGAGGAATTGCGCCGGGTTGTACAGCCGGTCGATCAGGTTGGCGGCGAGGATGAAATCGTAGCCGGCGAATTGCGGCTTGAGATTGCAGGCGTCGCCTTGGAAGAACTCCACCCTGGCAGCGGTATCCGTCAAGCCCAGCTCGGCGAGGTTGCGCGACTTGTACTCGACCAGTTCGCCTTCGTCCTGTAGCAGATAGCGCAGGCTGTCGCCGCGCGCCAGCGCCACGCCCTGGCCGATGAAGCGTGCGGAGAAATCCACGCCGGTGACGTGATCGAAGTGACGTGCCAGCTCGAAGCTGGCGCGGCCGGAGGCGCAGCCGAGATCGAGTGCTTTGCGCTTCGGCGAGCCGGCTAGCGCGTCCACTGCCAGGTCGGCGAGTGCCTTCGAGAAATTCGGCACGCCGAAGTAGCTGTCGCCGTAATGGAACTCGGCGTATTCGCTGAGCAGTTTGTCGGTTTCGTAGTGCGAGGCAGGCGCAGGTTTCATGTTTTTGGACACCACGTAGCGGAAACCCGCATGCTGGAAGAAATGGCGGCGGAAGGCATAGCGCGAAGCGGCCTCGGCCTCGTTGCCGGTGGCGATCCACGAGCCGCCCTTCATCAGATTGTGGCGGCCGTCGAAGGTGGGCGTGGTGAAGTCGTCGTAGATCGGATGCACCTGGAACCCTTCGAACGGATAGATCGGGGTTTCCGTCCACTGCCATGCATTGCCGGCGACGTCGAAGAATTCGCCCTGCGCGAAGCGGTTCACCGGGCACGACGAGGCCCAGTGCGTCAGGTTGAGGTTGGCGTCCGGCGTTTCGCCGTCCGGCGCGCCGCGCCGGCTTTCGGCGTACAGGCGATACCACTCGTCCTCGGTGGGCAGGCGCACCGGCTGGCCGCCGTGGGCGGATTTCCAGCGGCAAAACGCCTTGGCCTCGTGGTAGTTCACCTCCACCGGCCAGTCCCACGGCATCGGCATTTCGCCGGTCATCAGACGCAGCTGCCAGCCATCGGCCGAACGACGCCAGAAGGTAGGGTGGGTGGCTTTGGCGAATTCACGCCAGTTGTTGCCTTCCTCTTCCCAGTATCCGGATTGCGCATAGCCGCCGGCTTCGACGAAGGCCACGAACTCCCGGTTGCTGACCAGGTAGCGGCTGGCTTCGAAGGCCGGTACCTCGGCCTCGTGGTGGCCGTACTCGTTGTCCCAGCCATAGACGGCGCTGCCGATGCCGCGGCCCAGCGCCACGCTGCCGGCCGGTACCTTCACCAGCGTGTTTTCCGGTGCCTCGCCGCTTTGCGCGCAGGGCTGCCATGCAGGGTGCGGTTTCACATACGAGAGCTTGTGCTGACGGATCAGCACCGAGGAGGTTTCCAGGTGGATGTGCTCGTGCTCGATGCCCATGACGATGGCCCACCACGGGTTGTCCCAGCCGAGCGGGAGTTCCAGCGGCGCCTCATCGATCAGGCGGATGACCAGGGCGCGCACCTTGTCGCGATAGGCCTGCACTTCGGCCACGCTTGGCCAGTCGTAGTGCGCGTCGTTGAGATCGTCCCAGCCCATCTCGTCCACGCCCACCGCGAACACCGACTCGAGGTGCGGGTCGATGCGTTCCTCGATCATCCGCGTCAGCAGCAGCTTGTTGACGAAGAACGTCGCGGTGTGGCCGTAGTAGAAGATCAGCGGGTGGCGCAGCGTGATCGGCGGTTCGTACCAGGCCGCGTCGACGGCGAGCGTCTTGAACAGCGACTCGTAGCGGTCGAAGGTACTGGTGAAGTATTCGCGCAACGCCTGGCGCATGCGCTGCGGATCGCTCTCGTGCAGGTCTGGCGTGCGCGGCAGGGGCAGGGTGGTGGCGCGGAGGACAGGTTCGGCGAGCGTGGAAGCGTTCAAGGCGATACCTCTCGATCCTGGGGAAACGGATGGCGCCAGGATCTGCATTCTGGCACGCGACATGCCGCACGGCCCGATGGGCTTGCGCACCTCTGATACGTGAGGCGTGTTGCCGTAGATTCAATTCCACGGAGCAAAAATGATGGCAAGGAGTGGCATGGTATGCTCCTCTGGAAAGGCTTTGGGGAGCCTACCTAGGGGGCGCGTCATGGGGTTGATCGTTTTTCTGGCCATCATGCTGCTGGTCGTTTTTTACGTGGTCGGTCTTTACAACGGCCTCGTGACCGCGCGTAACAGCTACAAGAACGCGTTCGCACAAATCGACGTGCAACTCACGCGTCGCCACGATCTGATCCCCAATCTCGTGGAAACCGCCAAGGCTTATCTCGCGCACGAACACGGCACGCTCGAAGCCGTGATTCAGGCGCGCAATGCGGCGGTCAGCGGCTTGGCTCTCGCCAAGCGAAATCCAGGTGATCCGCAGGCCATGCAGCAATTGTCCGAATCCGAAGACGGTTTGACGCAGAGCTTGGGGCGTCTGTTCGCGGTAAGCGAGTCCTACCCGGACCTCAAGGCCAACGAGACCATCGGTCAGCTCACCGAAGAGCTCACCTCCACCGAAAACCGCGTGGCGTTTGCGCGTCAGGCCTATAACGATTCGGTGATGACCTATAACAATCGCTGCGAGGTCTTTCCGGGCTCCTTCATCGCCGGCAGTTTCGGCTTTAGCGAGGCGCGTCCGCTGGATATCGAAGACAAGACGATGCGCGAGGCACCCAAGGTTTCCTTCGGTTAATCGGCTAGGCCGGAAACGTCGGGTCGCGTCGGCTCGCTGGGGGACGATACCGTGGATTTTTTTGCCAGGCAGGCGAAGGTGCGCAGCAGTACGCGCCTTCTCGTGGTGCTGTTCGGCCTCGCCGTCGTTGCCATCGTGGTGGCCATGGACGCGGTGGTGTTCATGATATTTGGCCATCCCTGGATCAGGGTGGCCGATCACGCGGCTTACCAGCATAGGCTGATCACGTTCACCACGTTGGGCGTTCTGGCGGTGATCTTCGGTTCTGCGTTCTACCGCATTCGAAGTCTCGCCGGCGGCGGTTCAGTGGTAGCCGAGGATGTCAACGGCATTCCCGTGCCACCCGATGTCGACGATCCCAAGCTCAAACAATTGCGCAACGTGATCGAAGAGGTTGCCATCGCGTCCGGCACGCCCGTGCCGGACATTTACGTGATGCCACAGGAGCGTGGCATCAATGCTTTTGCGGCCGGCTATTCGGCGTCCGATGCAACGATCTGTGTCACACAAGGGTGTCTTGATAATCTCACGCGCGATGAGCTGCAGGGTGTGATCGCGCACGAATTCAGTCACGTGCTTAACGGCGACATGCGATTGAACATCCGCCTGATGGGATTGCTGTTCGGCATCATGGCCCTGTCGGTGCTCGGTCGGCAGTTCGCATGGAGCAGCGATGGCGGTTACGAATATTCTGAGCGCGACGCCGAACGCAAAGTGGTGGGCTATTTTTTTGGCCTCGGCTTTATCGTCATCGGGTCGATCGGTTATTTCTTCGGGCGTTTGATCCAGGCCGCCGTGGCGCGCGAACGCGAAGCACTGGCAGACGCATCCGCGGTGCAATTCACGCGACAAGCCGCTGGCATTGCTGGCGCGTTGAAGAAAATCGCGGTTGCTCCCGACGGATCGTTGTTGCAGGCAGGGAACCGCCACGAAGTCGCTCACATGATGTTCGGCGACGTGGACGAGTTCAATGCGTGGTTCGCCACACATCCGCCACTCATGCAGCGCATACGCACGCTGGAACCCTGGTTCCGCGAGCAGCAGTTGTTGCCGCTGGAGCACGCCATGAGCGAGCGTCTCACCGGCAACGACAGTGCAACGGCGGCCGGCGACGAAGCCAAGACACACAAAAGGGAGTTACCGCCGCTGGAATGGCCGGGTAGCACCGAGGCGGCGATGACTGTCGTGCCTGCTGTCGCAGCCGTTGCAGTTTCTTCACCCGTCACCACCACCCCGGCGCAAGAAAATTTCCAACAGGCGCGGTCGGTGCGGCAAAGTATGCCGGCGAGCCTGGTCGAGGCGGCGCGGACGCCTGAAACTGCGCTCAACCTGGCGCTGGCGCTGGGCATGTCGGAGCACGAAGATCTGCGGGCGCGCCAACGGCGATTCGTCGCCAATGCATTCGGCGACGACGTGCTGTCTGCCACGGATAAACTCATTGCCGATGAGATGACCGTGTCGGCGGTGCAGCGCATGCCGCTTATCGCCTTGTCATTCCCCGCGTTGAAGCAATTGCCGCGTGGTCGCCTGGAAACATTGAGCGACACACTCGACGCGATCGTTGGCGTCGACCCGCAGGTGGAACTCGACGACTATTGCTTGGTACGGCTGTTGCGAATGTATCTGCGCGAGGCCGCCAAACCGGGCAGTGCGCCCGTTGAAGGCCGGAAAAAGCTGCCGGCGTGCCGCGACAGTCTTTCGCTGGTTTACGCGGTCGTTGCGGTATACGGCAGCAACGACGATGCTTCGGCGCGGCGCGCGTGGCTGGCGGCGATGGATCAGGCGTTTCCGGGGGAAGTCTTCAGTTGGCAGACGCTGCCCATCGTGTGGCAGGCTCGGCTGGACCGAGCGCTGGACGATCTCGACCGCCTGCTGCCGGTCGCCAAGGAGATCGTGATCCAGGGGCTGCAGTGCGCGATCAAGGCCGATGGCGTCGTGACATCTACCGAGAAGGAGTTGTTGCGCATGGTGTGTGCCAGTCTGCACTGCGCGATACCGCAAATGTCCGCGTCAACCTGAGCACGGTGTTTGCCGTACTGTTTTGCACAAAGACGAACTTCAGCGTCGCTCAAAGGAGCTTTGTCAGGCTGAGGATTTATTCACTGCCCATGTTGATAGGTGGACAGGACGGACTCCATGTTGTTCAGCATGCTGCGTGCTGTACACATGCACCAGAGTCGCCAAATACCGAATAAGCCTAGGGCGATTCCCGCCACCATCGCCGCTATGTCGATACCGCCAGGTTCGAGAAGCAAGCCGCCGAAGATGCACAGTGCTCCGAATAGAAAGCACATGATCGGGAAAGCTACATTGAACAAATGCGCGCTTCCCGAATTGCCAAGACGACGATACGCCAAGGCCACCTGACCGATCCCGTGCACCAGTGAGCGCTGGCCGGCCACTGCGACGTAATCACCACTGGCAATGGGCGAACCAATCGAGAGGGGCGACCAAAAGCTTACAGGCGGGTCGCCGACCGTGAAGGTGGTCACCATTAAACCGGTGACGTTGCCACCATCCTTGCCGCCATTGTCGAAATCCGCGACGAAGCCTTTGATGACCTTGATCGACGCCATTGACATTCAAGTCCCCTCGTCGGTTGTCATCGCATCGTTCATATGCGAATTGGTGAATCAGCTTACATGGTGGGACTTCTGCTTGAAGCCTCTCTCCTGTTTGCGGGAGAGAGGCTTGGAGAGAGGGAGCATGTTCTAGCGAAAACGATCCTCTTTCCCGCCCCCTCTCCCGCAGGCGGGAGAGGGGAGGGGCACGTTTAAGCCTCGATTTCTTCCTTATACGCATCCACCGGGATGCAGGCGCACATGATGTTCTTGTCGCCGTAGACGTTGTCCACGCGCGCCACCGGCGACCAGTACTTCTGCAGCCGCAGCGAGGGCAGCGGGAAGGCGGCCAGCTCGCGCGGGTAGGCATGCGTCCACTCGCTGGCGCTTACCGCGAACGCGGTGTGCGGGGCGTTGCGCAGCGGGTTGTCGTCGCGGTCCAGCTTGCCTTCCTCCACCGCGCGGATCTCGTCGCGGATCTGGATCATCGCGTCGATGAAGCGGTCCAGCTCGTGCTGCGATTCGCTCTCGGTGGGCTCCACCATCAGCGTGCCGGCCACCGGGAAGGACAGCGTGGGCGCGTGGAAGCCGAAATCGATCAGGCGCTTCGCCACGTCTTCCGCGCTGATGCCCGTGGCGTCCTTGATCGGGCGCAGGTCGAGGATGCACTCGTGCGCCACCAGGCCGTTGCGGCCGGTATACAGCGTGGGGTAGTGCGCGGCGAGGCGCTTGGCGATGTAGTTGGCGTTGAGCAGCGCCACCTGGGTGGCCTTGCGCAGGCCAGCGGTGCCCATCAGCGTGATGTACATCCACGAGATCGGCAGGATGGATGCGCTGCCGAAGGTCGCGGCGCTGACCATCGCGCCGTTGCCGGTGCCCTGCGTGCGCGCACCGTCGTCGCCGAGCGCGCGCGGCAGGAACGGCGCGAGGTGCGAGCGCACCGCGCACGGGCCCACGCCCGGGCCGCCGCCGCCGTGCGGAATGCAGAAGGTCTTGTGCAGGTTGAGGTGGCTGACGTCCGAGCCCCACTTGCCGGGCTTGGCCACGCCCACCAGCGCATTCATGTTGGCGCCGTCGGTGTACACCTGGCCGCCGTGCTGGTGGACGATGTCGCAGATCGCCACCACGTCCTCCTCGAACACGCCGTGGGTGGACGGGTAGGTGAGCATGATCGCGGCGAGGTTGGCCGAGTGCTTCTCGGCCTGCGCGCGGATGTCCGCCAGGTCCACGTTGCCGTTGGCGTCGCACTTGGTGACCACCACGCGCATGCCGCACATCTGCGCGGAGGCCGGGTTGGTGCCGTGGGCGGACTCGGGGATCAGGCAGATGTCGCGATGGCCTTCGCCGCGCGACTGGTGGTACGCGCGGATCGCCAGCAGGCCGGCGTATTCGCCCTGCGCGCCGGAATTCGGCTGCAGGCTCACCGCGTCGTAGCCGGTGATTTCGACCAGCTGCGCTTCCAGCCCGGCAATGAGCTCCTGGTAACCCTGCGTCTGCGCGGCGGGCGCGAACGGATGGATGTTGCCGAACTCCGGCCAGGTCACCGGGATCATCTCGGCGGTGGCGTTGAGCTTCATGGTGCACGAGCCCAGCGGGATCATCGTGCGGTCCATCGCCAGATCCTTGTCGGCCAGCGCACGCAGGTAGCGCAGCAGCTCGTGCTCGCTGTGGTGCGTGTTGAACACCGGGTGCGTGAGGAAGGCCGAGGTGCGCTGCAGCGCCTGCGGGATCAGCGACGGCGCGCTGGCGTCCAGCGCCTCGATGCTGGGCAGCTTGGCGTCGTCGCCGCCGAAGATGCGCCACAGCAGTTCGATGTCGGCGCGCGTGGTGGTCTCGTCCAGCGAGATGCACAGGTACTCGCCCCAGGCCTTGCGCAGGTTGGCGCCCAGCGCCACGGCGCGTGCCGCGATGGCGTCGGTGCGCTCGCCGGTCTTCAGGCTCAGCGTGTCGAACGCGCTGTCGTGGTGGGTCGTGGTGAAGCCGAGCTGCGCAAGGCCCGCCTTGAGGATCGCGGCGAGGCGCGCCACGCGCGTAGCGATGCGCACCAGCCCTTCCGGACCGTGGTAGACGGCGTACATCGAAGCCATCACGGCAAGCAGCACCTGCGCGGTGCAGATGTTGCTGGTGGCCTTCTCGCGGCGGATGTGCTGCTCGCGCGTCTGCAGGGTGAGGCGGTAGGCCTTGTTGCCCTCGGCGTCGATGGAGACGCCGATCAGGCGACCCGGCATCGAGCGCTTGTACGCGTCGCGGCAGGCCATGAAGGCGGCGTGCGGGCCGCCGAAGCCGAACGGCACGCCGAAGCGCTGCGAGTTGCCGATCACGATGTCGGCGCCCATCTCGCCCGGCGTCTTCAGCAGGGTCAGCGCCAGCAGGTCGGTGGCGAAGATGGCCAGAGCGCCCTTGGCGTGGACCTTCGCGACCTCGTCGCTCCAGTCCATCAGCCAGCCGCTGCTGGCCGGGTACTGGATCAGCGCGGCGAAATAGTCGTCCGCGGCGATCGCGGCATCCCATTCCTCGGCGGAGTTGGCCAGCTTGATCGCCAGGCCCAACGGCTCGGCGCGCGTCTGCATCACCTCGATGGTCTGCGGATGCGCATCGCCGGACACCACGATGACGTTGCCCTTGGCCTTGGCCGAACGCTTGGCCAGCGTCATCGCCTCGGCGGCCGCGGTGGCTTCGTCCAGCAGCGAGGCGTTGGCGATCTCCATGCCGGTGAGGTCGGCACACATGGTCTGGAAGTTGATCAGCGCTTCCATGCGGCCCTGCGAGATCTCCGCCTGGTACGGCGTATAGGCCGTGTACCACGCCGGGTTCTCCAGGATGTTGCGCAGGATGACGTTGGGTGTGTGCGTGCCGTAGTAGCCCTGGCCGATGAAGTTTCGGAACACCTGGTTCTTGTCCGCGATGGTGCGGATCTTCGCCAGCGCGTCCACTTCGCTCATCGCGACGGGCAGCGCCAGCGGCGCGGCGGACTTGATCTTGGCGGGCACGATGGCGTCGGTCAGCGCTTCCAGCGAATCGTGGCCGACCGCGCGCAGCATGTGCGCGATCTCGGCGTCGTTGGGGCCGATGTGGCGCGCGATGAAGGCGTCGTGGTTTTCCAGCTCGCGCAGGGAGGGAGTGTTCTGGCTCATGAAGGGCGTCCGAAGTCTGCGTGCATGCCGCACGCGGGCGCCCCTCTGTCCTTTTGCCTGAGAGTTTGGAGGCGTGAGCCTCGTGCCCCTTCGGCGGCGGATTCAACCGCTCTCTCCAGAGTGCTATGCGCAGGATGGTATGGGGCCTGAGCGATTACGGGCGTTGCGCCTTCGGCAGCGGTGCGCTCTTGCGGAGCGGCCGCTTCTCCCACCATGCGTTTACCCGGGCAATTATACAGGGGCGGGACAGGCGGAGCGCTATGCTCCCGTTTCCCCAATCCTTGGAGCCTTCATGATCCGCATCGGCGAAATCGACCATGTCGTGCTGCGCGCCATCGACGTCGAGGCGATGCGGCGTTTCTATTGCGATGTCCTGGGCTGCCGCGAAGAGCGCCGGCAGGACGAAATCGGCCTGCTGCAACTGCGTGCCGGTGTTTCGCTGATCGACCTGGTCGGCGTGGACGGCAAGCTGGGCCGTTACGGCGGCGCGGCACCGGGCAGGGAAGGCCACAACATGGATCACCTGTGCCTGCGCGTGGAGGATTACGACGAGGCGGCGATCCTGGCCCATCTCGAGGCGCATGGCGTGCGCATCGGCGAGCTGGGCATGCGCTACGGCGCGCGCGGCGAAGGGCCTTCGATCTACTGCTACGACCCGCAGGGCAACATGGTCGAGCTGAAGGGGCCGGCGTCGGGCACCTAGCCGAGCGCGGCGTGCAGCGTCGCTGCAAGGGCGTTGCAGTCGGCGAAGTGCCAGTCGGCCAGGTCGGGCCAATGGTTCTCGGGCAGGTTCACGAGCACGGCCTGTGCGCCGGCGGCGCGGGCACAGGCCAGGTCGTAGGCGTAGTCGCCGACCATGGTCAGTTCGGCAGGTTCGACCGCCCAGTGTCCGGCCAGGCGATGCAGGCCCGCCGGATCGGGCTTCGGCGCAGCATCTTCGCGGCCGAGCACGGCGGCCGGGTCGAAGCAGTCGGCCAGGCCGATCGCTTCCAGCGAAAGCAGGACCAGTTCGCGCAGGTTGCGGGTGAGGATGCCGAGCCGGCAGCCGCGCGCCGCGAGCGAGCGCACCAGCGCCACCGCACCGATGGCCGGGCGCGAAGCTTGCGCAAGTCCGCGTTCGTGTTCGAGCAGCCACGCGCGCTTGGCATCGGCCTCGTGCATGGGCAGCGCAGCGATGTGGGCGAGGATGTCCTCGTCGCCGCGGATGTCCAGCGCCTGGCGGATCGCGGCGAAATCGTGCACGGCGACCGTCAGCGTGCCATCGAGGTCGAATACCCAGTGGCGTCGGGCGGCGAGGACATGCGGCGAAGGCGTCATCGGCGGTTCACCCGTTGCGGCGTGTGCATATCGCAGAAACGACGAAGCCCGCATCGCTGCGGGCTTCGTCTACAATTGGTGCCCAGGAGAGGACTCGAACCTCCACGGTTTTACCCGCTAGTACCTGAAACTAGTGCGTCTACCAATTCCGCCACCTGGGCAGGTGTCGCGCGTGCCTTTCGGGCTGCGTGAGCCGCGTAGATTAGGCATCTGTCCTGCTTCTGTCAACACTTTGTTGACGCATTCCCTCTTTCGGCCGCGCCGCTCTGGCGCAGCCATCCACACAAGGTAATTTCGTGACCAAGAAGAACAACAAGAACCCGCAAGACAAACGCGCGAATCCGGCAGCGGGCAAGCGCAAGCGCGCCGATGCCAAGCGC
Organism: Rhodanobacter sp. DHG33; assembly: GCF_014843005.1. Lineage (GTDB taxonomy): Bacteria > Pseudomonadota > Gammaproteobacteria > Xanthomonadales > Rhodanobacteraceae > Rhodanobacter_A. Next base: position 96,052 of record NZ_JACYXM010000008.1, on the reverse strand, counting down.
GATCCGCATGCCGAGCGCGAGGCGCAGCGCTACGAGCGCCCCATTCCCAGCCGCGAGGCCATCCTGGTCCTGCTGGAAGAGCGCGGCGAACTGCTCACCGAGGCGCGCATCGCCGAAGCGCTGGCGCTGCATGAACCCGACGACCTGTTCGCGCTGCACAAGCGCCTCGGCGCGATGGTGCGCGACGGCCAGCTGCTGCTGGGCCGCCGCGGCGGCTACGCGCCGGCGAAGAAGCTCGATCTGATCCCCGGCGTGGTGCTGGCCAACGCCGAAGGCTACGGCTTCCTGCGCCCCGACGAAGGCGGCGACGACCTCTATCTTTCGCCGCAGCAGATGCGCGGCGTGCTGCACGGCGACCGCGTGCTGGCCAGCGTGGTGGGCGTGGACCGGCGCGGTCGTCGCCAGGGCGCGATCGCCGAAGTGCTGCAGCGCCGCTCGCCGCGACTGGTGGGCCGCGTGGTGGTCGAGAACGGTGTGACCCTGGTGGCGCCCGACGACCGCCGCCTGCACCAGGACGTGATGATCCCGCCCGGCGAGACGCAGGGCGCGCGCGCCGGCCAGATCGTGGTGGCCGAGATCACCGATCCGCCCACGCCGCACCGCGGCCCGCTGGGCGCGATCCGCGCCGTGCTGGGCGAGCGCCTGCAGCCTTCGCTGCTGATCGAGATGGCCATTGCCAGCCACGATCTGCCGCACGAGTGGCCGCCCGAAGTGCTGCGCGATGCGGCCGAGGTGGAACCCGAGGTCACCGCCGCCGAGCGCGAGGGCCGCGTCGACCTGCGCAAGCTGCCGCTGGTGACCATCGACGGCGCCGACGCCCGCGACTTCGACGACGCCGTGTACGCCGAGCCGAAGCGCGGCGGCGGCTGGCGGCTGGTCGTCGCCATCGCCGACGTGTCGCACTACGTGCCCGTGGGCAGCGCGCTCGACAAGGAAGCCTACGAGCGCAGCACATCGACCTATTTCCCCGGCTTCGTGGTGCCGATGCTGCCGGAGACCCTGTCCAACGGCATCTGCTCGCTCAACCCCAAGGTCGAGCGCCTGTGCATGGTCTGCGACATGGTGGTGGATGCCACCGGCGAAGTGGTCAAGTCGAAGTTCTATCCGGCGGTGATGCGTTCGCATGCGCGGCTCACCTACGACCAGGTGTGGCAGGCGGTGGGCCTGCGCGAGGCCGGTGCACTCGACGCGGTGGCGGACGTGCTGCCGCAACTGGAGAACCTGCACGCGCTGTACAAGGCGATGGCCGCACAGCGCAAACAGCGCGGCGCGATCGACTTCGAGACGCCGGAGGTGAAGTTCCGCCTCGACCAGCGCGGCGAGGTGGAATCGGCGGGCGCTGCCGCGCGCAACGACGCGCACAAGCTGATCGAGGAATGCATGATCGCCGCCAATGTGCAGGCGGCGTTGTTCCTCGAAAAGAAGAAGATCCCCGCGCTGTTCCGCGCGCATGAACCGCCGCCGGCGGAGAAGTACGAGGACCTGCAGCAGTTCCTGCGCGAGTTCAAGCTGCGCATGCCGCCGGTAGAGGAGGTGACCCCCGCCGATTTCGCCGACGTGCTGCGCCTGGTGGCCGAACGCCCCGAGCGCGAGCTGATCCAGAGCGTGCTGCTGCGCGCGCAGAGCATGGCGGCCTACCAACCGGACAACCGCGGCCACTTCGGTCTGGCGCTTTCGGCCTACGCGCACTTCACCTCGCCGATCCGCCGTTACCCGGACCTGCTGGTGCATCGAGCGATCCGCTACGCGCTCACCGGCGGCAAGCCCTCGGGCTACACCTACACGCCGGCGCAGATGGCCACGATGGCGCTGCACTGCTCGCAGCGCGAGCGCCGCGCCGAGGAAGCCGAGCGCGACGTGGACGAGCGCTACAAGTGCGCGTGGATGGCCAAGCACGTGGGCGAGGAGTTCGCGGGCGTGGTCACCGGCGTCACGTCGTTCGGCCTGTTCGTGGAGCTGGACGAGTCCAAGGTCTCGGGCCTCGTCCACATCAGCCAGCTCAGCAACGACTACTACCACTTCGATCCGCAGCGCCATCTGCTGAAGGGCGAGCGCAGCGGCGCGCAGTACCGGCTGGGCGACCACGTGCGCGTGCAGGTGCTGCGCGCCAGCCTGGAGGACCGCAAGATCGACTTCCGCCTGGCGGCGCCGCGCGCCTCCGCCGCACCGCCGCCGCGCAGCGGCAAGGCCTACGACTACGCCGCAGCGGGCGATCGCTATTCGCTGCCGGGACGCAAGCCGCCCGCGGCGCCGGCACCCGGCCGGCGTGCGGAAGTGGTGTTGCCGGCGCTGCCGCCGCGCGATAATCCGCCGCCCGTCGCCGCGCGCCCGTCCAAACCCGGCGCAAAGACGCCGGCAAAGCAGGGCGGCAAGACCGTATCGAAGGCACCGCGCGCCGCGAAGAAGCAGGCCGCACGCAAACCCAAAGGCAAGCGATGAACGAACACTGGATCGTCGGCATCAACCCGGTCGACGGCGCACTGAACAACGACGCCGCGCGCGTGTGCGAACTGCTGGTCGAAAACGGCCAGCGCAACCCGCGCGTGCATGAGCTGGCGGAACGCGCCAAGGCGCTGAAGATCCCGGTGCACCATCGCCCGCGCGAGCAGCTCGACAAGCTCGCCGGCGAAGCGCGCCACCAGGGCGTGGCTGCGCTGTACGAAGCCCCCGCGATGGCGGTGGAGAACGATCTGCCCGACCTGTTGGAAAAGGCCGGCAACACTGCATTGGTACTGGTGCTGGATGGCGTCACCGATCCGCACAACCTCGGCGCTTGCCTGCGCAGCGCGGCGGCGGCGAATGCGACCGCGGTGATCGTGCCCAAGGACCGCGCCGTGGGCCTCACCCCCGTGGTGCGCCGCGCCTCGGCGGGCGGCGCGGATCGCGTGCCGCTGATCGCGGTGACCAACCTCGCGCGCACGCTGCGCGTGCTCAAGGACGCCGGCGTGTGGATCACCGGGCTGGCCGGCGATACGGACCAGTCGATCTACGGCATCGACCTCAAGGGGCCGGTGGCGCTGGTGATGGGCAGCGAAGGCGAAGGCATGCGCCGGCTCACCCGCGAGACCTGCGATTTCACGGCGAAGATCCCGATGCCCGGTGCGATGGAAAGCCTCAACGTTTCCGTGGCAACTGGCGTCGTGCTGTTCGAGGCACTGAGGCAAAGGAGCGCATCGCGATGAACTTCCACTGGTACGACTGGGCCGGCTACATCGGCGTGCTGCTGGTGCTGCTGGCGTACTTCCTGTTGCAGGCCCGCAAGCTGCATGGCAACAAGCTGGTCTACCAGCTCATGAACATCCTCGGCGCGTTCGGCGTGCTGCTGTCGCTGACGTTCGGCAGCTTCAACTGGTCGGCGTTCCTGCTCGAGGTGGCGTGGATCGCCATCGGCATCTACGGCATTGCGCGCGGAGCGCAGCTGAAGCGCATGGGGCGGAGCGTCGATTGATGAGGCCGTGAGACCGGGCGAGCGCTTATCGCGCTGCGCCCGTCTTCCCGATGCCGCTCCGGAAGCACGTCAAAGCCGGCGGTCGAAGACCCGTCAAGGCTTCAGCTGGCTGGCTTCCAGCGTAGACGGCAGGAAGCCGCCGCAGGCAGGCAGGCGCGGGTCGTGCCATACGTCCTGGCGATCCTCTTCGACAGTGGCGCTGCAGGCGAGCCGCCGTTGCGCAAGGTAGTCCTCGGTGGCCTGGCCATGGGCCGGCCAGCGGCGGACTCTGAACAGGTCGACGGGGACGGCGCTGCCCGGCGCGGTACCCAGGTATTGGACCAGCCAGTGCTGGCTGATGTCGGCCGAGGCGGTGCCTGCGGTCGTCACCGGCATGGATTCGGCGGACGCCGGCCGCAGTTGCAGGACATAGGCCGTGGCGTGCGAGGGCCATTGCAGGCGGCGCCGGTAATGGCTTTCGAAGGTCAGCACCTCGACGGTGCGCGGTGCGATGCCCGGTTGGCGCGCCAGATCCAGCGCCAGCTGCTGCACGTCGTCCTCGTTCAGGTCGTGCACGCCCCAGGCGAGGACGCCGCAGCCGCCCTGGTCGAACTGTTGTGCCCGCGCCTGCCATTGCACGGACAGCGCCGGCGACGGGCTGCCCAGTTCGGCCGGGGTCATCGCCGTCAACGGCGAGGTGGTCAGGAAATGGCCGTAGAAATCCCGTTCGGCGAGACGCCGGAAACTGTCCTCGGGCGGTCCGAACTTGAAGGGCAGTATCACCAGCAGCGGCTGCTGGCGGCAGGCGGAAAGCGAGGCCACGTAGTGCGCCGACTCCTGCCAGGCCTCGTTGCGCTCGACCAGCCGGCCGCGCAGCACGGGGAGATGGCTGGCCAGCGCAATGGCAAGGAAGACGACGGCCGGCCAGATGCGGCGCGCACCGGGCCGGGGTCCGGCCACGTCGTACAGGCGGGCCAGCAGCCACCACGCGAACGGTGCGCAGGTCAACAGGTTGCGGTCCGAATACGAAGGCGCGACCAGCAGCGACACGGCGATGCCGAAGACGGCGACGCCCAGCAGCACGCAAGTGCTTAGCAGGGTGGCCTGACGCGCCCCGCGCAAAGGTTCGGCCTCGGCCGGTTCGCCCTGCAGACGGCGCCACAGCAGGGAGCACAGCAGCACGACCAGGCCCACTTCCACCCATCGCGTGGCGAGGGCATCGATCGCCTGGTGTGTCTGCGCGGCGAAGAACCCCATGTCGTTGCGGAACCATAGGTGATGCAGGTCCTGATGCGTGTCGTGCATCAGTTGGCGGTAGTAGGCGACGTTCAGCAGCAGAATCAGCAAGCCACCCAGCATCAGCACGATGCGCGGGCGCCAGGCAGGCAACTGCAGCAGCAACAGAGCCATCGCAAAGCCGGTCGCCAGCAGCAGGTAGGAATGGTTGAAACTGGCCAGCAGGCCCACCGCCAGCAAGGGGTAAAGCCTCCGCTGGCATGACAGGACGGGCAGGCCGTCGCGGATCGCCGCCTGCACCCGCCACACCGTGTGCTGCAGCACCGCGGCCAGCAGCATGCTCAGGGCGTAGCTGCGGATGTTCTGCGATTGCTGGAACCAGAAGCCGGACAGCGCCGCGACGGCGCAGGCGAACGCGATCGCCGCCGGGCTGGCCAACCGCAGCTTGCGCGCGCCATAACCGAACACCACGATCGCAGCCACCGCGCTTACCGCGCTGGGCAGGCGCATGGCCCACGGCGCGTAGCCGGACAGCCGGGTCCAGGCATACAGCAGCACGTCGTAGAGCGGAGGCTGCGTATCGGTGAGCGCGCGACGCCAGACTTCCTTCAGCCCGAGGTCGTGATGCACCAGGTGCAGGGTGAACAGCTCGTCGATCCACAGACTGCTGCGGCCCAGACCGACGAAGGCGCCGAGCATGGCGAGGACGGCTATCGCACCGAAGACGAAAACGGGCCATCGCTGCGGATGGGTTGCGCCGCGAGGTGCGTTCATGGAGTGGATCCGGTGGTCGTGGCTGCGGGCCCGCTGGATGAGCGCCGCATCAGGCATTGCTCCACGGCATGACGATGAGGCTGCCGAGCAGGGTGACCGCCGTCAGCGCGACTCCCCAGGACAGCCCCAGATAACGCGTGATCAAGGCCAGACCCATGATGGACACGACCCACACCATCGGGCGCAGCATGCGGCGCAGTACGGGCATGGGCCATGCCAGCGGCAAGGACAGCAGGATCCCCAGCAGCAAGGCCCATGGCGTGTGCACGCCGGCCGCGACCAACAGGCCACATGCGGCGAGCTGCACTACCCAGGCCGCCACGCAGCGCAGCAGCGTGATCTGCCGGGGCGCTGTCCAGCGGCCGTGGCTGCGCTTTTCCACCAGCAGCATCAACAGATCGAGCGCGACCCGCAGGCTCAGCTTGGACTCGCCGCCCAGCCGCTGGCGCAACTCGGTCGGCAGTTGGGTGACCACGGGACGCTCGGAGGTCGATGCCGCCACGTCGATCAGGATCTTGAAACCCAGGCCCGACAGCCGGGGCCGAACCCGCTCGTACCAGCTCCGCCGCATCAGGAAGCAGCCGCTCAGCGGATCGGCCAACGGGATGCCGAGCAGCAGGGAACTGAGCCGGGTGCCCGTGCGGCTGACCGCGTGACGCATCGGATTCAGGCCGGAGCGGCGGCTTTCGAGATAGCGGCTGGCGACGGCGAGGTCGGCGCCGTCGTGCTCCATCCGTTCGAGCAGCCGGCGCAGCATGGAGGGATCGTGCTGGCCGTCACCGTCCATGATGGCCAGCACGTCGCCGTGCGCCGCGTCCCAGCCGGCGATGGCTGCCGAGGACAGGCCGCGTGCACCCTTGCGCCGTACCAGATGCAGGGGGCTTGCGCTCCGCTGCTGGCGCACGGCATCGGCGGTGCGTTCGTCCAGGGAATCGTCCACCACGATGACTTCGTGCGGGACCCCGGCCAGGGCCTGCTCCAGCTCGTCGAGCACGGGTCCGATGGACTCGTGTTCGTTGAGCGTGCAGATCACCACGGACAACAACCGTTGCGGGCCGGCGGATGAAGAGGAAGGCGTGCCCGGCAACAGGGTGGTCTCGGTCGCGGCAAACGAAGGAGTAGGGGCCACGGCGTCGCTCGGCGGGAAAGGCAGGCCGCCGTTAACGCGCATAAAGGCATGGCTGTTGACGGCGGGACGCCGCGCAGTGTGCGGCCTTTGCCCGGACCGCCGCAAGCCGTCCGCGGTGTTTTTGCGAACCCATTGGCGGGGCGAATCTTCCGGCGCCCCGGTCGCAAGACCGTAGCGGTCAGTCCTTGCGATCGCCCAGCTTCGGCAGCTCCGGATTCGCGGTGAGATCGCGCTTGTTGCGCTGCGTGGTAAGCGGCTCGCCGGTGACCTGGTACCACACGTTCTCGGCGATGTTGGTGGCGTGGTCGCCGATGCGCTCGATGTTCTTGGCCATGAACAGCAGGTGGGTGCAGGGCGTGATGTTGCGCGGGTCTTCCATCATGTAGGTGAGCAGCTGGCGGAAGTAGCCGGTATAGGCGTCGTCCAGCTCCACGTCGTCCTCCCACACCTGGTAGGCGCGTTCGGCGTCGCGGTCGCGGTAGGCCTGCAGCACGTTGCGCACTTCGGCGGCGGCGAGCTCGGCGAGATGGGCGAGGCCGCTGGTGGGATTGATCGGCGCGGCCATCGACAGTGGGATGGAGCGCTTGGCCACGTTCGCGGCGTAGTCGCCGATGCGCTCGATGTCGGCGGCGATGCGCAGCGCGGCGAACACGTTGCGCAGGTCGCCGGCCATCGGCGCGCGCAGCGCGAGCAGTCGCACCACGTCGTGGCTGATTTCCTGTTCGAGCTGATCGATCGCGTCGTCGTTGCCCACCACGTGCTGCGCGGCGCGTTCGTCGCGGCGCTCCACCACGTCGATGGCGGCTTCCAGCTGGCTCACCGCCAGCTCGCCCATGCGCACCAGCTCGCCGGTGAGGCGGGCCAGTTCGTCGTCGTAGCTCTTGATGATGTGCTCTTTGCCAGTGCTCATGGTCGAGTTCCGTAGTGTCCAGTCGGGAAGGGTGTCGCGGAGTGGCCCTTCAACCCAACCCTCTCCCCAAGAGGAAAGGGCATATCGCCATGGTTAACCAAAGCGGCCGGTGATGTAGTCCTCGGTCTGCTTCTTCGAGGGCTTGGTGAAGATCTTTTCGGTGACGTCGAATTCGATCAGGTCGCCCATGTACATGAAGGCGGTGCGGTCGGAGACGCGCGCGGCCTGCTGCATGTTGTGGGTGACCATCACGATGGTGTAATCGGGCTTGAGCTCCTCCACCAGCTGCTCGATGCGGCCGGTGGCGATGGGGTCGAGCGCGGAGGTGGGCTCGTCGAGCAGCAGCACCTCGGGCTTCAGCGCGATGCCGCGGGCGATGCACAGGCGCTGCTGCTGGCCGCCGGAGAGGCCGAGCGCGCTCTTGTTGAGCTTGTCCTTCACCTCGTCCCACAGCGCGGCGCGGCGCAGTGCCTGCTCCACGCGCTCGGCCATGTCGGCCTTGCCGAGCTTCTCGTGGTGACGGATGCCGTAGGCCACGTTCTCGAAGATGGTCATCGGGAACGGCACCGGCTTCTGGAACACCATGCCGACCTTGCTGCGCAGGCGGTTCATCGAGTACTTCGGGTCGAGGATGTCCTCGCCGTCCAGCAGCACTTCGCCCTTGGCCTCCAGCTTCGGGTAGATCGCGTAGATGCGGTTGAAGATGCGCAGCAGGGTGGACTTGCCGCAGCCGGAGGGGCCGATGATCGCGGTGACCTGCTTCTCCGGGATCTCCATGTCGATGCCCTTCAGCGCATGGGCACCGTTGTAGTAGAAGTGCAGGTCGCGCACCGCGATCTTGGTGTGCGCCGCGGCGATCGCGGGAGCCGCGGCGTGGGCGGCGAGGTCAGTCATAACGCACCTTGTGGCGGGAGAACAGCAGTCGGGTCAGCAGGCTGAGCGCGAGGATGAAGAGCGTGATCAGCAGCGCGCCGGCCCAGGCGATGGCGTGCAGGTCGGGGCTGGGATCGTTGGTGTACTGGTAGATCGCCACCGGCAGGCTTTCCATCTTGTCCAGCGGGTGCACGGTCATGAAGTTGTTGCCGAAGGCGGTGAACAGCAGCGGCGCAGTCTCGCCGGCAAGGCGCGCCAGCGCCAGCAGCACGCCGGTGACGATGCCGGAGGTGGCCGCGCGCATCAGCACCTGCACGGTCATCTTCCACTGCGGAATGCCCAGCGACAGCGCGGCCTCGCGCAGCGTGCCCGGCACCAACTGCAGCATCTCGTCGGTAGTGCGCACGATCACCGGCAGGCCGATCAGGGCCAGCGCCACCGAGCCGGCGAAGCCGGAGAACGACACCGCGCCGTGCGTGAGGCTGGACATCGGCAGCACCACGATCACGTACACGAACAGGCCCAGCACGATGGACGGCGCCGACAGCAGGATGTCGTTGAGGAAGCGGATGATGGCGCCGAGCCGGGTGCGGTTCGCGTATTCGGCGAGGAAGGTGCCGGCGAGCACGCCGATCGGCGCGCAGATCAGCAGCGCCATCACGTCCATGATGAGGCTGCCGACGATGGCGTTGGACAGGCCGCCCTGGTCGGCGTACGCGGTGATGCGGGTGAACAGGTGCGGACCGATTGCGCCCACGCCGCTCTTCAGCGTCGTCCACAGGATCCAGGCCAGGAACACCAGGCCCAGCAGGGTGGCGCAGGCGCTCGCCACCAGCGCGATCACGTTGACGATGCGGCGCCGCAGATAGATCGAGGCGGCCATCAGTTGCCCTCCCGGCGCGACAGCCGGCGCAGCATCAGGCGCGCGATCAGCAGCACGATGAAGGTCACCACGAACAGCAGGAAGCCCAGCGCGATCAGCGCCGAGCGGTGCGTGCCCACCGCCTCGTTGAATTCGTTGGCGATCGAGGAGGAGATCGAGGTGCCGGGCATCAGCAGCGAACCGCTGAGATCGTAGGCGTTGCCGAGCACGAAGGTCACCGCCATCGTCTCGCCCAGCGCGCGGCCCAGGCCAAGGAAGATGCCGCCGATCACCGCCGAGCGCGTGTAGGGCAGCACGATGTCCCACACCACTTCCCACGTGGTCGAACCCAGCGCATAGGAGGATTCCTTGAGCCGCGTGGGCACGGTCTGGAAAACCTCGCGCATCACCGCGCAGATGAAGGGCAGGATCATCACCGCCAGCACGATGCCCGCGGTGAGCAGGCCCAGCCCCAGCGGCGGGCCGTCGAACAGCTTGCCGATCAGCGGCACCTTGCCCAGCGTGTCGGAGAGCGTCGGCTCGATGCTCGCCATGAACGGCACGAACACGAACAGGCCCCACATGCCGTAGATGATCGAAGGGATGCTGGCCAGCAGTTCGATGGCGGTGGCGACCGGTCCGCGCAGCCAGTTGGGCGCGATCTCGGTGAGGAACAGGGCGATGCCGAAACTCACCGGCACCGCCAGCACCAGCGCGATCAGCGAGGTGACCAGGGTGCCGTAGATCGGCGCAAGCGCGCCGTAGTCGTCGGCGACCGGGTTCCAGGTCGAGCTGGTGAGGAAATGGAAGCCGTCCTTGAACAGCACCTCGCGGCCGCCCCACAGGGTGGACAGCGCGGCGCCGAGCAGGGTCGCCAGCACCAGGAGGGCGCAGCCCTTCAGCAGCCGGCGGAACCACGCGTCGTGGCGCGCGTCGCGGTGGCTGCGCCGGTCGGCGTCGGAGGCGAGTTGATGGGCGGGAGTCGGTGCCATGCGATGTTCGCGAGGAGGTTTTCCTTCTCCCGTGAGAGAAGGTGGCCCGAAGGACCGGATGCGGGTCCGCGCGTTCGGCGCGAACCCTCACCGCAACCCCCCTCCCGGCGGGAGAGGGGCCTTGTTGCGACTTACTTGATCTCGGTCTTCCAGTAATTCTCGATCTGGCTGACCAGGTTGGCGGGCAGCGGCACGTAGTCCAGCGAGCGGGCGGCGTCCTGGCCGTTCTCGTAGGACCACTTGAAGAAGTCGAGGATGACCTTGCCGTTGGCGGCGTTCTTCGGCTGCTTGTACACGATCACCCAGGAGGTGGCGGTGATCGGCCACGCGTCGGCGCCCGGCGCGTTGGTCATCAGCAGGTTGAAGTTCTTCGCGCTCGCCCAGTCGGCAGTGGCGGCAGCGGCCTGGAAGCTGGCCGTGTTCGGCTGCACCACCTTGCCGGCGGCGTTCTTCATCACCGCGTAGCCGATGTTGTTCTTCAGCGCGTAGGCGTATTCCACGTAGCCGATCGAGTTGGGGATCTGGCGGATGTACGCCGACACGCCCTCGTTGCCCTTGCCGCCGATGCCGGTCGGCCAGTTCACCGCCGTGCCTTCGCCGACCTTGGACTTCCAGGTGGCGTCGACCTTGGAGAGGTAGTCGCTGAAGTTGAACGTCGTACCCGAACCGTCGGAGCGGTGCACCACGGTGATCTTCGCGTCGGGCAGCCTGACGCCCGGGTTCAGCGCGGCGATGGCCGGGTCGTTCCACTTGCTGACGGTGCCGAGGAAGATGCCCGCGAGCGTCTTGCCGTCCAGCACCAGCTTGCCGGGGGCGACGCCGGTGACGTTGAACGCCGGCACGATGCCGCCGATCACGTCAGGGAACTGGGCGAAACCGAACTTGGCGAGCGTGGCCTCGTCCAGCGGCATGTCGCTGGCGCCGAAATCCACCGTGCCGGCCTTGATCTGGGCGATGCCGCCGCCCGAGCCGATGGACTGGTAGTTGATCTGGTTGCCGGTCTTCTCGGCGTAAGCGGCGGACCACTTCGAGATCACCGGATACACGAAGCTGGAGCCCGCGCCGGTGATGTCGGTGGCTTGCGCGGACAGGCTGCCCAGCGCGCAGGCGGCGGCGAAGGCGATGGCGCCGAGGCGGAACATGGAACGGGAAGAGGTGAACACGTGGTGGCTCCTTGGTGTGCACGGGGCGTGCGCCCGGTTGCCCGCCATTGCAGCGCTGGCGTGTTGCAATGAAATGAGATGAATGTTGCAGTCAGATGACAGGCCGCAAGGAAAAGCGCTCAGCCCGCATCCAGACTGACGTGTTCGCGCTCCAGCATTTCCAGCTGGCGCCACCGGTTGACGATGTCGCAGAACAGCGTGGCGGTGATCTCGGCGTCGTAGATCGCCGAATGCGCCTCGCGCGTGTCGAAGCTGCGGCCGGAGGCCTGCACCGCCTTGCCCAGCACGGTCTGCCCATAGGCCAGGCCGCCCAGCGTGGCGGTATCGAAGCAGCTGAAGGGGTGGAAGGGGTTGCGCTTGTTGCCGGTGCGGCGCACCGCGGCGTTGACGAAGCCCAGGTCGAACGCGGCGTTGTGGCCGACCAGGATCGCGCGCTGGCAGCCGCTGTCGCGCACCGCGACACGCACCGCCTTGAAGACGTGCTCCAGCGCGAGCTGCTCGTCGAGTGCGCCGCGCAGCGGGTTGTCCGGGTCGATGCCGGTGACTTCCAACGCGCGCGGGTCGAGGTTGGCGCCGGGGAAAGGGTGCACGTGGGCATGCACGGCGGGCAGGGGGTGTACGAAACCCTGCGCGTCCATGCCCACGGTGACCGCGGCGATTTCCAGCAAGGCATCGCGTTCGGCGTCGAAGCCGCCGGTCTCCACGTCGACGATCACCGGAAGAAAGCCGCGGAAACGATCGGCCATGCGGCTGGCCATGTTGTTCAGTAACCCCATGCGTAAAGCATATCAGCCGCCGCGTACCGGCCGTGAGCGGCCAGCCGTCCTTACGGCGGCGCGCTGTCTTCGATCTGTAACAAAACATCCACATGGCAGTAAAGCGGCCAACGCATTCTTTACGTCGACCCCGCTTGGTTGCCAGGGGCTTCAGTGGTGCAACCGTTGCGGCTCAATTCGACCAAGTGGAGAAATAACATGCGTTCCAAGATCCTCGCAGTGGCGATTGCCGCTGGTCTGGGCGTAACCAGCGTCTCGGCGATGGCCCAGACATCCGGCAATCAGAAAGTGACGCTGACCGCCAGCGAACTTGCGCAGATGAAGGCCGAGATCGCAGCGCTGCAGCAGAAGGTTGACGATCTGCAGGCGCAGAGCCAGGCGCAGACCCAGGCGCAGCAGCAGACGGCGCAGACCGTGCAGGCTACCCAGGAGCAGGTGCAGGCGACGCAGGCCCAGGTGCAGCAGGCCCAGCAGACCGTGGCGACCAAGCTCGGCGACACCCTGGGCGGATCCGGCGGCATCAAGTGGACCTTCGGCGGCTTCCTGGCGGCCGAAACGGCGTACCGCTCGCGCGACACCGCCGATGACGTGGCCACCAAGTTCACCGCCATTCCGTTCATGGGCGGCACCAGCTCGGCGCCGATCAACACCAGCAGCGGCGCGACCACCTCCTACCCGGTCACCAACGCTCGCAACAGCCAGTTCCTGTACAGCGCGCGCCAGAGCCGCATCTCGATCATGGCGCAGGGCAACATCAACGACACCACCCATGTGACCGGCTACTACGAGACGGACTTCCTCGGTGGCGCCCAGACGGCGAACATGAACGAGAGCAACTCGTTCAACCTGCGCATGCGCCAGTTGTGGACCAACGTGGATTGGGACGACTACGGCCTGCACCTGCTGGCCGGCCAGGCCTGGTCGCTGCTGACCCTCGACAGCCAGGGCATCACCCCGCTGAAGGAAGTGCTGCCGCCCACCATCGACGCCCAGTACCAGGTGGGCTTCACCTGGGCCCGCCAGGCACAGCTGCGCATCGTGAAGGACTGGGACAAGATGTGGTGGCTGGGCCTCTCGATTGAAAATCCGCAGACGGCCGGTATCGGCTCCGTGGCGGGTCCGGGCTCGAAGGGCTATTCGTCGACGACCGCGACGGTCGGCGCCGGCAGCCTTTACGACAGCCTCAACTCGGTGTCGCTCAACAAGTTCCCCGACATCATCCTGAAGTTCGCAGCCGATCCGGGTTGGGGTCACTACGAAGTGTTCGGCATCTCGCGTGAGTTCACCACGCGCGTCACCCCGACCACCGCCAACGGCGGCCCGGGCGCCACCAGCAACCAGACCGCGCACGGCGGCGGCTTCGGCGTCGGCATGGTGCTGCCGCTGGTTCCGAAGGTGCTGGACTTCCAGTTCTCGGGCATGACCGGCAAGGGCATCGGCCGCTACGGCACGGCCGGCCTGAACGACATCACCTACGATCCGAGCGGCGCACCGCATCCGCTGAAGGAAAACATGCTGCTCGGCACGCTGACCTGGCATGCCACCGACGCGCTCGACGTGTACGCCACCGGCGGTCGCGAACAGCAGGACAGCTACACGACCGCGGGCGCGAACGGACTGCCGTTCGGCTACGGTGCCGCGGCGCTCGGCTACAACAACAGCCAGTGCCTGATCTACGGCGCGCCGACCGATTGCACGGGTCAGACCCGCCAGATCGCCGAACAGTCGATCGGCTTCTGGTGGAAGTTCTACCAGGGCAAGTTCGGCAAGGTGCAGTTCGGTACCCAGGTCTCGCACGTGACGCGCAAGCTGTACAGCGACATCAACGGCAACGCACCGTCCGCTCCGGACAACATGGTGTTCACCAGCCTCCGCTTCTACCCGTTCTGATCGGGGCAACGGATAGCGCAAAAGTTATCGTAAGGGAGTTCGACCCAGGGACGGAAAACGGCGGGCATGATGCCCGCCGTTTGCTTTTTGGCTTTTGTGTTTTTGGCCTTGGGCTTCGCAAGTTTCAAAGCGATTTCGTCCGCCTGCCGGCGGCCGAGCTACTTTCTCTTTGCGTGCTCAAAGAGAAAGTAGCCAAAGAGAAAGAGCACCCCGATGCGGCGCTCTCCGGGCATCCTGCCCTCCGAGTCCGTGAGGCGGGGCCGGGCTTTTCGGCCGGGCTTCCTGCCCGGTCGAAAAGGCATCGCCATCCATGGCGATGCCCGCTGCGCGGCCTGATCGTCCCCGCCTCACCGCCGCATAGGGGCCCCGAAAAGCAGCGCGCTCCCAGCGCGCAGAAACCACAGCCAGAGCAGAGCTAAACCAAACAGAGCAGGGCAGAGCGAAGCGCCCTAGGATCTCGCCGTCGCTCTCAGTTCCCAGATACGGCGAGGGGTGGCCGCTGTGCAGGACGTATCGCCGAACGTAGTTCCAATTTCCTCGACACCGCCCGCTTGTAGTTCCGGCGGATTCCACTAGGCCATTTCTCTGGGTTACTTCTCTTTGGGCCAGCAAAGAGAAGTAACTCGGGCGCCGGCAGGCGTCCGAAACCGCTTTGTAACTTGCAACACACATTCAATACCGCGATAGAGAACCCGACAACCCCTCACAGCTTGGCAGGCGGCTTCTCCAGCATCGCCACCTTCCATCCACCACCCAGCGCACGCACCAAGGCCACGCTGGCCTGCAACCTGCGCGTGCGCACCTGCTGCGCGGCACGCTCTGCGTTGAGGTAGGCGGTCTGCGCGGTGACCACATCGAGGTAATTGATGATGCCCTCGGTGTAGCGGTTGGTGGCGATCTGCTGGGCGGCCAGGGCGGAGCTGGCGGCAGCGTCTTCGTCGTGGGCTTCGTGGGTCAGGCGGGTGAACAGCGCGAGGTTGTCCTCCACCTGCTCGAAGGCGTCGAGCACGGTCAGCCGGTATTGCGCGGAAGCTTCGTCGAACTCGGCATGTGCCTGTCGTGCCCGTGCGCGGCGCAGGCCGCCGTCGAACAGGGGGAGGGAGACGAAGGGGCCGAGCGCCCAGGTGCGGTTGCCGAAGGAGAACAGGTTGCCTTCGCCGGTGTCCTGCCAGCCGTACATGCCCGAGATGCCGATGTCGGGGAAGAACGCCGCGCGCGCCACGCCGATGTCGGCGTTGGCGGCGAAGGTGCGCCGTTCGGCGGCGGCGATGTCGGGCCGGCGCTGCAGCAAGGTGGACGGCACCGAAGCGGGAATGGTCGGCGCGGGTATTTTCTGCTGCGAGGCGGGCAGCGCGAAGTCGGGCGCGGGCACGCCGATCAGGGTGGCGATGGCGTGTTCGGTCAGCGCGCGCTGGGCCGCCACTTCGTCGATCTGGGCATGGGCGTCGGACAGCTGGTTCTGCGCGCGCGCCACCGACAGGCCGGAGGCGATGCCGCCCTGCATGCGGTTGCGGGTGAGCGTGAGGCCCTGCTGGTAGGCCTTCAGCGAGCTCTGCAGGATTTTCGCCTGGAAATCGTAGCCGCGCAGCTGGATGTATTGGTTCGCCAGCTGGGCTTCCAGGCTGAGCTTGGCCGAGGCCAGATCCGCCTGCGCGGCCTGCGCTTGCGCGTGGCCGGCGGCGACTTCGTTGCGGATGCGGCCCCACAGGTCGAATTCGTAGCCGGCGCCGAATTGCGCGCTGTCGTCGTCGTATTCGTTGGGCTGGTTGGAGCCGCGCAGCGGGCGATTGTTCGACTGGCGATCGTCGCTTGTGCCGCCACCGACGCCGAGGTGCGGGAACAGGCCCGAGCGCGCCTCGCTTTCGAATGCGCTGGCGCGCTCGTAACGGGCCAGCGCCATCGCGAGCGACGGGCTATTCGCATCGAGCAGTTGTTCGAGCTTGTCCAGTTCCGGGTCGTTGAACATCGTCCACCAGTCGCCGCGCGAGCTCATGTCCGCGGGAGCGGCGCGCGTCCACAGGCCGGTGCCTTCCTTGTAGGCGGCAGGTACCGGCACGACGGGCGTCTTGTAGGTGGGTGCCAGCGAACAGCCGGCCAGCAGGCCGCCGAGTGCCAGCGCCAGCGCAGCCGGCCGCAACCGGCGCACGGCTTCATTGCTCGCCATGCGACGACTCCTTGGCGGAGGCCACGCGCACGGTGTCGCCGGCGGCCAGCGAGTCGGGCGGGTTGTCGATGATGCGGTCGCCCGGCTGCAGGCCGCGGTCGATCTCCAGCACGCCACCCAGATCCATCGCGATGTGCACGTCGCGCATCACCACCTTGTTGTCCGTGCCGAGCACGGCGATCTGCGGGCCCTGGGCGCGGAAGATCAGCACGGTGGACGGCACGCTGGTGATGGCCTGGCTGGTGGTCAGCGGCAGTTGCACGTCGGCGTAGTCGCCGGGCAGCAGCGTGCCGTTGTCGTTGGCGACTTCGAATTGCGCCAGCAGCGAGCCGGAGGCCTGGCTCACCGCTTCGGACGAGCCGATCAGGGTGCCGTGATAGGTCTTGCCCGGATGGTCGGGCACGGTCAGCGTGACGGTCATGCCCTGGCGGATGGACGACGCGTAGCGCTGCGGCACCGCCACGTACAGACGCATCCTGCGTGTGTCGGCCACGGTGAACAGCGGCAGCGCGGACGGGTTGTCGGAGGTGACGAGGTCGCCGATGTCGGTGTTGCGCGCGGTCACGGTGCCGGCGAACGGCGCGGTGACGTTGCGGAACGCTTCCTGCGCGGCGAGGCGGTCCACGTCGGCCTTGGCGGAAAGCACGTTGGCCTCGGCCACCGCCGCTTCGCTGGCCTTCTCGTCGGCTTCCTGCTTGGACACCGAATTGGAGCTGAGCAGATGCTGCCAGCGCTGGCTGGTCACCTTGGCGAGCTGCGCATTGGCCTGCGCGCGCGCCAGCACGGCCTTGGCCTGTTCGTACTGCTGGTCGAGCTCGGGCGTGTCGATCACCGCCAGCGTCTCGCCGGCCTCGACGTGGCTGCCGATGTCCTTGTTCCAGCTTTTCACGTAGCCGGATACCTGGGCGTGGATGGGCGAGTCGATCCATGCGTCGATATGGCCCGGCAGGGTCATGGCGTGCTTGCCGACCGAGCCGAGCGGCGCGACCAGCGCCACGGTGGGAACCGCCTCGGCATCGGTCTGCGTCACCAGTTGGTGGTATTCGTGCGCGCGCACCACCAGGCCGATCGCGGCGGCAATGGCGGCGACCACCAGCAGGCCGGTGACCGCCGGGCGCAGGCGCAGCGTGCGCGGGTTCGCCGGCGGGGCGTGTTCATGCGACATGGGAAGCTTCTCCGAGCTGCGGAACGGCGGAGGGCGCGTGCTGTTCGCGCCCGTGGACGATGCTGAAGACAACCGGTACGAAGACCAGCGTGGCGCAGGTGGCGAACATCAGGCCACCGACCACGGCGATGCCCAGCGGGGAGTTCTGCTCGTGGCTCAGCGACATCGGCAGCATGCCGATGATCATCGCCAGGGCGGTCATGCAGACCGGACGGAAGCGGGTGAAGCCGGCCTCCAGCGCGGCCCTCAACGCGTCGCCGTGCTCGGCCAGCCGCTCGCGGCAGAAACTCACTACGAGGATGGAATTTGCGGTGGCCACGCCCATGCACATGATGGCGCCGGTGAGCGCGGGCACCGACAGCGTGGTGTGGGTGACGAACAGGATCCACACGATGCCGGCCAGCGCGGCGGGCAGGGCGGTGATGATGACGAACGGGTCCAGCCAGGACTGGAAGTTCACCACGATCAGCAGGTAGATCATCACCACCGCGCCGAGCAGGCCGAACAGCAGGCCGCCGAAGGCGGTGTTCATGGTCTGTACCTGACCGCGCAGCGTGACCAGCGTGCCCTTCGGCCGGCTGCTGGCGAACTGGTCCAGCACCTTCTGCACGTCGCCGGCGACGCCGCCGAGATCGCGGCCCTGTACCGAGGCGTAGATGTCGAAGGTCGGCAGGATGTTGTAGTGCGTGACCACCGCCGCGCTGGGGCCGCGGGTGAACGTGGCGATGTTGCTGAGCACCTGGCTGCTCTTGCCGGCCGAGGCGGTCACCGGCAGGCGCAGCAGGTCGGGCATCGAATCCATCTTGTATTGCGGCGTCGAGGCGACCACCGCATAGGACACGCCGTTGCGCGGATCGAGCCAGAACACCGGCGCCACCTGGCTGGAGCCGGCCAGCGAGGCGACCATGCTGTTGGTGACGTCGCGTTCGGTGATGCCCAGCGTGTCGGCGCGGGTGCGGTTCACCTTCACGTTGATCTGCGGGTAGCTGGTGCTCTGCTGCAGGCGGACGTCGGCGATGCCGGGGACGTCGCGCAGCTTGCGCATGATCTTCGTGGCATACGCCTCGTTCTCGGCGCTGTTGCGGCCGGTGACGGTGATGTCCAGCGGCGCCGGCGCACCGAAGTTGAGGATCTGGCTGGTCATGTCCGCCGGCAGGAAGGAGAACGTCGTGCCGGGGAACTCCTGCGGCAGCAGCTTGCGCAGCTTGGCCACGTAGCCATCGGTGGGCGAATGGCCCTCGCCGAGCACGATCTGGATGTCGCCGTCCTGCGGGCCGATCGAACCGGTGTTGCTGTAGATCAGGTTGGTGTTGGACAGCGGCAGGCCGATGTTGTCGATCATCGTCTTCAGCTGGTCCGGCGGGATGATCTTGCGGATCGCGGCTTCGATGTGATCGAACTCCGCCGCGGTTTCCTCGATGCGCGTGCCCATCGGCGCACGCACGTGCAGCGCGATGGCACCCGCGTCCACCGAGGGGAAGAAGTCGCGGCCGAGGAAGGGCACCAGCGCGAACGAGGCGAGCACGAAGGCGAGGAAGCCGCCCACGAAGACCCAGCGCAGCTTCAGCGCCGTCGCCAGCAAGGCGTAATAGGCATCGCGCACGCGGGTGAAGCCGTGTTCGAACCTCTGCTGGAACGCCACCAGGCCGCGCACGAAGGCGCCGTGGCCGCGCCGGTGATGCTGGTCGCCTTCGTGGTGGTTGATGAACGGGTTTTCCGGATGGTCGCCCGTACCCTTTTCGGTGTGGTACGACTTCAGCAGGTACATCGCCAGCGTCGGCACCAGGGTGCGCGACAGCACGAACGAGGAGATCATCGCGAAGATCACCGCCAGGGCCATCGGCCGGAACAGGAAGCCGGCGATGCCGTCCAGCATGAACATCGGCACGAACACGATGCAGATGCACAGCAGCGAGACGAAGGCGGGCGTCACGATCTGCTTGGCGCCGTCCATGATCGCAGTGCGCACCTCCTTGCCCTGTTCCATGTGCCAGTTGATGTTCTCGATGGTCACCGTGGCGTCGTCCACCAGGATGCCCACGGCCAGCGCCAGGCCGCCCAGCGTCATCACGTTGAGCGTCTGCCCGAAGGCGCCCAGCAGCGCGATGGCCGACAGCACCGCCAGCGGGATCGACACCGCGATGATCACCGTGGAACGCCAGCTGCCGAGGAATACCAGGATCATCACCGAGGTCAGCAGCGCGGCGATGATGCCTTCGCGCGCCACCGAGGTGACCGCGTCCTTCACGAACACCGACTGGTCGGCGAGCTGGGAGATTTTCAGCGACTTCGGCATCGTCTCCTTGATCAGCGGCAGCAGCTTCTTCACGCCCGCGACCACCGCCAGCGTCGAGGCGCTGCCGGTCTTCAGGATGGGCATCAGCACCGCGCGCTGGCCGTCCACGCGCACCACGTTGTTCTGCGGCGGCGAGCCGTCGCGCACGTGCGCCACGTCGCCGATGGTGATGGTGGCGCCGTTGACGGTGCGGATCGGCAGGCTGTTGAGCGTGTCGATCGCGGTCGGGCTGTTGTTGAGCTGCACGTGGTATTCGTAGGTGCCGATCTTGGCGGTGCCGACCGGGATGATCTGGTTCTGCGCCGCCAGCG
Organism: Rhodanobacter sp. DHG33; assembly: GCF_014843005.1. Classification (GTDB taxonomy): domain Bacteria; phylum Pseudomonadota; class Gammaproteobacteria; order Xanthomonadales; family Rhodanobacteraceae; genus Rhodanobacter_A. The sequence continues at coordinate 76,084 of NZ_JACYXM010000008.1, read as the reverse complement.
CGTTCGCCACGTCCTGCGCCGACAGGCCCTTGGCGGCCAGCGCCTGCGGGTCCAGGTCCAGCGTCACCTGGCGCTGCTTGCCGCCGTAGGGCGTGGGAATCGCCACGCCGTTCACCGACACCAGGGTCGGACGCACCTCGTTCTGCGCGATGTCGCGGATCTTCGCTTCCGACAGGCCCTTGCCGGAGAACGCCATCTGCAGCACCGGCACGGTGGAGGCGTTGTAGTTGATGATGGTGGGCGGCGTGATGCCCGGCGGCATCTGCTTCACCACCGTCTGCGAGATCGAGGTGACCTGCGCGGTGGCGGTACGGATGTCCGTGCCCGGCTGGAAGAAGATCTTCACGATGCCGGCGCCGGGCAGCGACTGCGATTCGATGTGCTGGATATTGTTGACCGCCGTGGTGAGCTGGCGCTCGTAGTAATAGATCACGCGACCGGACATCTGGTCGGGCGGCAGGCCGTTGTACGACCACACCACGCCGATCACCGGGATGCCGATGTTGGGGAAGATATCCGTCGGCGTGCGCATTGCCGACAGCGGGCCGATGATCAGGATCACGATCGCCAGCACGATGAACGTGAGCGGGCGCGCGAGTGCGGTACGGACGAGGCCTAGCATGTCGTGTTCCGGATAAGGCGGGGCGGCAGTTCGGTCTTCTGAGCTGCACGACATGCTGGCAGGGCATCCTTATGCGAACCTTTTGGATGCTTTCGATCGCATCCGAGATTCAGTTTCTTGCACCAGGCGCAGGCGCTCCGCGTCTTTGCAGGTTACAGAGAGGTTTCAGTCGTCTACCGGCGCACGAGTTCCTTCTGTTTGCCGGACCACGCCATCGCCGAGAGCGGTGGCGAACAGCAAGCCTCGCTCGAAGGACGGGATACCCGGAGCCAAGAGAGGGAACCAACAGAAATGACCTGGCTTGATACGCCGGAGCTATAAACGGGTCGCGTCGAGGATGTTGGAGCAGAGCGCATCTAGGCGATAGACGATGCGGCCGCGCCATATCTTGGGGGTAGGGCTTTAAGCCCCGGGCCTGGCAATGCTGTGTGGCTATGCGGGGAATTTTGAAAAGGCTTTCAGCCCGTTTCTTCCAGCCGGAATTCCACTCTTACGCGCAGGCCGTGCCCGAACGGCGAATCGAGCAGGTCGATGCTGGCGTCGTGCAGTTGGGCGGCGCGGCGCACGATGTTGAGGCCGACGCCGTAGCCCCCGGCGGCATCGTGGGTTTCGCGGCGGAAGCGTTCGAACACCGTCTCGCGATGCTCGGTGGGGATGCCGGGGCCGTCGTCGCTGATGTCGATGATGGCGGTATCCGCGGTGCGGCTCAGCGCCACTTCCACCTGGCCGCCCTGCGACACGTAGCGCATGGCGTTTTCGATCAGGTTGCGCAGCATCGCGGTCAGCGCCACCTCGTGCCCGGGCACGTGCAGCGGCGTGCCGTCGTGCAGCAGGCTGAGGGTGATGTCCTTGTCGGCGATCAGCGGCGCGAGTTCCTCGATCACCGAGGTGACGATGGCGGCCAGGTCCTGCGGCGAACGCTCCGTGGCCGCCGCGCCCGCTTCGAGCTGCGCCATCGAGAGGATCTGTTCGATGCGCCGGGCCAGCCGGGAGGCGCCTTGCCGCGCGTGCTGCAGGGCGGCGCGCGCATCGTCAGGGCGGGTGGCGATGGCGGCGCTGTCCAGCTGCAGCATGGTGGCCGCCAGCGGCGTGCGCAGTTCGTGCGCCATGTCGGCGGTCATGCGCCGCTCGCGTTCGATGGCGTCCTCCAGCCGTTCGAGCTGGTGGTTGAGCGTGGCGATCAGGGGGCGGATTTCCTCCGGCGCCAGTTCGATCGCCACCGGCTGGCGGCTGCCGGGCGTGCGCTCGGCCAGTTGACCGGTGAGTTCGTCCAGCGGCCGCAGGCCGCGGCGCACCGCCCACAGCGCCAGCAGCGCGAGCAGCGGCAGGCCGATCAGCAGGGGCAGGCCGTGTTCCAGCATCAGGCCGCGGTCGATGTCCAGGCGGTTGTCGTAGCGCTCGCCGATGCGGATGCGCAGGCCTGCGCGGTTCTGCAGGACGAAGGTGCGCCACAGATAGCCGTCCAGCGTGATCTTGCCGAAGCCGGCCTGCTCGGGGCGGGGCGGCGGCAGGTTGGCGAAGTTGGCGGTGCTCACCATGGGCCGCCCGTGGCCGTCGTAGACCTGGAAGCCCACGTCGGGTTCGTAGTTGTGGCGGTGCACGGCGACGATGAGGGCATGGCCGATGTCGGCATCGGTGGCGATGGCGGCATGGTCCGCGTCGGCGCTGCTGTTTTCGATCAGCACGCCCAACGTGCGCGCGGCTTCCGCGAGGCGGCCGTCGAGCAGCTCGTTCATCTCGCGCCGCTCGCGCTGGTAGCTGATGATGCCCAGTGGGATGAGCACCACCACCATCACTGCGATGATCAGCCAGGTGAGGCGATGGCGCAGGCTGAGCGGTTTCATCCGGAGGCGTTCACTTGGGTTCCCGCGGCAGCATATAGCCGATGCCGCGCACGGTGCGGATGGTATCCGGGCTGAGCTTGCGCCGCAGCCAGTGCACCTGCACCTCCAGCGCGTTGCCTTCCACCGGGTTGTCGATGCCGTACACCGAGTTTTCCAGCGTCTCGCGATGCACGATGCGGCCCGCGCGTTCCATCAACGCGCGCAACAGGGCGAACTCGCGGCGCGTCAGCGTGACTCCGGCCCCGCGGAAGGTCACTTCGCCGGAGGCGAGGTTCATCTGCAGGTCGCCGGCTTCGATGATGTTGTCGGCGAGGCCGCGGGTGCGGCGGATCAGCGAGCGGATGCGCGCCGACAGTTCTTCCAGGTGGAACGGCTTGACCAGGTAGTCGTCGGCGCCGAGGTCGAGGCCACGCACGCGGGCTTCGAGGCCGTCGCGCGCGGTCATCACCAGGATGGGCGTGCGGATGCCCTTGCGGCGCGCTTCGGCGAGCACGTCGAAACCGTCGCGGTCCGGCAGGCCGAGGTCGAGCAGCACCAGGTCGGCGCTCTGGTCGTCCAGCCCCAGCATGGCCTCGCGGCCGTTGCGCAGCCAGGTCACCGCGCAGGACTGCTGCACGAGGACATGGCGGATGGCCTCGCCGAGTTCGGCATCGTCCTCGACCAGCATGATGTGCATGGGCTTGTCCGTGGTGGCTGCGGGAGCATGATGGCTGCATCTTGGGGCCGCAGCCTTACACCAGCCTTAAGAACCCCCGGGGGAGGAACGGCGAGCCCGGGCTCGCCGTTCCCTACGCGCACGGGCCGGGCGCTCAGTGCATGAAGGACGATACCGCCTTGTCCGCCACGTGCTTGCACATCTGCTTGGCCAGCGTGCCCTTCAGGTTGCCGAGGTTGAAGCTCTGGCCGTTGCCGCCCTGCAGGACGCCGCTGAGGCCTTGCTTGTAGCCGCTGTCCTGTGTGGCTTCGGACTGACCACCGAACTTGCCCAGCAGTTTCTCCTTGAGCGTGTCGGTGGCGCTGGGCAGGTAGCCGTGCGACTGGCAGTAGCCCAGCACGCCTGCCGCGTTCTGCGCGCTGCCCAGCGAGGAAACCGAGGGAAGCGCCGAGCCGGAACCCTTCTGGCCCAGCAGGCTGCCGGCGGCATTCTGCAGCGAGCCCAGGTCCTGCGCCGAAACCGTGCCGGCGAAGGCAACGGCGAGCGAGGCGGCAAGCAGCAGTCGTGCGGTAGTGGTTCGCATGGAACGGTTCCTCCTTGGTGGGCGAGGCTCCGTTTGTACATCATTCGGCGTTGGCGACGCGTTGCGCCGGCCGGTTCAGTCCGCCAAGGTCTTGTCCTTGTAGCGGCACAGGTCGCGGATGACGCAGCCCGGGCAATCCGGCTTGCGCGCCTTGCAGACGTAGCGGCCATGCAGAATCAGCCAGTGGTGCGCGTCCTGCTTGAACTCGGCGGGTATCACCTTTTCCAGCTTGTCCTCCACCGCGCGCACGTCCTTGCCCGGGGCGAGGCCGGTGCGGTTGGAGACGCGGAAGATATGCGTGTCCACCGCGATGGTGGGCTCGCCGAAGGCGGTGTTGAGCACCACGTTGGCGGTCTTGCGGCCCACGCCGGGCAGCGCTTCCAGCGCTTCGCGCATGCGGGGCACTTCGCCGCCATGCTGCTCGACGAGGATGCGGCAGAGCGCGATCACGTTCTTTGCCTTGGCGTTGAACAGGCCGATGGTGCTGATGTACTTCTTCAGGCCATCCTCGCCCAGCTCGAGGATGGCCTGCGGCGTGTTCGCTACGGGATAGAGCTTCTTCGTGGCCTTGTTGACGCCCACGTCGGTGGCTTGCGCGGAGAGCACCACGGCCACCAGCAACTCGAACGGCGTGGTGTAGGCAAGCTCGGTGGTGGGGTGCGGGTTCAGTTCGCGCAGGCGCGTGAACAGCTCGACCACATCGGCGCGCTTCATGGCGACTTGTCCTGTTTGGCGCGGGCGCGCGCCAGGGCGGCCAGCACCGGGTTGGCGGATACGGTGGGGGCCACCGCGGCCTTGCGCGCTGCCAGTTCCGCCTCGTGTTCGGCGGCTTCGCGGGCAAGGCGTGCCTCGCGTTGACGGAAGCGCTCGCGCGCCGCGTCGGCATGCGGCTGGTCGATCAGTTCGACCGGCATCGGTTCCAGCACGATGCAGTCGACCGGGCAGGCAGGCACGCACAGCTCGCAGCCGGTGCAATCGTCGGCAAGCACGGTGTGCATCAGTTTGGCCGCCCCCACGATGGCGTCCACCGGACAGGCCTGGATGCACTTGGTGCAGCCGATGCACTCGTCCTCGATCACCCGCGCCAGCATGCGCGGCTTCTCCACGCCGTTGGCAGGGTTGAGCGGCAGCGCCGGGCGGTCGAGCAGCATCGCCAGCTTCGCGATGCCGGTCGCGCCGCCGGGCGGGCACTGGTTGATCTCCGCTTCGCCGCGCGCGATGGCCTCCGCGTAGGGGCGGCAGCCGTGGTAGCCGCATTGCTCGCACTGGGTCTGCGGCAACAGGGCGTCTATGCGGTTGGCGAGATGAAAGGGGTCAGCCATGGTGCTCACGCGTTTCGGGCCTGGTTGCCGGCTTGCTCAATTCGGCATAGGTATCAGGAGGAACCGCTCTCCAGTGGTGACCGCACGACTTGCAACGCTCCCGCCATTTGAGTGCTGGCCATATCGGTAGGCCGAGGACGCATCCGAAAAAGAAAGCCCACCCGCGATAGTTTGGGTTTTCTTCGATGTCGCTACTCTGGCAGCGAGGGCAGCAATCATCGCAGTCGAGGCGATAGTCACCACGCCGCCAGTGATCAAGGACATCGCGTGCCTGCGCCAGGTATGTATCAGGCACCATGACCATGAATCCGCCGAATGCGATCACCTGATACCACTTGAGCCGAGACAGGCCATTTTCGAAAACGAAGGCGATGCACCCTTCCTCACGTAGCAGGCCAGCGACGATCTCCGCCTCGGCAAGGTCGTAGGATCGGTGGGCGCATCGCATGCGTTTGCCGTCAGCGTACCGTGGCGCCCGGCTTGGCACCCTGGTCGGCGTCGAGCAGGAACAGGTCGCTGCCGCCGTCGCCAGCGGAGAGGATCATGCCCTCGGAGAGGCCGAAGCGCATCTTGCGCGGCGCGAGGTTGGCGATGAACACCACGTTGCGACCGACCAGCTTTTCGGGCTCGCCGTAGGCGGCGCGGATGCCAGAGAAGATCTGCCGCTTGCCGAGGTCGCCGGCATCCAGTTCGAAGCGCAGCAGCTTGTCCGAGCCTTCCACGAACTCGCAGGCCAGCACCTTGCCCACGCGCAGGTCGAGCTTGGCGAAATCGTCGATGGCGATCGTGGCCGGCGTAGTTGTGGCGTGTGCTTCGGCGGGAGCGGCGGCAGGCTTGGCGGTGTCGTTCATGGGCTTTTTCTTGGGTGGTTCGGCGGCGGGTGCTGCTGCGCCCAGCGATTCCTTGGAGGCTTCGATCATCGTTTCGACGAGCTTGGGATCGAGGCGTGCGAGCAGCGGTTCGAAGGCGTGGATAGCGTGGCCGTGCAGCGCGCTGCGCGCCTCGGCGAAGTTGGCGATGGGCGCAGCGAGGAACTGCTCGGCGGCGGCCACGGTGGCGGGCACGATGGGCTTGAGCATGCCGGCAAGCAGGCGGAAGGCGGCCAGTGCGAACGAGCACACCTGGTGCAGCTCGGCGCGGCGCGCCTCGTCCTTGGCCATCGCCCACGGCGCCTTCTCGGCGATGTGACCGTTGATGAGGTCGGCCATCAGCACGAAGCGGCGGGTGAGTTCGGCGAACTCGCCGCCTTCGTACAGCGCTTCGATGCCCTCGTAGTGCGCGAGCAGGTCCCGCCACAGGGCGGTGTGCTTCGCGTCGTATTCGTTGGCCAGCCTGCCGTCGAAGAACTTGTGCACGAAGCCCGCGGTGCGGCTGGCGATGTTCACCCACTTGCCGACCAGGTGCGAGTTGACGCGCTCCTCGAAGGCCTTGAGGTCGAGGTCCACGTCCACCGGCGTGTCGTTGAGCAGGCTGGCGAAGTAGTAGCGCAGGTATTCCGGGTTGAGCCCGGCGTCGAGATAGGTGCGCGCCTGGATGAAGGTGCCGCGCGACTTGGACATCTTCGCGCCGTTCACGGTGAGGTAGCCGTTGACGTGCAGCGCGGTGGGCGTGCGGAGGTTCGCGCCATGCAGCATCGCCGGCCAGAACAGGCCGTGGAAATTGATGATGTCCTTGCCGATGAAATGGTGTATCTCGGCGCTGCTGTCCGCGCCGAGGTAGTCGTCGAACTTCAGGCCGGTGCGATCGCACAGCGCCTTGAAGCTGGCGAGGTAGCCCACCGGCGCGTCCAGCCACACGTAGAAGAACTTGCCCGGCGCGTCGGGGATGGGGAAGCCGAAGTAGGGCGCGTCGCGCGAGATGTCCCAGTCTTTCAGTCCGCCGTCCAGCCATTCGCGCAGCTTGGCGGCCACGCCGGCGTTCGCCACCGGGCGGCCGTTGGAGTACTTGCCGGCGAACCAGTCGCGCAGCAGGTTCTCGAACTTGCCCAGTTCGAAGAAGTAATGCTCCGAATCCTTCAGCATCGGCGTGGCGCCCGACATCACCGAATAGGGGTTGATGAGGTCGGTGGGTGCATAGGTGGCGCCGCAGTTTTCGCAGTTGTCGCCGTACTGGTCGGGCGTGCCGCACTTCGGGCAGGTGCCCTTGATGTAGCGGTCCGGCAGGAACATCTGCTTCTCGGGATCGAACAGCTGCTGGATGCTGCGCTTGGCGATGTAGCCTCCGTCGCGCAGCCGCGTGTAGATCAGCGAAGCCAGCTCGCGGTTCTCGTCCGAGTGCGTGGAGTGGTAGTGGTCGAAGGCCACGCCGAACGCGGCGAAGTCAGCCTCGTGGCCCACGCGGATGCCGGCGATGAAGGCTTCCGGCGTCATCCCGGCCTTTTCGGCGGCCAGCATGATCGGCGTGCCGTGGGCGTCGTCGGCGCAGACATAGGCCACGTCGTTGCCCATCATGCGCTGCGCCCGCACCCAGATGTCGGCCTGGATATAGCCCAGCAGATGGCCCATGTGCAGCGGGCCATTGGCGTAGGGCAGGGCGTTGGTGACGAGCAGGCGGCGGGACATGGCGTCTCGTAGAGGTGGGCGGGTTCGCAATTATGGCATGCGGGATTGGCCGCCTACTTCGACGCAGGGGAGCGGCACCGGTCTCGGACGGCATCGCAAGACGGCGCGCCGCAGCGTGTTCCTGGCATGGGGATGTGCGCGATCATCGCCCGCTTGCTGCGCAACTCCGCGGAGCGACAAGTACACAAGGGCGGCTGCACGGGGCGCCCGGCAGGCGCCGAACCCTTGGCGGGGATGCCCGCCAAGGGAAATCGCGTCAGCGCATCGAGCTACTACGGTGCATTCACGAAGGCCATCCAGGCCGAATACAGGTTGGTGGCATTCACCGAGCCCAGGCCATTGGCGAAGCTCCAGCCGGGTTGCGCGGCATAGGCCGCGGTGGTCGGGCTGTACTTCGTTGCGCTGGTCGAGGTCAGTCCGATCTTGGTGGAGCCGTAGGCCCCCTCGAAGTTCGCTATCGTGCCGTAGAAGTAGCAATCCGGCGTAGTCTCGGCAAACGCTGCCACCTCGATGCACTGCGTCGAATTGCCTCCTCCGGTGATGTTGTGGAACACACACTTGCCGGTGCCCTTGGTGCCGTTGTCGGCATTGCATTGCGCAAGCGTGGCCGGAGTGGCTCCCGTCGCATCCCCGTATTCGCTCCTCGCCAGTGCGTACAGCGTGGGCGCGGCATTGCCCTGGCCCGCGGGCAGGCCGGCCTTGGACAGGCCCTGGTCGATCAACGCCTGGATGCCGGCGAACATCGGCGACGACAGGGACGTCCCACCCTCCAGCACCACCGGCGTCGTGAAGTTCTTTGCGCACGGGTAGTCGCCGGTGCAGAGGATGACCCACGAATATCCGCCATAGGAGCCGCCGAACAGCGAGACGTCGGGCAGGTCGCGCGATTGGTCCTTGGCCGCTCCGCGCACCTGCCGCTGCCAGGCCGGCTTGCGGTCGACCGACGAGGGGCCGCCGCTGCCGCTCTCGGATGTCGCGTAGTAGCCGTACGGGTCGTAGATCAGCGCGTTCTTGCAGAACTGCAGTGCCGTCAGCCCCACCAGTTGCTGGGCCGCCGTGGTGTTGCCGCAGGACTCGTTCCAGGTGATCTCGGGCACATAAGACAGCGCCGAGCCGTACACGGCATTGAGCGTGCTGCTGAAGTATTTCTTGGTCGTGCCGTCGAGCACGTCGGCCGTATCCGATCCGCCGACGCCGGTGACATTGGGCGAGGTGGCGAACGAATTGGCGTCCACGCCGACGCCATTGATGATGGAGCCGTTGAAGCTCGGGTTGGCACCGGAATCGCCGGTGGAAACGAAGACCGAGATGCCTTCCACATCGGCCTGGGCCCACATCAGGTCGATCGCCGTCTTGCTGGCGGCATCCGTATAGCCTTCCCCGTATCCGTAACTCGCGCTGATGATGTCTGGCCGCGTAGTGCCGTTGATCAGGTTGTTGGCCGCCGTATACACGCCGCCGAAGAAGTTGGTGCTGCCGGCGTCATTGCAGGTCGCCACCCAGATGTCGGCACCCGGTGCCATCGCCGTGGACCACTCCGAGTCCAGCACGGTCTCGATGCTTTCCCCGTCGCCCGTGGCATTGCCGGGATCGGTGCAGTTGCCCGTGGCCGGCGTCAGCTGCGGCTGGAACTGCTTGAACGTGCCGCCGTAGCTGCCGAGGTTGAACTGGCTGACGAAGTTGGGCCAGTCCGAAACGTCCATGTCGCTGTCCTCGACCACGGCGATGGAAATGCCCTTGCCGGTAAGGCCTTTGTTGTAGAGCGCCGTGGTGTTGTACATCGTGTTGAGGTCGTACGGCGCGAAGCCGCGGGCGCCATTGGTGAACGCCACCGCCATCGGGTTGGCCTGGGAGTTCGTGGCGGACGCGGACGCTTTCTGCAGCGTGAAGTTGTGCTTGCCGGCATTGAAGCGGCCGACCTGCGGGGCCACGTGCAACGGCTGCGGTCGGAAATCGTTCAAGCCCGCCACGCCGACGATCACGCTCTGCAGCGCCGAGGGAATGCTGATGTCGCTCGCGTTGGCCACGTGGCTGACGCTGTTGACGGTGTAGCGGTTCACCTGCGTGTGGAATGCCTGGCGCACCAGGCCGGCCGTGCCGCTGAAATCGATCTGCGACTTGTTCGGGTACACCCCGTTGACGGTGAAGCCCTGTGAAACGAGCCACGATTTCACGGCATTGATGTCCGCGTCGGCGACGCCGAAGTTTTCGCCGAACTGGGCGGGCGTTATCCATCGATGGAATTTGGACGACGAAGGATCGTGCTGTGCGGCGATCAACGACTCCAGTGCCGATTTGCGCAAGGCGCTGCGCTGCAGGACCAGCTGCATGTGGTTCATGGGCAGCGAATCCGCCACCGGACCGGTCGGCTTCACGCTATTGAGCAGAGCCAGGTGGGTATTGCCCAGCATCGACACGACGCGATTGTCGACAGTCTGGGTGACGCGCGGCGCCTCGACCGTATTCAGGCCGGCCAGCGCGGACGAAGCTTGAGCCAAGGCGATCGCCGGCAAGGTGGCGAGCGCGGCGGCAATGGATACACCCAACATCACATGTTCAGTTTTCACGTCTTTTCTCCCAAGAAATACCTGATGAAAAAAACGAGTCCCCTGTCCCCTGTGATGAAACAGATCGTTTGAATTGGATAGATCGGTCTAGGTCTGCCTCCCTTGCGTCGAACGTGTGCCAGCGAAAGAGTCATCGGATCGCTGTATGGGCCCGACGCAGCCACATACAGCGGTCGCGCTGACTGAAAATCGACAATGCCCCGGTGCCCGGCCTGCTGGCCGACGGCTTCGGGAGCATGCGCTCGAATCGGCGACCCGGTCCAGTGCATCGATCATGAAAAAATGGCATACCCGTTTCGCATCCGGGCGAGCGAAGAAGCGTTCAAAACGCGTAATCGTGGAAGCCCATCCCACCTTCCGGCGAAGGAAAGCGGGATGGGCCCGGATGATGCTCAGTGGCTGGTCACGGTCAATGTGACGGGGCCGGCCAACACGGTGTAGCCATCGTCGTAGCAGTACCAGACGTTGTACGTGCCCGGCGACAGGCTGGAGGTATCGAACGTCACCGTGCCACTGCCGTTCGGCGCGTACTGCCAGCTCGCGGAACTGCCGTTGCCGGGGCCGCTGCCTGCGGCGTAGATGCCGACCCAGTTCTCACCGTTGAGCCGGCTGGCCGGCGTGGCGTAGTCGAAGTGCACGTAGGTGCCCTGGCTCACGCTAGGCATGGTGCTGGCGAGGCTGGGCGTGGTCACGGCGGCGGTGGCGACGAAGGCGTCGTTGATCGGCTGCGCGTACTGGTCGTTGTTGGTGAGCGGCGCGATGCCCAGCGCGTTCTCGATGGTGCGGCCGACGCTGAAATGGTTGTAGCTGGCATTGCTGGTGTAGCCGGCCTGCACCGCGCCCGGCGAGCCGACCAGGATGGTGGCGATGTGGTTGCCGCTGGTGGATTCCGATTCGTCCCAGGTGAGGATCAGCAGCGAGCGCTGCTGCGTCCACGCCGGCGAATTGAAGATGGGCTGCAGGGTCTGCTGCAACCAGCCGTTCTGCACCTGCAGGCTTTGCGCCGATCCGTTGCCGGAGGACTCGCCGTCGTAGTAGTCGTCCGCGGCGATCCAGGAGAAGTTCGGCGTGCTGGCGGCCGACTGCAGGTCGGTGGTCAATTGGGTGGTGTCGAACAGATGCGCCGCGCAACGCGTGGGGTTCGAGGAGATGTCGGTGAAGTTGATGAACGGCGCGTCGTCCGGTTCGTAGTAGCTGTCGTTGTTGTTGCTGGTATTGCACGGCGTGCCCATGCCCTGCTCATAGGCCTTCCAGGTCTTGCCGATGGCTTCGAGCCGGTCGCCGATGTGCTGCGCCGTGACCTTGATGTTCGGGTAGTAGATCGCGCCCTTCACGAAGGTGTCGCCGCCGGCGATCGCCAGGTAGTTCTCGTCGCTGGGGTGGTAGACGCCGCTGTAGTTGTCGAGCAGCGTGCCCTGGTTGGCGAGGCTGTTGATGAAGGGAGCGTCGGTGGTGTCGCCGATCACCGCGTCGTAGTCGGTGTTTTCCATCATCACCATGAAGACGTGGTCGAAGGCCGGTACGTGCGAGGGCGGCGCCTGCAGGGTGGCCGCCGTGACCGGCGTGGACAGCGTCAGCGAGAGATTGTCGGCATAGCCGATGTTGTAGGACGCCGAGGTGTCGTTGAACTGCAACAGCACGGAGATCGTGCGCGTGCCTGCCGGTACATTGCCGGTGGCCGATTTGGCCAGGAAGCCGGTCTTGTCGCCGCGCGCGGATGCGTTCGCGCCGGCAAGCTGCGCGGGCGTGCCCAGCGGCTTGCCGTTGGCGTCGAGAAAGGTCGCCGTGACCACGGCCTGCCCGTTGTAGGTGGTGTAGCCACCGAGCCAGCCCGAAAGCGAGTAGGTGATGGTGCCGCCGTCGATGGCGCCGGCGGCGCTGGACACGTCCACGTTCTGGCGCAGCGCGGAATCGCCATAGGGGCCGTCGGCGATGAAGGCGTTGCCGCCCGAGGCGTTGCCCGGCGTGCTGAAGCTGCCGATCGAGTAGCACACGGTCGACGGACTGCCTTGCGTCACCGTCCAGCCCGGCACGGTATTCACCGCCGACCAGTCGGCGGTGCAGGTGCCCGATTCGCCGCTGCCGTTCACCAGCAGGTTGCTGCTGGCACCGGCGGAGGCCGATGTGGCGAACAGTCCGCCAAGGCAGGCCGCCGCCAGCAGCACGCCCATGTTCGACTTGCGTTGATGTCGCATACCCCGCTCCCTTCGTGGTGTGAGAAGGGCGGGACAGTGCCGGGGAGACGATTGCGGATCGGCGACGGCTGGATGACAGCGTGCGGCTCATGTCGCGCGTTGTGATGCGCTGTGCTGTCGCGGCGTGAGAGGCTCGTGAAGCGTTCTTCCGCGCACTCTCCAGCCGAGAGTGCGCTGCACGTGCCGGGAATTACTCGGTGCGTTCCCACACCTGGCTGCGTCCCAGCAGGGAGAAGCCGATGTAGCCGTGCACGTCGAGCTTCTGCCCGTGGTCCTTCAGCGTGAGCTTCACCTTGTAGACCTTGCCGTTTTTGGGATCGAGGATCCTGCCGCCGTCCCACACGTCGTAGTCCCGCGTCACGCCCCACATGATGGTCATGCCGATGATGGGCTGGTCCTTGCGCGCGCCGTCGCACTGGGTGCACTTCGGCGGGTTGCCGTCGCGGGCGACGTCTTCCGGCGAGGCGTTCATCACCTGCAGCACCTTGGCCTGCAGTTGGCCATTGGACTCGGTGATCTGCAGGATCGAGGTCGGCTTGCCGGAGACATCGTCCACCTGCTTCCAGGTGCCGACCGGCGTGCTCACGTCGGCGGCGGAAACAGCTCCCGTCCCCAGCAGCAGGCCGAAGGCGAGGGCGAGACGGACAGCATGTTTCATGGCGACATTCCCCGTGCGTGACAGTATGGTTCGAGCCTGACGACGCCGGCCGGAGTCGTCAAGCTGCATCGCGCCAAGCTGGCGTTGCCGGACGGAGCCATGGCCATGGCTGGCATAATGCGTGGCTCCCCACCGTACCCAGACACGACATGACACAGGCGAACGAAGCCCTGGTGCGCCGACTGCTCGGCGAACTGACCGACCCCCACACCGGCGCGCCGCTGGCCGAGGCCGTACGTGCGGTGGGCGTGGACGGCGCGCGGGTGTCGGTGGACCTGCAGCTTGGCTATCCCGCCGCTGGTGCAGCCGCGGTGCTGGCCGCGCAGGCGAAGCAGGTGCTGGAAGCCGACCCCGCCATCGAATCGGCCGCCGTATCCGTCACCTGCCGCATCCAGTCGCACAAGGTGCAGGGCACGCTGGCGCCGTTGCCCAACGTGAAGAACATCATCGTGGTGGCCTCGGGCAAGGGCGGCGTGGGCAAGTCCACGGTATCGGCCAATCTGGCGCTGGCGCTGCAGGCCGAAGGCGCCAGGGTGGGCGTGCTCGACGCCGACATCTACGGTCCCAGCCAGCCGCGCATGCTCGGCATCAGCGGCCGGCCGGAATCGCCCGACGGCAAGAGCATCACGCCGATGCAGGCGCACGGGCTGCAGGCCATGTCCATCGGTTTCCTCGTGGACGAGGAGACGCCGATGATCTGGCGCGGCCCGATGGTGACCCAGGCGATGATGCAACTGCTCACCGATTCGCGCTGGGACCTGCTCGACTACCTCATCGTCGACCTGCCGCCCGGTACCGGCGACATCCAGCTCACCCTGTCGCAGAAGGTGCCGGTGGCCGGCGCGGTGATCGTCACCACGCCGCAGGACATTGCGCTGCTGGATGCGCGCAAGGCGCTCAAGATGTTCGAGAAGGTAGAGGTGCCGGTGCTCGGCATCGTGGAGAACATGGCCACCCACGTCTGCTCGAACTGCGGGCACGAGGAACACATCTTCGGCGAAGGCGGCGGTGCGCGCATGGCGGAGCAGTACGGCGTGCCGTACCTCGGCTCGCTGCCGCTGGACATCCGCATCCGCGAGCAGGCCGACGGCGGCACGCCCACCGTGGCGGCGATGCCCGATTCCGATCTCGCCGAGCGTTACCGCGAGATCGCCCGCAACGCTGCCGGTCGGTTGTCGCGCCAGCCGCGCAACAAGTCGCTGGGCCTGGGCAAGATCGTGGTGCAGGGCGCGCCCGGCGCATGAGCACCCCGCGGCGCGTGCTGTGCCTGTGCGGCAGCTTGCGGCGCGTGTCCTCCAACCGTGCCGCGCTGGAAGCCGCGCGGCAACTGGCGCCGGCGCCGCTCGATCTGGCGATGTACGAAGGCCTCGCCGCCCTGCCGCCGTTCAATCCCGACGACGAATGCGACCCGTTGCCCGTTCCCGTGCTGGCGTTGCGCGAGGCCGTGGGGCAGGCCGATGCGCTGCTGGTCGCCTGTCCCGAATACGCCCACGGCGTGCCCGGTGCCTTCAAGAACCTGCTGGACTGGCTGGTGGGCAGCCTGGAATTTCCCGGCAAGCCGGTGCTGCTGCTGAACGCGTCGGCGCGCGGCTCGCACCACGCACAGGAGGCGCTGGCCGAGATCCTGCGCACCATGTCGGCCGAAGTGCTGACGACGCAGCCCATGCCGGTGGCCTTGCCGGGCGCGGGCTGCACGATGGAGCAGGTGCTGGACAGCGCGGAACGCTGCGCGGAACTGCGTGCGGCGCTGGCTTGTCTGAAGGCCGAACTGGGTTGATTTGCCGCTCCGCTGGCGCCGCGCCTCCCCGACCATGTATTTTTGCCGTTTTACGCCCGGCCCGGCCGGGCGCCACGCCGATTGCGGAGCGCACGTGAGCATCAAGTCCGACAAGTGGATCCGCCGCATGGCCGAAGGCCACGGCATGATCGAGCCGTTCGAGCCGGGCCAGGTCAAGCAGAATGGCGAGGGGCGCATCGTGTCCTACGGCACCTCCAGCTACGGCTACGACGTGCGCTGCGCGCGCGAGTTCAAGGTGTTCACCAACATCAACTCCACCATCGTCGACCCCAAGGCGTTCGATCCGAACAGCTTCGTGGACGTGGTGTCGGACGTGTGCATCATCCCGCCCAATTCCTTCGCGCTGGCGCGCACGGTCGAGTACTTCCGCATCCCGCGCGACGTGCTGGTGGTGTGCCTGGGCAAGAGCACCTACGCGCGCTGCGGCATCATCGTCAACGTGACGCCGCTGGAGCCGGAGTGGGAGGGCCACGTGACGCTGGAGTTCTCCAACACCACGCCGCTGCCCGCCAAGATCTACGCCAACGAAGGCGTGGCGCAGATGCTGTTCTTCGAATCCGACGAGCCCTGCGAAACCAGCTACCGCGACCGCGGCGGCAAATACCAGGGCCAGCAGGGCGTGACCCTGCCGCGTACCTGAACGGCCACGCCGGCCCCGCGCGCCGGAGCTGCGGCGCGCACTAACATTGCAAAGTCACACGACCGCTTTTCGCAGGAGAACCCGATGATCCGTCTTTCCACCATCCTGACCCGAGTCGCCGCCGCGCTGGTGCTCGGCAGCGTGCTCGTGCTCGCCGGCTGTCACAAGAACAGCATCAAGACCCAGCAGGCCCAGACGGCCCAGTGGAAGGGCCGGTTCGACAGCACCGTGCAGGCCTACAAGGAAGGCCAGTTCGTGATCGACGGCGCGGTACTGTCCGCGGTCGATGCCGGCAGCCACTTCGCCTACCTCAAGGACACCGGCCACCTGCCCAAGACCATCCTGCTGGTGCCCAGCGACGACTACAAGATCCGCAAGGTGCATCTGGAGTACATGGCCCGCATGTCGATCGACTACGGCTTCACCGTGTACTACGACAAGGACGGCCAGCTCACCGAGATCAACGCGATCAACACCACTGCGCGCGAGCTGGAAGACCATCATGCGCCGGTGACGATCGGCAACGGCCAGGAGTGCAAGACGGCCGCCGGTTGCGACTCTGTCGACCAGGCTGCGCAGCAGCAGGGACAAGGGCAGGGGCAAGGACAGCACTGATTTAATCGGTGACCAACGAGAAGCCCGCGGAGCGATCCGCGGGCTTCTTGCTTTGTCGGCGGTCCGGTTTATTTCAATGCGTCGATGTGTTTCTGCATATCGTCCTTCCGCATGGGGTCCGTCTCGGACGACAGCATCTTCCTGAGTATCGTGAGTTGCGCCGCATCGAGCGCCTTCCCGGCCGATGTCTTGATGTCCGGCACGACGCCCACGCCCTCCCAGTCGCCGTGCGTCACCGGATTGATCGGACGTCCCGACGGCACGAACATCATGAAGTGCGCGCTCAGCCGGTGCGGCGCACCGGCATGCGCGGCGCCGGCCGTGGTCTCGCCGACGAGTTTCGCCCGGCCGGCGTTTTTCAGGGCATAGGCGAAGTCCTCGCATCCCGAAATGGTGTCATTGCTGGTGAGCAGATAGACGGGCCGCGCCTGCCCGTAGCGTTTGCCGGGCACGCTGGCCGTCGTCCAGCGCTCCTGCGTGCGATTCTCGTCGCGGAAGTAGATATCGTTGAGATGCGTGGGTTTGTCGAACAGGTAGCTTGCCAGCAGCATCACCGTGTCCGGGTCGCCGCCTTGGCATTGGCGCAGGTCGATGATCAACGCATCGGTATCGCCCAGCAGGGTCATCGCGGCGGCGATGCGCCCGGCCGCGGGCTGGGGCCGGCTGAACGCATGCAGGTCGAGCAGGCCGATGTTGAAATGCAGCCGGCCGACATTGGCGAAGCCATAGTTGAGCTGTTTCTGGTGCAGGGCCTCGTCCGCCTGTTCTTCCGGCGAGGGGCCGCCGTCCCGGCCTTCGGCGACCGCCTGCTCGAAATAGCGGACCTCCAGATGCTTGTCGTGGGTCTGGTCCTGCAGGACCCCGGTCAGGGTATCGGCGAATTTCTCGGCGCTGCCGATGGCATCGAAGTCTCCGTGCGAGAGGCGCGAGCGCAGATCCGCCCCGATCACGGCGGCTTTGTCCGGAAAGACATAGGCGCGGTCGAGGTTGGCGATGATGTTGTCGATGACCTCGCTGCGCATGGCTTTGTCGATGGCCATGTCCTTCTGCGGCGGTTCGTGCGGCGGCCCCGCATCCGGCCGGCCCACCCATGCCCGTACGGCGATGCTGCTCAACGCCGAGATGCCGACGGCGGCGGCGATGGCGATCTTGCGCTTCTTGTTCATCTCACTTCCCTCCAAATGGTTGCGTCGACGGCCGACGGACGCAGCCTGCGATGGCAATGTGAGGGAATCGTGGGTGTCGTGATCTCCGCGGATGCCGGGTCACAAGTCGACGCGGTAACCGAGCCCGTAGATCGAGTGGATGATCTCGACGTTCGGCAGCGCGGCGGCGAGCTTGCGCCGCAGGTTCTTGACATGCGTGTCGATGGCGCGGTCGCCGACGTCGAGGTTGTCGCAGCGGGCGATGTCCAGCAGTTGCGCGCGCGAAAACGCCGTGCCGGGCCGCTTCGCCATGGCCGCGAAGAGGTTGTATTCGCTCGGAGTCAGGTCGAGCGTCTGTGGACCGATGCGGATCGCGCGGGCGGCTTCGTCTATCTCCAGGAGCGGCGGGCGCGGCTCGGAGCCATGCGTGCGCCGCAGTATCGTCTTGATGCGCGCGACGAGTTCCCTCGGGCTGAACGGTTTGCAGACGTAGTCGTCGGCACCCGCTTCCAGGCCGAGCAGGCGGTCTATTTCCTCGACCCTGGCGGTCAGCATGAGGATGGGCACGTCGGAAAACGCGCGCACGGCCCGGCACAGCGCCAGCCCATCGAGCCCCGGCAGCATCAGGTCGAGCACGATCAGGTCGGGAGGGCTGCGGCGAATGCCGGCGAGGGCAGCGATGCCATCGGCAACTACCTCGGCGGTGAAGCCGGCCGCCACCACGTAGTCGGCGACGATGGCCGCAAGGTCGCTTTCGTCCTCCACGATGAGAATCGTCTGGCTCATCGGTCGTGCAGCTTCAAGGTAATCACGGCGCGCAAACCGCCCAGCGGAGAGGGAGAAAATTCGAGGCGGCCGCCGTGCGCGGCGACAATCTGCCTGCTCAGTGCGAGGCCGATTCCGGTACCGCCGGATTCCCGGCTGCGCGAAGCGTCCGGCCGGAAGAAGCGTTCGCCGAGCCGGTCGATGGAGGAGTCGGGGACGCCAGGGGCGGAGTCGTCGACGGTGATGCGCAATTCTCCGGCGGCCGCGGCGCCGCCCAGGGCGACGCGGCCGCCGGCTGCGGTGTAGCGCGCGCTGTTCTCGAACAGGTTGGCGGCGACCTGGCGTATGCGGTCGGCGTCGCAGTTCACGCGGGAATGCTCCGGTGCCGCGCCGATTTCAGGGTGCAGTCCGGCGGCGTGGAATCTGCCCGCAAAATCGCCGAACACCTCGCGCAGCAGCGGCCATACGTCGTGCGGGGCCATGTCGTAGGCGGTTTGACCGATATCGGCACGGGCCAGCTCGTAGAGATTGTCGATGAGCCTGCCCAGCGAGCGAACCTGCCGCTCCATCAGTGCGAGGTTCTCGGGCGTGACGGCACGGACACGGTCCTGCAAGCTTTCCAGTTGGGCCCGAAGCACCGCCAGGGGCGTGCGCAATTCGTGCGAAGTGTCCGCGATCCATTGCCGGCGCGCGCGTTCCGTTTCCTCGAGCCGAGCCGCCAGCTGATTGAAGGTGCTGGCAAGCTCGCCGAGTTCGTCGCGGCGGCGCAGGTCGATGCGGGTGTCGAATCGCGCTTTCTGGAGCTGGCGCGCGCCTGCGGCGAGTTGCGCGATCGGCCGGCGCAGATGCGCTGCGAACAGTGCCGCGATGGCGGCGCTCAGCAGCAGTCCGGCAAGCGCGACGAAGAGCAGGCGGTCTTGCTGATCGATCAGGAACGCGACAGCCAGCGCATCATCGGGATTCTGCGGCTGGGCCACCACCAGCGACCCGATCCGCTCGCCATCCACCATGAGCGGGTGTGCGCTCCGGTTGAGCGCGCCGACGGCGACCGTCACGGGGTTGGCGAGCGCTCCGGCCAGGTAGTCTCCCTGCCGGTCCACCAGGCCGATCCGATAGGCGACGCTCGTCGCTCCGGGTCGTGTGCCGAATGCCTCTAGCGCCCCCCGCGAATGCATGTATTCGTCGGGCAGCCATGCCTTGCGGTGCGAGGCGCCGGAAGGAAGAAACGACCAGTCGTGGTGCGCCAGGTATTTCGCTTCCAGCGTGGCGCTCAGGCCGTCGAGGAAGCCGGTGTCCGTGTCGGGCATTCCGCCGGAGAAATTGTCGAGCAGCTTCCACCGCGCCAGTTCGATGCCAAGCGCCCCCAGCGAAAGCATCGTCAGCCAGACGGCGAAGAACAGGCGGTAGCCGATGGACAGCTTCAAGTAAGCGGCGTCGCAGGCGGCACAGGATGGGTGCCGGACGTGCCGTCACAGCCAAGCGCATCGCGCAGCAGATCCAGCCGGCTTGCCATGGCATCGCGATGGTACGGTTCGCGTTCGCCATGGCCCCACACCGGCCCTGGCCAGGCCGCATCGCCCTGGGTCCGCGCCACCACGTGCAAGTGCAGCTGGCGCACGATGTTCCCCAGTGCGCCGAGGTTGAGTTTGTCGCAGGGGGCCACGGCGCGCAGCGCGGCGGCGCAACGATTCGCTTCCTGCCACAGCTGCTGCTGTTCCGCTTCGGTGAGGTCGGCCACTTCCACCATGCCTGCGCGGCGCGGCACCAGCACCAGCCATGCGAAGCGCGCGTCGTCCATCAGCCGCAGCTCGCACAGCGGCAGCATGGCGACGTGGCGGGTGTCGGCTTCCAGCCGCGGGTCGAGCGCGAAGGTCGCTTCGCTCATGCGCCAGCCAGTTGCTGGTCGAAGAAGGCCAGCGTGCGCTGCCACGCCAGTTTCGCGCTGGGCTCGTGGTAGTGCGCGTCGCCGTCGCGGTTGAAAGCGTGGCCGGCGCCGGGGTAGGTGAAGACGTCCATCTGCGGCAGCGCTTCGCGGTGCTGCGCCACCGCCTCGGGCGGGATCGAGGGGTCGTCCTCGCCGAAGTGGAACATCGCCGGCGCTTTCGGCTTCTCGACCAGGAAGGGCACGTTGCGCGCGCCGTAGTAGCTCACCGCGGGCAGCCCCAGCCGCAGCGCGGAAAGCAGGGCGATCGTGCCGCCCCAGCAGTAGCCCACCACGCCGACCTTGCCGGACGAGGCGATGGATTCGGCGGCGCTGGCCACGTCCTCCAGCGGGCGGTCCAGCCCCAGCTCGTAGACCAGCGCCTTGCCGCGCGCCATGCCCACCTCGTCGTAGTCCAGTTCCAGCCAGGACTCCAGGTGGTCGAAGAAGGCCGGCGCAATGGCGGTGTAGCCGGCGGCGGCGAAGCGATCGGCCACGCTGCGGATGTGCCCGGTGACGCCGAAGATCTCCTGCACCACGACAATGCCGCCCTTCGGCTTGCCTTCGGGCTGGGCGAGGTAGCCGCCGATGCATTGCGTGCGCGAGGTGGGGATATGGATGTGCTGACCCATGACGGTCACTCCCTGGCGGCGGTAGGGAGATTCTAGCTGGCGCGGGTGCGGGCGGCGGGTGAAGGTGCAGTGCTTCGACCCGCTTCCCGTCGTTTCGGTGAAGGTCGTAACGGCAGGCCGGCGCTCGTAGCCTTGGTCAAGGCCACATGCCCGTATAATTGGCCGTTTCCCCTTTGCTCACGGTTGCCGCCGCCATGTCGCAGGCCTCGCAGAAAATCGGTTTCGTCAGCCTCGGCTGCCCCAAGGCGCTGGTGGATTCCGAGCGCATCCTCACCCAGCTCAAGGTCGAGGGCTACGAGATCGTGCCCAGCTACGGCGAGGCCGACGCGGTGGTGGTGAACACCTGCGGCTTCATCGACGCGGCGGTGCAGGAGTCGCTGGATTCCATCGGCACCGCCCTGCACGAGAACGGCAAGGTGATCGTCACCGGTTGCCTGGGCAAGCGCGCCGAGCTGATCCGCGAGGCCTATCCCGACGTGCTCTCGATCAGCGGCCCGCAGGACTACGCCAGTGTGATGCACGCGGTGCACGAGGCGCTGCCGCCCAAGCGCAACAAGTTCCTCGACATCGTGCCGGACACCGGCATCAAGCTGACGCCGAAGCACTACGCGTACCTCAAGATTTCCGAAGGCTGCAACCACCGCTGCAGCTTCTGCATCATCCCGTCCATGCGCGGAGACCTCGTCTCGCGTCCGGTGGACCAGGTGCTGCTGGAGGCCGAGAGGCTGGTGAAGGGCGGCGTGAAGGAGCTGCTGGTGATCTCGCAGGACACCAGCGCCTACGGCGTCGACCTCAAGTACGCCGAGCGCGAATGGCGCGGCAAGGCGTACCGCACGCGCATGACCGAGCTGTGCGAAGGTTTGGCCGAACTCGGCGCGTGGACGCGCCTGCACTACGTCTACCCATACCCGCACGTGGACGAGGTGATGCCGCTGATGGCGGAGGGCAAGATCCTGCCGTACCTCGACATCCCGTTCCAGCACGCCAGCCCGCGCATCCTCAAGCTGATGAAGCGCCCCGGCAACATCGACAAGACGCTGGAGCGCATCCGCAACTGGCGCAAGCTGGTGCCAGACCTCACCATCCGCAGCACCTTCATTGTCGGCTTCCCCGGCGAGACCGACGCCGAGTTCGCGGAGCTGCTGGACTTCCTGCGCGAGGCCGAGCTCGACCGCGTGGGCGCCTTCGCCTATTCGCCGGTGGACGGTGCCAAGGCCAACGAACTGCCCGGTGCGGTCTCCGAGGAACTGAAGGAAGACCGCCTCGAGCAGTTCATGGCCGTGCAGGCGGAAATCTCCGCGGCCAAGCTGCAGCGCAAGATCGGCCGGACCATCAAGGTGCTGGTGGACGAAGCGAATGCCGGGGGCGCCGTGGCGCGTTCCGCCGCCGATGCGCCGGAGATCGACGGCACCGTGCTGATCGCCGACGGGCAGGGGCTCATGCCGGGCCAGTTCGTCGACGTGGTGGTCGAGGGTGCCGGCGAGCACGACCTGCATGCACGCCTCGCGCATCCCGCGCTGAAGATCGTTTGAGCGTGCGGCCAGCGATGGCCGCTTCTGGCGTGGATGCGAAGCGTGGAATGCATGCCATGACGATTCGCGGAATACCGCGTTCATGGATGTGCGCATGAGATATGTGGCGCCGGCCCGCGACGCGGTCGATCCGCAGGTGTTCCAGCGGATGCCGCTGGCGGATTGGCGAGAGTACGCGGGGTTGATCGAAGGCCGCGATTGGCCTTCGGTCGCGGCACTGAATGCATGTCGCCCTATCGGCATGCGCGAACGTTTCGCGGCGCAAACCCGCGAACTGCTGGCCGATGGCCTGCACTACGAACAGCGCATCGCCGAACACGGCGAAATCGCCACCCGCGAAAACAACTGGCACGATCTGTTCAACGCCCTGGTCTGGCTTCGCCATCCGGCTTTGAAGCGCGCACTCAATGCGCGGCAGATGGCCGAAATCGCCCACATGGGCACAAGACAACGCTCACGGGCCCAATACGCGCTCACCCACTTCGACGAAGCCGGTGTGGTGGTCGCGCTGCGCGATCCGGCGCTGCTCGCACTATGGGACGCGCACGACTGGCATGGCCTGTTCTGGCGCGAGCGTGCGGCGTGGCTGGATGGCCGCATCCAGGTGGAGTTGTTTGGCCATGCCTTGCTCGAGCATGCGCTGACGCCGGGACAGCTGCTTGTGGGGAAAGCCTTGGTGGTGGCTGGGCCAGATGTCTCGACGGCCATGGTTGCCGACGCTTGTGCACATGCAACTCTCACAGGCGAGGTGTTGTGCGATCCGCTGGAACTGCGGCCTTTGCCGTTGGCTGGAGTGCCCGGCTGGCATCCAGGAAATAAGCAGGAAGCGTTTTGTCGCGAGGCAGCGTGTTTTCGACCAGTCAGAATAGGGCGGTGTTACCCTCCAGCGGTTGAATTGCTGGGTCGGTATTGAAAAGCATGTGAGTTACGTGGGGTAAGAGATATTTGCCCTGTTTAAAGCGAGTCCAACGTCCATAGGGGGCTTCATGTCTAGCGAGCTGAAGATCGGCGGCAAATCTTTTGTCGTCGACGATCAAGAGAGCAGCCTGATGCGCGGGACTCCCATTGAATGTAAAGAACAACATCAGGAGCATACGACCTCGGACACTTTGGTGTCTTTCATGAGACCAGAGCCGAAGTCGCCAGCCCCCATTAGACCATCCAGCGTTGCCCCAGACGACATGGCTCGCTCGCGTGTTGCCTTGTATGAACGCCTAGCATCGGGCCGTGTCGGACTGCCAGGGATGCTCTTCATGTGGTTGCTTGTGGGCATACCTGCAATTTCTATGGGATGGGTAATTTGGGTTCAGTGCACCAACAACTTGCCTGTCTTTAGCGAGGAGCCTGGACATTTCATATTACGCATGTTGGTTTTGATAGTAGGAGATGGATTTCTCCTTGCCGCCTTTGTCGTCATGACTGTTTGTACGCTGTTGCAATTTGGACGAGGCAAATCTTCTTCATAAACAGGAAGCGCGTGCGTCCGCCGGACAGTTCCGCCTCGAACTCGTCGTCGAGGCGCCTCTTCAGCGCCGCGCAGGTCAGTGGCGAGTCGATGCTCATCCAGTCCAGCCTAGCATTGGTCTCGTCGGGACCTAAAACGGTGTCAGGTTTACTTAGCTTGTTCGTCTGATGTGGCTCAAGCTCTCCTTTGGAGTGTGTTGGCGTCAAGCGTACGATGACTTGTTTCCGTCGCATTGCAGGGCTCTCCAACATGCCGCAAATCCCGTCTTCCGTTTCAAGAAAAAACCGCATCCAGGGCGCTCTGCTTGGCGCCTTCATCGGCGATGCGCTGGCCCTGGGGCCCCACTGGTACTACGACCTCGACGCCCTCAGGCGCGACTACGGCGACTGGGTCAGCGATTACACGGCACCCAAGCCCGGGCGCTATCACGAGGGATTGCCCGCAGGAGCGTCGTCGCAGGCGGGTTTCATCCTGGCGTTGACGCTGCGCTCGCTGGTGGAGCGCAAGAGCTACGACGAGGAAGACTTCTGCGCGCGGATGGATCGCGAACTCTTTCCGCTGCTGGACGGCACACCGATGGCCGGTCCGGGCGGGTACACCAGCCAGTCGATCCGCGAGGCATGGCGCAAGCGCCATGCCGGCCTGCCGTGGGGGCAGGTAGCGGGGCTGGCGGACAATACCGAGGGGGCGGAGCGTGTGCTGGCCATCGCGGTGCGTTATGCGGGCGAGCCTTCGCAGCTGGCACGGCATGTGAGCAGCAACGTGGCGCTCACTCAGCGCGACCCCACGGTGGGTGCGATGACGCTGGCGTTCGCCGTGGTACTTGGGCAACTGGTGAACGGAGTGGCGCTGAACGGGGACTTGTCCGGCCGGCTGATGGGCATGGTGAAGTCCGGCGAACTGCCGTTCCACACCGTGACCAGCGGCGCGCTGGACGTACCGCAAGGTGCGGAGGCACCCTTGCAGGCGGGGCAGTTCGCCTCGCCCGATGCCTTGCTCACGGTGTCGTCCATCGCACGTGCGGCGCACGACCCCGGCGTGGCCATCGAACCGGCGTCGAAAGTGGGCCTGGTCTATGGCCTGCCGTGCGCGGTGTATCACCAGTTTCCCGCGGCCTATTACCTCGCGGCGCGCTTCCAGGGCGACGTGGAGCAGGGCGTGCTCAATGCGGTGAACGCAGGCGGCCAGAACCAGGCGCGCGCCATGCTCACCGGTGCCCTGTGCGGTGCACTAGGCGGTCTCGAGGCGATTCCCGCGCGCTTCATCGCGGGACTGGAAAAGGGCGAGGAATACCTGGCCTTGGCGGAAACACTGGCGAATCAGGCGAATTGAGGGGCGCAGGAGGCCGTTGATGAAACGCACCTGGACCATCATCGGCGTGGACGATGTCGCCCGCAGTTTCGCGTGGTACCAGCGGCTGTTCGGCCAACCTGCGACGGCGCCCGAGCACGATTACTTCGGACAGATTCTCGATGCGGACGGCACGGTGCTGCTTTGCCTGCATGCATGGGGTGCGCACGATCATCCTTCGCTGACCAGTCCCGGCGTCGCCAAGCCCGGCAACGGCCTTCTGCTGTTCTTCCGCGTCGATGATTTCGAGGCCGCGGTGCAAAGGGCGCGCAGCCTCGTGCCCAGATTGGACGAGGAGCCCGCCCGCAACCCGGCCACGGGAACGCTGGAGTTTGCATTACGCGATCCCGACGGCTACTGCGTCATGGTCAGTGCGCTTTCCTGATGCCCTTGGCGAAGGAGCCCACGTACGGAAACGCGTTCACGCCTCGTAGCGCACATCCACGATCAGGAATCGCGTGCGCCCTCCGGGCAGCTCCGCCTCGAACTCGTCGTCCAGCCGCTTCTTCAGCGCCGCACGCGCCAGCGGCGAGTCGATGCTGATCCAGCCCAGCTTTGCGTCCGTCTCGTCGGGGCCGACGATGCGGTAGGTGACCTCCTCGCCGCTGGCGAGGTTTTCCAGCGCGATCGCGGCGCCGAAGAACACCGCCTCGCGGTCGCCGGGCGATCCTTCGGCCACCTTGAGCGCGGGGATGCGTTTGCTGAGGTAGCGCACACGGCGGTCGATCTCGCCGAGCTGCTTCTTGCGGTAGGTGTACTCGGCGTTTTCCGAGCGATCGCCCTCCGCCGCGGCAGCGGCCAATGCCTTCACCACTTCCGGGCGCAGGGTGTGCCACAGGTGGTCGAGTTCGGCCTTGAGCTTCTCGAAGCCGGCACGGGTGATGATGGCCGTGGAGCCGGGGGAGGGTGGGCGCCAGCGGCTCATGCGTCTGTTCCGTCGTAATGGGGGCTGCGCAGCAGTCGCCATGCGGCGGCGATCAGCCAGCCCAGTATCAGCAGTATCAACATTTTCTGGCTGAGGCCGCGGGGTAGCGTGCGCCAGAATGCCTGCACCCACAGCAGCACGAAACAAAGCGCGGCATACGCGAAGGCGGATCGGAACCAGCGCCGCCAGTGCGGGTCGCCGCGCCATCGCCACGCCTGCAGCAACATGGCGGTGGCCGTGCAGAGGAAAGCGGTCTGTGCCGCCATGCCATGCACGTAGCCGTGCAGCGTGGGCGGTCGGCCCGGCGTATCGGTGGTGGCCAGCACGGTGAGTGCCAGCGCCGCACCGGCCACGACGAACAGCAGCAACGGCGCCCCGCTGCGTGCTGCGGGCATGAGCGCGGAATACGCGCTTGCGCCGAAGAGTGCCAAAGCGAATGCCATGGCGTAGTAGCCGGTGCGCACCATGCCACCCCATGGGCCGATCAGGTAGAAGCTGTTGGGCACGCGCACCCAGTCGAGATCGGGGCGCAGGCATTGCGCGGCGATGCCGGTGGCGAGGAAGACGAGCATGCCGGCAAGCGCGATGGCGGCTGCGGACCGTGTTGCATTCATGCGGCACCCGCCAATTGCCTTTGCAGCAAGGCGATGTCGTTGCGCGATGGATGCTCGGGCCACGCAGCGGCGAGTTTTTCCAGCAGCACTAGGGCCTCGGTGCGATGTTCGGTCTGCGCTCCCAGCAAGCGCGCGACGAGCAGGCCGTAATGCGGCACGTGTTCGTCGCGTGGCCAGTGCGCGAGATAGCCGCGACCGAGATGGATGGCCAGGCGCCCCATGCCCAGGCGTGCGGCGAGGTCGGCCAGTTCGCCGCAGGTGCGCGGATCGTCGGGGACGAACACAGGATCGATGCCGCAGCATTCCTGCACCAGGCCCAGGGCGCGACGCGCTTCGTGTTGTGCGACCAATGCGGCGATCCAGATCTGGGCGTGCACCAGCAGATCGTCGCGCAAACCCTGGCGATGCAGCAGCTCGCGGTAGAGCTGGTGCACCGGCGCGGGTGCATTGCGCTGGCGCAGGCGATCGGCCAGCTGGTGTAGCGCCGCGACAGGATCGTTGCCGGCCAGCGTGCGGGTTGCATCGACAAGACGGGTGTCCTCGTCCTGCCCGCTGGCCTCGGCGAGTTTCGGCGCCTCGGGCTCCAGGCCGAAGCGTTCGTGGCGCTGGTGGATCAATGCGCCCATCAGGTGGAAGGCCAGCACGATCAGATAGGTGTAGGCGAAGCCGAACAGCGGCAGCGCGACGAAGCGCGGCACCAGGTGGGAGGTGAATGCCGCCAGCGCGAGCAGCGCGCCCAGCAGCAGGTTGATCGCCACTGGCACCAGGTAGGCACCGCCGAAGCCATGCGCGGTGCGCCACCAGGTGGCCGGGTTGAGGGCCAGCAGCACGTTGCCGTCGAAGGCCAGCGACATGTCGATGGCCGGCGGCGCCAGCACCAGTATCGGGACCAGCAGCCACAACGCGGCCGGAGCCAGCCACGCGCAGGCGATGAACAACGCCCCCGCGGCCAGATGGATCAGGGTGAGCGCCCAGCCCGTCGCGCCGGCTTCGTCCACGCCGACGTCCGGAGGATTGGCGTAGCCATGCGCGGTGTGCTGCAGGCACTCGGCGGCGTAGCGCCAGGTGGCGGCCCACACCAGCAGGCTGGCCAGCGTACCGATGGCAGGCAGCAGGCCTGCCCAATGCGCCAGCGCGAGTGCCGTGCAGGTGGCCAGTCCGGCACCGCGCAACGGATAACCGAAGCCGGTGGCGAGACGTTCGCCGAACGGCGTATCGGCGGCGACGGTTTCGACGCGCGGCATCAGCGCGTCTCGCCAGCCAGGATGTCGCTCATGGGAACCTCTTCGCCGAAACCGGATCCGATTGTAGCCAGCCGCAAGATTTCACTTCATTGAGTATGCGGATGCCGCGGGCTATGGTGTCGCACTTTCGTCGGGTGGTTTTTCTCATGCGGTCTGTACGTCTTGTTCGTTCCTTGCGTCTGGCTCCATTGGCGGCTGCGCTGGTTCTGTTGGCCGCCTGTGCCAGCCCGGGGCCGACCAAGCCGACGGTGACCGCGCTTTATGCGCAGCTCGACCAGGCCACGCAGGGCTACGAAACGGCGCTGCAGCAGGTGCGTGCCGGCAATGTCGCCGCAGGCCAGCAGACGCTGAACCAGGCGCTGGACACGGTGAAGAACGCCTCCGTCCGCTGCGGCAGCACGCCCGGCTGCGATACGCAGCGCTTCTTCTCCGCGTACGACCACATGCTGCGGGCGAAGGACGGCAGTTCCATCGGCGACGAGAACGACGACGGCGATCCGCAGACCGGCATGGCGCTGGACCAGCATGGCCCGGCCGTGCTGCCCGAGGCGCAGCGCAGCGTGACCTTGCTGCACGGCCAGAAGCTCTCGGAGCTGATCGCGATGAACGGCGCGGTGAAGGCCGCATTGCAGATGTGGCTGACGCAATGGCGCCCGAACCTGATCGACGCGTGGATCAGCTACCAGTACATGCGCAGCGAAATGTGGCCCGCGTACAAGCAGGCCGATCTGCCCGAGGCGCTGCTGTTCGGCATCATGGCCAAGGAATCCGGCGGCAAGGTGCATGCGGTGTCGCGCTCCGGCGCGGCCGGCCCGCTGCAGTTCATGTACGCCACGGGCATGCGCTTCGGCCTCACCACCGACGACGGTTTCGACATGCGTTTCGACCCAGCCGCCTCGGCGCGCGCGAACGCCGAGTACATGGACGAGCAGCTGGCGGTATTCAACGACAACCTGGAGCTGACCATCGGCGCCTACAACACCGGCGAGGGCCGCATGCGCCGGCTGGTGGGCGACGACACCAAGGTGAGCTTCTACGATCCGCGCATCTACAACCAGCTTTCGCAGGAAACGCGCGACTACGTGCCTTCGGTGCTGGCGGCGGCGTGGCTGTTCCTGCATCCGGACAGCTACAACCTGCGCTTCCCGAAGATCGACGGCGCGCCCGGCAGCATCACGCTGAAGCGGCCGGCGTCGCTGAGCGAGCTCACCGTGTGCCTGGGTTCGGCCGGCGGCATGGAGGAAGGCTGGTTCCGCACCTTGCGCAACCTCAACCCGCGGCTCGATCCGCAGCAGGAGCAGCCGGCGGGCGCGGTGCTGCAGGTGCCGAAGCTGCTGGAGCAGCCGTATGCCGCGCGTTGCGAGGACGGCCCGTGGCCCATCCTCGCCACCGATCTGCATAACGCCGCCGCGCCGGTGGTGGACGATCCGCCGCCGCCACCGCCGGGTCCGGTCGGTGTCCGCCGTTACACGGTGCGCCGTGGCGATACGCTGGTGGGCATCGTGCGCAAGCTGCGCTGCTCCAGCGTGCAGGAAGTCGCCGAGATGAACCATCTGCACCACCAGCACATCTCGGTAGGGCAGGCGCTGAAGGTGCCGGAGTGCCGTTGAGCCGCGCCGCCGGTTGAGACCGGTCAGGCGGTGGCGCCTGCGTTCATCCAATCCTTGACCGGATCGGCTACCGGGCGATGCAGGCGCTTCAGCTCGTTCACCAGCTGCAGCACCTGGCGGTGTTGCGGCAGCAGCCGGTCCTGCGGCGAATGCTTGGTTTCGTGATAGGCCACGGCCAGCCACAGCGCGATGCCGCGCATGGCCACTTCGGGGTTGTCCGAGCGGGCCCGCTCGTAACCGGCATCGGTGCCCTGGCCCCAGGGCAGGTAACGCGCTTCCGGCGCGGTGCCGTACAGGTGCGGGAACTCGCTGCGCGTGGCATGGCCGATCTCGCGCAGGGTCTGCACGCTCAGCTGGGTGCGGCTGCGCTGGGGCAGGGCATGGACGCGGCGCGCGATCTCCCGCAATTGGCGGTTGAGCTGGTGGGCGCGAAAGAAGGCGATGGCCGGACTGAGCAGTTGCATGAAATCCCCGTCCCCAGACGCCGCGACGGCCGCGGCTAAGGCCGGGAGAATACCGGCGGTCGCATCGTGCGACGCGCCCAGTGCGTCACAAAATGACGTGTTGCGTCAGTTTTCCCGTGTGCAGACGCCCAGCCGCTGCCCTACCTTCACCGCCTGCTGCGGTGCCAGCCCGTCCAGCTCGGCCAGGGTTTCGGGCAACAGCAGGATCACGGTGGAGCCCATGTTGAAGCGCGCCATCTCGGCGAAACGCTCCAGCGTGATGTTCTGCCCGGCGAACGACTTGCGCCGGATCGAGGACGCATAAGGCGGGATCACCAGCCCATCCCACACGGTGGCCACGGAAGACACCAGGATCGCCCCCACCATCACCACCACGAACGGCCCGCGCGGACTCTCGAAATGGCAGACCAGCCGCTCGTTGCGCGCGAACAGGCGGGGGATGGCTTCCACCGCGAACGGCGCCACGCTGAAGATGCGCCCCGGCACGTGCACGGTTTCGCGCAGCGTGCCGGCCAGCGGCATGTGCACGCGGTGGTAGTCGCGCGGCGACAGGTACACCGTGACGAAGCGGCCGTTGCGGTAGGGGGCGGCGGAAGCATCGTCGCCCAGCAATTCGGCGGCGGTGTATTCCTGCCCCTTGGCCTGGAAGATGCGCCCGTCCACGATTTTGCCGGCCTGGCTGATGCGGCCGTCGGCGGGCGAGAGCAGGGCGGCCGGGTCGCCGTCGGCCTGGCGTGCGCCGGGCTTGAGCTTGCGGGTGAAGAAGGCATTGAAGTGCTGGTAGGCCAGCGGATCGGGCTGCGCCGCTTCGGCCATGTCCACGTCGTAGTTGCGCACGATGGTGGAGATCAGCCAGTTCTTCCAGGGCGCGAACGTCCAGCGCGTGCCCCAATAGACCAGGCGCGACAGGAAGCGGTGCGGAAGGATGTATTGGAGCAATACTTTGAAAGTCATCCAGCCAGTATACGGGGCTCGCGTTTATAATCAGCGGTCTTTTTGCCGCGCCGTGGGCCGCCCGTGACCGCCGAACTCGCCACCATCATCGACTTCATCCGCTACGGCGCCAGCCGCTTCTCGGCCGCCGGGCTGACCTTCGGCCACAGCCACGACAACCCCATCGACGAGGCCACCCACCTGGTGCTCGCCAGCCTGCACCTGCCGCCGGACATCCCGCCGGCCTACGGCGCGGGCCGGCTCACCGCCGAGGAGCGTGCGAACGTGCTGGCGCTGATCGAGCGCCGCGTCAGCGAGCGCCTGCCGGTGGCCTATCTCGTCGGCGAAACCTGGTTCGCCGGCCTGAAGTTCAAGAGCGACCGCCGCGCCCTGGTGCCGCGGTCGCCGATCGCCGAGCTGATCGAGTCCGGCTTCGCGCCCTGGCTGGACGAGCGCCACGTCGAACGCGCGCTCGACCTGTGCACCGGTTCCGGCTGCATCGGCATCGCGATGGCGGAATACAACCCGGACTGGTGCGTGGACATCGTGGACATCAGCGACGAAGCGCTGTCGCTGGCACGCGAGAACATCGTGTTCCAACACGTGGAATCGCGCGTGGAGGCGGTGAAGTCCGATCTGTTCGAAGGCGTGCGCGGGCGCAAGTACGACCTGATCGTCTCCAACCCGCCCTACGTCACCGAAGACGAATACGCCGCGCTGCCCGGCGAGTACGCACACGAGCCCAAGCTCGGCCTCACCTCGGGCGAGGACGGCCTGGACATCTGCCTGCGCATCCTGGACGAGGCGGCCGGCCTCCTCACCGACGACGGCCTGCTGATCGTCGAGGTGGGCGAGAGCGAGCACGCGCTGGCCGCGCTGCTGCCGGAAGTGCCCTTCGTGTGGATCGAGTTCAAGGTGGGCCAGATGGGTGTGTTCGCGCTGGAGCGGCGCGACCTGGTCGAGCATCGCGCGTCGATCCATGCCGCCGCGGCCGCGCGACGTTGAGCCGATGGAGCTGATGACGGCCCGTTTGCGGCTGGACGCTCTGCGGCAAGGCGATGCCGAGGCATTGTTCCGCTACCGCGCCGACCCCGAGGTCTGCCGTTATCAAGGCTGGCGACCGGCGGCATTGGCCGAGGCCGAGCGTTTCATCGAGGACCAGTCGGCGCTGGCCGAGCCAGTGCAGGCCCAGTGGTTCCAGCGCGCCATCCGCGATCGCGTTGACGGCGTGCTGATCGGCGACGTCGGCTTCTGCATGGCCGACGGGCAGGCCGAATTCGGCATCACGCTGGCGCCTGCCGTCCAAGGCAAAGGCCTCGCCCGCGAAGCGCTGCATGCATTGTTCGGCTGGCTATTCGGCGGCCAGGGCATCCATCGCGTGCATGCGTCGGTCGATCCGCGCAATGCCCCGAGCATGGCGATGCTGCAGGCGCTGGGCATGCGCAAGGAGGCTCATTTCCGCGAAAGCCTGCTGTTCCGTGGCGAATGGGTCGACGATGTCGTTTTCGGACTGCTGGCGCGCGAATGGGCCGATCTCGCGGCGAAGGGCGCAGGAATTGCTGCATCGCGGTAAGCTGTGGGGGTCTTCTTCGGACGTCCAAATCCCGTGTCCAGCAATTCCTTCGGCAAGCTCTTCACCGTCACCACCTTCGGCGAAAGCCACGGGCCGGCCATCGGCTGCGTGATCGACGGCTGTCCGCCCGGGCTGCCGATCAGCGAGGAAGAGTTCCGTCAGGATCTCGACCGCCGCGCCACCGGCAAGAGCCGGCACACCTCGCAGCGCCGCGAGGCGGACGAGGTGGAAATCCTCTCCGGCGTATTCGAGGGCAAGACCACTGGCACGCCCATCGCGCTGCTGATCCGCAACACCGACCAGCGCAGCAAGGACTACGGCGACATCGCCTCGACCTTCCGTCCGGGGCATGCCGACTACACCTACTGGCAGAAATACGGCATCCGCGACCCGCGCGGCGGCGGCCGCTCGTCTGCGCGCGAGACCACGATGCGCGTGGCGGCCGCCGTGATCGCGAAGAAATGGCTGGCCGAGCGCCACGGCGTGCGCGTGCGCGGCTATCTCGCCCAGTTGGGCAGCATCGCGCCGTCCGGCTTCGATTGGGACGCGGTCGAGCAGAACCCGTTCTTCTGGCCCTGCGCGGAGCAGGTGCCCGAACTCGAAAAGGCCATGGACGCACTGCGCAAATCGGGCGACTCGGTCGGCGCGCGCGTCAGCGTGGTGGCCGAAGGCGTGCCGCCGGGCTGGGGCGAGCCGATCTACGGCAAGCTGGACGGCGACCTCGCGAGCGCGCTGATGTCGATCAACGCGGTGAAGGGCGTCGAGATCGGCGACGGTTTCGCCGCGGTTTCCCAGCACGGCAGCGAACACCGCGACGAAATGCGTTTGGACGGCTTTACGTCCAATCATGCGGGTGGCATTCTTGGCGGCATCAGCACGGGTCAGGCGGTGATCGCCTCGATCGCGCTGAAGCCCACCTCCAGCATCCTGATCCCCGGCCGCAGCGTGAACCTGGCCGGCGAGCAGGTGGACGTGGTCACCAAGGGTCGCCACGATCCTTGCGTCGGCATCCGTGCCACGCCCATCGCCGAGGCGATGATGGCGCTGGTGCTGATGGACCACGCCTTGCGCCATCGCGCGCAATGCGGCGACGTGGGCATCGTTGCGCCGCGCATCCCCTGAGGCAGCGGCGCGCTGGAGTGAGCATGGCAGGCAACAAACCGGTCGTCTGGGTGTCGCGCCCCACCTTCGACAGCGAGATCGCGCGGCTGTTGCCGCATTTCGAAGTGCGCGAGGAAGCGGCGGAAGTGAAGTTCGCCTCTGCCGATCTGGCCGCGAAGCTGGCCGGTTGCGACGCCGCCATCGTGGGTCTGAAGGATCGCGTTGGCGCGGCGGAAATCGCCGGCGCACAGCGGCTGCGCATCGTCGCCAACCTCGGCGTGGGTTACGACAACCTCGACGTGACTGCGCTCACCGCGGCCGGCATCGCCGCCAGCAACACGGCCGACGTGCTCAACGAGAGCGTGGCCGATTTCGCGTGGGCCCTGCTGCTGGGCGCCGCGCGTCGCGTCGGCGAGGCCGAGCGCTGGCTGCGCGCGGGGCAGTGGCATGCCACTGGCTTCAAGGCCTGGCTGGGTATCGACGTGCGCGGACGCACGCTGGGCATCCTGGGCATGGGCCGCATCGGCCAGGCCATCGCGCGGCGCGCGCAGGGCTTCGGCATGCCGGTGCTCTACCACAACCGTTCGCGCCTGCCCGAAACCACCGAGCGCGAATGCCGCGCTCGCCTGGTGGACAAGGCCACGCTGCTGCGCGAATCCGATTTCCTGGTGCTGGTGCTGCCGCTGACGCCGCAGACGCGCCACGCCATCGGCGCCGCCGAGCTGGCGCAGATGAAGCCCACCGCGGTGCTGGTGAACGTGGCGCGCGGCGGCATCGTGGACGATGCGGCGCTGGCCGCCGCATTGCGCGAAGGCCGCCTTGCCGCCGCCGGGCTGGACGTGTTCGAGGGCGAGCCGAAGGTGCATCCCGACCTGCTCGCGCTGGACAACGCGCTGCTCAGCCCGCATATCGCCAGCGCCACGACCGAAACGCGCCGTGCCATGACCGCCGTGGCGGTGGACAATGTGCTGGCCCTGTTCAGCCACGGCCCGCATGCCGGGTCTCCGCCGAACCTCTTGAATTCCGAAGCGCTGGTCGTGGCCCGCGCCCCTTTCCCCACCCGTGAAGAACCCACCCGATGAGCAAGAAGAGCAGTTACAAGGTTGCGATGGTCGGCGCCACCGGCGCCGTGGGCGAGACCCTGCTTTCGATTCTCGCCGAACGCCAGTTCCCGGTCAGCGAGCTGGTGCCGCTGGCGAGCGAGCGTTCCGCCGGCAGCAAGGTGGAGTTCGCGGGCAAACAGGTGACGGTGCGCAACCTCGACGACTACGACTTCGCGGGCGTGGACATCGCGTTCTTCTCCGCCGGCGGCTCGGTGAGCAAGGTGCATGCGCCGCGTGCGGCGGCGGCCGGCGCGGTGGTGATCGACAACACCTCCGAGTTCCGCTACCAGGACGACATCCCGCTGGTGGTGAGCGAGGTGAATCCGCACGCCATTGCGCAGTACGCTGCCCGCGGCATCATCGCCAACCCCAACTGCTCGACCATGGGCATGCTGGTGGCGCTGGCGCCGATCCATCGCGCGGCGGGCATTGAGCGCATCAACGTGGCCACCTACCAGTCGGTTTCCGGTGCGGGCCGTTCGGGCATGGAGGAGCTGGGCAAGCAGACCGCGGCCCTGCTGAATTTCCAGGACGTGGAGTCGAAGAAGTTCTCCAAGCAGATCGCCTTCAACGTGATCCCGCACATCGACGACTTCCAGCCCAACGGCTACACCAAGGAGGAGATGAAGATGGTGTGGGAAACGCGCAAGATCCTCGAGGACGACTCCATCCAGGTGAACCCCACGGCGGTGCGCGTGCCGGTGTTCTACGGCCATTCCGAGGCGGTGCACATCGAGACCCGCGACAAGATCACCGCCAAGCAGGCCCGCGAACTGCTGGAGCAGGCCGAGGGCGTGGTGGTGATGGACGAGCGCAAGGCGGGCGGCTATCCCACCCCGGTGGGCGATGTGGCCGGCAAGGACCCGGTCTACGTGGGGCGCATCCGCGAGGACATCTCGCACGACCACGGCCTCGACCTGTGGGTCGTCTCCGACAACATCCGCAAGGGCGCAGCGCTGAACGCCGTGCAGATCGCCGAACTGCTGATCGAGGACTACCTGTGAGGCGCGGCATGGTTGGTCTGGTCCTGGCAGGCGCGCTGCTGGCGCCGGCGCTGTGGGCGCAATCCCAGCCTGCCGCCACGGCGCAGGTTTCCAAGGATGCGCGCAAGGACGCGGCAGCCGTCGCCAAGCAGCGTACTGCGGTGCAGCAATTGCAGAACGACGTGGCCGCGCAAGAGGCCAGCAGCAAGGCGGCGGCGGAAAAGCTCAAGGAGCAGGACGCGGAAATCACCAGATTGCAGGAGCAATTGCAGGCGACGCAGCAGGCCGGGGAGGCCGCAAGGTCGCAGCATTGAGTGTCGCCTGGCCAGTCTGGGGGCCTTGAGCGGGTTGCCGGATTGGCCGCCAATTTCTGGAATGCGTAGCAGCAATGCGCCGCAAGTCTTCGATACGCCTATTGTTGATACGCCTGCATCTAACTAAAGTGACGCCCTATCTGGCTGAAGCGCCGCCATCGTGGCGGCCTCGCCGGAGGCTACGGCTTGTTCGGGGGAACACCTGATGAATCGTTCGTTGAAACTGCCATTGCTGATGGCCTTGGCGCTTGGCAGCGGTCATGCGTTGGCGATGGACCTTGGGCAGATCCGGGTCAAGTCCGCGCTTGGTCAGCCCTTGCTGGCCGAAATCCCCGTGCAGCAGGCCACGCCGGCAGAGTTGCAGCAGCTCAGCGTGCGCCTGGCTTCGGGGGATGCATCCAGCGGAGGGTCCTCCATACCGTTGCATGTCTCCGTGGTCGATGGCGGCAAGCTGATCCGCATCACCAGCGATACGGCGGTCAACGATCCCTTCCTGGACCTGCTGCTCGAAAGCCAGAAGAACGTTCACGAATTCACCATCCTGCTCGATCCGCCCGGCAGCAACCGCGCCCTGCCGCTGGCACAGCTGCCGCCGCCCACCCGCACGTCGAAATCGGCGGCTGCGTCCGCGCCTTCCCATACCCGTCCGTCCGAGCATGCGTCGGAGCAGGAAGCGAACGGCCGTTTCGGACCGATCGAGCGGGGCCAGAACCTGTCTACGGTGGCCCGTCAGACGGCGCCGGCCGGCGTCGACCTCAACCAGATGCTGCTGGCGCTCAAGCAGGCCAATCCCGATGCGTTCTATCACGACAACATCAACGCGCTGAAAGCTGGCGCGGTGCTGCGCATCCCCAGCAAGGCCGATGCCGAGGCGATCGCCGTGGCGGCCGCAGCCGCGGAAGTGCGCCGCCAGAACGGCGACTGGCGCAATGGCACGGTGGGCAGCGCCCCGACGACCGTGGCCGATGCCGGTACGCGAGCCTCCACGTCCAGTTCGCCCACGTCAGCCGCGGGCAGCGCAAGCGACCATCTGGCCCTGGTTCCGGCAAAGCAGGGCGGCAAGGCCGGCGGAACGTCCGGTAGCGGGGAGGGCGGCAATGCCTTGCGCCAGGACTTGCAGCGCAGCCAGGAAACCCTCGCCAGCCTGCAGCAGCAGGATGAGGACCTGAAGTCGCGCCTGAAGGACCTCACCGACATCAACGGCAAGAATCAGCGCCTGCTGGCCCTCAAGGACAACGAAATCGCCGAGCTGCAGCAAAAGCTGGCCGCGGCGCGCAAGGCGGCCGGCATGCCGGCCGAGGCAGTTCCAGCGGCGACTGCAGTTGCTGCGGCCGCTGCGAATGCTCCTGCCCAGCCGGCGGCCAAGCCAGCCGGTGCCGGCACGGCCGCGGCTCCTTCCGCCAGCAGCACGACGGCGTCGAACGCTGCCGCGAAAGCGGCGTCGGTTCCGGGCAGCGCCTCGACGGCACCCGCCGTGGCAAGTAAGCCCGCGCCGGTCGCGACATCGGCCAAGACCGCACCGTTGAAGCCGAGCGCCAGCAAGCCGGCGCCCGTCAATGAAGAACCCTGGTACTCGCAGCTCTGGGTCGAAGCGCTGGGTGGCGTCATCCTTCTGCTGGTCTTGCTGGGCCTGCTGCGTCGCCGCGGCGCGGCGAAGCCTGCCGCCGCGCCGTCGCGCACGGCGCCTTCGCTGGCCGACCGGTTCGAAGCCTCGCCGCCGCTGGGCAGCACCGGCGATGCCGAACTGGATGCGCTGCTCGACCAACTGGCCGAGCACCCCGACGACATCGGCCTGCATCTCGAACTGGTCAGCCTGTACTACGACCGCCGCGACGTCGAGCATTTCGAAGCAGCGGCAGAGGCCATGCATGCCCACGTCAGCGACGTGCACCAGGAAGAGTGGCAGGAAGTGGTCCACATGGGCGAGGAACTGGCGCCCAGCCATCCGCTGTTTGCGCAGCATGGCGCCATGTCGGCGGACGAGCTCGAGGCGCACCACGAGTTCGACATCGACCGGTACGCCGCCGAGCCTGTTGCGGCGCCCGCGCCCGCACCCACGCCTGCCGGTCCGCCGCCGATGCCGGCGGGTCCGGTGAAGGTGAGCGAGTACAGCTACAGCTTCGACATCACGCCCGTGCACGACAACGCAGCCAAGTCGGCCGACGAAGCCGGTTCGGACAGCGCGCATCACGCCGCGGAACCCGCCGAGGCGGCCCATGCGCCGGCACCGAGCTGGCATTTCGACGAGCCGGAGATGCAGGTGCAGCCGGCCGGGCACGACATCGAGCCGCGCGAGTTCAGCGACGATCCGGTGGACACCAAGCTCGACCTGGCTCGCGCCTATATGGATATGGGCGATCCCGAAGGCGCCCGCGCCATGCTCGAGGAAGTGCTGCACGAAGGCAGCCAGATGCAGCGCGACGTCGCCAAGCGCCTGCTCGACGACCTGCACTGAGCACCGCGTCGTACGGGTGATCCGCAAACGGGCCGGCCATGCCGGCCCGTTTGCTTCACGAGCCCGTACATGGCTTCCAGGCGTTCCGTGTTGGAGGAGCGCCCTGTTACGCTCACCGCTTTGAATCGACAGCACGATCCATGCGCATCGCCCTGGGCATCGAATACGACGGCACCGACTTCCTCGGCTGGCAGCGCCTGACCCACGGCAACACGGTGCAGGGCGCGCTGGAGCAGGCCTTGTCGAAGGTCGCCGCGCAGCCGGTCGAAGTGACTTGTGCGGGCCGCACCGATGCCGGCGTGCACGGCCGCTGCCAGGTGGTGCATTTCGACGCGCCGGTGGAACGCGAGATGCGCAGCTGGCAGTTAGGTGCCACCTCCAACCTCCCGCTCAGCGTGGCGGTGCTGTGGGCGCAGCCGGTGGCGGAGGATTTCCATGCGCGCTTTTCCGCGCGCAGCCGGCGCTATCGCTACACCATCCTCAACCGGCCGATGCGCGCGGCGCTGGATGCGCGCTATGTCACCTGGGAACGCCTGCCGCTGGATGCCGCCCGCATGCATGCCGCGGCCCAGGCGCTGCTGGGCGAACACGATTTCTCCGCGTTTCGCGCGGTCTCCTGTCAGGCCACCCACCCGCGTCGCTGCGTGCTGGCGGTAAGCGTACGGCGTGAGGGCGAGCAGGTGATCGTGGAGATCGAGGCGAATGCTTTCCTGCATCACATGGTGCGCAACATCGTCGGTTCGCTGCTGCCGGTGGGGCGCGGCGAGCAGCCGGCGGAGTGGGTCGCCGAACTGCTGGCCGGCCGTAATCGCGAAGTGGCCGGGCCCACCGCGCCATCGTCAGGGCTGACTTTCCTTGGGCCGCGTTACGAAGCGCACTGGGGCTTGCCGGCGGAGGTTTCGCAATGACCCGTATCAAGTGCTGCGGCATGACCCGCACCGAGGACGCCCTGCTGGCCGCAAGGCTGGGGGCGGATGCGATCGGCCTGGTGTTCACCGCGCGCAGCAAGCGGCGGGTGGCGCTGGAACAGGCGCAGGCGATCCGTCGCGCGTTGCCGCCGTTCGTGGATGCCGTGGCCTTGTTCATGGACGACGAGGCCAGTCTGGTCGATGAAGTCATTGCAGCGGTGCAGCCGGATCTTCTGCAATTCCATGGCGGCGAAGCCGACGGCTGGTGCGCGCAGTTCGGACGCCCGTACCTCAAGGCCATCGCGATGGGAGAGGGGGCCGGCGCACTGCCGCGCCTGCAGGATTACCCGCGTGCCGCCGCGCTGCTGCTGGACGGCCACGCCGCGGGCGAGGCCGGCGGCAGCGGCAAGGCCTTCGACTGGTCGCTGCTGCCTCGTGACCTTGCGCAGCCGGTGATCCTCGCCGGCGGCCTGCACGCGGGCAACGTGGGTGCGGCGATACGCGTGGCGCGGCCGTGGGCGGTGGACGTGGCCAGCGGCGTGGAGTCGGCGCCGGGCATCAAGGATGCCGGCAAGTTGCGGGATTTCATCGCGGCGGTGCGCGCCGCGGACGAGGCGCACCGTACAAACCAGGGGGACGGCAAACCATGAGCGAAGGTTCCAGCACGGTGCCCGTGCCGGCTGCGATGGAGGAGTATCGGGTCGATGCCGATCATCCTTTCGACCCGCACATCCTGGTCGACCGCGATCGCCCGCTGGTGATCCGCGGACTGGTGCGCGACTGGCCGATCGTGCAACTGGCACTGCAGTCGGATACTGCTTTCGCGCAGCGGCTGGCCGAGCTGGACAACGGCGCCGAAGTCAGCACCCTGATGGTGGCGCCGGAAGCCGACGGCATCGTCGGCTACTCGGCGGACCTGGGCGAGATGAGCTACCAGCACTTCAAAGTGCCGGTGACCATGGGCCTGCAGCGGCTGGCCAACTACAGCCGGCGGGAGAACGCGCCGGCGCTGGTAATCCAGAGCGCACGTGTGCGCGAATGCCTGCCGGGCCTGCTGGAAGACCACCGGCTGCCGTTCCTCGATTCCGCGGTGGAGCCGCGCCTGTGGATGGGCAACAAGGCCACCACGCCCACGCATTTCGACTCGATGCGCAACATCGCCTGCGTGTTGTGCGGCGCGCGGCGCTTCACCCTGTTTCCGCCGGAGCAGTTGCCCAACCTCTACATCGGTCCGCTGGATTTCGCGCCCACCGGCGCGGCGATCAGCCTGGCGCGGCTGGACCGGCCCGACGACCCGCGCTACCCGCGCCTGAAGCAGGCGCTGGCCGCCGCGCAGGTGGCGGAGCTGCATCCCGGTGACGCGATCTACATCCCGCCGCTGTGGTGGCACAACGTGGAGTCGCTGCAGCAGCTCAACGCGCTGATGAACTATTGGTGGAGCCCGGTGGACGTGCCCGGCTACAACTCCGGCTATGCGAGGGCGGCGCTGTTCCATTGCCTGCTGGCCTTCCGCGAGCTGCCGGTGGCGGAGCGGGAGCAGTGGCGAAGGCTGCTGGATTACTACGTGTTCGGCGGCGAGGAAACCGTGGCGCACATCCCGGAGCATCGCCGCGGCGTGCTGGGACCGCAGACGCCGGAGATCGTGGAGAAACTGAAGGAGGGTGCGCGGCAGAATCTCTGAGCGCGCCCGTTTTCACGCCTCGGCCAGCTCGCGGCGCAGCCAGTCCGCCAACGCGGCAAGCCGCGCATCGTCGGTGCGCCGCGTCGAAACCAGCGCCCAGCACGCGGAGGTCTCGCGGAATCCCCAGGGTGCGAGCAGTCGCCCGTTGACGAGGTCGTCAGCCACCAGCGGCTGCGGCGCGATGGCCACGCCCAGTCCTGCCGCGGCGGCTTCCAGCAGGAAGTAGAGATGGGGCAGGGCCTGGGTTTGTTGTAACGACTCGGGCGGCAGGTCCATGGCGCGTGCCCATTCCGGCCATGCCTGCGGGCGTGAAGCGGTATGCAGCAATGGTTCGTCGCACAGCGCGCTGGCGGGCAGTTCGCGCAGGCGGTCGGCACCGGGGTAGCGCGGGCTCAGCACGGGGCCGATGCGTTCGGGCGCCAGCTCATGCACCTGCCAACTGCTTGGCCAGGGCGGCGCCGCCAGCAGCAGGGCGGCATCCACGCTGGCCAGGTGGTCGACCACGGGTTCTTCCTGTACGGCCAGGTGCAGGGTCAGCGCGGGCAGTTCGTGGCGCAGGCGCTCCAGCCGCGGAATCACCCAGCGCGCCAGCACGCTGCCGGAGCAGCCGAGCACGCAGGCCGCAGTGGCGCGCTTGTTCCGCAACTGCAGCCAGCCTTCCCGCAACTGCCCGAACGCGACGCTGCATTGCTCGCGCAACTGCTGGCCGGTCGCGGTGAGTGCGACACCGCGTCCCTGGCGCACGAACAGCGGCTGCCCCAGGGCTTCTTCCAGGGCGCGAACCTGCCGGCTGACGGCGCCATGGGTGACGTGCAATTCCTGCGCGGCCAGGCTCATGC
This sequence comes from Rhodanobacter sp. DHG33, assembly GCF_014843005.1. Lineage (GTDB taxonomy): Bacteria > Pseudomonadota > Gammaproteobacteria > Xanthomonadales > Rhodanobacteraceae > Rhodanobacter_A. The sequence continues at coordinate 34,467 of NZ_JACYXM010000008.1, read as the reverse complement.
TGCCCAGCCGCGCGGCGGCCTCGAAGGCGCGCAAGGCATTCAACGAGGGCAGGTCGCGATCCGACATGCTGTGAGTCTAACTCAAGTATCAGGGCGATCTTTTCGCTTTTTCACCAGAGAACTAGGCGCTAAGGTGTGAGCCTGTCGCCGCATCTTCCTTTGGAGTTCCCATGCCCGAGATCCGGGATTTCCACGCCTTTCCCGACGCCCAGGGCCGCTTCGGCCAGTTCGGCGGCAGCTATGTCGCCGAAACCCTGATGGCGCCGCTGGCCGAACTGACCGAGGCCTACCTGCGCCTGCGCCAGGATCCGGCCTTCATCGCCGAGCTCGACCGCGACCTCACGCATTACGTGGGCCGGCCCAGCCCGGTGTATTTCGCCGAACGATTGACCCGGCACGTGGGCGGCGCGCGCATCCTGCTCAAGCGGGAGGACCTGAATCACACCGGCGCGCACAAGATCAACAACACGGTGGGCCAGGCGCTGGTGGCGCGGCACATGGGCAAGACCCGCATCATCGCCGAGACCGGCGCCGGCCAGCACGGCGTGGCCAGCGCCACCGTGGCGGCGCGGCTGGGGCTGCAGTGCGTGGTCTACATGGGCGCCACCGACATCGAGCGCCAGAAGATCAACGTCTACCGCATGAAGCTGCTGGGCGCCGAGGTGGTGCCGGTGACATCCGGCTCGAAGACGTTGAAGGACGCCTTGAATGAGGCGATGCGCGACTGGGTCACCAACGTGGCCGACACCTTCTACATCATCGGCACCGTGGCCGGGCCGCATCCGTATCCGCTGATGGTGCGCGACTTCAACGCCATCGTGGGCCGCGAGGCGCGCACGCAGTTGCTGGAGCAGTACGGCCGCCTGCCGGACGTGCTCACCGCCTGCGTGGGCGGTGGCTCCAACGCGATCGGCCTGTTCCATGCCTTCCTCAACGATCGCGAGGTGCGCATCGTCGGTGCCGAGGCGGCGGGCGAAGGCATTGCCACCGGGCACCATGCGGCTTCGTTGGCGGCGGGCCGTCCCGGCGTGCTGCACGGCAACCGTACCTACGTGCTGTGCGACGACGACGGCCAGATCACCGAGACGCATTCGGTGTCGGCGGGCCTCGATTATCCCGGCGTCGGTCCCGAGCATGCCTTCCTCAAGGATGCCGGCCGCGCCGACTACGTCGGCGTCACCGACGACGAGGCGCTGGAAGCCTTCCATCTGCTGGCGCGCACCGAGGGCATTCTTGCCGCGCTGGAATCCAGCCACGCGGTCGCACAGGCGGTCAAGCTGGCGCGCGAATATCCGAAGGACGGCATCGTGCTGTGCAATCTTTCCGGCCGTGGCGACAAGGACGTGCACACGATTGCCGCACGCGAAGGAGTGCAGGTATGAATCGCATCGACCGCCGCTTCGCCGCGCTGAAGTCCGCCGGCCGCACCGGGCTGATTCCCTTCGTCACCGCTGGCGACCCGTCACCCGAACATGCGGTGGCGCTGATGCACGCACTGGTCGAGTCCGGCGCCGACGTGATCGAGCTGGGTGTGCCGTTCTCCGACCCGATGGCCGACGGCCCGGTGATCCAGCACGCCAGCGAGCGCGCCATCGCCAAGGGCGTGGGCCTGGGCGACGTGCTGGGATGGGTCGCCGAGTTCCGCCGCCGCGATGCCGATACGCCGGTGGTGCTGATGGGTTACCTGAACCCCATCGAGATCCACGGCTATGAGCGCTTTGCGACTGAAGCCGTGCAGGCTGGCGTCGATGGCGTGCTGCTGGTGGACTGCCCGCTGGAAGAATCCGAGGTGCTGGCGCCGCTGCGTGCGGCTGGTCTTGCACAGATCCTGCTCGCCGCGCCCACCACGGCGCCGGATCGCCTGTCGAAGCTGTGCGCCGCTGCCGAGGGTTTCCTCTACTACGTGTCGTTCGCCGGCATCACCGGGGCGGCGCGATTGAGCACCACGGACATCGCCGCACGCGTGGCGGATGTGCGCGCACATGCGAAGGCGCCGGTGGCCGTGGGCTTCGGTGTGCGCGATGCGGAAAGCGCGAAGGCCATCGCCGGTTTCGCCGATGCGGTAGTTATCGGCAGCGCGTTGGTGGAAAGGCTGGCGGGAGCGGTCTCGTCCGAGGACGTCGCCGGACGCGTGGCCGCGTTCCTGCAACCCGTGCGGAAGGCGCTCGACGCGCGCTGAACAGCGTCGGTCAGCGGCCTTCCCGCGCACGGATCAGTTCGCGGATCCTGGCCGCGTCCTCCGGTGTGGCCGGGTTGTACACCACCATGCCCAGGTCGGGCCGGCCGTCGACCGAGAAAGACGAGTACTCCAGCGCGATCTCGCCTGCCTGCGGATGGGTCAGTTGCTTGCGGCCTCCGCCGAAGTGGCGCACGTCGCTGTCGCGCCACATGGCGGCGAACTCGGGGCTTTGCCGTTCGAGCTCGTCGATCAGGATGCGCACGCCTTCCGACGCGCCTGCACCCGTGCGCGTCACGTCGGCACGGAACACCGCCACCACGGAACGCGCCACGCTTTCCCAGTGGTGCTGTGCCGCGCGCACATGCGGGTTGAGAAACATCAGGCGCAGCACGTTGCGCTGTTCGGGCGCTAGCGTACCGTAGTCGGTAAGCGCCGCGGCCGCCGCGCGATTCCATGCCACCACATCCCACGTGGTGGTCTTGATCAACGCCGGGCTGGATTCCAGTGCGTCCAGCACGCGCTGCAAGCGGGGCGCTACATCGCCGGCGGGCTGGAAACGGACTTCCGGAGGGTGACCCAGGGCGAGCAGGAACAGGTGCTCGCGCTCGACTTCTTCGAGCTTCAGCGCGCCGGCGATGCGCTCGAGCGCATCGGGCGAGGGCGCGCCGCCGCGCCCTTGTTCCAGCCAGGTGTACCAGGTCACGCTGACGTGGGCGCGTTGCGCCACTTCCTCGCGCCGGAGTCCTGGCGTACGGCGCCGTTCCAGCGGCAGGCCCAGCGTTGCCGGATCGAGCTTCGCACGCCGGGCTTTGAGGTAGGCGCCCAGCGCGTTCGGTTCCGTGTTCGGCAGTGGCTTCCTGTTAGTGCTCATACCCGTATGACGTCACGGCTTCATCGCCAGGAGGAGGGGGCTGATAGTAGCGCCCATTCCATTCGCGGCAGAGGGCAACTCCATGCGTGTATTCGTTACTGGCGCCACCGGCTTCATCGGCTCGGCCATCGTCGCGGAGCTGCTCCGCAACGGTCACCAGGTGCTCGGCCTGACAAGATCGGAAGCCGGTGCTCAGACCTTGGCTTCAGCCGGCGCTGAGGCACATCGAGGCGACCTCGAGGACTTAGACAGTCTGCGTCGCGGCGCGGCCCGGTCGGACGGCGTGATCCACTGCGCCTTCGATCACGACTTCTCCAACTTCGTGGCCAATTGCGAGAAGGACAGCCGTGCCATCGCGGCATTGGGTTCCGCGCTCGCCGGCTCGGATCGACCCCTGGTCATCACCTCCGGTGTCGGCATGGGGAGCCCGGGACATGGAGAGCCTGCTACCGAGGACGTTTTCAATCTCGAGCATCCGAATCCACGCAAAGCCTCGGAACTGGCCGCCAGCACGGTGGCTGCGGACGGAGTCAACGTGTCGGTAGTGCGCTTGCCGCAGGTGCATGACACGGCCAGACACGGGCTCATTACCTATGCCATCGCAACGGCGCGCGAAAAAGGCGTTTCCGCCTACGTGGGCGATGGCAGCAACCGCTTCTCGGCGGCGCACGTCCTCGATGTGGCGAATCTCTACCGGCTCGCCCTGGAGAAGAGCGAGCCCGGTGCTCGCTACCACGCGGTGGCCGAGGAAGGCGTGGCGTTCCGCGACATCGCCGAAGTCATCGGCCGCGGATTGAATGTGCCGCTGGCCTCGTTGTCGCCGGAGGAGGCCGCAGCGCATTTCGGCTGGCTGGGGATGTTCGCCGGGCTCGACCTGACGGCTTCCAGCGCGCAAACCAAGGCGCGGCTGCACTGGGCGCCTGCCGGCCCCGGGCTGACCGAAGACCTCGAACGCCATTTCCGGCCCCGTTGACGGAGCGCACCACACGCCTGCGTCCGGTGCCGCGGGCGATCTCGGCTAGAATGCCAGCTTCACCAGAGGCGTCGCTATGAACTGGCTGCAGAAAATCATGAACCCGCGTGCGCACACGCAAGGCTCTGGCGCAGGCAAGGGCAAGGTGCCCGAAGGCGTGTGGGAGAAGTGCGCAGGTTGCGGTTCGGTGCTGTACAAGCCGGAGCTGGAGCGCAATCTGATGGTCTGCCCCAAGTGCGGGCACCATCACGCCATTCGTGCCCGCACGCGCCTGCTCGCGCTGTTCGACGAAGGCTCCACGCAGGAGCTGTGGCCCAGCATGGAGGCCACCGACCCGCTCAAGTTCCGCGACTCCAAGAAGTATCGCGAGCGCATCATTGCCTCGCAGAAGGCCAGCGGCGAGAAGGACGCGCTGGTCGCGATGAGCGGTCGCCTGAAGGGCCGGCCCCTGGTCGCCACTGCGTTCGAGTTCGGTTTCGTCGGCGGCTCGATGGGTTCGGTGGGCGGCGAGAAGTTCGCCCGTGCGGGCGAGCGCGCGCTGGCCGAGAAGAGCGCGCTGGTGTGCTTCGCCGCCAGCGGCGGCATGCGCATGCAGGAAGGCCTGTACTCGCTGATGCAGATGGCGAAGTCTTCCGCCGTGTTGGCCAAGCTGCGCGATGTCGGCGTGCCCTACATCAGCGTGCTGACCAATCCGTCCACCGGCGGCGTCTCCGCCAGCCTCGGCATGCTGGGCGACATCAACATCGGCGAGCCGAAGGCGCTGATCGGCTTCGCCGGTCCGCGCGTGATCGAGCAGACTGTGCGCGAAACGCTGCCTGAAGGTTTCCAGCGCTCCGAGTTCCTGGTGGAGCACGGTGCGATCGACCTGATCGTCGACCGCCGCGAGATGCGCGACAAGCTCGCCGACCTGCTCAACCTGTTGCAGAAGGCGCCGCGCGCAGCGTGACGTTTCCCGTTATTGCGTGACGCGATGCCGCCGTCGGGCGGCATCGTCGCTTTTGCGCAAGGTGCAAGCCTTGCGGGAAGAGTGCATGCTGCCCGTGGCCCCGATTTCAACGGAGGGATTTTCGATGTTCAGGAATCTGATCCCAAAGATCTTCTACGACCATTTGCAGGACGGGTTGGAGTTCTTCGTCGGCGGCCTCGGATTCGAGATCCTCTATCAGGATGGAGACATGGCCGTCGTCGCCCGCGATGGTGCGAAGGCCTATATCGTCGAAAGTCCCGAGTACGCCGCAAAGGATCGCCCGGAGCTTGCGGTGGAAACAGACTGCATCGACGAGATATTCAAGGAAATGTCTTCCCGCGCGCCGCAGCTCCTGCATCCCAACTCGCGCAGCGTTTCGCTCAGGCCGTGGGGTGCGCGCGAGTTCGCCATGCTGGACAAGACGACGGTTTGCGTGGTTTTCCGTGAGTGGCCGAACGCAGGCTGATAGGTCGCGAAACTGGGCGGAGCGCAGCGTCTACGATACGCGCCGTTTCGTCTCATCCGTTCGATGCGCAAAGCGCGATGCCGCCTGTGGGCGGCATCGTCGTTTCCGTCGCACGGTTTTCCACAGCCGATGTGGATGTCTGCGGAACAAAGTTGTGGACAAACCGGGTTCACCGCTTTGGCGACAAGCACTTGGCACACGCTGATGAATTTCTGCGCAGCGCATGGCAGGTTTTCCACAACAAGTGTGGACGCCCATGGGCACAGCCTGTGGATAGGTGTCGCAAGTGCTTGAGCGCACAACGGTGCGCGACGCGATGCGCAGATCTTGCTCAGACCAGCATGGTCGAGGCGTGCACCAGCCACAGCGACAGGCCGCCCAGCGCGCCGCCGATGCCGATGGCGGCGAGCACGTCGCTGGGATAGTGCAGGCCGAGGATCACGCGCGATGCGGCGATCAGTGCGGTGAAGGTCAGCAGCAGCGGCGCCAGCACCGGATACCAGGCCAGCGCCACCATGGTGAAACCCACCGCCTGCAGGGTGTGGCCGGACGGGAAGCTGAATTCGTCCAGCGGCGGCACGTGCGCGATCACGCCAGGGCAGGCGCGGAACGGGCGTGGCCGGCGGGTGTACCGCTTCAGCACGCGGTAGAGCCACAGGGCAGTCAGCCCGGTGACTGCCATGTGCGCGGCGGCGAACAACCCGCGCCGGCCATCCATGACGGCCAGGGCCAGCATCAAGGCATACCAGAACATGCCGTTGCCGAGCCGGCTGACGGTGCCGAAGAACACGCCCACGGCGCGGCGCGTGCCCCAGCGGTTTGCCGCCACGCAGACGCGGCGGTCGAAGGCGATGGTTCTAGGCATGGACGACGACGGTATCGTGTTCATGGTGCTGCTCCTCGGCCAGTTCGCGCAGCAGGGATTCGAATTCGCGGATCACCTGATCCGGCGACAGGCGTGCCATGCTCTCGTGCGCACGGCGGCCCATGTGACGGATCAAACCCGGGTTGCCGGCCATCGTGGTGGTGGCCGTGACGAATGCATCGGCGTCGCCCGACGCGATGCAATAGCCGTTGTAGCCGTCGCGCAGATGCTCGCGCGCGGCGCCTTCGCGGTAGGCGACCACCGGCACGCCGCAGGCCAGCGCCTCGAGGATCACGTTGCCGAAGGTTTCGCTGAGGCTGGGGAAGGGGAACAGGTCGGTGCTGGCGACGTGCCGCGCCAGCGCGTCGCCGCGTTGCATGCCGGCGAAGATGAAGTCCGGATTGGCTGCCTGCAGTGCGGCGCGCGCGGGGCCGTCGCCCACCCACACGTAGCGCATCATGGGTTGCTGCCGTTGCGCGAGGCGGAACGCCTGCACGGCGAGGTCGAGGTTTTTCTCTGCCGCGATGCGGCCCACGTAAAGCATCACCGGCGTGCCGGCATCGACACCCCATTGCGCGCGCAGCGCCGCATCGCGTTGGCCGGGATGGAAGAGCTGCGTGTCCACCGCGCGGCGCAGCAGGCGTGCGTTGTCCACGCCCAGTTCGGCAAGTTCGCGCGCCAGCGCGTCGGTGGGGACGAGGGTGGCGCGGGCGCGGTTGTGGAAGCGGCGCAGATGGCCGCGCACCAGCGGCGTCAGCCAGCGCAGGCCGTAATGCCCGACGTAGCTGTCGAAACGCGTGTGGAAGCCGGTGGCCACCGGGATGCGCAGGGCATTGGCCGCGCGCAGGGCCGAGCCGCCCAGCGGGCCTTCGGTGGCGACGTAGATCGCGTCGGGGCGTTCCTGCGTCCAGCGTTCGCTCAGGGTCTGCCCGGCAGGGAGGCCGAAGCGCAAGCCGGGGTAGCGCGGCAGCGCCGCGCCGCGCGTGAGCACGGTTTCGAACTGCGGGTCGGCCACGCTGGGTCGCGTCTGCCGCGGCCGCACCACCTCGATGGCGTGGCCACGGGCGGCAAGCCCGGTGGCGAGGCCGTTCACGGTGAGCGCGACCCCGTTGATCTCCGGCGGCCAAGTTTCGCTGACGATGCCGATGCGCATGACGCTTGCCTTCGCGTGACCCTGCATGCAGCTTCGCGCAATGGCTTTGCGTGCCGGTGGCGGATATGTGACGGGAGGATGACGGGCGGCAAGTCTCAGTGGCCGAAATACACGGCCACGCCGAGGCCCGCCTCCCATTCGGGCGCCGCGCCATCGAGACGGTGGCGCATGCTGGCATCCAGTTGTACGCGCGGCGTGAGCATCCAGACCAGGCCTGCGCCGGCGCGGCTGCCGTGACCCGAGCCGGCGGTGTCCATGACGTCGAATTCCACATAACCCCCGAATCTGGGCGTGAATGCGTAGCCGTCGTTGACGGCCAACTGGCGGCTGTCGTGGCCGTCGCTGCGCACGTTTTCCAGATACAGCGCGGCGCCGTTCCGTTCGTCGAGTTGCCAGTTGAAGGCAGCACCGAGCAGGTACTGGCGGTGCGGACTGCGGAAGTCGCTTGCGCCGTCGGTGAACTCCACGCTGCCCAGCAGCCCCCATGTGAAGTTGCCGCGCGCAGGCAGCGCGAATTTGAGGGCCAGGGTGCTGTCGCCGCGTCCGTAATCGATCGCGCCGGCTTGGCTTAGACGGTTGTACGAGCTGCCGAGCTGCAATTCCAGCGAATGGCCGATGCCCAACCGAAACAGACTGTCGGCGGTGTATTGCGCGCTGCTGCCGCCGCTGTCGCGGACCAGGCTCCAGTCCGGCAGACCTTGTTCCACGGTGATGTCGCCGCTGCCCAGCACGACTGGCGTGAAGCCGATGCCGGGGCGGTCGTAGCCGGGGTTGTCCAGCGCCGACGCGGTGGTGGCGAAGCAGGCCAGCAGTAATGCCGCCATGCCGAGCCGGCTGTGGTATCGGCTAAAATCCATGGTTTCTCCGTAGCACTCCCAGCATGCCAATGACCGTCCGCACCCGTTTTGCCCCCAGTCCCACCGGTTTCCTGCATATTGGCGGCGCACGCACCGCCCTGTATTGCTGGCTGGAGGCGCGGCGCCGCGGTGGCGAATTCCTGCTGCGCATCGAGGATACCGACCGCGAGCGCTCCACCGACGAAGCCGTGCAGGCGATCCTGGACGCGATGGCCTGGCTCGATCTCTCCGCCGACGAGGCTCCGGTCTACCAGACCCACCGCCTCGCACACTACAAGGAAGTGGCCGATCGCCTGCTTGCCGAGGGTAAGGCGTATTACGCCTACGAGAGCAAGGAGGAGATCGAGGCGATGCGCGAGGCCGCCATGGCCAAGGGCGAAAAGCCCCGCTACAACGGCTACTACCGCGACCGCAACGAGCCGTACCGCGAGGATCCGAACCGCGTGATCCGCTTCAGGAACCCGCTGGAAGGCTCGGTAGTGTTCGAGGACAAGGTGAAGGGGCGCGTGGAGTGGGCCAATGCCGAACTCGACGATCTCGTCATCTTCCGCTCCGACGGCTGGCCCACCTACAACTTCGCCGTGGTGGTGGACGACATCGACATGGGCATCACCGAGGTGATCCGTGGCGACGACCACGTCAACAACACGCCGCGCCAGATCAACATCTACCACGCGCTGGGCGCGGCCGTGCCGGAATTCGCGCACCTGCCGATGATCCTCGACAAGGAGGGCAAGAAGCTCTCCAAGCGCACCAATTCGGTGAGCGTGATGGAGTACCGGGAGGAGGGCTACCTGCCGCACGCCATCCTCAACTACCTCGTGCGTCTCGGCTGGTCGCACGGCGACCAGGAAATCTTCTCTCGCGAGGAGATGGTCAGGCTGTTCGATGCCGCCGACGTCAACAAGGCCGCCTCGCGGTTCGACACCGAGAAGCTCAATTGGCTCAACCAGCATTACCTCAAGACGGACGATCCCTCGGCGCTGGCTGCCGAGTTTGCCTGGCATCTGGATCGAGCCGGCATCGACGTTGCGCACGGTCCGCAGCCTGCCGATGTGATCGTGGCCCTGCGCGATCGCGTGCACACGCTGAAGGAAATGGCCGAGCGCGCGAAGATCTGGTACGGCCCCATCACCGAGTGGGACGACAAGGCCGTCGCCAAGCACCTGAAGAACGACAGCGCGGCCGCCGTGCTGGAAGCGGCGAAGACGCTGCTGGCCGGAGTGGAGTGGCGCCCCGAACCCATCCATCAGGTCATCGAGCAGGTGGCCGCGAAGCTGGAGCTGGGCATGGGCAAGATCGCCCAGCCGCTGCGCGTGGCGATCACCGGCACGCAGGTGTCGCCGTCGATCGACCATACCCTCTACCTCTGCGGCCGCGACGAGGCGCTGCGGCGCATCGACCACGCGCTGACGCTGGCGCGCGGCTGAGTCCGGCGGGCAGGGCGGCCGCGACGTGGACGAACTGCTTGCCCGCGCAACGCATGGCGTCGACCTGGATTCGCCCGGCGCGTTCTGGCAGGTGTTCCTGAACCTGTGGGCGATGATGCCGTGGACAGCGCTGTTCTGGTGGAACCTGCTGTTCGTGGCGGTGGGGGCGTTGCTGGGCTGGTGGCGTGGCCGCCTGTGGCAGGGCGTCGTGTGGGCCCTGGTGCTGGGGCCGATAGGCTGGCTGGTGGTGTGGCATCGCCCGCGTGCCCGGCCGCGCGTCGAGCCGCCGCCGCTGCGGCGCTGAGCCATTGCATCTGCCGGGTTCGGGCGCATGTATGATCTCTCGGGAAGGAGAGTTCACTTGGCCCATGACGCCGCCAGCAAGCCGCACACCCATCATTCGCACCCGCACGATGCGAAGAGCTTCGTGCGCGAGGTGGCGCACGTCAGCGAAGAGCGCGGCCTGCGCCTGACCCCGCTGCGCATGGAAGTGCTGGAACTGGTTGCTGCTGCGAACAAGCCGGTGAAGGCCTACGACCTGCTCGACCAGTTGCGCGAACGCCATGGCAACGCGGCGCCGCCTACGGTGTACCGCGCCCTGGATTTCCTGCTGGAACAGGGCTTCATCCACAAGCTGTCGTCGATCAACGCCTTCGTTTCCTGCCATCACCCGGCCGAGGCGCACCAGGTGCCGTTCCTGATCTGCGACGTCTGCTCCGGTGCCGAGGAGGTCTGCGACCCGCGTGTGGCCGAGCTGATCGAGGTGCAGGCCAAGGCGCTGGGTTTCCGCGCCCAGGCGCAGACCCTGGAAGTGCACGGTGTGTGCAAACGCTGCCGCAAATCCTGAGTCGGCCCTTGGCCGGCGGCATCGTCGCTTGTGCGGCACGAGTGTTATAAAGTAACATTTCAGCCATGGACAGGATTGGAAGCTCCGCCAATACCGACAGCGTGCTGCTGCAGCCTGTGGCCACGGGCGCTGCCGTCGTGGGCGAAGTGGCGGAATCCTCGCGCTGGTGGCATCTGGCCGATCGCGTGGGGGCGGCGGCTTCGTTCCTGTGCGCCATCCATTGTGCGCTGCTGCCGTTCGTGCTCACGGTGTTGCCGTTGCTCGGGCTGGAGTTTCTCGCCGGGCACCGCTTCGAGCGCAACTTCGTGCTGTTCGCCTCTTCGCTGGCACTGTTCGCCCTGGTCGGCGGCTATCGCCGGCATCATCAAGCGTTGCCGCTGCGGCTTGCCGTGCCGGGGCTGCTTCTGCTGGTGCTTGGGGTCGTCTGGGTGTCGGAAGGGCAGCACCTCATCGTGCATAGCGTGATGGTGACCTGCGGCGGCCTGCTGGTGGCCTCGGCGCATTTCGTCAACCTCTATATCGACCGCCGCCATGCGCATGCCGACACGCATGTGCACGGTCCGCAGTGCGCGCACTGAGCGCCATCGGAAGCGCGAAGACCATGCCAACTGCTGCCACGATCCTCATCGTCGGTGCGTCGCGCGGGCTGGGCGCCGCCTTGGCGGCCGGATTCCTTGGCCGTGGATGGCATGTCATCGGCACGGTCAGATCGGGCTCCCGAACCGAGCTGCATGGCCTGGCGGAGAAGCACCCGGGCCGCGTCCGGATCGAGATGCTGGACATCGACGAGGCGGAGCAGATCGCCGCCCTGCGCAGGCGCCTCGCTGGCAGCACGCTCGACATTCTGTTCGTGAACGCTGGAACCACAACGCGCGATCAGCACATGCATGTCGGCGACGTGTCCACGGAAGAATTCGTCCGCGTGATGGTGACGAACGCGCTCGGTCCCATGCGCGTCATCGAGGCGCTGCAGGACCTCGTGCCGGCGGATGGGTTGATCGGCGCGATGTCGTCCGGGCAGGGCAGCATCGCGAACAACGAAACCGGTATGCGCGAGGTCTACCGCGGCAGCAAGGCTGCGTTGAACATGTTCATGCGCAGCTTCGCGGCGCGCGAGGCACCGAACCCGCGCGCCATGGCGGTGCTCGCTCCAGGCTGGATCCGTACCGACCTGGGCGGCCCCGAGGCACCTTACACGGTCGAGGAGAGCGTGCCGCTGCTGGTCGATCTGCTGATCGCCAAGCGCGGTGTGCCTGGCCTGCAGTATCTCGACCGTTTCGGCCAGGTCGTTCCGTGGTGAAGGCGCGCGCGAGGCCGTGCGGTGATTGTGTAACGCCACCGGCGTTTCCTAGCATTTGCGCATGAGCAACGTGCATTCCTGTCAACACGATCATCCGCATTCGCGCGCCACCGATGCGCGCGGTCACGGTCACGACCATGCGGTGCAAGCCGATCCGCGCGGCCGCAAACTCCTGGTCGCTTTCGCGCTGACCACGATCACGATGCTGGCCGAGATAGTCGGCGGCGCGTGGTCGGGCTCGCTGGCGCTGCTTACCGATGGCGGCCACATGATGGTGGACGCGCTGGCGCTGCTGATGGCCTACGTCGGCGCGCGTCTCGCATTACGGCCGGCCGATACGCGGCGCACCTATGGCTACGGGCGCATGGAGGTGCTGGTCGGCTTCGTCAATGCCATCAGCCAGTTCGTGTTGGTGGGCTGGGTGGCGTGGGAGGCCGTCCAGCGGCTGCTGCATCCGGGCGAGATCCTGTCGGGCATGATGCTGGTAGTGGCCCTCGTCGGCCTGCTGGTGAACGTGCTGGTGCTGCGCAGCCTGCATGGGCATTCGCACGACGACGTGAACCTGGCCAGCGCCAGCCTGCACGTGCTGGGCGACCTGCTCGGTTCGGTGGCGGCGGTGCTCGCGGCATTGGTGGTCCGCTGGCTGGGCTGGCTCTGGGCCGACCCGGTGCTGTCGCTGCTGGTGGCCGTGCTGATCCTTGGCAGCGCGTGGCAGCTGTTGCGCCGTTCGGCGCACATCCTGCTGGAAGGCGTGCCTGAGGGCATGGACAGCGCCGAGGTGGAAGCTGCGTTGAATGGCGCTGATCCCGCGATCCGGGGCATCCATCATCTGCACGTGTGGCAACTGGCTTCCGGTTCGCGCATGGCCACCCTGCATGCCGAATTGCACGATCAAGGCGATGCCGCGCAGGCGTTGCGCGCGATCAACCGGCTCCTGCAGGAGCGCTTCGGCATCCAGCACGTCACCGTGCAGATCGACCCCGAGGATTGCCTGGACCAGCCGCAGGGCTGTGCCGGCCACGGCCACGGCTGAGTCCCGCGCCGGCTATGGCACCGTCGCCGGCGCTGCTATCATTGCGAACCATCATGTATTCCTGAGGAGATTCCCATGGGCAAGGGCGATCGCAAGACCCGTCGTGGCAAGACCTACCGCGGCAGCTACGGCAATACCCGCGTGCACGGCGCCCAGCCGGCCGTGGTGGGCGCCAAGCCGACCGTGACCAAGCCGGCCGCCGCGAAGAAGGCCGCGCCGAAGAAGAAGTCGGCCTGAGTCGATTCCTCGGCGTGTCATGAAGAACCCCGCCTGGTGCGGGGTTTTTTCTTGGCTGCGATTCGCGGAAAAAGGCCCCTGGAGTCGTCGATGCGGTACCAGGGACCGGTACCGCCAATGTTCCCGTGCTCCGGATAGTGATGTTTCGCTGAATGCAGCCGGTGGGTGGCGGGTTGCGAAGGGCGTCGGCACGTCCTACAATCGCGTTCCAATGTACTAACGCGTTAATACATTATGAAACGTCGATCGCTGGACCCCGAGACACCCGCCGAGTCGGCCGAGCAGAGCCTGTGCCTGGCCCTGTTGTCGCTGAAGGACGAATCCGAGATGGAGGCATTCCTGCGCGACCTCTGCACTCCGGCCGAACTGGAGGTGCTGGTGGATCGCTGGCGCGTGGTGCCGTTCCTGCTGGAAGGCGTGGCCTACCGCGAGATCCACGAGCGCACCGCGGTGAGCATCACCACCATCGGCCGCGTGGCGCGCTTCCTCAACCAGGGCAATGGCGGCTACCTTGCCGCGGCGGCGCGTGCCTCGCGCCGCCGTGCCACTGCGAAGAGGGCTCGCGCATGAAGCCCCGCGACCGCCTGCGCATCGCGATGCAGAAATCCGGTCGGCTGACCGAGCCGGCGCTGGAGCTGCTCAAGCGTTGCGGCCTCACGTTCCGGCAAAGCCGCGACAAGCTGTTCTGCTTCGGCGAAGGCGAGCCGGTGGACCTGCTGCTGGTGCGCGACGACGACATTCCCGGCCTGATCGCGCAAGGCGTGTGCGAGCTGGGCATCGTGGGGCGCAACGTGCTCGACGAATTCCGCCTCACCGACGGACGCGGGCAGGAGCCGCTGGCCGAGCTGCGCCCCTTGGGCTTCGGCCGCTGCCGGCTGTCCATCGCGGTGCCGCAGGAATCCGCCTACCGCGAACCGGCGCAACTGGCCGGCCAGCGCATCGCCACTTCGTATCCGGGCCTGCTTGGCGCATGGTTGCGCGAGCATGGCGTCGACGCCGGCGTGGTGACCCTGGCCGGCTCGGTGGAAATCGCGCCGAAGCTGGGCACGGCGGATGCGATCTGCGACCTGGTGCAGAGCGGCGGCACGCTGGTGGCGAACCAGCTGCGCGAGGCCGACGTATTGCTCGAAAGCGAAGCGGTGCTGGCCGGCCCGCAGAATCTGCCGGCGGACGAGCGCGGCGATCTGGTCGCACTGCTGCTGAAGCGTCTCGACGGCGTGATCCAGGTGCGCGAATCGCGCCTGCTGCTGCTGCAGACCCCGCGCGCCACGCTGGAAGCGGTGACCCGGTTGCTGCCCGGCGGCCCGCAGCCCACCTTGTTGCCGGTGGCCGGCCAGCCCGACCAGCTGATGCTGCAGGCGCTGTGCGCGGGCGAGGTGAGTTGGCGCCAGTTGGAGGAGATCAAGAAGGCCGGCGCGCGCGAGATGTTCGTCCTTCCCGTGGAGAAGATGCTTGCATGAAAGGCCAGCTGCCATGAATTGGATCGACTGGGATCTGCTTGACGAGCCGGGCCGCGGCGCTGCGCTGGCGCGGCCAGCGCAGTCGCGCGCGGCGGAACTGCGCGAAGGCACGGCCCGCATCATCGCGGACGTCCGCACTCGCGGCGACGAAGCCCTGCGCGAACTGAGCGCGAAATACGACCGCTGCGCACTGGCGGAACTCGAAGTTACCGAAGCCGAATTTGCCGAGGCCGAAGCGTCGCTGGCTCCCGACTTGAAATCGGCGATCCGCGAAGCCGCCGGTCGCATCGAAGCCTTTCACCGCGCTGCCGCGCCGCAGGCTGTGGGCGTGGATACCGCGCCTGGCGTGTGCGTGGAACGCATGCTGCGTCCGATCCAACGTGTGGGCCTGTACGTCCCGGCAGGCAGCGCGCCGCTGCCTTCCACCGCGCTGATGCTGGGCGTCCCGGCACGCATCGCCGGTTGCCGCGAAGTGCTGCTGTGCTCGCCGGCGCGCACCGATGGCCGTTGCGACGCGGCGGTCTTGTATGCGGCACGCCTCACCGGCGTGCACAAGGTGTTCAAGCTGGGCGGCGCGCAGGCCATCGCCGCGATGGCCTATGGCACGGCTTCCGTGCCGAAGTGCGACAAGCTGTTCGGACCCGGCAACGCATGGGTCACCGAAGCCAAGCTGCAGGTGTCGTCCGAGCCGGACGGCGCGGCCATCGACATGCCGGCGGGTCCATCCGAAGTGCTGGTGATCGCCGACGCGGAAGCCAATCCGGTTTTCGTCGCTGCCGACCTGCTGTCGCAGGCCGAACACGGTCCGGATTCGCAGGTAGTCCTGGTCAGCGAGTCCGCTGCGCTGCTGGATCGCGTCGAGATGGAAGTCGAGCGCCAATGTGCCGAGCTGCCGCGCGCGGGCATCGCCCGGCAGGCGCTGGCGCAGAGCCGCCTGATTTCCGTGTCGTCGCCCGCGCAGGCGGTTGAAGTGAGCAACCGTTATGCGCCTGAGCACCTGATCCTGCAGGTGGCTGCGCCGCGCGCGCTGTTGTCCGGCATCGAGAGCGCCGGCTCCGTATTCCTTGGTGCGTGGACGCCCGAGTCGGTGGGCGACTACTGCAGCGGAAGCAACCACGTGCTGCCCACCTACGGATACGCCCGCAGCTACAGCGGCGTATCGGTGGCCAGCTTTCAGAAACAGATCACCGTGCAGGAGCTTTCGGCCGACGGGCTGCGGGCCATCGGCCCATGCACCGCCACGCTGGCGGCTGCCGAGCAGCTTGAGGCGCATCGCCGCGCGGTGACTTTGCGATTGGCCGAACTGGAGGCGACGAAATGAGCGTGCTCGATCTTGCGCGGGCGGAAATCCGCGCCTTGCAGCCGTATTCCTCGGCGCGCATGGAAGCCAGCGGCGGTCAGCTGCTGCTCAATGCGAACGAATCGGCGTGGGCGCCGACCGGCGACGTGGGCACGGGCTGCAACCGCTATCCGCAACCGCAGCCGTCGGCGCTGGTGGATGTGCTGGCGCGCCTGTACGAAGTGCGCCGCGAGCAGTTGCTGGTGGGCCGCGGCAGCGACGAAGCCATCGACCTGCTGGTGCGGGCGTTCTGCCGCGCAGGGCGCGACGCGATCCTGATCCAGCCGCCGACCTTCGGCATGTACGCGGTAAGCGCGCGCATCCAGGATGCGGCCGTGATCGAGGTGCCGTTGCGCGGCGACTTCACGCTGGACGTGGATGCCGTGCTTGCTGCGGTCACCGATGCGGTGAAACTGGTGTTCGTCTGCACGCCGAACAATCCCGCCGGCAGTGTGGTGCCGCGCGGCGACATCGAGCGCCTGGTGCGGGCGCTGGACGGACGCGCACTGTTGGTGGTGGACGAGGCTTATGTGGAGTTCGCGGACGAAGGCAGCGTGGCCGACCTGCTGGAACGCTACGACAACCTTGCCGTGCTGCGCACGCTCTCCAAAGCCTGGGCGCTGGCAGGCGCGCGCATCGGTTGCCTGCTCGCGCACCCGGACGTGATCGCATTGCTGCGCCGGATCATGCCGCCGTATCCGTTGCCCCTGCCCAGCGTGGACGCGGCCCTGCTCGCGCTGTCCGGTTGGGGCCAGGCGAATGCCCGTGCGCACATCGACGTGGTGCGCAGCGAGCGTGCGCGCATGCGTGCGGCGCTGGCCCGACTGCCGGGCGTACGTGGCGTGCTGCCGTCGCAGGCGAACTTCCTCACCGTGCGTTTCGACGATGCCGAGGCCGCGTATCGCCGCCTCTTCGACGCCGGTATTGTGGTGCGCGACGTACGCCGCTATCCGGGCCTGGGCGACGCGTTGCGCGTCACCGTCGGTACGCCGGCAGACAATGCGCAGGTGCTGGCCGTGCTGGCCAGTTCGGCGACGGTGCGGGGCGCGGCATGAGCGGACGCAAGATCCTGTTCGTCGACCGTGACGGCTGCCTGATCGAGGAGCCGCAGGACGAGCAGATCGACAGCTACGAAAAGCTGGCGCTGTTGCCCGGCGTGATCGCCGCGCTGCAGCGCTTCGCCGCCGCGGGCTACGAACTGGTGATGGTGACCAACCAGGATGGCCTCGGTACGGCGAGTTTTCCGGAGGCGGATTTCCGGGGGCCACATGAGTTGCTGTTGCGCATCCTGTCCTCGCAGGGCATCCGTTTCCGTGAAGTGCTGATCGACCGCAGTTTCCCGCACGAGAGCCTGGATACGCGCAAGCCCGGTACCGGCCTGATGCGCGGTTGGCTAGCTGATGACAGTTGGAGCCGCGCGGCTTCCGCGATGGTGGGCGACCGCGAAACCGACTTGAAGTTTGCCGCGAACATCGGCGTGCGCGGCCTGCGCGTGGGGCCGCAAGGCATGGCATGGGGCGAAGTGGCGCACTTGATGCTGGATGCGCCGCGCATCGCCGAAGCGGTACGCAATACCAAGGAAACCCGCATCCGCGTGCGCGTCGACCTGGACAAGGTGGCCGAGCCGAAGGTGCACACGGGGCTCGGCTTCTTCGACCACATGCTGGAGCAGATCGGCAAGCACGGCGGTTTCGCGCTGGAACTTTCCTGCGACGGCGACATTCACATCGACGAACATCATACCGTCGAGGATTGCGCGCTGGCGTTGGGGCAGGCGTTGAAGCAGGCGCTGGGCGACAAGCGCGGCATAGCCCGCTACGGGTTCTGTCTGCCGATGGACGAGAGCGCGGCGGAGGCCAGGCTGGATCTTTCCGGGCGACCGTATTTTGTGTTCGAGGGCCATTTCCCGCGCGAACGCGTGGGTGAAGTGGCAGTGGAAATGGTGCCGCACTTCTTCCGTTCGCTGTGCGAAACGCTGGGTGCGAACCTGCATCTCGCGGTGCGCGGCGACAACGCGCACCACATGGTCGAAGCCTGCTTCAAGGTGGTGGCGCGCACGCTGCGCCAGGCGATCCGCCGCGAAGGCGACGAATTGCCCAGCACCAAGGGAGCGCTGTAATGGCCGTGGTGCTGGTCGATGCGGGCGGCACCAACATCGGCTCGGTGCGCTACGCACTGCAGCGCCTCGGCGTGGATGCGGCGCTGACCTCCGATGCCGCGACGATACGCGCTGCCGACAAGGTGATCCTGCCCGGCGTGGGCGCGGCGGGCCCGGGTATGGCGCGACTGCGCGAGCTGGGCCTGGTCGAACTGATGCGCTCGCTGACTCAGCCGGTGCTTGGCGTGTGCCTGGGCATGCAGCTGCTCTGCGCGCACTCGGAGGAGGGCGATACCGAATGCCTTGGCCTGATCCCGGCCACGGTGCGCCGCTTCGCCGAACAGCCTGGTCTGCGCGTGCCGCACATGGGCTGGAATGATTTATCGGCCCGGCGCCAGCATCCCCTGCTGAGAGACCTGGCCGAAGGCGAGCAGGCGTATTTCGTGCACAGCTATGCCGTGCCGGTGAACGAGTGGACCCTGGCTTCGGCGAATTACGGCGAACCGTTTTCCGCCGTGATCGCGCGCGGCAACTTCCACGGCATGCAGTTCCACCCCGAGCGCTCCGCCGCCGTCGGCGCCAGGCTCCTCAAGAATTTTCTCGCCCTATGACTTTTGCCGTGATTCCCGCCATCGACCTGCGCGGCGGCCGCGTGGTGCGCCTGAAGCAGGGCGACTACGCACAGCAGACTACTTATTCGGACGATCCGCGTGCCGTGGCGCAGCGTTATGCCGAGGCCGGCGCGCGCTGGCTGCACCTGGTCGACCTGGATGGCGCGCGTTCGGGCAGCCTCGACAATCTCGCGGTGATCGAGGCCATCGCCCGTGACGGCATGCAGGTGCAAGCCGGCGGAGGGGTGCGCGAGGAGGCCGATCTGCAGCGCCTGTTCGATGCCGGCGTGTCGCGCGTCGTGGTGGGCAGCGTGGCGATCCGCGATCCCGCGCGCGTGTCTGGCTGGCTGGAAAAGCACGGTGCCGAACGGCTCACGTTGGCGCTCGATACCCGCAATATCGAAGGCCGCTGGACCTTGCCCAGCGCGGGCTGGACCGAGGCGGAAACGCGCACGCTGGACGAACTCGCGCCGTGGTACGCCGCGCGCGGCGCGCGCCATCTGCTGTGCACCGATATCGAACGCGACGGCATGCTGGCGGGCTTCAATCTCGACTTGTACCGGCACCTCGCCGGCACCGTGCCGCAACTGGCGGTGCAGGCCTCGGGCGGTGTGCGTTCGCTGGACGACATCCGTGCGGCGCGCGAAGCCGGCGCACGCGGCGTGATCCTCGGACGCGCCTTGCTGGAAGGCCGCTTCACCGTGGCGGAGGCACTGGCATGCTGAGCCGGCGCATCATTCCCTGCCTCGACGTGCGCGACGGCCAGGTGGTCAAGGGCGTGCGTTTCCGCGACCACGTGGCGATGGGCGGTATCGTTGATCTCGCGCTGCGCTACCGCGACGAAGGTGCCGACGAGCTGGTGTTCTACGACATCACCGCCAGCCCGGAGGGGCGCAGCGTGGACCGCGGCTGGGTGGAGAAGGTGGCACGGGTGATCGATATCCCGTTCTGCGTGGCCGGCGGCATCCGTTCGGTGGACGATGCGCGCGCCGTGCTGCATGCAGGCGCGGACAAGGTGTCGGTGAACTCTCCGGCGTTGGAACGCCCGGAGCTGGTCGCCGAACTGGCGGCCGCCTTCGGTGTGCAGTGCGTGGTGGTGGGCGTCGATTCGCTGCGCGACGCCGACGGCGAATGGCGCGTACGCCAGTACACCGGCGACCCGTCGAAAACGCGCGCCCTGGCGCGCCGCACCCTCGACTGGGTGGCCGAGGCGCAGCGCCTGGGTGCGGGCGAGATCGTGCTCAACTGCATGGGCAGCGATGGTGTGCGCCAGGGCTACGACCTCGAACAGCTCAATGCAGTGCGTGTGCTGTGCCGCGTGCCGCTGATCGCCTCGGGCGGTGCCGGCGCCATCGAGCATTTCCGCGATGCCTTCGCCGAAGCCGACGTGGACGGCGCGCTCGCCGCAAGCGTGTTCCATTCCGGCGCCATCGCGATTCCCGGACTCAAACGTTACCTGCACGAACAGGGTGTGGCCGTGCGCCTTGGTCCATGCGATCGTCCTTGATCGCGAAAGCCGGACGGATGGCCATCCACGGCCGCACTCTTTACGCTTGCACCACAGGACATCCATGATGACCGAGACCCACATCGATCCGGCGCGACTCGACTGGCCCAAGGGCGATGGCCTTTTGCCTGCCGTCGTGCAGCACTGGCTGAGCGGCGAGGTGCTGATGCTCGGCTATATGAATGCGGATGCCCTGGCGGAAACGCAACGCAGCGGCCACGTCACGTTCTGGAGCCGCAGCAAGCAGCGCCTGTGGACGAAGGGCGAAAGCTCCGGCCATGTGCTGGCATTGAAATCCATTCGCGTCGATTGCGACGCCGACACGCTGCTGGTGCAGGCGGAGCCGCACGGGCCGACTTGCCACAACGGAACGTCCAGCTGCTTCGGCAACGATGCGAGTCCGCCTCTGGGCTTTCTTGCCGAGCTCGACGCGCTGGTGGCGCGCCGCGATGCCGAGCGCCCGCAAGGCAGCTACACCACGAAACTGTTCGAAGGCGGCGTCCGCCGCATCGCCCAGAAAGTGGGCGAAGAGGGTGTGGAAAGCGCACTGGCTGCCGTGGCGCAAGGCGACGAGGAACTGCTTGGCGAGGCGGCTGATCTGCTGTTCCACCTTACGGTGCTGTTGCGTGCGCGCGGGCTGTCGCTGGCCGATGCCACGGATGTGCTGGTGCGGCGCCACGCCGCACGTTGAAGCACTGCCTTAGAGCCAGCCCGGCAGCGCGAGTAACAAAGCGGTTTCGGCCGCCTGCCGACACTCGAACGGCTTCTCTTTGCTGGCCTATGCCGCCGCAGGAGTGGTAGCGAACGGCGAAGCCGGCCCAAAGGCCGGAGGGCAGTAGGCTACGGCCTGGGCTGCGAGGATTTTGAGCAACCGCTCAGGGAGTCGCCGCCGTGGAAGCGGGTGCCGGCGGCGCCGCCATGAACCGCACGGAAGGGCCCGGCACGATGCCCTTGCGCCATGCATCCAGTTGGCCTTCGATGCCGTCACCCACATAGCTTTGCGGTTCCGACGGCGTGAGCTTGTCGCGCTGTTCCCACTGCGCGATCTCGGTCTTGGCTTGGCCGAAGGCATCCGCAAAGTTGTCGGTGCGGTTCAAGGCATCGACCAGGAAGGCGTGGCCGAAGTAGGTGAGGTCCGATTCGGTACCGCAGCCGAACGAGCTGCGGTCGGTGCGTGCGGAAGTGAGCACCAGGGTGCCCTTGGTGGCCAGCGGCGGAATGAAGCCGCCGGAATAGCAGGCGTTGACCACTACTACCTTCCACTTGAACGCGTGCTCCTTGAGGATGTCCGCGAGATCCTGGGCGCCGATCTGGTCCAGCGGCAGCGGATCCATGTCCACCAGCAACTCGTGGTCGTCGCTGCCGTGGGTGGTGACGTAGAGCATCAGGATGTCGTCGGGCTGCATCACCTTGGACAGGCCGTCCAGCGCGGTTTCGAGGTTGTTCCAGCCGGCGATGGGGTAGGTGGACAGCGAGGCGGGGTTGTTCTCGAGCACCAGGGTGTGGGTGCTGGCGCCGAAGCGTTCGCGGAATAGCTTGGCCGCATACTCGGCTTCGTTGCGGAACACGTCCTGGCTGCCATCGCCGGCGAAGGTGACCAGGTAGAGGTTGGGTTTGCCGGGCACGCGCGGGCCGAGCTTCGCGAGCTCGTCCTGCAGCATCTTCGGCTGGGCGTACTGCACCTGCTCGGGCGTGGGGCCCTGCTGCGGCCAGTTGTTGGCATCGCCCTCGTCGTCGCCATCGTCTGCAGCGGAGCTGGCCGAGGCGACGCTGCTCGTCGTGGCTATCATGGTGGTAGTGGTAGTGGACGGCGAAGAAGCATGGCCGGGCAGCCATAGCATCAGCAGGATGCCGGCGGCGAAGGCGAACAGTGCGGTGAGTGCGGTGCGCATGCAGCGGTTGGCTCAGATGGTGATGGCGTCGAAATCGGTATAGGCGGGATGGCGCGGCTCGGCGGGCATCGCCTGTGGCGGTCGCAGCAGCCAGCCGGTGTGGAAGCCGGCGGCTCGCGCGGCATCCAGTTCCTCGACGATGTCGGAGAGGAACAGCAGGTGCTGCGGCTGCTCTCCGATGGCCTCGGCGATTTTTTCGTAGGAAGCCTGCTCGCGCTTGGGCCCGGTTTCGGTATCGAAATAACCAGCGAAAAGCGGCGTGAGGTCGCCCGCTTCGCTGTAGCCGAAGAACAGTTTCTGCGCCGGCACGGAGCCGGAGGAATACACGTAGAGGCGCAAGCCTTCGGCGCGCCATGCGCGCAGCCGTGCCGCCACTTCGGGATAGACGTGGGCGCGGTAGTCGCCGGCTTCGTAGCCCTCCTGCCAGATCATGCCCTGCAGGGCTTTCAGCGCCGTGGATTTGCGGTCCTCGTCGATCCAGCGCAGCAGCAGCTCGATCACTTCCTGGCGGCTGGCCTCGATGTAGCCCGCTTCCTTCGCCGCTTCGTGCAGCCAATGCCGCACCTCGGGCCGGTCGGCGTGGGTTTCGACGAAGGCGGGCAGGCGCTTGCGCGCGTAGGGAAACAGCACGTCCTTGACGAAGCTGATCGAACTGGTGGTGCCTTCGATATCGGTGACGATGGCGCGGATTTCGGGCATGGCTGCTGCTTGGCGTGGTGAGCTGACAGTTTACCCGGCCTCGCGTGCCAAACCCTTCCCCTCGCAGGAAACGAGGCTCAGGCCGCGATGGGCTCCATGCGCGGGAACCCCTGCGCGATGTCGCTGCCGGTGAAGTTGGCGACCCAGCCGTCCTTGTTGGTGAACAGGCGGATCGCCACGAAGTAGGGCGCCTCGCTCATGTCGAACCAGTGGCGGGTGCCGTCGGGCACGCCGATCAGGTCGCCCTGTTCGCACAGCACGTCGTACACCTTGCCTTCGATGTGCAGGGTGAACTGGCCGGCGCCGGCGACGAAGAAACGCACCTCGTCCTCGCTGTGCGTGTGCTCGGAGAGGAATTTCTGGCGCAGCGTGGCACGGTCGGGGTGGTCGGGCTTGAGGCTGATCACATCCACCGATTGGTAGCCTTCCTCGCGCATCAGCCGGTCGATGTCGCTGCGATAGGCGGCGATCACCTCGTCCTGGCTGGCGCCGGGCGCGATGGGCTGGTTGGCCGCCCACTGCTCGAAGCGCACGCTGACCTTGCCCAGTTCGCGGGCGATGGCCGCGTGCTCGGCATGGACGGACAGCGGCGCGTCGGGGTGTTTTTCGTCGAAGATGCGCAGACGGCTCATGCGTTGAGTCTCCGTAGGTCGAGTTCGCAGCCCAACAGGAATTCCAGCGCCTCCAGATGGCGGCGTGCCTCGGCCATGTCGCGGCCCCAGGTGTAGATGCCGTGCCCGTCGATCAGGTAGGCCGCGAGCGGCTTGCCGGCATCCAGCCAGGCATCCACGCGCGTCACCAGTTCAGGCATGTGCTGGGTGTTGGGGAAGACGGGGATTTCCAGCACGCCTTCGTGGGTGGTGTGGCCGGCGATGGCCTTCTGCAGTTCCCAGCCCTGCAGCCGGATCACGCCGTCGCGCGCGAACAGCCGCGAGGCCACGCTCTGCGTGCGCGAATGGGTGTGCAGCACCGCGTTCGTCTCCGGAAAGCGGCGGTAGGCGTGGGTATGCAATTCGGTCTCCGCGCTGGGGCGGGCGTCGGTGCCTACGGCCTTGCCCTGCATGTCCACCAACATGATGTCGTCGCGGCCCAGCTTGCCCTTGTCGCGGCCGGAGATGGTGATCGCGGCATGCTGCGCATCGACGCGCATCGAGAAATTGCTGCTGGTGGCCGGCGTCCAGCCGGCCAGCGCCAGCTCGCGCGCGGCGTCGGCGATGGCGTCGGCGCGTGCGGCGAAAAGGTCGGCCGGGATCGAGTCGGGCAGGTGCTGGCTCATGCAAATGGACGTCCAAACGAGAGGGCGATGATACCACGCCGGGGTGAATGCCCTGCGACAACCTGCCGTCGCCAAATGCGAGCCATTCGCGCTGCGGGTGCGGTGGCGGGCGTAGCATGCGCGAATGGTTCCATCGCGGTGCGCGGTGGGCTTCTTTCCCATGACGGAGGTTTCCGATGTCGCATGACGAAAACAACGAATCGCGTCGCCGTTTCCTGAAGCTGGCTGCCGGCACCACGGCAGCTGCGGCTGTGCTGGGTGGCGCGCTCCCGCGTCTTGCGCGCGCTGCGGATCTGCCGCACGTGAGCGATGCCGACCAAACGGCCAAGGCGCTGGGCTACGTGGAAGACGCCAGCAAGACCACCGACCCGAAGCACAAGGCCGGCGACAGTTGCGCCAACTGCCAGTTCTACTCCGGCGGCGCGACGGGCTACGGTCCCTGTGCGTTGTTCCCGGGCAAGGCCGTCAGTGCGAAGGGTTGGTGCGTGTCGCATTCGCCCAAGGCTTGATCGCATACGAGACACCGCCGTCGATACGGCAAAGGCCGGCAAGGGTTGCCGGCCTTTTTGTTTGGAACGAGCGGCAAGGATGGGGGCTTGTCTGATTCCCGCGATCCAGAATGACTGCAAAGATTCCCTGTGATCGCAGTCGCGCGGACACGATCGCTGCGCGCGATGCGCGGCTGGAATCGGAGGAGGGGATGCTGCAGGAAAAGTGCTGCCCGGCACGTCAGGTTTGAGGAGCTACCCATCTGACGTGCCGGGCTGCGATCCGGGGCCCACTGCCAAGTGATCAACCCTCGGACTTGGGATCATACCCCTGGCCGAGGGCTATGGCTGTGGATAGTCGAGACTCTTTCGGAAATATTCCGTTAAGTCCTTCAAGGGAAAGGATTTGTTTTTGGATGTCGAGCCTGGGCCGGGTGCAGGCTCGATTCGGCGGCGACTTTCTCGTTATCTGCGTCTTATCCCGAAAATGGACGATTTTTCGGGATTTTGGCGACTTATTGGCTCAGCTGGCAGCCTGGGCGCGGCGCAGTTTACTGTGCCGGTAGCCGTAGCCGAAGTAGATCGCCAGGCCGATCACCGTCCAGGTGATCATCAGCATCCAGTTGAACCAGGACATGAAACCCAGCAGCGTCAGGCAGCTCAGCACGCCGGCAGGGCAGATCACCCACGCCCATGGCACGCGAAAACCGCGATGCAGTTCCGGCGCGGTGTAGCGCAGGATCAGCACGCCCGCGCACACCGCGACGAACGCGATCAGCGTGCCCATCGAAGTGAGGTCGGCCAGCAGGTCGAGCGGAAACACCGCGGCGAGGATCGCGATGCCGACGCCGGTGATTATCGTGTTGATGTGCGGTGTGCGGTGGCGTGGATGGATGCGTTCCAGCACCGGCGGCAACAGGCCGTCGCGCGCCATGATCATGAAGATGCGCGGCTGCGCGATGATCATCACCAGGATCACCGAGGAGAGGCCGATCAGGGCCCCTATCTCCACTACCCAGCGCAGCCATGCCAGTTGCGGGATGTTCTTGATGGCGGTGACCACCGGATCGGGCGTGTCCAACTGGGTGTATGAAATCAGGCCGGTCAGCACGGCCGCCATCGCCAGGTAGAGCACCGTGCAGATCACCAGCGACACCAGCGTGCCGAACGGCAGGTCGCGCTGCGGGTTCTTGCATTCCTGCGCAGCGGTGGAGGTGGCCTCGAAGCCGATATAGGCGAAGAACACCATCGCCGCGCCGCGCATGATGCCCGACCAGCCGTATTTGCCCGGCGCCACGTTGTCGGGGATGAAGGGGTGCCAGTTGGCCGGATTGATGTAGCGGTAGCCGGCCACCACCACGATGATGATGAGGCCCACCTTCAGCGCCACCATCAGCACGTTCAGGCCGGACGATTCCTTGATGCCGACGTAGCACAGCGCCGTCAGTGCCATCACGATGGCCACCGCAGGCAGATTCATCAAATGGCCGGTCGCCACGAGGTGGCCGTCCGTGAAGGCGAGCGGCGCGTCGGTAAGCGCCTTGGGCAAATGGATGCCGACCTCGCCGAGCAGGCTGACGAAATAGCCGGTCCAGCTGGCCGCGACGGCTGAAGCGGAGATGCCGTACTCCAGCACCATGTTCCAGCCGATGAACCAGGCCACCAGCTCGCCCAGCGTGGCGTAGGCGTAGGAATAGGAACTGCCCGAGATCGGTATCAGCGTGGCGAATTCGGCGTAGCACAGGGCGCTGAAGCCGCTGCAGATCGCCGCAAGGATGAAGGAAAGCAGCACCGCCGGACCGGCATGCTCGGCCGCTGCCTGCCCGGTGACCACGAAGATGCCGGTGCCGATGACGGCGCCGATGCCCAGCGCGGTGATCCCCCAGGGGCCGAGCGTGCGCCTCAGCGTGACGCCGTGTGCGCCGTCAGCGCCGGAAAAATCGATCTTGCGGGCGAGCAGTTGCTTGAACATGGGGCTTCCGGAAATGAGACCGGCACGACTGGGTCGTGCCGGTGGCGTGACGAACGATGTATGCGCGAGTCAGTCCGCTTCGACGCCGCGGGCCAGGTGGCTCTTGCGGTGGCCGTACAGGTAATACACCACCAGACCGATCGCTCCCCACACGAAGAACGTGATCTTGGCTTCGTTCGACAAATTGAGGAACAGCAGCAGGCAGCCGATCACCGCCAGCGGACACACCACCCAGGGCATCGGGGTGCGGAACGGGCGCGGGCGATCGGGCTGGGTGCGGCGCAGGATCAGCACGCCGATCGCCACCATGATGAAGGCGAACAGCGTGCCCGAGTTGGTGATGTCGGCGAGGATGCCCACCGGGAACAGGGCGCCGAACAGCGACACGAAGGTGCCGGTGATCAGGGTGATGATGTGCGGCGTGTGGAAGCGCGGGTGGATTTTCGCCAGCTTGCTGGGCAGCAGGCCGTCGCGCGACATGGTGAAGAAGATGCGGGTCTGGCCGTAGGTCATCGTCAGAATCACCGACGGCAGTGCGATGCCGGCGGCGAAGGCGATGAAGGCGGCGATGGTGTTGTGGTTGAGCAGGCGCACCACGTGGGCCAGCGCCTCCTTGCTGCACACCAGTGCCTGCGAACCGTCGCAGGCCGCGGCAAACGCCGGCGTCCCCGGCTCGAGAGCCATGCCGTTCGGCCCCAGCATGGGTTGCGCGCCCACCGAACCCACCGCGGCGTAACTCACCAGCAGGTAGTAGATAGTGCATACGCCCAGCGAGCCGATCAGGGCGATCGGGATGTTGCGGTTCGGGTTCTTGGTTTCCTCGGCCGCCGTGGAGATGGCGTCGAAGCCGATGTAGGCGAACACGATGGAAGCCGCCGCGCCCAGCACGCCGATGCCGCCCATCGGGCTGCCCCAGCCGTTGGGCACAAAGGGTGTGAAGTTCTGATCCTTCACCGCCGGTAGCGCGACGAAGATGAAGGCGGTGAGGGCGGCGATCTTGACCAGCACCAGCACAGTGTTGACCTTGGCCGACTTCGAAGTACCGATCACCAGCAGGCCGGTGATCGCCAGGCCGATCAGGCAGGCCAGCAGGTTGAAGCTGCCACCGTCCATCGGGCCAGCCTGCAGGAAGTGCGGCAAGCCGAACCCGGCATGCGCTAGCAGGCCGTTGACG
This sequence comes from Rhodanobacter sp. DHG33, assembly GCF_014843005.1. Taxonomy (GTDB): domain Bacteria; phylum Pseudomonadota; class Gammaproteobacteria; order Xanthomonadales; family Rhodanobacteraceae; genus Rhodanobacter_A. The sequence continues at coordinate 6,773 of NZ_JACYXM010000008.1, read as the reverse complement.
TACCCGGCCCAGCCCACGCAGACCGTACTGGCGGCGATGGTGTATTCCAGCACCAGCGCCCAGCCCACGATCCAGGCGACACCCTCGCCGAGCACACCATACGTATAGGTATAGGCCGAGCCCGCCACCGGCACCATGGCGGCGAGCTCCGCATAGGCCAGCGCGGCGAACGCGCAGACCACCGCGGCGATCACGAACGCGATCATCATGCCGGGGCCGGCCTTCTGGCCCGCTTCGGCTGTGAGCACGAAGATGCCGGTGCCGATGATCGCGCCGATGCCCAGCATGGTGAGCTGGAAGGCGCCGAGCTGGCGGGTGAGGCTTTTCTTCTCCGCCGTGGCGATGATCTGATCGATCGGCTTGACGCGTTTGAACAGCATGTGTTGCTCCCCGGGAAACTACGGCGTCACGCTCGAACGGAAACGCGACGAAAAGGGGCGCGACGAGCCGACGGACGCCCAACCATAGCCGAGCGGTTGGAGGGGGACAAGACGCGATGCAGCTAGAATGCCGCTTTGTTTTTCGCGCCTCTGCCACAAGTCATGCCACTCCATTTTCCGCGGATTGCCGCCGCGCTCGACGACTATCTCGCGCGCCACCCCGAAGAAGGCGAAGCCGTCGCCGACTTCGAGGAGTTTCTTTCCTCGCACGCCGCCGTGTTCGAACGCGGCCATGCCGTCGGCCATTTCACCGGGTCGGCCTGGCTGATGAGCGCGGACGGCGAACGCGTGCTGCTCACCCATCACGCCAAGCTGCGGCGGTGGTTGCAGCTTGGCGGCCATGCCGATGGCGATGCCGATCTCGCCCGCGTGGCATTGCGCGAGGCAGAGGAGGAATCGGGCCTGGGCGGCCTGGCGGTGGAAACCAGCATCTTCGACATCGATCGCCACCGCATCCCGGCACGCGGCCACGAGCCGGAGCACTGGCACTACGACGTGCGCTACGTGGTGCGCGCCACCGGCAACGAGGCGTTCGCGATCAGCGCGGAGTCGCTTGCGCTGGCGTGGAAGCCGGTGCGCGAGATCGCTTTCGACGCGAAGACGGACGACTCGCTGCGGCGCATGGCCCGCAAGTGGCTGGACCGTCCGCTCTAGAAACGCATCCGTTGCCCGGCTTTCGCTTCGAGCGTCAGGGCCGCCTCGCGCGGGACGGGCTGCTACGCATAGCGTTCGGGCGCGGGATTGAGATGTCCGCACTCCTGGCAGGTGCGCGCCTCGCGTGAGCGGTAGAAGCGCTCGAACACCGGCGGGAAATCGCGCTCGATGCTGTCGAGGATGAAGTACTCCTCGTACAGCTTGTGATTGCAGCGCTCGCAGAACCACAGCAGGCCGTCCTTCTCGTGTGGTAGGCGTCGACGTTCGATCACCAGGCCGACGGACTCGGGCATGCGCTGCGGCGAATGCGGCACGCGTGGCGGCAGGTAGAAGATTTCGCCGGCACGGATCGGAATGTCGCGCGCCGTGCCCTCGTCCTGCACCTTCAGCACCATCTCGCCTTCGAGCTGGTAGAAAAACTCCGGGCCTTCGTCGTGGTGATAGTCGGTACGCGCGTTGGGACCGCCGACGATCATGATGATGAAGTCGCCGTCCACGATGCACTTGTTGCCCACCGGCGGCTTCAGCAGGTGGCGGTGCTCGTCTATCCAGTGCCTGAGGTCGAACGGGGGCGTCAGGGCCATGCGCGGCGATCCGTGGTAGGTACTCCTACCTTAGCGCTGCGGATACCGCGACGGAAACCGTCCCGGATTGGCGGGGCGGTTTCCGTTTCCGTGCTTACGGCATCAGCACCTTGTCGATCACGAAGATCACTCCGTTGGACTGCATCACGTCGCCGATGGTGATGTGGGCGGTATTGCCTTTGGCGTCGGTTACGGCCCACCCGCTGCTGTCCTTGCTGACGGTCAGGTCTTCGCCCTGCACGGTCTTCAGTTCGGCTTTGCCGCCACCGGCGGCGACCTTGGCGGCCAGGTCGCTTGCGGTCAGGCGGCCGGGTACCACGTGATAGGTGAGGATTCCTACCAGGGTGGCCTTGTTCGCCGGCTTGAGCAGGTTGTCGACGGTGCCGGCCGGCAGCGCGGCAAACGCTTCGTTGGTCGGCGCGAAAACGGTAAACGGCCCTGGGCCTTCCAGTGTGTCGACCAGGCCCGCGGCCTTCACCGCAGCAACCAGCGTGGTGTGATCCTTCGAGTTGACGGCGTTCTGGACGATGTTGCGCGACGGATACATCGCCGCGCCGCCGACCATCACGGTTTTATCCATGCTTTGGCCTTGCGGTGCGGCGATGGCGGCCGGAGCGGCGGCTACGGTGGCAAGTGCAAGCGCCAGTGCGGCTGACAGCATGCGGATACGATGGCTGAGAACTTTCATGGTGCGATCTCCCTCGTCTCGATGACATGGACTTCCGGAGCGGAAGCGTTGGGAGATACGTGGGCTGCGGCGAAATGGATGCAATCGCCGCGGAAAGGGTTCAAGCGCCGCTGATCGGGCCCTTCGCGACGACCGGGCCGGTGGGCTGGCCGGTGGGCGAGCCGCCGGCAGGCTCCACCGACACCGCGAGCAATGCCTTGGCGGTCAGGTTGGCCAGCTGATCGGGGCGCAGCTTCACCGTGGTGGGTTTGTCGCGCGCGATCACGCCCAGCGGCATCGGCTTGCCGCCGGGCGGGATCAACCACAGTTCGGGCGAGCGGTCGCCGGCGATCGCTGCCGGAGTGGCCGGCACCACCACCATCTGCGCGTGCTGGATGTCCATGGCGGCGGTCCATCCGGTGATGCCGTTGTCCTGCTGGATGCTGGAGACCATGTACTGCGCGCCGACGGTGATCGGTGCAGGGAGCGGCGTGCTGAACAGCATTACCAGACAGGCCGCAGCCAGCATGCTGGCGCCGATGCCGAGCCAGCGCCACAGGGGCAGGCTGTCCCACAGCCGGCGGCGTGCCGGTGCGGGAGCCGGGATGTCGGGGGCGAGACCGAGTCCGGACTGCAACCGCGCCCACACGTAATCGGCGGGCGCCACTGCCGGGATGTCCTCGCTCAGCGGCAGCAGGTGCCGTTGCCACAACGCAACGGCCGCGGCGGCCTGTGGGTTGTCGTGGATCTCCCGCTCCACCGCGGCACGCGCATCGGCATCCAGCACGCCGAGTACGTACTCGGCGTAACGCAGATCGTCGCGATCGTGGTCGGTAGGCGTATTCATCGCGCCGTCTTATGACTCCAGGCAGGTCCGCAGGCGGATCAGGCTGCGCCGGATCCAGCTTTTCATGGTGGCCAGCGGCACGCTGCAGTGTGCCGCCAATTCGTTATACGTGGCGCCGCTGAAAAAGGCTGCGCGCACGGCTGCCTTGTGCTGGGGCTCGAGTGCGTCGAGGCAGCGTTCGAGTCGTTGGCGCTCCTGGCTGAGTTCGGCATCCGTGGCGGGCGAGGGCTGCTCGTCGACGAGGTCCAACGCGATCGCCGGGTCCGGCAACGGCGCTTCGCGATGCTGGCGCAGGCGATCGATCGCCTTGTTGCGTCCCAGCGTGACCAACCAGGTGATGGCGCTGGCACGGGCCGGATCGAAGCTTCCCGCGCGGCGCCACACCGTGGTGTAGATCTCCTGCAACGTATCCTCCGCTTCGCCGCGGTCACGCAACATGCGCAGGCATACGCCAAACAGCCTGGATGAAGTGCGCCGGTACAGTTCGGCGAAGGCGCGTTGATCGCCATGGCCTGCAGCGACAAGGATGCGCGAGAGTTCCTCGCGCTCGGCCGGGCTGCTGCTCATGCGGCGATCGTTTCCAGCCCGCGCGTTGCGCGGGGCGGGATGCGGATGGCGAAGAGGGCCGGCATGCGCGACAGCATGCCGGCTGGACCGGTGGCCGGCAAGCGGCCGGGTGCACAGGTCGGGTTCAGACCTCCAGCGTGGCGAGGTCGCCTTTCTCTTCCAGCCACGCCTTGCGGTCGCTGGCGCGCTTCTTGGCTAGCAGCAGATCCATCAGCTTCGCGGTGCCGTCGTCGCCGTCCACGGTGAGCTGGACGAGGCGGCGGGTGTCGGGGTGGATGGTGGATTCGCGCAGCTGCGGCGGGTTCATCTCGCCCAAGCCCTTGAAGCGGGTGACGCTGACCGCGCCCTTCATCTTCTCGCGCTCGATCTTCTGCAGCATCGCCTGCTTTTCGTTCTCGTCGAGGCAGTAGAACACCTGCTTGCCCACGTCCACACGGAACAGCGGCGGCATCGCCACGAATACGTGGCCTTCGCTGACCAGGTGCGGGAAGTGCTTGAGGAACAGCGCGCTGAGCAGGGTGGCGATGTGCAGGCCGTCGGAGTCGGCGTCGGCGAGGATCACGACCTTGCCGTAGCGCAGGCCGGCAAGATCGTCCTTGCCGGGATCGCAGCCGATCGCCACGGCGAGGTTGTGCACTTCCTCGGAGGCCAGCACCGAGGTCGACTCCACTTCCCAGGTGTTGAGGATCTTGCCGCGCAGCGGCAGGATCGCCTGGAACTCCTTGTCGCGCGCCTGCTTGGCGCTGCCGCCGGCGGAGTCGCCTTCCACTAGGAACAGCTCGGTGCGCGAGAGGTCGGTGGAGGTGCAGTCGGCCAGCTTGCCGGGCAGGGCGGGGCCCTGCACGATCTTCTTGCGCACCACCTGCTTGGCGGCCTTGAGCCGCGCGCTGGCGCGCTCGATGGCGAGCTGGGCGATGCGTTCGCCGCTGTCCACGTTCTGGTTCAGCCACAGGCTGAAGGCGTCGTGCACCACGTTCTCGACCAGCGCGGCGGCGTTGCGCGAGGAGAGGCGCTCCTTGGTCTGGCCGGCGAACTGCGGATCGAGCAGCTTGGCGCTGAGCACGAAGGCCAGCCGCTCCCACACGTCCTCCGGCGCCAGCTTCACGCCGCGCGGCAGCAGGTTGCGGATGTCGCAGAACTCGCGGATGGCGTTGGTGAGGCCCGAACGCAGACCGTTGACATGGGTGCCGCCCTGCGCGGTGGGGATCAGGTTGACGTAGCTTTCCTGCACCAGCTCGCCTTCCGGCAACCAGGCCAGCGCCACGTCCATGCCCTCGGTGTCGCGCGCGATGTGGTGTACGAAGAGATCCGCCGGCAGCACTTCGCCGCCGTCGAGCTCGCCGCGCAGGTAGTCGCGCAGGCCGTCCTCGTAGAGCCATTCGCTGGTTTCGCCGCTGGCTTCGTCGGTGAGCTTCACCGAAAGGCCGGCGCACAGCACGGCCTTGGCGCGCAGCAGATGCTTGAGTTTCGACAGCGAGATCTTCGGCGAGTCGAAGTACTTCGGATCGGGCCAGAAGTGTACGGTGGTGCCGGTCTTCTTCTTCGGCACCGTGCCGATCACCTGCAGCTCGCTCACGCGGTCGCCGTGCTCGAACGCCATGCGGTATTCGTTGCCGTCGCGGCGGATGGTGACTTCCACGCGTTGCGACAGCGCATTCACCACCGACACGCCCACGCCGTGCAGGCCGCCGGAGAAGTTGTAGTTCTTGCCACTGAACTTGCCGCCCGCGTGCAGGCGGGTGAGGATCAGTTCCACGCCGGGGATGCCTTCTTCCGGATGGATGTCCACCGGCATGCCGCGGCCGTCGTCGGTGACTTCGACCGAACCGTCCGCGTGCAGCACCACCTCGATCGCTTTCGCATGGCCGGACAGCGCCTCGTCCACCGAGTTGTCGATCACTTCCTGCGCCATGTGGTTGGGGCGGGTGGTGTCGGTGTACATGCCCGGGCGGCGTTTGACCGGGTCCAGGCCGGAAAGGACTTCAATGTCGGCGGCGTTGTAGCGACTGCTCATGCGTGGGGTTTCTGGCGAGTGAAGACGGGCAGGATGCGGGCGCCGCAGGACGGGGTCAAGCGCTCGGATGCGCTTTGCCCGGCCACGTGGCGCAACCGCGATCCTCGGCCGGCGGCCGCGTGCGGCAACGGGCAGGGAGCTTGATCTGCGGTGCGGAAGGATCTCCGCCAAGCAAAACGCCCCTTGCGGGGCGCTTTGCTTCTCGCGGTCCGGTCGTTACTGGATCCGCTGGATGTTTCCGTTCGCGTCGACCTGCACCAGGTCGCCTGCGCGGATGGCGCTGGCATCCCTGACCTGCACGTTCTGGTAGCTGCCGTTGCCCATCCTGATCTGCACGATCCAGCTGGTACTGCTGCCGGCGTTGTTGCCGATGGCATTACCGGCGAAACCACCGCCCACGGCGCCGCCCACGGTGGCGAGCTTCCTGCCGTTGCCCTTGCCGACCTGGTTGCCGAGCACGCCGCCGGCGATGGCGCCGATGATCGCGCCGGCCGTGCCGTGGCCGCCGCCCTGGGTGATGTTCTGGTCCACGCGCTGCACGGTGCCGCATTGGTCGCAGCGCAGGTAGATGCCGTCGTTGCGCACCAGCACCCCGTTGCTCTGGGCGGCGGCGGTACCGCTGGCGGCGAAGCCGAGCACGGTGGCAAAGGAGAGGGCGAGCAGGGACTTGGCGTTCATCGGGGAGCTCCTGGGTGACGGGTACGGTATTAATGCGGTCGAACGCAAGTTTATGCTGTGACTACCCCCACGTTACGTGAACGAGGCTGCCGGCATCTGGTGGAAGCGCGCGCAGGTGTCATGGCGACGACTCATCCGCCTTGCCGGCGTCACCGACCGCAGGCGTATGCCGCAGCAGCCACGCCAGCACCGGCGGCGTCACCATCGCGGTCAGCAGGGACATCGCCACGATGATCGCGTAGACGCGGTTGTTGAACACGCCGGCGGCGAGGCCGAGGCTGGCGATCACCACGCCCACTTCGCCGCGCGGCACCATGCCGAA
>NZ_JACYXM010000007.1 GCF_014843005.1 Rhodanobacter sp. DHG33 | reverse complement strand
CCCACCCGATCCCATCCCGAACTCGGAAGTGAAACGCAGCCGCGCCGATGGTAGTGTGCATTTGCATGCAAGAGTAGGTCACCGCCAGGGGCTTTATCCTTAAACACCCTCACCGATCTCGGTGAGGGTGTTTGCTTTTGAAGGCACCGAATATCGATGCTTGCCGGACGCGTAGGCTTCGCGGTTACTCTTGGTGACCAAGCCCCTGCCTGTTCGAGGTGCCTTTTGTCGGCGAAGCGATACATCCTGACGCTGGACCAGGGCACCACCAGTACGCGAGCGATACTGGTCGATAACTCTGGAGCCGTGGCCGGTATCGCGCAGCGCGAATTCAGGCAAATTTTCCCGCAACCCGGCTGGGTGGAGCACGACCCGCGCGAGATCCTCGCCAGCGTGCAGGCCACGGTGGCCGAATTGCTTACGCGCATGCAGGTCGAGCCGGGCGATCTGGCCGGCATTGGCATCGCCAACCAGCGCGAGACCACGGTGGTGTGGGATCGCAGCAGTGGTCAGCCGATCCACAATGCCATCGTGTGGCAATCACGGCAGAGTGTGGGCATCTGTGAGCGACTCCAGGCAGATGGCTGCACGCCGACGGTGCGAGCGAAAACCGGTCTGCTGATCGACGCCTATTTTTCGGCCAGCAAGATCCGCTGGATTCTCGACCACGTCGAAGGCGCGCAATCGCGCGCCGAGCGCGGCGAGCTGCTGTTCGGCACGATGGAAAGCTGGCTGGTCTGGAATCTCACCGGCGGACGCCTGCATGTCACCGACGCAAGCAATGGTGCACGCACCCTGCTGTACGACATCCATCGCTGTGCATGGGACGACGAACTGCTGCGCCTGTTTGACGTGCCACGCGCGATGCTGCCGCGTGTCTGTTCGTGCAGCGGGCATATCGGCGATACCGATCCGGCGCGCTTCTTCGGCGCGTCGGTGCCCATCGGCGGCCTTGCCGGCGACCAGCAGGCGGCCTTGTTCGGCCAGGCCTGCTTCGAACCCGGCATGGCGAAGAATACCTACGGCACCGGCTGCTTCATGTTGATGCATACGGGCGACCAGGCGGTACCGTCGCGTCACGGTCTGCTGACCACCATAGCTTGGGAGATCGGTGGCAAGGTCGAATACGCACTGGAAGGCAGCATCTTCGTCGCTGGTGCGGTGGTGCAGTGGCTGCGTAACGGGTTGCGCATGCTCGATTACGCCGCCGATTCGCAGGGGCTGGCCGAAAGCGTGGCTTCCAGCGACGGGGTTTACCTGGTGCCGGCCTTCGTGGGGTTGGGCGCGCCGTACTGGCGCAGCGATGTGCGTGGTGCGATGTTCGGCATCACCCGCGGCACGCGCCGCGAGCATCTCGTGCGCGCGGCGCTGGAATCCATGGCTTACCAGTCGCGCGACGTACTGGCGGCGATGGAGGCGGATGCGGGCATTCCGCTGAAGGAGTTGCGCGCCGACGGCGGCGCCATCGCCAACGATTTCCTGGCGCAGTTCCAGAGCGACATGCTGGGCGTGCCGCTGCTGCGACCCAGGGTGCAGGAGGCCACGGCGCTGGGCGCGGCCTATCTTGCCGGATTGGCGATGGGTTTCTGGGAGAGCCGGGCGCAAATCGCGCGGCTATGGCAGGTGGAACATCGCTTCGAGCCGGGCATGCCCACGGCGGAGCGCGAGCGGCGCTATCGCGGGTGGCAGGCGGCGGTGCAGGCCGCCTGCGCCTTCACGCCGGATTGAAAGCCAGGGTCAGTCCGGCGCGTAGCCGAACTGTTCCGTGAACTCCGCGGCGAACTCGGTCCAGGTGAAGTGCTGGTTCTGGGTGCCGGGGTGTTCCACCTTCAGCGCGCCCATCAGCGAAGCCATGCGGCCGATGGTGAGCCAGTCCTTGCCGCGCATGATGCCGAAGATCAGCCCGGCGCGGTACGCGTCGCCGCAACCGGTGGGATCGACCACGCGGCGCTCGCGTGCCGGCGGAATCTCGTGCACGGTGCCGTCGGCGTAGATCAGCGAGCCGCGCGGCCCCAGCGTGACGATATAGGCCTTCACGCGGCTGGCGATGTCCTCGGCGCTCCATCCGGTGCGTGCCTGCAACAGCTGCGATTCGTAGTCGTTGACGATCACGTAGGTCGCCTTCTCGATCATCGCGCGGAACTCGTCGCCGTTGAACAGCGGCATCGCCTGGCCCGGGTCGAAGATGAAGGGTACGCCGCGCGCGGCGAATTCCTCGACGTGCTGTAGCATCGCCTCGCGGCCGTCGGGCGCGACGATGGCGAAGTCGATCGCGGGGATCTCGCGCACGTGGTTGTCGTGCGCGCTGGACATCGCGCCGGGGTGGAAGGCGGTGATCTGGTTGTTGTCCAGGTCGGTGGTGATGAAGCATTGCGGGGTGAACTGGTCGTCGAACACCCGCACGCGCTCGAGCGGGATCCCGCATTTCTCCATGTGCGAACGGTAGGGTGCGAAGTCCTGGCCCACCGCGGCCACCGGCAGCGGGTCGCCGCCCAGCAGCTTGAGGTTGTAGGCGATATTGCCTGCGCAGCCGCCGAACTCGCGGCGCATCCGCGGTACCAGGAAGGACACATTCAGGATGTGCATCTGGTCGGGCAGGATGTGGTTCTTGAACTGGTCCTGGAACACCATGATGGTGTCGTAGGCCAGCGATCCGCAGATGACGGCAGACATGGTTGCGTGATTGCCCCGGACGATGGTGGATGGCACGCGGTGACGCGGCCGGCAAAGCCGGATGCGCGGATCCGGCAAAGGTTCGCATCCTATCGTGAACGCGGGTTCATGGCGAATCCACGATGCGGCGCAGCAGGGGCCGAACATGCGGGAAACAGCATTGTAGAAGGCTTTTTTAACGACTTTTCTGTTGCGTATGCCGGCCCTGCTGACTAGACTGGCGAGCTTATTTTTACTCTGGCCGGCGCGCGGCGGACCTCAATGTTCAAGTTCTTTCGCGGGATATTTTCCAACGACGTCTCGATCGACCTCGGCACCGCCAACACGCTGATCTACGTGCGCGGCCAGGGCATCGTGCTGAATGAACCTTCGGTGGTGGCGGTGCGCCAGGACCGTGGCCCCGGGGGCCCGCGCGCGATCGCAGCGGTGGGCCACGAGGCCAAGCGCATGCTGGGCCGTACCCCCGGCAACATCGCCACCGTGCGTCCGATGAAGGACGGCGTGATCGCCGACTTCACCATGACCGAGGCGATGCTGCAGTACTTCATCAAGCAGGTGCACAAGTCGCGCCTGCTGCGCCCCAGCCCCCGCGTGCTGGTGTGCGTGCCCTGCGGCTCCACCCAGGTGGAGCGCCGCGCCATCAAGGAATCGGCCGAAGGCGCCGGTGCCCGTGACGTGTTCCTGATCGAGGAGCCGATGGCGGCCGCGATCGGCGCCGGCATTCCGGTGCACGAGGCCCGCGGCGCGATGGTGCTGGACATCGGTGGCGGCACCTCCGAGGTCGCGGTGATCTCGCTCAACGGCATCGTCTATTCGCAGTCCGTGCGCGTGGGCGGCGACCGCTTCGACGAGTCCATCATCAACTACGTGCGCCGCAACCACGGCACCCTGATCGGCGAGTCCACCGCCGAGCGCATCAAGCTGGAAATCGGCTGCGCCTTCCCGCAGACCGACGTGAAGGAGATTGAGATCTCCGGCCGCAACCTCGCCGAGGGCGTGCCGCGCATGTTCACGATCAACTCGAACGAGATCCTCGAGGCGCTGCACGAGCCGCTGGCCGGCATCGTGGCCGCGGTGAAGTCGGCGCTGGAGCAGACCCCGCCGGAGCTGTGCTCCGACGTGGCCGAGCGCGGCATCGTGCTCACCGGCGGCGGCGCGCTGCTGCGCGACCTGGACCGCCTGATCTCCGAGGAGACCGGCCTGCACGTGCAGGTGGCGGACGATCCGCTGACCTGCGTGGCGCGTGGCGGCGGCAAGGCGCTGGAGCTGATCGACCAGCACGGCAGCGATTTCTTCGCCCCAGAGTAAGGTCGACTCGCCGTGGCGCGTCCGCGCGATGAGTCATCGCCGCTGTTCGCCGGCAACGCCGCGGGCACGCTACGGCTGATCGTCTATCTCGCCCTGGCCCTGGTGCTGATGGTGCTCGACCATCGCAATGGCTGGCTGTGGCGCGTGCGCAACGTGGCCTCGATGGTGGTGGAGCCGGTGTACCGGCTGGCCAACCTGCCCAGCGCCGGCATGCGCACGCTCAGCGTGGCCTTCGCCGACCGCAAGCTGCTTACCGAACAGAACCAGCGCCTGCGCGAGGATCTGCTGCTGGCCAACGCACGGCTCAACCGCATGGCCGGCGTGGCCGAACAGAACCAGCGCCTGAAGGAACTGCTGGACACCCAGCGCAGCCTCGACCTCAACGTGCAACTGGCGCGAGTAGTCGGCGTAGACCTGGGGGCCGCCCAGCAGCGGTTGGTTCTGAATCTAGGCGCGCGCGACGGCGTGAAGCCGGGCCAACCGGTGATCGATGCGCACGGCGTGATGGGGCAGGTCATCCAGACCCTGCCGACCACCTCCGTGGTGATGCTGGTGACCGATCCGGCGCACGCGATTCCGGTGGTGGTGGCGCGCTCGGGCCTGCGCACCGTGGCCTACGGTGCCCGCGACGGCAGCGGGCTGGTGCTGCCTAGCATCCCGCTGGCTGCCGATGTGCAGCCGGGCGACAAGTTGCTCACCTCCGGCCTTGGCGGGCGCTTCCCGCCGGGTTTCCCGGTGGGCAAGGTGATTACCGTGGCGCCGGCGACCTCCGGCATGTTCCGGGTGGCGCAGGTGCAGCCGGCCGCCGACATCGACCGCAGCGACGACGTGTTGCTGCTGCACGACCAGGCCGTGCCTGCGGGTCCCCCCGCGCCCGAGGTTCCGGCAGGGCCGCCGGCGTCGCAGGCCCCGGCGCCAGGCGCCGCGGGCGGCAATGCGCCGGCAGCATCGTCGTCGACGGGGGCCGTGCATCCCACGCTGCCGCGCGTCACCGCGGCGATGTCCACCGCACAGCCGGCCCGTGCCGGGAGCTTGCCATGAATCGCCAGCGCCTGACGTCGTGGTGGTTCGCCGGCACGCTGCTGTTCGCGCTGCTGCTGATGCTGGTGCCGCTGCCGGCGCTGCTGGAGCCGTTCAAGCCGTACTGGCCCGCGCTGGTGCTGCTGTACTGGGCGCTGGAGTCGGAAGACCGCGTCGGCCTGGGGCTGGCCTTCCTGGTCGGCCTGGGGGCCGACCTGTTCGACGGCGCGTTGCTGGGCGAGCAGGCGCTGCGCCTCACCGCGCTGGCCTTCATCGCGCTGCGCTTCCGTTCGCGGCTGCGCTTCTTCCCGATGTGGCAGCAGACCCTGGCGGTACTGGCGCTGCTGCTGAACGACCGCATTCTGTTGCTGATGGTGCGGGTGCTGTCCGGTGCGCCGGTGCCGCCGGCGGACTGGTGGATTTCCCCGTTCGTGGGCGCCGCGCTGTGGCCGTTCCTGTTCCTGCTGCTGGACGACCTGCGTCTGCGGTTTCGCCTGCAATGAGCGCCCGTCCATGACGTCGCGGCATCCCGCGTTGCTGCCGAGTGGCCGCCAGGTGGCGGTGACTGGCGACGCGCCTGCATGGCTGGCCATGCCATGAAGCTGAAGCTGCGGCGCACGATCAAGGACCCACGCAACGAAGGCGAATTGTTCCGTCGCCGCGCGCTGGCGGGTTTTGCGCTGATCCTGCTGGGCCTGGCCGGGTTGATCGGACGCTATGTCTTCCTGCAGGTGACGCGTTACGACGAGTTCGCCACGCGCTCCGAGAACAACCGCGTCAAGCCGCTGCCGATCGCGCCCGCGCGCGGGCTGATCTTCGACCGCAACGGCGTGCTGCTGGCCGACAACGTGCCCGCGTTCCGCCTCGAAGTGGTGCCGGACCAGGTCAAGGACATGAAGGCGATGCTGGCGGACCTGGGCCAGGTCGTGCCGCTTGGCCAGGACGATCTCGATGCTTTCCACAAGCAGCTGAAGCAGAGCCGCCGCTTCGAAAGCGTGCCGCTGAAGATGCGCCTCACCGAGGACGAGATCGACCGTTTCGCGGTGAACCGCTGGCGTTTCCCGGGCGTGGACGTCGTGCCTTACCAGAATCGCCGCTACCCGCTGGGCGAGCTGTTCGCGCATGTGATCGGCTACGTCTCGCGCATCGACGCCGATGACCTCGACCGGCTCGATCCGTCGCTCTACAAGGGCACCACCCATGTGGGCCGCATCGGCATCGAGCGCTCCTACGAGGACGTGCTGCACGGCACGCCCGGCTACCAGCTGGTCGAGGTGAACGCGGACGGCCGCACGCAGCGCGTGCTGCAGACGCACCCCGCGATGGCCGGCAAGAACATCTATCTCAGCATCGACGCGCGCATCCAGAAGGCGGCCGAGCAAGCCCTGGACGGCCACGCCGGCGCGGCGGTGGCGATCGACCCGCGCAACGGGCAGGTGCTGGCGATGGTCAGCGTGCCGACGTTCGATCCCAACCTGTTCGTCGACGGCATCAGCCGCGCCGATTACCAGACGCTGACCACCGCGCCGGACAAGCCGCTGCTGAATCGCGCCCTGCGCGGCGTGTACCCGCCCGGCTCCACCGTGAAGCCTTTCGTGGCCCTGGGCGGCCTGGAGCTGGGCCTGCGCACACCGGCCGATAGCGTGCTTTCCACCGGCACGTTCTGCATCCCGGGCACCACGTTCTGCCGCCGCGACGACCGCCGCGGCGGCTTCGGCACGGTCAACCTGCGCATGGCCATCATGTGGTCGGTGAACACCTACTTCTACAAGCTCGCGCTGGACATGGGCATCGACCGCTTCAGCCAGTGGATGGGGCGCTTCGGTTTCGGCAAGCCCACGGGCATCGATCTCGATGGCGAGTCCAGCGGCATCCTGCCTTCGCGCGAGTGGAAGGAAAAACGCTACAAGAAGCCGTGGTTCCCCGGCGAGACGATCATCGCCGGCATCGGGCAGGGCTACTGGACGGTGACGCCGATCCAGCTGGCGCACGCGCTGGGCATCCTCGCCGGACACGGCATGCCGTATGCGCCGCGGCTGGTGATGGCCACGCAGACCGACGTGGATGCGCCTAAACAGCCGCTGCCCAACGCACCCACGGGCCCTTCGGTGATCAGCAACCCGTCCGAATGGCAGGCGGTGGTGCAGGGCATGGAGATGGTGGTGAACGACCCGCGCGGCACCGGCTACGGGTTGGGCAAGGGCTTCCCGTACACCGTCGCCGGCAAGAGCGGTACCGCCGAGCGCTACTCGCGCCACACCGACGCCTATAACGAGAACACCAACCTTGCCTACCTGGCCAGCCGGCACCGTGCCTGGTTCGAGATGTTCGCGCCGGCGGAAGAGCCGCGCATCGCGGTGGTCGTGGCGCTGGAAGAAGGCGCCTGGGGCGCGTCCTCGGCGGGTCCGATCGCGCGCAAGATCCTCGACGCGTGGCTGGCCACCCAGCCGGATGCGCCGCCGGATACGCCGCTGCCGCCCGGCGGCCTGCCTGCCCCTGGCACCGCGCCGGCCGGAGGGGCTCCTGCATCGGCCTCTTCGGCCGTGCTGCAGGACCTGCCGCAGGACACTTCGCCTGGCGAGCCGGCCGACGCGTCGTCGCAGGAGAATCCCGGATGATCGAGCTGCTGCAAGTGCGGACGCGGCGCCTGTTGCGCCGCGTGCTGACCCGCCCGCGCATCGACCTGCCCTTGGCCGCGGGCCTGCTGCTGCTGGCGGCGGCCGGACTCTGCACGCTGTACAGCGCTGCCGACGGCGACGTCGGCCAGGTGGGCGGGCAGGCCGTGCGCTTCGTGCTGGGTTTCGTGCTGATGCTGCTGATCTCGCGCATTCCGCCCTCCGCCCTGCGCAACTGGACGCCATGGCTGTACGCCGGCAGCACGCTGCTCTTGGTGGTGGTGTCGGTGCTGGGCGAGGGGCGTGGCGCCGACCGCTGGTTGAACCTCGGCATCATGCGCTTCCAGCCTTCCGAGCTGGCGAAGCTCACCATGCCGATGATGGTGGCGTGGTACCTGCACCCGCGCCAGCTGCCGCCGCGCTGGAAAGACATCGCCATGGTGGGCGCGATGATCGCCGTTCCCGCCTACCTGATCGGCAAGCAGCCGGACCTGGGCACCGCGCTGCTGGTGGCGGCCGCCGGCGGTTTCGCGCTGTTCCTCTCCGGCATGGCGTGGTGGCGCATCGGCCTGCTGCTGGTGGGCGCGGCCAGCATGGCGCCGGTGGCCTGGCATTTCATGCACGGGTACCAGCGCGGCCGCATCCTCACCATGCTCAACCCGGAATCCGACCCGCTGGGCAACGGTTGGCACATCATCCAGTCGCAGATCGCGGTGGGCTCCGGCGGCGCGTTCGGCAAGGGTTGGATGCACAGCTCGCAGGCGCAGCTGGATTTCCTGCCCGAGCACACCACCGACTTCATCTTCGCGGTGTTCTCCGAGGAGTTCGGCCTGGTCGGCGTGTGCCTGATGGTGCTGCTCTACGCCTTCATCATCGGCCGTTGCCTGTGGATCGCGATGGAAGCGCGCGACACCTACTCGCGCCTGCTCGCCGGCGCGATCGGCATGAGCCTGTTCGTCTACGTGTTCGTCAACGGCGGCATGGTGTCCGGCATGCTGCCGGTGGTGGGCGTGCCGATGCCGATGGTGAGCTACGGCGGCACCTCGGCGGTGACCCTGCTGGTGGGCTTCGGCATGCTGATGTCGATCCACGCGCACCGCAAACGGCACGACTGAGCCGCGCGAACGGCATGGCGCGCGCCGGTACGCCCGCCGACATGCCATGGATTTCTCCTGATCGCGGAAACTGCCGACATCGCGTTTGACGGGTTGGATGCGCGCATCCGCCATGTACTTAAAGCTGACCAAGGCGGCACTACTGTCTTTTGAACCATGCTGGCGACATGGTTTCAAGTTATTTCGTTTTAAGTCGTTTACTTGCGTATTGCGGCTCAACGGGTTACATATCCAGCTTCTTGATCCGTCGAAGGGGAATCCCATGCGCCATCCACGAATCGTGGGCCTGCTTGCGTGCAGCCTGCTTGCCGGCAGCATCGGCGCCGCGGTGGCGCAGACGCAGACCCTCGCGGACGGCGTGCAACTGCGCTGGAACGCCGAGCAGTACGGCAACCACCGCTACACCGTCACCGTAGACCGGCCGGCCCCGGCGGTACGGGTGACCATCCCCTGGCACCGGCGCGACCACCATCCCGAAAGCGTCGCTACCCTCGTCGTCGGTCCGGACGGCCAACTGGTCGGCAACGTGGTGCGCGAGCGCATCGACCAGGCCGAAGGCGTGCTGGCGTTCGAGGCAAAGCAGGCCGGCACCTATGCGATCTACTACCTGCCCTATATCGGCAGCGGACGTTCGAACTATCCCACGGTGACATACCGCGCGCCGACGGACACCGCCGATGCGGCTTGGCTGAAGAAGAACGACCTCGACGACACACGGCACGTGGCGAAGCTGCCCCAGGCCCACGTGATCGGCTACGAGGCGGTGGACGATTTCGACGCCTACACCGACATGGAGCGCACCGCCACGCCGGCCGAACTGCAGCACCTGCTGGCGGCGAATCCGGACCGCCCTTGGCTGCTGTTCCCGGAAACGCGCGAACACCCCATCCGCATGTTCACCCAGGTTCCCGATCGCTGGGCCGAGCGCGGCGCAGGCGGCACGCTGACGGATCGCGCCCTGCGCGGCGAATACCTGAGTTTCCAGGTGGGCCTGTGGACGGCGCGCGCAGCGGCGCAGAACGTGCACGTGAGCTTCGACGATCTGCGCGGGCCGGATGGCGCGACTATCCCGGCAGCGCGGCTCACCTGTTTCAACCTCGGCGGCACCGACTACGCGGGCCGGCCGTTCGCCAACCGGCTCGACGTGGCGCAGGGCCACGTACAGCCGCTGTGGATGGGCCTGGATGTTCCCGCGGATGCGAAGCCCGGCACCTACCACGGCACGCTGACGATCAGCACGGATGGCGCGCCGGTGCAGCAGGTTCCGCTAGCGATCACCGTGGATGCGAAGGAAGCGGTGGCGCATGGCGACGACGATCCCTTCAAGCTCACCCGCCTGCACTGGCTCAACTCCACGCTGGCGCAGAACGCCGACCTGGTAAAACCGTTCACCGCCGTGACGGTGCATGGCGCCAAGCTCGGCATCCTCGGCCGCACGGTGACGCTCGCATCCAGCGGCCTGCCGGCACAGATCGACAGCTTCTTCGACGAGCGCATGACCGGCTACACCAAGGCACCGCACGCATTGCTGGCCGCGCCGATGCAGCTGCTGGTACAGGACGCCGGCGGCACGCATGCCCTGAGCGCCTCTGGCTTGCCGGCCGTGGCGGTCGACGGCCCCGGCAAGGTGCACTGGCAGGTGTCGGGCCAGGCCGGCGCACTGAAGGGCGAGGTGACCGCCAGCCTGGAGATGGACGGCACGCTCAGTTACTCCATTGCACTCACCGCCACGCAAGCGGTGAAGCTCGACGACATCCGCCTCGATATTCCGCTGAAGAACGACGTGGCGCAGTACGAGCTCGGCCTCGGTCGTACCGGCTCCGCGGCGCCCGACAGCTTCGCGTGGAAATGGAACGTGCAGAACAACCAGGACGGCGCGTGGATCGGTGCGGTGAACGCCGGCCTCGAGTTCCACCTGCGCGACGAGAACTACCGCCGCCCGCTCAACACCAACTTCTACCACCAGCAGCCGCTGCTGATGCCGGCCTCGTGGGACAACGCCGGGCAGGGCGGCGTCACGTTCGCACGCGACGGTGCGCGCTACGTGGTCAAGGCCTTCAGCGGCCCGCGCACGATGGCGGCGGGGCAGACGCTGCACTACGACCTCGTGCTGCGCGTGACGCCGTTCAAGACCATCGATCCGCCGCAGCATTTCGCCGAACGCTACTTCCACAAGTACGCCGACCTCGACGAGATCAAGGCCGAGGGCGCCAACGTGGTGAACATCCACCACGCCACGCCGATCAACCCGTGGATCAATTACCCGTTCCTCACCGTGCCGGCCATGCGCAGCTACGTCGATGCGGCCCATCAGCGCGGCATGGAGGTGAAGATCTACGACACCATCCGCGAGCTCACCGACCGCGCCCCCGAGCTGCCGGCGCTGGAAAGCCTCACCGGCTGCCGCATCGGTGCCGACGGCAACGCTGCGCAAGGGCCGTGCAGCGAGATCATCAGCCCCGGCAAGGGCGGCGGCTTCTCGTGGCTGCAGGAGCACCTGGACGGCAACTACATCGCCGCCTGGCACGTGCCGGAGAACCGCGATGCCGCGGTGATCGACGCCGGCCAGAGCCGCTGGCACAACTTCTACGTCGAAGGGCTGGACTGGCTGGCGCGCAACGTTGGCATCGACGGCCTCTACCTCGACGACGTGGCCTACGACCGCACCACCATGATGCGTGTGCGCAAGGTGCTGGACGCGCATCGTCCGCATGCGCTGATCGACCTGCACTCCGCCAGCCAGTTCGATGCGCGCGACGGCTACATCAACAGCGCGCTGCTCTACATGGAGCTGTTCCCGTACATCAACCGCCTGTGGTTCGGCGAGGAGTTCGACTACGAACACACCTCGCCGCAGTACTGGCTCACCGAGATCTCCGGCATTCCCTATGGCCTGATGGGCGAGATGCTGCAGAACGGCGGCAACCCCTGGCGCGGCATGGTGTTCGGCATGACCAACCGCCTGCCGTGGACCGGCGGCGACCCGCGGCGCCTGTGGCAGCTGTGGGATGCGTTCGGCATCGAGAAGGCCGACATGATCGGCTGGTGGGTGCACGACACGCCGGTGAAGACCGACAACGCCAACGTGCTTGCCACCAGCTACGTGCGCAAGGGCGACAAGACCCTGGTGTCCATCGCCTCGTGGGCACCGCAGCAGGTCAGTGTGAAACTGCGCATCGACTGGAAGGCCCTGGGCCTGAACCCGTCGCGCGTCCGGCTGGTGGCGCCCGCGGTGGAGAGCTTCCAGCCTGCCGCCACGTTCAAGCCGGGCGATGCGATTCCGGTGGAGCCGGGCAAGGGCTGGCTGCTGGAACTGGAGGCGCAGCCGGCGTCGGGTGCCTGACGGGCGGGGATGACGTTCGGCATCTGTCGCGGGACGGCGCCCAGGACTAGCGTGGCGCCTACCCCGTGCCGCCGCGTCCGCACGATGGACGCGGCGTTTCGTTGGCACGGGTATCCGATCGATTGTCCTCGACTTGCCGCAAGGGAGCTTCGCCGTGTCCGGTTCGCGCTGCTGCAGACTCTGTTTGGCCCTGGCTGCCGCCCTGGGCATCAACACCGCCATTGCCGGCACGGCCACGCCGCCGGTGCTGGCCGCGCCGCAAATCTTCGCGCCGGGCATCGTCTCCGGACCGGCCAACGATGAGGCACCCGCCTTCAGCCCCGACGGCGACACGCTGCTCTTCACCCGCAGCGGCGCCGGCGGCGGCATCATCATGGAATCGCATCGCCTGGACGGCCGCTGGTCCGCGCCGGCGATGGCCTCGTTCTCCGGTGCCTGGCCGGATCTGGCGCCGGAGTTTTCGCCGGATGGTTCGTACGTGGTCTACGTGTCGATCCGCCGCAGCAACACCACGCCGGCGCACCAGCAGGTGGGCCTGTGGCGCGTGAACCGCGAGGGCCGCGATGGCTGGGGCAAACCGCAGCGCCTGCCGGATGCGGTCAACATCAGCGACGGCGTGTGGAAAGCCAGCATGACGCGCGACGGCAGCATCTATTTCCTGTCGATCGATCCCGGCAAGGGCAAGCGCCTGTACGTGTCGCACTACGCGCAGGGCGCCTACCAGCCGGCGCAGCCGCTGCCCTTCAGCCACTACGGCGACAACGACGTGGACCCGGAGATCGCGCCGGACGGTTCGTACATGGTGTTCGCCAGCGACCACCGCCTGCCCGGCGACAGCAAGGACCACCTGTTCATCGTGTTCCGCGAAGGCGATGGCTGGGGTACGCCACAGGCCATCCGCTACGCCGGCGACGATGCTCCCGCCTTCAGCACCGACTACCTGCCGCACCTGGGACCGGACCAGAGCACGCTGTACTTCACCAGCGACCGCAGCCTGCCGGTGGCGCACTATCCGCACACGCCGGCACAGGCGGCCGACTACCTGCAGCGCATCGAGCAGTGGGACAACGGCAACCTCAACGCATGGTCGGTGTCGCTGGCGCCGTTGCTGGAGGCGCACGGGCGCGCCGGCTGACAGGCGCCGCGGCGTCGCGCATCGTCGATCGTCGCGCACGGAGGTTCTATCCTCCCTGCATCGACCCCGGAAGGATGCACCAGGCCATGCGCGGCTCCCACGTCCCCGAAGCGCCGGCTGCGGACACGCAGGACTGGATCAAACACGGCACCCCCGCGTTCCGCCGCACCAACCTCGCGCTGTTCGCCGCGGGCCTCGCCACCTTCGGCCTGCTGTACTGCGTGCAGCCGCTGATGCCGGAATTCAGCCGCGACTACGGCGTGAGCGAGGCGGGCGCGGCGATGTCGCTGTCGCTCACCACCGGTGTGCTGGCGTTCGCGATGCTGTTCGCCGGCGGCCTGTCCGATGCATGGGGACGCAAGCCGGTGATGGTGGCCTCGCTGCTGTCCTCGGCGGTGCTGGTGCTGGCCAGTGCGGCGATGCCGGACTGGCCTTCGCTGCTGGTGGTGCGCACTCTGCTCGGACTCACGCTGAGCGGCCTGCCCGCGGTGGCAATGACCTACCTCAGCGAAGAAATGCACGCCGACTCCATCGGCCTCGGCATGGGTCTCTACATCAGCGGCAGCGCGGTGGGCGGCATGGGCGGCCGGCTGGTGGCCGGCGTGCTCGACGACTTCTTCGGCTGGCGCACGGGCGTGGCCGTGGTGGGCGTGATCGGCCTGGTCTGCGCGTTGGCGTTCTGGCGTGCGCTGCCGCCGTCGCGGCGTTTCGTGCGCCAGCCCTGGAACGCACGTGCGCTCGCTTCGCGTTTTGCCGGCATGTTCCGCGACCGCGGCCTGCCGTGGCTGTTCGTCGAAGGCTTCTTGCTGCTGGGTGCCTTCGTCACCGTCTACAACTACCTCGGCTACCGCCTGCTGGCGCCGCCGTACAACCTCAGCCAGGCGGTGGTGGGGCTGATCTTCGGCATCTACCTGATCGGCACCTTCAGCTCGGCGTGGATGGGTTACCTCGCCGGCAAACTGGGGCGGCGCAAGGTGCTGTGGACGGCGCTCGCGCTGATGCTGGCGGGCGTGCTGCTGACGTTGGCCGCGTCGCTGTGGCTGATCGCGCTGGGCATCGTGGCGATCACCTTCGGCTTCTTCGGCGGCCACTCCATCGTCAGCAGCTGGGTGGGGCGGCGCGCGGGCGCGGCCAAGGCGCAGGCCTCGTCGATGTACCTGTTCTGCTACTACATGGGCTCCAGCGTGGCGGGCGCCAGCGGCGGCCTGTTCTACGCCGCGCACGGCTGGAACGGCGTGGCCGCGTTCACCGGGGCGCTGGTGCTGGCGGGGCTGGTGATCGCGCTGGGCCTGGTGCGGCTGCAGCCGCTGGCGAACGTCGCCACGCCGCCGACGCCGATGAGCAAGGGCGCGATGGGCTGATGCGCTCCCGCGGGAGCGCATTGTGCCGTCCTTGCCGGTGCGTTACTGCACCGCGGGCTTGAGCATGCCCTTCACCTGGTCGTAGTCGCCGTCGTTCCGGTCGGCGGGGATGCCGAGCAGGTGGGTCATCAGCGGATAGACGTCCACGTTCGGGAATTCCGGATAGCGCAGGCCGGCCTGGAACGCCGGGCCGTGCGCGATGAACAGTGCGCGCATGCGCGGGTCGGCATTGTCGTAGCCGTGCTCGCCGATGCTGATGTGGCCCTTGTGCTTGGCCAGGCGCTCGGTGGTGGTGATGCGCCAGCCCACGTCGGCCAGGCACACCAGCTGCGGCACGCGCGGGTTGCTGCCGTAGTGCAGGCGGGCCGGGATGCGCGTCTTGTCCCAGCACTGCATGTGCTGCTGCGGCTGCTCCAGCGTGTGCTCAATCGCGGCGAAGTCGTAACCCGGCTTCGGGTTGAAGCCGGCCACGATGTCGAGGCTGACGGTGTTCACTTCGTCCAGCGGAATCAGCTTGTCGATCAGCACGCTGTTCGGCAGCGGGTTGCTGGCCATGCCGTGGTCGGCGAGCACGATGATGTTCATCCGGTCGAACAGGCCGCGCTGCTGCAGCCCCGCCACCAGGCGCGCCAGCGCGGCGTCGGTGTCGCGCAGCGCCTGGTTCACCTCGGGCGAATCCGGGCCGTGGTTGTGGCCGGCATGATCGACCGCATCGAAATAGAGGGTGAGGAACGTCGGCCGCTGGCCGGCCGGCAGGTCGAGCCACGCCAGCACCTGGTCCACGCGCTGGTCCGGCGTCACGTCGCCGTTGTACGGCATCCAGTAATCCGGGTGCCTGCCGTGGATGTCGGCCTCGGCGCCGGGCCAGAACATGGTGGCGGTGCGCAGGCCGTGCGCGTCGGCGTCCTCCCAGATCGGCGCGCCGCCGTCCCACCAGTGGCCGTCGCTCACGGCCTTGCGGTTGCTCAGCGTGAACTTGCCGAGCACCGGGTCGACCATGGTGTTGTTGACGATGCCGTGGTGGTCCGGGTACAGGCCGGTGACCAGCGTGTAGTGGTTGGGAAAGGTCAGCGAGGGGAACGAGGGCTGCATCGCGTCGGCGTGCACGCCGCTCTGCGCCAGCGCCGCCAGGGTGGGCGTGAGACCGCGGTCGATGTAGTCCGCGCGGAAGGCATCGATGGAAACCAGCAGCAGCGGCGCGGGTTGTGCGGCCCCGGCGGCCTGCGCCGGCGTGGCGGGCGGGGTGGGTTGCGTGGCGCAACCGGCGCTGAATGCGATAACGGAAACCAGGAACAGGCGTGACAGGAGGTTCATGCGGATGCCATACGATGCGAATACCTCCCCCAATGATCGCCCAGAACCATGACTACCGCATGTTTCTTTCGTAGTGGGGCCCTGCTGCTGGCCGGCCTGCTGGCGGTTGCCGGCGCGGCATCGGCGCAGACCACGACCCCGGCCAACGCGCGCTTCCAGCAGACCGCGCAACAGCAGCAGGTGAACGACCAGGTGCAGAAGAACCAGCAGCAGGCCCAGCAGCGCCAGAACGTGTCGAACATGGCGCAGCAGCCGCTGGCGCAGGGTTCGGACGCGCGCACCCAGATGCAGCAGGCCGACCAGGCGCAGCAGCAGCGCGACAACGCGCGGCAGCAGGATCAGGTCAACCAGTACCGCGATGCAGCTTCGTCTGGGGCGTCGTCGCAGAATGGCCACTGAGCGGCGTCGGGGCGAACAGGTCGCCGTCGGCGACCTGCGCCTCCATCGCTAGCAGGAAATGCTTCACCGGCAGGCCGCCGCCGAAGCCGGTGAGGCTGCCGTTGGCGCCGATCACGCGGTGGCAGGGCAGCACGATGGGCAGCGGGTTGCGGCCGTTTGCGGCGCCCACCGCGCGCATCGCCTGCGGCTGGCGGATACGCCGCGCCATTTCGCCGTAGCTGATCGTGGCGCCGTAGGGGATGTTCGCCAGCTCGTGCCACACCGAAAGCTGGAACGGCGTGCCCACGGGGTGCAGCGGCAGCGAAAACGTCTGCCGTGCGCCGGCGAAATATTCCTCCAGTTGCACGCGGGCGAAGGCGAGCTTGCCCGGGTCGTGCACCCAGCTCGGGTCGGGCGACTTCTGGTGCTTGCCGCCCTCGAACCACACCTCGCGCAGGCCCTTGGCATCGGCCACCAGGCGCAGCAGGCCGATGGGCGTGGGCAGTTCGTCGTACCAGATGGTTTCCTGGGTCTTCATAGGTCGGCTCCCTTGCGTTTTGTGCGGGGTGTCGGCGCGGCGTCACTGCTGGCGCGCCACAGATGGATCACGGCATAGGCGCGCCACGGCCGCCATGCTTCGGCGAGCGCGTTCAGCGCCTTGGTACTGAGCGCATCGCCGCTGCCTGCCGCGGCGCGACGCAGGATCAGGTCGGCGGCGGGGAAGGCGTCGGGGTGGCTCAGTGCGCGCATCGCCATGTAATGCGCCGTCCACTCGCCGATGCCCGGCAGTGCGACCCAGCGCGCCACGAATTCGTCCAGCGGCTGCTCCGCGCGGAAATCCACGCGGCCATCGAGCAGGGCGCGCGCCACGCCGCGTATCGTTTCGGCACGCGCGGTGGTCACGCCCAGCGCGCGCAGGTCGGCATCCGCCAGCGCTTCGGGTGTGGGGAACAGGCGGTCCAGTCCGGGCAACGGCGCCGCGGCTAGTGCCATGCCATGACGCTGCACGAGACGCGTGGCCAGCGTGCGCGCTGCAGCCACGCTCACTTGCTGGCCGAGGATGGCGCGCACCGCGATCTCGAAACCATCCCAGCTGCCCGGCAACCGTAGGCCCGGACGCTTGCGTAGTAGCGGGCGCAACGTGGTCTCGCTGCGCAAGGCATCGGCTATCGCGCGCGGATCCGCATCCAGGTCGAACAGCCGGCGCACGCGCGACACCACGCCTTGGATCTGCGCTGGGTGCGGACAGTGCAGTTCCAGCTTCAGCGCATGCTCGCTGCCGGGCCATGCGGAGACGCGCAGCCAACCCGGCGCGTCGGCTGGGCCGAACACGCGCGCATAAGTGGTGTCGTCCACCTGCTCGATACCGGGCAGCGCGCGGCCGCGCAGGAAGTCGAGCAGCGAGGCGAAATCGAACGGCGGCCGGTATGCCAGTCGCAGCGTCAGCGCATCGCTTTTCGCCGCGCGCGGCTGGCGGCGCAGTTCGCGCGGTGCGATGTGGTTTGCCTGCGCGAACGCGGCATTGAAACGACGCAGACTGCGGAAGCCCGACGCCAGCGCGACCTCCGTCACCGGCATCGCCGTCTCGGTCAGCAACTGCTTCGCGAACAGCAGGCGGCGCGTGGTGTGCACGCTCATCGGCGGCGCGCCCAGCCGTTCGGTGAACAACCGGCGCAACTGCCGCGCACCCACGTTGACGCGCGCGGCGAGCTGCTCCAGCGAACCTTCATCCAGCGCGCCGTGTTCGATCAGCTTCAGCGCCCGCGCCACCACATGGTCGCCGCGCTGCCACACGTCGTTGCCCGGCGACAGCTCCGGACGGCAGCGCAGGCAGGGCCGGAAACCGGCCGCTTCCGCCGCCGCCGCACTGGCGTAATAGCGCACGTTCTCCCGCTTCGGCGACGGCGCGGGACACACCGGCCGGCAATAGATGCCCGTGCTGCGCACGGCGGTGAAGAACAGCCCGTCGAAGCGCGCATCGCGGCTCAGCCGCGCCTGTTCGCAGGTGCGCGCATCGGGCAGGGTGGTGGCGAGGTAATCGTTCATGACTGCAGGCTAGCACCGCCATCCCGGC
Source organism: Rhodanobacter sp. DHG33 (assembly GCF_014843005.1). Lineage (GTDB taxonomy): Bacteria > Pseudomonadota > Gammaproteobacteria > Xanthomonadales > Rhodanobacteraceae > Rhodanobacter_A. Next base: position 118,648 of record NZ_JACYXM010000007.1, on the reverse strand, counting down.
GAAACTCGCCGTTTTCGGACATCTATGACATGGGTCCGCCGCCCCACCCAGGCAACCCTTGTCCAGGCCTTGTCGCTACTGGATTCCGGCCTGCGCCGGAATGACGAGCAAGACATGCAGAGCGAAGCGCCCCAGGGTCTTGCCCTCAGTTCCCAAATGTTTCCCTCAGTTCCCAGATACGGCGAGGTGTGGCCGCTGTGCAGGACGTGTCGCCGAGCGTAGTTCCAATGTCCTCGACACCGCCCGCTTGTAGTTCCGGCGGATTACACAAGGCCATTTCTCTGGGTTACTTCTCTTTGGGCCAGCAAAGAGAAGTAACTCGGGCGCCGGCAGGCGACCGAAACCGCTCTGTCGCTTGCAACAAGACACAAAAATTCACATCGCCCTGCGGAAAACGAATCGAAGTTTCGAACACCTCAAGCACCACAACGATTCCCCCTCCACATTGACACCCGCTCCAAACTGCCAAACGATCCAGTACGGCTCCATCTCCGCGGGATGTACCCATGCCCCACGCACGCCGAAGCACCTACCCCTCACGCACCTCCCTGCTGGCCACCTTGCTGGCGGCCTGCCTGTCGCTCCCCTTCAGCGCGGCCATCGCGAAACCGGCAACGCAGAAATGGGTCGCCACCTGGGGCCAGTCGATGACCTCGAACTACGTGCAGATCACCGGTAGCGATGGCAAGCCCGCATTGGACGCCTACGGCCAACCGCTGGACCAAGTTGCCACCGTTGAGCACGTGACCCTGCGCCAGGCCGTAAACGTCAGCACCGGCGGCGAACGCGTGCGCATCCGCCTGTCGAACTACTATGGCCGCACACCTCTTATCGTCAGCGCCGCGCGCATCGCCCTCGGTGCTAGCCAAGCCAATGACCTATCGGCGATCGAACCAGTCAGCGACAAGAAACTGAGCTTCGACGGCGGCAAGCCGTCCATCACCCTCGCGCCCGGCAGCGAAGCCGTCAGCGATCCGGTGGAACTGCATGTACCGGCTCTATCCAACGTGGTGGTCAGCCTCTACTTCGCCGCGCCGACGCAGCTCGCCGACTTCCATCCGATGGAACAGGCCCACACCACCTACGCTGTCGATGGCGACGCCATGCAGCAACCCTCGCTGGCGCAGCAGGCTGCCGCGAAAGCGCTGCCGCACACCAAGGACGACGACCACATCTATCTGCTCGACGCCGTCGAAGTCGAAGTGCCGGCCAGCACCCGCGGCATCGTCGCGTTCGGCGATTCCATCACCGACGGCGCCCTCGCCAGCGCGCCCACCGCCTCCTGGCCGGCCGTGCTCGCGCGCGTCGCCCAACAGAAGGGTGAAGCGGCCGCCGTGGTGAATGCCGGCATCAGCGCCGACGAACTCACCACCGACCAGATCGGCTCACCCGGCGCCGGCACCTCCGGCCTCAAGCGCTACCTGCGCGACGTGGTCGACCGCCCCGGCGTCACCGACGTGGTCGTGCTGTTCGGCGCCAACGACATCAATCGCGGCATCGACGCCGCCGGTTATCCCAACGGCGCCTCGGCCGGCGACCTCATCGCCTCCATGCGCATGCTGGCCGACGTCGCTCACCGGCATCACCTGCGCATCTATGCCGCCACGGTCACGCCGTTCGCCGGCTTCCCCGGCTGGTACAGCCCGCAGCGCGAGGCCGTGCGGCTGCAGGTCAACCAGTGGATACGCCACTCGGGCGCGTTCGATGGCGTGGTCGATTTCGCCGACGGAGTGGCGGGCACGTATGCGCCGCCGCCGCTGGTCGCGAAACAGTCCCCGCTGCCGGTAGGCATGGCCACCGTCTGCGCGGGTGACGCGGGCCTGCATCCCAACGATCGCGGCTACGCCGTCATGGGCACGCTGGCCTACGACGCGCTGTTCCATGCGAAGCTGCAAGCGCCGCAGGGCTGCCATTGAGATCGTGCCGTTTCGGACATTCCTCGTGCGACTAGTTGTTCGAGTTCCGACGGCGCACGCAAGGATTGCCTGCTCCCACCCAGGTGGCGTAGCTTCCGCGCATTCCGGATGACTGCAGGGATGCCATGAACCGTTCATTCGTCGCCGCGTGCATCCTGTGTTGCAACGTGGCCTTTGCCGCCGAGGGCACCGGGCACGTGCCCGATGCGTGGAAGGTGACTGGCAGCGACCGCCAGCACTACGCAGTGGATGGATCGGGCGACGTGACCAGCGACTCCGGCGCAACGGTCACAGTGACGGGACGCGACGCCGATCCCGCGAAGTTCGGTAGCTCGCTGGCTGCCCGGGATGCCACGGCGTATCGCAACTACACGCTCGCACTTTCCGCCGATCTCGATACACGCGACGTGGCGCGCGGTGCAGAGATATGGATGCGTGCGGAAGACGCTGCCCACAAGGCGGTGGCTTTCGCCAGCTCTCAGCGGATGCCTGTGTTCGGCACGGTGTCGGGTGCGCATCGCGAGGTGCGGATCGACGTGCCGGCGACTGCTGCGCGCGTGGTGTTCGGCACGATGCTCAATGGCAACGGCGAAGTCGTCGCCAGGCATTTCCGGCTCGTGGTTGCCGGAAAGCCCGATGCTGCCGTGGTAGCGCCGGAAGCCGTGCTCGATGCCGCGATCCACATCGTGCGTACACACGCACTGCATGCGCGCGACATCGACTGGGAACAGCTGATACCCGCGTTGCATGCCATGTCCAGGGAGGCGAAGTCCCCGGCGGATGTCCACCCGGTCATCCGCTCCCTGCTGGCGAAGCTGGGCGACCACCATAGTTTCCTGATGGAGCGAGGGGATGTTCGTCAGGATCGTACCCAGGGCGGGGCGACATCGCTTTCCGCTGTCCGATTGCAGCCGGGTGGTATCGGTTACATCGAGATGCCGGGCTACAGCGGCATGAATGCGGATGCGAGCCACGCCTTCGTGGGTGACATGCTGGACGCCATCGCCAAGCTGGCGCCACAGGCACGATGCGGCTGGGTCGTCGATCTTCGCGGCGATACGGGCGGCAACATGCATCCGATGCTGGCGGGGCTACGCCCCTTGCTTGGCGATGGGGCGCTCGGTGGTTTCCGCTATGCCGACGGGCACCTGGACAGCTTTGCGGCGTCCAACCCGCTCGACCCGGCATCGCCGCAGGTGCCAGCGCTGGAACATGCCGCGGTGGCCGTGCTTTACGGACCGCACACGGCCAGCTCCGGCGAAGTGGTGGCCGTGGCCTTCCGTGGGCGCCCCGACACGCGATCGTTCGGTCAGCCCACGGCCGGACTCAGCACGGGTAATGCCGGTTTCGCGCTGCCCGACGGCAGCAAGATTTTCCTGACGACCGCCGTCGACGTGGATCGCACGGGGCAGGTCTATGGCGGCAAGCTGCAGCCGGACGTGCCGGTAACCACCTCCGATGCCGAGGGAGATGCGACGCTTGCGGTAGCCCAGGCATGGCTGCAGCAAAAGCCGGGTTGCCATCGCTGAGCCGGCACGGGTCACATGATCCGTGGCGCGTGTCGCGTCACGCGCCGCGCCTTCTCCCCACCATGCTCGCCAACACCCCGTCGCGCCGGATCAGCCCGTGGTACAGCGCCGCCGCCATATGCGCGAGGAAGGTGAGGAACAGCAGCATCGCCAGCCAGCTGTGCAGGTGACGCAGGATGGCGAAGGCCGTCGGGCTGGTGGGGAAGATCGGCGGCAGTCGCAGCGCATCGCTCAGCATCACCGGATAACCGCCGGCCGAGAGCATTGCCCAGCCCACCAGCGGCATCGCGATCATCAACGCGTAGAGCAGCCAGTGCGAAGCGTGCGCCGCCAGTTTCTGCAGCACGGGCAGATCCGCCGGCAGCGGCGGTGGCGGATAGCGCAGGCGCACGGCCAGCCGTACCACCGCCAGCAGCAGGATCGCGATGCCCAGCGGTTTGTGGATGCGCAACAGCCACGCGTGGCGCTCGGATACCGACGCCACCATGCCGACACCAATGAACAGCATGGCAAGAATCATCGCCGCCATCAGCCAATGCAGGATGCGGGCGGGCAGGGCGAACAGACCGGTGGTGTTTTTCATCGCTGCGTCTCCGGCGGCGTGGTCGCCGAGGGGCGGGCGCTGCCCGGCAGGTGCGCTTCCTCGCTGGTGCGGCGCAAGTAGGAGTCGGCATAGGCCGCCGAGCGCGCAGGCAATAGCGGGTCGTCGGAGGGTGCGATGCCGTTCGGCAGCACCGTCGGGTCGTAGTTGATGTCGCGGCACGGGCCGCTGTCCTGCGCTTGCTCGCTGTCGACGACCAGCGTGCCGGCGTCGATGATCTGGCGATCGGCCGGCCAGGTCTTGGTGGCGTCATCCGTGGGGTCGCCCGGGTTGGCCAGCGTCACCAGCAGCTTCCACTGCAGCGGACCATGCGCAAGGCGCTGGTGCAGATCGGCCGCGAGATAGTCGACGTCGCTTGCCGGTGCGGCAGCGTCGTCACTCGCAGACTGCGGCACCATCTGCCAGCGCACCGCATGGCGCTGGCCATCCGGCCCAGTGAACACGAAGGCATCGAGGCTCCAATAGCTTTCGGTGGCGAAGCTGGCCGAGGGTTTCGCGGTTTTCGCCCAGGCGCGAAAGGCCGCCGTTTCCGGGTGCGCGGCGAAGAACGCCGCCACCTTCTGCGGATCGGGCTTGCCGGTGGCCGGGTCAGGCTGCTGCGCCTGCAGCTGTGCGTAGAACGCCTGCGGCGTCGCCACCGGAAACACCGGCATGCTGTTCATGCCGGTGCGCCACTGCTGGCCGTTCGCCAGCGCAAAGCGCAACGCCATGCTGCGGATGGGGATGCTGCTGTCCGGCGCATACGGGTTGCTGCCCGGTATCGCAAAGCGGCCCACCACCGGCGTGCGCTGCCCCGGTGCGAACACCTGCGCCACCGAGTACGGCGCGGCCTGTCCGTTGCTTTCGAAGTACCCGGCCACGCACACGCCCTTGGCGTGGTTGCGCCGGTAGCCGGGATGCACGCCGGCATTGGTCTCGAACTGGTCGACGAGGCGCTTCGGCGTGAGCCGCTGCGGCGCGAGCCAGCCGCCGACGTAGCCGAAGGCCGTCACTGTTACGGCGATAACGGCGACGATCAGCACCCAGGCACCCAGGTGGCGCGGTCGTTTTTGGGACGTCGGTGACTCTGGCATCAGGTGCTCCGGAACAATTGAAATAGCGGCGGGTGTGGCTGGCGCGTGGTGCGCCGACCACGGCTGCTTCCGGGATATTCGTCCGGTCTTCGTCCGGGGTTACCCGCATTATCAAAACATGTCGCTACGCGGAGTGCGCAGTCGGCGCGCGTCACTGACAACCTTCGCATCGCGGTGCTACTGTCATGCCCTTCGTGCCTTGGGGGGAGAGGCGAATCATGTCGACGCATGGACGCACCGCACTGATCGTTGCGCTGGCCTTGGTGGGCATCGCAGGCCTTAGTGCCTTCTGCTGGTTTGTCAGCAGCGAGATGCCGTTATTCCTGACGACGGCCGCCAAGGAAGCGCAACCCGCCGGCTCACGCATACAGCATCCCATCATGCTGCGCAGGCATGCCGGGCCCGCCTTCACTCCCGACGAAGTGCACGCCTTTCTCGCCAAGGTCCGCAGTGCCGAGACCGTCGCCGACCCCTTGCAGCGCTGCCTCAGCTACCCCGATCCGCCGCGCAGCCACTGGTCGCCGGCGGCGGTCGAGGCTTATTGCCAGTACCACCTGCATAAGACGCTCTCGTTCGACGAGGCACGGGCGCTCATCCAGAGCGGACATGCCGCCGAACTCGATCGCCAGCTTGCGCAGGTTCTCCAGGCCCAGCTTACCCGCCCCGACTCGCATGGGTTCTTGGATCACACGTATTTCGCCGCGTTCGAAGACGGTTCTTTAGACGTCCGTGAAACACTCGATGCCTGGAAGCGTGCATCGCCCTCCAGCGCTTTTGCCTATGCCGCCAGTGGTACGGCGTATGTGGCCATGGCCTGGAAGGCGCGTGGCGCCGACTATATAAGCGAGACGCCGCAAAGCAACATCGACGCCATGGATCGCTTGCTGGAGCGGGCCGACACGGATCTGCAGCGCGCGATGGCCTTGAACCCCCAGATCACGCCAACTTATGTCGCGATGATCTATGCCGGTTCGATGAGTCTGGGCAGCGGCTATATGCGTCGTGCAGCGCGCCTTGGTCTTGCAGCGGCGCCCGACAACTATGCCATTTACGGCATGTTGAGCCACGCCGCCGAACCGCGCTGGGGTGGTTCGCTGGCCGCCATGGATCGCGTCGCCCAGCAAGCGCAGGCGCATATAAAGCAGAACCCGTTGCTGGCCATCGTGCTCGCCGCAGGGCCGGCCTACCGATATGACGTGTGCAATTGCGAGTCGTCGGTTGATTGGTCGGCGTACCCCACGGTATTCGACAATGTGGCCAGCACGGCTCTCCTTGGCAGCGCCGGCAAGACCGCCAGTGAGAACGGACACCCCGACCTTGCGGTGGTCTACCTGTCCGAGGTGATGCGCTTTCTGCCGGGCGCACTAGATACGCGCAGGCAGCGGGATAGCAACCTCGTCAGCGTGGACGAATCCCAGATGGCGCTCGACGATGCCAATCGCCTCATCGCCGCCAATCCCATGGACCCGTCCAACTACCAGCTGCGCGGCACCGTCTACATGATGCGGGGGGACAGCCCGAACGCCGAAAAGGACCTTGAGCACGCACTGGCGATGGATCCCGACAACATCGATGTGCTCGGCCCGCTAGGAAGCCTCTACATGGACCAGACGCACGAGTGGGACAAAGCCTGGGACATCACCGACCGCATCATCCGCAAATATCCCGGCAGCCCGGCAGGGTGGGTGATGCGGGCGACCATTCAGGAGACCCAGCCGCGCGCCGGCCTGGAGGACACCTACCAGTATTTTGTGAGGCAATTCGGCAACGACCCCTCCATGCAATGGCAGATCAACCATATGCGCGAACTTCTCGCCAAGTCGCCGCAAAAGGTGGTTGCAGGGCCGGCGCCAAAAAGCCACTAGACGGGGTACCCGCGGGCGCGACCCACGCTCCCCGCAGGTTTTTCCGCCGCTATGCCGCAGCGCGCCTTTTCACGCGCCGGGTGGCTCGCCACAATCGGGTTTTCTCTGGTTTTGCGAGATTGCCATGAACGCCCCCACCCGCATCGACACCACCCGCACCATCCGCGCGCCGCGCGGCACCGAGCTGAGCTGCAAGAGCTGGCTCACCGAGGCGCCGTTCCGCATGCTGCAGAACAACCTCGACCCCGAGGTGGCGGAGAACCCGGCGGAGCTGGTGGTGTACGGCGGCATTGGCCGCGCCGCGCGCAACTGGGAGTGCTTCGACGCCATTCTGCGCAGCCTGCGCGAGCTGGGCGACGACGAAACCCTGCTGGTGCAGTCCGGCAAGCCGGTGGGCGTGTTCCCCACGCACAAGGACGCGCCGCGCGTGCTCATCGCCAACTCCAACCTGGTGCCGGCCTGGGCCAACTGGGAGCACTTCAACGAGCTCGATAAGAAAGGCCTGATGATGTACGGCCAGATGACGGCCGGCTCGTGGATCTACATCGGCTCGCAGGGCATCGTGCAGGGCACCTACGAAACCTTTGTGGAGATGGGCCGCCAGAGCTACGGCGGCAGCCTCAAGGGCAAGTGGATACTTACCGCCGGCCTCGGCGGCATGGGCGGCGCGCAGCCGCTGGCGGCGACGCTGGCCGGCGCGTGCTCGCTGAACATCGAGTGCCAGCAGAAGAGCATCGACTTCCGCCTCAAGACTCGCTACGTGGACGAGCAGGCCACCGACCTCGACGATGCGCTGGCGCGCATCGCCAAGTACACCGCCGCCGGCCAGGCCAAATCCATCGCGCTGCTGGGCAACGCCGCCGATGTGCTGCCGGAACTCGTGCGCCGCGGCGTGAAGCCCGACGCCGTGACCGACCAGACCAGCGCGCACGACCCCGTCAACGGCTACCTGCCGCAGGGCTGGACGCTGGAGCAGTGGGCCGAGCGCCGCAAGAGTGACCCCGCCGGCACCGCCAAGGCCGCCAAGCAATCCATGAAAAAGCACGTGGAGGCCATGCTGGCCTTCCACGCGCAAGGCATCCCCACCTTCGACTACGGCAACAACATCCGCCAGATGGCCAAGGACGAAGGCTGCGCCAACGCCTTCGCCTTCCCCGGCTTTGTGCCCGCCTACGTGCGCCCGCTGTTCTGCCGCGGCGTGGGCCCGTTCCGCTGGGTGGCGCTGTCCGGCGACCCGGAGGACATCTACAAGACCGACCAGAAAGTGAAAGAGCTGATCCCCGACGACCAGCACCTGCACAACTGGCTGGACATGGCCAGGGAGCGCATCAATTTCCAGGGCCTGCCCGCGCGCATCTGCTGGGTGGGCCTGGGCCAGCGCCACAAGCTGGGCCTGGCCTTCAACGAGATGGTGCGCAACGGCGAGCTCAAGGCGCCGGTGGTGATCGGCCGCGACCACCTCGACTCCGGCTCCGTGGCCAGCCCCAACCGCGAGACGGAAGCCATGAAGGACGGCAGCGACGCCGTGTCCGACTGGCCGCTGCTCAACGCGCTGCTCAACACTGCCGGCGGCGCCACATGGGTGTCGCTGCACCATGGCGGCGGCGTGGGTATGGGTTACAGCCAGCACTCCGGTGTAGTGATCGTGTGCGACGGCAGCGCCGAGGCGGACAAGCGGATTGCGCGGGTGTTGTGGAATGACCCGGGTACCGGGGTGATGCGGCATGCGGATGCGGGGTATGAGATTGCTGTGGAGTGTGCGAAGGAGCAGGGGTTGAAGTTGCCGATGCTCTGAGCATCGAAAGGCCAGGCTTGAAGCCTGGCCTCTTTTGGCGGTGGACTTCTTTCTAGAGTGAGGGGGCTTCTCTGGAAGGGGTAAGTGAATCCGACCCCCGTTAGCTTTGGAGGGGAAATGGATAGTGGCTCGGCTCCAAATAAGTATGGTCAATCGAACAAAGGCAGGATTTCCGCCTCAAAAGACACCATATACATGGGGAAGCGGTTTAATTGGGATGAATTTGACCGCGTAAGAAAAGCCATCTGGTATCTAGTTCATCGTGAAAATAAAAAGAGGATCATTCTGGACTTTAAGAAGTCCGATATTATTTATCCGAATGGGATAGTTCCGCTTATTGCACTTGTTCGAACCTATCAGGGTATGGGTGTTGACTTCGTCATTACGCCACCTTTTTCTGTTGATCTCAACAGGCTGATACGGTTTGAGGGGTGGTTTCATGCAATTGATCCCACGCGATTCAATGGGCCAGCGGTTAATGGGTACAACAGCCTTCCACTTCGTCAGTATACCAATGACGATGAGCTAAACTTTTCAGTCAATGAGGCGATTGAGGTCGCTATACGCAATTTGTCGATGGCGAAAAATGTTCCGGCGGCACTGGAGTGGTCGCTAAATGAACTTGCGGGCAACGTTTTGCATCATGCTGAGACGAGCGATGGATTACTTCAAGTAAACACATTTAAAGCAAGCGGAAATCTTTCGCTGATTGTTGTCGATGCGGGGGTGGGGGTTCCTGGGTCGATGATGGCAAGATTTCCCGATCTTCGAAATGATAGGGTTGCGCTAGAGCAGGCGATTCAAAAGGGCGTCACCAGTAAACCGAATTTCGGTCAAGGAAATGGTTTGGCTGGTTGCGTCGCTATTACTCTGGCGTCGAAAGGTCAATTTGCTTTGACCTCAGGTGGCGCTCGAGTGACTGTTATTGATGGGAAAGTGGCTGTTCGTGATTTCTTTCCTCCTCTTGTTGGTACCGTTGTCGAACTTCAGCTGCCAATTTCAGAAGAGATAGATTTGCCGACAGCCCTTTGGGGGCATTCGCCGTCTAGCTATATTGAAGAAAAATTTTCAGGTGATGCAAATACGTTGCGCTTATCTCTAACAGAGTGCGCGCCAACATTCGGTAACAGAGTTACTGGTGAAAAAGTGCGTAATCTGATCGCCAATCTCTTAAAAAGTGATCAATCTGCGGATCTTGAGATTGACTTCTCGGGAGTGAAAATAATTGCTTCATCGTTCGCGGATGAGGTGTTCGGCAAACTTTTTCTTATTCTTGGGCCGCTTGAATTTGGATCGAGGATTCGATACAAAGAGGTGAACGGTACGTGCAAGCAGATAATAAATTCAGCCATAAAGGAAAGGGTTTCTCAGGGGCTTGATGATGTGTGAGCAATAATTTCACAGAAATTAGAGTCCAGAGTATATTTTTGTTGATGTTGAAGCTTTGAGAATTCCACTCTGATCCGGGTTTGCGGCGTAATCTGATCGAGGGATGCAATGGCAATGACTAAGATCAGCATGGATGTAAATGTAGAAGAAGGGTTCTCGACATACGAGCGGAAGCTCTATGCTGAAGTAGATCGCATCCTCTACCAAAACTACCTGTCCCCGCGAACAATCACAGATTTTTGGCAGGGGGATCGTGACGGGGTGGTTCACGGACTAAAGGCGCTCAAGGTGCGCGCCGTTCGCATCATTGTTCTTTCCCATTACGTGGAAATCGACGATGCTCTAGGGATGATCATCTACAGGCGGCTTGTTCCAAAAGGTCGCCGAGCGATCAATGGAAAGGTGGTGCGTGTCATGATCGATGGTATGCACCTTTTGCATAAGCTCGATACGGTGGCGACGTTCCAGAGAGTTTCGAAGGAAACCGTGAATGCGGTTCGCGGTATCAATCAACTTAGAAACACGATGGCTCACCGCCACGGCATGTCACCGATTCCTCTGAAGGATCGCAAGTACAAGGATAAGTACGATATTTTCACGATCAAAGGATTGACGAAGATGAAAGAAGATATGCACGCGATTGATATGGAGCTCCAGCCGAATGTAATGAGGCTTGCGATGGAGCTTGTGAGGGATCAAAAGAACGCAGCTGCTGAGCGCGGGCGTCAAAGCCGAAAACGGTCGACCTAAGAAGAAATGAGGTCAGAGTGTCCTTTTGTTGATATCGACGCTTTGGAAATTTCACTTTGACTCGCGTTTCTACATTCTGCAGTTTGGCGTCGAAATTAGGGTCAGAGTGTACTTTCTATTGATGAGATCTCTCTGAAAATTCTACTCTGGCCCCAATTTCTTTATGACTTCACATGTTATGGAGGCCCGTGATATGACTGGCGCTGAATTGATAGCAGAATTGAAACGTAAGCTATCTGTCAAAACGGATCGTGCGATCGCGCTGCATCTTGGCATGACGGAGATCGCGCTTGGCGGTTGGAAGCGGTCGAATAAGGACCTGACTCCTCGGCAGATTGCTAACGCAATTCAAAAGGCTTCGCGTGTCGCTGTCGAAAAATCACAACGTTCAACCCTCAGGCCAATCGTGGAGTTCTTTCCTATTGATGCTGTGAGGTCGGCTGGCGGAATGAAGTACGAGCTTTTTCCAACTGGAAAAGACGATAACCCCCTGCATGTTCAATTGCGCAATGCGTTGAGCGGAGCCAGGGGCATATACATTTTTTATGATACCCGAGGTCGCGCCATTTATGCTGGAAAAGCTAAAGAACAGTCGTTATGGGGCGAGATGAAGAGCGTGTTCAATCGGGATCGCGATACACAGAAGGTCTATCGAGTTAGTCACCCGGAACGCAGGCAGGCGTTCAAACCTGCTTACGAAAAGCAGCGTCAGCCTAGATCTACACAACTTCGTTTGAGTGACTTGGCTGCTTACGTAAGTGTGTACGAAGTTGATCGGGAAATGATCAACAGTCTCGAAGCTCTATTAGTGCGTGGGTTCGCAAACGACTTACTGAACGTGCGTATGGAGAAGTTCGCTGCTTTGGGCGAAAAGAAATAGAGGCGAAGATTTGGCCAGAGGACGCGAAGGATTAAAGGTGGCACCTTTTGAAAAGAAGGCTAGACATCAGCCTTACCCGACCCTACGTCATCTAACCTCTACACCACCTTCTCCCTGCACCGACAGCCACGCGCTAGCACCTCTGCCATCGTGCCTGCACCCCCACTCCCGGCCATGTGCGCCGCAGGGTGTCGCGGGTGCTACGGGTCGCCTGACTGTCCCACGGAGCTTGCATGGAACGCAGGCGGCCTCACCGATACGGAGATCGTGATGTCCCAGAACCTGATTTCGTTGGCCTTGACCGATGGGCAGCTGGCGGCGGTGGAGGGCGCCTTGACCACGTTGGAGCAGAACCTGGGTGGGTTGATTGCCCTGCAGCCGGGGCAGCGCCGGGCGTTGGCCAAGATGGGCGACAAGTCGGAGGTGTTCTGCCGGCAGACGTTGAAGCTGCTGCAGCAGAATCCGCAGGTGGTGCCGCCCAGCCTCAACCTGACCGAGGCGGCGGCGGACCTGATGGCGTTTGACCAGGTCGGCACTTTCTTGATGCGCCTGACCCGGCTCAGCGAGCGTGCGGAGGACACCTCCACGGCGCTGGGCAGCGACCTGATGAGTTTTGCGCTGGAGGGTTACGGCCTGCTGCGGGTGAGCGGCAAGAACCAGGGGCTGGAAGACCTGCGCCGTGACCTCAGTGCCCGCTTTGCCCGCGGGGCGGCGCGCGGTGTGCCCGAGCCGGTGCAGGGCAACACGCCGGCGTAAGCCCTGACATGTAGGCCCTGCCGCCCGGCGCATGTAGGCAACCGCCGCATGCGCCGGGCTTTTTTGTGCCTGCGGTACGTGCAAGGCGGGGTGTGCCGGGTGCCGAGCTGCCGCGGCCGAGCTTTGAGCTCGGGCGGCCGAGCAAAAAGCTCGGCCGGTGGAGAAAAAAGCTCGGCGGCCCGAGTTATTTGCTCGGCGCGTGCAGCTCTGGGCTCGGCGCGCCGAGCACTTTGCTCGGCCGGTGGAGCGCTGGACTCGGCGGGTCGAGCTTTTTGCTCGGCTGGCCGAGCGCTGAGCTTGGCGGCCCGAGCTTTTTTCTCGGGCGCCCGAGTTGGTGAACTCGGCGTGCCGGGCTTTTTGCTCGGGCCGACGAGCTTTTTGCTCGACGGCCCGAGTTTGGAGGCTGGCTGGTGGGGGCCAGCGACGCGGTTCAGTACGATGGGTGGCTGGGGTCGGGTGGGAGCTGGCTGAGCTGTTCGGCTTGTTCGCTGAGGAAGTACAAGGCGGCGAAGAGGCCTTCGGTGGTGGGGATGTCGAGGGGGCGGCAGCCGGGGTCGAGGGTGTGGCTTTGGTTGTTGGCGTGCAGGTCGCGGAAGGCTTCGCTGTTGGTCAGCACGCGGGCGAGGGCGTGGATGGCGATGGCGAGGCCGGCCAGGGTGGCGGCGTCGTGTTCGTCGGGGTTGGCCTCGGCGCGGGTCCAGTAGGGGCGAGAGAGCGGGTTGGTGGGGCGGGGCGCAGTGGCGTGTGCGGCTGCCGTATGATCGGGGTTAGCCATGGTCAACTCCTTTGAAGTTGGTGGTGGTTAGCGGGTCGTATGGGTGGCTGCCCATGCGGCCCGCGTTGGTTTTGGGGGTGCGGGTTTTCTCTGGCCAGAGGCGAGGGTGCCTTGGCGGTTTTTATACTAGGTGGGGAGGGGGAGAAAATCTGTCAGGTAATGGAATAAATATGTAGGGATGGGATTTTATTTTGTCAGCTGTCGTTTCGCGATTAATGGCAGGTGACATTAATTGCGTCGCATTGAAATGGATGTGGCATGGCGATAAGGGGTTGAGGGAATTACGTCGAAAATGTCCTGTGCTTCTTTTCCGTGGGTGCGCTTGAGCGGTTCTGCTGCGTGCGCTAATTTGGCCCAGCGGTGGTCTGGAAGCGGGCAGGTATAGAAGGATCTAGAGGGGAATTTCTTGTGACTGAACAGACGCAGGACTTTTTTCATCACTACCGGGCGATGGACACACGCGTCCTGCTGGCTCGCTACCGCAGCGGCGGGTTGTTGCCGGAAGCCGAAGCCGCCTTGCGTGAGGTGCTCGCGGACCGCGGCTGTGACGTGGAAGCGCTGGGAGGCAAGGGCGCGGATGGGATTGCCACGCTGTACGTTGACGAGACGGCTGCGTCACCTTCGATTTCGATGAAGGCGGGAGGGCCGCCTCCGGTCGGGTGGCGCGGGCTCAAGCAAAAGTCGATAGCCATTGCTTTGCAGGTCAAGGAAGAACCCTTTCGTCGGGAAACTTGGGCGCAGGTTGCCCGGTTTGGCCTGCTTGCTGTGTGCCTGTGGGCGGCGCAACTGGCCAGCCTGTTCGGCATGGGGTTTTTTGTGGTCGCGAATGTCTTTTGCGACTCCGGCCCGGAGGTGAAGTGTTTTCACATGGGACTGCATTTTCTCGAGGTCGGCCTCGCCGCTGATCTCCTGTTGATCCCCGCCATGATCGCGTTGCTGTTTCCGAAAAAGTGGATTGCCTGGTATCTCAAGGCAGTTCCCGTGCTTTCGCTGGCGGTCTTCGCTGCGGCCGTCCATTGGTACCGCGTGCTCCCCATGTTCTGTTCGACGGCAGCGAAGCTGAGCGCCCTGATTGCGGTTCTTGCTACCGCCTACTTGATTCTCTCGCGGAGGTCGGTGGTGGTTCCAATGCCGGAGTCTGCGTGACAGGAGCAGAAGTCAGGGCGTACTTGCTGGGTCGGCTGGAACCTTGCTCATGATAAGGGGCAGTGGAACAGCGATCAGGGAAACAGGGGGCAGGGTGCACTCTCTGTTGGTGTCGATGCGTTGATACCGTCCACTCTGCCCTGGGTTTCAGAGGAAGAGTTAGCCGCCTTCGGCCATTACGTTCCAGCGCGTTTGCTTGCGGCAAATGGCCTGCTATCGTCGGAGTCGCGAGCTCCGCTTTCGGCCCAAAGCGAACATGGCAGTTAGACACCACTGACCGGACGAGGACGAAAATTGAAAACGACCCATGCTTGGCTAATTGCAGCAATCGCCTTCGTTTCGGTGATGGCACTATCCATTCTTCTATGGGTCGTTAGCGCGAAATTGCTTCAACCTCATTGGGTGAGAACAATTATTGCCATTTTTGGCTCGATCTCCGCCGTGCGGGTCGCCCGACGGGTATGGCTGAAGGTTCGCCACCAACCGGCCTAAGTGTCCACTTTCGACCCGAAGCGGATGGGGGCTCGTCGATGTTGTCATAGACAAGGAGGGACATGTGGTCGAGGCGCGGACTAGATTCGAGCGAGGCGCAGCATGTGGCGCCGTATTCTGTTTACTGGTGGTGCTGAGTAACTGTCCTATCGCCAGTGCGCAACTGTTGCAGACGCAGCAACCACCCAAGACCATCGCTCTCGACGACGGTCATGGCATTCAGCAAGCCATGCGCGCAGGAGATGCGGAACGCTTGGATGCCATCCGCAAGGAACCCCTCCCGCCGCCGCTGCAGGATTTCGCAAACGCTGCGTACTTCCGTACGCTTTTCCACTTGAAGACATCGTCTGGATACGCTCAAAAGTGCTACGACTACGGCATGCAGCCCAGTGTCTTGGAAAAAAATCCCGTCATAGCCGCAGCGTGTGGCCAGCTTCTCGCTGGCAACTTCATCATCGAGGGAGACGTCGCGAATTGGGCCAAGATTGACGTCGAAATTAAACAGGCCGTGGTTCCCGTGTTCCAAAAGCTCATGGGTCGCTCCGATGTCATCCCCGACGGATTCGCAGGCGTACCTGCCGAGCCATTCACTGGCGCCGTGGCTGCCAATCGCGTGTTCTTGTCGAGCGACGTGAATGTTTCTCGCGTTGATCCAGGCAGTATGCGGGGCGTGACAGCTCTCGAATCCAAGCATTCCTCCATCGCAAACGCTTACCTGGTTACGGTAAAGATCAATGGCGTGGACAGGACCATAGCGCTGGATACGGGGAGCAGCATCACCATGCTTCGACCTTCAACCGCGCATGCCCTAGGCATACAGGCCAACCCTTCGCCACTCATGCACTTCGCCGGCGACGGAACCTTACTGATGAGGCCGGAAAAGGACACTGCTGGCCTGGAAGATGCGAGGCTCGCTGTCGTTCACCAGATGCGCATCGGAGCTGGAGGCAACGCCATCCTGCTGGAGGACGTTCCTGTTGGCATAGGCGGAAACTTCGACGTGCTTGGCATGAATATTCTGTCGCGGATGAACTCGCTGTACATCACCTCGACGCACGTAGTGATGAATGCTAAACGACCGCCTATTGCCTGTGATGCGCCGTTGACGATCGCATCTGAACTGGCAGGGGGATATATCCCTGTATTGAGGTACACCGTTGATGGAGGCGCGCAACTGGTCGCTTTCGACAGTGGGTCGATGTCTTACCTGACAGGAACAGCATTGGCTCCAACAACCAACCGAACGGGCCCTGATGTCGCGGAAAGGCGTGGCGATATCGCCGGAGTCTACGAGGGCAGCTATGTGCCGGTTCGCGCCACCTTTGGAACAGGCCCATCGACGCACACCGAAGACATCAAGGTGTTCCCGAGCTACAAGGCAGCGTATAGGTACGTACTTGGCGTAAAGGCGCTGATGGACTTCAATGTGTTTTTTGATTTCGGACACGGGAAGGCCTGTCTTGAGCCACTGGGTCACTGAGCCTCCCGATGCCTGCTTTCGACCCGAGGCAGACGCTTGCGCAAATTCAAGGGTGAAGGTCGATCAGATGCAGGGAATCATCGGATGGGCGCGCGTTGTTCTTCTCGTGGCTTTGCTGCCAGGCTGTGCGACGACTAGTACGAGTGCGCAGGATCCGATGGCGCGGCGGGTGACCTCCCTTGTTGACGCCACCACCCAGAGGGCGACTGAGGAGCAGGCATTCAGCGATCTTGAGTCGCTTGGCTACGATGCGGTCCCCTATCTGATCCGGCGCCAAAGGGGACGGAGGGAATTAAAGCTGTCATCTCTCGAAGGTGCGGCTGAGCATGCCATGATCGTCTTTGCACATGAGAGACTGGAGCGGGTTCGCTATCGGCCCGAAGCGGGCCCAAATAAAAATACAAGCAGGCAGCGATGCAGGTGGTCATGAAGTATTTCAGAGTCGAAATTGAGAACAATGCTCGAATCCTTGGGGTGGAGTCGAAATCATGATTGGTTCGCGCTTTTTCAAAATCATCATTGGATTGATCATTTTTTTAGTGGCGATGGTGTATCAGAATGGAAAGCTTAAAAGGATAGCGCCAAGCCTAGATGATTTCAGTCATCCTATAGAAATATCTGGAATCTACTCGTATGAAGCGCAAGGAAGGGGGTCTTGGACACGAGTGGGTGATAAAGGAATATATTGTGGAGTGAATTATAGTGGCGCCGGTGCATCATGCATGGTGCCACTAGCGAATGTTCCAGAAAATAGCCGGATTTCTGTTTCGGCGTCGCCGATAAAAACGAGTGACGGGGTTATTTTATACGCAAACAGTGTAAGATTTAATGGCAAGGAAATATATGCGGAGCCACCGGAAGAATCTTTGAATAATTGGTGGTTTGGAAGTCGCCTGCAATCGTTGATGCTTCCATTTGTGATTGTTGTTTTGTATGTTCTGATCATATGTGCGTTCTTTACGAACAGGGAATAATCAAAATTGGTTTGCTCTTGATTTTAGCGTTACATGACAGACATGGCGTGGATCAAAATTGCGCCAGGGTAAGGTCCGCTTTCGACCCAAGGTGGACATTTCTGAGCATCGAGTTGCCATACCTTCCGCATTTAGATCTGCAACATATGCGGCACAAGATATGTGCCTGAGCCGCGGACCTTATGACTCTCAAAATTTCCGGGTATCTCGTCTTTTTAGTGCTTTGTGCGGTCGCTGCAGTCACTGGTCCCTACCTGTTTCGTGAGCACCGCGCAGATTCAGTTTTCCAAGACGCCACGCTTGGCGAGGCGGAAGATGAAATATTGGCCCGGCTAGGCCAGCCGGACGAAACGCTCCCCTGCGGTGCCTACCTTTGGTGGAATGGCGATCAAGTCAACCCTCCCAAAAACGATGGGAGGTGCCATAAATGGGTTCGTTACAACTTCTTCCTGCACGCTTTCGCCTTCGGGTACTCGGTCGATGGGAAGTTGGTTTCGCGGTACGAATATAGTTCCGAGTGACCGCGAGAATGATGCCTGCTTCCGACTCGAAGCGGGCATACTGGATGGCGTCACGGGAAGTCATCGACTAGGGGACTTATGACGAGCTATCAACGGATTGCGACGCTGGTTTTCCGGCTCGCTGGAACGGCTTGGGTCATGTTCTTCGCCTTCATCTGGAGCCTCTACTTCATGGAGGTTGCCCTTGGTGTCGAGGTGCAGCGCTACCCAGCGCACACAATCATTGGTAACGCTGGGTATGTGGCTTTTGGAGCGTTGATGATCGTTTTTTCCAAGCCGCTGGGGCGTTTGGTTGCTCGAGGGTTGGAGTAAAGGCGAAAGGTCCGCTTTCGACCCATAGCAAACGTCCGAAGAACAGATTGCATGGAAACTACAGGGGATCTCATGCTCGATCTCGACAGCCCAAGGTGGGGTGGCCTGGTTCATGCCTACGGAAATGCATCGGATATCCCGGAGCTGCTACGTCAACTCTCTACGTTGCCGCCATGCGATCTGGAGAAGGAGCCATGGGCGACGCTCTGGAGCGCGCTCGCTCATCAAGGCGACGTGTATTCCGCCTCGTTTGCTGCGGTCCCGCACGTTGTCGCAGCTCTCGCAACAGATCCGTTAAAAGCCGATTCCACCTATTTCCAGTTTCCAGCGTGGGTCGAGTGCTGTCGTGCTCGCAACAATGTCGTAATGCCCGACGATCTTGTCATGCCCTACCGTCGCGCCTTGTCCCGCCTTCCACAGCTGATCGCCGATGCGAGCAGGCGTCCTTGGGACGAGGAATTCATGCAATGTGCTCTCGCGGCTCTCGCTGCTGCAAAGGGGGCAGCTGTCGTTGCGGAGGCCGCCATGGAGCTTGATGCAGCAACTGCCAAGCAATTTCTGGAATGGTTGCGCAACCGTTAGGCTAAGGTCTGCTTTCGACCCAAAGCGGACCTAGTCAATTGGAGGGCGAGGTGAGCTACGACTTGATGGTATTCGAGCCAACTGCCGCACCGAGAGATCGGGGGTCATTCATGGGTTGGTATGAGAAGCAAACTGAGTGGGGCGAGGGGCATAACTACCTTGACCCCAAGATCGCTTCGCCTCGGTTACAGCTCTGGTTTCAGGAGATGGTCCAGTTCTTCCCGGCGATGAACGGGCCTTTTGCGTCGGACTCGGATGCCTCTGAGGTTACGGATCATTGCATTGGGAAGGATGTCATCTATTCGGCTTTCGCATGGTCGGTCGCGGAAAAGGCGCATGCCAAGATGCGCGAGCTTGCCATCAAACATAATGTCGGCTTCTTTGATGTCAGCGCTGGGGAAGGCGAGCTCTTATTTCCAGAAACGCCTCCGTAAATGCTGACGTCATGAGCGAGAAGAATGTCCGCTTCCGACCCAAAGCGGACAGTGCGGATTGAAGTACCCTCGAACGAACGGAAGCTGATATGGCGACGCCTGAAGAACTGACGGTGATGTACCGGCCAGTCGGCCCAGAAGAGTTGGAGTTGTTGCGGCAGGCAGATTTTAAGCGGTGGCCTCCGCGCCTGCCGGAGCAGCCAATCTTCTACCCGGTAACCAACGAACAGTACGCGGTCGAGATAGCGGGCAACTGGAACGTGCGTGATAGCGGCTATGGCGCGGTCACTCGATTTCAGGTGCGCACGTCATTCATGAGCAAGTACCAGGTCCAGCGTGTCGGTGGGTCTCATCACACGGAATGGTGGGTGCCGGCTGAAGATCTGGAGGATCTGAACGACAACATTGTTGGTCTGATCGAGGTCATACGAGAGTTCGGGTCATGAGGCCAAGGTCCGCTATCGATCCAAAGCGGACCTAAGAAGGCGACTGTCCGACAAATTGACCTTGGGGGATTTGTGATCGGCAAAATACTGGTTTGTTTAGTGAGCTTGGCGCTCGCTTCGTGCGCGTCGACATCACCTAGGGCGGAAGAGTTGGCCGCTACCCTAGTCTTTGTCCAGGGCGACCGGCCATTGGACATACTTGGAGGCATCTATACGGTTGGTGACTATGCTTTGCCTCACGAGCCTTCGTTGAAGGTCGATTTGGCCCCAGGGAATCGAGACATCGGCTACAGCTGTCCTGGCTACATCTTTGTCGACAACCCACCTGATGTTTGGCACAAGTTCGAAGGCGGCCTTACTTACGAGATGTTCTGCGAGAAGGGCGAGCCAAAATTTAGGGTAAGGAAATAGACGATCTGTCCGCTTTCGACCCAAAGCGGACACTTCACGATCAGTATTACCAGAGCAAGGAAGCCGTCAATGTCGACACCTCAGCATTCCCGTTTGATCAATGCGGCTGCCAAAGCAGTCCTTCGCCCTCTTGGCTGTGTGCAGAAGGGGCGCTCTAGAACCTGGCTTGATGATCGATCTTGGTGGGTCGGGGTTGTTGAGTTCCAGCCGTCTTCCTGGGCTAGGGGAAGCTATCTGAACGTCGGGGCATGCTGGCTTTGGTGTGAGAAGGACTACTTGTCATTTGATGCCGGAGGCAGGGTTGAGAGTTTTCAGTCATTCACCGGTGATGAAGAATTTGTGTTGGTAGCCGAAAAGCTGGCGGAACGGGCGAGCCAAGAGGTAATCGCTCTACGTGAGCGCTTTCAATCTCCTTCGCATGTGCAGATTTGGCTCACTGCCCAACCACCTACCTCAATATGGGATCACTACCATCTAGCCGTGTCGGCTGGACTGGCTGGGGCAACGGATCAGAGCAGGCGGTCCTTCGCTGCAGTGATGTCTGACCCAGAAGAGCGACTTTGGGCGACTGAAATCAGGCGGCGGTCCGCCGAGTTCATGCGCTGCCTGGAGATGGGGGCTGGATTTGAGGCCGAGGTCATGGACACGGTCAAACGCACGCGAGGTCTGCTCGGGCTTTCGGCACTTTAGAGAGATCGATGCATATTACGAGTGAGGGTGGAACGCTCTGGAAAGGTCTGCTTTCGACCCAAAGCGGACATGCCGCTTCACCTTGCAGGAAAGGACAGACAAGGATTCATATGGACAAGAGTTTTCAAGCTTCCTGGGGCTCGCGGCTCTGTGTGCTTCTGTTCGTCGCGCCTTGCGTCGGCTTGTTCTTCTGGGTGGGCTTTGAAATCGCAAGCCGGCAGAACATCTTGGTTGGCCTGATCTTTGTCCTTGTGGCCGTATTCTTGAGTATCTGGATCGCGTTCATGCTAACGATGCGCATCGACATGAGCGACGATTCGATCGTTCGGACGTGGTTGCTTGGTCGCAAGGTGGTGCCAATACACGACATCACGACGCTTCGCTGGGGCGGCGCACGTGGGCAGACCATATTGAGCATCGTGTACGGCAAGTCACGACGATTCATCACGATCTCGAGCATCGTGGTATCCAGGGAAAAGCTTCTCGGAATACAGAAGGATGTCCTTGCAGCGCGCGGGCTCGAAGGCGAAGTGCTGTGGCCTCCAATGGCCGCTTATGTCGACATCGACAAGATGCTCGAGCGAAAACACCCTGAAACAAAGTTCGGCTGATGTCCGCTTTCGACCCAAAGCGGATACTTTCAGTTGCGGCGCGATGCGCGCCAGAATCGCGGAACCAGGCATAGGGTACGGTTGCTCATGGCAGGCCTACAGCAGCTCTCAGCCACTTTGTTTCCCTATCGCTGGAAACTCTTTGCCGCGTCCATGACTGGACTAGCTTTCTCGGTTGCTCTCATCTTTCTTGCACGTTCTGTATTGGGGTTTGTACTGGCTGGGCCACTCTTCTTCTTGCCATGGGGCCTCATGTGCGTTGGCGGCGCTAAGAACTCGCTTCAAGCCGTCTTCTTTTCCGTGTTTTCGCTGCTTGGTCTTGTGTGGCCATTTATCGTGCTTCTAGGCTAGGCACCTAACATCGTTCAAGGCAGTCAACCGGCACGGGGTGCCGTATCGGCGCCTTGGTATGCCGGTTGATTGCGCCCTAGTCACCGTCAGGATGCTCGGTCCGTCAGCTGATTCACTGCGGGAATCGGTTCGGGCGGAGGTCGCTGCGGGCCATCCCTACGCCGAAGAGGCGCTCAGGGCGCTAGGCTACGGTTGGAAAAGCTTGGTCGATAAAACCGGACGTCGGGGTCCGGTAGTTAGGGGGCAAGATGAATCAGTCAGGAGCTACCTATGCCTCATGGATCTAATGCAGCAATCCGCGTCATGTTTGGCTTCGCGTTGCTTGCCTCCCTGCCAGCAGTTGCTTACGCGCACCCCGACATCATTTTTTCCTGCACTACAACGACTGGAAAGAAGGTGGAGGTTCATGACTCGGGCGACGCAGTGTCGTACCGATTGCTCGATAGAAAGGGTATGGACGAACTGGCGTTCTCTGTGCCGCGTTCAGCCGCATCCACATACCAGTGGGACGGTATTGGCAAAGACATGATCTACAGCGTTCAAATTCCTCGTGGCGACATCGTGTATGAGGTTTTTCAGGACGCGGACAAGGTCAGCCAGCAGGTGCGCTCGGGGATCATTGTTACGATCCATGGCAAAACGGCCGCACAGTTGGCATGCAAGCAAGAGACCGTCATCAACAACATGGAGGGTGTGGCGCTACGGCCGGCATCCTGACAGTTCGTTTAAGGCGGACGGCTTTGCCGCTGCTTAACTCAAGCATTGGCCTTTGGCGGTTGCTCACTCTTGTCGTATGGGCAACTGCTTAGTTGGAGGCGAGCTCGCTAACGTCCGCTTCCGACTCAAAGCCGATACCAGCACAACAGGGAGGTGGGACGATGCGAAATGCAGCGCTATTGGTCGCCGCAGTGACGGTTCTGGCTGCCTGTTCGCAGCGCACACTTCGAGGAACCGCCAACCCATCGCCCGATGGAAAGACCTATCTGGCCATCGTTGATGACAATGGAGGCGACTGCGGTCCGGTGAAGGTGGACGGCCAAGTCTGGCACCACGGTATTGGAGAGACGGCTTCCATTGCCCCGGGTAAGCACACGATTGAGTGTGGTGGATGGATCACGTTCGAAATCCCACGTGGGGTGGTTTTTAGATTTGATTATTGGGGGCCATAAGGCCCGCTTCCGACCCATAGCGGACCTTGGACTGCTGGCCAGCCTTATATCGAACAGCCTTGGGAAAGAGAAATTCCAGCTTGAGGATTGCCTTCAAACTGTTTGTGATGTTCGTTGGCATAGCCGCCTTGGCGGGAGCACTGCTGGCCCTTGGTGGAATGGGGCCTTGTGGACCAGCTACGGTGGGTGGCTACTTTGCGATGCTGGTTGGCTTGGTGAGCTTGGTAGCGGCTGCATGCACGTTGGTGTGCATGCTTGCATTCTTCTTACTCAGGTTACGCAAATCCAAAGTGCGATAGGGCGGTGATCAGCGAGATTCGCTTCCGACCCCAAGCGGACTCTTCGGCCGTTGTACCCAGCAAAGTATTGGAGTGGATATGCGCCCGATGGTCTATGCGATTCTGCTACTCATGTTACTTGCCACTTCCGCAACATCGGCGTTCGGAACTGAGCCCGTCCCTACACGCGTATGCGACATCAACGCTGAACCTGAAAGGTTTGAAGGTGTCGAGGTGTTGGTTCGTGGAACTATCCACGTCGGCATGGATGCAACGAACATCAGCGATCCGGGTTGTCCAGGCGTAGCGATCCAGTTATCCGTGAGCGATGAGGCCTATCGCCGCAAGGACATTCGCGCATTCGAGCACGACGTCCGGAAATATGGCATGCGGGCAGTAGCCATTGTGATTGGGCAGTTTCACGCGAAAGCACTCGTTCTTCCGTACCCCATGCCTGCCATTGATATGCACGCAATCAAGAACGTCGTTTTTGAAGCTAAGTGATCGTCTGAAACATCCGCTTCCGAACTCAAAGCGACCATCGCCGACATGTGCAAACACAAGGACACTTATGACTACTGGCATCCGTAGGCCTCAGGTTTGTGTGTTGGGAAGTGCGGAGCCTGGATCCAGGGCATACGACCTGGCAGGAGACGCGGGGCAACTGCTCGCACGGTTGGGAATTACCGTAGTCAGCGGATGCGGTAGCCCTGCGACCCGCATAGCGGCGCAGCGCGCCCAGGCTGCGGGCGGGTTGGTCGTCAGCGTAGTCACGGAGGCCGACATGCCGCCGCCGGACTGGCCGGCAACCGTCGTCATACCGTGTGGAATGGGCGACGCAAGAAATCTGATCATGGCGCTCGCCGGTGATGCGTGCATTGTCATCGGAGGCCGTGCCGGCACGATCTCGGAGGTTTGCCTCGCGTGGCTTCATCACCGGCCCTTGTTGCCCCTCACGGGTTGCGGTGGCTGGTCCGACGGGCTGCTGCGGAATCCGCCAGACGAAAGGCAGAATTCGCCCATCCTGCCGTGGGGCTCTGTGGAGGCGCTTGAGCATCAACTCAATGCGCTTGGCCTGGTGAGGCCTGACAAAGGGTAGGCTGCCGCGGCTAAATGAATATGTTCGCTTTCGACCCATTGCGGACCTGACGACAAGGCAGTGGACTGGTTGGAGAGCTACCTTTGGCACTGAACATCTCTTGCCGGTCGCTGATCGCATGCCTGGTGCTTTGTTTCGCCACAAGCACGGCTCTAGTTGCACAAGGCTCCGAGAAGAACAGGGGCTATATCTATGATGCGAAGAGTGCAGCCGATGGTAGGGCTCTGGTGATTGATCTCGGTGATCGGTTGATCAGTTTCCAGGACAAGGCAAGCGCGCAGGTTGGTGTCACTAGCGAGTTTAGTGGCCCGTACGACGACTGTGGGAACGGGATTTTCTTTTGCATCACAGGCTCGTTGACGATCGTCATCCCCAAGTCGATGCCCATGCCCCGCTGGCAATATCATGGCCTGACTTGCAAGAGTGTCGCTCAGCCGAGAGGCGTCATCTTCCGCATAACGTGTCAATCCCGTTGGGATCAACTGAGGCGCGTCTTCACCTACTCACTCACGCGCGGAGTATTGTCCATCGGCACCTCATCCTTTGGGGGGCAGAATGATGTGTTCCAGTTACGTGGGCGACGTGGACTATTTTCGCTAGGGAAAGGCTCTTAGCGGGCTGCGTCGAATGTCCGCTTTGGACCAACCATCATGAGGATAGGCCAGGGTGGAAAGGGTATTTCTCGTCCAACATAGCCACACTCTTCCAGGCGGAGCCGAAGATGTGAAGATGATCGGTGTCTATCGCACTCTGGATGCTGCCAAGGCGGCCGTCGATCGTCTGAGTACGAGACCCGGCTTCGCGGAGTCCCCCGTCGTCGTCGACCCGGACACAAATCAGGTAGATGGCTTCTACATAGGCGAGTACGAGTTGGACGAGGATCATTGGACCGAGGGCTTCATTACCCTTGTCGGGGATCGTCATTGCTGACCGTGACGTCTGCTTTCGACCCAACCGATATCGCTGAAAGAGGGGCTCAATGACATGACGCTCAAACGGATGGACAACATCCTCATCGTTGTCGATGATCTCGAAGCCATGAAGTCGTTCTTCACCGAGCTGGGCCTTGAGCTGGAGGGCCAAACGACGGTTGAAGGGCCTGCGATAGGGGACCTGATCGGGCTCAAGGATGTCCGGGCCACCCTCGCGATGATGCGCACCCCCGATGGGCAAGGCATCGAGCTGGATAAGTTCCACACGCCCGATGCAGTCCGGTTTGGGCCCGTGGATGTGCCGGTGAACATGCTGGGCCTGCGGCGCATCATGTTTTCTGTCGAGGGTATCGATGCCGTCGTGGCGCACATGCTTGGCCATGGCGCCGAACTCATTGGCCAAATGAAGTACGAGAACTCGTACCGGCTCGCCTACATCCGCGGGCCTGAAGGCATCATTGTCGGGCTTGCCGAGCAACTCGAATGAGAGTGGGACGCCCGCTAGTGCACAAGCCAGCCAGTACGCAGAAAGCATCAGCCGATATCGTATGCCTTGTTGTGGACATCGATATGGCCATGCTGCGAGTACCCGCTTCCGTCCCATAGCGAGCACTTTGAGTTGTGGCGCGGCAAGCGCCAGAATCGCGAATTAAAGGCGGACGCCTCCGGTGTCACTTAACTCAAGCGTTAGGCACGATGCCAAAGGTTCGAGAACATTCCCAGAAGCACGTCTTCGTTAGCTTTAACGAGGAGTCTGAGTGGGTGGAATTCAAGTTGCGCTTCAACTCCGGCTCCAAGGCAGTCAAGCCAACCAAATTCGAGGCCTGGAGGGTCTGGCGCACTCCAGGAGCTCCGGAGTTGTTTGCGGGCACTCGCGGCAGCTTTGCTTCCCCGCGGGAGGCAGAGACCTATTTGGCCGATCAGGTTGCTGTTGGTGGCGGCAAGGTCCACCAGCACTCTGCGCGTCTGGTTTCTCGGCTTGTTGTTCACCATGGCTACAATCGCGCCTAACAGCTCGCTCCAGCGGACGCACCGTGCGCGCCGCTAAACCCAAACGTTAGCTTTGGCGGGACATATCGCATGAATGAACTGACCGATCCCTTTGTAAAGATGCTGGATGCTTACAAGGCGGCTGTCCTTGCCAAAGACGTCGACGCGTTCGTAGCGCTCTATGACGATGACGTGCATGTCTTCGACATGTGGGGCGCGTGGTCGCTTCGTGGCGTCGAGCCGTGGCGGAACATGGCGAGCGGGTGGTTTTCTTCCCTCGGCAGCGAGCGCGTTATCGTCGAAGTCAAAGACGCCCAATCCACGCTGGCTGGGGATCTGGCCGTTGGGCACGCATTCCTTACATACACCGCGGTGTCTGCCGAAGGAAAAGAGCTTCGATCACTCAGCAACCGCATAACCGCGGCCTTGAAGCGCACCAGCGGCGCATGGAAAGTCATCCACGAGCACACGTCGGCGCCCGTTGATCCCGAATCTTTGAAAGCCATTCTGCAGTATTCAAGCGGCGACTAACTTTTCGTTCTGGGCGGACGGCCGCGTCGCCGCATAGGCGAGCATGCGGGCAGGTCGACTGAATGTGCCTGTTGGGTTCGCCTTCGATCCATGGCGGATACACGAGCTGCTGCATCGGCTATTTCGGGTGTGCCGCTATTGCTGTTCATCGTCGTGTGGATGTCGCGCATGCCTGGGCGCGGTGTCGATGTGCCTCCGCGCGATCGCGCCCCAGCGACATCGCGACATCGCGGCAGGGTTGCTGCACCGCTTAAACGCTCCTCGGCCTTTCTGCATCCAAGAAGCTCATGCAGATGTGTCGCTGACGACCAGGAGTGATGTATGACGTTTGTCCGGCAAGGGGTGGTGGCCGTGGTGGCTTGGTTGGCCATGGGGTTCTGTGCGGTACGAGCGGAGCCGGGCACGGCCCAACAGCTCCATACCTATTTCGAGCAGGCTTACAAAGCGGGGAAAATGAATGGGAACGTCCTCGTCGCCGATGGCGGCAAGGTCGTTTTCCGGGGTGCCTTCGGCTACGCGGATGGTTCTCGCAAGGTTCCGTTGACGCTTTCGGACCGGTTCGACATCGGGTCGATTTCCAAAGAGTTCGATGCGGTCGGGATCATGATTCTCGCGCAAGAAGGCAAGCTCAAACTGAGCGACCCCGTGTCCAAGTTTGTTCCCGGCCTGCCGTCCTGGGCCGATGCGGTCACGGTGGACCAGCTCATGCACTACACCAGTGGGTTGCCGGACATCGACTGGAATACGGTGACCACCGACGAGGATGCCTTGAGAAATCTTCGCGCGCTCAAAACGCTGGATTTCCCTGCCGGCACGCACTACGCCTATGGCAACAACAACACGGTCTTGCGCAAGAAGATTGTGGAGAAGGCGAGTGGGATGACGTTTGCCGCGTTCCTCGAAAAGTACGTTTTTCCGAAAGCGGGCATCCGCGATGCCGTCATCGATCCCACGGAGGCCACGCCGCGCGTCGCGAGGAGTTTTGACGCGAACTTCAAGCAGGACTCGATGAAGCTGTATCTGTCGGGCTGGACGCAGCTGGCGGTGGACGACTTTTTCCGCTGGTCGAACTGCATCAACACGTTCTGCCTGATTTCTCCGGCAAGCACCCGTCAGATGGTGGCCACTCCGAACCCCAAGTGGCAAACGGGCCTGGGGCATGGCGATATGGTTGGCGATCAGCTCGCGCATCACCGTCATGACGGCAACGACCACAACTTTGAGGCGCTTCTTTTGAGCGACGGCACCAAAGGCCGCACCATCATCCTGGTTACGAACAAGAACGTCGAAGATGTCTACGCCATGGCGGACGCGGTGAATGCCATCCTGGATGGCAAGCCCTATGTTCCGTTGAGCGAGGTCAAGGATTGATTGTCTCGGGCGGTAGCGCTTTCTTCGGTGGGTTTCGTTGGATGGATCGGCGGCGGCATAGTCGCCTATGGGGATAACCGGGTGGATCGCCGGCGCCAGGTCGCCGGCGAATGGCCGTCTGACGTGCTGGTCGGGCCCTGCAGACACAGCGCCCTTGCACAAAGATGATCGATGGCTGCAGGTCGGCATGGCCGGCGCGTTGGGCCGCATGGCTGCGGGGGTGAATAATTCGAGATCAACGGTGTCGATTTCGAAAGGTCTGTTTCGTCGTCTTGCTAAGCGGCCGGGGGAGGCCGCGCAGCAAAGACCGTGGACCCAAGCCGCACAGCCGGCACTACCTGGAGGGCAACGCAATGGTGACGACAACGATCGCGGGGATGTCTGGAAGCAATGAGCGCGGCTTTCTCCGGGTAACGCGGAGGCCGGCAAGCAGGGGCCTTGCGGGCAGGCTTGCCGTCAGGCGGATGGCGTGCGCCGCGCTGGTGGCTTTGGCTGGGCTCGGGGCCGCGGCGCAGGCGGCCGAATCCTATCCCCACATGGCCCCGGTCAAGGCCTACCTCATGGACCGCGCCCAGGAAATCGCCCTGGCCAAGAGTGCCGCGCCCGCGTCCATTGCCAAGGACGCGACAGTCTGGGTGCTGACCCCCACCGGTTACGAAACCGCCGTCACCGGCACCAACGGATTCGTCTGCTGGGTGGCCAGGGGTTTCAGCGGTGCGACGGACTGGCCCGAGCGGTGGAACCCGAAGATCCGCGCCGCCGGCTGCGACAACCCGCAGGCCGCGCGCAGCGTGACGCCGATCGCCAAGCTCCGCACGGCGATGACGCTTGCCGGTCGCTCGGACGCCGACATTCTCGACCGCATCAAGGCCGCCCTGCGCACCGGGGAAATTCCGCCGGTGGGAGCGGGCGCCATGTGCTACATGATGTCGAAGACGTCCTATCTTTCCGATGCCGGCGGCCACGACATGGCCCACGTCATGTTCTATGTGCCGCTCAAGGATGGTGCCGACTGGGGCGCCAACGCGTCCGGCTCCCCCGTCTTCGGCGGCAACTATTGGTTCTACATGCCGGACCATCAAGCGGACGCTGCCAAGCTGCCGCCGCTGTCGGTGCTGCTGGTCGGTGTTGCCACCTGGTCGGACGGGACGCCTGCGGCGATGCCGTCGATGTAGGGCGCTGGCCAAAAGGCACGGAGGGAATGGAAGCCGTCATCGCTCGAAGGTGTGGCCAAGCATGCGATGGCTGCCTTGGCGCGCGAGAAGCCAGATTGGGTTTGTTTTCGACCCGAAGCAGACGGCTCAGCCTGGGAGGCTCCAAGGGGAGTGGTGCGCGAAACCATCATCGATGCCGTAAAAGCCATCGCCAGATTCATTTTTGAGATGGTCATCTGGAACTTTGTGTTCTTCCGTTTGGGACGCGTCGTGATGCTGGCCGTTGCTTTCGGTAGGTATCCGGCCCGCAAGGTTTGCACACAGTCTCGTGGACGCATCCGTGCGGCTGTTCAGATACGACACATCGCTACATCGATGATGGTGGGATCGCCCGAGCAGTCATGCCAGCAGGCATCGGTCAACAAGTGGATCGGAAGCAGCGTCGAGACGCTGGGCATGGCAAGGAGGTGTCGGAAGGCCTATTCAGTCCGCGCCGATGTGTTGATAGGGTTCGAGGCGTAAAGCCAAGTCAACCCTTGTCGGATACGAGGACCGGCCCATGAGCCTTGCTCGGATTGCCAGGATAGGCGGCGCCCTCTATCTCGTTGAGATAGCTCTGGGCATATTCGCAGAGGCTTTTGTGCGTGGAAAGCTCGTTGATTCTAGTGATGCGGCGGCGACCTCGGCACATATTCTGCTGTCGCAAGGTCTCTGGCGTGCCGGATTTGTAGCGGACCTCGCCATGTTGGTCTGCGATGTCGTAGTGACCCTCGCGCTGTATGCGATTCTCAGACCGGTTCATCGGCACCTTGCCCTAGTCGCGGCTGCATTCAGCCTGGTCACGGATGCCATCCAGGCGACGTGCGCCACGTTTCATCTCGCTCCGTTGCTGCTTCTCACAACCCACCACGGATCGCTGCGCACGACAGCGCCGGAGGTCCTTCAAGGGCTGGTGCATTTCGCATTGCAGCTTCGGGACTTCGGCAACATGGCAGGGCTCGTGTTCTTTGGTGTTCATTGCGCCCTGGTTGGCTTCCTGATCGCCAAGCTCCCGGGTCTAAGCAAGCCACTTGGCGTCG
This sequence comes from Rhodanobacter sp. DHG33, assembly GCF_014843005.1. Classification (GTDB taxonomy): domain Bacteria; phylum Pseudomonadota; class Gammaproteobacteria; order Xanthomonadales; family Rhodanobacteraceae; genus Rhodanobacter_A. Next base: position 88,266 of record NZ_JACYXM010000007.1, on the reverse strand, counting down.
TGTTGGTTCTCGCAGGCCTTTGCTACTTGGTCAACAGCCTGGCGTGGTTCCTCGCGCCGTCATTCGCGGGCTCGCTCTATCCGACCATCCTTCTGCCCTGTCTCGTGGCAGAGCTGTCGCTGGCCCTGTGGCTGTTGTTCTCTTCCCATCCGTGGTCGCAGGCGATCACGGATCCAGGCATGTCCGAAGTTCGGTAACCAAGCTCGGCGGGATCGTAGAATGGCGATGCATTTCGAACAGCAAGGTGATCGTGGCTCGCTGGAACACTGATCACTTCCGGCTAGCACATGTAGACGGGACGAAGGCCACCCATCCGCTGTGATTTCCCCTGGTTTCTTTTCTAGGAAAGGAACTTCACCAGCAACTGCCGCTTGGGTTCGGGCAGTTTATGGAACGCGTCGAGCAGGCGCCCCTCGTTGTCGGTGAGTCGCCGATAGACGGCGCCGGTTTCTCTGACGCCTGGCGACATGGGGCCTCGTCCGGTGGTAAGCCATTCGAGGTTGATGCCCAGATCCTTGGCCAGTTCGATGATGCGAGGCAGCTCGGGCAGGGCGTGGCCCGTGAGCCATTTGCGGGCGGCCTCCCGCGACACGCCGCAGCGATACGCCAAGGCGCTCGTTCGTCCGCGCCCCGGTACGAAACCGGTGCGATCCAGCGCCTTTCGCAAGCGCTCCGCGAAGTCTTCGTAGGGTGCGTCCATACCCACTCCTGTTGTTGCACCGTCTCCGGTGCCTGTGCCTGGCGATGTTTGACCCGTGCGTTCCATTGTTGCGCACGCACCTGCATGAATGCAATTTACGATTGTTGAGATATGCAATTTTGGATTGCATAATTGCTGCTTTGCGAGTAAAACGAAAGTCAGGGTGCGCTTCCGCAAAGAAGGGTCATGGAAGCCGACTCTGATCCCTACAGATGGGTACTCCACGGAACAAGGAGGCGAGCATGTCGACGATCGATTCGGGTGATCTGGAAGCGACGGGTTATTTCCTGCCGGGGGACGGCCGGCTGCGGTTGAAGAAGCTTCGCGAACACGTGGCTTTCCTGGCCAATCTGGCGCGATCGCGCACATCGGACAAGGCACAGCAAGGCGCGGCGGGGATTCGCGTGGACGAAGCGGTGATCTGCCTGGAGTTGCTGGCGGAGCAGATCGGACAGGTGCTGGACGAACTCGCGTGGCCGGCAGCGCGCGGCCCGCGGGCGGCAACCCAAACGGGTGATACGGAGCCGGCCGCTGCAGAGGTCGAAAGCGCGAAGCCGGAAGCCATGGAGCCGGAGGCGCTGGAAGAGGAGGCGGACGACACCGGGGCCCGCTACCTCTTTGGGGTCACCCTGGACCAGATCGATGCGATCAACCTGCTGCTCGACATGATCCGAGCCCATGGCGATGTGGTGATCGCCAGCGATGACGCCGAGTTCGCCGACCACACGCTGTCGCTGATAGGGCACGCCATCTTCTGCGACGCGCAGAAGCTGCGCGACATCATCAGCGACGTGAATGCGCAGTGGCTTGGGCCGGCACGCAGCATGTGTACCGGCGTACGCGAGGAGCCGGCCGCTTACTGTGCGCGGCCTGTGCGTTTTCCCATGCCAGGCGCGTGGCGCATCGCGGGGCAGGTGACCACCTATCAGTAGCGGGATGGGCAGCAGGGCGGAGGGAATTAAAGCCGTCACTTCTCGAAAGTGTGCCCGCGCATGCCATGACTGTCTTGGCGCATGAGGAGCTAGAGTAGGTCTGCTTTCGACCCGAAACGGACACTTCAACGAAGACGTCCACAGGTCAGTTCCAGTGCAATCGGCCTAGGCGCAGCCCATGAAGAAACCGCTGTTGGTGATGCTGATCGGTTTGGCGGTCGGGCTGCCACTTTCTGCGCCGGGCGTCGAAGCCGAAAAGCCCGGCATGCCGTCGAACGACATTCCAGCGACAGCCTACGAACATGCGCAGACTTTGGTTGCTTTGCCCGATGGTCGCCGATTGAATCTGTTCTGCATGGGGAAGGGGACGCCGACGATCTTCTTTGAGGCGGGAGGCGGCGATGACAGCCTGGCTTTTCGGCGCGTGCAGGGACGTTTGGCCTCCGTCACGCGTGTCTGCAGCTACGACCGCGCGGGTATGGGGTTCAGCGATCCTTCGGATGCGCCAACCACGGCAACCCATATCGTCGGCGATCTCCATGCGTTGATCAGGAGTGCAGACATACCCTTGCCGATCATTTTGGTCGGGCACTCCGACGGCGGCTTGTACGCCACGTTCTATGCGGCTAACTATCCAAACGATGTTGCTGGTCTGGTCCTGATCGATCCGGATAGTCCGGGTCTCAATAGGGCGGCAACCAGTGTGCTCGATCAGCCTTGGCTTGATGGCTGGCGCAAGGGCAATCAGGACGACATCAAACAGGCACGCCTCTGTTTCGACCTGGCGCAGCACGGCGAACTGGCGCGCGATCCCGTGCACAATCCGAAGTGCTTGGACGATCCCTCGAACGCCGATCCTGCGCTTCACCGATTGCTCAACGCACAGCTTGCACGTCCCTCCGAGCAGGAGGCCATGCTGACGGAAGACCTGGATACCTATCCGGCACCCGACGGCGGCCTGTCGAAAGCCGAAGTGGCCTTTCAGCGCATGCATTTCAGCTTTGGCGACAAGCCTCTCGTCGTACTGAGCGGAACGAGCGAGCTAGGTGCGCTCCCCACTAAGGAACGGGTGAAGGTGAGCAAGGCCATGCTGGCGAATCAGGCAGCATTGGCTGCGCACTCGACACAAGGCAGACAGATCCTGGTGAACAGCGGCACGGAATACATCCAGATATCTCACCCGGAGGCAGTCGTGCAGGCGGTGAAGGGAGTGATTGGGGAGGTCAGGGGGCGCATGGCCGGGAGGTGAACTAAAGTCCGCTTTCCACCCGAAGCAGCCACTTCAACGCAAGGGCCCGGGGCGCGTATGTTGTTGATCGCATTGGTGCTGGCAGGGTTGCCTTTGCTGTCCGTGACGGATGCGTGATGCCAGTGTCGATGGGCAAGGTAACTTTAGGGCCGTGTCCGACGAACCACTGTAGTGGTTCAACCCGCAAGAACTTGGCGCGGGGCAATTCGTGCCGAGTCGATGCACACACGAGAGGGTCGCAAATGAAAACACGTATTACGGGATCGATGGTCACGGCCGCCCTGCTGGCGTCGCTGGTGGCCATGCCGGCGTTCGCCGCGCTCAAGCCCGGTGCCACGGCGCCGGATTTCACTGCCGAGGCCAGTCGCGCCGGCAAGGATTTCAGCTTCTCGCTCAAGGAGGCCCTCAAGAAGGGGCCGGTAGTGGTGTATTTCTATCCGTCGGCGTACACCGGTGGCTGCGATCTGGAAGCGCATAGCTTCGCCACTGAGAAGGCCAAGTTCGACGCCGCCGGCGCCACCATCATCGGTGTGTCCGCCGACAGCATCGAGCGGCTGAATGCCTTCTCGTCGGACCCGCAGTACTGCGCCGGCAAGTTCCCGGTAGCCTCCGACCCCCATGGCAAGGTGGCGGGTTTATACGATCTCAAGATGACGGCGGCGCAGGCCGGCATCAACGATGTGCGCGGGGTGGCCATCGATCATGGCTTCATCTCGCGCACCACCTTCGTGATTGCGAGCGACGGACGGATCGTCGCCACGCTGTCGTCGGAGGCGGATCACTTGCGCCCCGACCAGCACGTGGCACGGTCGCTGGCCATCGTGCAGGGCATGCAGTCGGGCAAGATGCCCATGACGGGCGGGCACTGAGCAGGCCAGTCTGCGGCGCCGGAACGAGGGCAGATGTCCGGGTGAATTTCGCGATGTGAAGCGCGGGTTCGCCCGGGCATGCGTGTCTGGCGTTGCCGGTGTGAAGCCGATGTCCGTTTCCGCCCCGAAGCGGACATCATTCCGCCAGAAATGGCCGCTAGGTTTAGCCGGCCAAGCTGCTTCGAAGAGAAGCCGAGGCGCTCGGCTTTCGTGACTGCGCGTCAGCTTTTATGTCCACTTTGCAGCTTGCCGACAAGTCCAATTATCGGGAGCGCATAAGCTAATCTGATTTTGTAGGCAGCCTTGCGATCCATGCTCCATAGCGCTGCCTGGCAGCGCGTTTCTTGAGACGATCCATCTGCCCCCTCCCGAGGTGGCGACCTGTCGGCGGGCTGCGTCGGCGTTCATGGATGAGTGGAGAGTTGCCACATGTCGATCAAGTTCGTGTCACGCCGGACACCTCGTTTCTTCGGTCGGCTGACGGTCCTCGCGTTCGTTGCTTTTTCGGTGCCGCTCGCTTCGGTTGCCCAGACAACTGCGGATGGTTCTTCCTGGGAGAACAACCTGCGCCCGGCCATCGTGGAGCCCGGTCAGCCCGTTCCGCACTGGTCGCTGCGTGACCGGATGGCGTACTACCACATCCCCGGCGTGGCCGTTGCGGTGCTGCGCCATGGCAAGGTCTGGCAGGTGAAGGGGTACGGGCTCCGGGAAGCCGGCACGAACGACAAGGTCGATGGCGATACGCTGTTTTCAGCGGGCTCGATCAGCAAGGTGGCAACGGCCGTGATGATCCTGCGCATGGTGCAGGCAGGCAAGCTGGACCTTGACCGCAACATCGATACCTACCTGACGAGCTGGCACGTTCCGCCCACCAAGGACACGCCGCACCCCGACGTCACCCTGCGCATGCTGATGTCGCATACCTCCGGGTTCAACGTGGGCGGCTTCCCCGATTTCATGCCGCAGGAACAGGTGCCGACCTTGCTGCAGACGTTGGATGGCCTGCCGCCCGCGAAACACCATGCCGTTCGACTCATCTACCCGCCAGGCTCGCGCTATGCCTATTCCGGCGGTGGCATCGAGGTGGAGCAGCAGTTGCTCGAAGACGTGACCCACACCGATTTTGCGACGATAGCCCGCACCTGGTTGCTCGATCCGCTGCATATGCGGCGCAGCACGTTCGAGAGTCCGCTCTCTGCCTCACGCGGCAATATCGCCAAGGCCCACGACGAGCAAGGCAAGCTCATCGCATTGCCGCGCGGCTGGCAGTCGTTTCCCGAGCAGGCCGCTTCGGGGCTGTGGACGAGCGCGAACGAGCTCGGCGGCATGGTCGCCATGCTGATCGAAAGCTATCAGGGGCATAACGGGTTCCTGTCGCGCGACCTGGTGACGCAGATGATGAGCGCCGTCTCGCCCAGCCCCCAGGGCTTGGGGCCGGAGCTGATGGGATCGGGCAACGCACGGGTCTTCTTCCACAGCGGCTCCAACGACAATTACCGCGCCTGGATGGAGGGCTACCTGGAGACGGGCGACGGCTTCGTGATCCTTACCAACAGCCCGAACGGTGCACGTTTGCGGCTGGAAATCCGGCATGCGCTTTCCGACATGATCGGGCAGGGTGTCGATCCGGTGTTGCGCGCGGTCGCCCTCGATCCTGCGAACCCTACTTATGCGGACTATCAGGGTACGTATCGCCTGGATGACAGCGTGCCCATGGATGTGCGCGGCCGGCTCGCCGATGACTTCGATGCCAATGCGTTCCAGATCACGATGTCCCACGGCAAGGCATCGATGCGCGTGCCGGGCGATGACAACGTGCACCAGCTGGAGGCCTTGTCGCCGACGCGCTTCGTCGATCCGGATTCCGATTCCATGCCTCTCATGCAGTTGGAATTTCATCGGGATGCGCACGGAAAGGTGCGGGCCGTCAGCGTGGAAAGCGGCGATTCTCGTGCGTACTACCGGCGGCAGTAAGGATCATGTGGGAACCAACCAGACGGTTGCCGACGCATCCGGCAAGTGCTCCAAGTTTCCTGGATTTGGGTGCAGGGGAGATTTGATTCGGCCGGAGCGCTAGGATCGCGTTTCGCTGCCGCATGCCTGCTTTCGATTGATCGCCGACTTCGGAGCGAAAGGATAAATGCCCCGGCTTCTCGTTGAGCAAACCCCGTGAACCGTCCTTCGATACTTAGAAGATCGTCATCCAAGAAAGTCACCACGTTCGGTTTGGCGCTGTTTGTTGTTCTGGCATGTGCATCACCATTGCATGCAACCGAACGCTCGATCCGAAACGTCACTGACGATCCCACAGGCGTCGACTACGGCCCGCATTTCTCCCCCGATGGCCGGTTCTTGATCTTTGACCATAGGATGCTGATCGGCGGCGGACGATGGATGACCTACATCGTCCCTTTTGAAGGGGGCACTCCAAAACCTCTGTCCACGGGTGAAGTCCCCGTGCAGCAAGCGCGCACCCGATGGTCACCCAAGGGCGATCTCATCGCCTTCACCGGGCTAGGGCCGGGTGGCGTAGCGGCGACTTGGCTGATGGATAGCGACGGCTCCCACATACGCCGCGCACCCACTCCACGGCAAGGCAGCGCCTTTTATCCGAGCTGGTATCCGGACGGCCGACATATTTTGGAGACGGTTGGTGATGACAACACGTTGCGCTCGGTCGATACCTGGTTGGGTGACGTGGTCAAAATCGATACAACGCCAGCCTTGATGGTCGGCATGGCCTCGGTATCCCCTGACGGAAAATGGATCGCTGTCGCAGCCCAGCCGCGGCAGGGGCGCCCTTATGACCAGCGCAAAAACCAGATTTGGCTCATCGATGGCGGCGGGCATGCCCACCTGCTGATCGAAAGCCCGCACCAGGGGCGTGCACCTTCGTGGTCGCCTGATGGGGCCAAGGTTGTGTTTGAGAGCAACGAAGGCAGTCCAAACCCAGCGTTCTATGCCATCTTCGTAGTGAACAGCGATGGCAGTGGACTCAAGCAGCTCACGCCGTTCGAACGAAACACCCAGCACCCGGTCTTCTCACCGGACGGAAAGTGGATTGCGTTTTCGGAGCGAACCCCAAAGCTCCTAGGGGCGCATGCGCAGAGCATCGCCGTGATGAGTGCGCCATAACTGATCGCGTCGAGACGTCTGCTCCCGATCCAAGGCGGACACTGCACGGAGGCAAGCAAGGGGGCATGGCGCCGGGGATCCTTTCAGCGTCATCAGGCGCGGGCATTTGAGGCTCGAGGCCGCCGTGGAAGCCAACCACTAACATCGATCAAGCATCGCTTTACCCACAAGGATATTGAAATGCAGCGTAGGCAGTTTCTCGGTTTGGGCATGAGTGCAGCGGCCGCGGGCCTGGTCGCCGGTTGTACATCTCGCGCGGTAACGCGTAGCAAGACTGGCGCTGGACCGAGCGCCTCGGTGAACGAGGCGAAAGATTGGAATGCGTCGCGGCGTTTTGTCGGCACGCGCTTCGGCAATATCGCCTATGCAGATCGCGGCAGCGGTCCGGTGGTGCTGTTCCTGCATGGCTTTCCGCTCAACAGTTATCAGTGGCGCGGCGCGATCGCGCGCTTGTCGCCCTATCGGCGTTGCATCGCACCCGATTGGCTGGGCCTTGGGTACACCCAGGTAGCCGCAGGCGTCGACATCACGCCGGCCACCCAGGTGCAGATGCTTGCGGCCTTGCTGGACACGTTTTCCATCCGCGACGTGGATATCGTCGCCAACGACAGCGGCGGTGCGGTGGCGCAGCTCTTCCTGACGCATCATCCGGATCGTGTGCGCACCTTGCTGCTCACCAACTGCGACGTGGAAAACAACTGCCCGCCGCCGGCCGTGGTCCCGGTCATCGAGTTGGCCAAAAAGGGTCGGTTTGCCGACGAATGGCTGGCGCCATGGGTCGCCGACAAGAACCTGGCGCGCTCGGACAAAGGCCTCGGCGGCATGACCTTCACGTACCCGGAAAGGCTCGCCGACGAAACCATCGATATGTATCTCGGGCCCTTGGTCGAATCGCCGCAGCGCAAGGCGCTCACCAACGCCTACGCCATCGGCCTTGCGCCGAATCCGCTCGCCGGCACGGAGTCGCTGCTCAAGCAGAGCCAGGTGCCTGTGCGCATCGTGTGGGGCACTGGAGACACCATTTTTTCGCAGGACGATGCGGCTTACCTCGACCGCACACTGCCGCGTTCGCAGGGCGTGCGCCGGATTGACGGGGCGAAGCTGTTCTTTCCGGAGGAGTTTCCCGATGTCATTGCGGAAGAGGCACGCAAGCTTTGGGGTGTGTAGGTTCGGTTCGTTGAAATGGCTTGATCGCCGTCATGCGAGCCCGCGAGCCGACTTCCGATCCTTGGCGGACCATGCAAAGGATGGTCAATGGCCCTGATGGATTTCGCGGATTGAAAGGCGAGGTTTGACGGCTGTCTGGATGGGACTATGCCAAGCGCATGATGCGGCGGCTGCCCATCTACCTGCAGCGAGATGGCCAGTTGTGGGAAAGGTATCGGAGGGAATTTTTAGAGAGCCGTTTGAGCGCTCTAATTGCTCCCGATACTTTTCTACCCCAGGTGCGTTCCGCGGGCTGGATAGGCCGGGGTTACGCGACGACGTACTCGCCCTTGCGGACAGCGGGGCGGATCGGCAGCGTGAGGTCGCCGGCGATGAGTTGTAGTTCGCCGTCCTGAATCAGACATTGCAGGCGCAGAGTGCGCTCGCACAGGGCGGCCAGCTGCTGCAGGTCGGCGTGGTCGACGGCGAGCACGCTGAGGTTGTCGTGGCGCGCGAGCGTGCCGGCGATCTTGCTCCACCAGATGTCGGCGGCGTGGCCGCCGTAGGCCAGCACCACCACATGCCGCGACTGGTTGCAGGCTTTGCGCAAGCGGGTTTCATCCGGCAGGCCGACGTCGATCCACAGCTCGATCTCGCCGGTATAGGCCTTGCGCCACAGGGCCGGTTCGTCGGTGTCGCTGAGCCCCTTGCCAAACTCCAGCCGCTCGTCGGCATACAGCGCGAACGCGAGCAGGCGCACCATCAGCCGCTCCTCGGTTTCCGACGGATGCCGGGCGAGGGTCAGGGCATGGGTGGCGTAGTAGTGCCGGTCCATGTCGCTGATCGACAGTTCGGCTTTGTGGATGGTGGCGGTGAGGGCCATGGGGGCGCTTCAGTGGGCATAAAGCGGGCATTTTACGCGGTGTTGCCCCGGAGGCGATAAGACGCCAAGCACCATGCTTAGGCCACAGGCCTTGTCACCCTACTGAAGGTTAGTCATGGATGTCGTCAATCGATGCAGGGTCGGGTTTGCTTCGTTGCCTCCGCCGAATCCGCCACGCTCCGATCAACCCGCCGACGTGGGATCCCTGGTCAATCGCAGGTCGTTGAACTTGCGCCGCTCGATCAGGGCGTCGACGTGGCCGTGGGCATCGCGACGGAAGATCAGGAGGTTCCGTTCGTCGTCGCTGCCCATGAACACGTCCTTCGCGATCGGCTGCAGCACGTTCGCCGTGCCGCCGGCATGCGTGGTGTAGCTCAGCACGCCATGCCGGTCGGCCACGATCCAGGCGCGCCCGGGCGCATAGCGGTAGGTGCCGGCGTAGTCGGAAAGTGTCAGCCCCGCGACGTGCAACTCTGGTGGTGCCGTGGGCAGGGTGACGTCCTCGTAACCGGCCAGCTTCCATCCATCGGCCTGTCGCACGAAGGTGAGCAGGCTTTCGTAGCGCACCACCAGTTGCTGGCCGAACACGGTCTCGCGTTCGTACTCCTCGACCTGCATTACTGCGCTGTCGCCGTATTGGTGCACGTGCGCGTCGCGCAGCTCGATGCTGCCGGAGAAACCGGTCGGGAACGGATGCAGTGAGGCGATGGTGTCGGCTTTGTGGGCAATGCGACCGAATTCGTCGATCAGCACGGCGTCGTCGGCGAGCCAGTGTTGCCAGGGGCCGCGATCGCCCTGCGGTATCGCATCGACCAGTTGCTGCGTGATCCGCAGCAGCTGGTCGCGCAGCGCATCCGGAGCTGGTGCCGCTTGCACGGTGCCGTGCGCGCACACCAGCGCCAGGCCGAACATCCATCCGTACCGAGTTCCGCGCATAGCGATTCTCCCGTGTCGCTTCGCAGCCTAGCGATGGCATGGCGAAGGGGGATGTGCATGAAGTCATCGAGCGACGGGCATGAGGCAACGCATAACCAATCACGCCATCAAGATCATGGGGAATGGCCATATGAGGTTTCCTTAGCCACTCGCAGTCACTGAACGCGACTCGCTCCGCAGAAGCGCGCGCTTGCGACGGCGTTCACACCTCACGCGCTGTATGACAGATGGGAGTGTCCCAGCACCTCGACATGCGCGAGGATGGGTGTTGCGTGATTCCTTTGGACGCCAAGGACATCCTCATGCCCCGACTGCATCGTTGGTCCGCTCCACTGACCCTTGCTACGGCCGCTTGCCTGCTCGCACCGGCCACCCTGTTCGCCTTCGCCACGCAGAACGGCGCACCGCCGCCGGCGCGCACGGCCGATGTGGTCGAGCAATGGTTCGGCCACACCGTGCACGATCCCTACCGTTGGATGGAAGGCGACAACAATGCCGAGTTCCAGCGCTGGCTGGATGCGCAGGGCCAATACACGCGCGGCAAGCTGGACGCGTTGCCTACCCTGCAGCGCTGGCAGCAGGTGCTGGCCAGGGTCGATGGCACCACCGTAATACACCGTGGCCAGCGCTACGCCGGGGGTAAGCTGTTCTTCATCCGCCAGGGTGCGGACGGTAGCGGCACGCTGATGGTGCGCGACGCGGACGGCACCGAGCGTGCGCTGCTCGATCCGGCCACCATCCAGGGTGATGGCGGCCATGCCTCGATCACGCTGTTCGTGCCGTCGCCCGACGGCAGCAAGGTGGCGGTGAATGTCGACCACGGCGGCAGCGAGGTCACCCGCCTCGAAGTGCTGGACGTGAAGACCGGCAAGCCCACCGGCGATGCAGTGGAACCGGTGTGGGGCGAGTTCGGCGCCGAGTGGCTGCCCGACGGCAGCGGCTTCGAGTACACGGCGATGGCGCCGCCCGCGCAGCGTACCGGCGGCGACCCCGTGCAGGACATGCGCGCACGGTTGCACAAACTGGGCACGTCCGTGTCGCAGGATCCGATCCTGCTGCGCGCCGGTGAGGGCGAAGGCGTCAATGCGTCGTTCGCGATGCCCTCGCGCACCTTCCCGGTGATCTCGTTTCCTGCCGGCTCGCGCTGGGCGCTGGGCCAGTCGCTGGGTGCGCAGGCCGACCAGCGCTACTGCGTGGCGCCGCAGGCGGATGCGATGAAGCCCGGCGCGACGTGGCATTGCATTGCCGATCTGGACGATCACGTGCAGTCCGCAGCGATCCACGGCGACACGCTGTACCTGATGTCCACCCATGCACGCTCCAACGGCGAAGTGCTGGCGCTGGACCTGTCGCATCCGGACGCGTCGATCGCGCAGGCCCGCTCCGTGCTGCCGCTGCAGGGCGACGACATGGTGGCCGGCACCAGTCTGTACGACACCGAGCAGATGGCGCCGGCGCGCGATGCGCTGTACGTGAAGGTGTCGCGCAATGGCATCGACGACATCCGCCGCGTGGACTACCGCACCGGCAAGGTGGACGCGGTGCCGATGCCGTTGTCCGGCGTGGCCTCGCTGTTCTTCGCCGACACCGACCAGGACGGTTTCCTGCTGGAGTTGCGCGGCTGGACCACGCCGCCGAAGTCCTGGCGCTACGAGCCCGCGGACCACACCTTGCACAGCCTGGGCCAGGACGAAGCCAGTCCTGCCGACTACGGTATGGTCGAGGCCACCGAGACCGAGGTGGTGAGTGCGGACGGCACCCATGTGCCGCTCACCATCCTGCACCGCAAGGATGCCGCGCTGGACGGCTCGCACCGCGCCATCGTGTTCGCGTACGGCAGCTACGGCATCTCCGTGCTGCCTTCGTTCAAGCCCACCCGGCTGGAATGGGTGAAGCAGGGCAACATCTTTGCCTACGTGCACATACGCGGCGGTGGCGAGAAGGGCGAGGCCTGGCACCAGGCGGGCAGGGGGCCGAACAAGCACAAGGGCGTGGAGGATTTCGTCGCCGCCGTGCAGCGCCTGAGCGACCTCGGCTACAGCCGCCCGCAGCGCACCGCGCTGATCTCCGGCAGCGCCGGCGGCCTGGTGGTCGGCGGCGCGATCGTGCAGGACCCGGGCAAGTTCGGTGCGGCCGTGTGCATGGTGGGCGAACTCAACCCGATTCGCCTGCTGCACGCGCGCAACGGCGCCAACCAGATCGTCGAGATGGGCGACCCGCGCAAGGCCTCGGACTTCCCGTGGATGCTGGCGATGGACCCCTACCAGCAGATCAAGCCGCACACGGCATACCCCGCGGTGCTGCTGAGCGTGGGCCTCAACGACAACCGCGTGTCCACCTGGCAGACCGGCAAGTTCGCGGCGCGCTTGCGCACCGCCGACACCAGCGGGCGGCCGGTGTGGATCCGCACCGACGCCAACGGTGGCCACGGCATGCAGACCTCGCTGGGCGCCGAGGCCGCGGAGTTTGCCGACATCTATGCCTTCCTGGATGCGCAGCTTCCGGTGCAGTGAGCAACGGGCTGCGGGAAGGTGCCAGGGACAAGTACCAGGTGGCGCATGGCCCTCTGCGGAATAGTCCCTGGCGCCTTTCTATAGCGGCTGTTTGTAGATGGCGCCGCCCTTCATCACGAACGGCACGTGTTCGATGGCGCTTATGTCCGTCGTCGGATCGCCCTGGACAGCGATGATGTCGGCGGCTAGCCCCGCCTTCAGTTGCCCGAATTGATCCTGTTGACGCAGGACCTTCGCGTCCACTGCGGTGGCGGCAAGCAGCGCGCGCGCCGGTGACATGCCGTCGCGCACCATCCACTCCAGTTCCTTGTAGTTGGTGCCGTGTGCGAACACGCCCACGTCGCTGCCCGAGCCAATGGTGACGCCCGCCTGCATGGCCAGCTTGAAGGCGCTGGCCGCCTGTTGCATGTCCGCGGTGGGAGGCAGGCCGGGCTTCCAGCCGTGGAAGTATTCGGCATAGGCGGCTTCCGCCTCGAGCGTGGGCATATAGGCGACGCCGTGCTGCTTCATGAGCTCGAACACTTCGCGTGTGCCGCCGTAGGCATGCTCGATGGTGTCGACGCCGGCAAGCACCGACCGGCGCATGCCTTCGGGCGTGGTGGAATGCACCGCGATCGGCAGGTTCATCGAGTGCGCGGTTTTCACCGCGGCGTCCAATTCTTCCTGGGTGAACGTGGGCACGGCGCCTTTGCTCTTGCCGCAGTGATAGTCGGCGTAGAGCTTGATCCAGTCGGCGCCGTGACCGGCCTGGTCTCGCACCGCGTCGATCATCTGCTCGACGCCGCTGACCGGTATGCCGCCTTGCGGAAGATCCAGGTCGGCGCGGAAACCCAAGGGGCCAGGCCCGTAGCAATGCGTGGCGATGGTCGCGCGCGTGGCGACAAACAGGTGCGGGCCCGGAATCAGGCCCTGGTCGATCGCGCGCTGCACGTCGACGTCCGCGTAGCCGGCACCCTCTGTGCCCAGGTCGCGCAAGGCGGTGAAACCGGCCATCAGCGTGTCATGCACGTGCTGCACGGCTTCGATGGTGCGGTAGGGCAGCGTTTCCTTCAGCACCTGGTCGTTCCACAGGGTTTCGTTGTACGGGTGCAGGAAGATGTGCGAATGCGCGTCGATCAGGCCGGGCATCAGGGTGGTGCCCGGCAGGGCGATCGTTTGCGTGCCGGCGGGTACGCTTACTTGGGAAGCCGGCCCCACCGCGGCGATCTTGTCGCCTTGCACCAGCACCACCCAGCCGGCATGCGTCTGTTCGCCGCGTGCGTCGAAGACGCGGTCGGCCTTGATCAGCCAGGGATGATCGGCCGGCTTCGGCACGCTGTCGGCCCGGCACGCCTGGGGGATGCTCGCGAACCCGAGGGTCGCTGCAAATAAAGCGATAGCTGCACGCTGGAATCGATGCACGGGCACGTGGGCCTCCTCGCTACGGTTTCATCGTTCGCCAATGGCGCCTGTGCCGGCGAGCATAACGGCAATCTTCCATCGCTTGCCTTGGACGCGGGATGGGGCGTCGAAGGGGGTGCGATGAGCGCCTCGAATTCGCTTGCTCTTGCAGGCTGGGCTCGGCGCGGACGAAATCTCGGCCGGGCGCCGCCGCCAGTTCGGTTCGCAAAAGCAAAGGCCCGCATCGCTGCGGGCCTCTGGACGGCTGCATGCGGCTGCCTCAAGCGCCGGGCCGATGCCTCTCCTTTACCTCGCGAAGAAGCTCGAGCATATGTTCCCGGTGGGCGCGTCGCTTGAGCTCTTGCGCTTCAAGCAATTGCTGCCGCTTCGTCAACGGCCGCGATGTCCGGTCCGGCGTTGCCGACGACGACGGATGCACGATGTGCGTGAAGTAGTTGACCCATGCGCGGAAGCGCTGCGGCGATGGGGGTTGCGATTCGGGTTTCATGGCCAGGGACCTCTTTGCATGTCACAGCCGGAATAGCGAATCTGCGCCAGGGATCGTTATCCGGCAGTGATGCTATCGATAACGCACCCGTCCCCGATCGGAGGAAGTGCCAGGCGCGGCTTCCGGGTCCGATCCGCACGCTGGCCGGTTGCAACCTGCCGGTGCGGGGTTCATTTCGCCGGCGCCTGCGTGAGATGGCTGGCGAAGAACTCTTCCGCCCTGGCGATCGCGACGGCATGGGTCTGTTGCTGCGGCACGCGGATGTGCTGGCAGATCGGCTCGTGCTGCAGGCCCTCTGTCGTGCAGTCGGCAAGGAAGTCGTAATGGCCGACGCCGGGCAGGGTTTTCAGGGTGGCGTGGGGCAGCAGTGTCGCGGCGAGCTTGCCGTTGCTGTCCGGCGGAGCTACGGAGTCGGCCTCGCCGAGCAGGATGCTCACCGGGGTGTTCAGCGTGTGCAGGCTGGCGGGGGCCAGCGCCTCGATGCCGCCCGGCGCCATTGCGAATACCGCGCGGACACCGGGGATCGCGTAATCGTCGCCGGCGTGTTTCGCCAGCGCCGCCATCGCCGGCGCCTTCAGTGCCTGCTCGCGGGCGGCCAGGGTCTGGTCGGGTGCCTCGGCCTGCGCAGCGCACGTGGCATCGGTGGGATGGGAGCGGCAGAACTGGATGTAGTGGTCGATGTCGACCCGCGCGCCGGCGCTCACCAGGGCTGCCAGGCCCCCCATCGAGAAGCCCGCCACGCCCACGCGCTGCGCATCGATATGCGGACCGATGAGGGCGTCGTCCTTGGCCGTGTCGAGGGCCACGCGCAGATCCACCGCGCGATCCCATACCAGCAGGCCGCCGGTCATGGTCATCGGGTCGCGCCCGTTGGTGCCGGGGTGGTCCACCGCGATCACCACGTCGCCGGCGCGCGCCAGCGCAGTGCCGAACCAGGCCATGATCCGCGCGGTGCCGCCGAAGCCGTGCGAGAGCAGGATCACCGGATGCCGCCCCGGCGCGAAGGGCGCATCGGCGGCAGCGCTGCCGGCGTCGAACACCGGATGGTCCGGCGGCCCGATCTGCAGCGGCGTCTCGGCGACGTTGCCGGCGGCGGGATACCACACGGTGATGCGCAGTTCGTCGCGATGCTGCGCGTCGCGCAGCGCGGCGCTCGGCGTGTGCGCCACGCGGTGGATTTCGCCCACCGTGCCGGCGCGGACCAGGGTGCAGACGCCCAGCGATACGGTGGCCAGGGCAATGAAAAGAGTGCGTGCGGTCATGCGGTCCTCGTCGATGGCGATGTTGGGGAAGTCAGGATTGCAGCGGCAGCCAGATCTCGACGTCGCCGCTGCCGGTGATATCGTCGAAATCGATGCCGTATTTCTCGAAATCGGGCGCGTCGGCGACCTGCAGACCGGAGCGCGGCAGCCAGTCGTTGACGAAGGTCTGCCAGGTGCGGCGGATGTCCGAAATATGGCCGTGATGGGTGGCCACCACGTACTCGCGCGCCGGCAACCGCAAAGTGCTGAGCGCTGGGTCCAGACCGCCGAAACCCGGTACGTCCACGCCGGCGATGTACTCGAAGTTGCCTTCGTCGTCGCTGTTGCAGCACACGCCGAACGCGGTATGCCGCTTCGGCAGGGCGCCCGCGAAATGCAGTGACAAGCGCTGCCATTGCGCGGGAATGCCCTGGGTGGTGTCGGATGTGTAGCGGCAGCCGAGTCCGGCGATCAAGCGCGTGTCGTCGTGGGCAAGGCGCGGTTCGTTCAGCGTCACGTGCACGCCATCGGCAGTGCGCCAGGGTTCGACCAGCGCCAGGCCGGCCACCGAACCGCGCTCGCGTACGCTGGCCGGGCTCAGGCCGAACTGTTCGCCGAAGGCGCGCGTGAAGGCTTCGTGCGAACCGTAGCCGCTGGCCATCGCCACCTCGAGGATGTCCGGTGCGCCACCGGCCAGGCGGCGCGCGGCTTCGGTCATGCGGCGGCCGCGCAGGTAGCGCACCACCGAGCAGCCGGTCATCGCCGGGAACAGCCGCGCCAGGTGGAAGGGCGAGACCCCGGCCACCTCGGCGATGCGGCCCAGCGACAGGTCCTCGCTGTAATGGCTTTCGATGAACCAGAGTGCTTTTTCGGCTGCGGCCATCTCTGAAACCCGGCGATGGAATCGAGTGGTGCAGGGTAACTGCAGCTTCGGCGACGGCGTTTGATCGTTCTTGCGGGGGACTCGGTCCGAAGTTTCCGCCTGCGTCACGTTTTCGTCGATTCGGCGGTGCTGCCGTGTTCCGCCGCGGCGAAGCCGAGCTCAGTCCGGGTTCTTGTCGTAGCGCGCGATGCCTTCGGGCAACTGCACCCACGAGTGCCGGCGACATTCGTAGACCGAATCCTGGGGCGGCGGAAAGCTGGGATCGGCGAAGGCGCCCACCGCCACCATCACGAAGGCATCGTCGCCTTCGGCGGTATGGAACACCGGGCTGCCGCACACCGGGCAGAAGCGGAAACGGAAGCTCTCGCCCTGATCGCCGGTGCGTACGAACTCGGTGGCCGTGCCTTCGACCTTCCACGGTGCCGCATAGCCGGCCAGCGCAGCGAAGACGCTGCCGGTGCGTTGCTGGCAGGCCAGGCAATGGCAGACGCCGGCGCCGAGAGTCGGGCCCTGGACCTCGATGCGCAGTTGCCCGCAATAGCAGGATGCGGTGCGGCTTTCCATGGGATACCTCGGCGACGGCTTCGGGATGCCCCATGCACCGCGAACGGTGCGGGGCTGCCACTTTATAGCTTTGCTACTGCGCGGCCGACAGGGCCGGAAGGCATCTTGGGCTGGCGCGGCCGCACGAGGCCGCGCCGAATGCCCTGGCACACGCCAAAGGCGAGCGGCGTCACGATCGCTTCGGCGGTTGTGCCATGGAGTGCTACTGCTTGGGCACCAATTCGCCGGTCACCTTGCCGTTGGCGTCCAGCATCTGCAGCGACGGAGAGCCGTCCTTCGCGACCTTCATCACGATGCGCGGATGGCCCTGCAGGTCGTCCATGGCGAGCTGCACGCTGCCGTCGGTGTCGCGGCCGAGCACCATGCGCTTGGTCGGGCCACCGTGTTCGGCGAAGAAGGCCTTCACCCGCACCTTCTGCTGATCCACCGGCAGGTTCTTGATGGAGTCCATGAGCTGGACTTCCTCCAGGATCGAATAGTCGGGATAGTCGTTGAACTGCAGCTTGGTGTGGCGGCCGTCCTTTTCCTGCTCGGATTCCAGCGCCATGGTCTGGTCCTGCTCGTAGGCGTCGAAGGAGAGGTGGCCATAGGTTTCATGGGTGCCGTCCTTGTCCTTCTCGCCGCCGAAGATCAGGCCGCCGTTCTCGGTGCCTTCGGCGTTGTAGAAGATCATGCCCGCAGCCTTGCGGCTGGGGTGCGGGTATTCCTTGCCCTTGATGATGATGCCCGGCTCAGTGGCGGCATCGGAGATCACCAGCCGCAGCGTGCCGTCGGGTTCGCGCACGTTGATGCGATGCACGTCCAGCTCGTCGAGCGACAGTTTCTTTGGCGCCTGCGCAAAGCCGCTCAACACCGTGGCGGCGAATACCAGCGTGAGCACGCCGGCATAGATCGTCAGGAAACGCTGGCCGATGGGTTTCATGGGCTTGCCTCTTCGTTGTCGGACGGGATGCCCGGCATGGTCACACGGGCCGCTCGACGGCGAAACGGACATAAGTAAGGCGGCAGGGAAAATTCCGAACCCGGTCACCCATTCGGCGAAAGGGGCGGAGGCAAAGCCGCCGCCCCTGAGGCTATCTGCTGCGGGAATCGGCGCGGTGGCGATTACCCGCGTCTTGCCGCCTCGATCGCCGCGATGTCGATCTTCGTCATCGTCATCATCGCCTCGAACGCGCGCTTGGCTGCGGCGGTATCGGCGTCGGTGATCGCCGCGCTCAGTGCGCGCGGCGTGATCTGCCACGACAGCCCCCACTTGTCCTGGCACCAGCCGCAGGCGTTGGGCTGGCCGCCGTTGTCGATGATCGCGTTCCACAGGCGGTCGGTCTCGGCCTGATCGTCGGTGGCCACCTGGAACGAGAACGCATGGGTGTGCGCGACCCCGGAGCCGCCGTTGAGGCCCAGGCACGGGATGCCCATGACCGTGAACTCCACCGTCAGCACGTCGCCCTGCTTGCCTGCGGGATAGTCGCCGGGCGCGCGATAGACGGCGCCCACGGCGCTGTCCGGAAAGGTCTTGGCGTAGAAGGTGGCGGCTTCCAGCGCGGCGCCGTCGTACCAGAGACAGATCGTGTTCTTGCTCATCATAGGGATTCTCCTGGTGTGGGCAGCATGGCCCTTTCATTCGGAACGGATGAAATGCGGTTGGCGCGATGTCGCCATGGATGTCGCGCACGGGCTCAGCCCGGAATCGTCGGTTCCACCAATCGTTCCAGCAGGGTCAACGATTCCTGCCAGCCGAGGTGGCACTGTTCGGCGGGGATCATGTCGGGGATGCCGGCCTGTTCGATCTGCACTTCGGTGCCGCAACTTACGCCGCGCAGCGTGATGGTGGTGACCATGGTGCCCGGCAGGTTGGGATCGTCGAAGCGGTCGTCGTGGACGATGCGCCGATCCGGCACCAGCTCCAGATAGGTGCCGCCGAAGCTGTGCGCGTTGCCGCCGCTGAAGTTGGTGAAGCTCATGCGGTAACGGCCGCCCACGCGCGCGTCGAGCTCGTGCACGGTGCAGGTGAAGCCGTCCGGCGGCAGCCACTTGGCCAGTGCGGCGGGATCGAGGAAGGCGCGATAGACGCGTTCGGGCGGTGCGGTGAACACGCGAAGCAGGCGGACGGTGCCGGACATGATGGGTCTCCGTGGGTTGGCGAGGCGAGTCCTCATGATGATGACGAATGGACAACCCGCAGATCGACAGTGCCATAGGTTTATTTCCGATCGCGCAGGTGTCCGCGATGCGGACGTGTCCGTGCACCGTCCGTTGTCCGCCGCGAGTGTCCGCGGACGGATATCCGGTTTTTGAAGGGCAGCGAGAAACGGCTTGGGAATGCGGGTTTGCAGGGCATGCGGGCGTTGGCACGGCCCTTGCCATACATACCTCGAAAGCTTCATTCCTCACTCAACGGAGAGCCGTCATGAAATCCAAAGTCGAAACCCTGATGTTGCAGAGCCTGTTCGGCGTGTGCGTGCTGATTTGCGCGCTGAGCATCGGCGGCATGCTGCTGGCCTGACCGCATGACTTCTTGCCTATGCGGGCAGATGTTGCGGGTCTAGGAGCCTGTTCAAGGTCTCCCGGAGTCATGAGGAGATCTTGAACAGGCTCTCAGCCTGAGCGTCGCCATCCGGTGGGGCTGTTCGCCGGATGGCAGCGGACGATGTGTATCGATTGCCGGGCCTCGCCGGCACCGAGCGCATCGCCCGTGCATGTTGTGCGGGCCAATCGCCAAACCCCTGGCAGGCCCGCGCTTTTTCCCCACATCGATAAACCAAGGAAGCGACTCATGAACAAGATTCTCTCGAACCGTTCCTTCTCCCGCCGCCTCACGCGTGGCCTGGTCCTGGCCGGGGTCGTCGGCGCGTTCGCCGTGGCCGGTATTTCCACTGTCAGTGCACAGGAAACTTCGGGCTCGATCTTCGGCAAGGCACCGGCAGGTGACAGCGTTACCGTGCGTAGCGACATGACTGGCGCGGGCCGGACGGTAACGGTGGATTCCACGGGCCGTTACTTCGCACACGCACTGCCGATGGGGCCCTACACCGTCACGCTGAAACAGAACGATCAGGACATTGCCAAGCATCTCAACGTGCCGGTGACGGTGGGTCGCGGCGTCGAGGTGGACTTCAAGTGCGGCGACGAGGTCAAGTGCGACGAGGTTGCCAACACGAAGTGAGCCGTGGCGCATGGATGCGCATGTTGTGAGTGGAACAAAGCCCGGCGGGGAAACCCGCCGGGCTTTTTCGTGCGATGAAGCGGCAGGCACATTGGCACGCAGGAAGGCCAACGCCTCCTTGCGCGGCACACCCGCTTTCGGCGCTTTGCCGCTGCCCATCTTTGCGTGAGCCAGGACACGCCTTTTCCCGGGGCGTTTGCTTCATGATGCGCAGCCGTTGGCTGCCGAGTCATGCAGCAGCAAATGCGCATTCCCCTGCTCAAGAAAGGATCACCATGCTTGCACTTGTGTTTGACCGGGCCGGCGAGCCGCGCGAAGTGCTTCGTCTCGCAGACGTGCCGCAACCGCAGCCGGGCCCCCATGAGGTACTGATTGCGGTGCGCGCGCGCGTGATCCAGCCGGCCGACGGCATGTTCGTTGCCGGGCGCTACCGCGTGAAGCCGAGCTTTCCGCAAGTGGCCGGTTTCGATGCGGCCGGTGTGGTCGAAAGTGTCGGTGCGGAAGTGAAGCACATGCGCGTGGGGCAGCGCGTCGGCTTTCGCTATCCGGGCGCCTGGGCGGATTTTGCCGTGGCACCGGCGGCACGCGTCTATCCGGTGCCCGACGATCTTTCGGCGCAGTTGGACGATGGAGCGGTGTGCCAGTTTGGCCTGAATCCGCTGACCGCGTGGGGCCTGCTCGATATGGCGCGTTTGCCGCAGGGCGCCCGTGTGCTCGTCACGGCGGGACGTTCGGCGGTCGCCGGCCTGCTGGGACATCTCGCGTTGCAGCACGGAGTGGTGGCCGAGCGACTGGTGCGCGAAGGCGACGGCTATCGCCTGCTGGATGCCTCGGGCGTGCAGACCCTGGCGCAGGCGGGTGACGTGGCGCAGACGCTGGCTGCCGTCGCGCCCTACGATGCCGTGCTGGATGCAGTGGGCGGCCCGGGTGTGCCTGCGCTGATCGCCGCGACTGTGCCTGGCGCGCGGCTGCTGTCCTACGGCGTGCTCGACGACCGGCCGTTCGAAATGCATGCGGCCACGATGGTGTACCGCAATCTTTCCTGGCAGGGCTTCGGCATCGACGGCTGGTTGAACCAGTGCGAAGCCGCGACGTTGGCGCGGGCGCAGCGCGAATGCTGGGAGCTGCTGTCGCGCCACCCCGAGCTGGTTCCCGTCGCCGCGCGTTATCCCCTGCGCGATTTCGACGCGGCGCTGGCGGCGGCGAGTACCGGCAAGGGTGGCAAGGTCCTGCTGATGTGATGGGAAGGGGCGGCACGCCATGCGTGTCGCTCCCTTAGCGCGGCGGCGAGATCGTTGCCGGCAATCGCGCCAATGGCCCTCAGGCGATGGTTGCCGCGATACCGTGACTGGCTGTGTTCGGCGATGCAGGTGCTAGAAGGAAACCCAGCGCCTCCTCGCAGGGTGCATCCACTTTCAGCGCGAGCAGCGCGTCGGCGCGGGTGCGACCCAGCGTGACGGCGGCGACGGGCTTGCCGGCCTGCGCGGCGGCGTGCGCGAAGCGGTAGCCGGAGTACACCATCAGCGAGGAGCCGACCACCAGCATCGCATCGGCATGGCGGCAGGCGTTCATCGCGGCGGTCACGCGTTCGCGCGGCACGTTTTCGCCGAAGAACACTACGTCGGGTTTCACGATGCCGTGGCAGTGCGGGCAGGCCGGCACGTCGAAACGGCTGAAGTCGTGGCCGTCGAGGTCGGCGTCGCCATCCGGTGCGTCGGTGGCATCGAGCTGCGCCCAGGCGGGATTGCGTTCGACCAGCGCGGACTGGAAGTCGTGGCGCGATCCGCGCCAGTCGCAGGTCATGCAGCGCACGGTGTCGAGCCGGCCGTGCAGGTCGATGACACTGGCGTGACCGGCGCGCTGGTGCAGGCCGTCCACGTTCTGCGTCACCAGCAGTTCGATCCGGCCCTGCCGCTCCAGTTCGGCCAGCGCGCGGTGCGTGGCGTTCGGTTGCGCGTGTCCGAAGCGGCGCCAGCCGACCAGGCTGCGCGCCCAGTAGCGGTGGCGGGTGTGCGGTTCCTGCATGAAGGCCGCAAAGGTGACGGGCGGCGTGCGCTTCCACTGGCCGTCGCGGTCGCGGTAATCGGGAATGCCGGACGCAGTGCTGCAACCGGCGCCGGTCAGCACGAACAGGCGCGGGTGGGCTTCAATGAAGGCTTGCAGCGGGCTCATCGCGGGCGGTTGTGCTGCGCTCTTACTGGTGAGAAAGGGATCGAAGCAGGTGAGTGGACGAAGCGCGTGTCGTCGTGATGTCCATGCGGGTTAGGCGAGGCAGTCCGCTGTCCGTGCGTCTTCGCCGGGTACTGCGCGCCGCCCTTCCTGTGCTCAAAAACGGCGCCATCCATGGCGCCTTTCCACGTTTGAGGGGTTGCGCGGCCTCAGGCGGCTTTCGCCTCCTGCTTCAGCGTGGCCATGTCGATCACGAAGCGGTACTTCACGTCGCCCTTGAGCATGCGCTCGTAAGCGCCGTTGATGTCCTTCATTGCGATCATCTCGATGTCGGACACGATGCCGTGCTTGGCGCAGAAATCCAGCATCTCCTGCGTCTCGCGGATGCCGCCGATCAGCGAGCCGGCGAGCTGGCGGCGCTTGAGGATCAGGTTGAACACGGTGGGTGACGGATGCGGATGCTCCGGCGCGCCGACGAGGCACAGCGTGCCGTCGCGCTTGAGCAGGGCGAGGAAGGGGTCGAGGTTGTGCGAAGCGGCCACGGTGCTGAGGATGAAATCGAAGCTGCCGGTGTGCTGCGCCATCTGCGCCTGGTCCTTCGACACCACCACCTCGTCGGCGCCGAGGCGCTTGGCGTCGTCCTGCTTGCCGGGCGAGGTGGTGAACAGCACCACGTGCGCGCCCATCGCATGCGCCAGCTTCACGCCCATGTGGCCGAGGCCGCCCAGACCGACGATGCCCACCTTCTTGCCGGGGCCGACGTTCCAGTGGCGCAGCGGCGAATACGTGGTGATGCCCGCGCACAGCAGCGGCGCCACGGCGGCGAGCTGGTCCGCCTTATGGGCGATGTTCAGCACGAACTTCTCGCTCACCACGACGCTTTCGGAATAGCCGCCCCAGGTGTTCTCGCCGCCGAACATGGGGCCGTTGTAGGTGCCGGTGAAGCCGTTCTCGCAGTACTGCTCTTCGCCGTCGGCGCAGGAGGCGCAGTGCTGGCAGCTGTCCACCATGCAGCCCACGCCCACGGTGTCGCCGGGCTTGAACTTGGTCACCTTCGCGCCGACCGCGGACACGGTGCCCACGATCTCGTGGCCGGGCACGGAGGGGTAGAGCGTGTTCTGCCATTCGTTGCGCGCGGTATGCAGGTCGGAGTGGCAGACGCCGCAATACAGGATGTCGATCTTCACGTCGTGCGGGCCGGGCTCGCGACGTTCGATGCTGAGCGGTGCCAGCGGCTGGCTGGCGGACGTGGCTCCATAGGCGCGGGTCTGGGTCATGCGGATTCTCCGGGGATGGGGTGACGCAAGCCCATGAGTCTACGCTTCGCGATGTGAAAACAAAGCCATTGAAGAACGGCAACGCGATACCCATATGCGGGGGATCGTCTTCGTTGCGAGGTTGCCATGTCCGACCTGTCCGTCTTCCCGATCGAACGCCGCTGGCCCGCGCAGCATCCCGACCGCATCCAGCTCTATTCGCTCAACACGCCGAACGGCGTGAAGGTGTCGATCATGCTGGAGGAGACCGGTCTGTCCTACGAAGCGCACCTGGTCGACATCGGCAACGACGAGAGCCACCTGCCGGAATTCGTGGCGCTGAACCCGAACGGCAAGATTCCCGCGATCATCGACCCGCACGGCCCGGGCGGAAAACCGCTGGGCCTGTTCGAGTCGGGCGCGATCCTGATGTATCTCGCGGAGAAGAGCGGCCAGTTCCTGCCTGCCGACATGGCGCAGCGCTGGGAGACGATCCAGTGGGTGTTCTTCCAGATGGCGTCGATCGGACCGATGTTCGGCCAGGTGGGGTTCTTCCACAAATACGCCGGCCGCGAGTACGAGGACAAGCGGCCGCTGGCGCGCTACGTCAACGAATCGAAGCGCCTGCTCGGCGTGCTGGACGAGCGCCTCGCGGGACGCACCTGGATCATGGGCGACGAGTACACCATCGCCGACATCGCCACGCTGGGCTGGGTGAACAATCTGATCACCTGGTACGACGCGCGCGAGCTGGTGGAGTACGACCGCTTCAAGCATGTCGATGCGTGGTTGCAACGCGGCCTGGCGCGGCCGGCGGTGCAGCGCGGCTTGAAGATTCCTTCGCGTTGACGCGCACACGGAGTCGCGGCCGATGGGCGACACGCTGCAGCGACTGATCGAGGCATTGGAGCACGAGCATTCGCCGGAGACCGAGGACTTGCGCGAGCGCATCGAAGCGCTCGATCGCCTCGATGCATTGATGCCAGCCATGGACGCCGGCGCTTTGCTGTCGCGCGCACAGGCGGTGCGGCAGCGACTGGAGGCGGCCAATGCCGTGCAGTTCGAAGCCATCCGCCAGGCGATACGCCGGGGCGAGGGTGGCGACCTGCTGTGGCACGGATGGTCCGCGGACGACGACGCGAGCCAGGCTGGCGATGCCTACGGCTGGCGCGACGAACTGGTCAGCGGCGTGCTGCCGTTCGGAGAGCCGGACGATGTCGCCGCACTGGCGCCGGAGATGGTGTTCTATCAGCCCACGCCGGCGCGGCATGTCTTCGACCTGCTCGATCGCCTGGCGCTTGGCGTGAGCGACGTACTGGTCGACCTGGGCTCGGGCCTTGGCCATGTGCCACTGCTCGCGGCGATCTGCACGAAAGCGCACGGCATGGGTGTCGAGATCGAGCCGGTCTACGTGCAGAGCGCACGCGCCTGCGCACAGGCGCTGCAACTGACAAACGCGGACTTCGTGCAGGGCGATGCCCGCGAAACGGATTTCGCCATCGGCAGCGTGTTCTACCTCTACACGCCATTCACCGGCAGCATTCTGCGTAGCGTGCTGGACGCATTGCGCGCCGAGGCCGGGCGGCGCGCGTTCCGCGTATGCAGCTTCGGACCTTGCACGACCGTGCTGGCTGCCGAGCCCTGGCTGATGGGCGAGGGTGCGCCCGCGCCCGACCGCATCGCGATCTTCCGCACGCGAGAGTGAGCGGCGCCTCGGTTTTGCCATCTGCGTTGCCTCGAAAAGCCCGCACACGGGAGCAGGGTGGGATGCCGGATATGCTCGCCCTTCTGCACGATAAGGAATCCCATGGACCGCAGAACCCTGTTGAAGACAGCCATGCTGGGCGCCTCCGCGCTCGCCCTTCGCCCCGTCTTTGCACGCACTTCTCTCGAGGCAGATGTCGAAGCCCGGCTGGCCGCGCTGGAACGGAAGCACGGCGTGCGGCTGGGCGCGGCCATCCTCGATACCGGCAACGGGCGCCGCTACGGACACCGTGCGGACGAACGCTTCCTGATGTGCAGTACGTTCAAGGTACTGGCGGTGAGCGCGATATTGGCGCGCGTGGACCAGGGCGCCGAACGACTGGACCGGCGCGTGGTGTATGGCCAGGACGTGGTGCTGTCCTGGGCGCCAGTGACCGGTCACCACGTGGGCGCACCGGGCATGAGCGTGGCCGAGCTGTGCCAGGCGGCGATCACCGTGAGCGACAACACGGCGGCCAACCTGCTGCTGGCCAGCATGGGCGGACCGTCGGCGGTGACGGCCTTGGTGCGGCGGCTGGGCGATCCGCTGACCCGGCTCGATCGCACCGAACCCACGTTGAACGACGGCGCCCCGGGCGACATGCGCGACACCACCACGCCGAACGCCATGCTCGGCGACCTGCGCGCACTCTTGCTCGGCGATGCGCTTTCCGCCGCATCGCGCGATCAACTTGCGGCCTGGATGCGCGCTAGCAGCACCGGCCTCGACAAGCTACGCGCCGGCGTGCCGGCCGACTGGCAGGCCGGTGACAAGACCGGCAGCGGCGCCCACAACGAAACCAACGATGTCGCGATCTTCTGGCCCCCGCACCGCAAACCGTTGCTGGTGACGGCGTACCTGGCAGGTTCGACCGTGGATGCGGCGCAGCGCAGTGCCATGCTGGCCGAAGTGGGGAGGATTGCCGCGTCGGTCTGAGTCCGCGCGGTCAGGGTTTCGCTAGCTATGCCCGCGCTATTGTCTTGCCGCTGCAGGTGAGTTGGTGATCTGCTGAGCTAAATTCTTACCTATGGCGGCCATATTCCATAATTGTTGATATCGAATTGACGGGCTAGTAGCGATGACCCATGCATACGATGCTTCATGGATGGTTGGTCGCCGTATTGAGCGTGTCGAGCTCTTCGAGCCTTCTCAGTGGCGCTTTGGACTTGGCGCTGAGATTGGCATCGGAGTCGAATGTCCATGGCGCCTTCGTAAAGACGGCCGCATAGCGATCAGCAGCGAGGATCATATGCAGAAATATGGACTGCCAAAACCTCTGGATGCTGTCGCAGTGGCTGGTGATTTATTTGCCGCGAGTTTGATCGTGCGGGTTGATATTTGCGACGGCTCTACGGATTTGCTTATTGGGCTCACTGGCGGCCTTCAGTTTGAGGTCCTTCCTATTTCCAGTGGCTACGAGAGCTGGAACATCTTCGGGCCATCCGGGATTCAAGTGATCGCACAGGGTGGTGGGGAGCTTTGTGTCTGGAACAAGTAAGCCATCGCTTCGCGTGCTTGGGATGCGCGCTTTCGATCCAACGTTGTGTAACGCTGAGCCACTTATGGGCTCGTGCCTATCCTTAGCAAGCGATGGTCAATCTTGACTACATCGGAGAAGAACATGCCTGCACTTGCCCGGATTCTTTCGGTACCCCTGCTCGCCATGCTGTATCCATTGTCCGCGGCTGCATGCGCGAACAAGTCGAATGATCCGGCGGAAGTCGTCCAGGCCCAGGTCGATGCCTACAACGCGCACGACGTCGCCGCGTTTGCTTCCTGCTATGCCGACAACGTTACCGTCACCGATCTGAGCGGCAAGCGCCCGGTGATTGCCGGCGTGGAGGCGCTGAAGCACGGTTACGCCTTTCTTGCGACTGTGCCGAAGGAGTTCCACGTGGCGATCGTCCAACGTGTCGTCAACGGCCCCATCGTCGTCGACCAGGAGCGGGTGATGGGTCTTCCGGCGGACAAGGGGCAGCCCGAGGCGATCGCGGTGTACGAGGTGCGTGACGGCAAGATCCAGCATGTGTGGTTTCCGCCGCGCGATTGATCCGGCGAAGGGCGCGGGATGCGATGGCGCCAGCCATTGATCAGTGGCGCCGCCCGAGTTCACGCGGCGCCATGTAACAGAGCGAGAGCGTCGACGGCGCTCCCGATATTCCCTGCTGGACGAATCGCGATGAATCAGTCGTCGTCTTCGACCGCTGCGGACTTGCCCGGCTTCAGCCGTCCCGACTTGCGCAGCGCATCGCGCAGCACGTACTCGATCTGCGCGTTCAGGCTGCGCAGCTCGTCGTCCGACCAGCGCTGCATGGCCTCCAGGACAGCAGCGCTGATGCGCAGCGGATAGGCTTTTTTCTCGCCGGCCATCTGCCGTCAGTTGTACAGCGTGCCGGTGTTGAGCACGGGCTGGGTGCCGCGCTCGCCGCACAGCACCACGAGAAGGTTGCTGACCATGGCGGCCTTGCGCTCTTCGTCCAGCTCCACCACGCCTTGTTTGCGCAGCTCCTCCAGCGCCATGCCGACCATGCCTACCGCGCCTTCCACGATGCGCGTACGTGCGGCGATGATGGCGCTGGCCTGCTGCCGCTGCAGCATGGCCTGGGCGATCTCCTGCGCATAGGCGAGGTGGCTGATGCGCGCTTCGGTGACCTCGACACCGGCCTTGCCAAGCCGCGCCTGGATCTCGTCGCGCAGGTGCGTGTTGATGTCGTCGCCGTGGCTGCGCAGCGAGGGCTGGCCGTTGTCGTGCGCATCGTAGGGATAGCTCTGCGCCATCTGCCGGAGCGCGGATTCGCTCTGGATGTGCACGTAGTTTTCGTAGTCCTCCACGCAGAACACGGCCTCGGCGGTATCCACCACCTGCCACACGACGACGGCGGCAATCTCGATCGGATTGCCGTCGCTGTCGTTGACCTTCAGCTTGCCGCTTTCGAAGTTGCGCACGCGCAGCGAGACGAGGCGCTTGGCATAGAACGGATTGGTCCAGCGCAGGCCTTCGTCGCGGACGGTGCCGGCGTACTTGCCGAACAGCTGCATGACCTGCCCGGTATTGGGCGCGACCTGGAAAAAGCCCTTGATCAGGAAGATCCCGAGCACTTCCAGCAGGATGCCGAGCGAGGCGTACGGGCCGCGCGAGAGCAGCAGGACGAGGCCGACGATGGCCACCGGTACACAGAGGCCGACAAACGGAATGCCGGCGATCGAAAAACCCTTGCGTTCGTTCATGGGTCATCCTCCCTACGAATGGGAGGATTAGATATCAAAATGATATCTAATTCAACATATGCTCGAGGACACCACACCAGCTGCAATCGGTTGAAGCCAGACAAACCGTGGCGCAAGGCCGTGGCCAGGCTGTTCCGCGATCTTGGGCGGGCTGGGGTTGCCGGGTGTCGAAAGCCTCGCTTGCACGGCTGGCGCTGTCGAAAGCTTCATGCACACGGTTCGTGCTTCGCCCACGACTCCAGTGGACAGCGCGCTCATGCTGGCGAGCATGGCGTCTGCCGTTGCCTCGACCGCATGGATGTTAAGCGGGTCTTTACGCGACGACTCTGAAATATCGACAAACGCTTGAGTAGGGTCGAGATGCGAGCGCGGTGTCATGGTTTCGCCGTGGAAGTGAAACGTGAAGCTGCAACAGAGCCGCGCTCGCACTCAATCCCGCAACGGAGACCTCCATATGAAAGGTTCAATCACGGCAGGGCTGTTGATTGCCGCTACGCTGACCATGTCGGCGTGCGGCAGGAGCGGCGAGATGACACCCGCTCCCGGGACTCCCAATAGTGCGGCGAGCACGCAGGCACCGGCTGCGACACCACCGCCACCAGCGGCCACTCCGAAAGCTGCGGCGACCAGCCCGGCGCCGGCGTCGGCAGCGACGGCCGGGAGCGGGGCGAACCCGCAGCACTAGGGATATCTCGAAAGTCTCGAAGCTGGCTCGCAGACCATGGACGGTCTGCCATGCCGTGCGCGCTCCGGATCGGTGACACAGGCAGCGAGCAAGGCTCGGCTCGCCGATCTGAAAGTCGCAGGAGGAAGAGAGGGGCACCAGAAGCCCGGCGACGAGGAGTCGGGATGAGGCAACGGCTTCATGCACTCATTCATCGCCGGGGTGGTACACACGCTCGGTGTGCCCCTCGAGCTGGTCGGGCCAGAAATACACCGTGCGCAGATTGCCGCTGGCGTAGCGTTCGGCTTCGTCGTCGAAATGTTTCGAAGCGGGAAGGCCGCTTTCGCCGCCAGCGGTGACGGCACGCGCGCTCACGCGCGGGCCGAATTCCACCACGGCCACGAAACTGTTGCCGCTGCTGCCGTAATACTTCTTCGTGCTCGGCCAGCGGTGCGCACCGAACGAGGCCAACGAACCCCAACGCGAGGATACGAAGGGCACCGGAAGGCTGGGTCTGGCGTCGTCGAAGTGTGGCGCGATGGCATCGTCCAGCCGCTGGAAGCGGTTGATCGCGCCCCAGGCCACGCCCCAGCTGCCGAAGTCGCTTTCGAGGCGGTCCACCGCCTCGTCCAGTGCATGCAGGCGCTCCTGCGTGCCGCCGTCGCGCGCCATGTAGTCGTAGGTCGGGATGCCGGCGGCCTTCGCCTTGGCCACGCTTTCGTCCCATAGCGTGTCGCCCCAGAACACTGCCAGCGAGGTGGGCATGGAGGCGATGCCCCAGCGGTAGTCCCAGTGGCGCAGCAGTTCGACCGGGCCGGCGAGTTTCGCTTTCAGCGGATCGTTGGCGGGCAGGGCGTCGTAGTCCTTCGCTAGGATCGGGACGAGCTTGGCGAACTCGGGAAGGTACGAGTCGAAGGCGTCGCTGATCAGCTTGGGCATACTGAAGCCGCTGGCACCGGTGAGCATGCTGGTGGCGTGGATGCCGCGCGGATTCTCGCCGGCAGTGTCCATGTAGCGCGGAAAATCGGCCTGCTTCGGGCTGTATTCGCCGGCGGAGGAATACGGCCAGTCGTTGGTGTTCATCGCCCAGCCGTTCGGCGGGTTCACCGCCTGGGGCAGTTCGCTCAGCGGCGTGAGGCCGTGCCAGTCGGTGGCCGGGTCGCTACCGTCCACGGGCTTGGTGTAGTCGAAGCGGTTGTCGCGCTTCGGCACGAACTGCGGCATCAGGAAGGCGATCTCGCCCTTGTCGTCGGCGAATAGCGTGTTGTTGGAAGAATTGGCCTTGAGCTCGGCCACTTTCATGTAGCTGGCGTAGTCGTGCGTCTTGGTGCGCAGCCAGCTTTGTTCGAGCGCGGCGACGGGTTTGTCCATCAGCGCTTCGGCGATCCACTTGTCGCCGTCGCTTTCCACGATGGGGCCGTGGTGGGTGAAGTACGCGGTGAAGCTGCGCGTTTTCATCGAGCCGTCGGCGGCGCGGTAGCGCACGGCGATCGCGTGCTCGGTCACCGGCCGCAGCTCCTTGCCGTAGCGGTAGAACGGCTTGCCGTCCTTGCGCACGATGGTCTCGGCGAATTCGTCCACCGCGTCGAGGCCGGTGGAGGTATGCATCCAACCGATGTGCTGGTTGAAGCCCTGGTAGACGAAGAACTGCCCCCAGGTCACCGCGCCATAGGCGTCCAGGCCTTCGTCGCTGGACATCTGCAGTTCCGAACGGAAGTAGAACGAGGTGTGCGGGTTGATCCAGAGCAGGGCGTGGCCGTCGGTGGTGAGCTTCGGCGCGATCGCGATGCCGTTGGAACCGGTGGGCTCGGCCCAGCTCGGCGGGGTCGCCTGCGCCAGTTGCGGGTGCGCGTCGCCGTAGAACGCGGCGAGCCGCTTGAGCGAGACGCGCTCGATGTCGCCGCCGATGCTGCCCTCGGTGAAGGAGAGCGCCATCCACGGCTCGAAATGCGTGATCACCTTCGGGTGCACGTCCGGGTGCGTGGCGAGATACCAGTTGAGGCCGTCGGCCCAGGCGTCCATCAATTTCTGCAGCCAGGCGGGACTCTGTGCGTAGAGCTTCTTCAGCTCGACCGGGTCGGTCCACAGCTGCTGGCGCAGATCCTGCCAGATCGCGGATTCGCCCTCGGCCTGCGCGGTCCAGCCCAGCGCGGTGAGGTAGTTCGTCTCCACGCGGTTGAAATCGTCCTCCGCCTGGGCATAGGCCATGCCGAACACCGCGTCGGCGTCGGTCTTGCCGTGCACGTGGGCGATGCCCCAGTCGTCGCGGGTGATGGTTGCCGCTGCGGCCTCTTGCTGCAGGCGCGCGTGTTCGGCGCTTTGTGCCGATGCCGCAGCGGACAGGCCGATGGCGAGCAGGGCCAGCCAGGGTCGGGTACGGCGCGGGCCGGAAGTCGAATCGCGGGTGGGCATGCGTGCGGCGTCGCTGCTGTTGGCGTCGGGGCATCTTGCGGCTGCCATGGCGATCCGGCAAGGCATGCAACCTGCCTTCAACGAACAGGCCCGCCATGTGGCGGGCCTGTTCGTTATGCGTGCCGTCGCAGCAGGTCAGTTGTGGTGATGTTCCTGTCCGCCGCCGCCATTGCTGCGCGCCGCAGGGTGCGAGTACTGCGCCGGGCGAGCCGCTGGCTGGTAGGCAGGTCGGGCATAGCCGCCCTGTGCCGGACGGTATGCCTGCGGAGCGGGGCGATACGCCTGCGGCGCCGGACGATAGGCCTGTTCGTGGTAGTAGTTCTGCGGCTGGTAATGCGTCGGGCGATAGCTGCCGTTGGTTGTCGGTCGGTAGTCCGCGGCGCCGCTTCGCGGCGCGTAGTTGGCCGAGCGCAGTTCCGCATTGTTCCGCGGTGCATAGCGTACGCCGCCCGGGCCGCCGTTGAAGCTGGCGCGGTTGGCATAGCCGCCGGCCACCGGCCTGTTGTAGACGTTGGTGATGTGGTTGGTGATGTGGTTCACCGAGCGGTTGTAGTAGAAGCCGCCGCCGTGCCAGTAGCCGCCGTCATAGCCGTGGCCACCGTAGCCGTAGCCATAGTTGATGCCGCCGTAGTAGCCCACGGTGCGGCCCCAGTAGCCGGTGTGGAAGATATACACGCCGCCGCTCCAGCCCCAATAGCCCGGGGTCCACAGCGCGCCGACGTAGGGCGGCAGGATCCAGGCGCCAGGCACCCAGTAGTACGCGTCACCGTTCCAGGCCCAGTAGCCCGGCGTCCAGATGTAGCCCGGCGCAGGGATGGCCGGCTGCACATAGACCGGCAGCGGTGGCGGGGCGATGTTTACCGAGACGAACACACCCGCATGGGCGCGGCCTGGCATGGCGCTGGCGATGGTCGCGGCAAGCAGGAACGCCGCGCCACGCGCCAGCCAGTGGCGACGCAGAGAAAAGTTGCTCGTGACGACGTTGGTGTTCATGGTGACCTCCCGGGTTGCTCGTGTGGGATCAATAACGCACTTGTGGCCGCCGTGGCGACGGCCGGTCGGCAATACGTTGGGCATCGTTCAGCGCGGGGCCGTCCGCTGATCCCGCCCGCGCCCCCGGAAGCCTTGCGGGGCAACGGCTGGCGGCATTCCGTATGGTGACTGAATGCGTGCCGCATACCGTGGTTTGCGCACGATAGCTGGTTCGCCGGGGCCAGCCGTGCCCATTTGGCGGCCGCGAACAAGTTCTATGCTCGCCCTTTGCTATCGATGACGGAAGCCGCGAGCACCAGGCCTCGCGCGCGAAGGATCGCAAGGACGGTTTCCGGGGATGGAGGGGCGGATTTCCGTGGCGCCGCTGCGCGCCGCGCAATCGCGGCCGGCCCGTGGTTCTGGTTCCCCTGCCGGTCGTGTGATGCACCAAGCAACCAGTACATCACCCACGACAAACAGAGGAAAGGACTATGTATACCCGATTCGAACGTAACGGTCCGCTGACCGAACTCGCCAGTTACCCGCAATGGGCGCAGGACATGGTGAGCGATTGCGAAGCTACGCGCCGCAAGGTGCTGGAACATGAAATCTGGGCGCGGATGATCGCGCTCGAGCTGGACGACGAGTCCACGTACAACTTCATGGCCGGCCTGTGGCCTTTCATCGAACGTTTCCCCAGCTACATGGCGCTGAACTTGCTGAAGACGCGCTATGGCCGCAGCGAAGGCGACGACAAGGCGCGGCGCTGGCTGGTGCGCAATATCCGCGTCGAGCAGAACCATGCCGAGTACTGGCTGGACTGGGCCGAAGGCGCCGGAGTGCCGCGCGAGGACCTACTGCGCAAGCCGGCGCCGGCCGGCACCGACGGGCTGTATCGCTGGTGCGAGGAGATCAGCTCGCACGGCTCGCTGGCGGCAGGCATGGCGGCCACCAACTACGCGATCGAGGGCGCCACCGGCGATTGGGCGCACCTGGTGTACGCCAGCGAGAAGTACTGCGACAGCTTTGCGCCGGACGTGCGCGCCGCGAGCCTGCGCTGGCTCAAGCTGCACGCGGCCTACGACGATACCCACCCGTGGGAGGCGCTGGAGATCGTCTGCACCGTTCTGGGCAGCACGCCTTTGGCGGCGGACGTGGCGCATCTGCGCGAGTGCATCGAACGCAGCTACATGTGCATGATCCTGCTGGGCGACCGCTGCATCCGCACGCACCGCGAAGGGCAGATCCTGGAAGGCGTGGCGGCCTAGAAAGCGGCTGGGGGGTGACGGATCGCCCACTTAGGTGTATTGAGAACCCAGGTATGCGGGTCGGCACAGGGACGTGCCGCCTGCGATGTGGCACGCTGATGTCCAGGCGGCGAGGTCGGGTGCGGGTAGAGTTAGGCCCGCCAGGTCGCGGAAAACGTCATGCTGCGGATCTGGAGCTCCGCAGCAGGGGGCATGCCTTTGATCGCAAATTTGCAGCAGCCGTTGTGGCGACGCCTGATGCCGTTGGCCTGGGGGCTGGCGGCTGCCGTCGTGCTGTTGCTTGCGTTGACCTGGGGCGTGCTGCAGGTGCAGGTCACGCTCGCCGGTTTCCTCAACAGCGAAAGCGTGTGGTCGAAGGCGCAGAAACAGGCGGTGATCGACCTGGACCACTATGCCGCGCTCGGTGATCCGAACGATCTGGCGGGCTTCCGCCGCAACTACAAGGTCCTCGCTGCCGATCGCTGGGGGCGCGACGCGATCATGGGCGGCAACTACGACGCCGCGCGCGTCCATCAGGTGTTCGTGCAGGGCAATATGCTGCCGGCGGCCGAGGGCGGCATGACCTTCATGCTGGCGCATTTCTCGGATGCGCCCTACATGGCCCAGGCCATCGGTGCCTGGCGCTCCACGGATGCCTCCATCGACAAGCTCAACGTGATCGCCGACGAGCTGCAGCGCGCCTACGCGAAGGGCAAGCCCGATCCTGCGGAAGTCGACCGCTGGCGCGAGAGCATCGTGGCGATCAATGCGGACATCGAGCCGCGCAGCAACCGTTTCTCGCTGCAGATGGTGAGCGGCGCGGTGTGGCTGAGCCGCATGCTGTTTGCGGCGGCGCTGCTGGCGCTGCTGCTGGTCGCCGCGTTGTGGCTGGGTATGGCGCGGCGCGTGTTCAATCGCATACGCGGCAGCGAAGAGCGTTACCGGTTGCTGTTCGAGAGCGCATCGGCGGCCATCGTGATGGTGGACGAGGCGAGCGGCAGCATCCTGGAGGCGAACAGGCTCGCCTCGGCATGGACGGGGCGCGACTTGGCTTCATTGCTCGGTGCGCGTTTCGACGAACTGTTCGTGCCCGGTTCGACCCACACGGTCGGCCCCGCGCTGCTGGCCACGCTGGTCGGCGGCAGCGGTTCGCAGCGCCCGGTGGAAATGCAGCTGAGCCATACCCTGTGGGGGCGGCACACCGTGCGCCAGGTGATCATGCGCGATATTTCCGAGCGCGTGGCGCTGGAACGCGAACGGCGCGTGGCGGCCGAAGCGCTGGCCAGCATCGCCGAAGGCGTCATCATCGCGGACGCCGAGCGGCGCGTGATTTCGGTCAATGCGGCGCACGTGGAGATCACCGGCCATACCGCGCAGATGCTGGAAGGCGTGCGCTTCGACGCATTGCGCAGCATGCCCGACGGAACGCCGTTGCCCACATCGATCTGGTCGGGCATCGCCGGCGGCCGCCACTGGAGCGGCGAAGTGCAGGGGCGGCGCGCCGACGGCAGCACTTATCCCGAACAGCTCAGCATCAGCGCGATCCGCGACGCGCAGCGCCAGGTGCTGCATTACGTGGCAGTGTTCAGCAACATCCACGCGTTGAAAGCCCAGCGGCGGCGCCTGGAGCACATGGCCAGCCACGACGCGCTGACCGGATTGCTCAACCGTTCCGAATTCGAGCGCCGCTGCGAGTCGGCCATCGCCGCGGCTGCGCGCACGCGTACCGCGGTGGCCGTACTGTTCGTCGACCTCGATGCGTTCAAGGTCGTCAACGACAGCTACAGCCACGCCATGGGCGACCGCCTGCTGCAGAAGGTCGCCGAACGCATCGGGCGCCAGCTCGGCAACGGCGATGTCGCGGGCCGCATCGGCGGCGACGAATTCACCGTGCTGCTCGACAGTCTCGAGCTGCGCGAGGACGCCGGCGCGGTGGCCGAACGCCTGCTCGCCAGCCTGTCCGAGCCGGTGATAGTGGATGACTGCGAGCTGGTGCTGAGCGCCAGCATCGGCATTGCCGGCTACCCGTTGGACGGCGGTGATGCGCTGACCCTGATCGCCAACGCCGACGCCGCGATGTACGCGGCGAAGAACAGCGAGCGCAACACCTTCCGCTTCTACACGCCGATCATGCAAGCGGATGCGCGCCAGCGCCTGCTGCTGGTGTCGGAATTGCGGCGCGCACTGGTCGAGGGCGAATTCAAGCTGTATTTCCAGCCCAGCATCGAGATGCACAGCGGGCGCATCGTCGCGGTGGAGGCGTTGTTGCGCTGGCAGCATCCCAAGCGCGGCGAATTGCCGCCGTCGGAATTCATCCCTGCGGCGGAAAGCCTGGGCCTGATCCGTCGCATCGACGAATGGGTGCTGCAGTCGGCCTGCGCGCAGATCCGCGCATGGGACCGTGCCGGCATGCCGCCGATCCGCGTCGCCGTGAACGTCTCGGCACGCTGGTTCGGGCATGCGGGTTTCGTCGCCCACCTCGACCGTACCCTGCAGGCGCATGGCGTGGCGGTGGGGCGGCTGGCGCTCGAGATCACCGAAGGCACCATGTTGCGTCTGGGCGACGACACCGAGCGCACCATGCGCGCGCTGCATTCGCTGGGCGTGGAAGTGGCCATCGACGACTTCGGCACCGGCTATTCCTCGATGGCCTATCTCAAGCTGCCTTCGGTGACGCGGCTGAAGATCGACCGTTCCTTCGTCACCGGCCTGCCGCAGGGCGTCAACGACGTGGCCATCGTCGAGGCGATCATGGCGATGGCGCGCAGCCTGGGCCTGGCCACCATTGCCGAGGGCATCGAAACCGAGGCCCAGCACGACTTTCTGCTGCGCATCGGCTGCGACGAAGGCCAGGGTTATCTGTACGCTGCCGCGCTGCCGCCGGCGGCCATCGAGCGCATGCTCCTCCCGCGCCCCCGGCAAGGGCCTACGCCATTGAGCCTGGTGCCGCCGAAGCGCAGCTGATCCAGGGCGTCACCAGTACAACGCAGGGAACTGGTGCTGCAGGTTCTGCACTTTCGGCGCGTCGTTGATCGCGATGTAGAGATCGTCCGGATGGTGACTGGCGTAATCCTGATGCCAGCTCTCAGCCGGGTAGAAGGCCGAGAGCGGCACCAGTTGAGTGACGATGGGGGCGGCGTAGATGTGGTCCTTGCTCAATTGCTCGAGGTAGGCGTCGGCGATGCGCTGTTGCGCTGGACTGGCGTAGAAGATCACCGAGCGGTATTGCGTGCCGCTGTCCGGCCCCTGCCGGTCGAGTTCGGTGGGGTCCGTGGCGACCGAGAAGAACACCTGCAGCAACTGGCCGTAGCTGACCTGGGACGGATCGAACAGCACTTTCACCGACTCGGCATGGCCGGTGTCGCCCTCGCTGACCTGGCTGTAATGCGCGGTGGCGGCACTGCCGCCGCTGTAGCCGGCCCAGGTCTTGCGCACGCCCTTGACGTGCGAGAACACGTCCTGCACGCCCCAGAAGCAGCCGCCGGCAAACACCGCGATCTGTTGGCCATGCGCGGCGGCACGCGGCGCATCCAGCAGCGGTGCCGGCAGCTTCGTGGCGGCCACGGCCGCGGGTGGCAGCGTGCAGGCGCCGAGCAGGCTCACGGCGAGCGTGGCGAACAGCATGCGGGATGGACGGCGGCTGACGGACATGGCGGACCTCGCGATGGTGGCTCGACGGATACTTCGCTGGCCACGCCCATCCGGTTACCTGCATTCCGCACGCGGTGTTACCGTGGCGTTCCCCTGTCGGAGCCCCTTGCATGTCGGCTGCAATCGATCTGGATGCCTATCTGCGACGCATAGGACATCGTGGCGCGGTCGCGCCCGATTTGCCGACCTTGCAAGCGCTGACGACCATGCATGCGGCGGCGATCCCGTTCGAGAATCTCGATCCGCTGCGCGGCGTGCCAGTACGGTTGGAGTCCACCGCGCTCGAACGCAAGCTGCTGCATGAGCAGCGTGGCGGCTATTGCTTCGAGCAGAACCTGCTGCTTGCCGCTGCGCTGCGCGAAGTCGGCTTCGAGGTGCAGGGATTGATCGCGCGCGTGTTGTGGAATCAGCCGGAGGATGCGATCACCGCGCAGACGCACATGCTGCTCAAGGTGCAGGTGGCGGCCGAGTGCTGGCTGGCCGACGTGGGTTTCGGCAGCATGACGCTGGCCGGCGCGTTGCGATTGGTACCCGGCATCGCGCAGCCTACCGCGCTCGAACCGTTCCGCTTGCTGGAGCGCGGTGGCGAGTGGCGCATGCAGGCTTGCGTGCGCGGCACGTGGCTCACCATTTACCGCTTCGACCTGCAGCCGCGCGATTTCATCGATTACGTGGTGGCCAACCATTACGTTTCCACGCACCCGCAGTCGCATTTTGTCGATCACCTCACCGTGGCGCGCACTCTGCCGGATCGCCGGCTCACCCTGCGTGACCGCGAGTTCACCGTGCGCCGTGTGGACGCCGAGCCGGTGCGGCGGAATCTGCGCGATGTGGCGGAAATCCGCCAGGTGTTGCAGGAAGAGTTCGGGTTGCGCGTCCCCGACGATGCGCTGCTGGAGCGCAAGCTGGCCTCGTTGCCCAGCTAGGACAGTCCGCGTGGTCTGGGTGCTGCGGCTGCAGGGCCGCGGGCATGATCGTCGCTCCGATGTCGCGAGCGTTATCGCAGGACGATCGCCGAACATCCGAGCCGGATCCGCGATTTCGCGGTCCGGTTTGCGGGGATGATCATGGCGTGCCGACGCTGATGCGAACTCAACGCCGAGCGAGTTCGCGCGGATCGGCCAGCACGCGGATTTCCTCGGCGCCGATGCACACATGCTGACCCGCGCGGATCTTGCAGGTCTTGCGCAGCTCGACGGTGCCATCCACGCGCACCGCGCCGCTGGCTACCAAGTGCTTGCCGGCACCGCCGCTGTCGCACAGGCCCACCAGTTTCAGCAGCAGGTTCAGCTCGACGTGGTCGCCGTGCAGTTCGAAGTC
Organism: Rhodanobacter sp. DHG33; assembly: GCF_014843005.1. Classification (GTDB taxonomy): domain Bacteria; phylum Pseudomonadota; class Gammaproteobacteria; order Xanthomonadales; family Rhodanobacteraceae; genus Rhodanobacter_A. The sequence goes on along the minus strand of NZ_JACYXM010000007.1, from coordinate 49,501 downwards.
GTGGGTACTCATGGGGTTCCTGATGGAGGGCCGGGCGCGGCTATCGGCCAGCGCCGGCAGAGCTTTCGGGCAGGGCGAGGAAGGCGAAGAACGGGCGGTCCGCGTCCTGCGCGAAGGTGGCGGCGTCGTCGAGGATGCCCAGGAGCACGTCGAAATCCTGCTCCGCGTTGTGGTGCAACTCGTCGGTATGTTCGAACAGCAGCACGCGGCCGTGCGCCGGCAGATTGTCGAGGTCGCGCAGGCTGTCGGCCAGCGCATCCCAGTTGTGGCCGAAATCCGCCGGCAGGGCCAGTGAAGCGGCAAGCCGCTGCAGCAGTCCGGTCTTGCCATAGCAGCCGGCGAGGTCGGTGCGGTACACGGCCAGTTCCGCATGCGTGGCGGTATCGGCCAGACGCACGAGATCGGCATCGGCCACGAAATACACGCCGTTCTGGCTGGGGCGGGTGAGGTCGGGATCCCAGGGCCTGTTCATGGCCTTTCCGTCCCGTGCGCTGCCATCGGGCGGTCGTTCGATGCTGATGCGTAGTGCCACGCCTCGCTGACCGCCACGCCAAGCCGTATGCCGCTGCATGGCCGTGTTGCGAGGGTCGCTGCGCAAGCCGGCTTTCTTTGCCTGACTGCCACGGCACGGCAATGAACAGGGAGCCACTCGTCCGTCCTCACCGGATCTGCGCGCCCATGGTTCTCCGCGAGGCGAGCTCGGAAAACATGGGCGGGACCTGGCGGTTGTACGTTCATCGGGGAACCGAGAACTGGCGGAAGCTGCGGTAGTGGTCGTCAGTGTAGTAGTACGCCTCGGGCGGTGTGCCACCGGTGATGATGCGGCGCGTGCCGCGCGTGCGCGCTCCCGGCGTTTCCACCGTGTATTCGTGGTAGTAGCCGCGCGGCTGTTCCGGGAGCAGGTGTTCGTAGTTGCCGAACACCACGCCGTCCTGGCTGTGCGGGAACGGGCCGCCACGCGCGATCAGCGCCAGCGTGTCGCGCGCTTCGGGCGGCAGGAAACCGGGCAGTGTGCTGGTGTCGCTGGAGCTCGCCGCAGTCGCAGCCGCGGATGCGGGTGCCGCCGGCGGCGGCGTGCCCGTGAACCGGTTCCACAGCAGCACGGCGATGACGACGACTGCTAGCGTGAGCAGCGGCTTCCAGGAGCGCATGCGCATGTCCAATGGCGGGCAGGAGGCGAGTTTAAGGCAACTACCGCGCCCCGGCGTCCCGGCGCATCGACTCCGCCATCGCGATCCCCAGCACCAGCCAGAACGCACCCAGCGCATAGCCGGCCAGGACATCGCTGAGGTAGTGCGCCTGCAGCACCACGCGGCTGATGCCGACGACGGTGACGAGCCCTACGGCGACGGCGACCGCGATGCGGTGATGGCGTGGCAGCAATGCGCGCAGCAGCAGCCACGCCAGCATGCCGAAAAACACCATGCTCATGAAGGAATGGCCGCTGGGAAAGCTGTAACCGGTTTCCACCACGAAGGCGTGGCCGTCGAAAGGGCGGGCACGCTTCACGATGTGTTTCGCCAATTCGCCACTGATGATCGCGCCGCCCAGCGCCACGCACCAGGGTATGCACATCCGCCAGTTCCGTCGCGATGCCAGCAATGCGGCCACCACGGCGCCGGCGACGGCCAGCAGTGCGGGCTCGCCGATGTGGGTGACGATGGCGACCACGATGAGCACGCCCGTCGGGAGCCGATCGTGCAGCGACTGCGCCAGCGCGGCATCGAAATCGACCAGCGCCGTCTGCTTCCACACCGCCCGGAACAGCAGCGCGAACAGCGTGCCGAACAGCGCCATCAGCACAAGCGCGGTGCGCGGCCGCAATGCGAGTCTGCCGCTTTTGTGGGCGGCGGCCAGCTGGCGGCGATGCACCATGCGCCAGACAAGATCACCGGAGAGCAAGGCAAGGATCAGCACCAGCGCCCACAGCATCAATACGTGCTGGCCGATCCAGAAAGGCAGGGATTCCATCAAAACGTGTTCTGTCCGAGTGCAAAGAAAGTGACGAAGCTTGCCGGGCGGAGCAAGCTCAATCCAGCACTCGTCTCGCGTAGGCGAAATGGTCGCGCCAGTACGGCCCGTCGATGTCGTCCAGACGGACGGTGCCGCCGCTGTTGGGCGCGTGCACGAAGCGGCCCTTGCCCACGTAGACGCCGACGTGGCTGATGCGGCCGCGGCTGCCGAAGAACACCAGGTCGCCGCTGACCAGCTGCGTCATGCGCTTGACCTTGCGCACGTCCATGTCGGCCATCTCGCCCGAGGTGCGCGGCAACTGCAGGCCGGTGGCGTTGCGGTAGATGTAGCCGACCAGGCCGCTGCAATCGAAGCCGCCTGCTGGCGTATTGCCGCCCCAGTGATAGGGCGTGCCGACCAGGGCCATGGCGCGGAACAGCACGTCGTTGGCAGCCGCGGTCTCGCCTTCGGGGCCGCGTGCCGGTTCGTTGGCGAGGGCGGATTCGGTGGCGGCGATGGATGCGGCGCGGCGCGGCGCGCTGGCGCACGCGGCAAGCAGGACGATGGCGACGACCAGCAGCGCGAGGCGGGCGATGCGCGTGGGTGAAGCTGCGGATCGGGCGACGGACGGCGGGTTCACCGGACAACCTCGGCGTGGGCTGCGCCGAGGTTATCAGGGTGATAAAACATATTCAAATCAATTGACTTTGGGGCGTTTTGAAGCTCGTTTCTCAGCTTGCGGCGCTGGGGGAAGTTTTGGCGGGCTTGTCGGGCAGCGGATTCAGGACGAATGTGACAGGCACGCGTGCGTAACCCTTGACCGGCTTGCCATCCACCGTCTCCGGGCTGAAACGCCACCGTTCGGCGGTTTCGATGGCTGCCCTGGCAAGTACAGGTGAAGCCTCCGTCGCCGGATCGATGGTGATCGTGAGCGGGCTGCCGTCCTTGCCGACCAGAATCTTGAGGACGACCGTGCCCTGTTCCTTGTTCCTGATCGCCGACTCGGGGTAGTGCGGCGTAATCCGCGCGTTGAAGGCGAGATCCGATGCGGGTGCTTGGTTTTCCTGGGCCTTCGTGGCGGCCTGCACGACAAACGCGCTGGCCGCCAACAGCGCGGCGAGCACGAGATAGCCCGCACGGCGGCGCGCGGCGCCGGGGCGCTGGCGCTGGATCATGACCAGCCGCTCTTTCAGCTGGGGCCGGTCGAACCAGGGGATCAACGCCGGCATGGGGGCCAGGCCGACGCTATGCAGCAAGGTGTGGGCATAGCCGGCTTCGTCGCGTGGCGCGTCGCGCAGCACGCGCTCGTCGCAGGCCAGTTCCTGGTCGAGCCGGAAGCACGGACGCGCCAGCCACGCCAGCGGGTGAAACCACAGCAACGCGAACGCCAGCTCGGCAACGAGGCTCCACAGCGCGTCGCCGCGGCGCAGATGGGTCAATTCGTGGCGCAGCACCATGCGGCGCTCGCTGGCATCGAAGCGCTCGAGAAAATCCGCCGGCAACAGCAGCAGGCTGCGCGGCGCCCACAGCAGGGCGGGGCCGGCCGGGTGCAGGCGCAGCCGGCGCGGATCGAGGCCCGCCAGATCGTGCCGCAGGTGCATGGTCATCGCCACCGGCATGGGGCGGCTTTGGCGGCGCAGCCGCAGGTAGTGCACGACCAGTCGCAGTGCCATCGCAGTCGTGCCGGCCAGCCACAGCCACGGCAGCCAAGGCGTGGATCCGGTGGTCTGCGGTGCGACAGCAATGCGGGCGATGGTCTCGGGCAGCGCGCGAATGGCCGGCAGCACGAACCAGTGCGCGGGCAGCTCGGGCAGGTATGGCAGCAGCAGCGCCGTCACCGGCAACAGCCATAGACCGAAGGCCGGACCCGCACCGAAAAGGAGCCGTGCAGGGCGCCGCATCAGCAAGACCAACATCAACGCCAGGGTGACGAACAGCAGGCTGCGCAGCGGCAGGACTTCCATGTCAGCGCTCCTTCTTCTCGATGGCATCCAGCAATTTGCGCAGTTCGGCGATGTCCTTCGCCGCCAGCTTTTCGTGTTCGCTGAAATGCGCCAGCAAGGGGCTGAGCCGACCGCCGAACACGCGATCGAGCAGGCTGCGGCTTTCCTGCGACTGCCACTGTTCGCGGGTCAGCATGGGCGAATACAGGTAGCGCCGGCCATCCTTCTCCGCGCTCACCGCACCCTTGCCGAGCAGGCGGCCGAGCAGGGTGCGTATGGTCTTTTCGTGCCAGTCGCTGTCCTGCTGCACAGTGGCGACGATGTCCTCCGAACTCTGCGGCGCCTTGCGCCACAGCGCCTCCATGACGCGGCTTTCGGCTTCGCTGATCGGGGTCTTGGGGTTGGCCATAAGCTTGCCCGCATTGGATTACGAGTGTGGTTCACACACTACGTGCGTCACTTCTCAAATGCAAACAATGGCTATGGAGAGACGTCGAAGTCGTGCTCCGACCGCGTGCTGCCGTCGGTGGTCCATGCACGCAACCGGTAGTGCCCGGGGTACAGATAAAGATCAGCGGTTTCGTTGAAGCCCATGAAGGCGTAGCGGTCGGCAGAGATGGCATCATCCGGTTCGCCGGCGTGTATGGCCTCGACCACGCAGGGAATGGCCCCGCGGCAGAGCGCTGCACTGATCGGATACGGATGCCGCGTTCCGCCCAGCGTGAGCCAGGTTGCCCGTTGCATGGCATTTTGGTCGTGGATGTGGGGCAGGCCGGCGTCAATGGCGTTGATCGAATAGCCGTATTTGTACTTGCCGAAGGCGTTGATGCTCAGGGCGGGCGGCAGGATCACGTTGACGTCATAGGCAGTCGGGCGTGCTGTCCACGGTCGGCCGGTCTGGCGGTTGAGCAATATCTCGGGCTCGTTGGATGGAAACGCGCGTACGAGCTGGTGATAAGCATCCGAGGCGTCGACGCCGGTTTCGATGAAATCAGTCTGGTCGATGGACAACGGGACCAAGCCGGTCAGTTTTTCCAGTTGCATGGCCATCGGATGCAATTCGCCCAGACGCCCCGGAACCTTGTCGATGTGGGCATAGCCGGCATGCACGAACAGCCGCGCGTGGGGATCTTTCGCAAACACCTGTTTGTACAGGGTCTTCGCTTGCGCATCTTCGCGAGCCTGTCCGGTGAGCGCGTTGTCGTAGGGCACGATGACGAATCCCAGCCGGATCGCTTCGCGGACGATATCGCCATACAGCGGATCGAGCAGGTATTCCGTGCCGCTCTTGCGGATGGGGTAGCCGCGCTTGGCCAGGTCGGGGTCGTTGTCGCTCAACGCCTCAGCGGCAAAGTAATTGAAACCGAGCGCGTGCAGTCGTGGCAGCAGCGCCAGCGTGAGCATGCGGGTGTGCGCGTTGTGATGCGCCTCGTTGACCATCACGATGCGCTGCTGCGCGGCGAGCGTGGCGATGGCATCGACGGCGTCGGCCGCTTTCCAGTCTGCGGGTGACGGCAGGGCCAGGTCGGCGGGCAAGCTGTCCTTCAGCGGGAAGCTGAAGACGGCCTGATCGTAGAGGCCGAGCTCGTCCTGCGAGAAAGACAGGAATTGCAGTCCGAGCACGCGATCGTTGGGCGACAACGATGGCACTTCGCGGACCAGGTACTGGTAGCGGGCCAGGGTGTTCGGCGCACTCCCGATCTCGTGCAGCAGCCTCAGTTCAGAAGGATTGAACGACTGCGCGTGGCCGCTGGTGCAAACCAGCAGGGCGACGAAAAGGACATCACGAATGGCGAGTTTGAGATGCACGCCGATGCCTTGGGTTAGTGGGCTTGGCGCATGGTGCCCGCAGTCCCTGTCATACGCATGCTGCAACGCGGCAGCCGGCTACAATCGCCCCATGAATGCGACTCGTGCGGATGTAGATGTACTGATACTTGGCGGTGGCGTGATCGGCCTGGCCTGCGCGCTGCACCTGCTGCGCAAGGGAGTAACGGTGCGGGTGCTGGAGCAGGGCGCGCCGGGATGCGGCGCCTCCCACGGCAACTGCGGCACGATCACGCCCAGCCACGCCGCGCCGTTGGCGATGCCGGGCACGCTGGGCGTGGCCATGCGTTCGATACTGCACGCCGACGCGCCGCTCTACCTCAATCCCCGTCTCGACGGCCCGCGCCTGCGGTGGCTGCTGGGCTTCGCACGGCACTGCAACTGGACGGACTTCCATCGCGCGGCAGCCGCGCGTTCGGCGATCCTGCAGCGTTCACGCCGGCGACTGGCCGAACTCGTGCGCGACGAAGGGCTGGATTGCGAGTTCGCCGAGGAAGGCGAGCTGTACGTGTACCGCACTGCCCGGGCGATGGCGGCCGACGAACGTCACCATGCGGCCGTGCTCGACCGTCTGGGCATCGAAGTGCAGCGCCTGCGCGGCGATACGGTGGAGGCGAGGGAACCGGCATTGAAGCCTGGCGTGGCCGGCGGCCTGTTCCATCCCGGCGACGCGCGGTTGCGCCCGGACCGCTATGCTGCGGAGCTGGCGCGCCGCGTGCTCGAGCTGGGCGGCGTGATCGAAAGCGGTACGCGCATCGAAGGCTTCGAGACCGACGGAAAGCGCATCGCACAGGTGCGCACTTCGCGAGGCGCCTTCGCGGGCGAGCGCGTGTTGCTGGCATTGGGTGCCTGGTCGCCGCTGCTGGCGCGCTCGCTGGACCTGCGCCTGCCGATGCAGCCGGGAAAGGGCTATTCGATCACCTACACGCGCCCCGCGCGTGCGCCGCGCCATGCGCTGGTGCTGCGCGAGGTGCAGGTATGCGTCACCACCTGGGCCAGCGGTTACCGGCTGGGCAGCACGATGGAGTTCTCCGGTTATGCCGAAGGCCTCAACCGCGCCCGTCTCGATGCCTTGCGCAGCGGCGCGGCGGCCGGCCTGCACGAACCCGAAGGGCCGCAGCAGTTGGAGGAATGGTGGGGCTGGCGGCCGATGAGCGTGGACGAAGTGCCCATCATCGGTCCGAGCGGACGCTGGTCCAACCTGCATATGGCCACGGCACACGGCATGCTGGGGGTGAGCATGTCGGCGGCCACCGGCGAATTGGTGGCCGACCAGTTGTATGGCGGCACGCCGGCGATCGATCCGCAGCCTTACGCACCCGCGCGCTTCGGTCTTTGACAGACTGAAGCTCGGTTATCCGCCGTCCGCACAAAACGGAAAAGCTGTGCGTTGTTCAGTCTCGGTACCCCTGTAGTGCTGTTATTGTGGTTACGTCGCAACGCCCGAGGTGTCGGGTTCCGGCCGGGCCTGCGATACAACAAAAAATTATCGAGGTTTGCCATCATGCGTAAGTTCGCGATCGCTTCCCTGCTCGTTGCCGGTGTGGCCCTGTCCGCTTCGGTGTTCGCCCAGCAGGCCGCCCCTGCGGCCGCCCCGCAGACCACGCCGGCAGCTGCTCCCGCTGCCGCTCCCGCCGCTGCTCCTGCAGCCGACGCCGCCGGTACCAAGACCGCGCATCACAAGTCGGGCAGCAAGCATCACAGCAGCAAGAGCCACAAGAAGTCCACGAAGAAGACCGACGCTGCCGCGCCGGCCGCCGGGGGCTGATAGCCAAGGCTCAGGCAACATAAAAAAAAACCGCCGGTTCGCCGGCGGTTTTTTTATGGGATCACGCGCAAGGGTTTCGGGGGAAGTACGGTCAGGCCGCGCTCTGATTCCCGCGCTCAGGAACAGTCGCGAGCATCGATTGCCGCCACGCATTTCAGCTCGATCGCGATGGGCGTGGGCAGTGCGGTGATGCCCAGCGTGGTGCGGCAGGCATCCACGCCGGCGAAGTACTCGGCGTAGAGGCGGTTGTAGGTCGCGAAATCGCGCGCCATGTCGGTGAGGAACACGGTGACGTCCACCAGGTCCGTCCAGCGTGCGCCGCTGGCTTCCAGCACCGCGCGCACATTGGCGAACACCTGCCGGCACTGCGCCTCGATGTCGTACGCGACGAGCTTGCCGTCGTCGTCATGCACATTGCCGGGGATCGCGTTGCTGCCCGGCTGGCGCGGCCCCACGCCGGAGAGGAACAGCAGATTGCCCACACGTCGCGCATGCGGATACGCACCCACCGGCGCGGGTGCGGCCTCGGTGCGGATGACGTCAACCACGATGCGGTTCCGGCAGGCGGGTGATCCGCTGCAGCGCCTGCTCGTAGGACGGCCACAGCGCGTCGCGAGCGTCTACATGCATGCCGAGGTCGTTGATGTGGCCGTTGGCGAGGCTGTAGCACCAGGCGTGCACGGAGAGCTTCTGCCCGCGCTCCCACGCATCCATCACCATCGTGGTGTTGCATACGTTGACCACGCCTTCGATGGCGTTGAGTTCGCACAGGCGCGCGTTGCGCATATCCATCAGGTCGAGGGAGTTGAGCAGGTCGCCGTGCTTGCGCGCCACGTCGCCGACGTGGCGCAGCCAGTTGTCCACCAGGCCGACCCGGCGGTCGTCCAGTACCGCCTGCACGCCGCCGCAGCCGTAGTGGCCGACGACGATGATGTGCTCCACCTTGAGCGCGTCCACGGCGAACTGGATCGTGCTCAGGCAGTTGAGGTCGGTGTGCGACACCACGTTGGCAACGTTGCGCTGCACGAAGATCTCGCCGGGCGGCAGGTCGACGATCTGGGTGGCCGGCACGCGCGAATCGGAGCAGCCGATCCACAGGTATTTCGGCGACTGCTGCTGAGCCAGCTGCTCGAAGAAATGCGGGTCCTGCGCGGTCACGGCGGCCGACCAGCGGCGGTTGCTGTCGAGCAGGGATTGCAGCGGGCTTTTCACGGTGCGTTCCTTCAATAACGGATGCAGATGTTTTTGGGTTCGGTAAAGAAGCGCAGCGCCTCGTTGCCGCCTTCGCGGCCGAGGCCGGAATGCTTCATGCCGCCGAATGGCGTGCGCAGGTCGCGCAGCATCCAGCAGTTGATCCACACGATGCCGAAGTCGAGCTGACCGGCGAGGCGATGCGCCCGCGACAGGTCGCTCGTCCACAGCGAAGCGGCGAGGCCGTAGCCGGTACCGTTGGCGATAGCCAGCGCCTCGGCTTCGTCCTCGAACGGAATCAGCGTCACCACCGGGCCGAAGATTTCCTGCTGGTTGGTGGCCGCTTCGTTCGGTAGGCCTTCGATCACCGTGGGCGCCACGAACCAGCCCTGTTCGCAGCGGCCGGGTACCGTCACGGTTTCGCCGCCGCAGAGCACGCGGCCGCCTTCGCTGCGCGCCAGCGTCATGCAGGCCATCACCTTGTCGAAATGCGGTTTCGACACCAGCGCCCCGAGGTCGCTGGCGGCATCGTTCGGATCGCCCACGCGCAGCGCGCGCACGCGCGCGAGATAACGCTCGCGGAAATTCTCGTAGATGGAGCGCTGCACCAGCAGGCGCGAACCGCACAGGCAGATCTCGCCCTGGTTGGCGAAGCCCGAGCGCACGACGGTGTCGAGGTTGGCGTCGGAAAGCTCGGCATCGGCGAACACGATGGCCGGGTTCTTGCCGCCCATTTCCAGCGACACTTTCTTGAATCGCGTGGCCGCGGCCGCAGCAATGTGCGTGCCGGTGGCGGTGCTGCCGGTGAAGGAAACCGCCTTGATGCGCGGATGCTCGACGATGGCCTGGCCTACCGCAGGCCCGCGGCCGTGCACGATGTTCAGCACGCCGGGCGGGAAGCCGGCTTCGATAGCCAGCTCGCCGAGCAGCGCTGCCGTGCAGGGCGTGATTTCCGATGGCTTGGCCACCACCGTGTTGCCTGCGGCCAGCGCGGGCGCGATTTTCCATGTAAACAGATACAGCGGTAGATTCCATGGGCTGATGCAGCCCACCACGCCCAGCGGCTGGCGCAGCGTGTAGTTGATCGCGCTGCCTTCCATCGGATGCGATTCGCTGCTCCAGGTCAGGGCGGCGGCGGCGAAATGGCGCAGGTTGGCGATGGAGCGCGGGATGTCGAGTTGCCGCGCAAGCGACACCGGCTTGCCGCTGTCGCGCGATTCAAGCTCGGCGAATTCGTCCAGCCGTTCGTGGATGAGGTTGGCCAGCCTGTGCAGCAGGCCGGCGCGTTGCTCGGCGGGCGCGGCGGCCCAGACTGGTGCGGCACGCTGCGCGGCATCGACGGCGGCAGCCACGTCGGCCGCATCGGCATCGGGGCACTGGGCGAAGACTTCGCCGATGGCGGGTTCGTACACGTCGAGCCAGCGATCGGCCAAGGGCGGCACGAGGCGGCCGTCGATCAGGTTGGCAAGACGTGTGATGGACATCCGCCGAAGCTTACGCCACGCACCCGGGGATTGCACCGGACGCGTGGGTACGTGCGATCAGAGCGAGCGCATCCGGCCGCCGTCCACCGCAAGGCTTACGCCGGTGATGTAACTCGCGGCAGGCGAAGCGAGGAAGGCCACGGCGGCGGCGATCTCCGCCGCATCGGCGAAGCGGCGCATCGGCACCTCGGCTTCCATGGCCTGCTGCACTTCGGCCAGCGGCTTGCCGCTCTTCTGCGCGCGTGCGGCGACGATCTGCTCGATGCGCGGCGTGCGGGTGGAGCCGGGCAGCACGTTGTTGACGGTGATGCCGAACGGCGCGAGTTCGCCGGCCAGCGTCTTCGCCCAGCTCGCCACTGCGCCGCGCGTGGTGTTGGACACTCCGATGCCGGGGATGGGCTCGCGCACCGAGGTGGAAATCACGTTGACGATGCGCCCCCAGCCGGCTGCGCGCATGCTGGGAACTACGGTTTGCGCCAGGGTATGGCAGGCCAGCAGATGCTGTTGCCAGGCGGCGAGGAAGTCTTCCGGCGTGGCGTCGAGCACGCTGCCCGGCGCCGGGCCGCCGCTGTTGTTGACCAGGATGTGCACGGGAGAGTCGGCGACCAGGGCCTCGGCTCGCGTGCGCAGCGTGGCGGTGTCGCTCACGTCGACGGCGACGAAGCCGTGCCGCTGGCCGGCGCACGTGCGGGGCAGTTCGGCGGCAAGAGTTTCCAGCACGTCGGCGCGGCGTGCCAGCAGTGTGACGTTGGCCCCAAGCAGCGCGAGTTCGATCGCAGCGGCGCGGCCGATGCCTTGCGAGGCGCCGCAGACGAGGGCGTGGCGGCCATCGAGATTCAATTGCATGGGTGCTTGCTCCCGGTGTGTCGATCAACCCCAGCGAAGACGCATCGCCAGCGCGGCAAGCCAGCATAGCCAGCCCAGCCACTGGCTGTAGCGCCATATGACGCGCCAGCGGTTGATGTCGAGGTCGTCCAGCAGGGCCAGCGCGGGGGAGCGCAGTACGTACTGCATGCGCATCCAGGTTCGCAGCGGGCCGATCTTGCCCCGCTCCGATTCGCTCACTACCTGCCAGTGCTGCGGATGGCGCTCGCGCATCAGCGCGGCTGCACGGAACGGTGCCACGTAGGAAAGCACGAACAAGAAGACGCCAGCGGCCAGCAGGGCCAGGTAGATGGCCAGCACGCTCAGCTCCCCGCGGCCTTGCTGGTATCGGGCACGGGATTCGTTCCCGTGCCGCCGTTGCCGGTGGCACTGCCAGGGCTGTGGACATTGCCGTCGCCCCAGGGCAGGGCCGTGCGCAGGGTATTCAGCACGCCGTCACCGCTCTCGGGCTTCTTGCAGATCGCGTTGTCCACGGCCTTGGCGTAGGTGGCGTCCATCATGCCCACCCAGATGGTGCCGTCGGGGCCATGCGGCACGCTGAAGGTGCCGCTGGCGTCCATGCCCAGCGTGGCCTGGGTGTTCTGGGTGGAGAACGCGGTAGGGGATTGCTCCCAGTAGGTCTTGCCCTTCTGCTGGTCGGCCGAGCTGTAGATCAGCAGATAGCGCGCCTGCTTGCTGTTGACGGTGTAGGCGCCGAACGCGCCCGAGCTCGCGTCGCTCCAGCCCATGTGTTCGCACAGGGAGATGTCGTCGGACCCGATCGGCTGGAAGCCGCTGTCGAGCATCACCACGGTAGGCGCGAACAGGTAGCTGGACTTCAGCCAGCGGCCGTTCAATTCGGACTTGAACGCCACGCGGTAGGGCAGCTTGGCGCCTTCCGGCAGGCGGAAGGCGAGGAAGTAGCTGTGCGTGCCGTTGATGTTGGCCACGCTGCTGCCGCTGCCCAGCGTATAGGGCTGCGGCTGCCAGGGCAGCAGGTCCTGGTAGGAGAAGTCGGCGAAGCTGGTGCAGCAGGGCGACGCGTCGAGCAGGCGCTGTTGCGCCTGCTTGAGCGGGTCGTCGGTGTTCTCCGGGGGCCGCAGGTTCGGCGGCACCAGGTTCTTCACGGTATGGCAACCGGCCAGCAGCATGCCGGCGGCGAGGATGAGGGGCAGGGCGGGGAACCGGCGCTTCATTCGCATCAGGTAACTCAGAATTCGGCCGTCCCCGCCGCGCGCGGATAGGGAATGGCATCGCGTATGTTGGAAAGGCCGCACACATAGACCAGCAGGCGCTCGAAACCGAGGCCGAAGCCCGCGTGCGGTACGGTGCCGTAACGGCGGAGGTCACGGTACCAGCCATAAGTGGCAGGATCGAGACCGAATTTGGCCATCCGGGCGTCCAAATGATCCAGGCGTTCCTCGCGCTGGGCGCCGCCGATGATCTCGCCGATGCCGGGCGCCAGCACGTCCATTGCCGCCACGGTCTTCTCGTCGTCGTTCAGGCGCATGTAGAAGGCCTTGATCGCCTCGGGGTAGTTCATTACGACAACGGGGCGGCCGATATGTTTCTCGGCGAGGTAGCGTTCGTGCTCGGTCTGCAGGTCGATGCCCCAGGCCACCGGGTATTCGAATTTCTGCCCGGATTTCTTGAGGATCTCCACGGCATCGGTGTAGTCGATGCGCTCGAACGGCTGGGCGATGAAGTTCTCCAGCCGGGTGACGGCCTCCGGCAATACGCGCTCGGCGAAGAACGCCATGTCGTCCGCGCGCTCCTCCAGCACGGCCTTGAAGATGGCCTTGAGGAAGCCTTCGGCGCAGTCGGCGTTGTCGTTGAGGTCGGCGAAGGCGATCTCCGGCTCCACCATCCAGAATTCGGCGAGGTGGCGCGGCGTGTTGGAGTTCTCCGCGCGGAAGGTGGGGCCGAAGGTGTAGACCTTGCTCATCGCGAGGCAGTAGGCCTCCACGTTGAGCTGGCCGGACACGGTGAGGAAGGCCTCGCGGCCGAAGAAGTCCTTGCGGAAGTCGACCTTGCCGTCCGGCGTACGCGGCAGGTTGGCCAGGTCCAGCGTGGACAGGCGGAACATGTCGCCGGCGCCTTCGGCATCCGAGGTGGTGATGATCGGCGTGTTGATCCAGAAGAAACCCTGGCTCGTGAGCCAGCGATGGATCGCCATCATCATGGTGTGGCGCACGCGGGTCACGGCGCCGAACAGGTTGGTGCGCGGGCGCAGGTGCGCCACTTCGCGCAGGAACTCCATGGTGTGCGGCTTGGGCTGGATCGGGTAGGTCAGCGGGTCGTCCACGAAGCCGGTGACTTCCACCGTCTCGGCCTGGATCTCGAAACGCTGGCCCTTGCCCTGCGACGGCGCCAGCGTGCCGGTGACGATCACGCCCGCGCCGGTGGTGAGGTGCTTCACCTCGGCCTCGTAGTTGGCCAGCTTGTCGGTGACCACGGCCTGGATCGGGTCGAAACAGGAGCCGTCGGTCACGTTCACGAAGGACAGGCCGCCCTTGGCATCGCGGATCGTGCGCACCCAGCCGCGCACCGTAACCACGTTGCCGGCCTCGATGGCACCGGAAAGAGCCTGTTTGACGCTGACCACCGTCATGAATGGAAACTCCTGTTGAAATGCGCCGCAGCGGGCGCATTTAGTAGGGGAACGCGCGTCCTGTGGGGCGCGTGGACAAACCCGCATGATAATCTAGGCCCCGCACGTGCCGCGACCGAAATGGCATGTGCCTTTCCACGTTTCGCACGATTGCCGACCGCCATGACCATCACGATCACCCCCGCCGCCAGCGAACGCATGCGCCGCTTCCTTGCGCAGTCGCCGGAAGCGGCTGGCGTGCGCTTCGGCGTGAAGCGCACCGGCTGCTCCGGTTTCGGCTACGTGGTGGACCTGGCCCAGTCGCTGGGCGAGGGCGACCGGCTGGTCAGCATCGACGGCGTGCCGCTGGTGGTGGACGACAAGAGCCTGCCGCTGGTGGACGGCACCGTGATCGACTTCCAGAAGCAGGGCCTCAACGCCAGCTTCGTGTTCCACAACCCCAACGCCACCGGCGAGTGCGGCTGCGGCGAAAGCTTCACCGTGGGGTGAGCGGGGGCGCTTGTGCGCCCATCCGTGAGCGCGAAGATCAAAGGGGCGGCCATCCATGGCCGCACTCTTCAAATTCAGTCACTTGCGGTCGATCCCGCGTTCCGCGTACAATCCCGCTTCTGTCTGCTCCGCAAGGGGCGTGACGGACACTTGCCTCACCGCATCCGGCGGGAGGCTGCGAGGCCATTCCGGCCGCATCCACAAGGAGTCGAACCACGATGTCCCTGCGACATTACGAAGTCGTGTTTCTGGTCCACCCTGACCAGAGCGAGCAGGTCCCTGCCATGATCGAGCGCTACAAGTCGCTGATCGAGGCCGACGGCGGCAAAATCCACCGCCTGGAAGACTGGGGTCGCCGTCAGCTGGCCTACCCGATCGTCAACCTGGCCAAGGCGCACTACGTGCTGCTGAACATCGAAGTCGGCCAGAACGCGCTGAACGAGCTGGAGTCGGGCTTCCGCTTCAACGACGCCGTGCTGCGCCACCTCGTCATCAAGCGTGACGGCGCCGAGACCGACCAGTCCTTCATCCTGAAGAGCAAGGAAAAGGACGACGCCCGTTCGTCGCGTCGCCGCGACGACGACGTTGACGGTCGCGACAACGACAGCGACAGCGAAGACTGAGAGGAGCCACGACCATGTCCAAGTTTTTCCGCCGCCGCAAGTTCTGCCGCTTCACCGCGGAGAAGGTGAAGGAGATCGATTACAAGGATCTCAACACCCTGCGCCAGTACGTCACCGAGAACGGCAAGATCGTGCCGAGCCGCATCACCGGCACCAAGGCGCGCTACCAGCGCCAGCTGGCGACCGCGATCAAGCGCGCGCGCTTCCTCTCGCTGCTGCCGTACACCGACAACCACGACGTTTGATCGTGCCTTCATTCCCCCTCCGCCAGCGGAGGGGGAATGGAAATCTTCGGACACCCGTCCACGGCTGCGCCGGCCATCCCGGCGCTAACGAAAAGGAATACCCATGGAACTCATCCTTCTGCAGAAAGTCCGCAACCTCGGCGACCTCGGTGACAAGGTCAGCGTGAAGCCGGGTTACGGCCGCAACTTCCTGATCCCGCAGGGCAAGGCCGTGCGCGTGAATGCCGCCAACCTGGCCGCGTTCGAGCAGCGCCGCGCCGAGTACGAGGCCAAGGCCAAGAACATGCTGAGCGAGGCCGAGGCCCGCAAGGCCAAGCTGGCCGACGTGTCGGTGACGATCGAGGCGCACGCCAGCCCCGAAGGCAAGCTGTACGGCTCGGTGGGTCCGCGCGACATCGCCGAGGCGCTGCAGGCCGTCGGTCACGACATCCACAAGGGTGAAGTGATCCTGGGTGAAGGCCCGCTGCGCAACGTGGGCGAGTTCGAGGTGGCCATCCACCTGCACGCCGACGTGCAGACCAGCGTCAAGGTCATCGTGGTCGGCGAGAAGAAGTAAGACCGCCGCTGCATGCCTACGAACGGGCGCCTTCGGGCGCCCGTTTGTTTTGGCGGCTGGAAACGGGGAGCGGCCAAGTACGCCGGTTTATCCCCAGCTTTCCCCAGGTTTTCCACAAGATTCCATCTCGACCCGTGAGACGCCGCCGCGCATCATGTGGGCTTGGCGCGTTGCCGTGTGTCCGTATATGCCGCAGCCGCGGCCGCTTTGTCCTACAGAGGTAGCCCGATGTCCTTCGTGCCCGAACGCAAGCCTTCGTCGCCGGCCATCGAAGCGCTGCGCGTGCCGCCGCATTCCATCGATGCCGAGCAGGCGGTGTTGGGTGGCCTGATGCTGGCGCCCGACGCCATGGACAAGGTGGCCGACCGCCTCGGCGAAGAGGATTTCTACCGTCGCGACCACCGCCTGATCTGGCGCGCCATCACCGAGCTGGCGAACAAGGGCATGCCCTGCGACGCGGTGACCCTGGGCGACTGGTTCGAGGCCAACGGCCTGGCCGAAATGGTCGGCGGCGCGAGCTACCTGATCGAGCTGGCCAACAGCACGCCCAGCGCGGCGAACATCGCCGCCTACGCGGAGATCGTGCGCGAGAAGTCGGTGCTGCGCCAGCTGATCGACGCCGGCACGGCGATCACCGAAGACGGTTACCGTCCCGAAGGCAAGAGCGTGCAGGAGGTGCTGGAGAACGCCGAGCAGTCGGTGTTCAAGATCGCCGAGTCCGGTGCGCGCGGCAAGAAGGATTCCGTCTCGATGCGCGAGGCGGTGAAGGACGCCTTCCGGCTGCTCACCGAGCGCTACGAGAACAAGGGCCAGCTCACCGGCATCACCAGCGGCTTCACCGACCTCGACAACCTCACCTCGGGCCTGCAGCCCTCCGACCTCATCATCGTGGCCGCGCGTCCCTCGATGGGCAAGACGGCGTTCGCGCTGAACATCGCCGAGAGCGCCGCGTTGCGCGCGAAGAAGGCGGTGGCGGTGTTCTCGATGGAAATGTCCGCCTCGCAGCTGGCGTTCCGCCTGATCTCCTCGGTGGGCCGCATCCACCAGCAGGCGCTGCGCAACGGCGACCTCAACGAGGAGGATTGGCCGCGCGTCTCCAACGCCATCGCCATCCTTTCGGAGGCGAAGATCTTCATCGACGACACGCCGGGCCTGTCGCCGGTGGAGATGCGTTCGCGCGCGCGCCGCCTGCATCGCGAGCACGGCGGCCTGGGCCTGATCGTGATCGATTACCTGCAGCTGATGCAGGTGCCCGGAAACAAGGAGAACCGCGCCACCGAGATTTCAGAAATCTCGCGTTCACTGAAGGGGCTCGCCAAGGAACTCAACGTGCCCGTGATCGCCCTCTCGCAGTTGAACCGCTCGCTGGAACAGCGCGCCGACAAGCGTCCGATGATGTCCGACCTGCGCGAGTCGGGCGCCATCGAGCAGGACGCCGACGTCATCATGTTCATCTACCGCGACGAGTACTACAACAAGGAATCGGCGGACAAAGGCCTGGCCGAGATCATCATCGGCAAGCAGCGTAATGGCCCCACCGATACGGTGAAGCTGACCTTCCTCGGCCACTACACCAAGTTCGAAAACTACGCCGCCGACTCGTTCGTGGGCGGGTTCGAGTAAGCACCCGCCGCGCATGAGCCGCACCACCGTCGCCACCATCCATCTCGGCGCCCTGCGCCACAACCTCGCCCGCATTAAGGCCATGGCCGCGCCGGCCAGGGTGATGGCGGTGGTCAAGGCCGATGCCTACGGCCATGGCCTGGAGCGCGTGGCGCGTGCGCTGGACGCCGATGCCGAATGCTTCGCGGTAGCCGCGCTGGGCGACGGCCTGCGGCTGCGCGCGGCGGGGCACCGCCAGCGCATCGTGGTGCTGTCCGGCCCCGACCAGCCTGGCGACATCGCCGAGATGCAGCGGCTGGGGCTGGAGGCGGCGATCCACCACGAGGCACAGCTGGCATGGTTGTCCGAGGCCAGCGCGACGCGCGGCCGCCTGCGCGTTTGGCTGAAGATCGACAGCGGCATGCATCGGCTGGGTTTTGCGCCCGAGCGCGTGGCCGAGGCGCATGCGCGGCTTGCCGGGATGCCCGGCGTCGATCCCGAGATCGGCCTGCTTACGCATTTCGCGGAATCGGAGGTGTTCGACGGCGACGTCACGCGCGTGCAGATCGCGCGGTTCAACGACGTGACCCGCGGCCTCAATGGCCCGCGTTCGCTGTCCAATTCGGCTGCCGTGCTGGGCTGGCCCGAGGCGCGCGCCGACTGGGTGCGCACCGGTGGCCTGCTGTACGGCCTGTCGGTGGTGGACGGCAAGAGCGGCGTGGATTTCGGGTTTCGTCCCGCGATGACGCTGTCCACGCGGCTGATCGCGATCAATCGGACGGCCAAGGGCGAGCGCATCGGTTACAACGGCACGTGGATCTGCCCCGAGGACATGCCGGTGGGCGTGGCCGCCATCGGCTACGGCGACGGCTATCCGCGCAGCGCGGCCAGCGGTACGCCGGTGCGGGTGGGCGATGCGCTGGTGCCGTTGGTCGGTCGTGTCTCGATGGATCTCGTCACGCTCGATCTGCGCGCCGCGCCGCAGGCGAAGGTGGGCGATCGCGTCACCCTGTGGGGCGATGGCCTGCCAGCGGAAACCGTCGCGGCCCATGCCGGCACCATCAGCTACGACCTCACCTGCGGCATGACGCGGCGCGTGCTGTTCGTCGAGGACGAAGGCTGACGCCGCAGCGCGGCGGTCGCGTCTCGCTCCCTGCGATGGCTGGCGGCTAAGCTTGCAAGCATCGCCTGCGTGCTCGTCCATGAGCATGCAGGTCAGGAGGCGGCATCCATGCCGCACTGTTCATCCCGGAGCTTTTCGATGGCCAAGGCCAAGACCGCCTACGTCTGCACCGATTGCGGCGCCGAGCATCCCAAGTGGCAGGGCTCGTGCGTCGAATGCGGGGCGTGGAACACGCTTTCCGAGATCGTGCTGCAGCCCGCGGTGAAGTCGGCCGGCGCTGCGCGCGGCGGTTATGCGGGCAAGGCAGCGGGTGCCAGCCAGGTGATGCCGCTGACCGAGGTGGCATTGACGGCCGAGGCGCGCACGCTCACCGGCATCGGCGAGCTGGACCGCGTGCTGGGCGGCGGCCTGGTCGAGGGCTCGGTGGTGTTGGTGGGCGGCGACCCGGGCATCGGCAAGTCCACCCTGCTGCTGCAGATGCTGGGCACGCTGGGAGTACAGCTGCCCAGCGTCTATGTCACCGGCGAGGAATCGCTGGCACAGGTGGCCGCGCGCGCGCAGCGCCTCGACTTGCCGCTGGCACCGCTGCAGGCGCTGGCGGAAACCTGCATCGAGCGCATCCTGGAGCAAGCGGCGGTAGTGAAGCCGCGCGTGCTGGTGATCGACTCGATCCAGACGATCTGGACCGAGCTGCTCACCGCCGCGCCGGGCTCGGTGTCGCAGGTGCGCGAGTCGGCGGCACGGCTCACGCGCTTCGCCAAGGAAACCGGCACCAGCGTGTTCCTGGTCGGCCACGTCACCAAGGAGGGCGGCATCGCCGGCCCGCGCGTGCTGGAGCACATGGTGGACGCGGTGCTGTATTTCGAGGGCGAATCCGGCAGCCGCTTCCGCGTGCTGCGCGCTTTCAAAAACCGCTTCGGCGCGGTCAACGAGCTGGGTGTGTTCGCGATGGGTGACAAGGGCCTGCGCGAGGTGCCCAATCCTTCCGCGATCTTCCTCTCCGCGCATGCCGGCCCCACGCCGGGCAGTGCGGTGATGGTGACGCGCGAAGGCACGCGACCGCTGCTGGTCGAGGTGCAAGCGCTGGTCGACCAGTCCAGCCTGGGCAATCCGCGCCGGGTGGCGCTGGGCCTGGAGCAGAACCGTCTGGCGATGTTGCTGGCGGTGCTGCACCGGCACGGCGGCGTGGCGGCCTACGACCAGGACGTATTCATCAATGTGGTGGGCGGCATCCGCGTGCAGGAGACGGCAGCGGACCTGCCCGCGCTGCTGGCGGTGCTGTCTTCGCTGCGCGACCGCCCGCTGCCGGAAAAGACCGTCGCGTTCGGCGAAGTGGGTTTGTCCGGCGAGATCCGCCCGGTGCCGAACGGCGAGGAACGCCTGAAGGAGGCGGCGCACCACGGCTTCCGCCGCGCCATCGTGCCGAAGGCGAACGCGCCGAAATCCGGACGCGTGGGCGAGCTCGAAGTGGTGGGCGTGGAGCGTCTGGCGCAGGCGATCGACGCCTGCCGTTGACCGTCAGCCGGGCGCCGCGGGCGCTTCCAGCAATTCGCCGATCGCTTCCGCCGCCGCATCCGCCGCATCGCCCGCCAGGTTCGCGCGCAAGGCCTGGTGCAGCTGTTCGAACGCACCGACGATGGCGCCGCGCCGCTCGCTGTCGTTGAACAGCGCGAGCACGGCATCGGCGAGTTTCGCGGCGGTGCAGTCGTCCTGCATCAGTTCGGGGGCCAGCACGATGCGGTCGCCCATGCCGCAGGCGCGGGCGAGGATGTTGGGCAGGGCGTAGACGTCGGTCTTGAGCATGCGCAGCAATTTCGCGATGCGGTAGCTCACCGGCGAGACGCGATAGCCCACCACCATCGGCCGTTTGGCCAGCATGGCCTCCAGCGTGGCCGTGCCCGACGCCAGCAGCACCACGTCGGCGGCCTGCATGGCTTCATGGGCGTGACCGTCCAGCAGTTGCGGCGTGGCAGCGCCCTGCGGAGCCTTGGCGAGCAGGGTGCGCAAGGACTCCAGCGTGCGCGGGTTGGCGGCGGGTATCACCACGCGCAGGCCAGGCAGCGCAGCGGCGACGCGTCGCGCGGCGTCGAGAAAGGGTTCGCCCAGCCGGGCCAGTTCGCTGCCGCGGCTGCCGGGCAGCACGGCCAGCACCGGGGCGTCCTGCGGCAGCTGCAGCGTTTCGCGCGCGGCGGCACGGTCGGATACCAGCGGGAAACGGTCGGCCAGCGGGTGGCCGGTGAAGCGGGCATCGACGCCGTGCTTCGCGTAGATCGCGGGCTCCATCGGAAACAGGCACAGCACGCGGTCGGCCGAACGGCCGATTTTCTCGGCGCGCTTTTCGCGCCATGCCCACACCGACGGGCTGACGTAGTGCACGGTGCGCAGGCCGGCTTGGCGCAGCCGCGCTTCCACGCCGAGGTTGAAATCCGGCGCGTCGATGCCGACCACCAGCGTCGGTTTGGCGGCGACCAGGCGCGCGACCAGCTGCTTGCGGAGCTTGAGCAGGCGCGGCAGGTGCGAGACCACTTCGGCGAAGCCGAACAGGGACAGTTCGCGGATGTCGTACCAGGACTCGAAGCCCTGCGCCTGCATGCGCGCACCGCCGATGCCGACGAAGCGCGCGTCCGGGTAGCGCGCGCGCAGGGCGGCGATCAGGTCGGCGCCCAACTGGTCGCCGGAGTCTTCGCCGGCGAGGAGGGCGATGAGTGGGGGCTGTGTGTTGGTCATGCGTAGTGCAAGAACAAAGACCCGTGCCTGATTTGCCGATATGCGGGACGCATATCGGCAGCGCTTATCTGGCGAGCGACCGTTCGCTGCGCTCGATGAAGTCCAGCATCGCGCGCACGTCGGCGCTGTCCTGCGCCTGCGTGGCAAGCTGTTCGCGCGCCTCGGCTTGCGACAGGCCGGCCATGTACAGCGTGCGGTAGGCGCGCTTGATCGCGGCGACGCGCGTGTTGTCGAAGCCGCGGCGTCTCAGGCCTTCGCTGTTGATGCCGCGCGGGCGGCCGGTCTGCTCGTTGGCCATCATCAGGAACGGCGGCACGTCGGCACCGACCAGGCAGCCCATCGCGATGAAGGCGTGCGCGCCCACTTTGCCGAACTGATGCACGCCGGCGTAGCCGGAGATGATCACCCAGTCGCCGATCTCCACATGGCCGGCCAGCGCCGAATAGTTGGAAAACACCACGTGGTTGCCGATCTGGCAGTCGTGCGCGATATGCACGTAGGCCAGCAGCCAGTTGTCGTTGCCGATGCGGGTGATGCCGCCGCCTTCGCCGGTGCCGCGGTTGATGGTGACGAATTCGCGGATCAGGTTGCGGTCGCCGATCACCAGCTCGGTGCGCTCGCCGCGCCACTTCTTGTCCTGCGGGTCGCCGCCGATGGAGGCGAATTGGGCGATGCGGTTGTCGCAACCGATCCTGGTGGGCCCTTCGACCACCACGTGCGGGCCGATCACCGTGCCGTCGCCGATCTCCACCTCGGCGCCAATCACGCTGTAGGCGCCGATGCTGACGTTGGCGCCGATCTTCGCCGTGGGGTCGATCTGCGCAGTGGCGTGGATCATTTGTCGGACCTCGCCGCGCACATCAGCTCACAGCTCGCCACTTCCTTGCCGTCCACCAGGGTGCGCGCGACGAACAGGCCCATGCCGCGCATCACGCGCTTCACCGACACTTCCAACCGCAGCTGGTCGCCCGGAACCACCGGGGCGCTGAAGCGCGCATTGTCCACCTTGACCAGGTAGAACAGCGGACTGCCGTTGTTGCCCTTCATGCGGTTGCTGAGCTGGGTGAGCAGGCCGGCGGCCTGCGCCATGGCCTCCACGATCAGCACGCCCGGCATCACCGGATGACCGGGGAAGTGGCCGTTGAAGAACGGTTCGTTGATGGTGACGTTCTTGATCGCCACGGCGCTCTGGTCGGGCACCAGTTCGATCACGCGATCGACCAGCAGGAACGGATAGCGGTGCGGCAGCAACTGCTGGATCTGTTCCACGTTCACCGGAAAGGTCACGGGGGCGGGGGCGTCACTCATCGTTCTTTTCCTTCTCCAGCGCCGCGAGCCGGCGCGCTAAATCGTCCAGGTGCTTGAAACGGGCGGCGTTCTTGCGCCAGCTGCGGTTGTCCTGCAGCGGCGTGCCCGAGGAATACTCGCCCGGCTCGCGTATCGAATGCGTGACCAGGCTCTTGGCGGTAATGGTAACCCGGTCGGCGAGTTCCAGATGGCCCAGCACGCCGGCATTGCCGCCGATCTGGCACCAGCGGCCGATCCTGGCGCTGCCTGCAACCGCGGAGCAGCCGGCCATGGCGGTGTGCGCGCCGATGAAGACGTTGTGGGCGACCTGGATCTGGTTGTCCAGCCGCACGTCCTCTTCCAGCACGGTGTCGTCCAGCGCGCCGCGGTCGATGGTGGTGTTCGCGCCGATCTCGCAGTCGTCGCCGATGCGCACGCCGCCGAGCTGGGGGATCTTCACCCAGTGGTCGCGCTCGAAGGCGAGGCCGAAGCCGTCCGAGCCGATCACCGCGCCGGGATGTACCAGCACGCGCTTACCCAGCGTCACCCGCGTCACCAGCGTCACCCGCGCCACCAGGCGCGACTGCGCGCCCACCGTGCAGTCCTCGCCCACGATGCAATGCGGGCCGAGCACGGCGCCGTCTTCGACCACGGCGCCGCGTTCGATCACGCAGCAGGGGCCGATGCTCGCGCTTGCGCTGACTTTCGCGTCGGCGTCCACCACCGCAGTGGGGTGGATGCCGGGCGCGCTGGCGGGCAGGCGCTCGAACAGCGCGGCGACCTTGGCGTAGGCCACGTAGGGATCGGCGGCGACGAGGGCATCGACCGGGCAGTCCGCGAGGTTTTCCTCGCGCAGGATCACCGCGCCGGCGCCGGTGGCGGCCAGTTGCGCGCCGTACTTGCTGTTTGAAAGGAACGTCAGCTGACCATTGCCGGCATTCGCCAGTGTGGCGATGCCTTCGATGCGTCGATGGCCGTCGCCGCGCAGGCGCAGGCCGAAACGTTCGGCCAGTTCGGCGAGGGTGTGGCTGGGATGGGCGCTCAAGAGCTTCTCCGCGGCAAGGGCGTCATTGTATCGGCAGCGCCGCGGCATTGCCTTCAAAATCACCGAAAGCGATGTCGGTCCCCCGTATCGGCGGCCTGATGGGAGCGCTGGCCAGCCGAAAAACGAAAAGCGCGGCAAGCCGCGCTTTTCGCCGATCCATCCGGACGACCGGGGACGTCAGAACGTGGAGCCGAAGGTGAACTGGATACGTTCCTCGTAGTAGCCATCGCCCGGCTGCGTGCGGAACGGCAGCGCGAAGTTGATGATCATCGGGCCCATCGGCGACTGCCAGTGCAGCGACAGGCCGGTGGACGCGCGCAGCGTGCTGGCGGAGAAGCTGTTCCAGTTCGCGTAGGCGTTGCCGGTATCCACGAACCAGGAGACGCGCGCGGTGTTGATGTCCTTGAGGAAGGGCAGCGGCAGGTACAGCTCGGCCGTGCCCAGCACCTTCATCGCACCGCCGATGGGCTGGGCGTAGTTGTAGTAGCTGTTGTTGCAGTAGCTGCCGGTATTGCCGGCAACGGTGCCGGTGCCGCCGCAGAGGCGCGGACCCAGGGTGTTGTCCTGGAAGCCGCGCACGTCGGTCACGCCGCCGGAGTAGAAGTTGTCCCAGAACGGGAAGTCGTTGCGCATGTCCGCCGGCGCAGGCACTCCCGCTGCGGCGTAAGTGGCCTTGAGCTGGTCGAACTGAGCATCGCTGATGCCGTTCTGGCCATAGGTCTTGCCGTAGCCGAGGAAGCCCTTGAGGTAGAGCACGAAGCCGCCGCCGACCGGCCAGTAGTGATCCGCCTGGCCGGTGAGTTTCCAGTACTTCACGGTAGAGGTAGGCAATCCGACTTCGGCGTTTACCGACAGCTGGCCACCGCGGGTGGGCGCCCAGTAGCCGTTCTGGGTGTTCATGTTCCAGCCGAGGGTGCCGATCGTCGAATGGATCGTGTAGTGCCCGATCTCGTTCTGGTAGTCGACCAATTGCTGCGGCGTGTAGCCCGGGATGGAGTTGACCTTGTTGCTGCTCAGGCCGATGCCGGCACGCACGCTCTGGAAATCGGTGATCGGGAAGCCGAGGTAGGTGGAGAACGCGCGCTGGCTGGTGGAGTAATCGGCGAACTCGCCGTTATCCACGTTGTTGAAGTCGGTCTTGGTGTAGGTGAGGTTGTAACCGATACCCACGCCGTTGTTGGTGAGGTAAGGGTTGTAGTAATTGGCCTGGTAGCTGGTCTGGTAGTCGCTGCGCGAACCGCTCAGCGACACGGTGTCGCCGCTGCCGAACAGGTTGCGCTCCGAGACCGAGGCGGAAAGGATGATGCCCGAGTACTGCGAGTAGCCGATGCCGAACTGCAGGCTGCCGGCGGACTGCTCCTCGACCTTGACGGTGACGTCCACCTGGTCGTCGGAACCCGGCACCTTCTTCTTGTCGACGTCGACCTTCTTGAAGTAGCCCAGCTGCTGCAGGCGGTTCTTGGAACGGTCGATGATGCCCTGCGAGTACCAGGCGCCTTCGAGCTGGCGCATTTCGCGGCGCATCACGTTGTCCTCGGTGAGCGTGTTGCCCTCGAAGATCACGCGGCGCACGTACACGCGCTGGCCCGGCTCGACATAGAGCGTCAGGTCGACGGTGCGCTTGTCCTTGTCCAGCTTGGGATACGGCGTGACCTTGGCGTAGGCGTAGCCGATGTTGGCCAGCAGCGCCTTGATCGCCTTGGTGCTGGCTTCGATGGCGCTGCGGTTGAACACGTCGCCCGGCTTGACGAACACCAGCTGGCGCAGCGTGGTCTCCGGCAGCACCATGGTGCCGAGCAGCTTCACGTCGGCAATCTTGTAGATCTCGCCTTCCTTCACGTCGGCGGCGATGTACATGGACTGCTTGTCAGGCGCGATGGTCACCTGGGTGGAGTCGACGCCGAAGTCGGCGTAGCCGCGGTTCATGTAGTAGGACTGCAGCTTTTCCAGGTCGCCGGAGAGTTTCTCCTGCGAGTACTGGTCGTTCTTGGAGTACCAGGACATCCAGTTCGGCGTGCCCAGTTCGAAATCGCTGCGGATCGCCTTGTCGGTGAACGCATGGTTGCCGGCGATGTTGATCTCCTTGATCTTCGCCACCTGGCCTTCGCGGATCTCGATGTCGATGGCCACGCGGTTGCGTTCCAGCTGTACCACGTGCGGGGTGACCGAGACGCTGTACTTGCCGCGGTTGTAGTACTGGCGGATCAGTTCCTGCTGCACGTTGTCCAGCGCAAGGCGGTCGAAGGTCTCGCCCTCGGCCAGGCCGATGGACTTCAGGCCCTTCTGCAGGTCTTCGGTCTTGATGTCCTTGTTGCCGCGGATGGTGAGCTTGGCGATCGAGGGACGCTCCGTCACCTTGATGACCAGGATGTTGCCGTCGCGCTCCATCTCCACGTCGCTGAAGAACTTGGTCTGGTAGAGCGCGCGGATCGCGCGCTGCGCCATGGCGTCGGTCATCTGGTCGCCGCGGCTGACCGGCAGGTAGTTGAACACCGTGCCGGCGGAGATGCGCGAAAGGCCGTCGATGCGGATGTCCGAGATCACGAACGGATCGAAGGCGAACGCCTTGACAGAAAGGGAGGCAAGCAAAATCAGGGCGGCGATACGCTTCATCGTCGGTTCCGGTGGATGGTTTCGATCAGGCCGCCGGCCCGATCAACGCACGCGACAGGGCAGAACCCCGCCGCGAGAAAAAACAGGCGCCCGCGAGGAGCACCGGATGCAACAAACCGCCGCGCGGGGACGCGGCGGATACGAACGTTTGCGACCTCGACGAACCGTGTCTGCGGATCATCGGTGTCACGACAACAGCAGGCGATGGATGTCGTTGTAGAACACCAGGCCCATCAAGCTGAAGAGCAGCACCAGCCCGATGTACTGGCCGATGGCCATGGCCTGTTCGCTGAGCGGGCTGCCCTTGAGCAACTCGATAAGGTAATACAGCAGGTGCCCACCATCCAAGACGGGGATGGGCAGAAGGTTCAGCACGGCCAGGCTCAGCGACACCATGGCGAGGAATTGCAGGAACCATGCGAAGCCCATCTGGGCGCTGGCGTTGGCCATCTGCGCGATGCCGATCACGCTGGACAGGTTCTTGGTCGAGGCCTGGCCGCCCAGCATCTTGCCGATCATGCCGAAGGTCTGCGTGACATTGCGCCAGGTGTCCACCAGTGCCTCGCGCAGCGCGCGCACGGGGCCGTAACGCAGCGTGGCGGTTTCCCCGCTGACGCCGATCACCCAGGCCAGGGGCTGGCCCTGCAGCGATTCGTGGCGGGCGGCGACCTGCAGCGGAACCACGTTGCCGTTGCGTTCGACCACGACGGCGAGTTTCGGCGATATGGCCGCACTCTGCTGCACCAGCTTGCTCATCGCCTCGAAATCCGGCACCGGTTTGCCGTCGATGCTGAGAATGCGGTCGCCCACCTGCATGCCGCCCAGCGAGGCAGGTTCGCCAGGCAGCACGGCGGCGGCCACCGGCGGCGGGGGCGCCAGCTCCAGGCCCAGCGTGGTGAGGTACTGGTCGACAGTCTGACCCGGGGGCAGCTTGTCCAGCGGAAGCACTAACTGCTTCTGTGCGCCATTGCTGCTGCGCACGGTCAGCGGCAGCGGGCTGCGGTCCAGCAGGGCGTTGCCCACGGCATCCAGCGAATCGCTCCAGGTGGCCATGGCGCGGCCATCGATGGCGAGGATGCGGTCACCCGGCTGAACGCCCGCCACGGCGGCCATGCTCTGCGGCGCGGCGGTGACGATGGGCGCCGCGTCGGGGCGGCCCAGCATGAACATCAGCCACAGCGCGGCCACGGTGAAGATCAGGTTGAAGCCCGGGCCGGCCAGCACGATCAGGATGCGCTTCCACACCGGCTGAGCGGTGAATTCCTGGTCCTGCAGTTGCGGCGGGACCACGCCTTCGCGCGCGTCCAGCATCTTCACGTAGCCGCCCAGCGGGATCGCGGCGATCTGGTATTCAGTGCCGTCGCGACCGATGCGCTTCCACACCGCCTTGCCGAACCCCACCGAGAAGCGCAGAACCTTCACCCCGCAGCGGCGCGCGACCCAGTAGTGGCCGAATTCATGAAAGGTCACCAGCACGCCAAGCGTGACCAGCAACCAGAACACCGAGCCGAAGAAGGAAGTCATCAAACGCCGTGGCAGAAATCGATCGTGGACAGGATATCAGCAAGCCCGCTTCAGCAGGCGCCGGGCGGCGCCCCGCGCCTCGCCATCGCGAGCGACGAGGGATTCCACATCGACCACGGTTTGCGACGGCAGTTCCGTGAGTACGGCCTCCACCACCTCGGCGATGGCGAGGAAGGGCAGGGTGCCGGCCAGGAAGGCTTCCACGGCCACCTCGTTCGCCGCGTTCAGGATCGCCGGGGCGTCCCCGCCGGCGCGCAGTGCCTGGAAGGCGAGGGCCAGGCAGCGGAAGGTGTCCAGATCGGGGGCCTCGAACTGCAACGCCCCGCTGGCGGCGAGGTTCAGCGGCGGCACGCCCGCTTCCACGCGTTCCGGCCACGCCAGCGCGTGGGCGATGGCGGTGCGCATGTCCGGATTGCCGAGCTGTGCCAGCACCGAGCCGTCCACGTATTCCACCAGGGAGTGCACCAGGCTCTGCGGGTGCACCAGCACGTCGATGGCGTCGGCAGGGGCGCCGAACAGGTGATGGGCTTCGATCACCTCCAGCCCCTTGTTCATCAAGGTGGCCGAATCCACCGAGATCTTGCGGCCCATCGACCACTTCGGGTGCTTGCAGGCCTGGTCGGGTGTCACCGCGGCCAGGTCGGCGCGCGTGCGGCCACGGAACGGGCCGCCGGAGGCCGTGAGGACCAGTCGGCGCACGCCGCTTTTCGCCAGATCCGGACGGCCGCCGGGCAGGCACTGGAAGATCGCGTTGTGTTCGGAGTCGACCGGAATCAGTACGCCACCGCCTGCGCGCAGTGCCTGCAGCAGCAGCGGGCCGCCCAGCACGATGGATTCCTTGTTCGCCAGCAGCAGGCGCTTGCCGGCTTGCGCGGCGGCGAGGGTGGAGGCCAGCCCGGCAGCGCCGACGATGGCAGCCACGACCGTGTCGCACAGCGCGCCGGATGCGGCGGCGGTCAGCGCGTCGTGGCCACTGGCCACCTCGCAGTGCACGCCGGCGGCGGCCAGCTTGCGCGCCAGTTCGCCTTCCAGCGCGGGGTCGGCGATCACCGCCAGTTCGGGGCGGAAGCGCCCGCACAGTTCGGCCAGCGCGGTCACGTTGCTGTGCGCGCTCAGCACGCTGGCGCGGAAGCGCTCCGGGTGCCGCGCGATCACGTCCAGCGTACTGGCGCCGATGGAGCCGGTGGCCCCGAGTACCGCAACCTTGTTCATGGCCGCCGCCTCATCTCACAACCCGAGCAGCCGCAAGCCCAGGGCGAACACCGGCAGCGCCGCGAACACGCTGTCTAGCCGGTCCAGCAGGCCGCCATGGCCGGGGAAGATGCTGCCCGAATCCTTGATGCCGGCGTGGCGCTTCATCAGGCTCTCCAGCAGGTCGCCGACGATGGAGATGGCTACCGTCAGCGTGGCCAGCACGCCGAGGCCGAACAATGCCATGCCGCGCACGTCGAGCAGCCAGCCGCCCGCGAGCGCCACCAGCACCCCGGCGACCATCGCGCCGTACGCGCCGGCCCAGGTCTTGCCGGGACTGATCTGCGGCGCCAGTTTGCGCTTGCCGAAGCTGCGCCCGCTGAAATACGCGCCGATGTCGGCCGCCCACACGATCACCAGCGCCAGCAGTACCCACCAGTGGCCGTGCGACTCGCGGCCGTGCAGGACGAGCGACGCCATCCACGCGGGGAACACCACGAAGGCGCCGGCCGCGAGTTTCAGTGCGCGGTTTTCCGGTGTCGGTGCGGCACCGAAGGCGAAATGGCGAAGCCACAGGCAGGCCACCAGCCACCAGGCCACGCCCAAGCCCAGCAGCAGCGTCGATGCGCCGTCGCGCAGAAGCCAAAGCAGCGTGAACAATACGGCGGCCAGCACGAGCCATGCCATGCGCATGGCCGGCTTTTGCACGCCGGCGAGGTGCGTCCATTCCTCCAACGCACCCAGGAAAACCACGGCGATCACCAGGGCGAACCACGCCGTGGGCAGCAGCAGGATGATGGCTATCGCCAATGGCGCGAGCAGCAAGGCGGTAAATACGCGTTGGCGCAGCAAAGCCCTTTACCCCTTGTCCGTGGCGACCTGGTCGCCGGTGCGGCCGTAGCGGCGTTCGCGCCGGCCGAATTCCTCGATCGCCCGGTGCAGGCTGGCCTGATCGAAGTCCGGCCACAGGGTATCGGTGAAATGCAGTTCGGCATAGGCCGCCTGCCACAACAGGAAATTGCTGAGGCGGCAGTCGCCGCCGGTGCGGATGAAGAGGTCCAGCGGCGGCAGTTCGGCCAGGCACATGCGGCGACCCAGTTCGGCCTCGTCGATGGCTTCGGGGCGCAGTTCGCCGCGCGCCACCGCAGCGGCGGCCTCACGCGCGGCCTGCGCGATGTCCCAGCGGCCGCCGTAGTTCACCGCGATGTTGAGCTGCAGCTTGAGGTTGCCGGCGGTGCGCGTCATCGCGGCCTGCATGCGCTCGCGCAGCGGTTCGTCGAAGGCGCCCAGGTCGCCGGTGAAACGCAGCCGCACGCCCTGCGCATGCAGTTCGTCCGTTTCCTTGTCCAGCGCGCGCACGAACAGTGCCATCAGCGCGCCGACTTCCTCTTCGGGGCGTTGCCAGTTCTCGCTGGAGAAGGCGAACAGGGTCAATGCCTCCACGCCTTCGCGCAGGCAGCCTTCCACCACCTCGCGCACGGCCTTGCGGCCGGCGTTGTGGCCGAAGCTGCGCGGGCGATGTCGCGCCTTGGCCCAACGACCGTTGCCGTCCATCACGATGGCGATGTGGCGTGGAATGGCGGGGGAGGCAGTCATGGGCGAGGGCGTTGGTTCCTGCCCGCCGGTGGGGCGAAGACGCCCCGCAGGGCGGATGATGGAGGGGCTTGCCGCGATGTCGCCATGGACAAGCCGGATTCGGTGGAGCCGCGATGTGTCCCCTTTCCCCTTGCCCTCTCCGCGGAGGAAGAGCGGGAATGCCCGGTGTCGTGCGGCTTCGTGGCGGGGGTGGGCGTGCTGCCCGGTCGCCACGGCGCCGCCGAGCCCCCGGGTCACATGGACATCAACTCGTCTTCCTTGGCCTTGACCACGCCGTCCACGTCCTTCACGAAGCGGTCGGTGAGCTTCTGGATCTCGTCGTCGGCGCGGCGCTCTTCGTCCTCGCTGATCTGCTTGTCCTTGAGCAGGTCCTTCACCTTCTGCATGGCGTCGCGACGCACGTTGCGGATCGCGATCTTCGCGCTCTCGCCCTCGTGCGACACGTGCTTGGCCAGCTCGCGGCGGCGCTCTTCCGTGAGCGGGGGCAGGTTGAGGCGGATCACGGTGCCGGCGGTGGTCGGCGTGATGCCGATGTCCGAGGCCAGGATGGCCTTCTCGACCGGACCGACCAGACTCTTGTCGAACGGCGTGATGATGATGGAACGCGCGTCGCCCAGCGCCACCGTGGCGACCTGGTTGAGCGGCATTTCCGAGCCGTAGGCCGGCACGCGGATGCCGTCCACCAGGGCGGTACTGGCGCGGCCGGTGCGCAGGCGGGTGAGCTCGTGCCTGAGCGCGTCGATGCTCTTGCCCATGCGGGTCTGGGCATCGTTCTTGATGTCGTTGATCATGGGCGTTCCCCGGTGGATCTGGCTAGCCGCCGAGTATAGCAGCGTGGGTCGC
The DNA here is from genome assembly GCF_014843005.1 of Rhodanobacter sp. DHG33. GTDB lineage: Bacteria > Pseudomonadota > Gammaproteobacteria > Xanthomonadales > Rhodanobacteraceae > Rhodanobacter_A. The sequence goes on along the minus strand of NZ_JACYXM010000007.1, from coordinate 18,396 downwards.
GAGGCCGGCCTGCCGGCCTGAACAGGCGCTCAGTTGTGGACGAGGGTGCCCACGGCTTCGCCGTGCATGATGCGCATCAGGTTGCCCGGCACGGTCATGTCGTAGATGCGCAGCGGCATGCGGTGGTCGCGGCACAGCGCGATGGCGGCGGTGTCCATCACCTGCAGGTTGCGCTGGATCACTTCGTCGTAGGTGAGCTGGTCGTAGCGGGTGGCGTCGGCGTGCCTGGCCGGGTCGGCGGTATACACGCCGTCCACCTTGGTGGCCTTGAGCAGCAGATCGGCGCCGATCTCCACCGCGCGCAGGGCGGCGGCCGAATCGGTGGTGAAGAAGGGGTTGCCGGTGCCGGCGGCGAACAGCGCGATGCGGCCCTTCTCGATGTGGCGGATCGCACGGCGGCGGATGAAGTCTTCGGCCACGTCGTGGATCTGGATCGCGCTCATCACGCGGGCGTAGCCGCCGCGCTTCTCGATGGCGTCGGCCATGGCCAGCGCGTTCATCACCGTGGCCAGCATGCCCATGTGGTCGCCGGTGACGCGGTCCATGCCGGAGGCGGCCAGGCCTGCGCCACGGAAGATGTTGCCGCCACCGATCACCACGCCGATTTCCACGCCGGTCCTGCCCACCTCGATGATCTCGTCGGCCAGCCGGCCGATCACCTTCGGATCGATGCCGTAATCGGCCTCGCCCATGAGGGCTTCGCCGGAGAGCTTGAGCAGGATGCGTCGGTACTTGGGCTGGTCGCTCATGAGTTCTCCGGATTGTGTTGGTGCAAACCGTCACATTGTAGCGACGGCGCGTTCTTGCGGCGAGCGACCCGGGCGCGACTTAAGGCGGCTGGGCGGCTGCCTTCCCGTTCTTAGTGCGCTTGCGGGATGCCGCCAGCAAGACCGCGGCATAAAAAAGGCGGAGCCGCGAGGACTCCGCCCTGGATCTACGTCTACGGTACGGAATGCGTCAGGCGAGGTTCTTCGCCGCGAATTCCCAGTTCACCAGGTTCCAGAACGACTCCACGTACTTCGGGCGGGCGTTGCGGTAGTCGATGTAGTAGGCGTGTTCCCATACGTCGATGGTGAACAGCGGCTTGTCGCTGCCGGTGATCGGCGTGGCCGCATTGGAGGTGTTGACGATGCCCAGCGTGCCGTCCGGACGCTGCACCAGCCAGGTCCAGCCCGAGCCGAAGTTGCCGACGGCCGACTTGGTGAACTCCTCCTTGAACTTGTCCAGCGAGCCGAACGCCTTGTTGATCTCGTCGGCCAGCTTGCCGCTGGGCGAGTTGTTCTCCTGCGGCTTGCGCATGGAGTGCCAGTAGAATGTGTGGTTCCAGATCTGCGCGGCGTTGTTGAACACGCCGCCGGAGGACTTCTTGATGATGTCTTCCAGCGCGGCGCCCTCGAATTCGGTGCCCTTGATCAGGTTGTTGAGGTTGGTTACGTAGGCCTGGTGGTGCTTGCCGTAGTGGAACTCCAGCGTTTCAGCGGAGATGTTCGGCTCCAGTGCGTTCTTTTCATAGGGCAAAGGGGGGAGTTCGATCGCCATGAGTGGCTCCTTGACGGTGGCTGGGAAGGGATCGCGGCGGCCGGTGGACGCCGATGGACGGCTGATACAATACCGCTCTGTCCGCATTGTAAAGATGAAATCCCCAGCCATGGACGTAAACGAGCGAATCAAGTCGCTGCTCGCCGCGCATCCGATCGTGCTCTTCATGAAAGGCACGCCGGAGTTCCCGATGTGCGGCTTCTCCAGCCGCGCCGTGCAGGCGCTGCAGCGGGCCGGCGCGCCGTTTCACGCGGTGAATGTGCTGGCCGATCCGGAAATCCGCGCCGCGTTGCCGCACTATGCGAACTGGCCGACTTTTCCGCAGTTGTTCATCGAAGGTGAACTGATCGGTGGCTGCGACATCGTCGTCGACCTTGAGACTTCAGGCGAACTGGCGCGCATGGCTGGCGACGTGAGCGGAGCGGCGCGCGAATGACGCTGCCGACGGCGCGGTTTCCCGCGGGCTGGATGCCCGGCAGCGACACGCTGGCCGGCCGGGTGGTGCTGGTCACCGGCGCCTGCGGCGGACTGGGCGGCGCGGTGGCGCGCGCGGCTTCGCGCGCCGGCGCCACCGTCATCGTCAGCGGCAGGCGCAAGCGGCAGCTGGAGCAGCTGTACGACGCCATGCTGGCCGAAGGCCTGGCCGAGCCGGTAATCCATCCGCTGGACATGGAAACCGCCACGCCGCACGACTACGCCGCGCTGGCCGACGGCCTGCGCCACGATTTCGGTCGCCTCGACGGCATCGCGCATTGCGCCGCCAGCTTTGCCGGCCTCACGCCGATGGCCATGCACAAGCCCGACGACTGGCTGCGCGCGATGCACGTCAACGTCAATGCCCCGTTCGCGCTCACCCAGGCCTGCCTGCCGTTGCTGCAGGAGGCGGCCGACAGCGCAGTGGTGTTCGTGCTGGACGATCCGCAACGCATGGCGCGTGCGCACTGGGGTGCCTACGGCGCCTCGAAGGCGGCGCTGGAACGCTTCGCGGCGATCCTGCACGAGGAAACCGACGAAGGCCCGCTGCGCGTGCATGCGCTGTTGCCTGCACCGATGCGCACCCGGCTGCGCCGGCAGGCGTACTTCGGCGAAGACACTCTGCAGCATCCTCTGCCGGATGCCGCGGCCGTGGCCACGGTCTGGCTGCTCGGCGCGCAGGCGGCGCCGGCGCGCGGATGCGTGCTCGATCTGCGCGAGGAGCCCTGATGGAAACGCAGATGACCACCTTGTCGGCGGGAATCATGTTGTTCCTCATCATGGATCCGCTGGGCAACATCCCGATCTTTCTCAGCCTGCTGAAGGACGTGCCGCCGAAGCGTCGCCGCCGCGTGCTGGTGCGCGAACTGCTGATCGCGCTGGGCGTGCTGCTGGGCTTCCTGATCGGCGGCCAGCATCTCCTCAGCCTGCTTCAGCTCAAGCCCGACTCGATCAGCATCGCCGGCGGCATCGTGCTGTTCCTGATCGGCATCCGCATGGTGTTCCCGCCGGCGGACGGCGGCGGCATCTTCGGCAAGAATGGCGGCGGCGAGCCTTTCATCGTGCCGATGGCGATCCCCGGCGTGGCCGGCCCCTCGGCAATGGCGGCCCTGCTGCTGCTCACCAATACGCAGCCGGGGCGTACCGCCGATTGGGCCATCGCCCTGATCGGTGCGTGGTTGGCCACGGCCCTGATCCTGTTTTTCTCCACCTACCTGTTCCGCTGGCTCGGCGAAAGCGTGCTGACTGCGCTGGAACGCGTGATGGGCATGCTGTTGATTGCCCTGTCGGTGCAGATGTTCATGGGGGGCGTGGCGGCGTTTCTGCACTTGGCGCTTTGACGCTATATGCCGCGGCATACCGTGGCGAATGTCACGGATGGAACTAATGTAAAATTGCTGTAAAATAAGTCGGGAACAATATCCACGGCTTTGGACGGCGGGCGATTCGATATCGATTAAAGGGAATCGCAAGAAAATTCGCATTACGAGCTGTTTGCACTCGATCCGGAAGGGTCGGGTTTTTTTGTGCCCGGAATATTCGTTTTTTCTTTCGAAACGCGTTTGTTTGCCGTCACGACGCAGTCATTACCGATTTGAACTTGCATTACGGGGAATACACATGAAGCGAGCTTATCTCTCTGCAGCGATTGCACTCTCTCTTGGCCTGGTGTCGTCGATGGCACTGGCGCAACAGACCACGACGGGCACCGACAGCCAGCCCGCGCAGACCACGGCCCAGCAGGGCGGCGGTGGCCAGTCCAGCGTATCGAGCACCTCCAAGGTGTCGGCGGTCGCCACCAAGCACGCGCGCGAACTGGAGTCCGTCCAGGTGACCGCGACGGCCGCCGCCCTCGGCGGTGGCCTGATGTCCGAGCAGGACGCGCCCAAGGCGGTGTCCACCATCACCCGTGCGGCGATCCAGCAGGGCGCGCCGGGCGGTACCTTCGTGCAGGCGATCCAGAGCATCCCGGGCGTGTTCACGTCCACCGATGACTACACCGGCCTGAACGACGGCAACTACTCCATCCGCGGCTTCACCAGCGACGAAGTGGGTACCACCGTCAACGGCGCGCCGATCAACGACAGCGGCAACTATCGCGTGTACGCCACCGAGTACGGCGATGCCGAGAACATGGGCGACATCACCGTGCAGCAGGGCTGGCCGGACGTCGACCAGCCGATCTCCGGCGCGGCCGGCGGCTCCATCGGCTGGGCGACCATCGATCCGTCGCACACGGGTGGCGTCGATCTCAGCCAGACCTTCGGCAGCAACAGCTACCACCGCACCTTCGTGCGCCTGAACACCGGCGATATGGGCCCGGTGCGCGCATGGATCTCGTACTCCAACAACGATGCCGACATCTGGGACGGCCCCGGCCAGCAGAGGGTGACCAAGGTCGACGGCAAGGTGCTGTGGACCATCGACGACCGCAACTCGATCTCCTTCTCGATGCAGTACAACCGGGAAGTGAAGAACAGCTACATGCACCCGACCAAGTCGCAGGCGGCTGCAGATTACGACTACAACTTCTCCAACATCTGGACGGTGCCCGAGAACGTGAAGTCGACCAGCACCAGCGCTTGCGGGCCGAGCGTCAACTACAACGTCTGCAACTACCAACTGCACGTCAATCCGTACATCAGCTGGATGGGCAGCGCCGACGGCGAGTTCACGCTGAACGACAGCCTGCACCTGTCCGTGGTGCCTTACTTCCAGTACGGCGACGGCGGCGGCAGCGGTGCCTCGGCCTTCAAGGAGAGCACCTATAACGACAACGAGTACGGCTACGTCAACGCCGACCTCAACGGCGACGGTCGCATCACGAACGGCACCAAGGGTCTGGTCTATTCGCTCAGCCAGAACATCACCTACCGCCCGGGTGTCATCGCCAAGTTGAGCCAGGATCTCGGCCTCAACGACACGCTGGTCTACGGCGTGTGGTGGGAGCGTCCGCGCGAGCAGCAGAACGAGGTGTTCACGCCGATCGACACCAACACCGGCACCCCGTCGGACATCTGGGCGCAGACCGACCTGATCCGTTACCCGGACGGCCGCGTGCAGGCGGCATACGACGAGTACACCACCACCACCACCGAAAAGGCCTTCGCCACCAACACCTGGACGCCCAGCGACCAGTGGACGGTGACCGCCGGCATCTCCTACGTCTGGGCCCAGCGTAAGGGCTTCGACTACGAGTACCCGGGCTCGAACTATGGCCCGTACTACTACCAGCAGTTCGGCGGCCCGTTCCAGGCCACGTACCACAAGTGGTCGCCGACGGTGGGCACGAAGTTCCAGCTGAACGACGAGAACCAGTTCTACTTCGGCATGGGTCGGACGTTCCGTACCCCGGTCAACGGTGCGCTGGCGCAGAACGGTGCAGCGGCCGACCTCAACGCGAACCATCCGGAGTCGGGCAGCTTCACCGCGGTGAACAAGCCCGAGACGGCGACGAGTGCCGACCTGGGCTGGCGCTTCTATGCTCCGCGCGTGTCGGTCAGCGTCGATGCCTACGCCGCCAACTTCCGCAATAAGCAGGTCAGCGGCTACGACGAAAACAGCGGCCAGACCGTGTACACCAGCCTGCCCAGCGTCCACATGCGTGGCCTGAACAGCGAAGCCAGCGTCAAGCTGACCGACCTGTTCACGCTGTACGGCTCGTACACCTACACCGTGGCCCGCCAGCAGGACAACGTGAATTCGGGCAGCGACGGCATCTACTTCACCCAGGGCAAGACCCTGATCAACACGCCGCGCAATGCGGCCTACGCGAGCCTCGACTACAAGCAGGGCCCGCTGTGGGCCAGCCTGAGCGCGAAGTACAGCGGTGCGATCTGGGGTGACTGGTCGAACACGGAAAAGGTGGGCGGCTACACCACCTTCAACCTGAGCGCGGGCTACCACTTGCCGGATTTCTCGGTTGATTTCACCCAGCCGTACATCAAGTTCAATGCGTTCAACCTGACCGACCACCAGGCGCTCACCTGGTCCTACGCCAATCCGTTCCTGGCGTCTTCGGGCCAGAGCACCAACCCCTCGGCCTACGCAACGCCGGCGACCTACTCGATCCTGCAGAGCCGTACCTACATGATCACCTTCGGCGTTTCGATCCGCTGATCTAGCGTTCCATCGCCCGCGGCTGGCATAGCGCGGGTCGTGAAGCCGGCACCTTCGGGTGCCGGCTTTTTTGTTGCCGCCATCCGCCCCGGCGATCCGCAACAAGCAACGATTCGGCAAATTGTTACGATAATGTAATATCCTGCGCGTAACTTTTTGCGTGGCAGCCGTCCGGAGCATCCGTCCGTGGCCGCTTTATTCCAAGGGGCACCAGTTAGAGCCAACACCTCGCCAGGCCTGCCTGGCGACGGACGGCCCGGCCTGTTGCCCTCACTTCGTTGCTTGTTGCGAATCGCCATGAGGGTCGATGTCTCTATGAAACACACCAATCGCGCCAAACTGCTGCCGGTGGCCATTGCTGCGCTGCTGGCCTCCTCGCCGATCCTGGCCCAGGACACCTCGGCTTCGATCAGCGGTCGCGTGCTCGACGGCAGCGGCCAGCCGGTTGCCGGCGCCAGCGTGCAGATCGTGCACGAGCCGTCGGGCACCACCAAGGTCGCCACCACCGATGCGAATGGCCGCTACACCGCACAGGGCCTGCGCGTGGGCGGCCCGTTCGACGTCACGGTGTCTAAGGCCGGGATGCCCCAGGGCGAACAGAAGAACGTCTACCTGCAGCTGGCGCAGGACACGGCGGTCAACCTGACCCTGGGGGCAGAGCAGGTCAAGGAGGCGAAGAACCTCGGGGCCGTCACCGTATCGGCCAACGCGCTGGCGCAGACCTTCACGCCCGACAACAAGGGCATGTCCACCAATGTCTCGCAGCGCGAGCTGCAGGCGGCGCCCTCGCCGGGCCGTTCGATCGCCGACATCGCGCGCCTCGATCCGCGCGTGAGCATCTCGGACCGCGGCGAAGGCGCCATCTCCACGATGGGCATGAACAACCGCTACAACTCGATCACCGTGGATGGCGCCGGCGTAGGCGACCCGTTCGGCCTGAACTCCAACGGCATGCCGTACATCGGCTCGCCGATCTCGGCCGACACCATCGAGGAATACAACATCTCCACGGCGAACTTCGACGTGGCTTCCGACACCGTGGGCGCCAACATCAACGCGGTGACCAAGAGCGGCACCAACGATTTCCACGGTTCGGTGTATTACGCCTACCGCAATGCTGACAAGCTGGTCGGCACGGCCGGCTGGCTGAACAAGGACCAGCCGGGATACGACTACGCCGGCTACAAGCGCGACTGGACCGCGGGCGCCACCCTTGGCGGCCCGATCGTCAAGGACAAGCTGTTCTTCTTCGTCAACTACGAGAAGGAGAAGACCATCGGCCTCGGCGCCGATTCGGCCAACGGCCTCGATTCCACCCTAGGCAATGGCCCGTCCACTTCCAACAAGGTGTCGCCGGGCGACCTGCAGCGCATCATCAATGCCGCCAACGCGCTGGGCCTGAAGCCGGGCAATTTCAGCGGCGGCAACGTGGACCTGCTCGACGAGCGCTACCTGGCCAAGCTGGACTGGAACATCACCAACAACCACCGCGCCAGCTTCAGCTACCAGCGCACCAAGGAAGTCCAGCCCATCGTGCAGGGCAACTCCAGCAACTCGATCGGCTTGACCAGCTACTGGTACACCAAGAACAGCGACACCAAGAATGCGGTGCTGCAGTTCTTCGACGACTGGAACGAGGATTTCTCCACCGAAACCAAGCTCGGCTACCGCCAGTTCTCGCAGGTGCGCAACGTCGCCGAGCAGCAGCCGCAGGTGTTCGTGGACCTGGGCGTCAGCACGAACCCGAAGACGGGCAAGCAGACCGGCTCCACGCCGTACGTCGATCTTGGCGAGGACCAGTACAGCCACTACAACGTGCTGAACATCAAGACCTGGAGCCTATTCGAGGCGGCTACCTGGTATCTGGGCGACCACACGCTCAAGGGCGGCGTCGACTTCCAGCAGAACAAGATCTACAACCTGTTCGGCCGTACCGAATTCGGCGCCTACACCTTCTACGGCATCGACAATTTCGAGAAGGGCATCTACGGTTCGTACAACATCTACCAGCCTTCGCAGGGCTATACGCTCAATGACGTGGCGGCGCAGTGGACGCTGCGCCAGACCAGCCTGTTCCTGCAGGACACCTGGCAGGTGAACAACAACCTGTCGCTGCAGTACGGCATCCGCGTCGACCAGGCCAACACGGGCGACCACCCGGTCTACAACCCTGCTGTGGCCAAGACTTTCGGCATCGATGCGAACGGCCAGGTCGTGGTGAACTACCCGTCGGGCAGCAACGTCACGCCGTTGCAGAACAACAACACCATCGACGGCCTGCGTATCGTCGAGCCGCGCGTGTCGTTCAACTACGCCTTCGACACCCAGTTGATGACGCAGCTGCGCGGCGGTTTCGGTCTGTTCCAGTCCAATCCGCCGACGGTGTGGATGACCAATCCGTTCCAGAACAACGGCATCACTACCACGGTGTACCAGGTGTACAACGATTACGGCGTCCAGCCGGGGCAGGGCAACAGCCTGCCGGTATTCAGCTCGAATCCGTTCGGCCAGAACCTGCCGCCGCCGGCGAGCAGCCAGATGGGCGTGGATACCATCGACCGGAACTTCAAGCTGCCTTCCGTGTGGAAGTACAGCCTGGCGTTCGATCGCGAGCTGCCGTGGTGGGGCACCGTGTTCTCGGCCGAGTACCAGTACGTCAAGGTGCGCAACGGCATCTGGTACCAGATGCTCAACCTCGGTTCGCCCACGGGCACCATGCCCGACGGCCGCAACCAGTACTGGAAGACGCCGGGCGAGGCTGGCGCCAGCGCCGATGCGCGGGCCAATGCGAGCAAGAGCTTCACCTACAACTCCACCTACCTCACCAACACCCACAAGGGCCATGCCGATGCGCTGACCCTGTCGTTGAAGAAGCCGTTCTCCGACAACTGGTTCGGCAGCCTGGGCGTGACCTTCGGCGATTCCACCGAAGTGAACCCCGGCACCTCCAGCCAGGCCAGCTCGAATCTGTCCAACAGCGCCTGGGTGAACCCGAACGACGAGACGGTGTCGCGCTCCAACCGTGCGGTGCGCCAGCGCGTCAATGCGTCGATCACGTGGCAGCACCGTTTCTTCGGCGATTACGTCACCAGCATCAGCGCGTTCTACGACGGCCACACGGGCCAGCCGTACAGCTGGACCTTCGGCAACGACGCCAACGGCGACGGTTTCGGCCAGGGTACCGATCTGGTCTACATCCCGCGCAACGGCGAAGCGACCCTGGTGCAGCCGAACGGTCAGCCGGCCACGGCCGCGCAGATCAAGCAGTTCTACAGCTACATCCAGAGCGATTCGTACCTGAGCAAGCACCAGGGCCAGATCGCCAAGCGCAACGCCGCCACCGCGGCGTGGGTCAATGACCTGGACCTGAGCGTGCGCCAGGAAATCCCGGGCATCTTCAAGGGCAACAAGGGCGAGGTCCGGCTGGACGTCTACAACGTGCTGAACCTGGTCAACAAGCGTTGGGGCCAGGAGCACGATCTGGGCTTCTACCAGACGCGCAACCTGGCGGATTACGCCGGCGTGGGTGCCGACGGCAAGTACATCTACAAGCTCTACACGGACAAGTACGGCAACTACCAGCCGGAACAGCTGACGGTGTACGACGCCGGCACGTACACCAAGACCAACGTGGTGTCGCGCTGGTCGGCGATGCTGACGGTCCGCTATACGTTCTGAATCGGCGCGCGTTAGTGCCTCACCGTAAGCCGGCGCCTGCGAGGGCGCCGGCTTCTTTGTGGCGTGCATCGATGCGCGCCAGCCTGCAGATGTCTTAACGGGCGCGCAAAGCGCCCATCCCGCCGTTTTTGCGATGGCGCGGGTTCCACGAGCCCCTTGTCTTGACTGTGTCACGGCCGAGGCAGGAAGCTTCGGGGCTGCCGCATCCACGCAGGCGTGTGCCCGCGGGACAGTGGCATGGAGATAGCAATGAGTGATGCACGTGCCGGCGTTGCCGGCAGCAATGCCACCGTGAGTGCGCGCATTTCGCCCGCCGGTGGGCTGGACATCCTTTCCCGCCACGAGGTCGCGCGCCTGCGCGGCGCCACCGATTCGGGCCTGCACGGCCTACTGCGCCGCTGCGCCCTGGCGGTGCTGACCTCGGGCACGATCAGCGACGATCCGCGGGCGATCCTCGACCAGTACCCGGATTTCGACATCCAGGTGCTGCAGCAGGACCGCGGCATCAAGATCGAACTGGCCAATGCGCCGGCGCAGGCTTTCGTGGACGGCCAGATCATCCGCGGCGTCAACGAGCTGCTGGTGGCGGTGGTGCGCGACATCGTCTACGTGTCCACCCAACTGGAGCAGATCGGCAGCGACCTCGATCCCTCCGACGCGCTGACCCAGGCGGTATTCGAGATCCTGCGCAACGCGCGCATCCTGAAGCCGCACATCGACCCGAACCTCGTGGTGTGCTGGGGCGGCCACTCGATTTCGTCCGCGGAATACGATTACACCAAGGTCGTGGGCTACCAGTTGGGCCTGCGCGGCCTGGACATCTGCACGGGCTGCGGCCCCGGTGCGATGAAGGGACCGATGAAGGGCGCGACCATCGCGCACGCCAAGCAGCGCCGCCGCAACAACCGCTACATCGGCATCACCGAGCCGGGCATCATCGCGGCCGAGTCGCCGAACCCCATCGTCAACCATCTCGTCATCATGCCGGACATCGAGAAGCGCCTCGAAGCGTTCGTGCGCATCGGCCACGGCATCATCGTGTTCCCCGGCGGCGTGGGCACGGCGGAGGAGATCCTCTACCTGCTCGGCATCCTGCTGCACCCGGACAACGCGGGCACGCCGTTCCCGCTGATACTCACCGGACCGAAGCAGTCCGCCGAGTACTTCGAGCAGATCGACAAATTCCTTCGCCTCGCGCTGGGCGATGCGGTGGCTGCGCACTACCAGATCATCGTCGACGATCCCGCTGCCGTGGCGAAGGCGATGGCCAAGGGCATCGACAAGGTGCGCACCCACCGCCTCGACACCAAGGACGCGTTCTTCTTCAACTGGGCGCTGCGCATTCCGCTGGAATTCCAGACTCCGTTCCGTCCTACCCACGAGGCGATGCGCGGCCTGCAGCTCCGCCACGGACGGCCGTTGCACGAACTGGCGGCGGACCTGCGCCGCGCGTTCTCCGGCATCGTGGCCGGCAACGTGAAGGAGGAGGGCGTGCAGGCCATCGAGAAGAACGGTCCGTTCGACATCGACGGCGATCGCGACATCATGCAGGCGCTGGACAAGCTGCTGCAGGCCTTCGTGGAGCAGCACCGCATGAAGCTGCCTGGCGGCGCAGCCTACGTGCCGTGCTATCGCGTGATCACCGGCTGAAGAAGCCGGTGAGGGCCGTATGCAAAAAGGCCGGCATCGCTGCCGGCCTTTTTCATGTGTCTGGCGCCCGAAGTTGGACTCGAACCAACGACCCCCTGATTAACAGTCAAGTGCTCTAACCGGCTGAGCTATTCGGGCGGGAGCTGCGTAGTTTGTCGTTCGGGTCGCGGACTGTCAAGCAGAGGCCGTGCAAACGGCGATTAATGCGCGGTGGCGCAGCTGGCGGTTTCCATTGCCCCAGCCGGCGCGCCGCGGACACGGCCGGCGTTGGAGACCACCACCGTCAACACCGAATCCGCTTGGCCGCGGCCGCAGAAGCGCAACGTGTTGGTCGTGCCGCCGGCAGTGCCGTCGTTGCGGAAGCGCACGAATGGACGGCCGCGGTCGCCGAGAATGGTCATGCCGGTGTAGCCGATTTGGGTACGCAGCGGTGTCTTGTCGGGCTGGCCGTCGCGGTCCTGGTCGTGCCCGATCAGCCAGCCGGATTCCCAGCGTGTTCCGCCACTGCAGCGCGCACCATCCCGGCTGGGGCAGAACAGGGTCGGTTTGCCGCTGATAATGGCAATGCCCCGCGCATGCTGCAGGGCCGCGATGAAATCCATTTGTGCGGTCTGCACCCGGCTGCGGCGATGCAGCCGGGCCAGTGAAGGCATCGCGATGGCGGCAAGTACGCCGAGGATGGCCACCACCGTGATCTGTTCGATCAGCGTGCTGCCATATGGCCTGGCGGGCCGTCCGCGAGTCTGCCGTGTTGCCATGGTGCGTTCCTGCATGGGCGGAATCGCCATGCTAGGAAGGCGCGTCCATGCGGCCAGCCGTCCGACGGCGGCGAGCGGCATCGGGTACTGCTGACAGAGGCTGTCAGCAGCAGCGCTTTAAGATGCACGTATCCGCCCGCATGTCATCCGCCATGACCGACCGCTTCGAACTCGTTGCGCCCTACCAGCCCGCCGGCGACCAGCCCGAGGCGATCCGCCGTCTGAGCGAAGGTTTCGAGGCCGGGCTGGCCGCGCAGACCCTGCTCGGCGTCACCGGCTCGGGCAAGACCTACACCATCGCCAACGTGATCCAGCAGGTGCAGCGGCCCACCATCGTGATGGCGCCGAACAAGACGCTGGCGGCGCAGTTGTACGGCGAGTTCAAGGAGTTTTTCCCGAACAACGCGGTGGAGTATTTCGTCAGCTATTACGACTACTACCAGCCGGAAGCCTACGTGGTGGCATCCGACACCTTCATCGAGAAGGACGCCTCGATCAACGACCACATCGAGCAGATGCGACTGGCGGCGACCAAGGCCCTGCTGTCGAGGCGCGATGCAATCATCGTGGCTACGGTGTCGGCGATCTACGGCCTGGGCAATCCCGAGGACTACCTGTCGTTGCGCCTGATCCTGGCCAAGGGCGAGCGCATCGAGCAGCGCCAGCTGATCCGCCAGCTGACCGAACTGCAGTACACCCGCAACGAGATGGAACTGCGCCGCGGTACCTACCGCGTGCGCGGCGAGATCATCGACGTGTTTCCCGCTGAATCGGAAACCGAGGCGCTGCGCATCGAGCTGTTCGACGGCGAAGTGGAAGGCCTCTCCCTGTTCGACCCGCTCACGGGCGAAACCGTGCGCAAGGTGCCGCGCTACACGGTGTATCCGCGCACGCACTACGCCTCCACCCGCGAGAGCGTGCTCAACGCCATCGACACCATCAAGGACGAGCTGAAAGAGCGGCTGGAGGTGCTGTACCGCGACAACAAGCTGCTCGAGGCGCAGCGGCTGGATCAGCGCACCCGCTACGACGTGGAGATGATGGCCGAGGTGGGCTACTGCCAGGGCATCGAGAACTACTCGCGCCACCTTTCCCGGCGCGCGCCCGGCGAGCCGCCGCCCACGCTGTTCGACTACCTGCCCCCCGACGGCCTGCTGGTGGTGGACGAATCGCACGTCACCGTGCCGCAGGTCGGCGCGATGTACAAGGGCGACCGTTCGCGCAAGGAAACCCTGGTGGAATTCGGCTTCCGCCTGCCGTCCGCGCTCGACAACCGCCCGCTGCGCTTCGAGGAGTGGGAGGCGCGGGTGCCGCGTGCGATCTACGTCTCCGCCACGCCGCGCGAGTACGAACTGCAGAAGTCCGGCGAGGCCATCGTCGAGCTGGTGGTGCGCCCCACCGGCCTGGTCGATCCCGAGGTGGAGGTGCGCCCCGTGCGCACGCAGGTGGACGACCTGCTGGGCGAGGCCAACAAGCGCATCGCGATGGGCGACCGCGTGCTGGTCACCACGCTGACCAAGCGCATGGCGGAGAATCTCACCGAATACCTCTCCGAGCATGGCGTGAAGGTGCGCTACCTGCATTCGGACATCGAGACGGTGGAGCGCAGCGAGATCATCCGCGACCTGCGCCTGGGCGAGTTCGACGTGCTGGTGGGCATCAACCTGCTGCGCGAAGGCCTGGACATGCCGGAGGTATCGCTGGTGGCGGTGCTCGACGCCGACAAGGAAGGCTTCCTGCGTTCCACCGGCTCGTTGATCCAGACCATCGGCCGCGCTGCCCGCAACGTTCGCGGCAAGGCCATTCTCTACGCCGACGAGGTGACCCGCTCGATGCAGGCGGCGATGGATGAGACGGCGCGCCGCCGTGAGAAGCAGCTCGCGTACAACGAAGCGCACGGCATCACGCCCAGGACGGTGGAGCGGCGCATCGCCGACATCATGGAAGGCGCGCGCAGCGAGTCGTCACGCAGTCGCGGTGGCAAGTCCAAAGCGCGTGCTGTGGCCGAATCGCCGGCTAGCTACGAAGCGATGGACCCCGCCAAAGCCGCCACCGCCATCAAGAAACTGGAAGCGCAGATGTACAAGCATGCCCAGAATCTGGAGTTCGAAGCGGCGGCTCGGCTGCGCGACCAGATCCACCAGTTGCGCGAGCAGGCGCTGCGCTGAGCTTGTCGCGGGACAGGGAGTCGCCTATACTGCGCGGCTCGCGAGGCTTGCTGCCACGCGAATCGGGCGGTTAGCTCAGCGGTAGAGCACTACCTTGACATGGTAGGGGTCACAAGTTCGATCCTTGTACCGCCCACCAACTTTGTCTGGAAATCAGGCGATTACGAAAAAGGCTGATCCTCGCGGGTCGGCTTTTTTTGTGCTTGTGAGGGCTGCTCTGTACCCAAATATGTGCCCGCATTTCTTGATGTTTCGCCGTGTTACGGCGGCGCTGTATCTGGGCGTGCACCTAATAAGCTGTGGCCTAGAATTACAAGCTTTGCCGCTCACGGGTCGGACGGACGGGGCTGGGCTCGTCTCTGCGAGGCTCGGCCACGCTGCACCCTGCGGGGGCTCTTGGCCGCCTGTGCGACCCTGAAGCCCCGTTCGCCGTGACCTTCTGAGGGAGGCTGGTGTGAGGATGAGTCGGCTGGAAACGCTAAGCCAGCTTATTTAGAGGGCCTGCAGGACGGGGATGATCAGAGTTGGGCCCGCGAAATCTGCATGTGATGTACGTCAGGGACCCCGACGCGAGTGGGCCGTGCGGGCCTACGGAGATCTGGCTACTCCATCATGCATGGCCACGCATGTACGAAATCGAGTAGAAATATGTCTCGATCTTGGTCATTCGCCATCGGTCGCGCGGATTACTACTGATCTTCGCGTCGAAGTTATCCATGGCTCAACACGTCTTAAGTATTTTGAAGAGGTGATGACCTAAAAAAGCTCGGTTGCCGGGTTTCGTCATAATCGTGAAGTGGTTGCCAGGAATGGGGATTAGGTGAATGCTGGATATTGGTAGTACGCGTCCCCATCCCTTCGTGGGTGATTGTGGTGCTGCTGGCACGGTGATCTCTTCTCCGTGAGGGTTTCTTTCAGGCGGTAATGGGGGAATTTCAATTGCATAAAATTGGTGAATCATTAAAGGTAGAGCGGGTGCTTGATAGGATGGAACTATGTTCAAATTGAAATGACCAGCTCGTTCCCAAAACATGGCTTCGTCTTGTGCGTTGTGAAATTTTGGTGATAGAGCTGCATTCAGTCGTTGGGTTTCTTCGGTCAATTGCGTGAGTGGCGAATCATCGGTTGACTTATGGAGGGCGTCAAGATGCTCGATTGATTCATTCTGAATGAATACCATTTTCTCGGCTGTTGTTGGCGATTGAGCGAGCTTCTCGGGAGGCAGGGTGACATCGATCAAGCCTATAAATGATACTGCCTGATCAATGCTTAGCAAATGCTGGGCCACGGCATATGTCAGTATTCCACCAGATGAGTAGCCAGCTAGTCGGTATGGGCCTTGTGGTTGAATTACTCGGATCATAGCCACCATTCGGACAGCCATGGCCTCCATGGTAAGTGGGGGCGCTTCATGTATGGACTGCCATGGCAGCGCATAGACGGGGAGATCTATGCTGAGATCTCGTGTCAATTCGAAGGCGTAGGAATAGTCGCCTGTGCCCGCTGGTAAGAAGAAGAGTGGTGATTGAGTGCCAGTTGTTCGAATTGGGATCGCATCAATCTCATTGGGATGCGAAGGACCCTCTTTAATTATTTTTGCTAGATTTTTTAGTTGAGGGCTTTGGAATATCTGGTTTACGCTGAGCTTGAGGCCATTGCTCTTGGCTTGGCTGACAAGTTGCACGGCGATCAGGGAATGGCCACCGACCTCGAAGAAGTTGTCGTGGCGGCTGACCTGCTGGAGGCCGAGCAGCTCCGTCCAGAGGGTGGCGAGGGTCTGCTCGATCTCGCCCTGGGGTGGCTCGTAGGCCCGACGGGCGTAGGCCGTGTCGCCCGGTGCGGGCAAGGCCTTGCGGTCGAGTTTGCCGTTGGGTGTCAGGGGCAACGCGTCCAACGGCACGAAGGCCGCCGGGACCATGTAGTCGGGTAGGCAGGCACCGAGGTGGGCGCGCAAAGTCGCAGGCAGCTCACCGGAGGCGGTCGTGTCTTCCGGAGTGACGGTGAGATAGGCGACGAGGCGTTTGTCACCGGGGACGTCTTCGCGGGCGAGGACGACAGCCTCACGCACCGCCGGATGTTCCATCAGGCGCGCTTCGATCTCGCCGGGCTCGATGCGGAAGCCACGAATCTTGACCTGGTGATCATTGCGGCCCAAGAAGACGAGATTGCCATCGGGCAGGTAGCGGGCCAGGTCGCCGGTCTTGTACNCACCGGAGGCGGTCGTGTCTTCCGGAGTGACGGTGAGATAGGCGACGAGGCGTTTGTCGCCGGGGACGTCTTCGCGGGCGAGGACGACAGCCTCACGCACCGCCGGATGTTCCATCAGGCGCGCTTCGATCTCGCCGGGCTCGATGCGGAAGCCACGAATCTTGACCTGGTGATCATTGCGGCCCAAAAAGACGAGATTGCCATCGGGCAGGTAGCGGGCCAGGTCGCCGGTCTTGTACATGCGCGCGCCGGGCAGGGCGTTGAACGGGTCGGGCAGGAAACGTTCGGTAGTGAGGTCAGGGCGGTTCAAGTAACCGCGGGCGACACCGGCACCGCCGATGTACAGCTCACCGGCGACCCCGAGAGGAANGCGGAAGCCACGAATCTTGACCTGGTGATCGTTGCGGCCCAAGAAGACGAGATTGCCATCGGGCAGGTAGCGGGCCAGGTCGCCGGTCTTGTACATGCGCGCGCCGGGCAGGGCGTTGAACGGGTCGGGCAGGAAACGTTCGGTAGTGAGGTCAGGGCGGTTCAAGTAACCGCGGGCGACACCGGCACCGCCGATGTACAGCTCACCGGCGACCCCGAGAGGAACGGGCTGGCCGTGGGCATCGAGCAGGTAGATGCGCGTGTTGGCAATCGGACGGCCAATGGGGACAGTGGCGACCTCATTCTCGGTTCCTTGAAGCGTATAGGTCGTCGCGAAGGTCGTAGTTTCGGTCGGACCGTAGCCATTAATTAATCGCTGCGGTGGATGATCTTGCAATGCACTTCGCATGAGGGCTGGGTCGAGCACGTCTCCACCAACCAGTAGCACCTTGAGATTCGGCAACACAGGAGCAAGTGTGGAAGCTATTTGATTGAACAGGCCGACGGTCAGCCACATCACATTGACCTGGTCGATTTGTAGTGCATGCACGAAAGATTGAGGTGACAGCAAAGTCGCGCGGTTTATAACAACCAGGACGCCCCCATTAAGCAGAGGCCCCCAGATCTCCATGGTGGCGGCATCAAAGGCGGGATTGGCTGCGAAGGCTACGCGAGAGCTAGCATCAAATTCGGCATACCTATTATTGATAACTAATCGATTGACGGCCCGATGAGGCACCACCACGCCCTTAGGAATGCCGGTCGATCCGGAGGTATACATCACATAAGCGGGACTGTCGCTGGATAGGTGCAGTGAGGGGTTGGACTCGAGACCCTCGGTCAACAGCGGCTCGATGAGTACGGGCGAGACAGTAGCGTTTAGGGCAAAAGATGCCGTGGTGAGAAGGTGGCGGGCGGCACAGTCGGCGATGATCCACTGTTGGCGTTCTACCGGTACTTCCGGGTCAATGGGCACATAGGTGCCGCCGGCCTTGAGGATGGCCAGCTGAGTGATGACCAGGGCGGCACTGCGTTCGAGGAGGGTGACGACACATTCGCCCGGCTTTACNGTGGCGGGCGGCACAGTCGGCGATGATCCACTGTTGGCGTTCTACCGGTACTTCCGGGTCAATGGGCACATAGGTGCCACCGGCCTTGAGGATGGCCAGCTGAGTGATGACCAGGGCGGCACTGCGTTCGAGGAGGGTGACGACACATTCGCCCGGCTTTACTCCGCGATCGATCAGATGATGGGCGAGGCGATTGGCCTGGATGTTGAGCTCGGCGTAGGAGAGGGACTGATCCTCGAAGACGAGGGCGGTGGCCTCGGGGTGCTGCTGTACTTGTTGCTCGAACAACTGGTGGATGCACAGCTGATCGGGGTAGGGTGCGTCGGTCTGATTCCAGGTCTCCAGCAGCAAGGTGCGCTCATC
>NZ_JACYXM010000006.1 GCF_014843005.1 Rhodanobacter sp. DHG33 | reverse complement strand
TCCGACGTCGGCACGGCCAGCGCCTTGCCGATTTCCGAAGCGTGCACGTGGCCCTTCTTCGGGAAGTCGAACTTGAAGTTCACGCCACGCAGGTCGATCACCACCTTCTGCGGAGCCGGGGCTTCAGCCGGCGGCGGCGGGGGCGGCGGCGGCGGCGCCACCGGGGCCGGGGCGACCGGAATCGCACCGATGCGCGACACGATGCTCAGGCCGATGAACCAGTCGCCGTAGCCATTGCGGCTGGCCTGGCTCTGGTCGTCCCAGTCATAGCGATAGCCGGCCTCAAGGCGGATATCGGAGCTGTCGGTCACCGACTTGGCGATACCCACGCCGACTTGAGCCGCCGGATCCCAGCCACTGTCCATGGGATTCTTGTGATGGCTGCCCAGCACGCCGGCCATCACATAGGGGCGCCACGAATCGCTGCCGAAGAAATAGCGGGCAGCCACGCCAACATTGTTGCTGGCCCAAGTACCGGCATGATGGTCGATGTTGCGCGAGGTACGGTCAACGAACACGTCGATCGAAGTGTTGGACGAGATGAACTTGCCTACCCCGAGACCGTAATAAATCTGGTCGCTGTCGGTATGGCGATGCGAGTCGTTGAAGTAGCCGCCGATGGTCGGCGCGATATACCAACGGTCATCGAAACCGTTCGGCCATGCCGGAGCAGCCGTGTTGTCGCTGCTGCCCGCGCTAGCCGCAGTATTGTCTTGCGCATGAGCGGCACCCACGCCACCCAAGGCCAAAGCCACCATGAAATACAGACCCTTGTGCTTCATCAGGTTTCTCCTTCTACATTATTGAAACAACAACAACGCACTGTCATAACGCAGCGACCCCGCACTCGGAAGACAAGAGTCGATCCCTGTCGCTTTACACAAACGTAACACACCGGGTAAATCGCAACAATCTGCGACGCCCATTGCCGTTAAACACCGTACAGCTTGGGCAAACAGGTGCCCACCATCTGCAAGATTTGCCTCTTGGGGCGTATTCAAAGCGTGAACAAGCCCATGAACTGCTGAATCGGCATGGCATCCAGCCCTGCCGAATCACGGGTCGCGGCAAGGATGGCCTCGACCTTGCCGACCGGCAGATGCCCACGCATGGCCGCTTCGAATTTCTTCAATAGCAGCGGAATGCCTTCGGCGCGGCGCTTGCGATGACCGGCCGGATAATCGATGGATACCTTTTCGGTACGGCTGCCGTCCTTGAAAAACACCTGTACCGAATTGCCGATATAGCGCTTGTCCGGGTCGACGTAATCCTTGGTGAACCGCGGGTTCTCGACCACGCTCATCGTGTCGCGCAATGCATCAATGCGCGGGTCGGCGGCCACGTCATCGTTGTAGTCGTCCGCGGTGAGGCGCCCGAAGATCAGCGGCACCGCCACCATGTACTGGATGCAGTGATCGCGATCGGCGTAATTGGCCAGCGGGCCGGTCTTGTCGATGATGCGGCAACCCGCTTCCTGGGTTTCGATCGCCACCTTCTCGATCTCGTCGAGCCTGCCGGCAACCTCGCCGTGCAGCTTCATTGCGCACTCCACGGCGGTCTGGGCGTGAAACTCGGCCGGGAAGCTGATCTTGAACAGCACGTTCTCCATCACGTAGCTGCCGAACGGACGCTCGAATTCGAATGCGTTGCCCTTGAAGGCGACGTCGTAGAAACCCCAGGTCTTGGCGCTGAGTGCCGATGGATAGCCCACCACGCCGCGGTACACCGCATTGATGGCGTGAATGACCGCGCGGCGGCAGGCATCCCCGGCGGCCCAGCTCTTGCGCGGCCCGGTGTTCGGGGCGTGGCGGTAGGTGCGCAACGCACCGTTGTCGATCCAGCTGTGCGAAATGGCGGTGACGATCCGCTCCTTGTCGCCACCCAGCATGTGCGTGATCACCGCCGTGGACGCCAGCCGCACCAGGATCACGTGATCCAGGCCTACGCGGTTGAAGCTGTTCTTCAACGCGTAGCAACCCTGGATCTCGTGCGCCTTGATGGCGTAGGCGAGTACGTCGCGCACGGTCAGCGACTTGCCGCCTTCGCGCTCGGCCTTGCGGCCCAACCAGTCGGCCACGGCAAGAATGCTGCCGAGGTTGTCCGATGGATGCCCCCACTCCGCGGCCAGCCAGGTGTCGTTGAAATCCAGCCAGCGGATCTGGGTGCCGATGGCGAATGCCGCCTGCGCCGGATCCAGCTCGTGGCGGGTGCCCGGTACGCGGGCGCCGCCCGGCAGGTTGGCACCTGGCACCAGCGGGCCGAGGTGCTTGACGCACTCGGGAAACTTCATGGCCATCATCGCGGTGGCCAGCGAGTCCAGCAGCATGTAGCGCGCGGTGTCGTACGCCTCGCCGGAGTCGATCCGGTAGTCGATCACATAGTCGGCGATGTCGACCATGGGCTGGTCGGGATCGGGGCGCTTGGCCGAGCGGATGTCATGCGCACTCATGCGTGCTCGCCTCCTGACAAGAGGGGACCCCGCCATCAGGGAGTGGCCGGGTCGCCCAACCCTATCGCTTGACGCAACCCTTGTCGAAAGGGCCGGCCTTCGCAGGCCTACTCCATGGGCACGCGCACCCAGCCTTCCATCAGCACACGTGCGCTGCGGCTCATGATGGCCTTGGTGACGGTCCACGTACCGTCGACCTGCGCCGCCTCGGCACCGACCCGCAGCGTCCCCGACGGATGGCCGAAGCGCACCGCCTGACGCTCGCCGCCGCCCGCGACGATATTCACCAGCGTGCCCGGAATGGCCGCGGCGGTGCCGATGGCCACTGCTGCCGTGCCCATCATGGCGTGATGCAGCTTGCCCATCGACATGGCGCGCACGAGCAGGTCGACATCGCCCGCCTTGACCGGTTTGCCGCTCGATGCGACGTAGTCGGCCGGCCGTGCCACGAAAGCCACCTTGGGCGTGTGCTGACGCGTGGCGATTTCGTCGAGCGACTTGATCAGGCCCATGCGCAGCGCGCCGTGCGCGCGAATGGCCTCGAACATCGCGAGCGCCTTGGCATCGCTGTTGATGGCGTCCTGCAGCTCCGTGCCGGTATAGCCGATCGCGGCGGCCTCGACGAAGATGGTGGGAATGCCGGCGTTGATCATGGTCGCCTCGAGCGTGCCGACGCCGGGCACCTCCAGATCGTCCACGAGATTCCCGGTAGGGAACATGGCGCCGCCTGCCCCGTCTTCCTCGGCGGCCGGATCCAGGAACTCCAGCTGCACTTCGGCGGCGGGGAACGTCACACCGTCCAGCTCGAAGTCGCCGGTCTCCTGCACCGCGCCGCCGGTCATCGGCACGTGGGCGATGATGGTCTTGCCGATGTTGGCCTGCCAGATGCGTACCGTGGCGATGCCGTCGTGGGGCACGCGTGCAGGGTCGACCAGGCCGCCGGCGATAGCGAACGGGCCCACTGCCGCCGAAAGGTTGCCGCAGTTGCCGCTCCAGTCCACGAAGGCCTTGTCGATCGCCACCTGGCCGAACAGGTAATCGACGTCGTGGTTAGGCCGCGCGCTTCCGGACACGATCACCGTCTTGCTGGTGCTGGAGGTGGCTCCGCCCATGCCGTCGATCTGCTTGCCGTAGGGATCGGGACTGCCGATCACGCGCTGCAGCAGCGCATCGCGCGCGGCGCCCGGCACCTGCGCCGCTTCGGGCAGATCCTGCAACCGGAAAAACACGCCCTTGCTGGTGCCGCCGCGCAGGTAGGTGGCGGGGATGCGGGTCTGAGGAGGGTACGCCATGGATGAGTTGTCCTGTGGTGATTGGACTTCGCTCGCGTCAATTCCTGGCGAAGTCGCCAACCGCAGGCAATGCCGCGTGGCATCGCCTGCGGATCGGAAGGCGGTCAGGCCGCCTGCGAGGCTTCGATGAAATCCTGCGCGAAGCGCTGCAGCACCCCGCCCGCCTCGTAGATCGACACTTCCTCGGCGGTGTCCAGACGACAGGTCACCGGCACCTCGACGCGTTCGCCATTCCTGCGATGGATGACCAGCGTGAGGTCGGCGCGCGGCGTGCGCTCGCCCGCCACGTCGAAGGTCTCGGTACCGTCGATGCCCAGCGTCTTGCGGTTGGTGCCCGGCTTGAACTCCAGCGGCAGCACGCCCATGCCGATCAGGTTGGTGCGGTGGATGCGCTCGAAGCCTTCGGCCGCGATGGCTTCCACGCCCGCCAGACGCACGCCCTTCGCTGCCCAGTCGCGCGACGAACCCTGGCCATAGTCGGCACCGGCGATCACGATCAACGGCTGCTTGCGATCCATGTAGGTCTCGATCGCTTCCCACATGCGCATGACCTTGCCTTCCGGCTCCACGCGCGCCAGCGAACCCTTCTTCACTTCGCCATCGACCACGGCCATCTCGTTGACGAGCGTGGGATTGGCGAAAGTGGCGCGCTGCGCGGTGAGATGGTCGCCGCGATGGGTCGCGTATGAATTGAAGTCTTCTTCCGGCAGACCCATCCTGGCGAGGTATTCGCCCGCGGCGCTGTTGCGCATGATCGCGTTCGACGGCGACAGATGGTCCGTCGTGATGTTGTCGCCGAGCACCGCAAGCGGGCGCATGCCCTTCAGCGTACGCTCGCCCGCAAGCGCGCCTTCCCAGTACGGCGGCCGGCGGATGTAGGTGCTCTGCGCGCGCCAGTCGTACAACGGTGCGGCGCGGGTGCCGGTGTGGCCGGTACGCGCGAACATCGGCTCGTAGACCTTGCGGAACTGCTCCGGCTTCACGCTGGAGGACACGATCGCGTCGATCTCCTCGTCGCTTGGCCAGATGTCCTTGAGCGTCACCGGCTGGCCGTCGGCATCGACGCCAAGCACATCCTTTTCGATGTCGAAGCGGATGGTGCCGGCGATGGCGTAGGCAACCACCAGCGGCGGCGAAGCCAGGAAGGCCTGCTTGGCGTACGGGTGGATGCGACCGTCGAAGTTGCGGTTGCCCGACAACACCGCCGTGGCATACAGGTCGCGGTCAATGATTTCCTGCTGGATCGCCGGATCGAGCGCGCCGGACATGCCGTTGCAGGTGGTGCACGCGAAAGCCACGATGCCGAAGCCGAGCTTCTCCAGCTCCGGCAGCAGGTTCGCTTCCTTCAGGTACAGCTCCACCGCCTTGGACCCGGGTGCGAGCGAGCTCTTTACCCACGGCTTGCGCGTGAGGCCACGCGCGTTCGCATTGCGTGCCAGCAAGGCGGCGGCGATCACGTTGCGCGGGTTGCTGGTGTTGGTGCAGCTGGTGATGGCCGCGATGATCACCGCACCATCGGGCATCTGGCCCGGCTGCTCCGCCCATTCGCCGGCAATGCCGCGCGCAGCAAGGTCCGACGTCGGCAGGCGCTTGTGCGGGTTGGACGGGCCGGCCATGTTGCGCACGACCGAGGACAGGTCGAACGTCAGCGTGCGCTCGTACTGCGCGTGCTCCAGCGTGTCGGCCCACAGGCCCGCAGCCTTGGCGTAGGTCTCCACCAGCTTGACCTGCTCGTCGCTGCGGCCGGTGAGGCGCAGGTAGTCGAGGGTCTGGCCGTCGATGAAGAACATCGCGGCGGTGGCGCCGTACTCGGGCGCCATGTTGGAAATGGTCGCACGGTCGCCCAGCGTCAGGCTCGCGGCCCCTTCGCCGCGGAATTCGAGATACGCACCGACCACCTTCTCCCTGCGCAGGAATTCAGTCAGCGCAAGCACGATGTCGGTAGCGGTGATGCCGGGCTGGCGCTTGCCGGTGAGTTCCACGCCCACGATGTCGGGCAGGCGCATCCACGAGGCGCGGCCGAGCATCACGTTTTCCGCTTCGAGGCCGCCCACGCCCACGGCGATGACGCCGAGCGCATCCACGTGCGGCGTGTGGCTGTCGGTGCCCACGCAGGTGTCCGGATAGGCCACGCCATTCTGTACCTGGATCACCGGCGACATCTTCTCCAGGTTGATCTGGTGCATGATGCCGTTGCCCGGCGGGATCACGTCGACGTTCTCGAACGCCTTCTTGGTCCACTCGATGAAGTGGAAGCGATCCTCGTTGCGGCGGTCCTCGATCGCGCGGTTCTTCGCGAACGCGTTCGGGTCGAAGCCACCGCACTCCACCGCCAGCGAGTGGTCGACGATCAGCTGCACCGGCACCACCGGGTTCACCTTGGCCGGGTCGCCGCCGCGGTCGGCGATCGCATCGCGCAAGCCGGCCAGATCCACCAAGGCGGTCTGGCCAAGGATGTCGTGGCACACCACCCGCGCCGGGAACCACGGGAAATCGCGCTCACGCTTGCGCTCGATGATCTGCTTAAGCGATTCCGTGAGGATCGCCGGATCGCAGCGGCGCACCAGGTTCTCGGCGAGCACGCGCGAGGTGTACGGGAGCGCGTCGTAGGCACCCGGCTGGATCGCCTCCACGGCGGCGCGCGCATTGAAATAGTCCAGCGACGTGCCGGGAAGGGATTGGCGGTAGACGGTATTCATAGATATCAAGAACCCTGGAGATGGACGCCGGCAGACGTGTTAGCGGCCCATTTTAGCGGTTGCGCGCCGCTTCCTTAAGGGTCCGGCTTGACTGGCATGCATCAGGCATCGACCATAGCTAGATACTGACCCCAAAAGGGAGTAGTTCCGGGCGCCGCTTCATCGGGTGCTCACGCAGTGGTCGTCATCACGAGCGGGCACCGCTCCGGTCACTGCGGCGGCTTTGCCGCGAACGAGACTTTTGCAGTCATGGCGGGCAGCGCGTGTCCGCCATCACTGCATTTGTCTCACGCGCAAGGACCAACGCATGGCACCCACCGAACTTCTCTCCAGCCTGGCGGCCATCGTGCTGCTCGATCTGGTGCTGGCCGGCGACAACGCCATCGTGATCGCCCTGGCCGCACGCGATCTGCCGAAGACACTGCAGAAGCGCGCCGTGCTCTGGGGCACGGTTGGTGCCGTGGCGGTACGCATCGCGCTTAGCGCCGTGGTGATCTGGCTGCTGCGGCTGCCGGGATTGATGCTGTTCGGTGGCATCTTGCTGCTGCCCATCGCCTGGAAGCTGCTGAAGCAGGACGATCCGTCGCACGATGTCTCCGCCGCCGACGGCTTCTGGTCGGCGGTGCGCACCATCGTCGTCGCCGACGCGCTGATGGGGGTGGACAACGTCCTGGCGATTGCAGGCGCGTCCCACGGCAACCTGCCGCTGCTCGCATCCGGCCTGCTGATCAGCGTGCCGCTGGTGGTGTGGGGTTCGACCCTGATCCTCAGGCTGATCGAGCGCATCCCTGCCATCGTCTACCTGGGTGCAGCCGCCATCGCCTGGACAGCCGGCCGTATGATCGCGCATGACCACCTGGTGCACGGCTGGTTCTCCTCGCACCCATGGACCAGCCGCCTGCTGGAAATCGCGCTGGTTGTGCTGATCTGCGGGGGCAGCTGGCTGGTCCGGCGGAGGAACGCTTCCGCCGCTTGAGCGCGCAACGAAAAGGGAGCCGGCTGGCTCCCTTTTCGCTTCATCGGCGCGTCGCGTTTCAGCGCTTGTCGATGGCCACGTATGCCAGATCTTCCGGGCCCGTGTAGTTGGCGCTGGGGCGGATGATCTTGCCGTCCTCGCGCTGCTCGATCACGTGCGCGCTCCAGCCGGAGGTGCGCGCGATCACGAACAGCGGTGTGAACATCGCGGTGGGCACGCCCATCATGTGGTAGGCGCTGGCCGAGTACCAGTCGAGGTTGGGGAACATCTTCTTGATGTCCCACATCACCTTCTCGATGCGCTCGGACACGTCGAACAGCGTCGGGTTGCCGCCCTCGGTGCAGAGCTTGCGCGAGATTTCCTTGATGATCACGTTGCGCGGATCGGACACCGTGTACACCGGGTGGCCGAAGCCGATCACGATTTCCTTGCGCTCGACGCGGGCGCGGATATCCGCCTCGGCATCGCCGGCGCTGCGGTAGCGCGCGATGATCTCCATCGCCACTTCGTTCGCGCCGCCGTGCTTGGGCCCGCGCAGCGCGCCGATGGCGCCGGTGATGGCCGAATACATGTCCGAACCGGTGCCGGCGATCACGCGTGCGGTGAAGGTGCTGGCGTTGAATTCGTGCTCGGCGTAGAGCACCAGCGACTTGTCCAGTGCGTTCGCATGCAGTTCGCCGGGCGCCTTGCCGTGCAGCACGTGCAGGAAGTGCGCGGCGATGGAGTCGTCGTCGGTCTCGGTCTCCACGCGCTTGCCGTTGTGGCTGAAGTGGTACCAGTACAGCAGCATCGAGCCGAAGCTGGCCATCAGGCGGTCGGCGATGTCGCGCGCGCCGGTGACGTTGTGGTCGTCCTTCTCCGGCAGCACCGTGCCCAGCACCGAGCAGCCGGTACGCATCACGTCCATCGGATGGGTGGCGGCGGGCAGCAGTTCCAGCGCGGCCTTCACCGGTGCGGGCAGGCCGCGCAGGCGCTTGAGCTTGGCCTTGTAGTTCTGCAGCTCCGTCCAGTTCGGCAGCACGCCGTGCACCAGCAGGTACGCCACTTCCTCGAAGCAGCCCTTGGTGGCCAGGTCGTGGATGTCATAGCCGCGGTAGTGCAGGTCGTTGCCGCTGCGGCCCACCGTGCACAGCGCGGTGTTGCCGGCGGCCACGCCGGACAGCGCCACGGACTTCTTGGCCTTGGGAAGGACTTGCTCGCTCATCGGGTGTCTCCTGTGATGCAGGGATTGCGAAACGGCGGAACGATGCGGAATGCAGCGTCAGGATTGCTTGGCGAACAGCGTGTCGAGCTTGTCCTCGTAGGCGTGGTAGCCCAGGAAGTCGTACAGCTCCTCGCGCGTCTGCAGGGTATCGATAAGGTTCTTCTGGGTACCCTCGCGGCGCACCGTCTCGTAGAAGTTCAGCGCAGCCTTGTTCATGGCGCGATAGGCACCGCAGCAGTACAGCGCGATGTCCACGTTGGCGCCCTTCAGCTCCTCGGTGGTGAAGAACGGCGTGGAGCCGAATTCGGTGAGGTTGGCGAGGATCGGCACCTTCACCGCGGCCTTGAACTTGCGGTAGTCGTCCAGCGTCTTCATCGCCTCGGGGAAGATCATGTCGGCGCCGGCCTCGACGTAGGCGCAGGCGCGGTCGATGGCGGCATCGATGCCTTCCACTGCGGCAGCGTCGGTGCGTGCCATCAGCACGAAATCCGCACTGGTCTTCGCGTCCACCGCAGCCTTCACCCGGTCGACCATTTCGTCCTTCGGCACCACTTCCTTGCCGGGACGATGGCCGCAACGCTTCTGGCCCACCTGGTCCTCCATGTGCACTGCGGCCACGCCGATGCGCTCGAAGTTGCGGATGGTGCGCGCGATGTTGAAGGCGCCGCCCCAGCCGGTGTCGATGTCGACCAGCAGCGGCAGGCCGGTGGCGTCCACAATGCGGCGCGCGTCGGTGAGCACGTCTTCCATGGTGGAGATGCCGAGGTCGGGCATGCCCAGCGAATTGGCGGCCACGCCGCCGCCGGAGAGATACAGAGCCTTGTAGCCCACGCGCTTGGCCATCAGGCCGGCATAGGCCGTGATGGCGCCCATCACCTGCAGCGGGGATTCGGCGGCGAGCGCGGCGCGGAAGCGGGCGCCTGCAGTGGTTGATTGCGTCATGTGGCCTCCGTCAAAACGCTCATTTTAGCCCACGCACCCCATGCAGCTCTTGCTGCAGCACAGCGATGCATGGCGGCATTGATAGCCACGGACAATGATGTCCATGCCAACAATCAATTGGACGAATCAGACTGGCCGCCTAGAATGAGCCCCATCGACTCACCCAACCACCCGCAACGGAGACCACCAGATGTCTTTGATCAATACCGAAGTGAAGCCGTTCAAGGCCCAGGCGTTCAAGGCCGGCAAGTTCCATGAAGTGACCGAGGCCGACCTTAAGGGCAAGTGGTCCGTGGTGTTCTTCTACCCGGCCGACTTCACCTTCGTGTGCCCGACCGAACTGGAAGACCTGGCCGACAACTATGCCGAGTTCCAGAAGCTGGGCGTGGAGATCTACAGCGTCTCGACCGACACGCACTTCTCGCACAAGGCGTGGCACGACACCTCCGACGCGGTGAAGAAGATCGGCTACACCATGGTGGGCGACCCCACCCACGCGATCAGCCGCAACTTCGAAGTGCTGATCGAGGACGCCGGCCTGGCCGACCGCGGCACCTTCGTGGTCGACCCGCAGGGCAAGATCCAGATCGTCGAGATCACCGCCGGCGGCATCGGCCGCGACGCCAAGGAACTGCTGCGCAAGGTGAAGGCCGCGCAGTACGTCGCCAGCCACCCGGGCGAAGTGTGCCCGGCCAAGTGGAAGGAAGGCGAGAAGACCCTGGCTCCCTCGCTGGACCTGGTCGGCAAGATCTGATCGCGACACGCAACACGCCGTACCGGAACCGGGCGCACGCCGCCCGGTTCCACCCTCCCAGGATGCTTGTGCCAGCGGCTTGCGCCCGGCATCGCTCCCCGCCTGCCGCCCCCTCCCCCTCTGGCGCAGGCCGCTTTCACAAGCGTTCCTTTCCGATTCGATTTCCCGCATCCATGCAGGAGTGCTCGCCATGCTCGACGAAGCCATCAAGACCCAGCTGAAGGGCTACCTGGAACGGCTCAGCCAGCCGATCGAACTGGTCGCCGCGCTGGACGACAGCGCGAAATCGCGCGAACTGGACGAGCTGCTGACCGAGATCGCCGCGATGAGCGACAAGATCTCCCTGCGCCGCGACGACAGCGAGCAGCGCAAGCCCTCGTTCGCGATCAACCGCCAGGGCACCGACATCGGCGTGCGCTTCGCCGGCATTCCGCTGGGCCACGAGTTCACCTCGCTGGTGCTGGCGCTGCTGCAGGTGGGCGGCCATCCCTCCAAGGCCGCCGCAGAAACCATCGCGCAGGTGCAGAACCTCGAAGGCGAATTCCACTTCGAGACCTACTTCTCGCTGTCCTGCCAGAACTGCCCGGACGTGGTCCAGGCGCTCAACCTGATGAGCGTGCTGAACCCCAACATCCATCACGTCGCCATCGACGGCGCGTTCTACCAGGACGAAGTGGACCGCCGCCAGATCATGTCGGTGCCCACCGTCTATCTCAACGGCGAAGTCTTCGACCAGGGCCGCATGAGCCTGGAGCAGATCGTGGCCAAGCTCGACACCGGCGCCGCCGCGCGGGCCGCCGAGACGATCAAGACCAAGCAGGCCTTCGACGTGCTGGTGGTCGGCGGCGGACCGGCCGGCGCCGCGGCGGCGATCTACGCCGCGCGCAAGGGCATCCGCACCGGCGTGGCGGCCGAGCGTTTCGGCGGCCAGGTGCTGGACACCATGGCCATCGAGAACTTCATTTCGGTCGAATACACCGAAGGCCCCAAGCTGGGCGCCGCGCTGGAGCAGCACGTCCGCAACTACGACGTGGACATCATGAACCTGCAGCGTGCGACCACGCTCGTATCCGCCAGCGAATCGGCCAGCGGCCTGATCGAGATCGGGCTGGAAAACGGCGCCACCCTGAGGGCGAAGTCGGTGGTGCTTTCCACCGGCGCGCGCTGGCGGCAGATGGGCGTGCCCGGCGAGAACGAATACCGCAACAAGGGCGTGGCCTATTGCCCGCACTGCGACGGCCCGCTGTTCAAGGGCAAGCGCGTGGCGGTGATCGGCGGCGGCAACTCCGGCGTGGAGGCGGCCATCGACCTGGCCGGCATCGTGGCCCACGTCACCCTGATCGAATTCGACGGCAAGTTGCGCGCCGACGAAGTGCTGCAACGCAAGCTGCGCAGCCTGCCGAACGTTGACGTGATCGTCAGCGCGCAAAGCACCGAGGTGCTGGGCGACGGCCAGAAGGTCAGCGGCCTCGTCTACAAGGACCGCAACGACGGCGTCATGCACAGCCTCTCGCTGGAAGGCATCTTCGTGCAGATCGGCCTGCTGCCCAACACCGAGTGGCTGAAAGGCACGCTGGAACTCAGCCCGCGCGGCGAGATCGTCATCGACGCCCGCGGCCAGACCTCGCTGCCCGGCGTGTTCGCGGCCGGCGACGCCACCACGGTGCCGTACAAGCAGATCGTGATCGCGATGGGCGCGGGTTCCACTGCCGCGCTCGGCGCGTTCGACCACCTGATCCGCAGCTCGGCGCCGGCAGCCGCCGCTGCCTGATAGTTCGCACCTTGCTGCAACGAAGAAGGGCGGCCAGTGGCCGCCCTTCTTCGTTTCGCCTGCCGGTATCGCGGCGATTACTTCGCGAACAGGTGCTCTACGCCAGCGCGCTCCTCGCGCAGTTCCTTGTTGGTGGCGTCGATGCGCGACTGCGAGAAGGCGTTGATCGCCAGACCCTGCACGATGGCGTACTTGCCGTCCTTCACGGTCACCGGGTAGCCGAAGATCACGCCCGGCTCGATGCCGTAGGAGCCGTCGGACGGGATGCCCATCGACACCCAGTCGCCCTCGGCGGTGCCCAGCGCCCAGGTGCGCATGTGGTCGATCGCGGCGGAAGCGGCGGAAGCCGCCGACGAGGCGCCGCGGGCCTTGATGATGGCCGCACCGCGCTGCTGCACGGTGGGGATGAAGTCGCTCTCGTACCAGGCCTGGTCGACCAGCGACAGCGCCGCCTTGCCGTCGACGGTGGCGTGGTGCAGGTCCGGGTACTGGGTGGAGCTGTGGTTGCCCCAGATGGTGACCTTCTTGATGTCGGTAGTGTGCTTGCCAGTCTTCTCGGCGAGCTGCGACAGCGCGCGGTTGTGGTCCAGGCGCACCATCGCGGTGAAGCACTTCGGGTCGAGGCTGGGGGCGTTCTGCTGGGCGATCAGCGCATTGGTGTTGGCCGGGTTGCCCACCACCAGCACGCGCACGTCACGCTTGGCGTGGTCGTTCAGCGCCTTGCCCTGCGGGGCGAAGATCGCGCCGTTGGCTTCCAGCAGATCCTTGCGCTCCATGCCCGGGCCGCGCGGACGGGCGCCGACCAGCAGCGCATAGTCCACGTCCTTGAAGGCCACGTTGACGTCGTCGGTGGCGACCACGCCGGCCAGCGTCGGGAACGCGCAGTCGTTGAGTTCCATCACCACGCCCTGCAGGGCGGGCAGCGCCGGGGTGATTTCCAGCAGGTGCAGGATCACCGGCTGGTCGGGACCCAGCATGTCGCCGGCGGCAATGCGGAACAGCAAGGCGTAGCCGATCTGGCCAGCGGCGCCGGTAACGGCAACTCGAACGGGGGCTTTCATGGACGATGACTCCTCAGGTGGGACATTCAATGCATCTTTCGTGGAAGCGCATCCGTGCGCGATGGTTGTGCCGATCGCGCACGAAGCGCTTCCACAAGGGTGGGATCAGGCGAGCTCGGCGAAGAATTCCTGGATGCGCTCGATGCCGGGCTGCAATTGCTCGAACGGACAAGTGTAGGAAATGCGCAGCGCGCGCGGCTCGCCGAAAGCCGAGCCGGGCACGCAGGCCACACCCTTGGCTTCCAGCAGCGCGGCGCAGAACTCCACGTCGCTGGTGATCTTCGTGCCCGCATGGCTCTTGCCGAACGCCACGGAAATATCCGGGAACGCGTAGAACGCGCCCTGCGGCCGCGGGCAGCTGACGCCCGGGATCGCGTTGAGCCCCTCCACCACGATGTCGCGGCGCTTGGCGAACTCGGCGCACTTGGCCTGCGGGATGTCCTGCGGACCAGTGAGCGCGGCCACCGCGGCGGCGGTGATCACTTCCGGCACGCTGGTGATGTGGTTGGAGTTGAGTGTGGTGACCGCCTTGGCCACGCTCTCGGGACCGGCGATGAGGCCCACGCGCCAACCTGGCATGCCGTAGGTCTTGGAGACCGAGTCGACGAAGACCAGGCGGTCCTTCAGCTCCGGCTTCGCGAACACGAAGTTGTGGTAGCCGATGCCGTCGAACACCATCGAGTTGTAGATGTCGTCGGTGATGATCCAGGTGTCGGGATGCTTCGCCAGCACCTCGGCCAGCGCAGCGATTTCCTCGCGCGTGTAGACCATGCCCGTCGGGTTGGACGGGTTGTTGAACAGGAACACCTTGGGCTTGCGCGCCAGCGCGGCGTCGAGCTGCGACGGCGTGAGCTTGTAGTTCTGCGCAGGGCCGCAATGCAGCACGTTGACCTTCGCCCCCACGATGTCGGCGATGTCGTGGTAGGTGGTCCAGTACGGCGCGGCGAAGGCGATCTCGTCGCCCTCGTCCAGCATCGCCTCGGCCAGGTTGTACAGCACCTGCTTGGCGCCGATGCCCACCGACAGGTTGGCGTGGCCGTAGCCGCTGAAACCCAGGGCCTCGATGTGCTTCAGGAAGGCGTCCAGCAGCGCATCCGCGCCGCGGTTGCTGCCGTACTGGCCGCTGTCGTGCTTGAGCGCCTCGCGCGCCGCGGCGTAGACGTGCTCGCCGGGCAGGAAATTCGGCACGCCGATGGAAAAGCTGATGATGTCGCGGCCGGCGGCCTTGAGCTGCTTCGCCTTGGAGGCGATGACCATGATCGCGCTGGGTTTGGCGCGGCCGACACGCTGGGCAAGCTGGGGCATGGCTTCCTCTGGATCGTGGGGAGGGGATCGTCAGATTCGATGCGGCGAACCGGACGATTTTAGCATGCGGCGTCGCATCAATCGCTTGCGGCAGGAATTCGTCCTATCGCCGCCGCCCGGCACTGCTGGCATGATGCGGGCGCCGCCAGACGAACCGGCGGTGGACAGCACTTGGCCTTTCCACCCGAAGATTCAGACAGAGGGGTAATGCGCATGTTCCATATCATCTGGTCCATCATCGTCGGCTTCATCGTTGGCGTGATCGCACGCTGGATCGTGCCCGGTGCCGAGCACTACGGGTTCATCCTGACCACCGTGGTGGGCATCGTGGGTTCGATCATCGGCGGCTTCATCGCCACGCTGTTTAACAAGCCGGAGCCGGGTTCGAAGTTCCATACCGCCGGGTTCCTGATGTCGATCGTCGGCGCGTGCATCCTGGTCTACCTGCTGCGCTTCGTCAGCCTCTGAGCTTTACCGCCAACAAAAAGCGCGGCAGGTTGCCCTGCCGCGCTTTTTGTTTGAAGGAAGTGCGCCACGAATGGCGGCCCGGATGCTCCCTGCGGTCAGGAACGACAGCAGGAACTACAGCTCCTCAGGCCCCGCGTGCCGCGAGCAGCTTCTCGGCCAGGCCGCCAAGCGACGAGAGATCGAAGCCGCCGCCACCGCCCGCCGGAGCCTGGCCGTCGGGCGTGAGGTGATCCACCGCGTGCGGCAGCACCTGCGCCAGTTGGCCCATCAGCTGGCCCGGATCGACGCCCAGCTTGCCGGCCGCTTCCTGCACCACCGAGCCCAGGCCGCCGTTCTGCAGCGCCTGCCCCAGCTGTTCGGCCGACACCGACTGGTTCGCGCCGTTGCCGATCCACGACTGCACCGCACCGCCAAGGCCGTGCTGCTGCAGCGTGCTGGCCAGACCCTGCACGCCGCCGGCCTGCTGGATCAATTGGCCGGCCACGTTGACCAGCGACGATGCCCCGCCGGCATCGCCCTGACCACCACCGCCAAGCAGGCCGCTCAAACTGTCGAGTATGGACATCGCCGATCTCCTTTCATGATGTTTGACGAAACCGGGAATTAGGGAAAAGGCGGGCAGCCCGGCGCCTGCCCGCGGGATTCTCAGCCGCGCGCGTCCAGCGTCTTGTTCCATTCCTGCACGCGGTCGGCCTTGGCGGCGAGCAGCGCATCTGCGTCGCCCTCCACCGTGACCTTCTCAATGGCGTCGTTCTGGCGGATCGCATCGACCACCTGCTGGTCGTTCGCGTCCACCACTTCGCCGAACACGCTGTGCTTGCCGTCCAGCCACGGCGTGGCGCCGTGGGTGATGAAGAACTGGCTGCCGTTGGTGCGCGGGCCGGCGTTCGCCATGGAGAGC
Source organism: Rhodanobacter sp. DHG33 (assembly GCF_014843005.1). Classification (GTDB taxonomy): domain Bacteria; phylum Pseudomonadota; class Gammaproteobacteria; order Xanthomonadales; family Rhodanobacteraceae; genus Rhodanobacter_A. The sequence continues at coordinate 555,556 of NZ_JACYXM010000006.1, read as the reverse complement.
ACGCCCGGCTTGTCGTGGCGCAGCGCGGGGTGGAATTCGTCCTCGAACTTGTAGCCCGGGCCGCCGCGGCCGCTGCCCTCGGGGCAACCGCCCTGGACCATGAAGTCGGCGATCACGCGGTGGAACGACAGGCCGTCGTAGTAACCGCGCTTGGCCAGGTTCACGAAATTCGCCACGGTCAGCGGCGCCTTGTCGTCGTGCAGTTTGAGGCGGATCGGGCCGCGGTTGGTGTGCAGGGTGACTTGGATGGCCATGGCGTTCCTCGGCTTGGTTTCAGAATCGTTGCACCGCTGCGCGGCGCGTGGATCGCCAAGAATAGCGCAGGCCCCGGGCACGGGCGAAAGCACGAGCGGATTGCCGCCCAAGCGCGTATAATCGGCCGATTCAGCCCTTCAGAAACCTGCGTGACGACCCCGCGTCGCCCGAGCCCAGCCCATGTCCATCGAAAACCTGCGCAACATCGCCATCGTCGCCCACGTCGACCACGGCAAGACCACCCTCGTCGACCAGCTGCTGAAGCAGTCCGGCACGCTCAACGAGCGCACCGTGCTGGCCGAGCGCGTGATGGACAGCAACGACCAGGAAAAGGAGCGTGGCATCACGATCCTGGCCAAGAACACGGCCATCACCTGGGAAGACAAGAAGACCGGCACCAAGAACCGCATCAACATCGTCGACACCCCCGGCCACGCCGACTTCGGTGGCGAGGTGGAGCGCGTGCTGTCGATGGTGGACACCGTGCTGATCCTGGTCGACGCGATGGACGGCCCGATGCCGCAGACGCGTTTCGTGACGCAGAAGGCCTTCGCCATGGGCTTCAAGCCCATCGTCGTGGTCAACAAGGTGGACCGCCCGGGCTCGCGTCCGGAGTGGGTGGTCGAGCAGGTGTGGGATCTTTTCGAGAAGCTCGGCGCCACCGATGAGCAGATGGAATTCCCGATCGTCTACGCCTCGGCGCTGAACGGTTACGCCTCGCTGGACGAAAACGCCCGCGAAGGCGACATGACCCCGCTGTACGAAGCGATCATGAAGCACGCGCCAAAGCCGGACGTCGATCCGGAAGGCGCCTTCCAGATGCGCATCAGCCAGCTGGACCACAACAACTTCGTCGGTGTCATCGGCATCGGCCGCATCCAGCGCGGCACCCTGAAGAAGGGCATGCAGGTCGCCGTGATCGACCGCCACGGCAAGAAGCGCCAGGGCAAGATCGGCCAGGTACTCGGCTTCCTCGGCCTGGAGCGCATCGAGCAGGACAGCGCCGAAGCCGGCGACATCGTCGCCATTTCGGGCATCCCCGAGCTGACCATTTCGGACACCATCGCTTCGCCGGACGTGCCCGAAGCGCTGCCGGCGCTGAGCGTCGACGAGCCGATGATCAGCATGACCTTCCAGGTCAACAACTCGCCGTTCGTCGGCAACAAGGATCTGTCGGGCGGCAAGTTCCTCACCAGCCGCCAGCTGCGCGAGCGCCTCGACCGCGAGAAGGTGCACAACGTGGCGCTGCGCGTGGAAGACGGCTCCGACGCCGACAAGTTCCTGGTCTCGGGCCGTGGCGAGCTGCACCTCTCGGTGCTGATCGAAAACATGCGCCGCGAAGGCTACGAGCTGGCCGTGTCGCGTCCGGAGGTCATCATCAAGGAAATCGACGGCCAGAAGATGGAGCCGATCGAGCAGTTGGTCGTCGACATCGAGGAGCAGCACCAGGGCGGCGTCATGGAGCGCCTGGGCATCCGCAAGGGCGACCTGAAGAACATGGTCTCCGACGGCAAGGGCCGCGTGCGCCTGGAGTACATGATCCCGGCGCGTGGCCTGATCGGCTTCCAGAACCAGTTCAAGACCCTCACCCAGGGTTCGGGCCTGCTGTTCCACGTGTTCGACCACTACGGCCCGTACACGCCCGTCGCGATCGCCAAGCGCCTCAACGGCGTGATGATCGCCAACGCAGGCGGCACCACCCCGGCCTACTCGCTCGGCCCCCTGCAGGATCGCGGCAAGCTGTTCGCCGCCGAAGGCGACTCGGTGTACGAAGGCCAGCTGATCGGCATCCACGCCAAGGACAACGACCTCACCGTCAATGCCATCAAGCCGAAGCCGCTGACCAACATGCGCGCCTCGGGCAAGGACGATGCGATCCAGCTGACCCCGGCGACCAAGTTCACGCTGGAGCAGGCGCTGGACTTCATCGACGACGACGAGTTGGTCGAGGTCACCCCGAAGGAAATCCGCATGCGCAAGAAGCACCTCACCGAGAACGACCGCAAGCGGGCCTCGCGCGGCAGCTGAGCAAGCCGTTCCATCGATGCAACCGAAGGCCGCCGCAAGGCGGCCTTCTGCTTGTGACGGGCAGGACTTACGGCGCGCTGCACGGAAGCGTATCTTCCGCGGGGCGCGCGGCGGCAGCTGCAGCCGCGGACGGATTCTCCCTGCCAACCATCACACGGAAGCCTTGCCATGCAAACCCATATCCAGGGCACCACCATGCCCGTGCTCGAAGTGCAGCTCGATCCCGGCGAAAGCGTCTTTGCCGAAAGCGGCGAGCTGTCCTGGATGAGCGCGTCGATCCAGATGACCACACATACCCAGATGGGCGGCGGCGGCGGCCTGCTCGGCATGTTCAAGCGCGTGGCGGGCGGCGGCAGCTTCTTCATGACGGATTACCGCGCCGTGCAGTCCCCCGGCGTGGTGGCGTTTGCCACCAAGGTGCCGGGCCACATCGTGCCGGTACCGGTGGCGCCGGGCAGCGAATACATGGTGCATCGCCACGGCTTCCTCTGCGCCACGTCGCAGGTCGCCATCGGCGTGGGTTTCCAGCAGTCGCTGGGCGCGGGCATTTTCGGCGGCTCCGGCCTGCTGCTGCAGCGGATCAGCGGATCGGGCACCGCGTGGCTGGAACTGTCCGGCGAACTCATCCAGAAGGATCTGGCTCCGGGCGAAACGCTGCGCGTGCACCCCGGACACGTCGGCGCCTTCCAGGCCTCGGTGAACTTCCAGATCACCACCGTGCCCGGCATCCGCAATGCCATTTTCGGCGGCGACGGCATCTTCCTCGCCGCGCTCACCGGGCCCGGCACGGTGTGGCTGCAGACCCTGCCCATCTCGCGCCTGGCCCACCAGATCGCCGAATACATGCCGGGCGAAGGCAACCGCGCGGCATCGACCGGCATCGGTGCCGGCCTGCTCGGCGGCGTCATCGGTTCGGTATTGGGCAACAACGACTAGGGCATCGGGATCGCGCCACAGGCGATCGCATGAAATCGCGACGCGGCGCCCCGGCCGTTCTATCCGCCAGACCGATACGAAGGCCGCCGCGAGGCGGCCTTCGTATCTCACGGCCAAGGCCTGCCCTGGCGGCCTCAGCAACGATTCAGGCGCCAAATCCTGCTGCCACGCAGCATGGTTCGCCGTCCCCGGAATTCGGCCGTCCAAATGCGTTGACAGCCCCGCAACCCGCGACTACATTGCGCGCGCCGTCGGCCAGGCCGGCGGCTTCTTTGGCCACTCCCAGCGAGAAATGGACAGTTATCCCAGTCGACGCGCCGGCGGACGCAAGCATTTGCGATCGCTGGCGTTCCACAACCCGATGAGTGCCTGCGACCGCGTGCGGTCGGCTTTCGTCTTTCTCGACTGAGGGACGGGCCGCCGTCATGCGCCGTGTGCGCATGCAGAGGCGAGCCCATGTTCCACCGCTTCCCTGTTTCAAGACAGCTGCTGCAGCCGGCGCATCCGCGCCGTACGTATGCGCGCGCCTGTCATCTTTCCGCCATGCACGCACCGCAGGCTCCGTCCTGCTTCGTGATGGATCATGGAGGCCACCATGCCTGACGACAGTAGACCTCCTGCTGCGCCCCCTGCCGGCGCAACTCCAAACGATTCCACACCTCACCGGATCGCTGCGTCCGGCGTGATGCCGATGTAGGGCCGATGGCCTGCAGGCATCCGCCCTCGCCCGTCCGGGCTGCATCGGATGCCAGTCATGTTCAACACCTTTTCCCATCCGCGCGCTGCCCTCTGCACGCTCGCACTCATTCTTGGCTGCCTGCTGGGCGGCTGCTCGCACGACGAGTCGGCGCAGGAAGCCGCACCCGCCTTCGTCGTCCACGGCCAGCAGCTCGAAGTGCCGGCCGATTCGCCGCTGCGCAAGCGCCTGAAGGTAGCGCCGGTCGAGCTGCAGCAGGCGCCGCACGAACTCGAGTTTCCCGCGAACGTCGAAGCCGATCCCGCGCACATGGCCAATGTGCTGCCTGCGCTCACCGGCCGCGTGGTCTCGCTGGACGTGAATCTCGGCGACCACGTGCAGCGTGGTCAATTGCTGGCGGTCATCGATTCCGGCGACCTCGCGCAGGCCTATGCCGACGTGGACAAGGCGCGCGATGCGCTGAACCTCGCGAAGAAAGCGCTGGACCGCGCGCACGGCGTGCAGCAGGCCGGTGGTGCGGCCGTGAAGGATCTGGAGGCCGCGCAGAGCGGCTACGTGCAGGCCGAGGCGGAATACCGGCGTGCCCAGATGCGGCTCGCCGCGCTGGGCGGCAACGCCGACGCCAAAAACGGAGCGCGCCCGATGCAGGTGCGGGCGCCCATGGACGGCACGATCACCGCGCTGTCGATCGCGCCGGGTGCGTTCGTCAACGACGCCACCGCATCGATGATGACCATCGCCAACATCGACAAGCTGTGGGTCACCGCCGAAGTGCCGGAGGACGCGCTGGGCCTGGTCGCGAAGGGCCAGGCCGCCACCGCCATCGTGCCGGCGTATCCGGGCCGCACATTCCGCGGCGCCGTGTATTCCGTGGGTGCCGTGATCGATCCCGCCAGCCGCCGCGACCCGGTGCGCATCGCCATCGACAACGCCGACCACGCGCTGAAGCCCGGCATGTACGCCCGTGCCAGCCTCGCCGCGGCGCAGCCGGCCCAGGTGTTCGTGCCGGAGTCCGCGCTGCTGATGAACAACGACAGCACCACCGTGTTCGTGGAAGTGTCACCGTGGACGTTCGAGCGCCGCACAGTGGAACTGAGCTACGACGATAACGGCGGTGCGCGTGTGCTGAAGGGCCTCCAGGCAGGCGACCGCGTGGTCGTTGCGGGCGGAGTGCTGCTCAATGATTAACCGCATCATCGAGTTCTGCTTCCAGAAGCGCTCGCTGTGCTTCGTGGTCGCCATCCTCGTCGCGCTCTTCGGCTGGTATTCGTGGACGCAGCTTTCCATCGAGGCCTATCCCGAACTCAGCGCCGTCACCGCCCAGGTCACCACGCAGGTGCCTGGCCTCGCCGCCGAGGAAATCGAACAGCAGATCACCACGCCGCTGGAACGCGCGCTGGCCGGCACGCCGGGCTTGGTGCACATGCGCTCCAGCAGCACCTTCGGCCTGTCGCTGATCACCCTGGTGTTCAAGGACGGCAGCGAGGACTACTGGGAGCGCCAGCGCGTGACCGAGCGCATCGGGCAGGCGCAGCTGCCGCCCGGCATCACGCCCAGCCTCGACCCCGTATCCGGTCCCGCCGGCGAGATCTACCGCTACACGCTGGAATCGGACACGCAGAACCTGATGCAGCTGTCCGAGATCAACAACTGGGTGGTGATCCCCGCACTGGAAAGCGTGCCTGGCGTGGCCAACGTCGACAACTTCGGCGGCTACACCAAGGAGTTCCAGCTGGTGCTCGACCCGGCCAGCCTGCTGCGCTACGGCGTGAGCGTGAGCCAGGTGATGCAGGCCATCACCGCCAACACGGCGAACGCCGGCGGCGGCCGCATCACGCGCGGCGAGCAGAGCTACATCGTGCGCGGCATCGGCATGGTGCATTCGCTGAAGGACATGGGCGACATCGTGGTGAGCCAGTCGAACGGCTCGCCGGTGAAGGTGCGCGACCTCGGCCAGCTGCGCTACGGCCACCAGGTGCGCGAAGGCATCCTCGGCAAGGACAGCAACCCGGATACCGTCGAAGGCATCGTCGATCTGCTGAAGTACCAGAACCCGTCCGTGGTGCTGGTGGACCTGCACGCCAAGGTAGCCGAGCTCAACAAGCAGCTCGCGCTGAAGGGCGTGAAGATCGTGCCCTACCTCGACCGCGACGACCTGGTGCACGCCACCACCGACAAGGTGTTCCACACCGTGATGGAAGGCGTGGGCCTGGTCTGCCTCGTGCTGATCCTGTTCCTCGGCAGCCCGCGCGCGGCGCTGGTGACGGCCACGGTGATCCCGCTGTCGCTGGTGACGGTGTTCATCCTGATGCACCTCACCGGCATGAGCGTGAACCTGTTCTCCATCGGCGCGATCGACTTCGGCGTGATCGTGGACGGCGCCATCGTGGTGACGGAGGCGATCCTGCTGCGCCGCGAGGCCAAGCCGAACGAAGAACTGGCCAGCGCCGACGTGATGGCCGCCACCGCGCAGGTGGGCAAGCCGATCTTCTTCGCCACACTGATCATCGTCACCGCCTACCTCCCGCTGTTCGCCTTCGAGCATGCCGAAGGCAAGCTGTTCCGGCCGATGGCGTTCACCGTGGGCTACGCGCTGCTGGCCGCGCTGCTGTGCACGATCACGCTGATTCCGGGGCTGGCCTATCTCGCGCTGCGCAAGCCGCGCAAGCCGTTCCACAACAAACCGCTGGAACGGCTGCATGCCGGTTTCAGGTCCAGCCTCGACCGGCTGCTGAAGCACCTGCGCGTGGCCTATCTGGCCACCGCGTTCGCGGTGCTGGCCGTCATCGTGCTGGGCGCCACGCTGGGTCGCGCCTTCCTGCCCACGCTGGACGAAGGCTCGCTGTGGCTGCAGGTGCAGATGCCCAGTGGCCTGTCGATGGACCAGGCCAGCGCCATGGCCAGCGACCTGCGCCGCGTGGTGCGCAGCTTCCCCGAGGTGTCCTACGTGGTCACCCAGCTGGGCCGCAACGACACCGGCACCGATCCGTGGACGCCCTCGCACGTCGAAGTGGCGGTGGGGCTCAAGCCCTACGACACCTGGCCCAGCGGCGAGAGCAAGGCCGCCTTCGTGCGGCGCTTCCAGAGCAAGCTGGATCGCGAGCTGCCCGGCATGACCATCGGCGTCAGCCAGCCGATCAGCGACGGCGAGGACGACATGGTCAGCGGCGCGCACAGCGCGCTGGTGCTGTACGTCTACGGCGACGACTTCAAGCAGATGCGCCAGCTCAGCGACAGGATCGTGAACACGCTGAAGACGATACCCGGCACCGAGGCGGCGATCTTCCAGGACCCGCCGATCCCGCAGCTGGTGATCGCAGCGGACCGCGACGCCGCCGCACGCTACGGCGTGAACGTGTCCGACATCAGCAACCTGATCCAGACCGCCATCGGCGGCGCGCCGATCACGCAGGTGTACGTGGCCGACCGCATCTACAACGTTACCGCGCGCGTGTCCGACACGGTGGCGAACAACGTGGAAGCGATCGGCAAGCTGCCGCTCACCACCGCCAGCGGCGGCCAGATTCCCTTGTCGCTGGTGGCGCACATCGCCTACCAGACCGGCGAAGGCAGCATCGCGCACGAGGGCGGCAAGCGCGAGCTGTCGATCACGGTGGACAACGACCGGCTCGCGCTGTCGAAACTGGTGGCGCAGGCGCAGTCGCTGATCGCACAGAAGGTGCAGTACGACCCGCAGGCATACCGGCTCGAATGGGCCGGCACCTTCCAGGAAGCCGAACGCGCACAGGCGCGGCTGATCGTGGTGCTCGGCATGGTGATGGCGATGATGGCGGTGCTGCTGTTCGGCGAGTTCGGCAAGCTGCGGCAGGCGCTGCTGGTGCTGGGCGTGGTGCCGCTGGCCACGCTGGGCGGCCTGGTCGCGCTGCATCTGCGCGGCGAGACGCTGAACATCGCCACCGCCGTGGGCTTCATCGCCCTGTTCGGCGTGGCCGTGCAGAACGGCATCATCATGGTCGCCAACATCAACCGGCTGCGCACGCAGGGCGTCGCACTGGCGCAGGCAGTGGTGGAAGGCGCCGCCGAGCGCTTCCGTCCGGTGCTGATGACCGCCACCGTGGCCACCATGGGCATGCTGCCCGCCGCACTCGCCACCGGCATCGGCACCGACGTGCAGCGCGGCCTCGCCACCGTGGTGGTGGGCGGCCTCGCCATCGCCACCCTGCTCACCCTGTACCTGCTGCCCGCGCTGTACTACGCGATGGAAAGCCGCTTCGAACGCCGGCATCCGCCGCGCGTACCCAGCCCGCTCACCGCGCAAGGCATCGTCCACTGATCCAACGCGGCGCGCCCGCACACGGCGCGCCGCCACAGGTGCTCGCATGAAGACATACCTCACCCGCACATTCCGCGTGCTGCCGCTACTGGCCGGCGCCACCCTGCTCGCCGGCTGCATGGTCGGCCCCGACTACCATCGCCCTGACGCGCCGAAGGACGACCGCTACACAGCGCAACCGATGCCGGCTGCCGTGGGCCAGGGCGGCGATGCGCAGCATTTTGCCGTCGGCATGGACGTACCCGCGCAGTGGTGGACGCTGTTCCAGTCGCCGCAGCTCGACGCGCTCATCAAGCAATCGCTCAAGGCCAACCCAGGGCTGGCTGCCGCGCAGGCCGCCCTGCGCCAGGCACAGGAAGCGCAGGCCGCCGGCAAGGGCGCGCTGTTTCCGCAGGTCACGGCCGACTACAACGTCAACCGTCAGCGCGTGGCCAGCACCCTGGCCAGTCCCGCCGCCTCCAACGCCTACTACTACACGCTGCACACCGCGCAGCTCGAAGTGTCGTGGGCACCGGACCTGTTCGGCGGCAATCGCCGCCAGCTCGAGGCCTTGCGTGCGCAGACCGACGTGCAGCGCTTCCAGCTGGAAGCGGCACGGCTCAGCCTGACCTCCAACGTGGTGGTCGCCGCGATCCAGCAGGCCGGATTGCGCGCGCAGGTCGAAGCCACGCAGAAGATCATCGCCGCGCAGCAGGACACGCTGGATTCGTTCCAGCGCCAGCTCAAGCTGGGCCAGCTCGCACCGTCGGGCGTGGCCGCGCAGGTCGCCGCGCTGGCACAGGCGCAGGCGACGCTGCCGCCGTTGCAGAAGCAGCTCAACCAGCAGAACGACGCCATCGCCGCCCTGCTCGGCCAGTCGCCCGCCGAGGCCTCGGTGACCGACTTCGACCTGGCCGACCTGCACTTGCCCGAGACGCTGCCGCTCACCCTGCCGGCACAAGTGGTGGCGCAGCGTCCCGACGTGCGCGCCGCCGAAGCGCAGCTGCACGCGGCCTGCGCGCAAGTGGGCGTGGCCGTCTCCAACCGCCTGCCGAAATTCACGCTCAGCGCGAATGCCGGCAGCTCGCGCATGAACATCGGTGATCTGTTCAAGGATGGCTCGGCGTTCTGGAATCTCGCCGCCGACGTCAGCGAACCGATTTTCGACGCCGGCACGCTGAAGCATCAGCAGCGCGCGGCCGAAGCCGCGCTGGACGAAGCCAAGGCGCAGTACCGCGGCGCGGTGATTGCCGCCCTGCAGAACGTGGCCGACACGCTGTACGCACTGCAGGCCGATGCCGATGCACTGCAAGCCGCGCAGGTCGCCGAGCAGGCCGCCAGGCACAGTCTCGACATCAACCGCCGCCAGTTCGACCTGGGCGACGTGAACCGTCTCGCCGTGCTGCAGGCCGAACAGACCTGGCAGCAGGCCGAAGTCGCGCTCGTGCAGGCGCGTGTTGCGCGCTACAGCGACACGGCTGCGTTGTTCCAAGCCTTGGGTGGCGGCTGGTGGCAGGACCAGCACGATGGGGAGACGGGCAACAAGTGACGCACCTGCGACGAACCTGCGGGAAAGGGAAAACCCACGGCCCGATCCGCCTTCAAATGCCGTACTGCTCGAACTTCGCACCGATCTCGGGATTGATCGCCTTGGCCGCAGCGAGATCGGCATTCCCCGCATCGGGCTGGCCACTGCGTATCCTCGCCAGGCCCAGGCCATAACGCGCCCATGCCCAGCGCGGCTGCTGCGACACCACTTGCTGGAAATTCGTGATCGCATCGGCGTAGTCCTGCAGCCGCAACTGCGCCAGTGCTTCGCTTTCCAGATAGGCGGGACTCGCGCCGTCGAGCTTGATCGCCTTGCGGCAATCGCGCAGCGCTTTGTCGGCCATCACGTTGGCGAAGGCGCGCGCGCGGCAGCGATCGTTGAGCACGGCGCCCATGGCGTGGTCGTTGCCGTGCAGGTTGATCCAGTCATCGAGCAGGGGCAGCGCTTCGGCAGGCTGGCCTGTCGCGATGTAGAACTGCGCGATGACGCGCGACTGCTGCGACCCCGGCTGCGCCAGTTGCCGCGCCGCCGCCACGTCGCTCTGCGCGCCCGCCTTGTCCTTGTGCGCCAGTTTCAGCTTCGCGCGCTGCAGCAGGTTACCGACATCGCTGGGATCGAGCTTGATGGCCTGGTCGAGGTCGCTCATGGCGGTGTCCGGCTGACCCAGCCGCATGTGCACGCGTGCTCGCGTGGCATACCAGTCTGCCTTGCCCGCATCCATGCCGATGGCCTTGTCCAGGTCAGCCAGCGCCGCCGTGGTCTCGCCGCGCGAGAGGTCGGCCTGCCCGCGCAGCGCATAGTCATCCGCCGTCTTGAGCGCATCTCCGGTACCAGTTGCCGCGGCATCCGGCTTGCTGCTGTCGCCGGGCGCCTGCGCCAGCGAAAACACGCGCCCGCCGTTGTAGGTGAAATAGATCTTCCTTTGGCTGTTCGCGATGTAGATGCGATGCGCCAGGAAAAAATCCACGCCCAGCAGCATGTCGGGCGCATCCTCGCCCAGGCCGATGCGGCCATCCATCACCAGCACCTTGCTGTTGCTGATGGTTTCGGTGCCGATCGAATAGCTGGCTATGGGCACCACCCAGGTCTGCAGGGACTTGGCGCCTGCGCCGGCCATCCGCCCGGCGGCTTTCGCTCCGATGGCAGAGAGGTCGATGCCCACCTCCTCGGCCGCACTGCGCGTCAGCAAGGTCGCCTCGGAGCCGCTGTCGAGCATGGCGCGGATCTTTTTGCCGTTGATGACGACCTCGACGAAGCTGCGGCGGTCATGCGCGTTCATGGAAGAAAGCAGGTCCGCCGTCTCGAAGCGGCCGTCCGTGACCCAGTAGGCCATCGGCTGCGCGCCGCAGTCGGAGGGCTTCATCAGGTGCAATTTGCCGTGCGCGAGATCGATGTCGAGATCGAACACGTCGAGGAAGCTGGCGCCCAGGAAGGCCATGCCGCTGTCCGAGCCGCCGACCAGGAACTCGACGTTGTGGAGCGTGGCGCCCAGGATGCCGAAGTCCCTGACGCGCGCCAATTCGACGCCGAAACTGCCTCCGATGCCGGAGCCGCGCAGATCGAAGGGGAGCATCGATTCGCGCAGCTTCAGGTCGGTGGCGTTGGCCCGCGACATGGTATTGAACATGGCACCGGTATCGAGGATGAGGCGCGTGTTCTGGCCGTTGATCGCGACCATCGTGGTGGCCCGATTTCCCTCCATCTCGACCGGCAGGGCGCCGTAATCGGCCAGATGGCACGACGTACCAGCGAAGGCGGCGCCGCTGAGCAGCATGGCGGCGCCAACGAACAGGATCTGCGCTTTCCGAAGCATGTCTTCCCCTTGTGGATTTTTCCGCCTGCCGCCCGCACCGGATGGCAATGCGGCTAGGCAGGCATCTGCGCGCGCTCCAACGCCGCGATGCGCCGCTCCAGCCGCGGACCGAGATAGCAGTGCGAGCCGCACGGCAGCAAGCCGGCGCTGCCGAACTCGCGCAGGTACCAGCGCGGCGGCCGCGACAGGAAACCGTGGCGGTCACCCTCCACGTCGTCCCGGCTGGTGAACAGCTCGAGGAAGGCGACGCCTTCCAGCATCTCGACGATGCCGGCAAGGCCCGCGCGGATTTCCGCGGGCTTGAGGTAGTGCAGCACGTCGGTGCACACGATCAGGTCGAAGCGCGTGTCGAAACGCAGGTGTTCGAGTTGGCCGAAGCGCGCCAGGCCGATGTTGCGGCTGCGGCCGTAGCGCGCCACCACGTAGTCGCTGGCATCCAGCCCGCGGTAGTCGATGCCGGGCCGCAGGGCGCGCAGCGGCGCGCGCCACGTGCCCTCGCCGCAGCCCACGTCCAGCACGTTGCGCAACGGCCGCCCGAGGTAGTACTCCGCCTGCGCCACCACCATCGCCACCTTGCGCCTCAGCTCGGCCGGCGAGCCCACGGCGTGCGCGGGATGGCGGTACCACTTGTCGAAATAGGCGCGGTCGTAGGTCTTGGGCATCGCATCGCTCCGGCAGGTGGCGCATGGTAACCGCTGCGCGGCGTGCGCAAATTGCTGCGAAACATGAATCGCCAGCGAACCCACGCACGAATTTGCCGCGCGAAAGTCATCGGCTCCGGCATGCTCGCCGTTGAATCCCTCCGAGTCTTTCGCCGGGAAACGGATACATGCCTGCCGTACCGATGCTTCGCCGCCGTGCACTGGGCCTGCTGATGGGTTGCCTGCCCGCGCTGGCCTGCGCAGGACCAGCCGCTCCCCAACGCCTGGCCACGGCCACCGTCACGGCAACGGTGGACGGATTGAGTCTTTCCGACATCGCATGGCTGCGCCGCGACGGCTTCGGCCTGGACAGCGCCACGCTGGCGAGCTATCGCCAGCTCGGCCGCGCCCGCTTCCTCGACGCGCAATTGGCCGGCACGGACGACACGCTGCCGCCGCAGGTCGCCACGCAGATCCAGGCCCTGACGGTGGTGAACACGCCACTGCCCGACCTGCTGGCCGATTTCCGCGACAGCCAGCGGCGATTCAAGGACATGCCTGCCGGCCCCGACAAGGACGTCGCGAAGAAGGCGCTGCAGCAGTATCGCCGTGGCCTCGACCAGCAGGCCGCCCAGGCCGAGCTGCTGCATGCGATCTACGGCGGCGACCAGCTCAAGGAACAGCTGGTGTGGTTCTGGCTCAACCATTTCAGCGTGTACGCGAACAAGGGCGCGGTACGCGTGTTCGCCGCGAACTACGAGGAACAGGTGATCCGCCCGCACGCGCTGGGCAAGTTCAAGGACCTGGTGATGGCCACGCTCACCAGTCCGGCCATGCTGGTGTTCCTCGACAACGCGCAGAACGTCAAGGACAAGACCAACGAGAACTATGCGCGCGAGCTGATGGAGCTGCACACGCTGGGCGTGGGTTCGGGCTATACGCAGGCCGACGTGCAGCAGCTGATGCGCGTACTCACCGGTGCCGGCCTTGCGCCGCCGAAAGTGGCGCAGCGCGCCGGCCGATTCGGACGCGAGCGGCTCGGCTACGTGCGCGACGGCCTGTTCGTGTTCAACCCGACCAAGCACGACGACGGCGACAAGACCTTCCTCGGCCAGACCATTCCGGGCAGCGGCTACGCGGAGATCGGGCAGGCTGTGGACCTTATCGTGCGCCAGCCGGCTTGCGCGCAATTCGTCTCGCGCAAACTGGCGGAATACTTCATCGCCGACCAGCCTTCGCCGGCGCTGGTGGATGCGATGGCGCGTACCTTCCAGAACACCGATGGCGACATCGCCTCGGTGATGCGCACGATGATGCTGTCGAAAGATGCCGCCGCGGTCGGCGGCCAGAAATTCAAGGATCCGATGCGCTTCGTGGTTTCCGCGATGCGCATGACCTACGACGGCCAGCCCATCCCCAACGCCGCGCCGCTGCAGAACTGGCTGCAGCAGATGGGCGAGCCGCTGTACGGCCGCATCACGCCGGACGGCTGGCCGCTGGATTCGGCAAGCTGGACCGGCTCCGGCCAGCTCAGCAAGCGCTTCGACTTCGCGCGCGTGATCGGCAGCGGCCGCAATCGCCTGTTCGTTTCCGGCGATGGCTACGCAAAGAGCAACCTGTCGCCCGGCACGCCCGATCTGCAGGGCTCCGCACTGTATCGCGACACCGTCGCCCCTACCCTTTCCGATGCCACCCGCGACGCGCTCGCCAAGGCGAAGTCGCCCGCCGAGTGGAACACCTTCCTGCTGTCCTCGCCCGACTTCAACTACCGCTGAGGTGACGCCATGAACCGCCGCGAATTCCTGCTTGCCGCCGCCGGTGCCGCCGCCGCGTCCACGCTGTCGTTCTCGGGCCGACTGTTCGCCGCGCCCGCGGGCACACCGCGCTTCCTGCTGGTATTCCTGCGCGGCGGCTACGACTGCAACAACCTGCTGGTGCCCTGCGGCAGCGACTTCTACTACGAGTCGCGCCCCACGCTGGCCATCGCCAAGCCCGACGCGGCCAATCCGGACAGCGCACTGCCGCTGGATGCCGACTGGGCGCTGAGCCCGGTAGTGCGCGACTCGCTCTACCCGCTGTGGCAGAAGAAACAGCTCGCCTTCATTCCCTTCGCCGGCACCAACGACCTCTCGCGCAGCCACTTCGAAACGCAGGACCACATCGAGCGCGGGCAGCCGCTGGGCCACGACACGAACTATCGCTCCGGCTTCATGGCGCGGCTCTCCGGCGCGCTCAACAACGCCACGCCGGCCATCGCCTTCACCAACAATCTGCCGCTGAGCTTCCAGGGCGCGGGGCGCGACATCCCCAACATCTCGCTGCAGAGCGACCCCAAGGCGCACTTCGACGCGCGCCAGTCGGCCATCCTTGCCGGCATGTACAAGGGCACCGCGCTGGCGCAGGCCAGCGCCGACGGCCTCGCCCTGCCCAAGACCGTATCCGACGACCTGCGCAACGAGATGGTGGCCGCCAGCCGCGGCGCCCCCAGCGCGCACAATTTCGCCGCCGAGACGAGGCGCATCGCCACCCTGATGCGCGACCAGTACCGGCTCGGCTTCGTGGACGTGGGCGGCTGGGACACCCACGTCAACCAGGGCAGCACCAAGGGCGGCCTCGCCAACAACCTGAAGAACCTCGGCGAAGGCCTCGCCGCCTATGCCGACGCGATGGGCGACGCGTGGAACGACACCACCGTGGTGGTGCTTTCCGAGTTCGGCCGCACCTTCCGCGAAAACGGCGACCACGGCACCGACCACGGCCACGGCACCGTGCACTGGGTGCTGGGCGGCAAGGTGGCCGGCGGCCGCCTTGCGGGCGAACAGCTCGCGGTGACTCCGCCGAACCTGCTGCAGAACCGCGACTACCAGGTGCTCAACGACTATCGCGATGTACTGGGCGGCATGTTCACGCGGCTGTGGGGCCTGAGCTCCAGCCAGTTGCAGACGGTGTTCCCGCAAGCCAAGCCCAAGGATTTGCGCCTGGTATGACGGTCAGCGCCCGGTGAGCCGATGCATCTCGGTACGTACTTCGTCCTCATCCTTCACGTTGACCATCAACTTGCCGTTGGTCGTGGTGCCGAACGGCCCCATGAAGGAATGCGCCACCTTGCCATCGGAGGCATCGGTGAGCTCCAGCAAGGGCTGGCCGTTCCGGCTGACCGCGCGCAGTGTCACCTCGTGCACCGAGCCGTCGGACAGCGTGACCGCATGCGAATAGCGATCCGAGAAGAAATCACCGAACACCAGGTTCTGGCGGATCTCGTCGATGGAAACCGAATAGTGTCCCGTCAACCGCGCGGGCGTGGCCATGGGCGGGGTTGTCGCATGCGAGGTAACCGCCACCGTGGCGACAATACCCGCCGCGAACCCCGTCAACAGCCACAGGGACGAGCGTGCCTGGATAGCCATACAGCCTCCAAATGCTGGCGGGTAGCCAGCCCAGGCCGCACGATACACCGAAGCCCCCGCCCCCACCGCGGATAAACCGCATGCCCAACCCATACCTCGCCGCCAAGCTCCGTTGCGCGCCCATTGTCCTGCTGGCGATCCTGACGCTGCTGCTTTCCGCCTGCGCCAGCCAGCCCATGCAGGCCAGCGCAGCGGCAATGCATGGCGCATTCAACGGTGCCGACCTGGCCTGGTTGCGTCGCGACGGCTTCGGTGTCGACAACGCGGACGTGGCCCGCTACCGGAAACTGGGCCGCGGCGGCCTGCTCGACGCACAACTGGCCGACCGCGTGCCTGGCTCGCTGCCGCCGCAGATTGTCGGGCTGATCCATGGCTTCGAGGCGGCGGACACGCCCATGCCGAAACTGCTGGGCGATCTGTACGACGCCCAGCAGCAGACCAAGGCAATGCCCGCAGGCCCGGAGAAGGACGCCGCCAACAAAGCGTGGCAGCAGCACGGCAACGAGCTGATGCAGCAGGCGCGGCAGATCGAGCTGCTGCAGGCCGTGTACGGACCTGACCAACTCAAGGAGCAACTGGTGTGGTTCTGGCTCAACCACTTCAGCGTGTACGCGCCCAAGGGCCGCATCCGCTGGGAGCTGGCCGACTACGAGCAGCGCGTGATCCGTCCGCACGCGCTGGGCAAGTTCAGGGACCTGGTGATGGCCACGCTGGAAAGCCCGGCGATGCTGGAGTTCCTCGACAACGCACAAAACGCCAAGGGCCACGTCAACGAGAACTACGCGCGGGAACTGATGGAGCTGCACACGCTGGGTGTGGGCTCGGGCTACACCCAGCAGGACGTGCAGCAGCTGGCGCTGATCCTCACCGGCGTGGGCATCGCACCGGTGGACGGTAAGCCGCAGCACTTCAACGCGAAAGCCGCACCGCTCGTGGTGCAGCACGGCCTGTTCCAGTTCAATCCGTACCGGCACGACTTCAGCGACAAGGTCTTGCTCGGCCAGCACATCAGGGGACGCGGTTTCGACGAAGTGAAGCAGGCGGTGGACATCATCGTGCACCAGCCCGCCTGTGCGCAGTTCGTCTCGCGCCGGCTTGCGCAGTACTTCGTGGCCGATCAGCCGCCGCCCGCGCTGGTGGCGCGGATGGCGCAGACCTTCCGGCAGACGGACGGCGACATCGCCGCGGTGCTGCGTACGATGTTCGATGCCCCCGAAATGCTGGCGAGCGGGCGGCAGTTCATGGACCCCACGCGCTTCGTGATCTCTTCGGTGCGCATGGCCTACGACGGCAAACCCATCGCGAACGCCCTGCCGCTGGTGTACTGGCTCGACCAGCTGGGCGAACCGCCGTACGGCCGCATCACGCCGGACGGCTGGCCGCTGGACGGCGCAAGCTGGACGGGCTCGGGACAGCTCTCGACCCGCTTCGACATCGCCGCCGCCATCGGCAACGGCAATACCCAGCTGTTCACCCCACCGGGCAGCAAGACGCGCGAAGCCGGCTTTCCGATGCTGGCTACGCGGCTGTACTACGACGCCATCGAGCCGCACCTCTCAGCCGTTACGCGCGGGGCGCTGGCCAAGGCCAACTCGCAGCAGGAGTGGAATACTTTTCTGCTGGCTTCGCCGGATTTCAATTACAGGTGATTGAGAAATATCGGGCGCGCTGCATTTGTTCGTTCTTTCGCAAGCGACAGAGCGGTTTCGGACGCCTGCCGGCGCCCGAGTTACTTCTCTTTGCTGGCCCAAAGAGAAGTAACCCAGAGAAATGGCCTTATGTAATCCGCCGGGACTACGAGCAGGTGGTGTCGAGGAGATTGGAACTACGTTCGGCGACACGTCCTGCACAGCGGCCACACCTCGCCGTATCTGGGAACTGAGGGCAAGACCCTGGGGCGCTTCGCTCTGCATGTCTTGCTCGTCATTCCAGCGCAGGCCGGAATCCAGTGGCTGTGATGCTCGAACAGGCGTGATCGCTACTGGATCCCGGCCTGCGCCGGGATGACGAACAGAGACGTTGGTACTTCGCCCCGCTTTAGCTTGGCTCTGCTCTCTGCTCTCTGCTTTAGCTTGGCTCTGCTTTGGTTTGATTCTGCTCTGGCCGTGGCTTCTGCGCGCTGGGAGCGCGCTGCTTTTCCGGGGCCCCTATGCGGCGGTGAGGCGGGGACGATCAGGCCGCGCAGCGGGCATCGCCATGGAGGGCGATGCCTTTTCGACCGGACAGGAGTCCGGCCGAAAAGCCCGGCCCCGCCTCACGGACTCGGAGGGCAGGATGCCCGGAGAGCGCCGCATCGGGGTGCTCTTTCTCTTTGGCTACTTTCTCTTTGAGCACGCAAAGAGAAAGTAGCTCGGGCGCCGGCAGGCGCACGAAACAGCTCTGTCACTGGCGAAACCAATGCTGCAGGCGAAACCAAAGAAGCTCGCCCCACGAGCTCACCCCCGCTCCACCCCACGCACCAGCAAATGCTTAGCCAACAAGCCATGCATATGGCCAAGCCCACGCACCACGTGCAGCAGCACAAAGAACAGCAGCACGCCGAGGACGCAGAGCACGCTCGCACCACCCCAACCGTTCAGCCACTCGATGCCACGGCAAGTCGAGTCCGCCAGGCCAACGCAGGTGCCGATGTCCCAATGCTCGGACACGGCGACCAGCTTCAGCACGGGCGCAGCGGCAAAACCCAGCGAGATGCCGAGCCACGTCACGATCAACGTGAAGTAGAAGATGCCCAGCGGGAGCAGCAGCAACGCATACAACATCGAGCTCCAGCTGCGCGGATCGGTGAACATCGCGCCGATGCGCTGGAACAGCGTCATGTCCTTCGGCGGATACGGCGGCCGGCGCGGCATGCGTACGCCCAGCATGGTTTCCACCAGGCGCCCTTCCAGCAGCGCAAGCCCGCGCACGCTGCCGAAGAACAGCACGATGAACGGCAGGCCGATGATGAGCAGGGAGAAGCCCGCCGACATCGAAAGGCCCATAACCACCCAGGTGAAGTACGCGATGCCGGTGACCAACCCGAACAGCAGGTAGAACAGTGCGCCCCAGGCACGCGGATCGGCAATCACGCCGAAGAAGCGGCCGGCGACCGAGCGCCGCTTCGGCGGCGGCGGCGGCCGGATCGCACGCTGGATCTTGATCTCCTGGTCGCGGTAGATCTCGGCCACTTCATCCGGTGCGCCATAGCTCTCCACCACGTGTTCGAGCATGGCGGCCTCGTCGCGGCCGGGGCGCTCGTAGAGTTCGGCGCGCAGGTGTTCCTCGGCGTCGTACAGCGCGTCCTGGATCAGCGCGGGATCGGCGCCGCGCAAAGCGACGCGCAGTTGTTCGAGGTATTCGTTGATGGTGCGTGGCATGGTCATCACACTTCCCCTTGCAGAACCTTGTCGACGGAGTCGCGGCTGGCGTTCCACGCGGCAATCCATTCGCGTAGCACCTCGCGGCCGAATTTCGTGATGCGGTAATAGCGGCGCGGCGGCCCGCTCACCGAGGGCTCCACCTCGCTGTCCAGCAGCCCCGCGCCCTCCAGGTTGCGCAGCACCGGGTACAGCGCACTCTGCTTGCCCGCGAGCACGCCCTCGCCCGCCTGCTCCAGCCGCTTGGCTATCTGGTAGCCGTACAGCGGCTGGCGCGACTGCCCCAGCACGGCCAGCAGCACCAGCGACACCGTGCCGGCGGAAAGCTCCTTCTGGAACTTCTTCAGTTGGCCGTCGATCTCGTCCACGTGCTTGCCCGCCCTGCTGCATAGCTTGGAGTGAAACATAGTGTTTACTTCACACTAGTACATGCGCCGGAAGTCATGGCTGTGTCGCCGCCGGCAGATCGTCATGGCTAGCGCCATTGGCGGGGATACTGCGTTTCTTCTATCGTGGCTGCCCGTCCACGACCTCGGCGCCCGCATGACCGCTTCCACGGAGCAACCGGATCACCTGAGGCGCAGCCTCTCCAACCGCCACCTGCAGTTGATCGCCCTCGGCGGCGCCATCGGCACCGGGCTGTTCATGGGCTCGGGCAAGACGATCAGCCTGGCCGGCCCGTCGATCCTGCTGGTCTACCTGATCATCGGCGTGATGCTGTTCTTCGTGATGCGCGCGATGGGCGAACTGCTGCTGTCGAACCTGGAGTACAAGTCGTTCATCGACTTCTCCACCGACCTGCTCGGACCGTGGGCGGGCTTCTTCTGCGGCTGGACGTACTGGTTCTGCTGGATCGTCACCGCCATCGCCGAGGTGATCGCGATCGCCTCCTACACGCAGTTCTGGCTGCCGCACCTCGCGTCGTGGATACCCGCGCTGCTGTGCGTGCTGCTGTTGCTCGGCCTGAACCTGGCGACGGTGAAGATGTTCGGCGAGCTGGAGTTCTGGTTCGCGCTGATCAAGATCGTCGCCATCATCGCGCTGGTGGTGGTCGGTTTCGCGCTGGTGATGTGGGGCTTCCACTCGCCCGCTGGCAACAAGGCTTCGTTGGCCAATCTGTGGAACGACGGCGGCCTCTTTCCGCACGGGCTGACGGGTTTCTTCGCCGGTTTCCAGATCGCGGTGTTCGCCTTCGTCGGCATCGAGCTGGTCGGCACCACCGCCGCCGAGACCGCGGACCCGCGGCGCAACCTGCCGAAGGCGATCAATTCGATCCCCGTGCGCATCATCATCTTCTACGTGTTGGCACTGGCGGCGATCATGGCGGTGACGCCGTGGCGCCTGGTCGAGCCGGACAAGAGCCCGTTCGTGGAGCTGTTCGTGCTGGCCGGCATACCGGCGGCGGCGAGCCTGATCAACTTCGTGGTGCTGACCTCGGCCACCTCCTCGGCTAACAGCGGCATGTTCTCCACCAGCCGCATGCTGTACGGCCTGGCCGACGAAAGCCATGCGCCGAAGGCGTTCGCGCACCTGTCGAAGGCGGCGGTGCCTTCGCTGGGCCTGCTGTTCTCCTGCTTCTGCCTGCTGCTGGGCGCGGCGCTGATCTACCTCGTCCCCAATCTGGTCACCGCGTTCACCCTCGTCACCACGCTGTCCGCCGTGCTCTTCATGTTCGTGTGGTCGCTGATCCTGTGCGCGTACATGGCCTACCGGCGCAAGCGTCCGCAGCAGCACGAGAGCTCCGACTACAAGATGCCCGGCGGCGTTCTCATGTGCTGGGTGTGCCTGGCGTTCTTCGCGTTCGTGGTGGTGCTGCTCTGCCTGCAGGCCGATACCCGCGCCGCCCTGCTGGCCAGCCCGGTGTGGTTCGTGCTGCTGGGGATCGGCTATGTCTGGAAAGGCCGGCGTGCCGGCAAACCCGCGCTCGAACGGAAATAAACCCACTACGCATTTCGACATGACGCACTCGGCCTGGCGCAGCTTCGTGCGCTTCCGCTGATGGCGCACCTACGAACCGGCACCTGCTAACGTGCCGAATCGCCACGATCCGGGGAGATCACCATGCGCCGCCACCTTGCCGCCGCCATTGCGGCCACGCTCGCCTTCGCCGCTTCATCCGGCTTCGCTGCGCAGGACAAGCCCACGCCCAGCGCGAAGGAACTGCTGGATGCGTCCAAGCCTTCCGAATGGCGCACGCCCGATCCGGACAACCTGATCTACATGCAGCTGCCCACGGGTCGCGTGGTGATCGAGCTCGCGCCGGATTTCACGCCGCTGCACGCGGCCAACATCCGCACGCTGGTGCGCGAGCACTACTTCGACGGCACCTCGGTCAACCGCGTGCAGGACAACTTCGTGGCGCAGTGGGACGACCCGGTCAGCGACGACGACCATCCCGATCCGGCCAAGCTGAAATCGCTGGGCAAGGCGAAGAAAACCCTGCCGCCGGAATACACCCGCGCCATCGATGCCAAGCTGCCGTGGACGGCGCTGCCCGACGGCGACGTGTACGCGCCGCAGGTGGGCTTCAGCGAAGGCTTCCCCGCCGCGCGCGATCCGGCCACCGGCCGCGCATGGCTCACGCACTGCTACGGCGCGGTGGGCGTGGCGCGCGACACTGCGCCCGACAGCGGCAACGGCAGTTCGCTGTACGCGGTGATCGGCCAGTCGCCGCGCACGCTGGACCGCAACTTAGCCATCGCCGGCCGCGTGCTGGAAGGCATGCCCCTGCTTTCCGCCCTGCCGCGCGGCCCCGCGCCGATGGGCTTCTATGCCGACGCCAAGCAGCGCCTGCCCATCCTTTCGGTGCGCCTCGCTGCGGATCTTCCACCCGCGGAACGCGCGAACATCCAGGTGCTGCGCACCGACAGCGCCACCTTCACCGCGCTGGTCGACGCCAAGCGCAACCGCCGCGACAGCTTCTACACGCTGCCCGCCGGCAAGATCGAGCTGTGCAATATCGACGTCCCGGTGCGGGACGGCGGCAAGCCGGTGATGCCATAACCCTATCCGAACATCCGCGTCGCCCATTCCGGTTAAGGTGAGTCCAGGCAACCGATCATCTCATCGCCCATGCCATTGAACGACACCATGCATCTGCTGCGGGCCTGGATGCGCGATCCGCGCAGCGTGGGCGCGTTGGCGCCCTCCGGCCCCGCGCTGGCACGGCTGATGACCGCCCATGTCGACCATGCGCACGGTCCGGTGATCGAGCTCGGCCCCGGCACCGGCGTATTCACGCGGGCGCTGCTGGAGCGCGGGCTGCCCGGCCACCGCCTGGTGCTGGTGGAGACCGATGCCGTGTTGGCCGCCGCGCTGGCCCAGCGCTACCCGCATGCGCGCGTGCTGCGCATGGACGCCGCGCGCCTGGGCCGCTCCTCGTCGCTGTTCGGCGACGAGCGCGCCAGCGCCGTGATCAGCGGGCTGCCGTTGCTGTCCATTCCGGCCGACAAGGTCGCCGCCATCATCGAAGGCGTGTTCGAGCGCCAGTTGCAGTCCGATGGCGCGCTCTACCAGTTCACCTACGGCTTGCGTTGCCCGGTGCCGCGTTCGTTGCGGCATCGCCTGGGGCTGCAGGCCGAGCGCGTGGGCGGCGCCTGGCTCAATCTGCCGCCGGCCTGGGTCTGGCGCATCCGGCGCAAGGGCTGAAGCCGCCCCTTTCTTGCAGGCCTTGATTGGTTTCTGCACGGCGCCCGGGGCCCCGCCCCTGCATTCCGCGAGTCATGCAACGGTTTCGGCCACCGATTGGGTGGCCGAAACCGTTTGAGCCCGGCCATGCCCAAAGACGGTCATCCTCGCCGGCCAGAGTCCACCCGAGGGCTTGCAAAAGACATATCTACGATATATCTTGAATTCACTAATTCGATATATCGGAACCTATCATGCGCATGCACCACTTCTTCCAGCACATCCGCCATCACCACCATCACCGCGACTTCAACTCCTTCGACATGGAAGGCGACGGACGCGGCTTCCACGCCGGCCGCCACGGCCCGTTCGACGACAGCCGCGGCGGCGACGCCTTCGGCGGCTGGGACGGGCTGCGCGGCGGCCGCCGCGGCGGCGGTGGTCGCATGTTCGGCCACGGCGACCTCAAGCTGCTGCTGCTGGCGCTGATCGAACAGCAGCCACGCCACGGCTACGAACTGATCCGCATGATCGAGGAGATGTTCCACGGCCAGTACACCCCCAGCCCCGGTGCGATCTATCCCACCCTCGCCATGCTGGAGGACATGGGTTACGCGTCGGTGGAGAACGAAGCGGGCAACCGCAAGCTGTATGCGATCACCGACGAAGGCCGCGCCTTCCTCGACGAGAACCGCGCTGCCGTGGACGCCGCCAACGCACGCACCGAACACAGCGCCAGGCTAGCGGCGAAGATGGCCGCGCCCATGCGCGTGCGCAAGGCCATGCACGCGCTCAAGCACGCGATGCTGATGCGCGTGAGCTGGGACAAGGCCGAGGCCGAGCGCGTGGCCGCGATTCTCGAACGCGCCGCCAGCGAAATCGCCGCCAAGGAGACCCGCGAATGACGGCCGCCGACGTTATGGAGCGGCACGTCCACCAGCGTCTGCGCCACGATGTCGTGCTGCGCAGGCTCGACGTGCTGCGCGTCGAGCGCATCACGCCGCACATGCAGCGCGTCACGCTCGGCGGTGCCGAGCTGCGCGGCTTCCGCAGCGCTGCGCCCGACGATCACGTGAAGCTGTTCTTCCCCAACCGCGACGGCGAACTCGTGCTGCCCAGGCTTGGTCCGAACGGTCCGGAATTCCCCGCCGGCCGCGAGCCTTCGCCGATGCGCGACTACACGCCGCGCCATCATGACACCGCGCGCGGTGAGCTGGTGGTCGACTTCGTGCTGCACGGCGACGGCCCCGCCTCATGCTGGGCCGAACAGGCTGCGCCGGGGCAATGCATCGGCGCCGGCGGCCCGCGCGGCTCGCACGTGATCGCCAGCGACTTCGACCGCTACGTGCTGATCGGCGACGAGACCGCCCTGCCCGCAATCGGCCGCTGGCTGGACGAAATGCCCGCAGGCATGAACGCCACCGTGCTGGTCGAAATCCCGGGAGCCGCCGATCGCCAGGTGCTGTTCTCGCGCGCGAATGTGGAAACGCACTGGTTCGAACGCGACGGAACGCAAGGCGAAACGCTGGAACACGCGCTGCATGGGTTGCCTGCCATCGAAGGCGACTGCTTCTGGTGGATCGCCACCGAATCCAGCCGCGCCCGCGGCATGCGCCAATGGCTGGAGCAGCGCGGCGTGCCGAAGGACTGGATCAAGGCCACGGGCTACTGGAAGGCGGATCCAAACGAGGATTGATCTTTTCTGTCGCAACGGCCCTGCACACCCGCCGATACCCACAGCGGCCGCATGCAAAGAACATCCCTGCACAAAGCGCACAACTAGCTGAACCGGACGTTCACTACGAAATCTTTTCATTCCATCGGTTAAGCCTAAGCGCATCACCATCGCCATCGGGTACCGCATCGCGGCCACAGGGAGACGATCATGAAGCGCAGTCACAAATTGCTGGCATGGATCATCGGCGTGCCCGTGACGTTGCTCATCGTGCTGGCTGCAGCACTCGTGATAACCCTGTCCCTGTTCGACTGGAACAAGCTCAAGCCGACCATCGACGCGCAAGCCAGCACGGCGATCGGCCGCCCGTTCGCGATCAACGGCAACCTCGGCGTGCAGTGGATGCGCGATCCGCAGTCGCAGGGCTGGCGCGCATGGGTACCGTGGCCGCACATCGTGGCGCGCGACATCTCCATCGCCAATCCGGCATGGACGAAACAGCCGCAGTTCGCGCACCTCGACGCGCTGCGCTTCAGCCTGTCGCCGCTGGACCTGCTGCAGCACCGCGTACGCATCCCCACCCTGCAGCTGGTGAACCCCAGCGTGGATCTTGAGCGCGACGCGCATGGCCAGGCCAACTGGACGTTCGACCTGCCGCAGGGCGGCACGCCTTCCGCATGGACGGTGGATCTCGGCGCCATCGGCTTCGACGCCGGTCAGATCGCGCTGGACGACGCCACCGGCCGCGTGAAGATCGATGCGCACATCGAACCGCTGCAGCAGGCGATCCCCTATGACCAGATCGTGGCGCAGGCGACGGCGGATGCACGCACGCAGGCCGTGAGCAGCGCCGGCCGCGGTGCCGGAACGACGATGGACAAGCAGGACGCGCAGGACCAGGCCAACGGCACGAGCGCGCAGCCGTCCAGCTACCAGTTCGCGTGGAGCGCGAAAGGCAGCTACCAGGGCGCGCCGCTGGAAGGCAGCGGCAGGATCGGTGCCGTGCTGGCGCTGCAGCAGTCCAACCAGCCGTTTCCGCTGCAGGCGAAGCTGCGCATCGGCGACACCCACATCGCCCTGGTCGGCACGCTCACCGATCCCATCCACCTTGGCGCGCTGAACCTGCACCTGTGGCTGGCCGGTTCCAGCATGGCGAAGCTCTATCCCATCCTCGGCGTGACCCTGCCCGACACGCCGGCCTATGCCACCCGCGGCCGGCTTACCGCGACGCTCGGACGCAGCGGCAGCCGTTTCGGTTACCACGACTTCCGCGCACGCGTGGGCGGCAGCGACATCGCCGGCGACATCGACTACGTCACCGGCGGGGCGCGACCGAAGCTCAGCGGCAAATTGCAGGCCACGCAGCTGCGCTTCGCCGACCTCGCGCCGCTGGTCGGCGGCGGCGGCTCCAGCACCACCGCACCGCCGCCCGCCGCCTCGGATCGCGTGCTGCCCACGCAGACTTTCCGCACCGACCGCTGGAAAGCGATGGACGCCGACGTGACCTTCGCCGCCGGGCGCATCGAGCACGGCCCTTCGCTGCCGATCCAGTCGCTGTCCACGCATCTCGTGATGGACGATGGCACGCTCACGCTGGACCCACTGCACTTCGGCGTGGCCGGCGGTCGGGTGGACGGCATGCTGCGCCTCGACGGCAGCGCGGCGCCGATGCGCGGCACGCTGAAACTCGGCGTGCGCGGCCTGCGCATCGAGCAGCTGTCGCAAAGCTTCGCGGCAATGCAGACCAGCCTCGGCGAGATCAACGGCGACGCCGCATTGGACGCGCGCGGCAACTCCGTCGCCACCCTGCTCGGCAGCTCCAGCGGCGAATTGAAGTTGCTGATGAACAACGGTGCGATCAGCCGCAACCTGCTGGAAATGGCCGGCCTCAACGTGGGCAACATCGTGCTCGGCAAGCTGTTCGGCGACAAGACGGTGAAGATCGATTGCGCCGCCAGCGATTTCGTGGCGCAGGACGGCCTGTTCCGCACGCGCCTGTTCGTGTTCGATACGCAGGATGCGCTGATCGACGTGAAGGGCACGGTGAACTTCGCCAACGAAAAACTCGACCTCGACGTGGTCCCGCACACCAAGGGCATCCGCCTGTTCACGTTGCGCTCGCCGCTGTACGTGCGCGGCACCCTGAAGCAACCCGATGTGGGCGTGCACGCGGGCCCGCTGATCGCACGCGGCGCCGGCGCGCTGGCACTGGGCGTGGTCGCCACGCCGGCGGCGGCACTGCTGGCCCTGGTCGCCCCCAGCCACGACACCGACAACGTGAGTACCTGCACCACGGTGCTGCAGCAGCTGCGACACTGAATCTTTGCGATCGTCCCTGATCGCGAGGATCAAACGGGCAGCCATCCCTGGCTGCACTTTTCAATTTCCGGGTCGACGGGCGCAACGTAGAATGCGACGTTCCCCTATCGATGCGCACTCCATGCAAGCCGTCAGCAAGGCCCGCCTGCAGATCCACTTTTGCGTCCTGCTGTGGGGCTTCACCGCCATCCTCGGCAAGCTGATCAGCCTGCCGGCGCTGCCGCTGGTGTGGTGGCGCGTGCTGCTGGTGACGGTGGCGCTGCTGCTGATGCCGCGCGTGTGGCGCGGCCTGCGTGCGATGCCGGCACGCCTGCGCTGGGCCTATGCCGGCATCGGCGTGCTGGTGTCGCTGCACTGGCTCACCTTCTACGCTGCGATCAAGCTCGCCAACGCTTCGGTGGGCGCCACCTGCATGGCGCTGGGGCCGGTGTTCCTCGCCTTCGTGGAGCCATGGATCGCCAAGCGCAAGTTCGACCCGCGCGAAATGCTGATCGGCGTCGCCGTGGTGCCCGGCGTGGCGATGGTGGTGGGCGGCGTGCCCGCGAGCATGCGCGTGGGCATCGCGGTGGGCGTGGTGTGCGCCTTGCTGGTGGCCCTGTTCAGTGCATTCAACAAACGCATGGTGGAACACGGCGACCCGCTCACCATCACCTGCATCGAGCTGGGCGCCGGCACTGTCTTCCTCGGCCTGCTGGCACCCCTGCTGCCGCACAGCGGCGCTGCCTTCGTGCTGCCGAACATGCACGACACGCTGCTGCTTCTCGCGCTTTCCTTCGGCTGCACCCTGCTGCCGTTCGCGCTGGCACTGGTGGCGCTGCGCCACTTGAGCGCCTTCGGCGTGCAGATGGTGACCAACCTGGAACCCGTCTATGCGATCGTACTGGCGATGCTGTTGCTCGGCGAGCAGCGCCAGCTGGACGGCTGGTTCTATGCCGGCGTGGCGGTAATCCTGGCTGCCGTGTTCGCGCATCCGCTGCTCCACCGCAAACACGGCGAAGCGGAGCAGCCGGAACTGCTGGGGGTCGCCGAGAGCCACAACATCGTCGAATAGCGCTTACTCCGGCCAAGGGATCAACCGTCCCGCGGTGGACTTTCACACCGCATTGTCCGCAAGGCTCGCCCGCAGGTGGTCGATGAAAGCCCGCACCTTCGCGGGGGCATGCAGCCCGGCGTAAACCGCGTGGAAACTTCCTTCGGGCAAACGCTGGGCGCGCAACAGGTGTTCGAGGCGGCCCGCCGCCAGGTCGGCCTGCACCATGAAGTCGGGCAGCACCGCCACGCCGGCGCCGGCCAGCGCCATCGCGTGCACCGCGGCGGCGCTGTCGGCCGCGGCGCGACGGGTCAGGCGTACGCGAACCTGGCTGCCGTTGCGCGCGGTAAAGGTCCAGTTCGCCGGCGAGCTGAGCACCGATAGCTGGATCGCATCGTGCTGCGCCAGGTCCTGCGCCTTGCGTGGCCGGCCGCGCACATCGAGATAGACCGGCGCCGCCACCAGCAGTTGGCGGAAGCCTGCGAGGCGGATCGCACGCAGGCTGGAATCCCGCAGCGGACCACCGCGGATCGCCAGGTCGAAGCGGCCGCCGATCAGGTCGCTGATGCCATCGTCCAGCACCAGCTCGGTACTCACCTCGGGGCAAGCCCGCAGGAAGCTGGCCAGCGCGGGCGCCACCACCATCGCGCCGTAGTTCACCGGCGCGGTGAGGCGCAGCGTGCCGCGCGGGGTTTCGCGGTTCTCGCCGACGCGGGCGATCGCCGCATCCGCTTCGCCCAGGATGCGCACGCAGTCGGCATGGAAGGCGGCGCCGGCTTCGGTCAGCGTCATCCGCCGCGTACTGCGCACCAGCAGCGCCACGCCCAGTTCGCGCTCCAGCCGCGCAAGGTGCTGGCTCACCATCGCCTTGGTGAGGCCCAGCTGTTCCGCCGCCGCGGTGAACGAACCGGCGCGCACCAGCGCCACGAACACCGCCAGCCGGTTGAGATTGACCTCGCCCATATGCTCCCTCCACTGTCAATCAAAACTTTACAGTGAATTCCATGATGGGTGGTTTATCGAGCGAATGGGAGGGCGCATGCTGTGCCTCGTTCCCCTTCCACCGGAGACTTTCCATGCACATCGCACTGTTCGGCGCCACCGGCCACATCGGCCACGCCATCCTCGCCGAAGCGCTGGCGCGCGGCCACGACGTGACCGCCGTCGTGCGCGACCCGGCCCGTCTCGACACGCACCACGACAAGCTCCGCGTCGTCACCGGCGACGTGGCGGACCCGCAGACCTGGTTGACGGCCGTGCGCGGCAGCGACGCGGTGGTGGCCAGCCTGTCCGCCCGCCGCGACGGCAACCCCGACAGTCTGCCCGGCAACGCGCGCATCCTGCTCGACCAGTTGCCTGCGGCCGGCGTGCCGCGCCTCGTCTGGGTCGGCGGTGCTGGCAGCCTGGAGACCGCCCCTGGCGTGCGTGTACTCGACGATCCGAATTTCCCGGCGGCATGGAAGCCCGAAGCCGAAGCCCAGGGCCGCGCGCTGGAAGCCTTCCGCGCCAGCGCCTCGCCGCTGGCCTGGACCTATATCAGCCCTGCTGCGCTGATCGAGGACGGCGAGCGCACCGGCCACTACCGCATCGGTGGCGACCAGTTGCTGACCGACGCCAACCGCGTCAGCCGCATCACCGTGGCCGACTATGCCGTCGCCCTGCTCGACCGCGTCGAGAAAGGCGACGCCCCGCGCCGCCGCATTACCGCGGCCTACTGAGCGGGAGGCGTGCCGGCCATCCCGGGCATGTCGCCCATGCCCGGATGGCCGGCTGCAGGATGATCGTCGCCGGCGTCCATGTCGTCGTCCGGCGGCGCCTTGGCCACGATGGCCTTGTACTGGACCGGCGTCATGCCCGGCAGCTTGCGCAGGAAGGCCACCATGCTCCAGATGATGGCGTCGTCGTGGCTGCTGCCCCAGGCGGGCATCGCGCTCATCTTGATGCCGTGCTTGATGACCCAGAACGCGGCCCGGGGATCTACCTGCTGCTGCGAGAGGTCCGGCGGCTGCGGATACAGGCCGGGGCGGATTTCGGAATCGCGCATGCCCGGCGCGAGGTGGCAACCGGTGCACATGGCTGCGTACTGGCCTGCGCCCTTGAGGATCCGCTGCGGATCGTCGAGATCCGGCATGGCGAGATCACCGGCACGTGCATGGATGGAGCGGTCGCGCAGAGTTTCGAGCAAGGCATAGGTCGGCTTCCAGTGCGGCGCATCGGCGCCGATGTCGTACAGCCCCGACCAGGCATAGGCACCCGCGCCGGCGGCGAGCACCGCGAGCGTGACGGCGACAACTAGCGTGCGTTCGACACTCTTCTTCATGGCTTGATCCTCAGAACCAGATGCGCAGGCCAGCGACTAGCTGGCGGTCGAAAACGGGGCGGCCTTCATCGCGTGCGAAAGCCGCCGTGCCGCCGAAACGGCGCGTCCACACCACACCCACGTAAGGGGCGAACTGCCGGCGTATCTCGTAGCGCAAGCGCAGGCCGAAGTCGGCGTCGGACAAGCCGCTGCCAAGTCGCCGCTGCGGATCGTCCTTGCCGTAGAAGTTCGCCTCGAACTCCGGCTGCAGGATCAGGCGCTGGGTGATGAGCAGTTCGTAATCGGCTCGCAGACGCGCCGCCGTGCGGCCGCTCGAACCGGCATAGGCCGTGGCCTCCAGCTCGAACCAGTACGGCGCCAGCCCCTGCACGCCGAACGCCAGCCACTGGCGCGCGGAACCGTCGCCGAAGTCGTTGCGCACACCGAGCTGGGTATTCCAGAACGGCGCCACGGCATGGCTCCACAAGGCCTCGATATCGCTGTCGTCGAACCTGCCGTCTCCATGCTGGCCTTCGCTGCGCAACCACAGCTTGTCAGTGTCGGTGCCATACCAGCCTTCCATCTCCCACGACTGGCCGTTGCCATGCAGGCCGTCGAAGGCTTCGAGCTGGTCAAAGCGCAGCATGCCCAGCGGCTCGGCGTCGCGCATGTCCATGCCGGGCATCGCGTTGTAGCTGTTGTTGTCGGAGTAGTCGGCGCTGCG
Organism: Rhodanobacter sp. DHG33; assembly: GCF_014843005.1. Lineage (GTDB taxonomy): Bacteria > Pseudomonadota > Gammaproteobacteria > Xanthomonadales > Rhodanobacteraceae > Rhodanobacter_A. The sequence continues at coordinate 524,924 of NZ_JACYXM010000006.1, read as the reverse complement.
CGCATCCGGCGGCGGCGCACCGCCTTGCATGCGCATGCCGGGCATGGCGCCCATGTCGTGCGCCTGACCGTGGCTCATGGCAGGCATGGTGTCTCCGGCATGGCTGGCGTGATCCATGCCGGGCATCGAGGACATGTCCATGCCACCCATGTCCGTGGCGGTACTGCTCGCGGACGCAGGTTCGGCCTGCCTGGTCTGCATCGCTGGTTTCGCTGGCTGCGCAGATCCCTGTGGCGTGCCCGGCATCGCCATGCCGCCCATGTCCATGGCCATGCCCGTACTGCTAGCCGGTGCGGGGTCGGTCTGCTGCGCCCATGCCATCGTCGACAGCGCCAACGCCATGCAGGCCAGCGTGTTGCGGATGAATGCGCTCATGACACCAGCACCTCGCGCATCATCCCCGTCTCCATGTGGTAGAGCATGTGGCAGTGGTAGGCCCAGCGGCCCAGCGCATCCGCGGTGACGCCATAAGCGATGCGCTGCGCGGGCTGCACGTTGAGGGTGTGCTTGCGCACCTGGAATCCGCCATCGGGGCTTTCCAGCTCGCTCCACATGCCGTGCAGGTGCACGGGGTGGTTCATCATGGTGTCGTTGACCAGCACCAGCCGCAACCGCTCGCCGGCACGGAAATGCACGGGCTTCGCGTCGGAGAACTTCACGCCGTCGAACGACCACATGTAGCGCTGCATGTTGCCGGTGAGATGCAGCTCGATCTCGCGGCCGGGCTCGCGCGTGTCCAGCGAACCGCCGAGGGTGTGCAGGTCGGCATAGGTGAGTACGCGCCGGCCGTTGTCGCGGAGGCCGGCACCCGGATCGTCGAGGTTGCGTCGGGGCGTGTCCACGCGCATGTCCACACCGGGATTGCGGTATTCCGTGGCGGCATGGCGTGCGATGCCTGCGCCGTCCATCGCCCCCATCATGTCGCCCATCGAAAGCACCGGGCGCGCGTCCATGGCCGGCACGGGCGCACCCATGCCTAGCTGCGGCGTCAGCGTGCCGCGGGCATAGCCGCTGCGGTCGATGGATTGCGCGAACACGGTCCAGGCGCGGTCGGCGGCGGGCTCCACGATCACGTCGCAGGTCTCGGCCACGGCGATGCGGAATTCGTCCACGCTCACGGGCTCCACGTCCTGGCCGTCGGCGGCCACCACAGTCATCTTCAGGCCGGGAATGCGCACGTCGAAGATCGTCATCGCCGAACCGTTGATGAAGCGCAGCCGCACTTTCTCGCCGCGCCCGAACAGGCCTTCCCAATTGGCGGCCGGTGCGTGGCCGTTCATCAGGTAGGTATAGGTGGTGCCGCCCACGTCGGAGAGATCGTTGGGGCTCATGCGCATCCGCTGCCACATGCGCCGCTCCGCCAGCGCCTGGCGCAGCCCCTGCGCGCGCACGTCGCGCAGGAAATCCGGCGCGGTGGGTTCGGCATGGTTGTAGTAGTCGCCCTGCTTCTTGAGGTGGGCGTAGATCGCCAGCGGATCCTCGTCCGTCCAGTCGCCGAGCATCACCACATAGTCGCGGTCGGCTGGAAAATGCTCGCCACCTGCCGGCTCGATCACGATGGGGCCGTACAGGCCGGTCTGCTCCTGGAAGCCGGAATGGCCGTGGTACCAGTAAGTGCCGCTCTGCCTTACCGGAAAACGGTACGTAAACGTCTCGCCCGGCGCGATGCCGCCGAAGCTGATGCCCGGCACACCGTCCATGCCGGACGGCAGCAGGATGCCGTGCCAGTGGATGGAACTGGGCACGCGCAGGCGGTTGGTCACGCGCAGCGTCACCGTGTCGCCCTGGCGCCAGCGCAGCAGCGGCGCAGGCAGCTGGCCATTCACTACGGTGGCCACGCGCTTGCGCCCGGTGAAATCCACCGGCAACTCGCCGATGGACAGATCGAACTGCGTGCCGCGCAGCTCGCGGGACACGGGGCGCATCGCCTGCGCCATGGCCGTACAGGCGCGCATGCCCAGACCTGCGGCCACGCCGCCCAGCATCAGACCCTGCACGAAACGTCGCCGCGACCATTGCACGTCGCGCGAATCCAGCGTGTTCATTCCTCACTCCCGATGCGTGGCCGCACGCGCGACCACGGGCCTGCATGCGCAGGCGATCAGCCGAACGAGTCGGCGCGGACGGAGTGAATCAGGCCAGCGGCGGTCGCAAAGGTGGCGCGCGGGCTCGATCGGGGGCGGTCGCAGGCCGCGGCCGCCAGGCTGCCGCGGCGAAATGCGCAGAGCCGACCGGCAGGGCAAAAACAGGCAGCGTCGCCGTCATGTGGGCGCAGGCACAATCCGCATGCATGCCGTTCGCATGTACCGGCGCAGGGGCGCCGTGGTGGTGCGTCATCGTCGCCATGCCCTGCATGTCCGCGCAGCAGTCGGCTTTCGCGAACACTGCGGTAGCCAGGCCCAACCATGCGCACAGCGCCAGCGCAAACAGCACGCGGCAACGGCGCAGATAGCGGGGGATCGAACGGCTCATGCGGTCAGCATAGCCACGCATACCGCACCCGCTCAACTCTGGAGCAGGCTCCGTGCGGCCTGCGGCCTATACTGGCGCACCCTGTCCACGAACGATGCCATGAACTATCGCCACGCCTACCACGCGGGCAATTTCGCCGACGTACTCAAGCACGCCGTGCTGCTGGCATTGATCGAGGCGCTCAAGCACAAGCCCGCGCCGTTCTGCGTGGTCGATACCCACGCCGGCAGCGGCTGCTATGCGCTGGACGGCAGCGAAGCCGGCAAGACCGGCGAATACAAGGACGGTATCGCCCGCCTGCTGTTTCCCGACCTGGTTGGCACCAGCCACGAACCGCTGCCGCCACTGTTGCGCCGTTGGCTGGACGCCATCCTCGCGCTGCCCGGCAACGAACAGGGGCTCAAGGTCTACCCCGGCTCGCCCCTGCAGGCGGCACAAGCCATGCGCGACACCGATAGTGCGCAGCTGTGCGAACTGCATCCCGAGGAAGCCGTGCGGTTGCGCGAGCTGTTCCACCACGATGCGCGCGTCCACGTGCACGCGCGCAATGGTTATGAAGCGCTGAAGGCATTGCTGCCGCCCAGGGAAAAGCGTGGCCTGGTACTGATCGACCCGCCCTACGAAGCGCAGGAAGCCGAGTACCGGCTGATCGAACAGGCTTTGAAGGAAGCGCTGCAGCGCTGGCCCGGCGGCATCTACGCCATCTGGTACCCGATCAAGCGGCGCAGCCAAGTGCAGCCCTTCCTGCGCTGGCTCACACACTGCGGCGCAAAACGCGTGCTGCGCGCGGAACTGCTGGTGCATGGCGACGATTCGCCGTTGCGCCTCAACGGTTCCGGCATGGCCATCGTCAATGCGCCCTGGCAGCTCGACGAAACCCTGCGCGAGCCGCTGCGCGCGATGGCGCGCCTGCTCACGCAGGAGCGTCCCGCCGAATGGAAGCTGGACTGGCTGGTGACTGAATCCAATGGCGCACCGGCCAAACCAGCTCGCCTACCCCCGACGCCGCGCCGCCGCTAAGCTCACGACGTCGTCCTTGCCATCAGGTCATCGATCCGGGAGCCCGCCATGCGCCATGCCGCCGTTTTCGCCCGCCTCGCCTTGCCCGCCCTGTTTCTCGGCCTCGCCGCGTGCGCACCTGCGCCGATCTACAAGGTCGCATCCGATACCGTCGCCGCCACACCGATGCAGGTGGCACAGGCTCCGGAGCAATACGCGCATGGCCAGGTGATCTGGGGCGGTCGCGTGGTGGGCGTAAGCAACCTGGCTGACCACAGCGAGATCGAGATTCTCGCCTACCCGCTGGATGCTTCGCAGCGCCCGAAATTCGGTGCAGGCGGCAGTGGCCGCTTCATCGCCGTGCTGCCCGGCTACGCCGAACCGATGAACTTCCCCGCTGGCGCCCCCATCACGGTCGCCGGCCAACTGGCCGGCAGCCGTGCCGGCAAGGTGGGCGAGGCCGACTATGTGTTCCCGCTGGTGAGCGCAGCGCAGTCGCACGTGTGGACTCCGGACGAAATGCGCGCCGGGCATCCCAACATCGGCTTCGGTGTAGGCGTGGGCGTCGGCATCCGCTGAGCCGCGGCGGCCTGCTACGCCGTACCGCTGCGGGCGATGAGCCGGCTCTGCATCAAGGCCGCGGTGTGCAGCATCAGGAACAGCGGGACCAGGAACGCCGGGATCACCAGCAACGGCAGTGTCGCCATCGGTGCGGTCGTGATCTCGCCCGCAGCCCCCGTGGACAGGCTGGCACTCAAGGTGCCAAGCGTGATGGCCAGGGCAAGGTCGAACATGCCGAGCACGTTCCAGCGGACGAAGGCCCGGCTGGCGGCAAACTCAGGGCGACGCACGAGGGCGAGGATCATCCATGGGGCGGCGAAACCGACCGCCATGTCGCCAAGGCCCGCCGGCAACGCGAACATCGCCGGCAACACGCCGTGCGCGTACAGCGACAGGAAGCCCAGGCCGGCCCATCGCCAGGCCTGCATGCCTGCGATCAGGCGCAGATCGAGCGTGAGTACGAACACGCGGAACGATGGCGAGAACCGCAGCCACGCAAAGAACAGCAGCAAAGGCGCAGCGACCCCGATGGCGATGGCGATCGGCGGTTGCCCGGGGTGCCCGACGAACGCACCGGATGCGCCGAGCACCATGACTAGCGAGAACCACGCGGCCAGGACCAGGACGACTCCTTGGCGAATGCCGCCGGCGCCTGCGGACCGTGAATCTGCCGGATGCGGAAGAACTGTGGCTGACATGGGTGCTCTCCTCAAGTAACTTGCATTTTGCAAGTTTATGGCAACGCTACCCAAGATGCTTGCATAATGCAAGTGACAAGCCGCATGCCCTGGAGAACCGCCCGAATGAGCAGCGCCAAACCTTTCGCACGCTCCGCCTGTGCGGTCGCGAACTCGCTGGACATCGTGGGCGACAAATGGACCTTGCTGGTGGTGCGCGACCTGCTGCACGGCAAGAACACCTATGGCGAACTCGCGGACTCGCCGGAACACATCCCGACCAACATCCTCGCGGAACGCCTGAAACGGCTGGAGGCCGCCGGTATCGTCGTCGGCACGCCCTACCAGGAACGCCCGGTGCGCTATGCCTACACGCTCACTCCGAAGGGCAAAGCCCTCGGCGACGTGCTGCTCGCGTTCGTACGCTGGGGCAAGCAGCACATACCCGGAACGATGGTGATGGGCCAGGGAACCGCAGCCAAAACCGCTGCAACGCCGCGCACGCGCAAGACACGCGCGAAATAAAGCCATCCAGGGAAAACCGCGACGGCGGACGCGCCCACTACAATGACGCCCCCATACCATGGCTCGCCCGCCCGACCATGCCGACGCCGCAAGCCGCGCCCTTCACCGCCTACCCTATCGCCCATGTGCGCTCGCCCTATGCGCGGCGCATCGACGCACCGCACCAGTCCACCGTGGTGGCGGGCACCGAGACCGGCGCCGAGGCAGAGGCGCGCATCGAGTTCGTGGACGAATTGCCAGCCGAGACGTTTCGCGATCTCGCCGGGTTCGAGCGGATCTGGCTGATCTTCGCGTTCCATCGCAGCGAGGGCTGGAAGGCGCAGGTGCGGCCGCCGCGCGGCGGCGGCAAGCGCGGCGTGCTGGCCACGCGTTCGCCGCATCGGCCCAATGCCATCGGCTTGTCCGCCGTCGAGCTGGTCGCCGTCGAGGAACGGGCGTTGCGCGTGCGCGGCGTGGATCTGCTGGACGGCACGCCTATCCTCGACATCAAGCCCTACGTGCCTTACGCCGATGCGTTCCCCGATTCGCGTGCGGGCTGGATCGATGCGCTCGATGCCGCGCAGGGCCGCCATTCCGCGCCCGGCCCGAAGCGGCCGCGGCGGCCTGCGGGCAAGCCACAAGGCTGAATCGCAGGTCATGTGCAGCTGCGTCAAATAGGCATAAAACCTTGCATCCGGGAAGCAATCGGATCATGCTGCATTGCACACAATACGCAAGAGTATTGAAATGAACGCCGCCAGCTTGCGCTCCATGGCCTCGCACCCCTCGCTGTCCTCGCGCGACCACGTACGCCACGCCCCCACGCTCAGCGTGCACACCGCGCGGGGCGAGCGCGTGCACAGCCGCGATGGCCGCGAGCTGTGGCTGCGCGAGATCGTGCCGGGCGACATGGCGGCGCTGCAGCGCTGCTTCACGCGCCTGTCGCCGGAGGACATCCGCCGCCGCTTCCTGCACGCAATGTCCGAGCTGCCGATGTCGATGGCGCAACGCCTGTGCCATACCGATGCCGCAGTCGAGACGGCGCTGGTGCTGGTGGACGAATCGGTGCGCCCGGCCGAGATCCGCGGCGTGGGCCGCATCTACGTGGACGAAGCGGCCGACAGCGCCGAGTTCTCGGTGATCGTCGAACGCGACTGGAGCCGCATCGGCCTCGGCGCACTGCTGATGCAACGTCTGGTGGACGATTGCCGCCGCCGCGGCCTGGCCGAGATCTGGGGCTACGTCCTGCTGGAGAACCGGCCAATGCTCGAGCTTTGCCGCGAGCTGGGCTTTATCCGCCGCCTGATGCCGGACGAGCCGGGCACGGCACAGATTACGCTGAGGCTGTAACGCACGCGGCCCCCTCTCCCCTCCGAAGGAGAAAGCTGGGGTAAGGGCCACGCTAGCCTCACCGCAAAGCCGAAGCGAGCTCTAGGCGATATTCCCGCGAGCACCCGCCCCTCACCTCGATCCTCTCCCCGGCGGGGAGAGGAAGAAGGGGCGCCCCGCGCACGCGCTACACTTGAACGCTTTCACGGCGCGGCTCCACGTCCGCGTCCCCAGCGCCCGCGTGCCCATGTCCGCTCCGATTCCGCATCCCCCGCTTCCCACCACCCCGAAACAGCGCCGCTACTGGACGCCGCCGCACGGCTCGTCGCGGGCCTTGCTGCTGGCCGAGGCGGCACGCTCGCACGAAGGCCTGCTGGTGGCGGTGACCCGCGATACCCAGCGCGCCTCGGCACTGGAAGACGAGTTGCGCATCTTCGCCGGCGACCTGCCGGTGTTGCATTTCCCCGACTGGGAAACCCTGCCCTACGACGTCTTCAGCCCGCATCCGGAGATCGTCTCGCAGCGCATCGCCACGCTGTACCGCCTGCCCGGCGTGAAGCGCGGCGTGCTGGTGGTGCCGGTGGCCACGCTGATGCAGCGCATCGCGCCGCGCTCGCACATCGCAGGCTCGGGACTGGTGGTGGCGAAGGGGCAGAAGTTCGACCTCGCCACCGAGCAGCGCAGGCTGGAAGCCAGCGGCTACCGCAACGTGCCGCAGGTAGCCGAACCGGGCGACTTCGCCGTGCGCGGCGCGCTGATCGACATCTACCCGATGGGCGCGGGCGAGCCATATCGCGTCGAGCTGTTCGACGACGAGGTGGAATCGATCCGCAGCTTCGACCCGGAAACCCAGCGCTCTGCGCAGCCGGTGGAGAAAGTGGAGCTGCTGCCCGCGCGCGAGTTCCCGGTCACCGAGCAGGCGGCCAAGGATTTCCGCAGTGCCCTGCGCGAGCGTTTTCCCATCGACGTGCGCCGCTGCCCGCTGTACCAGGACATGAAGGAAGGCGTGACGCCGGGCGGCATCGAGTACTACCTGCCGCTGTTCTTCCCGCAGACCTCCACGCTCTTCGACTACCTCGCCGACGACGCGCTACTCGTCCTCGGCGAAGGCGCGGGCGAAGCCAGCGAAGCGTTCTGGACGCAGACCGGTGAACGCTACGACCAGCGCGCCCACGACATCGAACGCCCGGTACTGCCGCCGGCCGAGCTATACCTGTCGCCCGAGCAGTTGCGCGAACAGCTCAACAAGCGCCTGCGCGTGGAGATGGTGGAGAGCGGCCACGCCCACGCGGTCGACGTCGGCACGCAGCCCGCGCCGGAGTTGCCGCTGAACCGCAAGGGCGAGGAACCGGGCACTTCGCTCAGGCACTTCCTCGAAAGCTATCGCGGCCGCGTACTGGTTGCGGCGGACTCGGCGGGGCGGCGCGAGGCCTTGCTGGAAACGATGGCAAGCGCGGGCTTGAAGCCTGCGCAGGTCGAAAACTGGCAGCGCTTCCTTTCACCGCAGCAGGCAACTGCAGAAGAAAAGTTCGCCATCACCATCGCCCAGTTGGAGCAGGGCTTCGCGCTCAAGCAGCCGGCCCTCACCGTGCTCACCGAGCGCGAGCTGTTCGGCGAGCGCGTGCGCAGCGAGCGGCGCCGGCGGCGCGGCGCGGCGCGCGACCCCGACACCATCATCCGCGACCTCACCGAGCTTTCCATTGGCTCGCCCATCGTGCACGTGGACCACGGCGTGGGCCGCTACCAGGGCCTGCTGTCGATGGAGCTGGGCGGCATGGAGGGCGAGTTCCTGGTCATCGAGTACGCCAAGGGCGACAAGCTCTACGTGCCGGTGGCCCAGCTCGGCCTGGTCAGCCGCTACAGCGGCACCGCGCCGGAACTGGCGCCCATGCACTCGCTAGGCGGCGACGCGTGGGAGCGCGCACGCAAGAAAGCCGCCGAGAAAGTACGCGACGTGGCGGCGGAGTTGCTGGCCATCTACGCGCAGCGCGAGGCGCGCGGCGGCGTGTCGCTGCCCATCGACCGCCTGCTGGTCGAGGAATTCGGCGCCAGCTTCCCGTTCGAGGAGACGCCGGACCAGGAGCAGGCCATCGCCGCCGTGCTCGGCGACCTCGCGGCGCCACGTGCCATGGATCGCGTGATCTGCGGCGACGTGGGCTTCGGCAAGACCGAGGTGGCGCTGCGCGCCGCCTTCGCCGCCGCCACCGCCGGCAAACAGGTGGCGGTGCTGGTGCCCACCACCCTGCTCGCCCAGCAGCACTACCGCAACTTTGCCGACCGGTTCGCCGACTGGCCGGTAAAGGTGGACGTGCTGTCGCGCTTCAAGTCCGCCAAGGAAGTGAACGAGGCGCTGAAGCGGCTGGCCGATGGCCAGATCGACGTGATCGTGGGCACGCACAAGCTGCTGCAGCCCGACATCAAGTTCAAGAACCTCGGCCTGGTCATCGTGGACGAGGAGCAACGCTTCGGCGTGCGCCAGAAGGAGCAGCTGAAGAAGCTTCGCGCGGAAGTCGACCTGCTCACCATGACCGCCACGCCGATCCCGCGCACGCTGAACATGGCGATGAGCGGGCTGCGCGATCTCTCGCTGATCACCACGCCGCCCGCGCACCGCATGGCCGTGCGTACCTTCATCTCGGTGTGGGATCCGGCCACCATCCGCGAGGCGTTCCAGCGCGAGCTGCAGCGCGGCGGCCAGGTGTATTTCCTGCACAACGAAGTGGAGAGCATCGAGCGCACTGCGCGCGAGCTGGAGGAACTGATCCCCGACGCGCGCATCGGCGTGGCCCACGGCCAGATGGCCGAGCGCGAGCTCGAAAGAGTGATGGCTGATTTCCACCGCCAGCGCTTCAACGTGCTGGTGTGCACCACCATCATCGAGACCGGCATCGACATACCCACCGCCAACACCATCATCATCGACCGCGCAGACCGCTTCGGCCTCGCACAGTTGCACCAGTTGCGCGGCCGCGTGGGCCGTTCGCACCACCGCGCCTACGCCTATCTGATCGTGCCCGACCGCAAGGCGATCACCGCCGATGCGGAGAAGCGGCTGGAAGCGCTGGCTTCGCTGGAGGAACTCGGCGCCGGCTTCACGCTCGCCACGCACGACCTGGAAATCCGCGGCGCCGGCGAGCTGCTGGGCGACGAGCAGTCCGGCCAGATCCAGGAAATCGGCTTCGGCCTCTACACCGAGCTGCTCGACCGCGCCGTGCGTGCGCTGAAGAGCGGCAAGGTGCCCGACTTCGACCTGTCCAGCGAACACGAGACCGAGGTCGAGCTGCATCTGCCCGCGCTGATCCCCGACGACTACCTGCCCGACGTGCACACGCGCCTGACGCTGTACAAGCGCATCGCCAGCGCGCGCAACGAGGACTCGCTGCGCGACCTGCAGGTGGAGATGATCGACCGCTTCGGCCTGTTGCCCGAACCGACCAAGACGCTGTTCGCGCTGTCCGGCCTCAAGCTGATGGCCACGCCGCTGGGCATCCGCAAGCTCGACTTCGGCCCGAACGGCGGCCGCATCGTGTTCCGCGACAAACCCGAGGTCGATCCAATGGCGATCATCAAGCTGATCCAGAGCCTGCCGCGCGTGTACAAGCTGGACGGCCAGGACAAGCTGCGCGTCACTCTCGACCTGCCCGGCGCCAGCGAACGCATACGCAGCGCGCAGGAAGTGTTGGTGCTGCTGGGCGCGCGGCGCCCGGGGTGAGCGTGGCCGCAGGGCCCATCACGCGATCCGCGTGACAGCTGTCAATGGCGCCACCCTGGCGTCCACCGAACAATGGCCCATCTCGTCGGGAGGATAGGCCATGCAGGGGAAACCGCGGTTCGGCATCGACGCACCCACCTTGGTGCTCGGCTTCGCCATTGGCGGCCCGCTGCTGGTCGTATTGGGTTGCACCGCCAACCGTATCCTGCCGCCTGCACTGACGGGGACGATGATCGCCACCGGCGCCATCATGGCCGCGGAGGCCATACTGATGACGCTGAGCAGCCTGTACGGCAAGCGCATCTTGCTGCGACGCATGGTGGATTCGCTCGCGCTGCGCGGCGACGAACAGGCGCTGGACGTGGGTTGCGGGCGCGGCATGCTGCTGCTCGAAACCGCCGGCCACCTGCCGCGTGGCCGCACCACCGGGCTGGACTTGTGGAGCACACGCGACCAGAGCGGCAACGCCGCCGAGGCCACCGCGCGCAATGCCGAGCTGGCCGGCCTGCGCGAACGCGTGCAGATCGACACGGGCGACATGCGCCAGCTGCCCTATGCCGATGCCAGCTTCGACGTGATCGTCTCCAGCCTCGCCATCCACAACCTGCCCACCGAAACCGACCGCGAACAGGCCGTGCGCGAAATCGCCCGCGTACTCAAGCCAGGCGGCCGGCTGGCCCTGCTCGACTTCCGCCATACCGCGCACTACGCGCAGACGCTGCGCGAGGCCGGGCTCGACGTCCAGCGCTCCTGGCCGCTGTTCCTGATGTTTCCGTGGGTGTGGATCGTGCGCGGAAGCAAGGCCAGGCCCTGACGTCCGCGCGCCGATGCTTACTTCGCCGGCTTGCGGAAGCGGTAGACGAACTGGTCGGTGTGGCCGCGTATCGAGGGATCGAACACCTTCAAGGCGTGCGTATCGGCAGGATTGCGCAGCACGTCGCTTTCGCCGTCGAACACGAAACCGGCGGCTTCCACTTCCTGCTTCACCGTCGCAGGATCGATGCGATGCAGGGTGTTGGTGTCGGCCAAGCCCGAGCCGGCTGGTGCCACGTGGTCGATCACCACGAACACGCCGCCGGGCTTGAGCGCATCGAAGACCGCCTTGTCGAACTTGGCCATGTCCACCGGGCCCATGAACGGGTCGTGGTAATCGTGGTAGTTCTGCGCGGTGAACACCACGTCGACCTTGGCCGGTACGCTGAGCTGGGCGGCGGGTTGCTTGAGCAGGCTGATGTTGGCGTAGTGCGGGTCCGCCACCAGTTTTTCCAGCGCCGCCGTGTCTTCGGTATCCTCTTTCGCGTACTCGTTCGGCCAGACCGCATAGACGTGGCCCTTAGGCCCCACGATCCCGCTGAACACGCGCGTCCAATAGCCGCTGGCGGGTTCCAGCTCGAGTACCTTGCGCCCCGGTTTCACTTCGGCGAACACCATGACCGCGGCCATCTGGCGGCGCGCATCGTCGTCGCGCGCCGCGCCGCGCGCCGGGTCGTTCATCGCCGCGGTGACATAAGCCGGCACGGCCGAACCGGACGTGGCGGCAGGCAGGGCTGACGCTGCAGCCGGAAGGGCGAGCGCGAGCAACGCGGCGAGAACAGTCGGGCGCATGGGGGAACTCCGTTTTCAGCGAAGGGGAGCCGTATTGTGCGCTCTATTTGCCGTCACGCGAGGCGGCACGGTGCGCGACCGGAGCAGCAATGCCGAGCCGTGACCATGGCCGGAAAAATGTGCGCGAAACCTCATCCGGCAATTGTGCATATCGTGTGAATTCAGGTAGAGTACAGGTAACGGCCACACAGGGGTGGCCGAGGGGTGAAGCATGCATATGCCGCTGACCCGCTCCGCAGTGGAACGCGAAGTACGTAGGGTCGCAGGGATGCTCGCTGGAAAGACCTCCGTTGCACCGACGCCCATATGCCCGCCCGCAACGGCGCGCCCTTTGGTGTCGTGGTGCTCGGAAACGCACTCACGCCGTGCCGACGAAGACGCTCGCCGCGCACTGCTCTGCGAAATCGACTGAGCGCAGGCGAAGCCTCGGCTAGAACGCCTCTTCAGCCTTCTCGCGGTCCGGTCAGCGATGGCCGTACCGTGAGCAGGCCGCGGATCACGCGCAGCTTGACCTTCAGTTCGGCCTCGTTGGCCGGACCCAGCCGGAGCATCAGCTTCTGGCCTACCGACAGCGATTCCAGCGCAGGGTCGGCGTAGGTGTAGCGCCCGTTCGCAAGCCGCAATGCGGGGGCTTGGGGCAGCTGCGGCGCGGCCAGCATGTCGTCGATCGCCGCGATCAGGCGGTCGTTGAAATAACCCTTGGGATAGCCCAGTTCGCGGTACGCCTGCTGGAACAGCGGATAGTTGTGCACGTACCACGCCACCAGCGCGGAGGAATCGGCGCGCCGCACCACGGCCATGTAAGGCGCGTAGCGCTCGGTATTGCGCGGATCGGCGACGAGGGTGCCCTGCGTCTCACTGGCCATGAACGCGCCGCGCGGCGTGCGCAGCGGCAGGATGGACGCGCTGCCCAGCTCATGGCGCGGCAGCGCATCCACGGTGGCCACGATGTGGTTCACGATCTGCCGTGGCGACAGCAGATCCTGCAACCTGTCCCCGCCCAGTGCACGCAAGCCGGCGCCCACGCTGGCGTCGCTGCCGTCCAACGCGGGCAACGGCGCCGTGGACGTCGATGCAGGCACCTCGGCCTGGGCGATCGGGTGATGCGTAACGGCACTCGGCATCGCCGGACTCGCGGGCGCCGCTGCGGTGGATGCCGCCGCGGGCTCCGCGCCTGGCTGCATGAAACGGTGCGCCACATAGACGCCCCCCGCGACGACGAGCGCCACGACAATCACCACCGGTATCCAGTCGCTGATGTCCCGCTCGCGCCTGTTCGCCATCAGCCACCTCTGTACGTTGTACCAATAGAGGTTCGACAGGCCGGCGAACGAATCGTTCCGCGCGTCACACCTTCAACTTGTAGCCCGTCCTGAAGATCCACCAAACCGCCACGAGGCATAGCGCAAGGAAACCGAAGGTGGCGGCAAGACTGATGCCGACGCTGACGTCGGCCAGGCTGTAGAAACTCCAGCGGAAGCCCGAGATCAGGTATACCACCGGATTGAGCAGCGTCACCTTCTGCCAGAACGGCGGCAGCATGTGGATGGAGTAGAAACTGCCGCCAAGGAAGGTCAACGGCGTGATCACCATCAGCGGCACCACCTGCAGCTTCTCGAAGTTGTCCGCCCAGATGCCGATGATGAAACCGAGCAGGCTGAAGGTGATCGTGGTGAGCAGCAGGAAGGCCACCATCACCAGTGGATGCGCAATCGAGTAATCCACGAAAAAGCGCGCCGTGGCGAGAATGATGAGGCCCACGATGACCGCCTTGGTGGCCGCCGCCCCCACATAGCCAAGCACGATCTCCAGGAACGACAGCGGCGCGGAATGCACCTCGTAGATGGTGCCCACGAACTTCGGGAAATAGATGCCGAAAGACGCATTGGACACGCTCTGCATCAGCAGCGACAGCATCACCAGGCCAGGGATGATGAAGGCTGCGTAGCTGACGCCTTCCACGCTGGTGATGCGCGAGCCGATCGCCGAACCGAACACCACGAAATACAGCGAGGTGGAAACCACCGGCGAGGCGACGCTCTGCATCAGGGTGCGCCCGGTGCGGGCCATTTCGAAGCGGTAGATCGCGCGGATGCCGTACCAGTTCATGCGCCCTCCTTAACCAGTTGCAGGAAGATCTGCTCCAGCGTGTCCTGCCGCGTGCTGAGATCGCGGAAGCGGATGCCGGCCGCGGCCAGATCGGCCAGCAGCGCGGTGATGCCGGTGCGTTCGCCCTGGGTGTCGTAGTTGTAGACCAGCTCGTTGCCGCCGGCGGCCAGTTCCAGATGGTGCGATGCCAACGCGCCGGGCACCGCATCCAGCGGCTCGTGCAGTTGCAGCCGCAGCTGCTTGCGGCCCAGCTTGTGCATCAGTGCGGCCTTCTCCTCCACCAAGATCAGTTCACCCTTGCTGATCACGCCCACGCGGTCTGCCATCTCTTCGGCCTCCTCGATGTAGTGCGTGGTGAGCAGGATGGTGACGCCGTTCTCGCGCAGCCGGCGCACCATCGCCCACATGTCGCGGCGCAGCTCCACGTCCACGCCGGCGGTGGGCTCGTCGAGGAACAGCAGCTGCGGCTCGTGCGACAGCGCCTTGGCGATCATCACGCGCCGCTTCATGCCGCCGGAGAGCATCAGCATCTTGTTGTCGCGCTTGTCCCACAGCGAGAGCTCCCTCAGCAGTTGCTCGATATAGGCATCGTTCGGCGCCTTGCCGAACAGGCCGCGGCTGAAGCGCACGGTGTTCCACACCGTCTCGAAGGCATCCGTCTTGAGCTCCTGCGGCACCAGGCCGATCAGCGAACGCGTGGAACGCCAGTCGCGCACCACGTCGTGGCCATCCACCGTGATGCTGCCGGCACCCAGGTTGACGATGCCGCAGATGATGCTGATCAGTGTGGTCTTGCCGGCACCGTTGGGACCGAGCAAGGCGAAGATCTCGCCACGGCGGATTTCGAGGTCGATAGGCTTCAGCGCCTGGAAGCCGCCCGGATACACCTTGTCCAGTCCGCGCACGACCAGGATGTCGTCGCGCTCCGTTCGTGCCACCGCATTCATGCACGCCTCCCATGTTTCTTTGGCCGCCGGCAGGCCGCCAAGGACCTGAAATACTAAACCAATAGGTTCTGAAATCAACCGGCTAGTGCCGCACTGCATCGGCCGTCTTCATAAATATGAAGTTTACCTTTGCAGTTTTCCTGTTTATGTCCTACGATGCGCCATCATGAAGATCGTCCGCCACGACCCACGCATCGCCCAGGCCCAGGCCACCGCGCGCGAGCTGCGCGCGCTGGTCGGCAAGCTGAAACGCCAGCTGCGCGAAAAGGTCGGCGTCGAAGGACTCACGCTTTCGCAGATCACCGTGCTGATCCATCTGGAGCGCCAGGGCAGCGCCACGGTCAGCGAACTGGCCCGCGCCGAGAACGTGAAGCCGCAGTCGATGGGCGCCACCGTGGCCGGCCTGCAGGCACTGATGCTGATCGAAGGCGTGCCGGACCCCGGCGACGGACGGCGCACCCTGCTCTCGCTGACCAAGCTGGCGCACGAAAAAATCCGCGCCATCCGGACCGCCCGCGAGGACTGGCTGTTCCACGCCATCCGCGAGCGTTTCAACGCCAACGAACAGGACGCCCTCGCCCGCGGCGTCGAGCTGCTCAAGCGGCTGGCCGAAGGCTGACCGACCCATTCCACTTTCCATCCGACAAGGCCTCCCCCATGGCATTGACCACGCTCGACCCCAAGACCGCCCTCATCGTCATCGACATCCAAAAGGGCATCGTGCAACTGCCTTGTGCCTACCCCATGGCCGGGGTGATCGACCGCGTGGTCGAGATCACGCAAGCCTTCCGCAAACACAACGCACCCGTGGTGCTGGTGAACGTCGCCGGCGCCGCACCTGGCCGCAACGAGCAACCGAAGCGGATGGGCGACCTGCCGGCGGACTGGGCCGAACTGGTACCCCAACTGGACGTACAGGCAAGCGATCACCGCGTCACCAAGCGCACCTGGGGGGCGTTCATGCACACCGATCTGCACGAACACCTGCAGAAACTCGAGGTGACCCAGGTCGTGATCGTGGGCGTGGCCACCAGCATCGGCGTGGAATCTACCGCGCGCCAGGCCTCCGAGCTCGGCTACAACGTCACTGTTGCCACCGATGCGCTGAACGACCTGAACGCCGAGGCGCACACGAACAGCGTGGCGCGCATCTTCCCGCGTCTGGGCGAGACCGGCAGCACGGCCGAGGTCATCGCCTTGCTCGCAAGCAGCCGCGGCTGAGCCGGAGGCGCCCCATGTCCTGGCTCCACTTCGTGTCATGGTTCTTCGGCGGCGCACTGCTCGCCAATGCCGTGCCCCACGCGGTCAGCGGCTTGATGGGGCGCGCGTTCCAGAGCCCCTTCGCGAAGCCGCGCGGCGAGGGGCTCTCGTCTTCGGTGACTAACGTGTGGTGGGGCTTTCTCAATCTCGCGCTTGCCTACGGGCTGCTGGCGCACGTGGGCAGCTTCGACACGCATGACATCGCATGCCTGGCCACGGCATTCGCCGGCGCTTTGCTGCTGAGTCTTTGCATGGCGCGCCACTTCGGCCGCTTCAACGGCGGCAACGCACCGGAACGCACGTGAGCGCGAAGGGCCCCGGCATGTTCGGCTCGCTGCGCATCCGGAACTACCGCGTATGGGCCGGCGGCGCGCTGGTGTCCAACGTCGGCACGTGGATGCAACGCGTGGCGCAGGACTGGCTGGTGCTCACCATCCTCACCCATCGCAATGCCAGTGCGATGGGTGTGGTCATGGCCCTGCAGTTCGGCCCGCAGCTGCTGCTGTTGCCGTGGAGCGGCTATGCCGCCGACCGCTTCGACCGCCGCAAGCTGCTGATCGGCACCCAGGCCGCGCTCGGTCTGCTGGCGCTGGGCCTGGGCCTGGTGACGGTCACGGGCGTGGTCACGCTGTGGCAGGTGTATGTGTTCGCCCTGCTGCTCGGCTGCGTCTCCGCATTCGACGCGCCGGTGCGGCAAGTCTTCGTCAACGAACTGGTGGGCGACGAATACCTGGCCAATGCGGTATCGCTCAACTCCACCTCGTTCAACGCCGCACGCATGATCGGACCGGCCGTGGCCGGCCTGCTGATCGCCGTCGTGGGTTGCGGCTGGGTGTTCCTCATCAACGCCGCTTCGTTCGCCGGCGTGCTGGCTTCGCTGATGCTGCTGCGCGTGGACCAGTTGCACGGCAGCGAGCGAAGGTCGCGCAAGGTCGGCGGCATCGCCGAAGGTTTCCGCTACGTGTGGCAGCGGCCCGACCTGATGGCCGTGCTGGTGATGCTGTTTCTGATCGGCACCTTCGGCCTCAACTTCCCCATCTTCATCTCGACCATGTCACTCGCCGCCTTCCACGGCGGAGCCGGGCAATACGGCCTGCTCACCTCGGCGTTCGCCGTCGGCTCGGTGGCTGGCGCGCTGTATTCCGCGTACCGCAGCCGACCGGGCATGTCCCTGCTCTGCACGGCTGCCGCCGCATTCGGCGTGGGCTGCATGCTGGCGGCAGTGGCACCGAACGAAGGACTGTTCGCCGCTGCCCTGGTGCTGACCGGTCTCGCCGCGCTGACGTTCGCCACCGGCACCAACAGCCTGATGCAGCTCACCACGGAACCGGCCATGCGCGGACGCGTGATGGCCCTGCGCATCGCCGTCGCCATGGGCGGCACGCCGATCGGCGCACCCATCGTCGGCTGGATCGCCGACCACTTCGGCCCGCGCTGGGCACTGGGCGTCGGCGCAGCCTCGGGCATGGCCGCGATGCTGGTGGCGCTGCGCTACATGGCCGGCCTGCGGGTACAGCGCGCGGAAGCGCAAGCCTGACACCGGCCACGCCGCATCAAGCAACCATATAGTTGCATTTCTTCCGACGGGATCGTAATGTGCAACCACAAGGTTGCATTCATCCACTCCGGAGAAACCGCATGAACACGAGCACCGACCGCATCGAGCGACAGATTCTGCTGCAGGCCACGCGCGACAAGGTCTGGCATGCGCTGGTCGACGCCGAAAGCTTCGGCGACTGGTTCGGCATGAAACTGCAAGGCGAACGCTTCGTCGCCGGCAAGACCACCAGCGGCCACCTCACCTACCCCGGCTACGAGCACCTGCTGTGCGAGTTGCAGATCGAGCGCGTCGAGCCCAAGCACCTGTTCTCGTACCGCTGGCATCCCTACGCCATCGATCCGAACAGCAACTATGCGCACGAACCGACCACGCTGGTGGAATTCGTGCTGGAAGACCATGCCGACGGCATCCTGCTGCGCCTTTCCGAATCCGGCTTCGACCACATCCCGCTGGCGCGTCGCGCCGAGGCCTACCGCATGAACAGCGGCGGCTGGGACCAGCAGATGCAGAACATCCAGCGCTACCTGGCCGGGCACTGAGCACCATGACGAAAACCCCCGCCTGGCAGAAAACCGCCCCCGTGTTCGCCGCGTTGGGCGACACCACGCGGCTGCGGCTGCTCGCCGCGTTGTGCGCCGGCGGCGCGCTGTCCATCGCGCAGCTCACCGCCGGCACCGCCATCACCCGGCAGGCCGTCACCAAGCATCTGCTGGTGCTGGCCGACGCCGGGTTGGTGCGCGACAGTTGGCAGGGGCGCGAGCGGCTGTGGGAACTGGAGCCGTCGCGGCTGGACGAAGCGCGCCGCTCGCTGGACGCGATTGCGGCGCAGTGGGATCAGGCGCTGGCACGCCTGAAACGCTTCGTCGAACGCTGAGGCGGCCGCTTCACGCCGCCTCGGCGCAGTGCTCCATCACCTGCCGCACTTCGCACTCGATCTCCCACTCGTCGCCGTGCACCTCCAGGAAGCGGCGGGTGATCTCCAGCGCTTCGTCCATCGAGTCGGCCTGCAGCATGGCATAGCCGGCCACCACTTCCTTCGACTCGGTGAACGGCCCGTCGATCACCGTCTGCCGGCCGCGTGCCAGGCGCACGCGCTTGCCTGCGGTCGAAGGGGTCAAGCCCGCGGTGTCCAGCAGCGAACCCGCTGCAGTCAGCTCCGCCATCAATTTCCCCATGTCCTCCATCAGCCGTGCGCTGGGCTGCTGGCCGGCGCGCTCGTTGATCCTTACCATCGAAAGGAATCGCATCGTGTCTCTCCTGTAGGCGTATCGGTGACGCAAGGCGTGCGGCACTCGCTTGGACGACGAACGGCCCAGCGGCGAATCGACAAACCGCCAGTCGCCCGAAAGACCGCCGCTTTGCTTCCGGCAAGCCGGACGCGATACAAAGCGCACGGAGCATCGATCAAGGGCATCCCATGAGCAGGGTTCGTGTCGCCGCTTTCTCGCTTTCGCTGGACGGTTTCGGCGCAGGCGTCGAACAGAGCCTCGACGACCCGCTGGGCAAGCGCGGCATGGAACTGCACCAGTGGTTCTTCGGTACGCGCACGTTCCACGCGATGATCGGCAAGCCAGGAGGCGCGCAGGACGTGGACGATGCCTACGCAGTGCGTTCCATGCACGGCGTAGGTGCCTTCATCCTCGGCCGCAACATGTTCGGCCCGGTGCGCGGACCGTGGCCGGACGAATCGTGGAAAGGCTGGTGGGGCGACGATCCGCCCTACCACGCGCCGACCTTCGTGCTCACCCATTATCCGCGGCAGCCGATCGTGATGGCCGGAGGCACCACCTTCCACTTCGTCACCGAGGGCATCGAGGCCGCGCTCGAACAGGCGCGCGCGGCGGGCGGCGGCAAGGACGTGAAGATCGGCGGCGGCGTGAGCACGGTGCGTCAGTACCTGCAGGCCGGCCTGGTGGACGAATTGCACTTCGCCATTTCCCCGGTCGTGCTGGGCCGTGGCGAGGCCATGTTCGAGGGGTTGGATCTGCCGGCGCAGGGCTTCCGCGTGACCGAGCACGTGGCCACGCCTTTGGCTACCCATGTGGTGCTTGCTCGATAGGTACAGGCATTCCCCGCGTCCGGTCGATACCCCGAGCCGGGGAGTGCCGGCGCTCGATCCAAAGGAACAGCAAAGTAGGCATCAAGAATTACTTGCTTGACATCATGTCAAAAATATCTAACATTAAGTACACCATAATTAACCCAAGGGGAAATCCATGTCGTCACTCGAGAAACGCGCCTGGCTGGCCCTGTGGAGCCAGTGCCCACCCTATGTCGTCTATTTCCTGATCCAGGCGGAATGCCCGATGTGGCTGACCACGTTTCTGGAACGCATCGCCTGCCTCGCGATCGTCGCCAGCGTGCACGCCATCGCCTACCTGGTCGGACTGATGCTGCTGAAACGGAAGGAGCGCGGCGAGGAACTGCTGCTGGACGAACGCGACCACGCCATCGACGCGCGCGCCACCCGCGTCGCCTACTTCGTGATGCTGATCGGCATGATCGTGGTCGGCGTGGTGATGCCCTTCAGCGATACGGGCTGGAAGATCACCAACACCGCCCTGTTCGCCATCGTACTGGCCGAGACGGTGCGTTACGTGCTGATCGTGATGGGCTACCGCCGGAGGCCGCGCCTTGCCCACTGAATCGCTCACCAACGAGGTGCGCCTGCTGCGCTTCCTCGCCCAGGACATGACGCAGGCCGAGCTGGGCCAACGCGTGGGCCTCACGCGCCAGACCATTGCCGCCATCGAGCAGGGCCGCTATTCGCCCTCGCTGGAAGTGGCCTTCCGCATCGCCGACGTGTTCGGCAAACGGCTGGACGAGGTGTTCCACTGGCATCCCGGCGGCGCCCCGCCCCCCGGTCACGAACAATAGGCCCTTGTTCGCGTCATGCTAGCCTGGCACGGACCGGACACGTGCCAGCCACTTCGCAGCATGACCGGCCTTGCCTCGCAGGAGATCGCCATGCCACGTCTTGCCCTCGTGTTCGGCCTCGTACTCCTCGCCACTGGCCTGCCGGTGTGCCTGCATGCCCAGACCGGGCTGAACGGCATCGTTCGCGGCGTGACGGATCTCGACAAGAGTTTCGACGCAGCCGACAGGAACCACGACGGCAAGCTCAGCAAGGCCGAGGCACAGGCCGGGTCCGTCGCGTTCATCACCACTCATTTCGATGCGATCGATGTCCATCACACCGGCTTCGTGACCAAGGCCGACGTACACGCCTACATCGCACACATGCTGATGCGCTCGCAGCCTGCGCCGGGCTCGTCCGCAGGCAAGCCACGGTAGACACGGGTCACGGCAGGCCGGCAACGACACCTGCGCCTCGCCGCGCTGTCGTTGCCAGGCAGCACTCATGGAGCAGAGGCCGGGGCGACGTCATAGGACTTCCCGGCCTCTGCGCGATGGGACATGCACGGGCTTGTGCGCCGTGCGAATCGAGCGTTACTTCCTCGCCGCGATGATCTGGTCGAGGTAATCCGGCGTGCCGGCGATGCGCTCCAGGTGCGGATACTGCAGGCCGTCGTGATAGTCCACCGGCACGGTCAGCAGGCTGCCCTGGAATTTCAGCAGCAGCTTGATCGGCGCCTTGTCGGTCTTGGCGGCGGCGATGGCCACCTTCAGCACCTCGCGCGAATACGTCTGCCCGTTCACCGCCACCAGCGTGGCGCCGGTGCTCACGCCGGCCTTGAACGCAGGACCGCCCCAGCGCACGTCGTTGACGTCGCCGCTCCGGGTCAGCGTCATGCCGATCGACCATGCGAAGTTGTACATGTGGCGCGAGGATTGCGGACGGCTGTCGTACTGCTTTTCGATTTCGGTGGGCTTGTCGGTATAGACTAGCTTCCAGCCCGCGGCGGCCAGGCCGTCCTGCAGCGGCGGATTCACCACGGTGGCGTGCGCACGCAGGAAACCCGCCCAGTCGTACTTCGCCACGCCGTCGAGCGCGGCCACCACGTCGTCGAAGGTATAGGTCTTCGTCACGAAACTGCCGTCGTCCACGCCGAAGAAGGCCTGCGCGAAATCGTCCAGCGACTTCTTGCCGTGCGTGAGTTCGTGCAGCTTGGCGTCCACCGACAACCACATCATCTGGCCGCCGCTGTAGTAGTCCTCGCTCATCTGCCAGCTGCGGTACGGCAAGGGGGAGCGGTGCGCGGCGGTGGCGTCGTTGGTGGTGTCCTCGAGCGAGCGCCACTGGAAGCCAGGGCGGTTGCGTTCGTAGTTCGCCGCCACCATCGCCAGCGACTCGCGGAACTGCTCGGGCGTCCACAACCCGGAACGCGCGGTGAGCACGAAGCCCCAGTACTGCGTCTGACCCTCGTACACCCACAGCAGCGAATCGCCCATCGGCACGTTGAAATTGGGCGTCCACAAGTCCGCAGGACGGCGGAACTTGCCGTTCCACGAATGTACGTATTCGTGCGCCAGCAGGTCGCGGTTCGGCGCGTCGTCATCCCACGCGGTGAAGTAGTCCGCGCCCATGCCGTCCTCGCTGGACTGGTGGTGCTCCAGGCCGTTGCCGGAAAGCACGTCGGACAGCGAGAACAGGAAGTCGTAGTGGTCGTAATGGTGCGAACCGAACAGCTTCACCGCCTGCGTCACCAGCGCGCGATGCTGCGCGAGCTGCTCGGGCGTGATCTCCATGTACTTCGGCGCATCGGCCACGATGTCGAGATGCACCGGCCCGGCGCTCCCCGGATTCAAGTCCACGCGCTTGAAATAGCGGCCCGCATAGATCGGGGAGTCGACCAGCGTGTTGTAGGTGAGCGGCTTGAACGTGGTTTCGTCGCCCGACTGCGAAGCCGTCTCCAGCGCGCTGCCGAACTGCCAACCCTGCGGCAGGCTCACGCTGGGTTCGACGTGGATGCCGCGCGTGTAATAGCCCGCCGGATACAGGGACATCTTGTCCCACTCCAGCATCAGCATGCGGTCGGTCATCTCGTAACCGCCGTCGTCGCGCGGCGAGAGGTATTGGAAATCCGCATCGAGACTGGTGACGCCCGCGGGCACATCCAGGTGGAAGGCGTAGACGTCGTACTTGTCGCGCGTCCACGTCACCGGCTTGCCGTTGGCACTGAGCTTCAGCCCCGCCAGCATCGCGATCGGGCCGCTGGGCGAATGGTTGCCGGGAATCCATTCCGGATACAGCAGGGTGAGCTTGCCGGCCTGCACCGGGATCGTCTCGTGCACGCGGAAGATGCCCTGCCGCGTGTCGCTGGCATCGACGTGGATGGCGATGGTGCCCGGGTACGGCGTGTCCTGCGGCACCGGCACCTGCGTGCTGGACGACACCTGTGCGGAAACCGCGCCGGCGGCAAGCGCCAGCGACACGGCCAGGGCGAGGCGCGCGGCGGCATGCGGTTTTGCGGGCGTGGCGAAGGACATGGCAGGCACCTGCGGGCAGTGGGAATTCCCCCAACTTATCACCACCGCCGAGCGTTGCGAGGGTGCCAAGCGGCACAGGTTGCGCCTGTGCCACCATGCCACGCATCGCCCCGGAGCCCGTCGAG
The DNA here is from genome assembly GCF_014843005.1 of Rhodanobacter sp. DHG33. GTDB lineage: Bacteria > Pseudomonadota > Gammaproteobacteria > Xanthomonadales > Rhodanobacteraceae > Rhodanobacter_A. The sequence continues at coordinate 501,672 of NZ_JACYXM010000006.1, read as the reverse complement.
CGGCTCTCAACGAGGAATCCCGGCATGAGCATCGCCATCCAACCGCAGGACGTCGTCCGTTTCTGGCACGAAGCCGGCCCCGACAAATGGTTCGCCAAGGACGACGACTTCGACCGCGCCTTCATCAAGGGTTACCAGGCGGCGCACATGGCTGCCGCGCGACGCGAACTGGACGGCTGGATGGACCAGGCCGAAGGCGCACTGGCGCTGCTGATCCTGCTCGACCAGTTCCCGCGCAACGCCTTTCGCGGCACGGCGCATATGTTCGCCACCGACCCGCTGGCGCTGGCTTTCGCACGACAGGCGGTGGCGCGCGGCCACGACCGCGCGGTGGATGCCGCGCTGCGCGTGTTCTTCTACCTGCCCTTCGAGCACAGCGAGGCCCCGGCCGATCAGGAGCAGGCGGTGGCGCTGTGCGCCGGGCTGGGCGATTACGGCAGGTACGCCGGCATCCACCGCGACGTGATCGCGCGTTTCGGGCGCTTCCCGCATCGCAACGCGGTACTTGGCCGCGAAACCACGATCGAGGAACGGACGTTCCTCGATGACGGCGGCTTCTCGGGCTGAAGGGATAGCAGCGCACCCTGCACGCGAATGCTCCTGCATCGATCAGCGTGCAAGGCATTCGCGCACCGGGTGCGCTTCCGCGTAGGGCGTCAGGCGAGCTTGCGCGCGGCGGCCACCACGTCAGCATCGCCCGGCAGCACCAGGAAGGCGGCGCCGGCCAGCGGGGTGAAGGTATCCGCGCCCACCACGCGCTCCAGCGGCGTGGCACCCAGGCCAGATTCGACAATCGCGGTGATGACGCCCTCGCCCACGCCCGCGCTCTTGCGACCCTCGTCCAGCACGATGATGCGCTTGGCGCCCTTCGCCTGCGCGGCGATGAAGGCGTCGTTGAGCGGCGCCAGCCAGCGCAGGTCGACCACGCGCACCTTCCAGCCCAGTTCCTGCTCGATGGTGCGCGCGGCGCGCAGCGCCATCGTCACGCCGTTGCCGAAGGTGAAGACCACGAGGTCCTTCGCCTTCTCGTTGTAGACGCGGCCCTCGCCCAGCGTCATTGCCTCGCCCGGTGCGGGATAGGCGAACTGCCACTGCCCGTCGCCGGCCTCGTACAAGTCCTTGGTCATGTACAGCGCAATGGGCTCGAGGAAGGCGCACACGCGGCCGTCCACCTTGGCCAGCGCGGTGAGCGTGCGCAGCATGGTCGCCGCGTCGTCGCCGCGCGAGGCACAGCCGACCACGAGGCCCGGGATGTCGCGCAGCGCGGCGATCGAATTGTCGTTGTGGAAGTGGCCGCCGAAGCCGCGCTGGTAGCCCAGCGAGGCCACGCGCATCACCAGCGGGTTGCGGTACTGGTCGTTGGAGAAGAACTGCAGGCTGGCCGCCTCGCCGCGGATCTGGTCGCCCGCGTTGTGGAAGTACGCGAGGTACTGGATCTCCGGGATCGGCAGCATGCCCATGTTGGCGTAGCCCTGCGCCAGGCCGAGGATCACGGTCTCGTCCAGCAGGGTATTGAACACGCGCGTGTTCTTGAACGCCTTGTGCAGGCCCTTGGTCACCGTGTACACGCCGCCCTTCTGCGCCACGTCCTCGCCGAACAGCAGCGATTCGGGATACTTGGCCATGACGTCGTGCAGCGCCTGGCCGATCTGGATGGCCAGATGACGCGGCGGCTGGTTTTCCGGCAGCTTCGCTTCGCCGCCGAAGGCCTTGAGGCGCGCGTCGGCATAGTCGGTGCGTTCGGCTTCGGCCTTCACCGCGGCCGGCGTGTACGGCGCGAGCGGCTTCATCACGTCGTCGAGGCGGTCCAGCTTCGGACGGCGATCGGCTTCTTCTGCCGCGGCGAAGCAGCGCTTGCGGATGGTTTCGTTGAGTTCGAGCAACGAAGCCTTGGTGTACAGGCCCGACTCCAGTGCGATGGCCGCCGAACGCAGCAGCGGATCGGTGGCTTCCAGCGCCACCAGCTCCTCGATGCTGCGCCACTCGATCTCGAAGTCGGTGCCGGCGTGGCCCATGATGCGGGTGGTCCTGACGTGCAGGAAGGTAGGCCGGCGCGTGCTGCGGCAATGCTCCACCGCGCGCTGTATCTGTCCGTAGCCTTCGGCAAGGTCGAGGCCGTCGGCGAAGAAATAGTCGAGGTCGGCGCGACGCTGGAAATTGTTCGCCACCCAGCCGGTCGGCGTCTTCACCGAGATGCCGATGCCATTGTCTTCGCACACGAACAGCACGGGCGCGGGCAGCTTCTGGTAGGCCGTCCACGCCGCGGCGTTGAACGCGGTCTGCGCGGTGGCGTGGTTGCTGGAGGCATCGCCGAACGAGCAGATGGCGATGGAATCGTCGGGAATCGGCAAGGTGTGGCCGATGCGCTTCGCGTGGTCGATGGCGACGGCGGTGCCCAGCGCCTTGGGCAGGTGCGAGGCGATGGTGGAGGTCTGCGGCAGTACCCAGAGCGGCTTGCTGCCCCACACCTTGTGGCGGCCGCCGGAGGCCGGGTCGTCCTTGCTGGCGGCGAACGACAGCGCCGAATCCATCACCGGGTCCATGCCCGGCAGCTTGCGGAAACGCTCGGCCATGAAGCCGCCGCTGCGGTAGTGCAGGAAGGCCGGGTCGGTGTGGCGGGTCAGCCGCGCCACCATCGCGTTGCCTTCGTGGCCGCTGGAGCCGATGGTGTAGAACACTTTGTTTTGCACGCGCAGCACGCGTGCCATCAGGTCGAGATGGCGCGAGATCAGCTGCGACTCCAGCAGCTCGCGGAAGCCGCGCGCGTCGAGCGCGCTGCCCGGAAGCACCGGCGCGTCGTCGCGCGGCGCGGTGCGCACCTCGCCCCGCCACTCGTTGACGAACTCGGTGAAATTCTGGTCGACGATCTCGGCGCGGTTGAAGCCCTTGTGGCGGGCGGCGATGGGAGCTGGCGTGGTGGTCATGGCGGTGTCGGTTCGATAGGAACGGCGCGTGGCCGTCAGGAAGAGGAAACGATGGAGAGCACGGAAGGCTGGCGCAGCCGGCGCAGCGCTGCGGCACGGTCGCGGTCCTTGTCGCGGCCGAAGGATTCGAAGATGCGGATCTGGTCGTCCAGCGTAGGCACCGGCACGGCCATGCCCTGCAGCCCGGCCAGCACCAGCCGGCCCGGCGACACCGGCTGCCAGCCCTCGCCCTGGTCGAGTTCCAGGCCGCCCATCACCTCCACCGGCATGCCGGGGAAGCGGAAGCGGGCGAAGTGCGAACGGAAGCGGCCGTCGTCGGCCGGCGCATGCGCGGCATCGCGTCGATCGGCCCACAGCGTCGCCAGCGTTTCGGCATCGGCGCGCGAAACCAGCACGTCGACATCGGCCACGCTCACCTCGGCGCCAAGCAAGCGCGCGGCCGCACTGCCGATCAGGCACCACGGCTCGACGCAATGCACGTGCAGGTCGGGCACCAGCTCGGCGAGCGTGACGAACAGCGCGGGCGGTACGTGGCTCATGCGCGGCGGCGCAACCAGGCTTCGCGGCTCTGGCCCCAGATCTCGACCGGCCATTCGTGGAACGGCTCGGGCAGGCGCCCCGGCCTGAGCAGGCTCGAACCCAGCCGCCGTGCGACGTGCTGCGACGCGGTGTTGTCCGGCACGATGGTGTGGATTACCTCGCTCCAGCCCAGGTGCGCGAAGGCCCAGTCGATCGCGGCGGTCGCGCCCTCGGTCGCATAGCCCTTGCCCCAGGTTTCGCGCAGCAGCCCCCAGCCGACTTCGGTGCCGGGCCAGCCCTCGGGACACCATGGCCCCAGCCGGCCGACCCAGCGGCCGCTCGCCTTCTCGATCACCGAGAACATGCCGTAACCCTGCATCGCCCAGGCGCCGGCCATCGAAAGAAAGCCGCGCCAGGCCACCGGGCGCGGCTGCGGGCCGCCGATGTGGCGGGCATTCTCTTCGTCGCCCATCAGCGCAGCCCAGCCTTCGAAATCCTCCGGCTGGGTGGGACGCAGGATCAGGCGTTCGGTTTCGATGCGGATGTCCGGCAGGTGCAAGATCGGGTTCCTGAAAGCCCCTCTCCCGCCGGGAGAGGGGTTGGGGTGAGGGTCCGGCTGGAACGCAGCGCTCCGATCGCACCCTCATCCGCCCTACGGGCACCTTCTCCCAGCGGGAGAAGGGACAAGAATCAGAACGCGTTGATGCCCGTCAGCTCGCGCCCCACCACCAGCTCGTGCACCGTCTCGGTGCCTTCGTAGGTGATGACCGATTCCAGGTTCAGCGCATGGCGGATCGCGCCGTGTTCGGTGGTGATGCCCGCGCCGCCGAGGATGTCGCGGCACTGGCGCGCGATGTCGATGGCCATGCGGCAGTTGTTCCACTTGGCCAGCGAGACCTGGGTGGGCTGCATGGTGCCGGCGTCCTTGAGGCGACCCAGCTGCAGGGAGAGCAGCTGCGCGGTGGTGATGCGGCGGGCCATGTCGGCGAGCTTGAGCTGGATCGCCTGGTTCGAGGCCAGCGGACGACCGAACAGCACGCGCTCCTGCGTGTAGTCGATCACTTCCTTCAGGCAGGCCTGCGCGGCGCCGATCGGGCCCCAGGTGATGCCGTAGCGTGCCTGCGTGAGGCAGCCCAGCGGACCCTTCAGGCCCTTCACGTTGGGCAGGCGGTTGGCGTCCGGCACGCGCACGTTGTCGAGGAACAGCGCGCTGGTGACCGAGGCGCGCAGGCTCATCTTCTTGTGGATCTGCTGGGCGGTGAAACCCTTGCTGTCGGTCGGCACGATGAAGCCCTGGATGCCGTCTTCGGTCTGCGCCCACACCACGGCGATCTGCGCGAGATTGCCGTTGGTGATCCACATCTTGGCGCCGTTGATGACCCAGTCGCCGCCGTCCTTCTTGGCGTTGGTCTTCATGTTGGCCGGATCGGAGCCGCCGTGCGGTTCGGTGAGGCCGAAGCAGCCGATGATCTCGCCCGCCGCCATCTTCGGCAGGTATTCCATCTTCTGCTCTTCGCTGCCGTAGGCGTAGATCGGGTACATCACCAGCGAGCTCTGCACCGAGGCGAAGCTGCGCAGGCCCGAGTCGCCGCGCTCCAGCTCCTGGCAGATCAGGCCGTAGCTCACGCCGTTCATGCCGGCGCAGCCGTACTTTTCCGGAATGGTCGCGCCGAGCAGCCCGAGGCTGGCGATTTCCGGAATCAGCTCGGACGGGAACCGCGCCTGGTCGAAGGCGTCGCCGATGATGGGCAGCACCTTCTCGTCGACGAAACGGCCGACGGTGTCCTGCACCATGCGCTCCTCGTCGGAGAGCAACGAGCGGACGTCGTACAGGTCGAGCGGATTCAGGCGGACAGCGGCCATGGGCGTTCCAGTTCCGGTGATGGGGTGGGAACCCGCGATTCTACCCGGGGCGGCCCCGCCGGTCATCGTTGTGCGGCGCGCCGCGGCGGCATGCGATCATGCCCACCCTCCCCCGCTCTCCACGGAAACCCCATGATCAAGGGTGTGCTGCTGGGCTTTGCCTGCTTCGCGGCCTATGCCATCAGCGACGCCTTCGTGAAGGCCGTGCACGGCGCCGTGCCGCCGTTCGAGTCGGTGTTCTTCGGCGGCGTGCTGGGCATCGCCGCGCTGCCCTTCGTGATGGACAAGGGCGACCGCTGGCACGACGTGTTCGCCGCGCGCCGCCCGGCGCTGTGGTGGGTGCGCGCCCTGGCGGGCGCGGTGGGCAACATCGCCTCGGTGACCGCGTTCACCCTGCTGCCGATGGCCGAAGTGTTCTCGATGATCTTCCTGATGCCGATCTTCGTGACCATCCTCTCCGTACTGCTGCTCAAGGAGCACGTGGGCTGGCGGCGCTGGACGGCGGTGTTCGTGGGCTTTGCCGGCGTACTGGTGGTGTTGCGGCCGGGCTTCCGCGAGCTGGGGCTGGGGCATCTGGCGGCCATCGTCTGCGGCGTCGCCGCCGCCTTGTCGGTGGTGGCGCTGCGCATGGCCGGCAGCGAGGAAAAGCGCATGAGCCTGTACGGCGCCGGCATCGTCGGCCCGCTGGTGGCCGGCGGCCTGCTGATGCTGCCGCACTTCGTCTGGCCCGATCTGCACCAGTCCGTGCTGCTCGCCGGCTACGGCCTGCTGGCGGCGCTGGCCGGCGTGCTGCTGATGCACGCCACCCTGCTCGCCCCCGCCAATCGCGTCGCTCCCACCCAGTACAGCCAGATGGTCTGGGCCATCGCGTTCGGCTACTGGTTCTTCGGCGACCATCTGGACTGGCCGATGCTGGTCGGCATCGTGATGATCCTCGGCGCGGGGCTGTTCACCCTGGTGCGCGAGGAAAAGATGACCGGCTGGTGGAAGCGCACGCGGATGGTCTGACCGCGCCGATCCAGCGCAAATGGCGGCTGAACCGGGTCCGGCCCGGCAATCGTGACTTCCGGCACACGGCGTCAACTTATCGCGCGACAATTCGTTGAGTGTGGAACGACCGCCTTCGTGGTGGCGGCCGCGTCGTCCGGCGAATTCCGAGCACCGGAAGCGGAAGGCGGGCCTCCTCACGCACGCGATGGACTGAAGCGCTGGAGACCGAAAGATGAGCAACGACACGGCCAAGACCACCGGACAGGTTCGCAGTAAACGCTGGCCGCTGATCGTCGGCATCGTGCTGGTGGCGGTAATCGCCCTGATCGTGGTCCACCTGCTGGGCGGCAAGAAGACCCGCGGCGGCTTTGCCGCGCAGGTCGTGGGCACGGCCACCGCCACGCTGGGCGACATGCCGGAGAACCTCAACGAACTGGGCACGGTGACGCCGACGGCCACGGTCACCGTACTGCCACAATTGAGCGGTTACCTCACCGAGGTCGGCTACCAGGAAGGCCAGGACGTGACCAAGGGCCAGTTCCTCGCCCAGATCGACCCGCGCCAGTACCAGATCAACAAGCAGCAGGCCGAAGCGCAGCTCGCCAAGGACCAGGCCAGCCTGGGCCAGGCCCGTGCCGACCTGACCCGCTACACGCAGTTGCACGCGCAGAAGTCGATCGCCGAGCAAACCTTCACCGACCAGCAGTTCACCGTGCAGCAGGACGAGGCCGCGGTGAAGGCCGACCAGGCCGCCATCGCGCAGGACGACCTGGACCTCGCCTACTGCCACATCACCGCGCCCGTGGCCGGCCGCGTCGGCCTGCGCCTGGTCGACCCCGGCAACTACGTCACCGCGTCCAGCACGACGGGCATCGTCACCATCACCACGATGAAGCCGACCACGGTGCAGTTCAGCGTGCCGCAGAACGCGCTGTCGCGCGTGCTGCAGCGCTTCGGCGCCGGCGCCAAGCTGCCGGCGGCGATCTACAACAGCGACAACAGCAAGCAGATCGCCACCGGCACGGTGTATGCGATCGGCAACCAGATGGCCACCGGCACCGGCACGGTGTCGCTGCGCGCCACGGTGCCCAACGACGACGAGGCGCTGTTTCCCAACGAATTCGTCAATGTGCAGTTGTTGGTGGACACGCAGAAGAACGCGGTGCTGGTGCCGACCCCGGCCGTACAGAACGGCGCGCCAGGCGACTTCGTCTATCTGGTGAATGCCGACGACACCGTGTCGGTGCACAAGGTCACGCTGGGCCCCAGCGACGGCAAGAACACCGTGATCCTGTCCGGCCTCAGCGCGGGCCAGGTCGTGGTCACGGACGGCACGGACCGCCTCAGCGACGGCGCGCCGATCAAGCAGGCCAGCGCTGCGCCGGCCGGATCGGGCAGCACGGCGGCGCCGCCGGCGGCCAAGGCCGGCGGCAAGCATTCCGGCTGGAAGAAGAAGCACGCATCCGCTTCTGCCGACAGTTCGGCCTCGTAAGCCGCAGGCGGGCAAGCGATGAACATTTCCCGAGCGTTCGTGCTCCGTCCGGTGGCGACGGCGCTGCTGATGATCGCCATGGTGCTGGTCGGCCTGGTCGCCGTGCGTTTCCTGCCGGTGTCCTCGCTGCCGGACGTGGATTACCCGACGATCCAGGTGCAGACCTTCTACCCGGGCGCCAGCCCCACGGTGATGGCGACCACGGTGACTGCGCCGCTGGAAGTGCAGCTGGGCGAGATCCCCGGCCTGCAGCAGATGACCTCGACCAGTTCCGCTGGCGCGTCGGTCATCACCCTGCAGTTTGACCTCTCGCTCAACCTCGACGTGGCCGAGCAGGACGTGCAGGAGGCGATCAACGCCTCCAACAGCCTGCTGCCCAGCGGCCTGCCCGCACCGCCCACCTACGCCAAGGTGAACCCGGCCGACCAGCCCATCCTCACGCTGGCGGTGACCTCGGATTCGATGTCGCTGACGCAGTTGCAGGACGCCGCCAACAACCGCCTCGCCGCGAAGATCTCCGAAGTGCCCGGCGTGGGCCTGGTCACCGCCGCCGGCGGCAACGTGCCGGCGATCCGCGTGGAGGCGAATCCGCAGAAGCTGGCTGGGTACGGCCTCAACATCGACGACCTGCGTTCGCTGATCTCCAACGTCAACGTGAGCCAGCCCAAGGGCAACTTCGACGGGCCCAAGCTGGATTACACGATCAACGGCAACGACCAGATCCAGAACCCGCAGGGCTACCTCGACACGGTGCTCGCCTACCAGAACGGTGCGCCGGTATTCGTGCGCGACGTGGCCCGCGTGACGCAGGCCGCCCAGAACAACGAACTGGGCGCCTGGTTCAACAAGACGCAGGCCATCGTGCTCAACGTGCAGCGCCAGCCGGGCGCCAACGTGATCGCCACGGTGGACCGCATCACGCAGGAACTGCCCTCGCTGGAAGCCGCCCTGCCTGCCGGCATGAAGATCAGCATCGTCAACGACAGCACCGGGGTGATCCGCTCCTCGGTGTCGGATGCCGCCTTCGAGCTGGTGCTGGCGATCGCACTGGTGGTGCTGGTGATCTTCGTGTTCCTGCGCAACCTGCCCGCCACCCTCATCCCCAGCATCTCGGTGCCGGTGTCGCTGATCGGCACGCTGGCGGTGATGTACAAGCTCGGCTATTCCATCGACAACCTTTCGCTGATGGCGCTGATCATCGCCACCGGCTTCGTGGTGGACGACTCGATCGTGATGATCGAGAACATCGTGCGCTACCTCGAGGAAGGCCGCACGCCGCTGGAGGCGGCGCTGGAAGGCGCCGGCCAGATCGGCTTCACCATCTTGTCGCTGACCGTGTCGCTGATCGCGGTGCTGATCCCGCTGCTGTTCATGGGCGGGGTGATCGGCCGGTTGTTCAGCGAGTTCGCGGTCACGCTCGCGGTCACCATCGTGCTCTCCGCCGTGGTGTCGTTGACCCTGGTGCCGATGATGTGCGCGCGTATCCTCAAGGCACAGCACGACCGCCACCCCAGCCGCTTCGAGCGGATCAGCGAGGGCCTGTTCGACAAGCTGCTGGAGGCCTACCGCCGCGGCCTCGTCGTGGTGATGAAGCACCAGACCGCCACGCTGCTGGTGTTCCTGGCCACGCTGGCGCTGACCATCGTGCTGTACGTGGTGATCCCCAAGGGCCTGTTCCCGGTGCAGGACGTGGGCGTGCTGCAGGGCATCAGCACCGCCGACAACTCCGTCTCCTACGACACCATGGTGGAGCGCCAGCAGGCGCTGGCCGAGGCTGTCCTGAAGGATCCGGACGTCGCCAGCCTCACTTCTTACGTCGGCATCGACGGCACCAACATCACCCTCAACAACGGCCGCTTCCTGATCAACCTGAAGCCGCGCGACGAACGCTCGGACACCGCCCGGCAGATCGCCCGCCGCATCCAGCAGGAAACCGCCGACGTGCCCGGCATCAAGCTGTTCCTGCAGCCGGAGCAGAACCTGACGCTCGACACCACGGTGTCGCCGAACCAATACCAGTTCGTGCTGCGCGGCCCGAACCAGGCCGCCCTGCAGCAATACGTGCCGGCCCTGCTCGCGCGCATGAAGAACATCAAGTCCATCGCCGACGTCACCAGCGACCTCAACAACAACGGCCTCAGCGTGAACGTGGAAGTGAACCGCCAGCTGGCGGCGCGCTACGGCATCACCGCGGCCACCATCGACAACGCACTGTACGACGCGCTGGGCCAGCGCATCGTGTCGACGATCTTCGACCAGTCCAGCCAATACCGCGTGATCCTGGTGGCCAAGCCGGAGAGCCTGCCCACCCTGCAGTCGCTGGGCAACCTGTACCTGCCCAGCCAGACCAGCAGCAGCGGCCAGGTGCCGCTGAGCGCGATCGCGCAGATCCAGGTGAGCAAGTCGCCGCTGGTGATCAGCCACCTCGCGCAGTTCCCGTCCACCACCATCTCGTTCAACCTGGCACAGGGCGCCTCGCTGAGCACGGCGGTGGACGAGATCACGCAGGCCGAACAGGCGGCGAACCTGCCGTCCTCGATCGAGTCCTCGTTCCAGGGCGCGGCCGCGGCCTTCCAGGATTCGCTGTCCAGCGAGGTGTATCTGCTGATCGCTGCGCTGGTGGCCGTGTACATCGTGCTCGGCGTGCTGTACGAGAGCTTCATCCATCCGGTGACCATCCTCTCCACCCTGCCCTCGGCCGGCATCGGCGCGCTGCTGGCGCTGATGGTCGCCGGCGCCGACCTGGACGTGATCGGCATCATCGGCATCGTGCTCTTGATCGGCATCGTGAAGAAGAACGCGATCATGATCGTGGACTTCGCGCTGGAAGCCGAGCGCGTGCACGGCAAGCCGCCGGCCGAGGCGATCTTCGAGGCCTCGCTGCTGCGTTTCCGCCCCATTCTGATGACCACGCTGGCGGCCATGCTGGGCGCGCTGCCGATGCTGCTGGGCACCGGCATCGGTTCGGAACTGCGCCGTCCGCTGGGCTTGTCGATCATCGGCGGTCTCGCGCTCAGCCAGTTGCTGACCCTGTTCACCACGCCGGTGATCTACCTGTTCTTCGACCGGCTGGCGCAGCGCCTGCGCCCCGCCGCGACGCAGGATCCGGCTGAAGAAGGCGCGGCATGAGCATCCCCGGCCTGTTCATCCGGCGACCGGTGGCGACCACCCTGCTGGCGGTGGCCATCCTGCTGTCCGGGCTGCTGGCGTATTTCCACCTGCCGGTGGCGCCGCTGCCGAACGTGACCTATCCGGTGGTGGTGGTGTCGGCCAGCATGGCGGGCGCCAGCCCGGACATCATGGCCTCCACCGTGACCGCGCCGCTGGAGCGCCGCCTCGGCAGCATCGCCGACGTCAACGAACTGACTTCGACCAGCTCGGTCGGCTCGGCCAGCATCGTCATCCAGTTCGGGCTGGACCGCGACATCAACGGCGCCGCGCGCGACGTGCAGGCGGCGATCCAGGCCGCGCGTGCGGACCTGCCTTCCACCCTGCGCGGCAACCCCACGTACCGCGAATACAACCCGGCCGATACGCCGATCATGATCCTGTCGCTGACCTCGGACACGCTGACGCGCGCCCAGCTCTACGACTCGGCCGATTCGGTGATCCAGCAGCAGCTGTCGCAGATCGACGGCGTGGGCCAGATCACCCTGGGCGGCAGCGCGCTGCCATCGGTGCGCGCGGAGCTGCAACCGGACAAGCTCAACAGCTACGGCATCGGCCTGGAGGACGTGCGCGCCGCGATCAGCGCCGCGAACGCGAACAGCGCCAAGGGCCACATCGACCAGAACGGGCTGCGCTACGAAGTCACGTCCAACGACCAGATCAACAAGGCCGCCCCCTATCGCGACCTGGTAGTGGCCTACCGCAACGGCGCGCCCGTGCTGCTGCGCGACGTCGCCGACGTGCAGGATTCGGCGGAAAACATCCGCAACATGGGCCTCTACAACGGCAAGCCGGCCGTGCTGGTGATCGTGTTCCCGCGACCCGGCGGCAACATCGTCAAGACGGTGGGCGAAATCCGCAACGTGTTGCCCTCCATCGAGGCCGCGTTGCCGTCGGGCATCCATGCCGACGTGGCGCTGGACCGTTCGGTATCGGTGCGGGGCGCGGTGAGCGATACCGAGCGCACCCTGTTCATCGCGATCCTGCTGGTGATCGGCGTGGTGTTCGTGTTCCTGCAGTCGCCGCGGGCGATCCTGATACCGGCGGTGGCGTTGCCGCTGTCCATCGTCGGCACGTTCGGGCCGATGTACCTGATGGGCTACAGCATCGACAACCTGTCGCTGATGGCGTTGACCATCGGCACCGGTTTCGTGGTGGACGACGCGGTGGTGGTGCTGGAGAACATCGTGCGCCACGTCGAAGCGGGCATGGACATACGCGAGGCGGCGATACGCGGCAGCGCCGAGGTCAGCTTCACGGTGATCTCGATGAGCGTGTCGCTGATTGCGGTGTTCCTGCCCATCCTGCTGATGCCGGGCGTCATCGGCCTGCTGTTCCACGAGTTCGCGGTGACGCTGTCCACCGCCATCCTGCTCTCGCTGGTGATCTCGCTCACCGTCACGCCCACGCTGGCCGCCTACGTGCTCAACCGCAAGACGCTGCATTCCAAGGCACGCTGGGCGCTGTGGTACGAGCGGCAGTTCGAGCGCTTCAAGCAGGCCTATTCGCGTTCGCTCGATGCCGTGCTCGACCATGCCCTGCTGGTCAGCCTGACCCTGATCGGCCTGCTCGTGCTGAACATCGTGCTGTTCAAGCTGCTGCCCTCGACCTTCTTCCCGGAGCAGGACAACGGCATCCTGATGGGGTCGGTCATCGCCGACCAGAGCATCTCCTTCCAGGCGATGGAGCAGAAACTGGCGCAGCTGCAGTCCATCGTGCAGAAGGATCCCGCCGTGGCCTCGGTGGCCGGCTTCACCGGCGGCCGTGCGCTGAACAGCGCCAACGTGTTCGTGGAACTGAAGCCGCTGGCGGAACGCAAGCTCACCGCCGCGCAGGTGGTCGAGCGCCTGCGTCCCAAGCTCAGCCGGATCTCCGGTGCGCGTCTGTTCCTGCAGGCCGCGCAGGACCTGCGCATCGGCGGCCGGCAATCCGCCGCCGAGTACCAGTACACGTTGACCGGCGACGACGCCGACCAGCTGTACCAGTGGGTACCCAAGCTGGTAGACGAGCTGGGCAAGTATTCGGGGCAGCTCACCAGCGTGAATTCCGACCTGCAGCAGCACGGCCTGCAGATCGACATCAACTTCGACCGCGCCACCATGATGCGCTACGGCTTCACGCCGACCCAGCTCGACAACGTGCTGTACGACGCCTTTGGCCAGCGCACCGTCTCCACCGTGTACAACGAGTTGAACCAGTACTACGTGGTGATGGAAGTGGCGCCGCAGTACTGGCAATACCCGCAGATGCTCGACCGCATGCGTTTCAGCGGCGCGGCCGGCGTCGCCAGCGGCACCGAGCAGACGCAGATGTCGGGCAACCTGGTCAAGGCAGCCACCACCACTTCGGCCAGTTCCACCACCAACGCGAACAACGCCAACGCCGAGGCCAACCTGCTCACCAACGCCATCGCCAACTCCAAGGGCGGCGCGTCCAGCGGCAGCGCGGACAGCACGGCCAGCGAGACGATGGTGCCGTTCCCGGCACTGGCCACCTACAAGAGCGACCACACGCCCACCCAGGTCAACCACCAGAGCGGGCTGGTCGCGACCACCATCTCGTTCAACCTGCCGCCCGGCGGCTCGCTGAGCAAGGCCTTGCTGGCGATCGACCAGGCCGAGCAGGCCATCCACATGCCGGCGTCCATCCGCGGCGCCACCGCGGGCGCGGCACAAGTCTATTCGCAGTCGATGTCCACCATGCCGCTGCTGATCCTCGCCGCGCTGGTGGCGGTGTACATCGTGCTGGGCATGCTCTACGAGAACACCGTGCACCCCGTCACCATCCTCTCCACCCTGCCTTCCGCCGGCATCGGCGCCACGCTGGCGCTGCTGATCTTCGGCACGCCGTTCTCGGTGATCGCGATGATCGGCATCATCCTCTTGATCGGCATCGTCAAGAAGAACGCGATCATGATGATCGACGTGGCCATCCACCTGCAGCGCGACGAAGGCTACGACCCGCGCAAGGCCATCCACGACGCCGCCGTGGTGCGCCTGCGCCCGATCATGATGACCACCGCCGCCGCCGTGCTGGGCGCCATTCCGCTGGCCATCGGCATCGGCCAGGGCGCCTCGCTGCGCCAGCCGCTGGGCATCACCGTGGCCGGCGGCCTGATCCTCAGCCAGGTCTTCACCCTGTACACGACGCCCGTGATCTACCTCTACTTCGACCGCCTGCACGACAGCCTTGCGCGGTGGAACGCAACCTTGCCGTGGAACCGCTCGGAGGCAAACGCATGAACACCACTCTCCAACGCGCTGCCTTGGCCGCCACGCTCACCTCGCTGCTGGCCGGCTGCATGGTCGGCCCCGACTACCACCGCCCGCAGGTGCAGATGCCCGCGCAGTTCAAGCCGCTGCCCGGCTGGTCCGCGGCCGCCCCGGGCGATGCCGACATGCCCAAGGGCGACTGGTGGGCACCCTTCCACGATCCGCTGCTCGACGAGCTGGAACCGCAGGTGGCGGTTTCCAACCAGACCGTGGCCCAGGACTATGCGAACTACCAGGCCGCGCTGGCCGAGGTGAAGGAAGCGCGCAGCGCGCTGTTCCCCACCATCGGCATCAGCGGCTCCGGCACCAGGGAACGCAGCGCCAACTCCAGCTCCGGCAGCTTCACCTCGTCGCGCCCGTCGATCAGCAGCAGCGGTTCGCTCGAAGGCACCGCGAGCTGGGCGCCGGACCTGTGGGGCAAGGTGCGTCGCGGCCTCGAGCAGAGCAAGGCCACCGCGCAGGCCAGCCAGGCCACGCTAGCCAACGCCACCCTGTCCGAGCAGGCCGCGCTGGCCACTGCGGTGATCGAACTGCGCACCACCGACGCCAGCATCGACCTGCAGCAGCAGGCCGTGGCGGCGTACCGGGAATCGCTGCGCGTGGTGCAGAACCAGTCCACCGCCGGCACCATCGCGCCGTCCGACGAAATCAGCGCGCGCACGCAACTGGAGAACGCCCAGTCCAGCCTGCTGTCGCTGGGCATCGCGCGCGCGCAATACGCGCACGCCATCGCCGTGCTGGTAGGCAAGAATCCGGAAGACCTCGACATCCCGCGCGACACCGCGCTGCCGACCCTGCCCGCGGTGCCGTCCGGCGTGCCGTCGACGCTGTTGCAGCGCCGTCCCGACATCGCCGTTGCCGAGCGCCAGATGGCCGCCCAGAATGCGGCCATCGGCGTGGCGGAAGCTGCGTACTACCCGACGCTGTCGCTATCCGGCGCGGACGGTTTCTCGCAATCGCCGCTGGGCGGCCTGCTGCACATCGCCAACCACGTCTGGTCGCTGGGTGCCGACGTCGGCGCCACCTTGTTCGACGGCGGCGAACGCAGCGGCGAAGTCGCCGCCGCCAAGGCCAACTACGAAGCCGCCGTCGCCAACTACCGCGGCACCGTGCTGGGCGCGTTGCAGAACGTGGAGAACGACCTCTCCGGCCTGAGCATCCTCGCGCAGCAATCCAGCGTGCAGGACACTGCCGCCAGCGACGCCACCCGCGGCGCCGAAATCGCGCGCAACGAATACCAGGCCGGCACCGTGGACTTCACCACCGTCGCCACCGCCCAGGCCACCGAGTTCAGCAGCAGGCAAAGCGCGCTCAACGTGCACGAACAGCAGCTGCTGGATACCGTGTCGCTGATCGGCGACCTGGGCGGCGGCTGGTCGGCGGATGCCTTGACCGCGGCTCCGCGGACCGAAGCCAAGCGCTGACGTGCGGAGCACAGGCCGAACATGCTGCCATCCCGACACGGGCCGGGATGGCGCACATCCGGTCTGCGCGGGACTTAGCGCGCCGCGTCCCTGCGGCTGCGCCGCGAGCCGGGCACCAGCATGGTCAGGCCGCCGTAGATCACGAACAGCGGCCACCACTTCCCCCACGACAGGTCGAGGATGAAGATCCCCGCCACCATCACCACGGCAAGCGCGTGCAGCAGCGAATGCCACACCTCGCCATCCGCCGTGCCGATGGCACGGTAGCGGTGCCATGCTTCGGACAGCGGCCACGCCGCGCCGATCAGAATGAACCACGCCCACCAGTTCTCCAGATTGAGGAAGGGAAGCTGCACGCCCTGCGTCATGCACAGGAAGATCACGCCCACCCCGATCACCAGCACGGCCGGAATGATGCGGTTGCCGTGCCTCTCCGTGATACCCGTTTCGTTGTCTGCCATCGTCGTTCCCCTCCAAAGGATGGGACAAAGATAGGCACGTCCCTCCACGCAACCTAGTGACAGGCGTCATCCGAATGGACTGCACCATAATGACGCCCCGAGCCTGATGCCCCCACCGGTTCCCTCATGACGAACTCCAGCATTCCTTCCGCACCATCCCTCTCCCCCATCGTCGCCGGCCTGTGGCGCATCGCCAGCTGGAACCTGTCCGTGCAGGAACGCGTGCGCTGGATCGAGCAGGCCCTGGAACTGGGCATCACCAGCTTCGACCATGCGGACATCTACGGCGACTACACCGCCGAAGCCCTGTTCGGCGAAGCGCTGGAGGCAGTGCCAGCACTGCGCCGGCACATGCAGCTCGTGACCAAGTGCGGCATCCGCCTGCGCTCGGCGCAACGCTCCTATCGGGTGAACTACTACGACACCTCGGCGGCTTACGTGCGTGCGGAAGTGGAGCAGTCGTTGCGCAACCTGCGTACCGAACAGCTCGACCTGGTGCTGATCCACCGGCCCGACTACCTGATGGACGCTTCCGCGCTGGCCGAAACATTCGCGGCGCTCACCCGCGAAGGGAAAGTGGCGCACTGGGGCGTATCCAATCACACGGTCAGCCAGTTCGCCCTGCTGCACCAGCAGCACCCTCTCGCGACCAACCAGCTCGAACTCTCGGCCTTGCAGATGGATGCTCTGGACGACGGCACGCTGGACCAGGCGCAGCAGCTCGGCCTGCGACCGATGATCTGGTCGCCGCTGGCCGGTGGCCGCCTGTTCGCCGGCGAGGACGAACAGGCCGTGCGCGTCCGCGCCGAAATGCAGGCCATCGCCGAGCGTCATGGCATCACCCTCGGCACCCTGGCCTTCGCCTGGGTGCTGCGCCATCCTTCGCGTCCCTATCCGATCACCGGCACCGGCCGCATCGAAGGCTTGCGCGAGGCCGTGGCCGCGCTGGACGTTTCGCTGGATGCCCAGGATTGGTACGCGATCTGGACGGCGAGCAAGGGACACTCCGTACCCTGAACGCGCTTACGGTCCGAACGCGCGCACGCCCTGTTTCCAGCGGCTAGCGGACCGGGCATTCCTCGGCAATGGGCCAGACCCAGTCGGGCACCTTTCCGTCATAGGTGTAAGGCGCCGGTTGGCCAGCGGGCGCGCCCTCCCGCGGATAGCAGTCGAACTCCGCCAGCTGCTTGCCGCTGTCGACGTCCCTCAACACGTAGACGATGGTGCTGATGCCGTGCGGTGCGCGCTGGCGGTACGCCACCGCGTGCCCGTCGCGCACGAAGCGCCAATCCCAGATCGCCATGCCGTCGGCAAAACGGCGCAGCAGCCTGCCGTCGCGGTACAGCACCAGCGACGTAGGCAACGGATAGGAGGTGCAGCAATTGCCTTCCAGCTCAAGCCAGCCGACCGTGTGGCCGCCGGCCGCAACATGCGGCTCGTCGAAGCCTTGCTGATCCGGATCGGTGTGCGGCGCACGCACGTCGCCATGCGAGGTGTGCAGCACCAGCGTGGCGCGATCAGTCGCCAGCGTGACCGAGCGATATTGCTCGGCCATGACAAGCCCGGGCAGCAACGCCAGCACGAGCCATAACAGGATACGCATGTTGCGCCTCTCCCCGTTCTCAGCGACGGTTGCTCACCCCGTGCGGCACATGCCCCGTGGCGACGTGTTTGCGCGCGGATTCCACGTTGGCCGGCGAATCGTCGAAGAAGATATCGGCGCCGAAAGCGTCGAGGAAGGGCCCCTTGTCCCTGCCGCCGAGAAACAGCGCCTCGTCGATGCGCACGCCCCAGCGCCGCAGGGTGAGGATGACGCGCTTGTGCGCAGGCGCGGAGCGCGCGGTGACCAGGGCGGTGCGGATCGGCGAATTCTCCGCGGGGAACGCCGCCTGCAGGCGGTGCAATGCCGTGAGGAAGCCACGGAACGGGCCGACCGACAAGGGCTCCTCCGCATGCTCGCGCTCGCTGCGGTGGAAGGCTTCGAGGCCTTCTTCGCGCGAGACGCGCTCGCCCTCGTCGCCGAAGATCACCGCGTCGCCGTCGAAGGCGATGCGCAGCTGCTCGCTGGCGCGCGGCGGCGCGACGCTGGGCAGGATGGTGGCGGCCGCCACGCCGGCCTTGAGCGCACGGCCCACGTCCTCGGCATTGGCGGAGAGGAAAAGGTCGGCCTTGAACGGCGCGATGTAGTCGGAGGTGGGCGCCCCGCTGGTGAAGGCGGCGCGGCTGATCTCCAGGCCGTGGTGCTGGATCGCGTTGAAGATGCGCAAGCCGGTATCGCCCGAGTTGCGCGAAAGCAGGATCACTTCCACCGGCGGCACGTCGCCCGCCAGCTTGTTGAGATCCAGCAGCTTCTGCACCAGCGGAAAGGCCACGCCGGGCCGCAGGATCTCGTCCTCGTGCTCGATCTGGAACGTGCGATAGGCATCCAGCCCGTCGCGCTCGAACAGCTCGTGGCTGTCACCCAGGTCGAACAGGGCGCGCGAGGAAATGGCGACGACGAGGCGGTTGTCGACGGAAGCCGCGGGATCATGGACTGTAGGCTTAGGCATGGCGTGAATCTAACGCAAAAGCCGGCTATGCGATTGGGGATACGGCCTGGCACGAGTTGGCGTCCCTACTTCGTTATATTAATCATCCTGCCGAGAATCCCGGAGAGCCGTATGTTGGATGTCCATGCGCTTGAGAAGAAGATTCATGGCTTCAAGGATTTCTTGCTGCACATCATCACCATCACCATCGGCCTGCTGATTGCGTTGGCACTGGAGGGAGCCGTGGAATGGAAGCATCACCGCGACCTGGTGTCCGAGGCCGAATCAAGCCTCCGCAGCGAAATCGCACACAACATCAGCACCCTGACAAGCATCAGACAGCAGATCAAGGACGAGAAGAAAGCACTGGACGACGACCTCGCGGCGCTGTCCGTTCTCCGGGATCAGCCCGAGACGGCCGATGCAGCCCACAAGAACATGTCGTTCGAATTCAGGATAGAAAGCTTCGATGACACTGCCTGGAGAACTTCGCAGACAGCGGGTGCCTTCAATTACATGCCGTACGAGAACGTAGCGGAATTTACCAATATCTACGAGGCACAAGACGATGTGTATAAGACCCAGCGCCAGGCACTCAACGATATCCTGAGCGCCGCATCACTGGTCGTCACCAAACACAACGACGAAAAGCTACCCACTGCCGTGATAGACCAAGTCACCGACAGGATAGGCATGGCTCAGATGCGCCTGTATTTCCTGAGCGGTTTGGTGGATTCGCTGGAAAAGACATACCAGGAGTACAAGAGCCACCACCCGGAAGCATTCCGTACCCAGGTACCTGCCGTTCACACGGCGCAACCGCCATCCACTACCTAGAGGCGGGAATGGGACCCGGCACCTCGGAGGGCAGTCGAGATTGGTTGCGATCAATCCGCCGCGAACTGCTCGTCGAGAATGCGCTGCTCGAGATTGTGCTCGGGATCGAACAGCAGGCGCACGCCCTGCCCCTGGGCCTGGCTCACCGACACCTCGCGCACGTCGCGCACTTCGTGGAAATCGGCGGTGGCGCTGACCGGGCGCTTGCCGGGATCGAGCACGCGCAGGCTGACCTCGGTGCGATGCGGCAGGATGGCGCCGCGCCAACGGCGCGGACGGAACGGGCTGATCGGGGTCAACGCCAGCACGTTGGCGTCCAGCGGCAGGATCGGACCGTGGGCGGAGAGGTTGTAGGCCGTGGAGCCGGCCGGCGTGGCGACCATCAAGCCGTCGCAGATCAGGTTGGGCAGCTTCACCGCCTCGTTGAGCTTCACTTCCAGGTGCGCGGCCTGGTTGCTCTGGCGCAACAGCGAGACTTCGTTGAAGGCCAGGGCCGTATGCGCGCGGCCGGCGGTGTCGGTGGCCTGCATTTCCAGCGGGAACAGCTCGGCGGCATGCGCGCGCGCCACGCGCTCGGGCAGCTCGTCGAGGCGATGCTTGTTCATCAGGAAGCCGACGCGGCCGAGCTTCATGCCGTACACCGGCACGCCCAGCGCGAGGTGCGCGTGCAGCGTGCGCAGCATGAAGCCGTCGCCGCCCAGGGCCACGATCAGTTCGGCCGTTTCGGCAGGAACGTCGCCGTAGCGCTCCACGAGCTTGCGTCGGGCCTGCTGGGCAACGCTGGTGTCACTGGCGACGAAGGCGAAGCGCATGGGTGCGAGAGCTCCATGGGGATGTGCCGGAGCTTACCGCATGGGCGCGGCGACACGATGAAAAAGCGAAGCCCCGGACAGGCCGGGGCTTTGCTCATGACAGGCGCGCTTTCGCGAGACCGTCCTTCACCCTAACCGCTCCCCGGTGGGGAGCGGTTAGGCGCTTCACACCGGCACCTGCGCCAGCTGCGCGAGGCGACGCACGGCTACCGAGGCGATCGGGTAGTCGGCGTTCTGGGTGAGGATCTCGGCCAGCATGCCGCGGGTGTGCTGCAGGGTGGCGTCGTCGCGCTGCAGCCAGGCCTGCACCGGCGAGACGTCCTTGCCGCCACCGCCCAGCTTCAGCACCTGTTGCGCCAGCGCGCGATGCTGGTGGTTGAGCTCGTCCAGCAGCGAACCGCGAGCCTGCGCGTGCCAGTGGCCCTCCACCGGCAGCGCCTCGATCTGGCCACGCAGCCATTCGAGATCCAGCGCCTCGCCCAGTTCGTAGAACACCCCGGCCACCTTCTCGATGGGCTGGCCGGTCTGCTGCGCCACTTCGACCATGTCCAGCGCGGCACGCAGTTCGGACAGGCGCGCCAGGCGCACGGCCAGTTCGGCGGGCAGGCCCAGGCCTTCCCACTTTTCCTGGCTGCACGCGAAGTCGCCCTTGCCGGTTAGCGTCAGTGCAGCCGGGAGTGCCTTGCGCAAGGCGCTCACGCCAGCCTGATAGCGTTCGACATTGGCGGCGATTTCCAGCGTGCCGCCGGGTCGGTTGAGCAGCCAGCGCGTCATGTGGCGCAGCAGCGACCAGATCTGCATCACCGCATCGACCTGGGTGCCCTCGGCCACCTTGCTGTCCAGCGCCTCGATCTCGGCCCACAGCTCGCGTGCTTCCAGGATCTCGCGCGCCGCGGTGTAGGCCTTGGCGATCGCCGCCGGGCCTTTGCCGGTGTCCTCCTGCATGCGCATCATGAAGGTGGCGCCCATGCGGTTGATCGTGGAGTTGGTGACCGCGGTGGCGATGATTTCGCGCTTCAGGCGATGACGCTGCATGTGCGCGGCGTACTTCTCGTGCAGCGGCGCGGGGAAGTAGCGCACCAGCTCCTTGGAGAGGTACGGGTCTTCCGGCACGTCGGAGTCGAGCAGCTGCTGGTACAGGCGGATCTTGTCGTAGGAGAGCAGCACCGACAGTTCCGGACGCGTCATGCCCTGGCCGCGCGTCTTGCGCTCGGTCAGTTCGGCCTCGCTCGGCAGGTTTTCCACCTGGCGGTCCAGCGAACCTTCGGCTTCCAGCGTGCGGATGAAGTGCGCCATCGAACCGATGCGCTTGACCGACTGGTGCTCCATCAGGGTGATCGCCTGGTTCTGGCGATAGTTGTCCCACAGCACCAGCTGGCCCACTTCGTCGGTCATCGCCGCGAGCTGGGTGTTGCGCGCGGCCTCGGTGAGCTCGCCGCGCTGCACGGCGTCGTTGAGCAGGATCTTGATGTTCACCTCGTGGTCGGAGGTGTCCACGCCGGCGGAGTTGTCGATGAAGTCGGTGTTGAGCAGCACGCCCTTCTGCGCCGCCTCGATGCGCCCCTTCTGGGTCATGCCGAGGTTGCCGCCCTCGCCCACCACCTTGCAGCGCAGTTCGTTGCCGTCCACGCGCAGGCCGTTGTTGGCGCGGTCGCGGGCGTCGGCATGGGTCTCGCTGCTGGCCTTGACGTAGGTGCCGATGCCGCCGTTCCACAGCAGGTCCACCGGCGCCTTGAGGATGGCGTTGAGCAGGTCGTTCGGCGCCATCTGCGTGACGTCGGCCTTGAGGCCCAGCGCCGCGCGCACTTCCGGCGACACCGGAATGGCCTTGGCCGTGCGCGGCCACACGCCGCCGCCGGCGGAGATCAGCGACTTGTCGTAGTCGTCCCAGCTCGAACGCGGCAGCTTGAACATGCGCTCGCGCTCGACGAAGGAACGCTCCACGTCCGGGTTCGGGTCAAGGAACACATGGCGATGGTCGAAGGCGGCAAGCAGCTTGATGTGGCGGGACAGCAGCATGCCGTTGCCGAACACGTCGCCGGACATGTCGCCGATGCCCACGCAGGTGAAGTCCTCGCTCTGGCTGTCGCGGCCCAGTGCGCGGAAGTGGCGCTTCACCGACTCCCAGGCGCCCTTGGCGGTGATGCCCATGCCCTTGTGGTCGTAGCCGTTCGAACCGCCGGAGGCGAAGGCGTCGCCCAGCCAGTAGCCGTGTTCGATCGAGATCGCGTTGGCGATGTCGGAGAACGTGGCCGTGCCCTTGTCGGCGGCGACCACCAGGTAGGGATCGTCCGCGTCGTGGCGCACCACGTCGTGCGGGTTCGCCACCTTGCCTTCGACCAGGTTGTCGGTGATGTCGAGCAGGCCATTGATGAACAGCTTGTAGCAGGCGATGCCCTCGGCCAGCTGCGCGTCGCGGTCGCCGCTGCCGCCCGTCGGCTGGGGCGGCTTCTTGACGAAGAAGCCGCCCTTCGAGCCCACCGGCACGATCACGGTGTTCTTCACCATCTGCGCCTTCACCAGGCCCAGCACCTCGGTACGGAAGTCCTCGCGGCGGTCCGACCAGCGCAGGCCGCCGCGCGCCACCGGGCCGAAGCGCAGGTGGATGCCTTCCACGCGCGGCGCGCACACCCAGATCTCGCGGTACGGCACCGGCTTGGGCAGCTCGGGCACCGCGTGCGAGTCGAGCTTGAAGCTGATGTAGTCGCGGTAGGCGCCGTTCCACTGCTGGAAGAAGCTGGTACGCAACGTGGCGTGGATCACCGCGACGAAGCTGCGCAGGATGCGGTCTTCGTCGAGGCTGGCCACGTTCTCCAGCAACAGGTTGATCGCGGCCTCGATGGTCTTGGTCTGCTCGGCGCGCGGCTGCGCCAGCGCGGCGGCGAGGCCGTCGACCAGGGTGGGATTCGCGGCCTGCACGTTGGCCGGGATCAGCACGGACATCTCGCCGTGCAGCAGCTTGGCGGCGACCTTGCGCTCGTCGTCCGACAGCGATTCGCGGCGCGGGTCGAACTTGGCGAGGAACAATTCCACCAGCAGGCCGGCAATGGCCGGATAGTTGTTGAGCGTGTCTTCCATGTACGACTGCGAGAACGGCGAACCGGCCTGCAGCAGGTACTTGCAGTAGCCGCGCAGCATCGCGATCTGGCGCCAGCTCAGCTGGGCGCCCAGCACGAGGCGGTTGAAACCGTCGTTCTCGGCGTTGCCGCGCCAGATCTGCTCGAACGCGTGCTCGAACAGCGAACCGACCTGCTCCACGCTGAAGGTGAGCTTGCCCACCGGCTGCACTTCGAAATCCTGGATCGACAGCGGCACGCCGCCGCCCTGGATCTCGTAGACGTGCTCGGTGAGCACGCGCAGACCCAGGTTCTCCAGCTGCGGCAGCACTTCGGACAGCGCGATGTCGCCGCCGGAACGGTAGACCTTGAAGCGCAGCGTCTCCGGCGCCTTGGGCGGGTGGTAGAAGGACATGCGCAGCGCGTTGTCGCCTTGCAGCTGCGACAGCTGGTACACGTCCTCGGCGGCCACCGCCGGGCTCACGTCGTCGATGTAGCCGGGCGGCAGCGCACGTGCGTAGCGATTCGCCAACACCACACCCTCGTGCTCGCCGCGCTGCTTCACCAGCGCATCGCGCACATCGTCGTGCCAGTTTCGCGCGATGGCCGCCACGCCCTGCTCCAGCGCGGCCAGGTCGTATTCGGGCTGGTCGCCGATCTTCGGGCGCAGCACGATGTAGAGGCGCGCCAGCGCGTCCTCGCCCATCAGCACCGAGGAATCGATCTGCTCGGCATGCAGGGCTTCGCCCAGCAGCGCTTCGATGCGCTCGCGCACCGAGGTGTTGAAGCGCTCGCGCGGCACGAACACCTGGCAGGCGAAGAAGCGGCCATAGCGGTCGCGGCGCATGAACAGGCGCGTATGCGCCCGCTGCCGCAGTTCGAGGATGCCGGTGGCGATGGCGAACAGTTCGTCCTCGCTGCTCTGCAGGAGTTCTTCGCGCGGCAACGTTTCCAGCGTGTGGCGCAGCGACTTGCCCGAATACGAATCGCGCTTCAGGCCCGAGCGCGCCAGCACCGCTTCCACCTTGTGCCGCACCAGCGGCACGTCCTGCGGACGCGCCATGCCGGCACTGGAGGTGAAAAGGCCCAGGAAGCGCTGCTCCACCACCGCGCGGCCATCGTCGCCGAAACGCAGCACGCCGATGTAGTCCATGTAGCCGGGGCGGTGCATGCGCGAGCGCGCGTTGGTCTTGGTGAGGATGATCGCGTCCACCGCGCCGGACTGCGGCAACTCGGTCGCCGCCAGCGTCTTCAGCGAGCGCGGCGCCAGCGACTGCTCGCCCTTGCGCAGGATGCCCAGGCCGGAATCGTCGATGGCGCGCAGCACGCGGTCGCCGTCGGCGTCCGTCACTTCGTATTCGCGGTAACCGAAGAAAGTGAAATTGTCGGCGGCGATCCAGCGCAGGAACTCGCCCGCCTCGCGCACCGAGGTGGCGTCCAGCGCGGGCTTGCGCTGCGGCAGCTCGTCGGCGATGGCGAGCGCCTTGTCGCGCATCGCGGCCCAATCGCCCACGGCGGCGCGCACGTCATCCAGCGCGGATTCGATCTGCGCGACCAGTTGCGCCTGCTCGGCGGCATCGGCCACGCGGTCGATCTCGAAATGCATCACCGACTCGGCCACGGCGTGCTCGCCGCCCAGCCCCTGCAGCTTGCCGCCCGCATCGCGACGCACCGGCAGCACCGGGTGGATCACGGCATGGATCGGCGAGCGCGCCGACACCACCATGCTGACGGTGTCGATCAGGAACGGCATGTCGTCGGTGACGATCTGCAGCTGGCCGTGGCCAGCCTCGGGATTCAGCACGCGCACCGCCGCGCGATCCGGTGCGCGCTGCTGCATGAAGTCCAGCAGGCCGCCGACCACCGCGGCCCATTGCGCCGGGGTATGCAGGCCGCGGTCGCCCTCGGTGCTGCGCGCGAAGAAGGTATCGATAAAAAATTGCGCCTCATCAAGGCGCTGTGCGGGAAATCCGGTTTGCTTCAACGCCTCGAACACGGCGGACTGGAACGGAACAGCATGGTCTGCGCGAATGGCATTCATGGCTTCTACTATGTAGTGGAAACGAAAAGTGACACGACAAAGCCCGAAAAGGATACGCTCCGCATCAAGGTGAATCCACCGCGACACCTTGTGCAAAGCGTCATCGCTGGCTCTTCGTTCACCTCTGCAGGTAACTTGTTCGTCATAGACGCGACAACGCGCATCCCGGCCGCCGCGCACCGGGATTGCCCACATAAAAAAACCTTGCGCAAGCCCTTCAATAAATTGTGTACTGTGCGGTATAGTAGCGCCCCATGAGTCCGCGCATGCCTTGCATGGTGCGGAAAACGCCCAGGCCTTACACACGACAATGCAGATGATGACGGCGCCCTGCAGCCTTGCGCCGGACGCAGGTTGGATGCGCCTCATTGCGGCACCCACAAATCACGACCAGCACGCCTTCGGAGCCCCCATGAAATCCCCGTCCCTGCGCGCCCCCGCACTGTGCCTCGGCCTGTTGGCCCTGACCGCCTGCGGCAAGAAGGAGCAAGGTCCGCCGCAAATGCCACCGCCGCAGGTAAGCGTGGTCACCGTGCAGCCGAGCAGCGTACCGCTGACCAAAGACCTGGTCGGACGCCTGTCGGCTTTCCGCAGCGCCGATGTGCTGGCCCGCGTATCGGGCCTGCTGCTCAAGCGCGTCTATACGGAAGGCAGCGACGTCAAACAGGGCCAGCTGATGTTCCAGATCGACCCGGCGCCCTACCAGGCGACGCTGGATTCGGCGCTGGGCAACCTGGCGTCGGCCAAGGCGACCTACACCAACGCGCACGTGGTGGCCGAGCGCGACCGCTCGCTGATCCCGATGGGCTACGTCTCCCGCGCCCAGCTGGACTCCGACGAAGCCGCCGAGCGCAGCGCCTCTGCAGGCGTGCAGCAGGCGCAGGCCAGCGTGCAGAACGCACGGATCAATCTCGGCTACACCAAGGTCACCGCACCGATCGACG
Organism: Rhodanobacter sp. DHG33; assembly: GCF_014843005.1. Classification (GTDB taxonomy): domain Bacteria; phylum Pseudomonadota; class Gammaproteobacteria; order Xanthomonadales; family Rhodanobacteraceae; genus Rhodanobacter_A. The sequence continues at coordinate 475,341 of NZ_JACYXM010000006.1, read as the reverse complement.
GCCGTTCCGGCGAGCAGCAGGTGACCGAGGGCGCCATCGTCGGCAATGGCACCGCGGATGCGGGCGCCAACTCCACCCTGCTCACCACGGTGCAGCAGCTCGACCCGCTGTACGTGAACTTCACCATGAGCTCGGCCGAACTGACCGCCCTGCAGCGCGCCGAGAGCGCGGGCAAAGTGGCGCTGTCGACGCCGGACAAGACCACCATGCAGGTCAGCCTGCCGGACGGCAGCCGCTACAACCAGCCGGGCACGCTGGACTTCTCCGCCGCCGTGGTCAATGCCACCACCGGCGCGGTGAACCTGCGCGGCGTGCTGCCCAATCCGCAGCACCAGCTGCTGCCGGGCACCTACGTCACGCTCAGCATCGACCTGGGCCAGCAGCATGGCGTGTTCCTGGTGCCGCAGCAGGCGCTGCAGCGCGATGTGGCGGGTGCCTACCTGCTGGTGGTGGACAAGGACGGCAAGGCGCAGCGCAAGAGCGTGGTCGCCGACAACAACCAGGGCAACCAGTGGATCGTCACCAGCGGCCTGAGCGCCGGCGACCAGGTGATCGTCTCCGGCCTGCAGGGCGGCAGCCCCATGGGCATCCAGCCGGGCATGCCGGTGCAGCCCACGCCATGGCAGGCGGACAGCGCGCCGCAAGCCGGCCACCAGCCGCAGCCCACCGCCGCCAAGTCGTAAGGAACTCCCCATGCCAAGTTTCTTCATCGACCGCCCGATCTTCGCGTGGGTGGTCGCCATCCTGATCTCCCTGCTCGGCACCATCTCGGTGATGCGCATGGGCATCGCTTCCTACCCGGACATCGCGCCGCCGCAGGTGACGGTGACCGCGACCTTCCCTGGCGCCAATGCCGCCACGATGGAATCCACCGTCACCCAGGTGATCGAGCAGCAGCTCACCGGCATCGACAACCTGCTGTATTTCAGCTCGGTGTCCAACTCCAACGGCACCGCGACGATCACCCTCAGCTTCGCCACCGGCACCGACCCGGACATCGCCCAGGTGCAGGTGCAGAACAAGGTGTCGCTGGCGCAGCCGCAATTGCCCGCCGCCGTGGTCCAGCAGGGCGTGGTGGTAGCCAAGGCCAGCCCGGACATCCTGATGTTCGTCAGCGTGACCTCCACCAACCCGGAGATCGACAACGCCCGCCTCAACGACATCATGGCCTCGGACATCGCGCCGCAGGTCGGCCGCATCTCGGGCGTGGGCAGCACCTTCCAGCTCGGCTCGGAATACGGCGTGCGCGTGTGGCTGAATCCGGACAAGATGCAGGGCTACGGCATCTCCGCCAGCCAGGTGCAGAACGCGATCAGCACGCAGAACATCCAGGCCGCCGCCGGCTCGCTGGGCGCCGACCCGGCAGGCAACGGACAGACCTTCACCGCCACGGTGGCCTCGGACAGCCTGTTCTCCTCGCTCAAGCAGTTCCGCAACATCATCCTGCGCGCCAACCCCGACGGCACCGTGGTCACGCTGGGCGACATTTCGAAGATCAGCTTCGGCCCGCAGACCTACGGCTTCGGCGCCACCTGGAATGGCAAGCCGGCCGGCGGCCTGGGCGTGTTCCTGCTGCCCGGCGCCAATGCGCTGGACGTGGCCGACGCGGTGAAGGCCAAGATGGCCGAACTGTCGAAGGACTTCCCGCAGGGCGTGACCTGGGAAGTGCCCTACGACACCACCCCGTTCATCACCGCCTCGATCCATGACGTGGTGCAGACGCTGGTGGAGGCGATCATCCTCGTCTTCCTGGTGATGCTGATCTTCCTGCAGAACGTCCGCGCCACCATCATCCCCACCCTGGTGATTCCGGTGGCGCTGCTGGGTACCTTCATCGGCCTGCTGGCGCTGGGTTTCTCGCTCAACCAGCTGACCCTGTTCGGCATGGTACTGGCCATCGGCATCGTGGTGGACGACGCCATCGTGGTGATCGAGAACGTCGAACGCATCATGGAGGAGGAGCACCTCGATCCGAAGGAGGCGACCCGCAAGGCGATGGGCCAGATCACCGGCGCGATCATCGCCATCACCGTGGTGCTGGCAGCGGTGTTCATCCCGTCCGCGCTGCAGCCGGGCGCCACCGGCGTGATCTACAAGCAGTTCGCCCTGACCATCGCCGTGTCGATGGGCTTCTCGGCGTTCCTGGCGATGTCGTTCACGCCGGCGCTGTGCGCAACCATGCTCAAGCCCACCCACGGGCAGCCGAAGAACGTCGTCTTCCGCAAGTTCAACGACGTGTTCAACTGGGTCACCCACACCTACCAGGGCCACATCGGCGGCGCAGTGCGGCACGCACCGCGCTGGATGATCGTGTTCGTGCTGATCTCCGCCCTCGCCTTCTTCGCCTTCGCCAAGCTGCCCACCAGCTTCGTGCCCAACGAAGACCAGGGTTTCGCGCTGGCGATCATCAACCTGCCCTCCGGCGCCACGCTTGAGCGCACCGAAAAGGTGATGAAGGAAATCCGCGACAAGCTCGCGCAGAGCCCGTTGAAGGACGACTATGTCGGCATCTTCCAGGTGCGCGGCTTCAGCTTCGTCGGGCGCGCCGAAAGCGCCGGCATGGCCTTCATCAAGCTGGCCGACTGGAGCAAGCGTCCGATGACCGCGGACCAGTTCATCCAGCAGGCCAACGGCGTGCTGCACGGCATCACCGATGCACAGGTGTTCGTGGTCAACCTGCCGACCATCCGCGGCCTCAGCCAGTTCGGCGGCATCGACATGTACCTGCAGGCGCGCTCCGGCCAGTCTCGCGGCGAGTTGAACCAGGCGATGTTCACCCTGCTCGGCAAGGCCAAGAGCAGCCCCGAGCTGTTCGGCGTGCGGCCGAACTCGCTGCCCGACGCACCGCAGCTGCAGCTCACCGTGGATCGCGTGCAGGCACAGGCACTGGGCCTGTCGGTGAGCGACGTCTACAACAGCATCTCGCTGATGCTGGCCCCGGTGTACATCAACAACTTCACCTACGGCGGCCGCGTCAAGCGCGTCTATGTGCAGGCCGACGCGCCGTACCGCATGGACATCGATGCCCTGCAGCACATCTACACGCCGAGCACGCTGACCAGTAGCAGCACCACGACGAGCACGACCAGCTCGCCGAACGGCCCGTACAGCATGATCCCACTGTCCAGCGTGGTGAAGACGGCGTGGAACTCCGGCCCATTGGCGCTGCCTCGCTATAACGGCTACGCCGCGGTGGAAATCGTCGGCGACGCCGCACCGGGCTACGCCACCGGCCAGGCGATGAGCACCCTGCAGAACATCGTGGACCACGATCTGCCGCACGGCTTCGGTTCGGACTGGACCGGCCAGTCCTATCAGGAAATCCTTGCCGGCAACGCGGCCACCTTGCTGCTGGTGCTGTCCATCGTGATCGTGTTCCTCTGCTTGGCCGCGCTGTACGAAAGCTGGTCGATCCCGGTCGCCGTGCTCCTGGTGGTGCCGCTGGGCCTGCTGGGCATGGCGGTGGCGATGTGGGCGCGCGGCATGCCGAACGATCTTTACTTCAAGATCGGCATGGTCACGGTGATCGGCCTGGCGGCGAAGAACGCCATCCTGATCGTCGAGTTCGCGGTGGAGGAACAGGCAGCCGGCAAGTCGCTGTTCGAAGCAGTGCTCACCGCCGCCCGACTGCGCCTGCGCCCCATCCTGATGACCTCGATGGCCTTCATCCTCGGCGTGTTCCCGCTGGCCGTCTCCACCGGTGCCGGCGCCAACTCGCGGCACGCGATCGGCACCGGCGTGATCGGCGGCATGCTGTTCGCCACCTTCCTCGGTTTGTTGCTGATCCCGGTGTTCTACGTGACGGTACGGCGCCTGCTGGGCGACAAGCTGGATGACACCGGCAAGGGACGTCCTGGCACGGGCATGCAGTCGTTCGACTCCAATCCCGGCCACGGACACTGAAAGACCTCGCGCCATGGACGGCGCCCGACAAAAAGCCCCGGCGCGAGCCGGGGCTTTTTCATTCCGGGTCCGTGGGCCTGCCCGGGCGTTTACCGCAGGCCCGTCTCGTTGCGCGCGATCACGATGCGCTGGATCTCGCTGGTCCCTTCGTAGATCTCGGTGATCTTGGCGTCGCGGAAGTAGCGCTCCAGTGGCATCTCGCGCGAGTAGCCCATGCCGCCGTGGATCTGCACCGCCTGGTGGGCGATCCACATCGCCGCTTCCGACGCGGTGAGCTTGGCGATGGACGCCTCGGTGCCGAAGCGGCCGCCGCTCTTCTCCGCCTCGCCCTTCGCCCAGGCCGCGCGCAGCGTCAGCAAGGTGGCGGCGTCGAGCTTGCACTTCATGTCGGCGATCTTCGCCTGGGTCATCTGGAACGTGCCGATCGGATGGCCGAAGGCCTTGCGGTCGCGCGACCACTGCAGCGCCGCCTCGTAGGCCGCGCGTGCGATGCCCACCGCCTGCGAGGCGATGCCGATGCGGCCCGCGTCCAGCAGGCTCATGCCCATGGCGAAGCCCTTGCCCTCCTGGCCCAGCAGGTTCGCCTTCGGGCACACGTAGTCGGTGAACTCGATCTCGCAGGTGGCCGAGGCGCGGATGCCCAGCTTGGGTTCGCTCTTGCCCGCGTGGAAGCCCGGCAGCTGCGTGTCGATGATGAAGGCCGACACGCCCTTGGCGCCGATGCCCGGCGTCGTGATGGCGAACAGGATGATGTAGCGCGCCACCATGCCGGAGGTGATCCAGCTCTTCTTGCCGTTGATGACCCAGTCGCCGTCGGCGTTCTTCGTGGCGCGGGTGTGCATGGCCGAGGCGTCGGAGCCGGACTGCGGCTCGGTCAGCGCATAGGCGCCGATGGCTTCGCCCTGCGCGATGGCGCGCACGTACTTCTGCTTCTGCTCCTCGTTGCCGTGCTTGAGGATGCCGTTGCAGAACAGCGAATTGTTGACCGACATGATGGTGGCGGTGGCCGCGTCGGCCGCGGCGATCTCGATCATCGCCAGCGAATAGGCGATCGGATCCATGCCCGCACCACCGTACTCCGTCGGCACCTCGATGCCCATCAGGCCCAGCTGGCCCATCTCGCGGATGTTGTCCAGCGGGAACTCCCCTTTCTCGTCCAGCTCCGCCGCCACCGGCGCGATGCGTTTCTGCGCGAAATCGCGGGCAATGGCCTGGATCGACAACTGGTCTTCGGTAAAGCTGAAATCCATGGGGGACTCCGATGGGAGAAGAAATCCCACCATTTTAGCGAGACCGCTCGAAGAACCTTGTGCAAGCGCAACAATGCAGCGCCGGATGGACGGAATGCCGGTAACGCTTGACGCGCGGCAAGCCACGGCCCAGACTTCGCATCTCTTTATCGCGATATAGGGATAACGCATGGATCTGGCCACCGCGTCCAGCATCTTGCGCCTGCTGGCGGACCCCACCCGCGTGCGCCTGCTCGCCTTGCTGGAAGGCGAGGAACTCACCGTGGCCGAACTGGCCGCGGTACTGCATCTGGCGCAACCGCGCGTCTCCACCCACCTCGCCAAGCTGAAGGAAGCCGGGCTGGTGCGCGACCGCCGCGCCGGCGTGTCCGCCTACTACCGCGCCAACGGCGAAGGCGACGAACACCAGCACGCCCTGATCGCCTCGCTGCGCGAGAACATCGACGACGCCCTGCTGCGCGAGGACGCCGACCGCCTGCCCGCCGTGCTCGCCAACCGCGCCCGCGCCGAAGGCTGGGCCGACACCGTGGCCGGCGACATGGAACGCCATTACTCGCCCGGCCGCACCTGGGAAACGCTGGCCCGCGCGCTGCTGCAATTGCTGGGTACGGGCGACGTGCTCGACATCGCCTCCGGCGACGGCATCACCGCCGAGCTGCTGGCGCCGCACGCGCACTCCATCGTCTGCGTGGATTCCAGCGAGCGCGTGGTCGAGGCCGCGGCGAAACGCCTGCGAGCCTTTCCCAACGTCGAAGTGCGCGAGGGCGACATGCACGCACTGGAACTCGGCGAGCGCCGCTTCGACCTGGTGCTGATGCTGCACGCCCTCACCTATGCCGAACGCCCCGCACAGACCGTGGCCGAAGCCGCACGCCTGCTGCGCCCCGGCGGCCGCCTGCTCGCGGTGACGTTGGGCAAGCACGATCACCGCACGGCGGTGGAGCCGTTCGACCACCGCAACCTCGGTTTCACCGAGGCGGAACTGCGCGACTACGCCAGCACCGCCGGGCTGCAGGTGCTCAGCTGCGACCGCATCAGCCGCGAGCGCAAGGCCCCGCATTTCGAAGTCATCAGCCTGCTCGCGCAGAAGAAGTGAGAAACCACCGATGAGCGCCCTGCCCTGGCTGCATCCCGAACGCGTCGCCTTGCTCGAACGCGCACTCGCCGAACGCATCCTGATTCTCGACGGCGGCATGGGCACCATGCTGCAAGGCCACCGGCTAGACGAAGCCGGCTTCCGCGGCGAACGTTTCGAACACGGCCACGACGGCGCGCACGCGCATCACCACGACCACCCTGGCTGCGACCTCAAGGGCAACAACGACCTGCTCACGCTGACCCAGCCGGCGATCATCCGCGGCGTGCACGAGGCGTATCTCGAAGCCGGCGCGGACCTGGTGGAAACCAACACCTTCAATTCCACCCGCATCAGCCAGGCCGACTACCACCTGGAACATCTCGCGCACGAGCTCAACCTCGAAGGCGCCAGGCTGGCGCGTGCGGCCTGCGACAAGTTCACCGCACTGACACCGAACAAGCCGCGTTTCGTGATCGGCGTACTCGGCCCGACCAGCCGCACCGCCTCGTTGTCGCCCGACGTCAACGACCCCGGCTTCCGCAACGTCACGTTCGAGGAACTGGCAACCAACTACCGCGAGTCCGCCGCTGGTCTGATCGATGGCGGCGCGGACATCATCATGGTCGAGACCATCTTCGACACACTGAACGCCAAGGCCGCGCTGTACGCGCTCTCCGAACTGTTCCGCGAGCGTGGTGCGCGCGTGCCGCTGATGATCTCCGGCACCATCACTGATCGCTCCGGTCGCACGCTTTCCGGCCAGACCGCCGAGGCGTTCTGGTATTCCGTGCGCCATGCGCGGCCGCTCTCGGTCGGGTTGAACTGCGCGCTCGGTGCCGCCGACCTGCGCCCCCACATCCAGACCCTCGCCGACACCGCCGAGTGCAGCGTCAGCACGCATCCCAATGCCGGCCTGCCCAACGCCTTCGCCGAATACGACGAGACCCCCGAACAGATGGCCAGCGTGATCCGCAGCTTCGCCCGCGACGGCCTGCTCAACCTCGTCGGCGGCTGCTGCGGCACTACGCCGGCGCACATCAAGGCCATTGCCGAAGCCGTGCGCGAATACGCGCCGCGTGCACTCCCGGGCGAACAGCAGGAAGCCGCCTGATGCCCCGTTACACCCGACTCTCCGGCCTCGAGCCGCTGGTCATCACGCCCGACCTGCTGTTCGTCAACGTAGGCGAGCGCACCAACGTCACCGGTTCCGCGCAGTTCCGCAAGCTCATCAAGGAAGACCGCTACGAGGAAGCGGTGGAAGTCGCGCGTCAGCAGGTGGCCAACGGTGCGCAGATCATCGACGTCAACATGGACGAAGGGCTGATCGATTCCGAGGCGGCAATGGTGCGCTTCCTCAACCTGATCGCCGCCGAACCGGACATCGCCCGCGTGCCGGTGATGGTGGACTCCTCCAAGTGGAGCGTGATCGAGGCCGGCCTGCGCTGCCTGCAGGGCAAGGGCATCGTCAACTCGATCTCGATGAAGGAAGGCGAGACGGCCTTCCTCGAACACGCGCGCAAGGTGCAGGAGTACGGTGCCGCCGCGGTGGTGATGGCGTTCGACGAACAAGGCCAGGCCGACACCTGCGCGCGCAAGGTGGAAATCTGCTCGCGCGCCCACGAACTGCTGACGCGCGAACTCGACTTCCTGCCCGAAGACATCATCTTCGACCCCAACATCTTCGCGATCGCCACCGGCATCGAGGAACACGACAACTACGCGGTGGACTTCATCGAAGCCACTCGCGAGCTGAAGCGGCGCTTCCCCGACTCGCACATCTCCGGCGGCGTCTCCAACGTGTCGTTCTCGTTCCGCGGCAACGACACCGTGCGCGAGGCGATCCACTCGGTGTTCCTGTACCACGCCATCAAAGCCGGCATGGACATGGGCATCGTCAACGCCGGCGCGCTGGCGATCTATGACGACCTCGATTCCGAGTTGCGTGAGCGCGTCGAGGACGTGGTGCTCAACCGCCGCAAGGACGCCACCGAACGCCTGCTGGAAATCGCAGACCGCTACAAGAAGAAAAAGGGCGAAGTTGCCGTCGAGACACTGGCCTGGCGTGAGAAGGATGTACGCGCCCGCCTCAGCCACGCGCTGGTACACGGCATCGACCAGTACGTGGTCGAGGACACCGAAGAAGCTCGCCAGCAGGTCACGCGCCCGCTCGACGTGATCGAAGGCCCGCTGATGGACGGCATGAACGTGGTCGGCGACCTGTTCGGCGCCGGCAAGATGTTCCTGCCGCAGGTGGTGAAATCCGCCCGCGTGATGAAGAAGGCGGTGGCCTACCTGCTGCCCTTCATCGAAGAGGAAAAGGCACGCACCGGCGACGTCGGCAAGAGCAACGGCAAGATCGTGATGGCCACGGTCAAGGGCGACGTGCACGACATCGGCAAGAACATCGTCGGCGTGGTGCTCCGGTGCAACAACTTCGACGTGATCGACCTCGGCGTGATGGTGCCCACGCAGAAGATCCTCGACACCGCCATCGCCGAGAACGCCGACATGATCGGCCTGTCCGGCCTCATCACGCCTTCGCTGGAAGAAATGAGCCACGTCGCGCGCGAGATGCAGCGGCAGGACTTCCGCATCCCGCTGCTGATCGGCGGCGCCACCACCTCGCGCGCGCACACCGCGCTGAAGATAGAACCGCACTACAAGTCGCCCACCGTGTGGGTGAAGGACGCCTCGCGCGCCGTGGGCGTGGCACAGTCGCTGGTCAGCAAGGAGCTGGTCGACGACTTCATGGCGAGGGTCCGCGCCGAATACGCCGAAGTGCGCGAACGCCACCGCAACCGCGGCCCTGGCAAGCAGCTGGTTCCCCTGGACAAGGCGCGCGCGCAGCGCTTCACCTGCGACTGGGCGAACTACGCACCGCCGCAACCGAGCAAGCTCGGCCTTACCGTGTTCGAGGACTACGACCTCGCCGAACTGCGTGAGTACATCGACTGGAGCCCCTTCTTCAACGCGTGGGAACTGGCCGGCCACTATCCCGCCATCCTCACCGATGAAATCGTCGGTTCACAGGCCAGCGAACTGTTCCGCGACGCGCAGGCGATGCTGGACAAGGTCATTGCCGAAAAGTGGCTCACGGCCCGCGGCGTGATCGGTTTCTGGCCCGCCGCCAGCGTGGGCGACGACGTCGAGCTGCTCGATGCCGAAGAACCTGTCGCCCTGCACCACCTCCGTCAACAGGCCGACAAGCCCGTGGAGCGGCCCGACTTCTGCCTGTCCGATTTCATCGCACCGAAGGAGTACGGCAAGCGCGACTGGATCGGCGGCTTCGCCGTCACCGCCGGCCTCGGTATCGAACCGCACTTGGCGCGCTTCCACGCCGAGCACGACGACTACTCCGCCATCACCCTCAAGGCACTGGCCGACCGCCTGGCCGAAGCCTTCGCCGAACGCATGCACGAACGCGTGCGCCGCGAGTTCTGGGGCTATGCCCCGGACGAGCATCTCGACAACGATGCGCTGATCGCCGAGCAGTACAAGGGCATACGCCCTGCCCCCGGCTATCCGGCCTGCCCCGACCACACCGAGAAGACCACCCTGTTCAAGCTGCTCGATGCCACCCGCAACGCCGGCATCGAACTCACCGAAGGATTCGCGATGTACCCGGCTGCCGCCGTCTCCGGCTGGTACTTCTCGCACCCTGGCAGCCAGTACTTCGTCGTCGGCCGCCTGACCCGCGAACAGGTGGAGGACTATGCGAAGCGCAAGGGCTGGACGCGCGAGGAAGCCGAGCGCTGGCTGGCTCCCAACCTCGATTACGACCCGGAGTGATCGCCGTCAGGCGATCTCGTCGCCCGTGACGTTGTTCTTGTGGTGGCGCAGGTGCACCACGAGGTTGTAGACCGAGACGAAGGCGGGGAAGAAATTCGAGATGATGCCCACCGAATCGTTCTTGCCGATGGTGAAGTATCCCAACAGCAACGCGCTGCCAACCACCGAGAGCCACCAGAACGACAGCGGCATCACCACCCGTTTCAGCTTGCGCGTGTAGTAGAGCTGCACGAACCAGCGGCTGGTGAACATCACCGAACCCAGCAGGCCGACCGCCTTCCATGGCGTCAACTGGAACTGCTGCAACGCCTGCAGGGCGTGGGAAAGGTCGTGTGGCATGAGGCTGGTCCGGTTATCGGGGAGACCAGGCATTTTACGCGACAGCTTCGCAATGGTTGACCTGACCGCCCTCACCCCGTATATTTGCGCGCTTCCGGCGGGCGGTTAGCTCAGCGGTAGAGCACTGCCTTCACACGGCAGGTGTCACAAGTTCGATCCTTGTACCGCCCACCACTAGATTCAACGACTTAGGCCACCCAACAGGGTGGCCTTTTTCGTTGCGTGAAAAAATACGTGGAAAGGAAATTTCTGGATATGCTCGCCCCACCATGAGGAGGGTCGAGAATGGCAATCGCAGAACTTACCGCTGCTATGAACGGGCTCAAAGCAGCAACCGATCTGGCGAAGGCACTCGCGTCTGCTAACACTGCCTATGCAGTCGCGGAACTCAAGCTCAAAGCTGCCGAAATGATGACCTCCCTTGCCGATGCACGTGCCGCTCTTGCTTCTGCCCAGGAAGCGGCCGTTGAACTACAGGACGAGATCACACGCCTGAATGGTGCATTGGAGATGAAAGCCAGCGTGGTTCGCGCCGATAGCGCCTATTACGACATGGGGGAGAGCGGCAAACCCATTGGCGATCCATATTGCATGCGATGCTGGGAGTCCGACCACAAGCTAAGGCATTTATCGATGTCTAGTTTCGTCACCAATCCGACGATATGCCCAGAATGCAAAACTGAGTACGACCATAACTTGACGTACCGACGAACTTAGCCCCTATTCCACCCGCAACGGCCCCATGATGAACTCGTGCTTGCTGTCTAGCCCGTAGACCGCCAGCATGTCTGATGAGATTTGGCTTATGGTGGATTCGCTAGCTGGGAATTGAGGGGGACTCATGAGTCAGATGGAAGTGCCAGATGACAGTGGCGCGGTGCGCGTTGAGGCGGATACATCCGCAAAGCGAGCCCTTTCCGGAGTTGAGCTTAGGCTCACGTCGGAGGAGTTGCGCCAACCTGGCGTTCAGAAGCTCCTAATCGATCGGCTCTATGGAGCGGAGCAAGAGATCGAAAGCCTCAAGCGGCTTCGATCCGATTTTCACTCCACGCGTGAGTTATTGATCGAAGCCCAGTCGGCTCAAAAGCGATACACATCGCTTGATGCTTTGCAGTCAACCCTGCTGGGAGTCGGCTGCCTCGTTCTTGGCTTTCTGCCAACGGTGTGGGGGCGTTGGCAGGAGTTTGCTCTTGTGCTTGTGGCGGGCCTAGGCCTGCTTGGCGCTAGCGTCCAATCAAAGCGGAGCAATAAATGAAGCTCGAGATCAAGTCATTTGGTGAAGCGGGGAACCTTGAAGAGGAGCGCCTGGTCTTGCACGCCCTTGACGACGTGGATATTGGAAACTATGTCGTCCTTCGTTCAAAAAGGGGGGCCAGCGGGACTTCACCGACCTCTGGGAGCAAAGATGCGTACTGGTTTCCAGACACAACAGTAAAGGCTGGTGACCTAGTCATCATCTATACCCGCAAGGGCAACTCTGCAAAGAAAGAGCTCTCGGGAGGGCGTACTGCCCATTTCTTCTACTGGCACAAAAGTAAGCCATTTTGGAGTTCGGATGCAAAGAACACGGCCGTGTTGATTGAGACAAAGACATGGCGTAGCAAGGTTCCCGAGACGTGAGCAGTCACAGCCTCAACGGCTCCACGACAACGCGCCGCCCGTCATCCAGCCCGTACACCGCTAGCGCCACAGCCAGGATCAAGTCGTCGTGCGCACCCTCGCGTGCGCCGAACGTGGCATTACCGATAGCGGTATAGCCCACCCGAAAATCCTGCATCTCGCGGCGGAGCGTCTTCGCCAGCCCCTGCGGCAGCGTGTCAGGCATGTGCAGACAACCGGTTTGCATCAGCGCATGGAGCCGGCTCGCCCAGCAGCTTGCCGATGCGCTCGGATGCCTTGCCGGCGGAGTCGATGGCCGCATCGCTCGCCGGCGAAGTCGCCGATATCCAGCGCCCTGTCGGCGTTCCGGTACAACCGGCCGCGCTGCCATACCAGGTGACCATGCGCGTGCTCGACGCATCGCGTCTGCCTGGCGCCAGCTGCTCTCCGCATCCCGCTCGAATCGCGCGGCAACAACCGATCAACAGGCACCTCAAAAGAAAAGAGCGCACTAGCGATTCGGACCCACCAAGCTCGCCAACCTACGCGAACAAGTGACGCTTGTAATTCGCCCCCTCGCACGATGGGCTTGCCTGTAACTTGCCGGCAACATCATCTCTCACCCGGCTTACTTTCATGTCGGGCAACGTAGATGTTTCGATGAAAACTCCATGCGCATTTGCAAGATCCAAGCATAGGTTGCGTGACCTCGTTGGCAAAATGGCATTCGAAACTTGGTGTGTCACAACCATGTAGGCAATGGCCTACATACCGTCAGCTCATGCCGGTATACATTGCCGCGAACTTCCTACAGGACTCGGTTCATCCGTGTCCTAACATGCGCATCGCATAGTTTTGGGATGTACCCGAAATACAGGTACGCAGAATGGCATCTGCTGTAGGGGCAGCAGGTTTCATTTGTCATCAGGGGCTTCGTTAGCTGACCCAGATTGGCACGTACTCGAACGACGCACTGAGTGCGTCGGTTTTCTGCATGCCATCGAGTTTGGATTCTTCCAGGCTGGATGTACGAAATGGATACCGCAGTGCCAGGACAAAACCCCTCATCGCGACGACGGCACTACTCCGGCAACGGATGCACGCGTCTCTCCGGACAAACTCCCGTTTCAAACACAGACGCCAGCCATGGCGCCTTGTCATGCCCATGTGACATCGGCAACGCAACATCCCAGCCACGTTCGAAACATCCTCATTCACCTTCAACCAGCGGATCAATCGTGGACAAGGATCTACTGAAACTTCCCCGCAAGGGCGCCATGGTGCTTGCCATTGCAGCACTGGCCGCATGCACTACTCCACCGGCCAAGAACTTCAGCGGACCGTGGAAACCCGTCAATCATTTCCAGAGCACGCCTACCGAGATTCCATTGAATCCGGCCTACGTGTTCTACGCATCGCCGATGGACGAAACGCTCAAGACGATGCTTGCGCGCTGGGCCAAGGACTCGGGCCGGGAGTTGTCGTACCAGCTTCCCTTCGATGTCACGCTTTATCAGCCCGTCGCCAACATCCACACCACGGATGTCGACGATGCCGTGGCCCAGCTCAACACCATCTATGCGACGCAGGGAGTTTCCGTCACGGCCGGTCCACGGAAGATCGAAGTCGGCCCCGTCGTCCACGGCGGCAACGATGCATCGCCCGCGCCCCCCGCTCCTGCGACCGCGTCCACGGCTACAACGGGTACGAAATGACCATGCCTGCCAACACCACTACGAATGGGCGGGAATCTCGCCCATGCTGAAGAAGAACTCCTCCAGCCAGAAAATCGACGAGGCAGTCGGCAAGTCGGTCAACTTCGAGCTGACCATCGCCGATCTCGCCAAGCGCAGCGAACGCCGCGCGTGGATGGTCGCATTCAGCGCAATCGGCATGTCGCTCATCCTTGCCGGCGGTTATTTCTACATGCTGCCGCTCAAGCAGAAAGTGCCCTACCTCGTCATGGCCGATGCCTATACGGGCACCAGCAGCGTCGCGCGTCTCACGGACGATCCGCTCCACGCGAGGATCACCACCAGCGACGCCGTCAATCGCAGCAATGTCGCGCACTTCGTGCTGGCGCGCGAATCGTACGACTTGTCCTTGCTCAACCTGGGCGACTGGACGACCGTGCAGACCATGTCGTCGCCTGGTGTCAGTGCCGCTTATACACGGCTCTACTCGTCGACCAACTCCGACGGCCCCTACAAGAAGTACGGCAAGGACACCGCGATCCGGGTGAAGTTGCTGAGCATCGTGCTTACCGGTGGCGCGCCTGGCATGACACCCAAAGGCGCTACGGTGCGCTTCCAGCGCAGCCTCTACGACAAGCGATCGGGCAGTACGCAGCCGCTGGACAACAAGATCGCCACGATGTCGTTCACCTACAAGACCAATCTCGATATGGACGACCAGAGCCGCATCGAGAACCCACTGGGTTTCTGGGTCACCGAATACCGCGTGGACGACGACTACTCGTCGACCCCGCCTGCCGAGGTTCAGGACACGACCGCCCGCAACCTGCCAAACCAGGGCGAAAATCTGAACGTCGCGCCGGCATACGGCGCATCGACCGCGCCCTCGCCACAACAAGCAACCGTACCGCAAACATCGCTGCCACCCGCTTCCGTTATCGCCAATCAACCCATGCAGGCACCCGGGCAGACCACCCGTAGTCCCGCCACTGGAGTCGGCCGCCCATGAATCGACCCACCCTGCCCGGCCTGACCGTCGCCATGTGCGCGGCCTTCCTTGGCTTACCCACGCTGGCAAGTGCGCAGGTCGTGCAACAGTACGACTATCAGCCTGACCGCATCTATCCGGTGCGCACCGGTCTCGGCATCACCACACAGATCGAGCTCAGTCCGCAGGAGAAGATCCTCGACTACAGCACCGGTTTCAGTTCCGGCTGGGAGCTCACCCGGCGCGACAACGTCTTCTATCTGAAGCCGAAGAACGTCGACGTGGACACCAACATGATGATCCGCACGGCGACGCACTCCTACATCTTCGAACTGAAGGTTGTCGCCACCGACTGGAAGACGCTCGACCAGGCTCGCCGCAACGGCGTGGAATACAAGATCACCTTCAACTATCCGGCCGATGCCAGCTTCGCCAAGGAGATCCACAAGGATGCCAAGGCAGCGCCGCTCGACACCAACCTCGTCCCGAATCGCAGCTACAACTTCAATTACGACTACGCGACTCGCAGCAAGGCGGCTCCGTGGTTGGTGCCGGTCAATGTCTACGATGACGGCCACTTCACCTATATCAAGATGAGTGACCTCAAGCAGTTCCCGACCGGCGACTTCCCCGCGGTCTTCATGCGCGAACAGGAAAAGGGCGAGGACTCGCTGGTGAACACCACCGTCGAGGGCAACACCATCGTCGTTCACGGCACGTATCCCTACCTGGTCATCCGCCACGGCGACGATGTCGTGGGTCTGCGAAGGAACACCCAGAAGTGAACTCCAATACTCCCAATCAACCCGGCGAGGGCGGCATGCCCCACGACACGTCAGGCAATCAGGCCGATCCGCTGGGCAGCAATCCTTATTCCACCCGCTACCAGCAATCCGCTGCACCTGATCTCGATGCAGGCGCTCCCCAGTTGCGGTCGCACGACCTCAGGCGCATGAACCAGCGCGCACTGCTGTTGCTGGGTGCTGTCGTGGTACTGCTGCTGTTTGTCGCCTATTGGATGGTCACAGGTACCGGCAGCCGCAACGAACAGCCAAAGCCAAGCGAGGAAAAGGTCACGGTGGCGGAACCGCCCAAGTCCCTGGTCCTACCGCAGCCAACTGCACCCGCACCCGCGCCGCAGCAGGCCGCCGCCATTCCCTTGGTGCAGCAGCTGCCTATCCCACCAAGCCAACCAGCACCGCAGACAGTAGTCGTGCAGCCGCCTTCGCTCGTGCAGCGCCGGATTGCCGCGTCGGCAGACACGGGTTCCGGTGGTGCAGATCTGTCCGCTGCACCGCCCACCACGCCCGCCGCCACAGTCATCGGTCCACCGGGCAGCTTGCATGACTCGAACGTCACCAGCGCTCAGCCGCTGCGCAATCCCGACACGTTGATGCAGCGCGGGACCTACATCCGCTGCGTGCTCGAGACGCGCATCATCTCGGACATCCCTGGCTACACATCTTGTCTGGTCACCGAACCGGTCTACTCGTTCAACGGGCAGCACCTGCTTCTGCCCAAGGGCTCCAAGGTGCTTGGCACCTACGACAAGGGCCCGGTAGGCGACCGCGTGGCAGTGATCTGGGATCGCATCATCACCCCCAACGGTATCGATGTGAACATGGCCAGCCCGGGCATCGACAACCTGGGCGGCGCAGGCCTCCCCGGCTATTACAACGCTCACTGGGGCCAACGCATCGGTGCTGCATTGCTGATCAGCATGCTCAGCGATGCCTTCAGCTACGAGGCTGCAGAGCACGGCCCGAAGACCACCACCATCACCAACGGCGTGGTAACCGAGGAGCCGTTCCAGAGCAATACCGCGCAGACCATACAGAACCTGGCCAACCAGGCGGTACAGGCTTCCGCGAATCGCCCAGCCACCGTCACCCTCAACCAAGGCACGATCATCTACGTCTACGTCGCCAAGGACGTCGATTTCACTGGCGTCGTCGCCCGTTTCTGACCCACGCGATTCGAAGCAGACATGCAAGAACTGGACGCCCACATCTCGAACGAGTTCCTTGCTTACCAGTACGAGGTACTGGGGGTACGGGAGTTCATGTCCTCGCCGGACGTCACCGAGATCTGCATCAACCGTCCCGGCGAACTGTATCTGGAGAGCCGTGGGGCATGGCGTCGGGTCGAGGTACCGGCCTTGACCTTCGAGCGAGCCCGCCAGTTCTGTACCGCAGTCGTCAACGAGAGCAATACCGGCCAGCGCATCACTGATACCGATCCTGTCGTATCACTGACTTTCCCCACCGGAGAGCGTGCGCAGTTCGTGATACCTCCGGCCTGTGAAGCAGGTAAGGCATCGATCACCATCCGCCTGCCCTCCAAGCAGACGAAAACGCTGGACCAGTACCAGCAGGACGGCTTCTTCGACGAGATCGTGGAAGTCGGCCGCGGCATCAGCGATGCGGATCGCGAACTACTGGAGCTGCGCGCCAGCCGCCATTACGCGGACTTCTTCCGCAAGGCGGTGCTCAACAAGAAGAACATCGTGGTCTCCGGCGCCACCGGCAGCGGCAAAACCACCTTCATGAAATCGCTGGTGCACCATATCCCCGACAACGAACGGCTGGTAACGATCGAGGACGCGCGCGAGCTTTTCATCGCACAGCCCAACGTCGTGCATCTGCTCTATTCGAAGGGCGGGCAAAGCACCAGCAATGTCACCGCCAAGAGCTGCATGGAAGCCTGCCTGCGCATGAAGCCGGACCGCATCATCCTGGCCGAATTGCGCGGCGATGAGTCGTTCTACTTCATTCGCAACTGCGCCTCGGGCCATCCCGGTTCGATCACCAGCTGCCATTCGGGTAGCACCGAACAGACCTGGGACCAGCTCGCCCTGATGGTGAAAGCATCCAACGAAGGAGCCGGACTGGAATTCGCCACCATCAAGCGCCTATTGATGATGACCATCGACATCGTCGTGCACATCAAGGCGCACGCGGGTCGTCGCTGCATCACGGGTATCGATTTCGATCCGGCCCGCAGCTTCGCGCACTCCTGACCCACCCACACACCGATACCGGAAACGCATCATGTTCGCTGCAATCGGATTGATGGCCTGCCCCAACCTCGCTGTGTCGGCCGAGGTGATGAGCCACATCGTCGATGTCGAATCCGGCGCCAATCCCTATGCGATCGGTGTGGTCGGCGGCCAGCTCGAACGCCAGCCAAAGAATCTGGCCGAAGCGCTGGCCACCGTGCACATGCTCGACGCCAGGGGCTACAACTACTCGTTGGGCGTGGCGCAGGTGAATCGTGCCAATCTCGGCAAGTATGGCCTGGACTCTTACGAAAAGGCCTTCGAGGCATGCCCAAACCTGGCCGCAGGCGCACAGATACTCAGCGCGTGCTACGCCAGCTCGGG
This sequence comes from Rhodanobacter sp. DHG33, assembly GCF_014843005.1. GTDB lineage: Bacteria > Pseudomonadota > Gammaproteobacteria > Xanthomonadales > Rhodanobacteraceae > Rhodanobacter_A. The sequence goes on along the minus strand of NZ_JACYXM010000006.1, from coordinate 457,319 downwards.
TGGCGACTGGGGCAAGGCTTTCAGCTGCTACTACTCTGGGAACTTCGTCACCGGCTACCGCGACGGCTACGTACAGAAGGTGTACGACTCCATCAACCGCGGCAACGGTGTGGTTGCCAGCGCAGGGGACTCCCAAGCCATTCCCCTCAAATCCATGGCGGTGACTTCGACCGGGAATGCCAACGACGCCAGCAGGATATCGGCAACGTCGCCAGGCAGCCCCGATTATCGCGTGGCCATTCGCAGTGTGTCGTTCTTCTCGACCAAGGCATATACGCCTTCCGTGGCGACCTCATCCGCAGATCCGGCCAACGCGATGCCAGCTTCGTCGCCGGCAACTGTCGCGGCGCAGGAGACGTCGAAGGTCGCAGCCATGCCACCGACGACTCCAACGACGACCGCCCCGCCGGCCTCCGCACGAACGAACGGTGCACCGATCAACGCCGCATCGAATAACACCGCGGCCGACGCCTCGGTCTTCGTGCCGCAGGTGACGGGACCGAACGATCCAGCGCCTCCGGCGGTTCCGGCCCCTGCCATCCAGTCGGCGGCGTCGCCGCAAGCGGCGTCCGCGGTCGCCAGCACCACACCCAGTGTTACTGCTGCCCATGCAAAGGAGTCCGGCGATGCCGCTTTCGTTTTCTGAAGCCGCGACGCGCACGATCGCTCATGCGGCTCATCCAGGTCTGCGGATCCACCATTCCGCGTCGGTGGCCATGTGGCCGCAAACCCGCCTCGCGACAATCGAGGCGTCCCGCAGTGAACCCGGCTGCATACAACGCAGCCTCCCCTGAAGCGACGCAACCCTGAGCGCCGCATCGTTCCACACCCATCCAAGGAAATCCCGCCATGGCACCGAACCAGATCGTCACCGACAGCCTCATCCGCTCCAGCCGCGCGCGCCTGGGCACCTTCCTGTATCTCGCCGTGCTCATCGCTCTGATCGTGCCGGGCATCGCATTCGGCCAGGATGCCGGTGAAACCATCTCCACCACCTGCACCTTCGCCGCCAATGTCACCAAGATCCTCAATGCCATTTCCATCGTGGTGGTGACCATCGCGGTAATTTTTTCCGGCTATCAGATCGCCTTCGCGCATAAGCGCATCGGTGATGTCGCCCCCGTGTTGATCGGCTCGGTATTGATCGGCGCGGCCAGCCAGATTGCCAACATGTTCCTCAAGACCAGCGCCGGTTCGTCCGCATGTTCTGCGCCTACCTCCATGGTCACGCATGCCGTCGATCACTACGCGATGATTGCGCATTTCGTTGGCTACTATGCATAAGAACGCGCTGTTCCGCGGCTGCACCCGCCCGCCCATGTTCATGGGCGTGCCCTACATACCGTTTTTCTTCGCGGTGGGCGGGGTGTTCCTGCTGTCGGTGTACACCAACTTCTTTTACCTACTGCTGATTCCGCCGGTGATCTTCGTGATGCGCCAGATGGCGCGTCGCGACGAAATGATTTTCCGATTGCTCGGCTTGCGGCTGCAGTTCCGTACCCGGGTCCGCAACCTGCGAGAGCACGACGGGATGTGGGTGTTCACGCCCAACAGTTACCGCGGCCAGTCAAAAGACAAAACGTAAGCCACCAAGGCGCCCCGGATTTCCGGGGCGCCGTTTTGGACCCATGCCATGCCCAAGCCAAGCTTCATCCCCGACACCGCAATCAGCGAATTCGTCCCGCTGTCCACCCATGTATCACCAACCGTGCTCAAGACCACGGGTGGCGATTACCTGATGGTGTGGCGCCTGGGCGGCCTTCCGTTCGTGGGGCGCGAGGAGTGGGACATCGAGCACCGCCACAACACTTTCAACCGCATGCTGCAGACCCTGCGTGCGCCGGATTTCGTGAACGTGGCGTTCTGGGTGCATGACGTGCGCCGCCGCCGTCGCTTCAAGGATCGCAGCCGTTTCGCGCAAACTTTCAACCAGGACATGTCGAACGCTTATTACCACGCGTTGTCCGCTCAGAAGCTGATGCAGAACGAGTTGTACCTGACCCTGATCTATCGGCCCATCGTCGAGGGCAAACGCTTCGCCGAGAAATCCAGCGACGTCACCAGGCTGGAATCCGAACAGCTGCAAGCCGTCAATACCGTGCTTGAGTTGGCAGGCAACGTCGAGGCCGTGCTGAAAGACTACGCGCCCTACCGACTGGGCATGTACGAAGCCAAGAATGGTGTGGTGTTCTCGGAACCGCTGGAACTCTACGGCTACCTGCTCAATCGCATCGATGAGCCGGTGCCTGTGCTTCCCGCACCGGTCTACAGCTACTTGCCAGTGAGCAAACACCGCTTTTCTGCCAAGACCGGCGACTTCGTCATTACGTCGCCGGACGGCACCAACCAATTCGGCGCCATCCTCAACATCAAGGAATATACGGACGGCACGTACCCGGGCATCCTCAACGGCCTGAAGTATCTCGATTTCGAATACGTCATCACCCATTCGTTCAGCCCCATGGGTCGTCATGACGCGCTCAAGGCATTGGACCGCACCAAGGGCATGATGGTCTCCTCCGGCGACAAGGCTTTCAGCCAGATCGCGGAACTGGATCACGCCATGGACCAGCTCGCCTCCGGCAACTTCGTGCTGGGCGAGTACCACTTCACCATTGCCGTCTACGCCCCAAGCCAGGAGACCCTCTCGCAGCAGATCGCCGCCACGCGCGCAGAACTTTCCAACGCCGGCTTTGTTTCGGTGAAAGAAGATCTCGCTGTCACCGCCTCGTTCTACTCGCAGCTGCCGGCCAATTGGAAATACCGCACGCGGCTGGCCAACGTCAGCTCGCTGAACTTCCTCGGCCTCTCGCCGCTGCACAACTTCGCCACGGGCAAGAAAGAGAACAACCCCTGGGGCGATTACGTCACCACGCTGCAGACCACCAACGGCCAGCCCTACTACTTCAACTTCCATGCCACCCATCCTGCGGAGAACTCGCTGGGCGAGAAGGCCATCGCCAATACCATGGTGATCGGCAAGTCCGGTACCGGCAAAACCGCGCTGATCAACTTCCTGCTCAGCCAGGTGCAGAAGTACACGCCGTCGCCCACCATCTTCTTCTTCGACAAGGATCGTGGTGCCGAGATCTTCGTGCGCGCCTGCGGCGGCAACTACCTGGCACTGGAAAATGGCCAACCCACCGGCTTCAACCCGTTCCACTGCGAACGCACCGAAGCCAACGTGCAGTTCCTGGCCGAACTGATCAAGGTGCTGGCCGGCAAGAGCGTCTATAGCTCGCGCGAGGAAGAGGACATTTTCCGCGCCGTCGAAAGCATGCTCGACACGCCCATGCGCCTGCGCAACATGACGAACTTCCAGAAGAGCCTGCCCAACATGGGCGACGACGGCCTCTACGTCCGCATGCGCAAGTGGACGGCAGGCAACTCGCTGGGCTGGGTGTTCGACAACCCCGTCGACACCATCGACCTGCAGAAAGCCAACATCATCGGCTTCGACTACACCGACATCATCGACAATCCCGAAGTGCGCGTGCCGGTGATCAATTACCTGTTGCATCGACTGGAAGCGCTGATCGATGGCCGGCCGCTGATCTACGTGATGGACGAATTCTGGAAGATCCTCGACGGCAAGGGTGGCCTCAAGGAGTTCGCCAAGAACAAGCAGAAGACCATCCGAAAGCAGAACGGCCTGGGCATCTTCGCTACCCAAAGCCCGGAAGACGCGTTGGCCAGCGACATCGCCGCCGCGCTCATCGAGCAGACCGCCACGATGATCCTGCTGCCCAATCCGAATGCCAGCCGCGAGGATTACGTGGAAGGCCTCAAGCTTACCGAAGCCGAATACCAGGTCGTGGTCAGCCTGGACGAGCGCTCGCGCTGCTTCCTCGTCAAGCAAGGCCATGCCAGTGCCGTGTGCCAACTGAATCTGCGCGGCATGGACAACGCACTGTCGGTGATCTCCGCTTCCACCGACAACATCGAAATCATGCACCAGGTGCTACAAGAGCGCGCCGCCGCCGCCAGCGTCAGCGTGGACGACCTGCGCCCCGAACAGTGGCTGAATGCGTTCTACGAAAACCGCAAGGGCAGCGGGAAGGCCAGGCCAACCCAACCGACCCGTCCTACCCAACCCGCGCGCACCACTATCCAATCAACCTGAGCCAAGGCCGAGTGAGGAAAACGCCATGAGCAAGACAATGTCTCGTTCCACCGGGCGCAGCGCCGCCCTTGCCATCGGGTTGTCGGTCGCGGGGACTTTGCTTTCGTTGCCCGTTGCCGCCCAGGTGATTGTGCATGACCCGGGTTCCATGACATCGAGTCATGCCGATTCGGCCCTGTCCTACGCCAAACAAGCCCTGCAATACGCGCAACAGGTGCAGCAGTACGCAACCCAGGTTCAGCAGTACGAGCAGATGCTCACGAAGGTCATGAACTTGGGTACGAATTTCAGCATCCTGCCAAACACCATGCAGCCCATCGATGCCGACTCCCTGATTCAGGCCAACTGCAACAGCAGTGCAGGCAGCATCGTCGGCAACCTTCTGAACAGCGTAACTTCATTGATAAACCAGTCCTCCATCACCCGTAACCAGCAACTTATTTGCGCCGCGATCATCAACACCCAAGTGGACAAATACAACAGGACGGTGGAGATGATGAACCAGCTCGATTCGAATATACCGGCGGTGCAAAAATTCACCAGTTTGGCGAACACCTTTTCCAACTTGGGCGAAAGCAGCTCAGCCACAACCCAGATCAACAGCTACAGCGCGCAATTGGCTGATGCCATGAGCCAGTGGAAAACGCAGATGGATGCGGACGATGCATACATCAGCTCGCTGCAGAGCATGCAATCGACGCTTGGGCAAACTGCTTTGAAAGCCAAACCTGATCTGATCGGCCAGGCGGTTCAGGCGACAGCGCTCACTGCCGCCTTCTCTTACCAGCCATCGCTGTGACTAACTCCAATACCCGCAGCAAGCATCGCGGCACCTTGCTACCGCCCATGCCACGGATAGTCGTTGCACCGGTTATGGACAGGAATACACCATGAACCTCGCCATCTATGTACTGGTTTACAATTACATCAACACGGCCATCAACAACTTCATGACTCATCTCATGAATCAGATGATGGCTGTGGTATCCGCGGCGGCTCTTCTGGTGTTGACTGTTTGGGTCATGAGCGTTGGTTACCGCGTCATCACTGGGACACTGCGTGAACCGCTGATGGCTGTTGTCGTGAACATGGCCCGCATCGTGATTATCGTCACCGTGGCCACGTCCATGTCGATCTTCGGCAGCAGCCTGCACAATCTGGCAACCAACGAGATACCCACCGATCTCAATCAGATGTTCACTGGAAGCAACAGCACCATCCAGCAGAGCATCAACGAAAACCTGGCCCAGACCGTCGCCGCCATGGCCGCCATTGACGCCGTACAGGCTGCACCCGGTGACGTGCAGACCACTTCCGACAAGGCACGCGCGGCAGACTTCGCCATCTTCGGTACCGCCAGCCCGCCCATGGCAGTCGGCGCGCTGCTTTTGCTCTACAACTTCGCCATTGCCTTGTTCGTGGGGCTGGGGCCGTTGTTCATTCTTTGCCTGATCTTCAACAAGACCAAGGCTCTGTTCGAAAAGTGGTTGATGTACGGCCTGGCCACCCTCTTCTCACTGGCCATGCTCAGCTTCGTTTCGGCAATCGTGCTGCAAGTCACCCTGCGCGCTGCTACAGCCTTGTGGAGTTCCAACTTCATCAACGGCCTGATTGGTTCCAGCAGCGAAGGCTTGTCTACTCAAGCGTTGGAACAGGGTGGCATCGGACTGCTGATGACTATGCTGGTCATTTCTGTACCGCCCATGGCTGGCAATTTCTTCCAGACTACTTTGGGTAGCTTTATGGCTTACTCTGCTTTTAATGGAGCCGCCTCCCGACCCGGCCCACAGGGACAGCCGCCCGGATCGTATGGCGCAGGATCGTATGCACCTCCGGTCAATTATCAGCAACATTCGATAGCTCAACAGACGGCCAACAGCAGCGCGTTCAATAACCCGAGCCTCGTCCAGGCTCGGCAAATAGGAACATCCGAGCCGGGCGTCCGCGTCAATCCGCAATACGCCAACGCTCCTGTAGCCAACAAGCCACCGTCCGGTAGTTGAGGAGAAGACATGGCTCCCATGTTCCGCATCTTTGTCTTGGCTGGCGCAATGGCTTGCGGCCTCCTTGTCCTCCCCGCCGCACACGCGCAACAAGCCGGCGTGGATTGTGTTCCCGTACAAGGACAAGGTTGGTCAGGCTGCGATCCCAATTATCGACCCCAACCACAGCAATCCACGCAACCATCCGCCGCTCCTGCGCCCCCGGCGCGGTGGGCCGACCAATGGGGGGCCATCGCAACGGACAATCAGCTTGGAAAACTCGGTGCCTCCATGAACGGCGTGGATCAGGCAAGTGTCGAGTCCCTGGCTATGAACCAGTGCCAGAACGAGGGAGGCACTCAATGCAAGATTTTAATTTCCTTCCACAACCAGTGCGGCGCCGTGATCATCGGCGATGGAAAAATCAACGCAAGCTCGGCTGCCACGATCGCCCAGGCGAGTGAAGATGGACTCAAGGTTTGTAGCGCCGGCACGACCAATTGCCATGTCTATTATTCCGCCTGCAGCCTCCCTGCCCGGATCCAATAATCATGTCCATGACGAAACTATTGCTTGGCTATGCTGGTTTTGCGCTTTTTTCAAGCGCGTTACTGTGCGCGTGCGGGTCTTCCAGCCCGCCGTCAAACACGCAAGCCGCTTCGACATCGAGTGAACCCTCTTCCTCGAGCGCTCCCGCGATTGCGCCCGTCGAGTCGGCGGCACCTCCCTTGGATAGCCTGCTAAAAAAAGACATGGCCTACGCAGATGCGCGCAAGGCACTTCTCGCGCATGGCTGGGAGCCAGAAAAAGATGCCCAGTGCAAGGCAAATGTCGGCGCGAACGAAGCGCTGTGCAAAGGCACACCGGATCTAACGGCCTGCCGGATATGCGACGAACTACCCGAGTTGAGTGCCTACAGCGACGGCGGTGATGCAGTGACTCACTTCGCGCGCGCGCGTCAACACCTGACACTCAGGGCTTCCGGATCCATCAGCGACTGGAAGGTATCCGGCGATGATTCGCGGTTGAGCGTGACGGACTGGCAAGTATCCAAATAGTTGCAAGTAACGAGGCAACCCCAGGTGCCGGCGCCTTCAGGCCGCGCACAACATGCAAAAGGAGAGCGGCATGAGCAACCCTTTGGGCGACCTGATCAGCAAGGGCGAGGGTAATTACAACTCCTTCAACCGCGGCAATGCGGGGGATTCGCGCGGCCAGACCATCGATTTTTCACAGATGACACTGGGTGAAATCCAGGCGGCACAGCATTTGGGGCGACACGATCCTCATCGGCTGTTTGCCGTAGGCAAATACCAGATCATTCCCGATACGATGGATGACGCCACCAAACGGCTGAAGCTCGATCCGGACCAGAAATTCACCCCGGAACTGCAAGAGCGCATCTTTGCCGATTACCTCATTGCCGGGAAGCGACCGCAAATTGAGGCATACATCAAGGGCGAACCGGGCGCGACGCTGCATGCCGCACAGAAAGCCGCCTGCCAAGAATGGGCCAGCGTCGAAGACCCGGACACGCCCGGCAAACCCTACGCACCTTACCTAAAGCACGGCAACAACCACTCGTCGATTACCTCCGGCCAGATCGCCGGCGCACTCAACACGATGCGTAATGAATATCAGGCCGACATCGCCAAGGGCATGACACCCAATGAAGCGTGGGGAGCGGTTACCCACTCGACGGCTTCGCACGAACGAATGGCGTCCACTCACGCCCCCCACCCGCATACCACACAGGGTAGCCACACCCTCGAACAAGGCTCGCACGGCCAGTCCACGCACGACTTGCAAGCCACGCTTGCAGGCTTGGGCTACCTCGATCCCAAAGGTGTGGACGGCCAGTTCGGCATCGGTACACGTCATGCCGTGGAACGCTTCCAGCACGACCATCATCTCACCGTGGATGGCAAGGCCGGACCCCTCACCCAGCAGGCCATGCACTCGGCACTTTCGCAACAAAAAACTGCCCACGACCTGACCGACTCGCGTCATCCCGATCACGCCTTATACGAACAAGCATTGAACCGCGTGCATGCGCTTGATGCAAAGCAGGGCCGCTCAACGACCCAGGAAAGCCTCAACCTGGCAGCGGCGTTGGTCGTTGAGGCCAAGCATGAGCACATGACACGCATCGACCAGGTGACCCTCGGTGACAACGGCAGTCGGGTCTACATCGCCCAGAACCCGACATCGCCAATGGAAATAGCGAAGTACGGATCTGTCGATACGCTTACGGCCGTGCATACGACGATGGCCCAAAGTTCCGCGGCGGCTTTAGCAGATCCATCTCCCCGGATACAGCCTGCTGTCGTACCACCACCCCAGCCAGACCCGTCCCCCACCTTGAATGTCTAGGTCGACCACAGAGCAGATGCCGCTCTCTCGTCCGTGAAACCAGCGTATCCGTGCACGATGCCTTGTCTCTTCGAGTCGCCGCTCTACTCCCAATGAACAAGCACATGGAGTTATGTCATGAAACTGAATAGCCTGCTCGCAGCCATCGCCATCAGTGCCGCTGGATTGACCATCGACACCGTGCATGCCCAGGGCGTGGATCCTTGTTCGGTCTACACATGCATGGCGGGCATCTCGGGCTCTGGCGCCACGGGAGGACCTGCCTGCACTGCCCCCATTGCCTACTTCCACTCCATGCAAGTGTGGTCTCCACACTTCAATAGCGGCGCGACCGCTGCTTGGCGAAGGCGGTATCTGATGTCGTGCCCAGGTGCTCAGGTCGCCTCCAATCTAGCCATCCTCAACGCCATCATTGCGGAATGGGGTTACAGCCCCTGATTCGCACATCGACTTGCATTTCACGGCGCCACGTCGCCCTTTGATCAGGCCGGGCGTTTGCCTTGCATGCAGTTACACGAGCCTGCGGGCTGAGCTTGGTTAACCGGTATCGCCTACAAGCAACCGCCTTTGCGTGCTTCTATTGGAATGTCTCGTCTACGGAATAGACGCAGAACGGATGTATTTCCCGACTGCATTCTCATCGCGCACCACGCTTCGATTCACGCGCCACCATTCAAGCGCTCGACAAGGCATTGAAGGATGAGTCAAGGAAAATTGCTTTTCGCGGTGACGTTGCTCGTGGCCGCCCTGCTCGGCGGCCTCTACCTCGCCGACTGGCTTACCTTGTGGCTGCTCGGCCTGAAGAGCTCGCCGCTGGCATGGAACACCTGGTGGCAGTACTACCAGGCGGCCAGCCTGCCGCAGTACATGCCTTATGCCGGCAAGATCAAATTGGCTGGCGGCCTCGGTTTCGGCCTGCCCTTGCTGGCGTGGTTGCTCCTGCTGATCCCCCTGTCCCGGCGCAAGGGCGAATCGCTGCACGGCGATGCACGCTTCGCCGACCTGCACGACCTCAAGAAAGCCGGGCTGCTTGCGCAGACTCCGCAGGGCATCCTTGTCGGCAAGTACAAGGGGCGCTATCTGTGGTTGAACGGCGCCCAGCACGCCATCGCCATTTCCCCCACGCGCTCCGGCAAGACCACCAGCATCGCGATTCCCGTACTGCTCTCCTATGCCCAGTCGATGGTGGTGCTCGACCTCAAGGGAGAGCTGTTCAAGGCCACCAGCGGTTGGCGGGAAGCGCAAGGCCATGCCATCCGCGTGTGGGCGCCTTACGACGATGCAGGGAATACCCATCGCTTCAATCCGATGTCCCTCATGGCCGGCATGGACCCCGGCAAGCGCCTCGGCGAAATACAGACCATGGCGGCCATCCTGTATCCGGATGAAACCGGCAAGGACCCATTCTGGACCAGCCAGTCACGCGCCACTTTCGCCGCCTTCGCTTCCTTCATGTTCGAGGTTTGGGATGCCCAGGTGCAGGCGCAGCAGCAAGCGGGCGCTCCAGCGTCGATGCGGCCCGATCCGAATACATCGATTTTGTTTCCCAGCCTCGAGCGCATCCTCCGCCTCTCCAGTGGTTCGAGCGGCAAGAGCACCAGGGAAACGTTGCAGCAGATCCTCAACGATCCCGTGTATGCCTGCGTCAGTACGCAGACCCGTACCGTATTCGGCAACCTTCTTGGCCTTGCCGAGCAGACCTTCTCCTCGGTCATCGCCACGGTGCAGGCGCCGCTGCAGCAGTTCCTGAATCCGATCCTCGCCGCCGCCACCAATGCCACGGATTTCGACGTGAACGCGCTGCGCAAGCGCCCCACCACCCTCTACGTCATCATCCCTACCAACAAGCTGGACGAGAGCAGCAAGCTCCTGAACATCTTCTTCAGCACCGTGATCGGCGCCAACCTCGGCAAGCAGTTGGGCGAGGAGCCCGACCTCAAATACCAGCTGTTGATGCTGATGGACGAATTCACCGCCATGGGTCGCGTGGACGTATGGGCCAAACGCATTTCGATCTCGGCCAGCTACGGCGTGCGCGACCTGTGCATCGTTCAGAGCCGGTCGCAATTGCGTTCTGCCTACGGTGACAACGACGCGCAGAACTTCATCACCAACCATGGTGCGCAGATCGTATTCGCGCCGCGCGAGCAGGCCGACGCCAACGAATACAGCGAAATGCTCGGCTACAAGACCATCCGTAGAGAGCAACGCAGCACCAGCCGTGGCCGTGGCCGCGACAGCCACCAGGTATCGGTAAGCTACAACGAGGAGAAGCGCGCCTTGTTCCTGCCCCAGGAGATCAAGGAACTGCCGCAGGACGAAGAAATCATCTTCTACGAGGGTTGCAAGCCCATCCGCGCCCACAAGAACTGGTTCTTCAAGGACAAGGCCCTCAAGGAGAGAGCAGGGATGGCGCCCGCAAAAATCGAGACGATGGCGCGAGGTGTCACCTCCGGGTCAATCCATGAAAAAAATATCGTCCGGCCGCAACGCGAGCAGGCTACGGCATGGCTGTCGCAATAGGAGCGGTTTGCCGCCCCCATGGTGCTAAAGAATTTCGGCAAGATTAGTTAATCCAATTCAATCGATGGAACATCGACACGTGGTGATGGATCACATGCATCATGCCTTTATTCGCTCCAAACTCGAACGACGTCAGCATACCTACCCTGAAGGTCTCCATTGTCTTGCTCTTCGCCCTGGCGTTGATCACAGGATGCTCCATGACACACGGCGACCCCACCAACCCGAAAAAGAACTCGCATCCGATCAAGCGCTACGAGATCACGGCTACGACGGATGCACCGGGGCCTTGGGATTCGGTCAAGGGATACATTGCCTACGAAGTCACCAATCCAGAGTGCGTGCCGTGAGGCTCGTTCACAGGTGGCCAGAACGTGCCGAACATCAGCATTTATTTTGAGATGACTCGTGTCAGCAGCAACGCTTGGGAAGGCCATTTCTATCGGGATGCCTTACAGAATGCAGCCTATTTTGGGTTGGGCGTTTGCCATTGGGATGTGATCCAAGCATCACCCGCCTTCTCCAAGCACGGGGAAAACTTTGTCCCAAGCTCTGGGCTGGGCAGCGACACTCCATACATCGAGTACTTCAAGAAAAGTGATTTCCTAAATAAATCACAAAAAGACGGCGGCTATGGGACTGCTTCCAACGACCCTGAACTCGCCAAGCATCCAGATGCTTTCTTCCTGGTCACCACGACTGTCAAAGAGGTTACGCCGTAACTTGCAAGCATGAAGTCTACGTGCCGGCCGTTCTCTAGCTGACCGTACAAGGCTCTCGCGCTCCAGGACCAAATAACGTTGGCACCCATCATGAAAAAATGCACCATCTTGCTCATCACCCTGGCCTCGATCACAGGATGCTCCATGACACACGGCGACCCCACCAACCCAAAAAAGAACCCAAATCCGGTCAAGCGCTATGAAGTCACGGCCACGGTGGATGCACCCGGCTCTTGGGACTCGGTCAAGGGACACATTGCATACGAAGTCGTTAATCGTGAATGCGTGCCACGCGGCTCATTTACGGGCGGCCAGAACGTGCCAAATGTCGGGCACGATTTCGAAATGACTCGGGTGGACGGCAACACCTGGAAGGGTTACTTCTATAGAGACGCCTTGCGAGACGAGGACTACTTCGGCCTGGGCATTTGCCACTGGGATGCGACTGGGGTGACGCCCATCTTCACCACACATGGCGAGACATTCGGAGCAGCCACATGGCTGCAGGATGCCTTGGCCAAGGGGCCACAAACGGAATATTTCAAGAAAAGCGAATTTCTGGACAAATCGCTGTCAGGCGACGGCGCATTGGATTTTTCCGAGAAAAACCCTGAATACATCAAGGATCCAGGCGCCTTCTTTCCAATTATTGTCACAGTCAAGGAAGTCACGCCGTGAACCCGAAACCCGAGATTTCCGCCGCGGCGGCAAGCGATGCATATACAAATCGCTCACAAGGCGATATTGACAATCAGAATAATCTTGTCGATCTGGATGGCGGCAAATATACGGTATTCGGTTACAAGGACGACCAAATCACTGGATTTCACGCTACGGCATACCGCAGCAGGGATACAGGCGAAATAATCATCGCTTATCGAGGTACCGATCCTGCTATTAAAGACATCACGGGTCACACCCTTACTTCAATTCAAGATATTGCCGTAGACGCCACGATGGTGCGAGATGCAGTCAACCCACAAAAATCGGCGGCTGACAAATTCACTGCCGAAATGATTGATAAGGCAGCCAGACACGGGATATCCAAGGATCAAATCACGGTTGCCGGTCATTCGCTCGGCGGCACGTTGGCGGAAATCGAAGCCGCAAAATTCGGCCTGCGGGGTTCGACCTATAACGCCTATGGCGCAGCAGGCCTGACCGATGGGCCTCCCGCCCCAGGATGTCAGCTCACCGATTATGTGATGGCCGGCGATGTAGTCAGCGCTGCCAATCATCATGTTGGATCGGTAGTAACGCTCGCCAGTCCAGACGATCTCAAGAGCATGCAAGCCGGCCGCTATCTGGATGCACCGGCCGGCGCGCAGCCGCCCAATCCTTTCCTCGCCATGAGCCTGGGCGATCACAGCGTCACCCATTTCGCACCGCCTCCGCACAGCAACCAGACAAGCGTGCTGGATCCGAAGCTCATAACGCAATACGAGAAAAACTACACCGACAACAAGGCCGCCATCGACGCCTATCGCAACGATGTCTATCGCGAGCGCGGCGAGTTGTCCGAAGCGTTGCGCCAAGCCCAAGGCCATGACGCCCGTGCGCAACTTCCACCGGACATCCGCAAGCAGCTGGACGAATACCTGACGGTGAACGTGGATCCACTCATCCAGAAGAAGGTCGAGCAGAACGGTGTCGTACTGGGTGCGGAACATGGGCTGCAAACAGGCACCAACGTCGCGCACGCGGGTGGCCAATATGTGCAGTCGCAGTTCGAGCATATGGCGACGACAGCGCATAAGGCTGGCGACGCGATGGCGCCCGTCAATCCTATCGCACCGCTGGCAGGCGCCATCGCCGGTGAGGCCGCGCATTTGCAGGGACAAGTGGCACATGCCGTAGGCGACCTCGCCGCGAACAGCCTGCACACGGCCCAGCAGGCGATCGAACGCGGAACACACGGTGCCGCACGAACCATCGACGCAGCCATCCACAGCCCCGAGGTCCAGGCAGGTGTCATCCATCTCGTCAACGGCGCCGTCGGTACGTATCGGGCAGTCGAAAACGCCGGCCATGCTGCCGAACAGACCTACGACCATGCCAAACAGGCCGTGTCGCACGGCATCGATGTAGCCAAACACACGGCCACCACGGCCTATGACGACACCCGACAAGCCGTGACCCATGGCGTGCAGGCTGCCGAGCACACCGCCGCGAAGGCTTACGACCATACCCGGCAAGCCGTCTCGCAAGGCATCGTCACCGCCGAGCACGCGGCCTCGCAGGCCTACAACAACACCAAACAAGCGGTGTCACACGGCGCCGATGTTGCCGAGCACGCGGTCGGCCACGCTTACGACAAGCTGACACATCCGGGGCAGTGGTTCGGGCACGACGCGGCGCCTGCGACCGTCTCGCAACCGCAGCACCCGCCTTCCCGCCCTGCGACGGGATCGCCCTATACGCATGACGATCCGCGCCATGCGGCAAGTCCCAATCACGCGCTTTACCGGGAACTGCACGAGCGCATCCCGGACGCCAGCGAACAACGCCTGCTGCAATTCACCGCAGCCTGCCACACCGGCGGCATCACCCACGCCAACATCGGCCCCATTGCCTACGACGAGCAGCGCGGCATCATGCACTTCATGACCACAACCGAGCCCCGGCCTCCGGTCGCCGTGGACGTGAAGACGCCCTCGCCCGACCCGCAGCATTCCATCCATCAGATCCAGCAAGCCAATCAACTGCCGTCTTACATCCATGCCCAGGCCCCTGCCCAGGGCATGCCATTGGGGCAGTAGGCATTAGGGTTATCGGGCGCTGCCAGGGCCGCGTTATCCCATTGCACACCGGGCAGGCCTTCTGCCCGCACCTGTATACACATCGCATCGTATGCATGAAGTTGAATGACCGACACAGCGAGGCTATGCGGCAAGAACTGCAGTATCGGAGCGGTGTGAACTCCGTCTTGGAAGCGCGATTGGAAAATCACCGGTGGGAAACCGCAATGACGGCTTCCCGATCCAGATCAATCGACGAAATATCATTTACCACCCTGTCTGCTATCAGGGTGGCAATCAGTGCGAGGAGGGCCTCCCCTCGTCAAATCGCCGCGCGTCACGCTGATCGTAAAGGCGCTTAACCGCCCGAGAGAGAACCCAGAGCACTCGACATATCGTGGTGTGCCTCGCGCACTGCGACTGCGCCTCAAACCAACGCCCTTCCCGACACAGGTAACTTTAGTGCCGGCAATCCGCGCGAGTTACGTCGCAGCGCCTTCCGCCACGTCATCCAGGAAATCCGCGGAAGGAACGAAAAACAGGTTGCCGGTGACCGGTGTGCTCACGTCGAGCAGGCGGTCGTAGTTTCCGGGCGGCAAGCCCACGAACATGTTGTCGAGCATCTGTTCGATACGGCGCGGCGAACGGGCATAGCCGATGAAATACGTGCCGAACTCGCCCTTGCCGAATTCGCCGAACGGCATGTTGGCCCGCACGATCTGCAGCTGCTTCCCGTTTTCCTCGATGTTGGTCAGCACGTTGTGGGCGTAGGCAGGCTTGGCCGCGTCGGCGAACTCGATGTCGGAAAGCTTCTTGCGGCCGATCACGCCTTCCTGGTATTCCACCGGCATCGCGTTCCATTTGCGCAGGTCGTGCAGGTACTTCTGCGTGATCACGTAGCTGCCGCCCACGAAGGCGGGATCTTCGTCGCCGATGACGGCCGCATCGACGGCAGCCTGGTCAACCGGGTTTTCCGTGCCGTCGACGAAACCCAGCAGGTCGCGCTCGTCGAAATACTTGAAGCCCTGCACCTCGTCGACCACGGTCACGATGTCGCCGATCCGGTCCATGAGGGCGCCGGCCATCTCGAAGCACAGGTCCATCCGCATGGCGCGGATGTGGAACAACAGGTCGCCCGGCGTGGATACGGCATGGTGCACGCCGCGGATTTCGCGGAACGGATGCAGTTCCGCCGGCCTGGGCTGACCGAACAGGCGGTCCCAGGCATCCGACCCGAATCCCATGATGCAGGACAGGCGGCCTTCCGGACTGCGGAACCCCACCCCGCGCAGCAGCGATGACAAGTCGGCGCACAGATCACGCACCGTTGCATCGTTCTCGGCCCCTGGCTTGATGGTCACCGTCAGGAAGATGGCGGATTGGGTCAGCTTGGCGGTCACGGGCTGGGCATTGGCAGAAGACACGATCGACCATCCTTTTGAATGTTGGCGGAGTGGACCGAGCAGCCGATCCAGCGGATTCCAATTGTTCCAATAATGCTGCTGCCGAAGGCCTTCGTGCCAGGGCTCTTGGCCAAGGTACGCGGCCATTTTCGTCATTTTGCAGAACCGGAGGCGCATCGCGCTCGGACGGCGGCTCCTTTTCCCGCGGCTTGCATATCGATGGCCCTCAATGCGATGCCCAGGCCTCGCCATGCCTGGGCGGCAGCCGGCCGGGCGCGCCGCTGGTGCGTCGCGTCAGGGTAAATCCGCCGCGCTGCGCTACCATCTTGCGGTTTGAATCCTTTGATCAGGAGCCTGCGATGCGCCCCTTCCCGCTCGGCGAGGAAATCGACCTTCTGCGCGACACCGTGCATGCCTTCGCCGAGAAGGAGATCGCACCGCGCGCCACCCAGATCGACCACGACAACCTGTTCCCCGCCGACCTGTGGCGCAAGTTCGGCGATCTGGGTCTGCTCGGCATGACCATTCCGACCGAGTACGGCGGTACCGGCATGGGCTACCTCGCGCACATGGTGGCGATGGAGGAGATCTCGCGCGCGTCGGGTTCGGTGGGCCTGTCCTACGGCGCGCACTCCAACCTGTGCGTCAACAACATCTTCCACAACGGCAACGAGGCGCAGCGGCAGAAGTACATTCCCAAGCTGTGCTCGGGCGAATACGTGGGCGCGCTGGCGATGAGCGAGCCGGGCGCCGGCTCCGACGTGGTGGGTTCGATGAGCTGCAAGGCCGAGCTGAAGGGCGACGTGTGGGTCGCCAACGGCTCGAAGATGTGGATCACCAACGGCCCCGACGCCGACGTGCTGCTGGTCTACATGCGCACCGCGCCGCGTCCCGCCGGCAGCCGCTGCATGACCGCCTTCATCGTCGAGAAGGGCATGAAGGGTTTCTCCACCGCGCAGAAGCTGGACAAGCTCGGCATGCGCGGCTCCAACACCTGCGAGCTGGTGTTCGAGGATTGCGAAATCCCCGCCGAGAACATCGTGGGCGAGGTGAACGAAGGCGTGCGCGTGCTGATGAGCGGCCTGGACACCGAACGCCTGGTGCTCTCCGGCGGCCCGATCGGCCTGATGCAGGCAGCGATGGACCTCACCCTGCCCTACGTGCGCGAGCGCAAGCAGTTCAATGCGCCGATCGGCACCTTCGAGATCATGCAGGCCAAGGTGGCCGACATGTACACCGCACTGCAGTCCTCGCGCGGCTTCGCCTACATGGTGGCGCAGCAGTTCGACGGCGGCGTGAAGTCGCGCATCGATCCTGCCGCCTGCCTGCTCAACGCCTCCACCAATGCGGTGAAGGTGGCGCTGGAGGCGATCCAGTCGCTGGGCGGCAACGGCTACATCAACGAGTTCCCCGCGGGTCGCCTGCTGCGCGACGCCAAGCTGTACGAGATCGGCGCAGGCACCAACGAGATCCGCCGCATGCTGATCGGACGCGAGCTGTTCCACGGCAAGGCCTGAGGCACACTCTTCGCGGGAGCGCACTCGTGCGCTCCCGCGAACGCGGATGAAGGTCAACCGCTCAACGAAGCCGCGCTGCGGATCGCGGCAGCCTCGGTGCGGTGCATGTCGAACACCAGCACTTCGTTGTCGCCTGCGCGCAGCCACGGCGCAGGGCAATACAGCCGCTGCTGCGGACCGATGCTCCAGTAGCGGCCCAGCAGGTGGCCGTTGATCCACAGGTAGCCCTTGGCCCAGTCCGCCATGTCGATGTAGCAATCTCCAGTTTGCGCGAGCGACAGCACGCCCTTGAAGAACACGCCGGGGCGCGCGGGTTTGCTGCCCAGCGGCCTCAGGGAGGCCAGCCACGTATCGTCCAGCGGCAGGCTCACCGCTTCCCAATCTTCCAGCGGCTTGCCGTCGAGCTGCGCGCCACCGACCAGCCCCTTGCGGTCCGCCATGGCTTGGCCGAAGTTCACGTGGCCGAAACTGTCGATGAGGATTTCCAGCGATGCGTCGCCCTGGCTCGCCGGCAGCCGCAGCTTGTTGTCCGTGTGCAGTCCGGCGTGTTTCACGCGCGAGACGTAATCCACATAGCGGCCGCCATGGGACACCGTGGCGTAATCGCGCACGCCGTCCAGCGCCAGTTCGCCGCCGCCCTTCACGGCGCGGCGATACAGCACCATGCCGTGGTCCTGCGCGAACAGCAGCTCGTTGGGCTGCGGCCGCTGCACTTGCCGTGCAGCCGGCAGGTTGTCCCACAGCGAAGCGTGCGGCTGCGGCGTCACGGTGGCGAAGCTCGCCATCGGCGGCACCGCCGGCAGTTCGGGCAGCGGCTGTGCCGAATGCGCGGCGATCAGTTTGCGGAAGGTGTGATAGTCCGCCGTGGGCGCGCCGTGTTCGTCGATGGGCGAGCCGTAGTCGTAGCTGGTGATGACCGGCTGGAAGTTCGAATAGTCGTTGTCCGCATTGGCGCCCGCGCCGAAACCGAAGTTGGTGCCGCCGTGCACCACGTACATGTTGAACGAGCGGCCTTCGGCCAGCAGCTTGGCCAGCGTGCCGGCGAAATCGCCGCGCGCGAAATCCTTGTCGCCCCAGTGGGTGATCCAGCCGGGATAACCCTCGCCCATCCACACCGGAAGTTCACCTGCGATGGCCTGCGCGCCCGCGAAGTCGGTGTCGCCATCGATGCCCAGCGCGGCGCCAGGCAGATAGGTCTTCGCCTCACGCACCTGGCTGAGTCCGTCGGAGATCGAGAACGGCCCGTGCACGCCGTTCGCCTGCCACAGCGTGCGGATCGTTTCGAGATAGGCGAGGTCGTGGCCGAACGACGCGTATTCGTTCTCCACCTGCACCATCAGTATCGGGCCGCCGTTCTCCGCCAGCAGCGGCTTCACCACTGGCGCGACAGTGGCGATGTAGCGGCGCACCGCTGCCATGTAGTCGGCATCGTCCTTGTCGCGCACGCGAATGTGCGGATGGCGCAGCAGGTACGCCGGCAGCCCGCCGAAGTCCCATTCGCCGCAGACGTAGGGGCCGGGACGCAGGTAGACCCACATGCCCTCTTCCTGGCAGAGGCGGATGAATTTCGCGAAGTCGCGATTGCCGCCGTGCAGGTCGAACACGCCAGGCTCGGATTCCATGGCGTTCCACATCAGGTAGACCGCGATGGTGTTGAGCCCCATCGCCTTCGCCATCCGGATGCGCTGGCGCCAGTACTCGGCCGGGATGCGGACCGGGTGCATCTCGCCGCTCATGATCTGGAACGGTTTGCCGTCGAGCAGGAAGCGTTGCGCGGAAAGCTCGAAGCGATGCGGCTTGCCATCCGGCCTGATGCCGATCGCGGCCGCGGCGGCGTCCGCACTGTCGATGCGCCACCCCGCGCCCAGCGCCAATGGGGTCAGCACGCTCAGGCGCAGGAAGGTTCGACGTTGCATGGCGTACTCCTCGTGGATGTCGTCAAGGACGGCTGTGCGGCCAGTGCACCTGCAAGGGGTTCGACCAGCGCATCGAATAATCATACAAATATGACTGCCATGCGTGGAAGTCCGGCATGTCACCCTGTGACCAGCCGGAGCCGGAGGCGAAGCGGATGACGCTGCCGTCGGTCACGTCGAACAATGCCCACGATGCATCATGCGTGCTTGCGTAGCGCGCGGTTTCATCCGGCGCCAGCAGCAGCGCGGTGGCGATATGGCCCGCGCTGGCCTTCTGCGGCGTGTCCCACACGGCAATCCGTGCAGCGCCATCGTGTACGAGATCGGCGCCGGCATGCACCGCCACACCCGCGGCCACGGTGGCGCGCGGCGCGCCTTCGATGCGCCAGGTCACTACCTGGCGGTTGAGGTGCGAGCCGGCATCCAGCGTGATGACCTTGTGCTGATGCAGCAGTGCCTTGCCGACGCGCCACGGCGGATAGTCCACCTCGAAGCGCAGCCGCACCGGCCCTTGTGCGGTGATGCGCACCTGCGAGGCGTTGCGCGTAGCCACCGGCGCGCCGTCCAGCCATCCCGCCGTGCCGCCGTCGCCGGGCGTGTGGCCCACGTCGTAGCTGTCCAGGCCGTCGCCGTGATCGATGTGGTACGACAGCGAGGGATCGTTGAGTCGCTGGCCTTCGGCGTCGCGCTTGTACCAGGCATCCACCACGTGCCGCGGCGGCCGCTTCGACCACACGTCGATGCCCGGAAACACCTGGCCGGTCTTTTCCAGCGCGGTACCGTAGATGCGGTACGCCACCTGTTCGTTTTCCCACGCGAAGTCGTCGTCGCGTTCGGGCACGAGGCGCGCATACAGCGGGTTCGCGAGTGCCGGCATCGACGCGGGCGCGGGAAGGATTTCCAGTGGCTCGGTCGCCTTCGGCGCGATGTCCAGTTGCACCAGCAACTGATCCGGCGTCTTGCCGCCATCGCTGGCATACGCCTGCGTGGGCAACCAGCTGGAACTCCCCGCCACGCGCACAGCCAGCGTGCGCGTGCGCCACTGCGGCCGGCGTTGCAGCACCTCGGCCAGGGGCAGCGCCAACACCTCGCCATATCTGGCCAGCGGCAGCGGATTGTTCACCGTCAGCTCCAGCGGCGCCGAAGCCGCCGGCACGGCGTTGGCCGCCACCATCCACAGCGCGGCCAGCATCACGATGCCCCAACCGATGCCACGTGCCGCTGCCGCCATGCCCGCCTCGCTGGACAGAAAGAATTCGAAAGTTTCAAAAGTTATTGAAACTTTTTGAAACTCTAGCCTAAGCTCGGTTCCGGTCACAACACGCCAGTCCGCGCCGGAACCGACATGTCCCCTGCACGCCCTGCCCTGCTCCCGTTTTCGTCGCGCCTGCTGGCGTGCGCGCTGTGCCTGCTGGCCGCCACACTGCTTGCGCTGCCGCGTCCGGCGCATGCAGACGACTCCAGGTCGGGCGATGCGCCGGCCAACCCGGGCCCGCATGCGCAACTCTCCGGTGCGATGCGCCCAGCCGACATCCGCCGCGCCGCGGCCAAGGTCGCCGCATGGCAATACGCACGGGTAGAGGGCTACGACAGCCTGGACTGGACCTTCGCTCCGCTCTACCTCGGTTTCCTCAGCGCCAGCGACCAGTTGCACGATCCGCGCTACGCGGGCTACGTGCGCAGCGTGGGCGAACACACGCACTGGGGGCTCGGCCCGCGCGTGCATCACGCCGACGACCAGGCGGTGGCGCAGGCCTGGCTGGCGCTGTACGCGCGCACGCCTGACCCTGCGATGCTCGCGCCGCTGCGCGAACGCTACGACATGCAGATGCGCATACCCGACGATGCGCAACATCCGCTGTGGTGGTGGTGCGACGCGCTGTTCATGGCGCCCGCCACCTGGGCTGGCCTCGCCAGCGCCACGCACGACAAGGCCTACCTCGACTACATGGATCGCCAGTGGTGGATCACCAGCACACTGCTGTACGACCCGGTGGAACACCTCTACAGCCGTGACGCTTCCTATCTGCACAAGCGCGAGCGCAACGGCAGCAAGCTGTTCTGGAGCCGCGGCAACGGCTGGGTGATGGCCGGCCTCGCCCGCGTGCTGACGCTGATGCCGGCCGACTATCCGCAGCGCCCGCGCTACGTGCAGCAGTTCCGCGAGATGGCAGCACGCCTGGCGCAGCTGCAGAGCCATGACGGCCTGTGGCGTGCGGGCCTGCTCGATGCGGTCGATTACCCGCGCCCCGAGACCTCCGGCTCCGCCTTCATCGTCTACGCACTGGCCTGGGGCGTGCACCACGGCGTGCTCGACGACGCCGGCTACCGCCCGGTGATAGCGCGCGGTTGGCGCGGCCTGGTCGGCGAGATCTACGCCGATGGCCGCCTCGGCGACATCCAGCCCATCGGCGCCGCGCCTGGCGACTATCCGCCCGGCGCCAGCTACGTGTACGGCGTGGGCGCCTTCCTGCTCGCCGCCGGCGAAGTCGAAGCGCTGGACAAGGAGACAACGCGATGAACACGCGCCACTTCATGACTGCCGC
Source organism: Rhodanobacter sp. DHG33 (assembly GCF_014843005.1). Taxonomy (GTDB): domain Bacteria; phylum Pseudomonadota; class Gammaproteobacteria; order Xanthomonadales; family Rhodanobacteraceae; genus Rhodanobacter_A. Next base: position 435,476 of record NZ_JACYXM010000006.1, on the reverse strand, counting down.
CCTGCTCGCCCTCGCGTGCGTGGCGGCCCATGCCGACGACACGCCCCGCTGGTGGTGCCCGCTGGCCACACCATCGCCCGCGCATGCGAACGACGCCGTAGTGACCGAGGCACTTGCGCACCTGGATGCGCAGCCGCACCCCATGGCCCATGTGCACACCCAGGGCCTCTTACCGCACCAGGGCATCCACGACGCCAGCGACGAGGCCGAGCACGACTGGCCGCTGGCGCTGCGCGCCGCCGTGGCATGGCGGTTGAGCGGCAAGCCCGAACTGTTGCAGCAGACGGCGCGCTACCTCGACGCCTGGGCCAACACCTACCAGCCCGACTTCAATCCCATCGACGAAACCAACCTCGCCAACCTGTTCCAGGCCTACGCACTCGCCCGCGACGCGCTGCCTGCCGCCACCCGCAACGCGATGGCCACGCTGATCCGCCGCATCGCCGAGGGCTACCTCGCCCGCCTGCAGGCCAAGGCTGGCTCCACCTACATCAACGACATCAACAACTGGCAGAGCCATCGCATCAAGCTGCTAGCCACCAGCGCCGCCGCGCTGGGCGATCCGCACCTGGTCGCCGCCGCGCGCGAGCGGCTGATGATCCAGGTCGCCGCCAACATCCGCCCCGACGGCAGCACGGTGGACTTCGCGCAGCGCGACGCCCTGCACTACGTCACCTACGACCTCGAACCGCTGGTGCAGGCCGCGCTGGCGCTCTCGCCCTACGGCAAGGACAACCTGCTCGAAGCGCGCTCGGCCACCGGGAGTTCGATCGCCGCCGCGCTGGACTGGCTGGAACCCTATGCCGAAGGCCGGCGCACGCACCAGGAGTTCGTGCATACCAGCGAGCCTTTCGACATCGAGCGGCAAAAGGCCGGGCTGAAGGGTTACGGCGGCACGTGGGATCCGTACAACAGCGCCGCACTGTACGCGCAGGCGGCGGTATCGATGCCGAAATACCGCGCGCTGGCCGAGCGGCTGGGTCACGTGCCGCCGGTACTGCAGGCCTGCGCGCCGAGTGTGCCCACCAAGTGATCACATCGGGGAAAATGCGTCCTGACCAGGTCCGGATTTTGTCCCCATGCATTTTCCTCCCATGATCTCGGCGTTGCGCAAGCACAAGGCGGGCGTGGTGCTGATCGCGCTGCAGATCGCGCTGACCCTAGCCATCGTCTGCAACGCCATGTTCATCATCGGCCAGCGCATCCAGCGTGTGACCCGCCCCACCGGCCTCGACGGGCGCGACCTGTACCTCGTCACCCAGCAATGGGTGACTTCCGCGGGCGACGACGCGGCCAGCATCCAGCGGCTCGATGCCATGCAGCGCGAAGACCTTGCGGCGCTGCGTGCACTGCCCGACGTGGCCTCGGTGTCGCCCGTCAACTCGCTGCCCTTGTCCGCCTCGACCTGGGTGGGCTCGATATCGCTCAAACCCGGCAGCAACGTGATGGACAGCAATGCCCGCGGCATCTTCTATTTCGGCGACGAAAAGTTCGTACCCACGCTTGGCCTGCACCTGATCGCCGGGCGCAATTTCGATGCGGGCGACGTCGGCAACAAGGGTTCCAGCAGCCACATCCAGGCCAGCACGGCCATGGTGAACAAAGCACTGGCCGACTTGCTGTTCCCCAGGGGCGATGCCATCGGGAAAATCGTGTACCTCAACGGCCGCAGCACGCCCAGCACCATCGTCGGCGTGGTCGAAAACCTGCAGACCGCCTCCAGCGATGCCTGGGTCGGCTCCTTCAAGCAGTATTCGGCGATCGAACCCATGCGCATCGACGCCAATCTCTCCCACTACGCGGTGCGCGCCAAGCCAGGACGCCTGCTCGCAGCGATGAAGGCCACCGCGCCTGCGCTGTACAAGGTCGATCCCCTGCGCGTGCTCGACGACGACAGCGTCAAGTCGTTCGCCGACATTCGCGGCGAGGCCTATCGCGCCGACCTGGGCATGGCGGCGTTGATGGGCGCGATCTGCCTGATCCTGCTTTGCGTCACCGCCGCGGGCATCGTGGGCCTCACCAGCTTCTGGGTGGGCCAGCGCCACCGGCAGATCGGCGTGCGCCGCGCGCTGGGCGCACGCAAGGTGGACATCCTGCGCTACTTCCAGTTGGAGAACCTGCTGATCGCCGGCATCGGCACCACCGCGGGCGTGGTGCTCGCCATCGGCCTCAACCTGCTGTTGATGAAGCACTACGAAATGGGCCGCACGCCGGTGGCCTACGTGGCGGCCGGTGCCGTGCTCGTTCTCCTGTTGAGCCAATGCGCCGTATTCATTCCTGCCCGTCGCGCCTCGAACGTGCCGCCTGTGGTGGCAACGCGCGCGGCCTGAAACCGGAACCCGTGATGACCCGCATCGCACTCGCCGCACTTGCTCTCGCCGCCAGCCTCGGCTCCGTATGCCAGGCCGCCGACACCACGACCGCGTGGCATGACCAGCGCTTCAACGCGGATGTCGGCGGAGTGGTGAGCCGCTCCGACATCGTGCTCAAACACGCGAACCTGCGCGCCGATGAGTCGATGCCGCTGGGCAATGGTCGCCTGGGCCTCGCCGCGTGGTCGGAGGATGGCCTGACCCTGCAGCTCAACCGCGCGGACACGTTGCCGGGACGCCTGTCGCCGGGTCAGTTGGTCGTGCCCGGTCTCAAGCGCCTGGTCGAAGCTCCCGACTACGCAGGGCGGTTCGACCTCCACGATGGCGAATTCCACGAAAGCGGCGCAGGCATGCAGGCCACGGTCTACGTGCAACCCGATACGGATGTCGCGGTGATCGAGGTGCGCGGCGCCGATCCGGATGTACGGCAGTCTGTGCTGTTACACCTGTGGCAACCGCGCAAGCCGCAGGCCATCGCGCAGCAGAACGTAGCCGCGCTTGCCGAAACGTGGCGGGACGAAGGCGAAGCCGGCGCTTCAGGCCAGACCTTCGGCTCGCTGGCCGCCATCACGGCACAGGCCCGTGACGTGCACGTACAGGTGCAAGGACCGCAAGCAGTGACGCTGTCGTTCAAACCCGCGGCGGATGGTTCGTTCCGCATACTTGTGGGGGCACCGGAGTGGAAAGGCGGCGACGCCATGCAGCGCGCGCAACGACTCCTCGCCTCCGCCGAGAAGATCCCCGACGCCGTGCATCGCGACTGGTGGCATGCGTTCTGGCAACGCGCCGGCCTGATGAAGCTGGGCTCTCCCGACGGCAGCGCCGAGTACATGGAAAACCTGCGCGCCATCGACCTCTATGCCACCGCGGCCGAAAGCCGCGGCCCGCTGCCCGGATCGCAGGCCGGCATCGCCGACCTGTTCGCCTCCTCGCGCGACCAGCACCGCTGGGCGCCTTCCGCCTATTGGCACTGGAACCTGCGCATGCAGGTCGCGGCCAACCTCGGCGCCGGGCTGTACGAGTTGAACGCGCCCTACTTCAACCTCTATCGCAGCAACCTCGCCAACATCGAAGCGTGGACGCGCGCGCAGATGGACGGGCGTCCCGGCGCCTGCGTGCCGGAGACCATGCGCTTCAACGGCCGCGGCTACGAGAACGCGAACTGGCTGAAGCAGCCCGGCGTGAACTGCAGCGCCAAGTCGCCGCCGTACTACAACGCGCGCACGCTGAGCACCGGCGCCGAAGTGTCGCTGTGGATTTGGCGGCAGTACCTCGCCACGCAGGACCGCACCTTCCTCGCCGCCAACTATCCGGTGATGGCCGCCTCGGCGCGCTTCCTGCTCGCCTATGCCAAACCGGGCGCGGACGGCCTGCTGCATACCTTCCCCTCCAACGCGCACGAGACCCAGTGGGACGTGCACGACCCCACCACGGACATCGCGGCAATGAAGGCGGTGTTCCCCGTCATCATCGAGGCGGCAAACCTCCTGCATACCGATGCCGCACTGGTCGCCGAGCTGCAGAAAGCGCTGCCAAAGATCCCTGCATTGCCGCTGCAGAAATCCGGCGGCAGCGACGTGATCGCTCCCTCCTACGACGCCGGCGCGGAAATCCAGAACACCGAGAACATCGGCCTCGAACCCGTCTGGCCCTACGCGCTGATCGGCGACAGCGGGCCGCAGCACGCGCTCGGCGTGCGGACGTATATGCAGCGTCCGAACAAGTTCGAGAACGACTGGAGCTACGACCCGCTGCAGGCCGCGCACCTCGGCTTGGCCGACGAGATGAAAAACGCCTTGCTCACGCTCACCGGCAAATACCAGCAATACCCCTCCGGATTCGCCAAATTCACCGGAGACGAGTTCTACGTCGAACAGATCGGCGTGGTCGCCGCCACGCTGCAGGATGCACTGGTGCAGGAGCATCACGGCCTGCTCAGCATCGCGCCCGCGTGGCCGAAGGGCTGGAATGCGGACGCCACGGTCCACATCCAGCATCGCGGCAAGGTCGATGTACAGATCCGTGATGGCGTGCCAGACACCGTGGTGATCGAGGCCGGCGCCGACGGCAACATCGCGGTGCGCAATCCGTGGCCCGGACAAGCCGTGGAGGCTGTCGCCTCAGGCAGCGGCAACCGCATTGCCCTTGCCGATGGCCACGATGTGCTCCGCTTCGACATGCAGGCTGGCAAGGCCTATCTGGTCCAGCGCGTCGCCCAACCCAGTGCGAAACTGCGCTATGCAGTCATCGACGGAACGGCCGCCAGCCAGCCGAAAACCTTGGACACGCGGCATATCGGCCTGCCCTGAGGTCCTATGTGCGCTTCAAGCATGCAGACTGGTGGCGCCGGCGATCGGCGCACCGTGCGTGCGATGGAAATCCAGTACCAGGATCTCGTTGACGCCCTTGCGCCACCATGGCGCCGGGCAATACAGCCGCTGCTGCGGACCGAGGTTCCAGTAGCGCCCGAGCAGGTGGCCGTTGACCCACAGGTAGCCCTTGCACCACGCGCTCATATCTACATATGCATCGGCTTCGACGTCGCGCACGACTTCGGCGCGGAAGAACAGGCCGGGCCGATCGGGCGCCGAGGGGGCCGGTGCATTGCGCGCGCGCTGCAGCAACGCGTCGTCCACCGGCAGGCTGTATACGTCCCAGTCCAGCAATGCATGGCCGTCCAACTGTGCGCTGCCGACCAGTCCTTTGCGGTCGCCGCGCTGCTGCGCGAAGCCGATGTGGCCGAAGCTGTCGATCAGCACGTCGAGCGTGCGCTCGTTGCCATCGTCCAGCGCGAATCTGCCCGAGGTGTGCAGGCTAGGCTTATCGATCCGCGAGACATAGTCCACGTAGTGTCCGTCGGCGAACACCGTGGCGTAGTCGTGCACGCCGGCGAGTTGCAGCTCACGACCGCGCACGCGTTTGCGATAGAGCACCATGCCCTGGTTCTGGCCGAACAGCTCTTCGTTGGAACGCGGCTCGCGCACTTTCCGTGGCGACGGCAGCAGATCCCACAACGAGGCCACCGGCTCCGCCACCGCAGTATCGAAGCCCGCGATGGGTGGCGTTGCGGGTACTTCGGGCAGGCTGCGGTGCAGGTGTTGCGCGATCAGTCCACGAAAGCGGTGATAGGCCGGCGTGGGTGCACCGTGCTCGTTGATCGGCGCCGCGTAGTCGTAGCTCGTCGTCACCGACGAGAAATCGCTGCCGTCCATGCGCGAGCCGCCGCTGGAGGTGAGGCCGAAGTTGGTGCCGCCATGCACCACGTAGAGGTTGAACGATCGTCCCGTGGCCAGCAGTTGCTTCAACGTCGGCTCGAAGGTGTCCTTCTGGAAATCCGCATCGCCCCAGTCGGAAAGCCAACCGGGATAGCCCTCGCCCATCCACACCGGATGATCGCCGGCGATCGCCTGCGCCGCGTCGAAATCGGTGTCGCCGTCCAGACCCAAGGCCGCGCCCGGCAGATAGGTGTGCGTGGACTGGATCTGGCTGAGTCCATCGGAAATCGAGAACGGTCCTTCGATGCCGCGCTCCAGCCACAGCTGGCGCAGCGCTTCGAGATAGCCCAGGTCGCGTCCGTACGAGGCGTACTCGTTCTCGATCTGCAGCATCAGGATCGGGCCGCCGTTCGCCACCATCAACGGCGCGATGCGCGGCGCGACGTGGTCGAAATAGCGGCGCACCGCCGCCATGTAGCGCGCGTCGTCCTTGGTGCGCACAACGATGCTCGGATCGCGCAGCAGATACGGCGGCAATCCGCCGAAATCCCATTCGGCGGCGACGAAGGGGCCGGGGCGCAGGTATACCCACATGCCCTCCTCCGCGCACAGGCGGATGAAGCGCACGAAGTCGCGCGCGCCGCTCGTCATGTCGAACACGCCGGGCTCGGATTCGTAGGCGTTCCACATCAGGTACAGGCTGACGGTGTTGAGGCCCATCGCCTTCGCCATGCGGATGCGCTGCCGCCAGTACTCCGGCGGGATGCGGATCGGGTGCATCTCGCCGCTCATGATCTGGAAGGGTTTTCCGTCGAGCAGGAACTGCCGCCTGCCGAAACTGAAACGGTGCGCCTTGCCGTCGGGTCGCGGCACGGGCTCGCCTTGCAACGGCAGGCCGTCGGCATGCAGGCGGAAATCCGCGGCCAAGGAGCCGGCCACACCCAGCGCGCCGAGTTTCAGGAACTGCCTGCGTTGCATCGATCTTCTCCTACTGCTTCGGACAGGCTGTCGGCACGCGGATGGGCAACCCCGGTTCGGGCTGGCCATCCCGCACGCCGGCAGCCCGCTGCACGGCCAGGGCGGCGGCAGGCAAGGTTTTCAGACCCGTGAAATTGGGCGCCCACACCTTGGTCGGCCCCGCGTTGTGCGGCTTGCCCGTATCGTCGGTCCAGTTGTCCACGATGCGCAGGTGGCCGCTCCACGATGCCCACGCGCTCACCCAGGAGCCCAGCACCACGTTGTGCTCCACGTCGAAATACGTGCTGTGTTCGTCGAGGTAGACGCCATTGCCTTCGCCGCTGCGGCGCATGTCGATGGCGTTGCGCAGCACGCATGAAGTGTCGGGGGTCGACTGCGCCTGCGTGTAGATCGCGCCGCCGTCGGCCAGCTGCAGCATCACCCGCTCGATGCGGTTCGCCACGATGTGGATGGCCGATTCCACCGGCGCATCGCCTTCGTAATCCCAGCCCCAGCCCACCGAGATGCCGCTGTACGGCAGGTCGCCGATGGTGTTGTGCGCGATCTCCAGGCCGTTCACGAAGCCGGCCATGATCGCCACGTTGTCGCGGTAGGCCAGCGCCACGTGGTCGATGCGGTTGTCGTCGATCACCATGTCCGACGACTTGCTGGCCGGATCGGCGGGATGCCCTTCCGTATCCCCGGCGAACACCGCGCCGCCGCCGATGTCGGTGAAGCGCGAGTTCGTCACCGCCGTACCGTGCGTACCGCCCGCCAGGGCGATGCCCGCTGCCGCGAGCTGCCGGAAGCTGTCGCGGTCGAACACGATGTCGCGTCCCGCCTCCACGTCGACGGCGCTGCCTATGCGCGTCATGCCCTCGCCATTGTCGGGCAGCGCAATACGGCTGTGGCCGTCCACCAGGTAGCCGGCCTGCAGGGGCACGTAGCCATCGCCGGACTCCGGCTTGCGCCATTCGGTGCCGGCGAAGGCGATGCCGCTGAACACCAGGTCGTGCACCGGCGCCTTGAGGGTGCCTTTCAATACCAGGAGCTGTTCGAGCACGGGCAGTTCGATGGACGGTGCGCGCGCAGCCTCTTCGGGCGATGGCCGATAGCGCAGTAGGCGTTGCGCCGTGTCCACCGTATAGCTGCCAGGCGTGGAAGGATCGCCGGCAAGGTTCTCGAACCAGTCCACGCCGGCGTAGTACTTGCCCACCGGGCTGGCCACCGACCAACCGTTCTTGGCGGAGTCCAGCGTGACGTTGTGCCAGCACGGCTGCGCAAGGTCGACGCGATCCCGACCCAATGCGACCACGCTGCAGCGGAAGTCGCGCCAGCGTTCGTGCATCACCGCCAGCGAGCCCACCTGCAATGCGTGCAGGATCGGAGGCGGCACGTTCGACAGGCCCTTGGCATCCACCACGCAGTGCGGGCAAGCGGCGGTGCGTGTCGGCCAGCGGCGCTGGCCGTCGACATAGGCGCTAGACGGAGCATCTCCCGCCGGTAAGGCGAAACGCCACAAGGCGCCCTCGCGCGTGCCCTGCACGAGTTGGGCACCGGACAGCACCGGATGCGCTCCAGGCGCAGCCTGCCAGCGCACGGGGTGGCCTTTCGTGCCGCTGTCCGCTGCGTCGAACTGCAGCGGTTGCTGCAGACGGTAGGTGCCGTCCTGCAATTGCACGGTGATGTCGTCGTGGCCCCGCTGGGTACGCAATGTACGAACCTTCGCCTGTGCGGACTGCAACGTGCAGGGCGACGACGCGTCGCATGCGCCACTGGCCGAACCCGTGGGCGCGACATGCAGGGTTTGCGCAGAGGATGCGAAGGGCAACAGCAGCAACGCCGCGAGCGTCCAGAGCAAGCGGGTGGATGACACAAACGCATTCATGACATGTCCTCTTTCGACATCCGCTTCACGGCTTGCAGACTCCGAGTCGTTGCGCCACGTCGGAGGCCAGTTGCCACGGATCACCCTGCGGCGCGGTCGGCTGCTTCGTGCGCGAGACCGTCCACGCGTGTTCCATCGCGTACCAGTCGATCTTCGCTGGCGGCTTACGTGTCGCCAGCGACTGTTCCAGCGATGCGAAGAAACGCCGCCAGCGCGGCGCGTACAGGCCGCTCACCAGACCGGACAGCTCGCGGTTGGCGTAGTCGTGCAAGCCGCCTTCGTCGGCGCCCTGGCGTCCGCCCCAGGTGGTGATGAGCGTGCGCTGGTCGTATTCGAATTGCGCCGCTTCGGCATCGTCGGTCGCTGCCGCCTGTGCCGGCGCGAGCCAGTTGCCGAGCAGGAAATCCGGATCGCTGGCGAGCAGGCGGTCGAGCAGCGCCATGTCGTCCAACCATGCGGTATCGAGGGCATGCAGGCGCGCGGTATCTTTCGCATCGTAGGCCGCCTTGATCTGCGGCATCAGCAGGCGGGCGCGGTTGGCCAGCGTCTGCCGCGCTACGTCCACGACGTCGTGGCGATAGGCGCTGGTGCCGCGCAAGGCCGGCGCCACCTGCAACAGTTCGCAGATGGCCTGCTCGAAATGCCCAGCGTCGTAACGCATCACCCTCGGCGACCAGCTCGCCGCCGTGGACACGTCCTGCTCAGGGCGCGCCCCGAACAGGCTGTCCTGTGGCTCCGAATCACCATTGGACGGCATGGCATAGGCGGTCTCGCCGAGAATGCGCCATGCGGCCTCGGCATGCGCGTCGATGCCGCCGTAGCGGCTGTCGGCATAGGCCTTGAACCAGGCGGCCTCGTCGTGTGGCACGGGCTCCCACGCCAGTGCGGTGAATAGGGCGAACGCCGCCGGGTCGATGCCGCTGGCCTCGGGCATCCAGGCGATGCCGCGCAGCTTGCTGCCGGGTTTGTCGCGCCATGCAGTGAAACGCTTCAGCCACACGCCCGCATTCGCGCCCAGCGTGCTGTGGCCGCCGAAGTTGGGGATGCTGCCGAAGGTATACGGCACGCCGTGCCAGTCCTTCTCGCGGTCCAGCCCGTCGTAGCGGTCCGACAGGCCGTCGACGATCAGCAGATGCTCGTGATCCACCGCATCGAGCACCGCCGGCAACGGATTGTGCTGCCAGCCGAGCATCACCCAGCGCGCATCCGGATGCGCAGCCTGCAGCGCATCCATCACGCCGCGCGCGGCGTCGGCCACCGGCACCTTGCCGGCGTGGCCGCCTTCGTGCAGCAGGTCCATCTTGTACATCGTGCCGTCGCCGAACAGCGCCTGCTGCTGGCGGTAGAAATCCGCGGCGACCTTGGCGTAGAGCGGGTCGCGCGGGTCCAGCCAGTCCGGCCGTTTGAAGCCCACCCACATGCCCTGCGGCACCACGTCCGCACCGGGATGCTTCGCTGCGAAACCATCGGGTACCGTGCCGAAGTAGCCGGGGAACACCGGCGCCATGCCCAGCGCGTGCAGGCGCGCCACGATCTTCTGCGCCAGCGCCACGCGCCGCGCGTACTGCTGCGGCGACACCGGCGCGCCGAAACCCGACATGTTCTGCAGCAGCCACCAGGGCTGATGCGCGGTGGCGGGGATCCACGCGCGGATCTGCGCATCGCTGTAGCCGAAGTCCCGGAAAGTGCGGCGATACACCTCTTCCGTGCCGACCGGCATGAACACTTCGTCGATGCCGTGCAGCGCGAGCAGGTCGATCTTGTGCTCCCATGCCGGCCAGTCGAGGTAGGCATTCGAGTAGCCGTCGTCGGTATCGTTCAGCGCGTAGCGGTCCGGCACCACGGCGCGGCTGGCGATCGGTGCCGCCGGGGCCGGCAACGCGGCCGGCAAACGGGAGAGGCTGTCGCCGGGCCAGCCGATGCCGACATGCGCCACCCGCTCCAGGTACGTCTCCACGCCGGTCAGGATGACCGCGGGCGAGGTGCCCGCCACCACGATGTGCCCCGGCGTGCCATGGACCTCGAAACGGTCCGCGCCCTGCCCCCGCTCCAGGGCGACGAGTTCGAACTGCGTCTGCGCCCGCGGCAGCAGGCGCTGCAGGGCCGCACGCGCGGGCGACGTGTCGAAGGCCGGCGGCGGTGCGGCGGCGAACGCACCGCAGGACCACGCGCCCAGCCATCCGCACACCAGCATCGCCGCTATGCGGCGACGCGACCGCACGCCCTTTGTCGCTGCGTTTTCAAACATGCCTGCACTCCATATCTTCATAGGGCGTTGCGCGCGATCACCTCGCGGTAGAACTGCGAGCTGAGCTTGGGCGTGCGCTTCTGCGTAGCGAAATCGACCCAGGTGATGCCGAAGCGCTCGGAATAGCCGCGGCTCCATTCGAAGTTGTCGAGCAGGCTCCACAGGAAGTACCCGCGCACCGGCGCGCCATCGGCGATCCCGCACTGCAGCTCGCCGAGGTATTGCCGCAGGAACATCACGCGGTCGACGTCCAGCACGCGCCCTTCGGCATCCGGCGCCGCCGTGCTGGAGGTGCCGTTCTCGGTGATGTAGATGTCGCCGATGCCCAGCGCTTCGGCCATCAGCTTGGGCCCCCAGTACAGCGCATCCGGCGCGAACTGGATCCAGCTGCTCTGCATGCGCGGGTACGACCCGGGATATGGCACGGCTTCGTAGCCGCGCTCGTTGTCGGCGGCGATGTAGTAGTTGCCGGTGTAGATGTTGAGGCCCTGGAAGTCGGTCTTGCTGCCGATGATGCGCATGTCCTCGGGCGTGAACTTCGGCGCGTCCGCGCCCAGCGTCTTGAGGTACAGGTCGGTGTAGCGGCCGGTGTGCATGGCGGTGAGGTAGCCGGCGTTCTCCTCCACCGCGGCCTTGCGCGCGGCAGCCACGTGCTCGGGCGCGTCGAAGGCCGGCATCGGCGCGTCGATGCCTTCGGCCGAACCCACCCGCGTCTTCGCACTGGTCGTCGCGCGTATCGCCTGCACGGCCAGTCCGTGGCCCAGCAAGGCGTGGTGCCGCGCCTGCTGCAAGGGCTGCCCTTTCAGTCCCAGTCCCGGCGCCATCGCCGTGCTGCCGTAGCCGTTGCCGATGAAGGTGCTGATTTCGTTCATCGTCATGAAGTGCCGCACGCGACCGTCCAGCTGGCCGGCCATGTAGCCGGCGTAGTCGGCGAAAGCCTTGGCGGTGTCGCGGTACTGCCAGCCGCCCTTGCGCTGCAGCGCCTCGGGGAGATCCCAGTGGTACAGCGTGCAATACGGCTCGATGTTCGCTGCATGCAGGGCATCGACCAGCCGCTTGTAGAAATCCACGCCCTTGGCGTTCGGCTTGCCCGTGCCGTCGGGAAAAATGCGCGGCCACGCCACCGAGAAGCGGTACGCACCCACGCCCAGACCGCGCATCAGCGCGATGTCTTCGGGATAGCGGTGGTAGTCGTCGTCGGCCACGTCGGCGTTGCTGCCATCGGCGATCCGTCCTGGCGCATGCACATACGCGTCCCAGATCGACTCGCCGCGTCCGTCGGCCCTGACCGCGCCTTCCACCTGGTAGGCCGCGGTGGCGGTACCCCATACGAAACCCTTGGAAAAAGCGCGCCGTGCCGTCGCGGCGCCCGGCGAACCTACGGCCGCAGCTGCCGTTTTCGGCGCCAGCGGAACGGCGCATGCCGCCACGAGTCCGCCGACAGCCTTGGTGAATTGCCGGCGCGACAGGAAAAGATTCATGCGAAAGCCTCCAGGGAGCCGCTGCGTTTATTTGGCCTTGCGCGTCAGCGTGAACGCGTCGACCAGCTTGCCGTTGCTGTCGGTCACCTTGACCTTCAGCGTGGTGTCGGTGGCTTCGACCCAGGCCACCTGGTCCTGCCCTACCACCAGGATCGGGAAGTCGTTGCCGCGCTCGCCGGGCCTGATGTGCATGAAGCGGTGCTCGTGGCCGGCGATGAACAGGTCGACGTGCGCCTGGTTGGCCAGCTCGGTCCACTTCGCGTTGTCGCCGCCGGTCCAGCCCCAGTCCGGCTGGTGGCCGAGCACCACGGTGAACGGCGCGCTGCGGGTACGCGGCGCGGCCAACGCCTGGCCGAAGCGCGCCAGTCCTTCGCGGCGGTAGTCGCGCAGGTCGTTGAGGCCGGCGTAGACATTGGTGTCGTCGGGCTTGTCTTCGCCGGTGTCGACCGCGACCAGGTGCAGCGGGCCGTCGTCGCGCGCGTAGTCGTAACGGCCGTCCTGTGTATGCAGGTACGAGCCCAGCTCGCGCGCGAACGGGCCGCGGTATTCGTGATTGCCGTGCACGTAGAGCAGCGGCACGGTGCCGCCCAGGTCTTCGGCGGTCGGCGCCAGAAACACGTCCTTGAGCTGCTGTTCGCTCGCCGCCCAGTTCACCGTGTCGCCCAGGTGCGCCACGAAGTCCTCGGGCGTCTTGCGGATCTCGTCCAGCAGGGTGTGGATGCGCGAGACCTTTTCGTGGGTATCGGTGATCACGGCGAAGTGCGCGGCTGGCCGCGCGGCATCCAGCGTGGTGAAGCGCAAGGTTTCGCCCTGCACCGTGTTGCCGCGTTCCGGCCAGTATGGCCTGAGCGCCACCACGCGGCGGGAGGCTACCTGGTACTGATAGGTGTGGCCCGGCTCGAGACCGTCGATCACCACGCGGTGGAAAGTGCCGACGTCGAGCAGCCCGTCGTGCGCGGCCACCGCCGTGTGATCGAGCGCGTGCTCGCCATAGCGCACGCTGCCATCGGCGTCGCCATCGGTCATCCACTCCACCATCACCGAGGTGCCGGACACGTCGAGCAGCAACGGCGGCATGGTGATCGCCGGCGTGGTGTTCCACACTTTGTACGGCGCATCCGCATCGTCGTCGTGGAAAGGCTGCGCCTGCTTGGTGTCGGCCAGTGCGGGCCATGCCAGCAGCAAGCCGACCAGGGCGAAGCCGAGGTACGGCCAGCGGGAAGAACTCGGCAGACGGGTGTCACGCATCGATCTTCATCCTCCCTGGGATGGAACGGACGGGTTCGCAAGCGGTGCAAGCTGTACCGATTCGACGGTGGCCGGCAGGCGGTCGCCTTTGTGGAACGGCGCGACGGGCGTCAGCTCCACCTGCATCGCATACGGGAAGGCACGCAGGTCGCGGCTCACGCGCAGGCTGGCCGTGCCCTTGCCCGCCGGCAGCACCAGCGTGTGCGGATGGCCATCCACCCAGACATCCAGCTTCGCCGACGCTTGCGCATCGTGGTACTGCACGGTCAGCGCGTAGTCGCCTGCGCCGGCCTGCGCATGCCAGCGCAGTTTGTAGAGGGTGGACGGATCGTCGTAACCGTAGCCGTTGTAGTTGAGGAAGTGCTCGGCCTGGGCGACCGCAAGGTTCACGCGACCGTTCGCATCCGGCGCCACGGCATCCGGGCGGACGTGCAAGGCGCCATCGAGCGGAATCGCCACCACCGGCATGTAGCCCGCGTGCGCCAGGCCATCCACTTTCACGCTCGCACCCGACGCGTCGATCATGACGCTGCCGACACTCGCCTGCGCATCGCCCAGCACATGCCCGCGACCGAAGCGGGTCTCGACCACCCCGGGCAGATGCAGCACTCCATCCGCCGGCGGTTTCTCGACGAACAGATACAGCGTGCTAGCGCCCAGCGTGGCGTAGCCGAAATCGAGCTTCTCGAACGGCGAGGCATGCGTGCCGTAGATCGCCTCGCCACGCGGCTTGAGCCACGCACCGATGCCGCGCAGCACATCGGCCTCGTAAGGCACCACCGAGCCGTCGCCTTCCGGGCCGATGTTGAGGATGTAGTTGCCCCCCGCGCTCACCACGCGCACCAGCCGCGCGATGTTCTCGCGCACCTTGCCGGGCAGGTCGTCGCGCACCTGCCAGGAGCGGTAGCCCCAGGTCTCGGGGAACATCGACGCGGGCGACTGCCAGGGCTTCTCCATGCCCTCGCCCGGCTCGCTGTTGTCGCCCATCACGCTGAAATCGCCCTGGTGGTTCCACACCCGGCCCGACACCATGGTCTGCGGCTGCAGCTCGTGCACGGTGCGGGCGAAGCGCGCGCTCTGCGCCGGCGTGGGCTTGCCCATGTCGAACCACACCTCGCTGATCGGGCCGTAATGGCTCATCAGCTCGCGGATCTGCGCCACGTTGAAATCGGCCTGCGCGGGCGTGATCGGGTTGTCGTTGTCGGGAAGGTACTGGCCGTGCATCCAGTGCCAGTCGATGGTGGAGTAGTACACGCCGAACGGCATGTGCGCCCGCGCGCAGGCATCAGCCAGTTCTTTCACCACGTCGCGCTTGTACGGCGTGGCGTCCACGATGTCGTACTTGTCCTGTGCGGTGTGGAACATCGCGAAGCCGTCGTGGTGCTTGGCGGTGATCACGATGAACTTCATGCCCGCGGCCTTGGCCAGCGCCACGATGGCATCCGGGTCGAATTTCTCCGGATCGAAGCGCTTGGCCAGCGCCTCGTACTGGTCGATGGGCACCGGCGCGAAGGACTGGATCTGCTCGCTGTAGCCCTGCGTGATGCGCTTGCCGTCCCACACGCCGCCTAGCTCCGAGTACAGCCCGAAGTGGATGAACAAGCCGAACTTGCGCGCCTGCCAGGCCTGCACGGTGGCGGTGCTGGGACGCGGCCCCGCCAGGGCCAACGGCCGATCGGTGACGGCATCCGGGGCAGCCAGCAGGGTGGCCGGAAGCAGGCAGGCCAAGGCCAAGGCGGTTCGCGCGATGATGTTCATTCGTCCTCCCCTTTCCATAGTCACGCTCACGCCCATCGCAGCCAGACGGCACTGCCCTTCGAAACCGTGATGCGGCAAGCGCCGCCGGTGTCGGCGGACACATGGCCATCCGCCGCGAAGCTCACGTCGCGCCGGCTGTCCAGCGCCGGCGCACGCAGGCGCATCAGTTCGCCCTTGGCACCGTGCGGCAGGCCGCTCAGCGCGACCGCGGCATCGCGCTGCGCATCCTTGTTGATCAGCGCCACCAACACGGCATGACCCTGATTCGCCGCATAGGCCGTAAGGTTGACGCCGCCTGCATCGAGCCGACCCGGCAGCATCTGCGCCCCGGCGAAGCGCTGCGCCAGCGCGATGCCGTGGAACAGCGGACGCGGCTGGTAGCCCAGTTCGCGGCTGCCGGCGATGGCGGAATAGCGCGAGGCCATCGCGTCCCGCTGCGCCACGATGTCGCCGCCCGCGGGCGCCTTCGCCACGCGCCCCAGCGAAGTCTCCACCGAAGTCAACGTGCCGCCGTGGAAATGCATGCCGGCCACGCCGCGCTGCGCCAGCGCCAGCATGAAATCGGCGCCCCACAGCGCGGAGGCGAACACGTTGCTAGTGCCGTCGCGGCCGCCGTTGTAATAGGAATTGCCTTCGGAGATGCGGAACGGCAGCGCGTACTGATCCGCTACCTGCATGATCTGTTCGACCTCGCCGAAGAAGCCGGGATCGCCGGCGAGCATGTCCGGGATCGAACCGTTCTCCGCCGCCTCGCGGTAATAGTGCCGGCTGAGGAAGACGTTCTCCTTGGCGTGGCGCTTGGCGTACTCGATCACCCAGTCGGTGTTCGCACCGGTGTCCGGCCCGGCGATGGGCAGGCCGGCGGCGTGCAGCACCTTGGCATAAGGTACCCATGCCGCATCGAACTCGGCGTAGTCGTGCTCGTAGTTGTTCGCCTCGTTGCCGATCTGGATCGCCAGCAGCTGGTCGCCCACGAGGCGTTGCACGGTCTGCGCCAGATCCAATGCCATCTCCGGCGAACCGATGCGCAGGTTCACGCCGAACACCAGCTTCCAGCCCGTGGCGCGCACGAAACCGGCCAGTGCCTGCAGACCCTCCAGCTGCAGCACGTGCGGCTGCAGCAGCTTGCCGTGTCTGCGCGGGACGTAGGTCGGCATGCTGCCCTTGTAGCCGCCCCACACGGTGTCGTCGCTGGTGTTGCCGCCGATGCGCAGCACGCCGTGCGGATTCATTTCGCGGAACAGGCGTACCAGGCCGTGGTTGTCCGCGGCGAAGAAGGTGGGATCGGAAAGCTCCAGCGTCTCGTAGCTGAGGCTGGCGAGGCTGGTGTCGACGCGCCGCCCCGGGCTGGTCATATCCAGCGCGAAGCTCGCCTGCGTCGCGGATGCGTCAGCCCCCCAGGCCAGGCCATCGCAGGCAGCGGCCAGCGGCAGCAGCGCGGCGGCCTTGAGCAGGTTGCGGCGTGACTTGTTCACCATGATCTGCACACTCCTTCTTCACGTTCATTGAAAGCGGTTGTACTCATGGCCTGCCGTCTCGGCATCGGTGCCGTCACGCAAGGAGAAATCACGCGACGCATGGCCTAACTCGACCGTATAGCGGCCGGCGACGATGCGCCAGCGGTTCGTGCCCATGCCCGGTGGTCGCCGCAACGGCTGCGACTGGAAATTCCGGCCTCGGCAACGGTGTCGGCGTCGGTGCGAATGCACTGATGCCGCAGGGAAGCCGCGATTCCCATGGCGACGCATCGTCATATCGGATGCGTCGCCATCAATCTGGCATCAGATTCAGCGTCAGGACTTCGAACGGCACCAGCTTGAAGGAAGTCGCATGCCGGGCCATCGCCAATGGTGACCCGGCATGCCGTCGATCAACGAAATGCAACCATTACCAGCCCGTTTCCGCACGCACCCACAAATTGTGGGTACTCTGGGATCCGGAGTAATTCACCGAACCCAGGCACCCACCGTACGAAGATTCGCCATTGACGGTCGAGGTCAGTCCGTCAGGGGTGGAAGGCGCCCCAAATTCAACGTCAGCGTACGGAAGGCCACTGCATCCCGTGGGTACCGAAGACGGGAAGTATTCAACGAACCCAACACCATTGCTGGCCAGGGCTGTTGTATAGCCAATATTCCACGCGCCGATTTCCGTGGGCGTGCAGACCGTGGAGGCGTCCCGTTCGCCCCGAGCGGTAGTCACTTGGCATGCCGTGTTATCGACAATTTCTCCGTGCCACACGGAGGTTTTCTTGGCATCCCGATAAACCGTCAAGTTGTATTGGTGCCCCACCGCAAACTGCACGGTCAACTGGCATGTCGTTCCGTTGCCGCCGTCGGCTCCCGTGGAGCAGTTGGCCATGTTGACGGAACTGGAACCCGTCCCAAAGAAGCTGAAGTGCGCATTGTTCGTGCCGTTGCCTGCAGGCTGGATTCCGATGTAGGCCCCTTGACCCGATTCATTATTCGTGTTGATGAAATAGAACTGCTGCGCAAAGAAATAACCGTTCGCCGCGGGAATGCTGAACACCGTGAACGGAAAAGTGATGGAGGTAAGTCCTTGCGGCGGCGCATTGGAGACAGCGTAGTTCACGCTCACAATTCCACCGATCGCGCAATTCGTAGACGAAGACGAACTGCACCAGGTTTCAGCACGAACACGAGTCCCGGGAAAATAGAAGACGCAGAGCGCCAGCAAAAGAAGACCGATGTGAAAACTCATTTTGCGCTCGACCCTGGTATTTCTTGCAAAGCATTTCATAGCCACTCTCCTCTCTGCTTGAAGAAAATGAAAACAGCCGAACCACCACTCCCCATCAATAAGCAAGCGGAAGAGCCACTTCCGAATGATGGAAAATTAAAATATACGCAAGAACGTTTGCCTTCGACTCGCCATTTCGTGGCAGTCAGCAGTTACGGACGACCACGAACCGGACATCACTCAGCACAGCTGCTGAAGGATTGCATTAGCTTGCTCAACATCTGCCCACAATCATTTCCCCTTCTGCAAATGTCGTTCATTCGATCCAAATTTCGCTACATCCCGGCGCGTGCATAGGGCGATTGCGTGCAAAACCGAGCGCACTGATTCGGTGCGCGCCATGCCCGAACGCATCGAGTACGACAAAGGGATTCACCAAATGCCCCGCGCGCACGCCGCCGGGTCATGCGACGTGTACCCGCACGTTGTTTCGGTCATGTTTAGCCTCCACTCGCCGGCGTCAGCTCCAGCGTCAGCACCTCGAAGGGCGCCAGCGTGATCGTGCTTGTGTGGTCGGCATCCAGCGCCTTCGGCACATCGGCGCCGCCGTTCTTCCACACGTCGTGCACGCTGAAACGACGCGCAACACCCGGCGGGAGCTGCAGCTGGCGCTGCAGGTCGACCACCGCAAGCTGCGGCTTGTCGTCCGGATTGCGGAAGGTGACGATGGCCTTCTTCGGCGACCAGGCAGCCCAGCCGTAGACGTCCAGGCGGCCGGGATCACCGCCGATCCAGTGCGAGTCGCGCAGCACGTCGGCGTTGGCGCGCGACCACTTCGCGCCCTCGGCCAGCGTGTCCCAGTCTTGCGGCGTGAGCAGCGACGGCGTGATGTACATCTCCTGCAGCTCGGTGCCGGTGGCGAAGTAGGAGCGCACTTCGTTGGCGAAGTCGTGGCCCGGGTCGGTGTTGAGGCGCGGGTTCTTCTGCGCGTAGATGATGCCGTGGAGCATCAGCGAGTCGATCGGGAACAGCGGCCCCTTCAGCACGATGTTCTGGTAGGTCTGCTGGTCGCGGTAGGTGATCCACTGCTCGCGCATCGTGCCCACGCCGGTGTACCAGTCGTCTTCGCCGTCGCGCCAGATCGTGTCGGCGTAGCGCAGCCAGAACGGCGAGGCCCAGGTGCCGGTGGTGAGGTTGATGAAGGTGTTGGGCTTGTCCTTGCGGATGTCGCTGATCAGCTGGATCGCCGCGGCGAAGTCGCTGTCGAAGCGGCTGCCGGGGAACACGCTGCTGACGTTGCCGGTGCCGTCGAACTTGAACTGGTTGATGCCCTGCTTGTCGATCATGTCCATCACGACCTGATGGAAGCGCGGGTAGTACTTCGGACCGGACAGCGCGAGGCCGTCGTCGATGATCTCGTAGCCGGCCGCCTTGCCGTTCTTGATGCGCTCGTCGTGCGGCTTGCCGTAGCCGCCCCATGGCGACAGCCAGATGCCCGGCGCGGCGCCGTACTTCGCGGCCGCATCGCGCAGGGGCACGAAGCCGCGCGGGAAATCCTTGCTGAAGTTCCATGCGCCGCTGCGGTCATCCCAGCCGTCGTCGAACAGGAACGAATCCAAGGTCACGCCACGCTTGACGTGCAGCTCCTCGCCGAAGGTGTTGATGCGGTCCAGCGCCTCCGCCTCGGTGTACGGCGTGAAGTAGCCGATGTCGTACCAGGAGTTGTAGTGCAGGAAGGTGCGGTACGGATGCGCGCGCTCGCGCTCGACGTAGTTGTTGAAATCGCGGCGCAGCTGGCCGTCGCGCACCACGCCCACCACCGCCGAATAATCCACCGTCTTGCCCTGCTCCAGCGGCAGCGTGCGCGACAGCGTGAGCTTCGCCAGGTTGTGGTACGCCGTGCTGTCGGACAGCGGATTCTCGAAGCCGAGGTAGACGTCGCCGTCGACGATGGGCGAGCCGTTCACCGTGCCTACTACCTCAGGGGCATCCACCTTCGATTGCAGCAGCGACACCTTGGCGATCTTCTCGTCCTGCTTCAGCGCGGTGATGCTCACCTCCTCGCGCAGGTAGGGCGAGCCGTCGCGCTGCACGAGCCGCCAGTCCACGCGGAAGCGGCCGTCCGCGTCGGCGAAACTGGCCTCCACCGCCTTGCCGGGGATACGCGAGGAGTAGCGCGAAGCCTGCGCATCCACCGGCAACGCCACCACGTGCGGCGCCGTCTGCAGGTTCATGTCGGAAGCCTTGATCGTGCTGCCGTCGGCCATCGCCAGCGCGAACGGTGCGGACACCGCGAACGTACGGCTGTGCACGCGGTCGGTCACCGTCATGTCGACGAGATGCTTGCCGTCCAGCTTCCAGCTCGCCTCGATCGCGGCATTGCCGAAACTCTCCGCACCCTGCTGGTCGGCGAACACCGCGCTGCCAGGCTCAAGCACCAGCTTGCCGGTGGTCACGCTGTCCTCGGCATGAGCAGTGCCGAAACCCGCCAGCACGGCGAGCAGGCAAGAAGCCAACACGCTCATGCGCGACGAACAAAGGGTATGCGGGTGCGATGCTGCCATGGTTGCCTCTCGTATCGATCGGTTGGCTTCGCTCGGCTGGCGCGTGGACAGGCTCGTCGATGCCACTTGAAGTGAAACGCCGCCCGGCATGACCGGGCGACGGGTGGGTGAAGATGCTTCAATAGTCGTAGGTGACGCTCATGCGCACGTAGCGCGGCTGCTGGAAGACCATCGGCGTACCGTAGAGCGGATTCAGCGTGCCGTCGTGGCCCTGGTACATCTGCGCCCACACGTTGAGCGGCGCCTGACCATTGAACACGTTGAACACGTCCAGGTGGAAGCCCAGCTTGTGGTCCGCGAACGCCGGCCGGTATTGCACGCCCAAATCCACCTGCTTCATCCACGGCAGACGCCCGTTCGCGCCCGGCGGCGACGGCTGGCCGTTGCACCAGTGGTAGTTGGAGCCGTAACCGGCCGGATCGTTGTAGGCCGCACCAGTGGCCGGGTTGATGGCCGTGTTGTACGGATCGGTGCCGTACATGCCGAGGCAGTACTTCGGGCCACCCGAAATGAGGCTCAGGTTGCCCGAGACCAGCCATTCCGGCGTGAGCTGGTAGTAGCCGAACGCCTTGATCTGATGGGTATGGTCGTTACCCTGCGGACCGCCGGCGTAGACCATCAGCGACGGGTAATCCCAGTCCTCGTTCTGGATGCCGCCGATGGCGCGGATGTCGGACTGCCCTTGCCCTTCGCTGTTGCCGTAGCTGCGCGAGAAGGTGTAGCTGATCTTGGCGTACCACTTGCCGTCGAACGGATGCTCCAGAAAATTTTCCAGTGCGTAGTAGCGGCGTACCGCGTGCGGGAACTGCATGTCGGCGTTGGAGAGCGTCACGTCGTGGAACACGCCGTTCGGATCTTCCACGGCAAACGTGTTGGCCTGCCCCGGATTGATGTAATAGCAGGCGGTGCTGTTGACGTCGGTGATGCCCTCCGCGGCCGCATAAGCCGCTACGGTCGTACCGTCACAGTAATCGTCCAGGACATGGCGGATCAGGCGACGGGTGAACTTGGAGCCGTAGACCCATTTGTCGCCGGCCGTCTTGGTGAAGCCGAGGATGAACTCGTCCTGGTCCTGCGCCTTGATGTTCTGCGCCGTGAGCGTGCGCGGATCGGGCGTTTGTCCGAAGAAGCTGTTCGCCGAAGTCAGCGGCGAAATCTGCGTCAGCCCGGTGGGCGTGCCGTTGGCCGCGATGCCGGTGTAGGTGAAGTACTGAGTGGTGCTCAGGATGCCGTTGGCGACGCCGCCGGGCGCGAGCGGCTGACCCAGGTAGTAGCGGCCCGCGTTGCCGTATACCTTGAACGTACCGTCGCCGTACACATCCCAGCTGAAGCCGAGGCGCGGCGCCCATTGTGGCGAAGTCTGCCGCATGTAGGGCTGGCCCGAGCCGTTGTAGTTGGTGAAGGCGTCGTTGCGCAGGCCCAGCGACAGCAGCCAGCGGTCGCTCACCTGCCAGTTGTCCTCGATGTATTCGGCACGCTGCGTGGTGAGCAGGTTGGCGCCCGAGATGCTGACGTTCTTGGTGACGTAGTAGCTCGTGCCATTGACCGGGGCACCGCCCGGGTAGTTGGCCACGGGGCCCACGGTCACCGGCCCCGTCGCCGAAATGGCTGTGATGGGCGATGTCGGCTGGTTGGTGTAGCCGTAGTCCCACCAATAGCCCGGGCCGGTGGTGATGCTGGCCTGGTTGTTGGCCGCGGAACGCAGGTTGTCGATACCGGCCGTAATGGTGTGGCTACCCAGCGTGTAGGTCAGGCTCAGACGCAGGTTGCTGGTCTTGTAGTTCTTGCCGGGGTTGGCGATGGTGGAATTGGTCTGCGAATTGGCGATCGGCGTGCCGCCGTTGAGCGTCGGGTTCTGGTTCGTGTAGTCGGCGATGTAGGTGTATTCCGGGCTGTAACCCGGCTGCTCGCTGTAGTTCACCGTGGTCATCTTGCCGTACGTGGCATTGAACGTGAGGCTGTCGGTGATGTAGCTGGTGTACTTGGCCGACCACATGTCGCCGCCCAGCTTGGTGGTGTTGGCGAAGCTCTTGAAATTCTTGTCGCTCAGGGCGTTGTAGTCGTAGTAGTAGTACGCGCCGGTGGTTTCGGTCTTCTCGGACGCGCCCGTCAGCTCAAGCAAGTTGCTGTCGTTGATGTTCCAGTTGATCTTGGCGTACCACTTCGGGTTGTTGGTTTTGTAGTGCAGCGAAGTACCCGAGGTCACGGGATTGACCGTGTAGCCGCCGGTGTCGTTGGCCTCCATCGATGCAAAGACGAACAGCTTGTCCCTGACGAGCGGGCCGCCTATGTATACGTCGTAGGTGGAATTCCAGTAGTTGTCCTGGTTGTTGGGGTTGTACAGCCGCCCTGCCACGGGCTTCGGCGGCAAGCCATTCATGTAGTAGGCATCGTCCTGGCTGGAGCGCCAGTCCTCGGGCGCGTACACCACTTGGGCACCGAAATGCCAATCGTTGGTGCCGCTCTTGCCGATCATGTTGATCACACCGCCATCGCTGCGGCCGTACTGCGCGCTGTAGCCGCCGGTATAGGCTTCCTCTTGGTCGATGGAGCCGTACGGCAGGGAAATACCGCCCTTGGCGCCATACGGATCGGTGGTATTGAAGCCGTTGATGTAATACGCGTTCTCCGTCGACGAGGAACCGCCGAAGCTGACCAGCGGCTCGCCGGTCTGGCTGCTTGCGCCGCCGGCGGCCGTGACTGCGCCCGGCGCCAGCAGGGCCGCGGCCTCCGCAGTGCGCCCCAGCGGCAGCCTGGCCAGCTCCTGCGACGTGATGACCGTGCGCGAGTCCACCGAGCTCACGTCGATGGGCGGCACGGCATTGGCCGACACGTTCACGCCTGACAACTGCTTCGCATTCGCCGAGCTCGCAGCAGCAGCCTCGGCGAAAGAGATCTCGACACCCACGCCTACTTTGAGCATTACGTTGTCGCGGCGCTGAATGACCTGGCCGTCGCGCATCAGCGCTACCGAATACGTGCCGACCGGCAACTGCGCGGCGTTGTAACGACCTTGGTTATCGACGTTGACGGTACGCGTCAGGCCTGCACCATTGTTCAGTACAACGGTTTCGCCAGCCTGCGCCGGCACATGGCCATAGATGCTGCTGGTGGTGGATTGGCCGTACGCCGCCGTGGACGCAAGCAGCAAGCCGAGCGCCGTGGCCAGGCCGGTCTTCCGCAACAAGATGTTCGTGTCGATCGTCATCAAGCATCCCTCCCAGGAAATGAATCTCAACGGATATGCACAGGCGTTTGCGCTGGCATTCCACGAATCGTCCGAGCACCGATCGACAGTGCATGCCGTCGGCCAGTTGGCCATCCCGCCGTTGTCAGGTGATTCCGTTCGGATTCCGAAATCGATTCGTCGCGTAACGGCCCGATTCGGAAATTCGCAACTTCTTTCAGATCGATTGCATACCCGCGCCGTCCGGATGTCCGGACGGCGCGAATACGCCGTTTCCCTCATCAGGGTCGCAAGTTGCCGCGATCAGTAGTCGTAAGTCACACCGAATCGCACGTAGCGCGGCTGCTGCAGCACCATCGGCGTGCCGTAGAGCGGGTTCGGCGTGCCGCCGCTGTTGCCGTTGTAATCGGCATCGAGATTGAGCGGAGCCTGGCCGTTGAACACGTTGAACACGTCCACGTTCAGGGACAGCTTGTGGTCGGCGAATGCCGGGCGATAGTGGAGGCCCAGATCAAGCTCCTTCATCCACGGCAGGCGTCCGGTTGCCCCCGGCGGCGACGGCTGGCCGTTGCACCAGTGGTAGTTGGAACCGTAGCCGTCCGGGTCGCTCTGCTGCGGCCCGTAATAGCCCAGGCAGTACTTCGGGCCACCCGAGGTCAGGTTGAGGTTGGCCGACACCATCCACTCGGGCGTGATCGCGTAGTAGCCGTAGGCCTTGAGCACGTGAGTGTGATCGTTGCCCTGCGGACCGTTGGCGTAGACCATCAGCTCCGGGAAATCCCAGTCCTCGTTCTGCGTGCCGCCGATGGCGCGGATGTCGGATTGGCCCTCGCCCTCGCTGTTGCCGTAGCTGCGCGAGAAGGTGTAGCTGACCCTGCCATACCACTTGCCGTCGAACGGATGCTCCAGGAAGGTCTCCAGTCCGTAGTAGCGACGCACGGCATGCGGGAAGTTGAAGTCGGCCTGGGACATCGTCACGCTGTGGAAGGCGCCGCTCGGGTCCTGCACCGCGAAGGTGTTGGCCTCGCCCGGGTTGACGTAGTAGCAGGTGTCGGTGTTGACGTCGGTGATGCCTTCCGAAGCCGCCTTGTTCACCAGCGCCCCGACATCGCACCAGTCGTCGATCACGTGCCGCAGGATGCGCCGAGTGATCTTGGCGCCATAGACCCAGTTCGGACCGGCCGTCTTCTGGAAGCCGAGCATGAACTCGTCCTGGTCCTCGGCCTTCAGGCTGGTCGCCGTCATGGTGCGCGGATCGGGCGTCTGCCCATAGGCGCCGTTGGGCGACACCGGCTGCGACATCTGCGTCAGGCCGGTAGGCGTGCCGTCGGCCGCGATGCCGCTGTACGTGTAGTACTGCGAGGTGGCCACATACCCGTTGGCCGGATCGCCCGGGGCGATCGGCGAACCGAGGAAGTAGCGGCCGGCATTGCCGTACACCTTGAACGAGCTGTCGCCGAACACGTCCCAGCTGAAGCCCAGGCGCGGCGCCCATTGCGGCTTGGTCTGCCGCATGTAGGCAAGCGCGCTGGCATTGGTGTTGGTGAAGTCGTCGTCGCGCAGACCCATGGACAGCAGGAAGCGGTCGTTGACCTGCCAGTTGTCCTCGATGTACTCGGCGTTCTCCGTGGAGAACAGGTTGCCGCCCTGGTTGAAGATGTACTTGAACGCGTAGTAGCCGGTCGCGCCGTTCGGGTAATCGGCCGTGGGGCCCACGCCAAGCGAGGGATACAGCGGCTGGGTCGGGGTCTTCGTATAACCGTAGATCCACTGGTAACCGCCCGGCCCCGAGGTCAGCTCGTCCTGTTCCCTGGCCGCCGTGCGCAGATTGTCGATACCCGCCGTGATCGTGTGGTCACCCAAGGTGTAGGTCAGCGCCACACGCAGGTTGGTGGTCACGAAGTTCTGGCCCGGGTTGTTGATCTCGGTGACCGTCTGGTTGTTGGTGATCGGCGTGCCGCCGTTCAACGCCGGGTTCTGCTGCGTGTAGGTGCCAACGTAGGTCACATCCGGATCGTAGGCCGGATTCTCGCTGTAGCTGCGCGTTTTCATGCTGCCGTACATGGCAGTCAGGGTCAGCTTGTCCGTGATGTAGCTGGTGAACTTCGCCAGCCACAGGTCACCACCATGTTTGGTGTCGTTGGCGTAGGCCTTGAAGCCATTGTCGCTCAAGCTGTTGTAGTCGTAGTTGTAGACCGTGCCGCTGGTCAGGCTCTTTTCCGACGCGCCCGTCAGTTCGAGCAGATTGTTGTCGGTGATGTTCCAGTTCACCTTGGCGTACCACTTGGGCAGCGTGTCCTTGTAGTGCGAATCGGTGCCGGACTCGACGCTGTTGACCGAGTTTCCTTCGGTGTGGGTCATTTCCGCCGAAGCGAAGAAGAACAGCTTGTCCTGGATGATCGGGCCGCCCACGTACAGATCGTAGACGGACGACCAGGTGCTGTTCTGGTTCCTCGGGTCGTACAGGCGACCGGCCACGGGCGACGGCGGCAGGCCGTTGGCGTAGTAGGTACTGTCCTGGCTCGCCACCATCGACGACGGCTCGTAGAGGAACTGGCCGCCGAAGTGCCAGTCGTTGGTGCCGCTCTTGCCGATCATGTTGAGTACACCGCCGTCGCTGCGGCCGTACTGTGCGCTGTAGCCGCCGGTGTAGACCTCTTCCTGGTCGATCGAACCGTACGGCAGAGTGATGCCGCCTTCGGCGATGTTGGGATCAGTGGTATTGAAACCGTTGAGGTAATACGCGTTCTCGGTGGACGACGAGCCGCCGAAGCTGATCAGCGGCTCGCCCGTGGTGCTGGCCGCGCCGCCCGCACCAAGGTTGGTCGCCGGCGCCAGCAACGCTACCGCTTCCGCCGTGTGCGCCAACGGCAGCTTGGCCAACTGGTCTGCGGTGAGCACCGTGCGCGAATCCACCGAGCTTACGTCGATGGGCGGTATCGCATTAGCCGATACGCTCACGCCGGAAAGCTGCTTCGCGTTCGTCTCGCTGGCCGCGGAGGCGCCCTGTTCGGTGAATGAAACGTCCGAACCGATGCCCACCTGCAGCAAGACGTTGTTGCGCTGCTGGATGACCTGGCCGTTGAGCATCAGGCTGACGGTGTAGGTACCGATGGGCAGTTGGTTGGCCGCGTAACGGCCCTGGCTGTCGATGCCGACCGTGCGGGTCAGGCCCGAGCCGTTACTTACCGTGATGCTTTCGCCCGCCTGCACCGGCACGTGGCCAAAGATGCTGCTGGTGGTGGACTGGCCATAGGCCGCCGTAGATGCGAGCAGCAGGCCCAGCGTTGCGGCCAAACCTGTTCTTCGCAATGGAATGTTGGTGCCCGATTTCATGATCTCCCCTCTCAAGGAATGAACCGCTTCTGGATATCCGCGGGCACCTGCGCCCTCGCAGCCTGCGGATGTTCTTGACGCCGATGGCTCATCCTCATCGGCCTATTGGCGTACTCCGCCGATGTTCAGTGCTTCCATTCGCGCACCCGCACCCGGCCGAGCAACGACTCGACCTGGTCCGGGCGCACATAACCTGTTTCCACATCCATCGCGTTGGCGGCCCCGCAGGCCACCGCCAGCCGCAACGCCTCGCGCAGCATCTCCCCACGCGCGACCGCCACGGCCATGCCGGCCAGGAAGCAATCGCCCGAGCCGACGGTGTTGCGCACTTGTTCCAGCTCCACCGCGGCATGCCATGCACCGCTGTCGTCCATGCCCACGGCACCCAGCGCACCGAGGCTGAGCACCGGCATCGCCACACCGCGCGCATGGAGTTCGCGCAGCGCGACTACGGCGACGTCGATGCTGTCGATGCTGCGGCCGAGCAAGGCTTCCGCTTCGTCGCGATTCGGCTTCAGCAGGAAAGGCTGCGCCGTCACCGCCTGTTTCAGCACTTCCCCGCTGGCGTCGACCAGGCAACGCTTGCCGGCAGCGCGCACCTGCTCCGCCAGTTCGGCGTAGGTATTGGCAGCGAGGCCGCGCGGAAGGCTGCCGGAGAGCACCACCAGATCGCTTTCCGCCAGCGCAAGACGGAAGGCGCGTTGCATGGCCGCGCGATCGCGTTCGCCCAGCTCCGGCCCCTGCCCCAGCACTTCGGTGATCTGCCCCTGCGCATCCTGCAGCGCAATGCAATGGCGCAGCGGCGCATCGATTTCCACGCCGTGGAACAGCACGCCGCGCTCGCTCATGCGCCGCGCCGTGAGGTTGCGGTGCGCCGCATCGATCAGGCCGATCAACTGCACCGGCTCGCCGAGCGCAGCGACGGTCTGCGCCACGTGCAAGCCCTTGCCGCCCGGCAACACCTGTTCGTGCACCGTGCGATTGACCTCGCCCAGGTGCAATTCGCCCACCTGCATCAGGTGGTCGATGGCGGTGTTGATGCCGAGCACGGTGATCACGGCGCGGACTCCACCAAGGCCTTCGCCTCGCCAAGGTCGGCCTGCCGCGCCGTGCCGCCCACGCCACGCGTGGAAAGCGCACCGCAGGCGTTGCCCCAGCGCATGGCTTCCGTCAGTGGTAAGTCGCGCAGCCACGCATGCAGGAAACCGGCGTCGAAGGAATCGCCGGCGCCGGTACTGTCCACCGCATCCAGCGCAAAGGCCGGCGATTCGAACAGCTTGCCGTCGCGGTCCAGCGCGGCGCAGCCGTCACGACCGCGCTTCACCACGATGCGGGTGTGACCGTTGTCCAGTGCGCGCAGACCGTCGACCGCGGACTCGCAGCCGCTGATGCCGGCCAGTTCCACGTCGTTGGGCAGGAACAGATCGACTTCCGCAAGCAGTTCGCGCCATTCGTCGCCCCAGCGTCGCTCAGGGTCGAAACCGGGATCGAGCGAAGTACTCAGGCCTTGCGCTCGCGCACGCGCGAACAGTGATTTGAGCTGAGGCCGCAACGCGGTTTGCAGATAGTAGGACGACACGTGCAGGTGATCGGCGGCGCCCAGCAGTTCGTCGCCTATGTCGTCCGCGCGCAGCGCGCCGATCGCTCCGGCGAAGGTGACCAGCGCACGGTCGCTGCGCGTGGAGAACGACGCGGTGATGCCCGTGCGCAACGCCGCATCGCGCCGCACCGCACCGACGTCGATGCCGGCGCCCTGCAGCGCCGATACGCAGAAATCGCCCCAGCCGTCCGCACCCGCCTTGCCGGCGAAGCTCACCGGGTTGCCGAGGCGTGCCAGCCCCATCGCACAGATCATCGAGGAGCTGCCCGGCACCACCAGGGCGTCCTCGGCCAGCACCTCGTGGCCCGGCGTGGGAAACGACTGGCAATCCCGGAACACCAGGTCGACGTTCAACTCGCCGGCGACGAGGATGCGCTTCACGCGGCGCTCCCCGAATGCAGTGCAAAGGCTTCCACCACGCGAGTGAGCACGCCCTGTGCAGGCGCGTCCGGCTTGCCACCCAGTGCCAGGCAACGGAAGAACGCCAGCAACTGGCCCACGGCCACGTCGGCCAGCAACGGCAGCGCATCGTCGCTGGCCTGCAGGCCCTGCAGATCCACTGCCACGTCCTGCGGGCCGATCACATCTTCGGCGATACCCTCGCCCACCAGCACGCGCACCATGCCCAACTGCTTGCGGGTGAGTTCGCGCAGCAGATCGTATTCGTAGGCACGCACGGCCGGATCGGGCGAGAGATAGGCCACCACCAAGGTGTCCTCGTCGAGACTGGACATTGGACCGTGGCGCAGGCCGAGGAAGGTTTCGGCCATCGTGGTCACGCGGCCGGCGGTCATCTCCAGCATCTTCAGCGCGGCCTCGTGCGCGGCGCCCAGTGCGCCGCCACTGCCGAGGTAGACGACCTGGTCGATATCGCGATAGGCAATGGCCGCCAGCGCATCGGCCTGGTGATCGAACACGTGCTGCACGCAACCGGCGAGGCGCTGCACGCCTTGCTGCCATTCGACTTCGGCGGCACGGCCGCCCAGCCCGCTGCCGGCCAGCACCAGGTTGGTGAAGCTGCTGGTCATCACCAGGCTGCGGTCGTTGGTGCGCTCGTCCAGCACCAGTGCGGCATAGCGCGGCGCACTCTTGTACTGCGTGGCGAGCTTGCCGTTGGCGTTGCAGGTGATGGCGAGGTGGCTCCAGCCAGGCTCGTGCGCCAGCAGCTGATCCACCACGCCTGCGCTTTCGGGACTGTCGCCCGAACGCGCGATCGAAATCAGCAAACCGCCGCCCGGCGGCAGCGCCTTGCGATGCGTGAGCAAGGTGCCCGCAGGAATCGCCAGTACCGGTACGCCCAACGTCTGCTGCAGATCCGGCGCAATGCACTCGCCCACATAGATCGAGCTGCCCGAACCGGTCAGCACGACGTGCGCAGGCCGCGGAGTCAGCACGGCTTGCAGTTGCGCACGCACCGAAGGCTCGCGCAGCAGTTCCGCGGTGGCTTGCCAGGTCGCCGGCTGCTGCAGGATTTCCCGCAAGGTGTCGACGTAGCCGCGTTCGCGCTGCATCGCCGGTGCAGCCGCTTTCAGCGCGGCAAGACTGTCGTTTTCTTTCGTTTTATTTTCGAGTATTGACATTTGGCTCGTTTCGTCCGAATGTGAAGCCATTCGTCCACCAGCCCAGCGTATTCGAAATGAATCAGAACTTACAAGTACCTTCGCAAGCTTCCGAAAAGTTTTCGAAGCTGCCGCTCTCGCACGGCAAGCGCACGCGCCTGTGGCGCCTTCTGTACGGCTACGGCCCGAAGAACGGCAGCCTGCTGGTACTGCCGCTGGACCAGGGCCTCGAGCATGGCCCCACCGATTTCTTTCCCCACCCGCCTGCCGTGGATCCCAGCTACCAATTCGAGATGGCCGCGGCGGGCGGTTTTTCTGCTATCGCGCTGGGCATCGGCCTGGCCGAGAAGTACATGACCGAGTACTGCGGCCGCGTGCCGCTGATCCTCAAGCTCAACGGCAAGACCAACATCCCCAGCGATGCCGAGGCCACTTCGCCGCTGTTCGCTTCGGTGGAGGACGCCGTGCGCCTGGGCGCCGATGCCGTGGGTTACACCATGTACGTGGGCTCGCCGCGCCAGGGCGACGAGTTCCGCCAGTTCGAGAAGGTACGCCAGGACTGCGAACGCTACGGCATGCCGCTGGTGGTGTGGTCGTACCCGCGCGGCAGCGCGGTCAACGCCAAGGGCGGCACCAATACGCTGTATGCGCAGGACTATGCCGCGCGCGTCGCGCTGGAAATGGGCGCCGACCTGGTGAAGCTGCACGAGCCGAATGACAGCGTGGCCAACGTGCCGGCGCCGTACGACAAGCTGCAGGAAGACTCCGCCGCCCGCTGCGCCCGCGTGGTGCGTTCGGCCGGCCGCACCATGGTGCTGTTCTCTGGCGGCGAGAAGAACGATGACGACGCGGCGGTGCTGCGCAAGGTGGAGCACTACATGCAGAGCGGCGCCACCGGCGTGATGTTCGGCCGCAACATGTGGCTGCGCCCGTTCGACCAGGCGGTGAGCCTGGTGCGCCAGGTGCACGACATCATGGCGAAGTATCCGCGTTGAGGCTTGTCTCCCTCTCCCCTCCGGGGAGAGGGCTGGGGTGAGGGGCCAATCTTGCGGTGCGCTCCCTATGAAGCGGCTTGCACTAGCATCCCTCCTGCAAGCACCCGCCCCTCACCTCAATGCTCTCCCCGGCGGGGAGAGGAGGCGAGCGCAAGAAGCGCGTTATCGGATTGAAGCGGACCATGACCCACCAGAAATCCTGCCTCTGCTGCGCACCGCCCACCGGCGCCGGCACCGTGCGCATCGAAGGCAACGGCAAGAACCCGCTGCAGACCGCGCGCGACGACAGCAAGGGCGAATTGCGCCTCAAGGATTTCAAGCCGCGCAGCATGCTGCGCGTGCCGCAGACGCATATCGAGCGCCCGCGCTTCCCGGTGATCGACGTGCACGCGCACCTGACCTGGTCGAAGAACGTGCGCAACGGCGTGTCGGTAGGCGACGAAATCACCGTCTTCACCACGCCGGAAGAACTGCTGCCGGTGATGGACCGCAAAGGCGTGCGCACCCTGGTGAACCTCACCGGCGGCGTCGGCAAGGGGCTGGAGGAAAGTATCCGGCTGTTCGATCAGGCCGCGCCGGGGCGCTTCCTCACCCTCACGGAACCCTCGTTCGCGCTGTTCCCCGAAGCGGATTACCCGCAGCGCCAGGCCGACGCGATCGCGCATGCGCACCGCGCCGGCGCGCGCGGCCTGAAGCTGCTGAAGACGCTGGGCCTGTACCTGCGCGAACGCATCGACGAAGGCCCGCTGGTGGGCGTGGATGACCACCGCTTCGACCCGATGTGGGAGGCCTGCGCCGCGCACGACATGCCGGTGTTCCTGCATGTTTCCGATCCGGAAGCGTTCTTCCTGCCCACCGACGGCGAGAACGAACGCTACGAGGAGCTGGCCAACCACCCGGACTGGTCGTTCTACGGTCCCGAGTTCCCCAGCCATGCGGAGCTGATCGCCGCGCGCGACCGCATGATCGCGCGCCACCCGAACACCACCTTCGTGCTGCTGCACGTGGGCAACAACGCCGAGAACCTGGCCGCCGTCGAATCCTGCCTGGCGCGTTTCCCCAACACCCTGGTGGACATCAGCGCGCGCATCGGCGAACTGGGCCGCCAACCGCGTATCGCGCAGCGCTTCTTCGACCGCTACCAGGACCGCATCCTGTTCGGCACCGACGCGGTCCCCTCGCCCTGGGGCGACGACGTGCCGCAGCAATTGTTCGGCGACGCCCTTTACGAGATCTACTACCGCTTCCTCGAAACCGAGGACGAGTACTTCGACTACGCCCCTTCGGACGTACCGCCCCAGGGCCGCTGGTCGATCTACGGTTTGAAGCTGCCGGACACGGTGCTGCGCAAGGTCTATCATGACAACGCCGCCCGACTCCTGCATATTCCTACCGCATGAGCAAAGCCCAGACCGCCAAGACCGCCGCCAAACCCCGCCATCGCCTGCTGCTCGGCGAGCGCCGCCGCCTGATCGTGGAGTACGTGGAGGAGCACGGCCGCGCCACGGTGGAGGAACTGGCGAAGAAATTCGACACCTCCGCCGTCACCATCCGTGCCGACCTCGAGGCGCTGGCGAATGCCTCGGCCATCGTGCGCTCGCACGGCGGCGCACTGCCGGTGGTGCCGGTGAGCAGCGACATCCCGCTCAACATCAAGGAAACCCGCCACCACGCGCAGAAACTGCGCATCGGCCAGGCGGCAGC
This sequence comes from Rhodanobacter sp. DHG33, assembly GCF_014843005.1. Lineage (GTDB taxonomy): Bacteria > Pseudomonadota > Gammaproteobacteria > Xanthomonadales > Rhodanobacteraceae > Rhodanobacter_A. Next base: position 402,664 of record NZ_JACYXM010000006.1, on the reverse strand, counting down.
GGCGATGATCCGCGACGGCGAAACCATCATCCTCGACTCCGGCTCCACCACGGTGGAGATCGCGCGGCAGATCCGCCAGCGCCGGTTCGAGTCGCTGACCGTGATCACCAATGCGCTGAACATCGCGCTGGAGCTGTCGGGCCTGCCGCACATCCGCGTGATGATGCTGGGCGGCCTGCTGCGCCAGACCTCCTACTCCCTGGTCGGCCCCGATGCGGAGCAGGCGCTGGCCAAGCTGTCGGCCGACCGCCTGTTCCTCGGCGTGGACGGCCTCGACCCCGAGGTAGGCGTGACCACGCCCGACCCGCTGGAATCCGCGCTCAATGCGCTGATGATCCGGGTGTCGCGGCAGACCGTGGCCGTGCTGGACGCCAGCAAGCTCGGCCAGCGCAGCCTGTCGGTGATCGCCCCCGTGCGCCAGCTGCACAAGGTGATCAGCGACAACAGCGCGCCGGCCGAACTCGTGGAGACGCTGCGCGCCGCCGGGGTGCAGGTCGAACTGGTTTGACCGTCGGCGGCAATGTCTAGCGGGCAACCGCAGCATCCCGCCCGAAAACTGTTCCCGCACTACGGCCTATTGTCCGTACGAACCCGCCTGATTACGCTCGGCGCCTTGTGTTCACGCAGCTTCGCTGGAGGGTGGGTGATGGACGCAGCATCCGGTGTGGATGGCAAACGTGCAGGTGCGGCCGCGTGGCTGGCGGGCTGCCTGGCCGCAGGTGCCGGCCATCGGGTCGCCCGCGGTCCGGGCCATGCGCTGCTGGCGCTGGTCATGATGGCGCTGGGCGTGCGCGGGCTGGCGTTCGGCGATTTCGCCGGCACCTGGCAACGCATTCCGATCGCACACCTCCCGGCACACGATGTCTTTGTCTACCTCACCGCGCTGGTCGAACTGGCGACCGGCATCGGCATCCTGATCCCGCGCGTCGCGAAGGTTGCGGCCGGCGCGATGTCGGTGTTCGCGCTGCTGTGGATGGTGCTGCTTAAATTCCCGGCCATCCTGTATGCACCCGCCATGGAGGCGACCTGGCTGGGGGCGGCCGAGATCGCGGTGATCCTCACCGGCGCGTGGGCCGTCTTCGCCTCGCTGGCGAAACCGGACGGACGGTTTCTTGCAGGCCGCAACGGCATTCGCAATGCGCGGCTGCTGTTGGTGCTGGCGCTGCCGACCATCGGCCTGTCGCACTACTTCTATGCGGACATCACGGCCGGCTTCGTGCCGGCATGGTTGCCGTGGCGGCACGGCTGGGCCTACCTGACCGGCGCAGGCAGCCTGGCCACGGCGCTGGGCATCCTGTTCGCACTGTGGCCGCGCCTGGCCACGACGCTGGAGGCGGCGATGCTGGGCGTTATCACATTGCTGGTCTGGCTGCCGCCGCTGCTCGCGCATGCGCACGACAGCGATGCGTGGTCGGCCTTCCTGATGTCCAGCGCGATCACCGCCGGGGCGGCGGCCGTCGCAGATTCCTATCGCGGCATCGGATGGACTGCCCGAGGCCCGGTGGCCTGAGCCGGTCAGGAGTGGCCCAAGCGGGCATGGATGGCGACGCCTTGCGGCGCCGCCATCTGAGGCCCGATCAGAACGACCAACGATAGTTCAGCATCGCCATCGTGGCCTCTTGGCCCTGGCCGAAGTACGACTCGTAGTCGAGCGCCAGGCTGCTACGCGGATTCATGGTCCAGTTCAACGTGGCGCCGGCCAGGCCGCCGTAGCGCGCCAGGCCGATGCCGCCCAGCGGCGCCCATTGGTTCACGCCGGTGAAGCTGGCGTCGAACACCTCGCCGCGCAGACCGAAGGACTGTTGCCACGCTAGCTGCCCCTGCAGGCTCAGGCTGCCGGCACGACCGAGTTGCCAGTTGCGGGTGGCGCGCACGCCCAGGCCGGCCTGCCAGCGCGCGGTGGTGAGCGCATCCGCTTTCAGGCCGAAACCGTCACCGCCCACCTCGTCGAAGCCGTCGCGCTGGATCTGCGCGTATTCCAGGCTCGCATACGGCATGACGCGGGTGTCGCCCAGCATCATGCGGTAGCCGCTCTCGCCATAGGCCACGCCATACCGGCCGCTGCTGTCGCTGCCCGCACCGGTGGCCTGGCCGCCCAGTTGCACCTGGCGCTGCATGGTTTCCTGGTAGTCGCCGAAGCCGAAGCGCCCCAGCGCATACCAGTTGCCGCGCATCGTGCCGCCGTAGAGCATGCCTTCCACGGCACGGCTGTAGCCCTGGTCTGCGCTTTCGGTAAGGCGTCCCAGACCCTGCGTGCCGCTCAATGCGAAACCGGCCACGCCGCTGCCATCCACGCGGAAGTCCTGCCCCACCATCCAGCCGTTGAGATCGTAGGCCACGTTGTTGTAACCGCTGCGCGACATGGAGCCCTGGTAACCCAGGTTCTGCACCCACGCACCGAGTTGCTGCGTCGGCGGCGCGGACAGCAGCTGATCGAAGTGGTTGGCCAAGGCGCGCGTACCGGCATCGATGGCTTCGAACGTCATCGCCGCACTGGCCGCATGCAACTGGCCGGAAAGGCTTTCCAGCGACTGCTGCAGATTGCCCAGGGTCGCCGTCTGCTGCAGGGTGGCCGCACCGGAGATGAGGCCGCTGGCTGCCGGCGAACCTGATGCCGTGGCGCTGGCCAGTTGCATGTTGATCTGGTTGAAGGCCGCATCCACACGCTGCGCTGCGCTGTACGACGCGGTGGTGTAGCTAGTGCCCTGCACCGCGCTCACCTGCACCTGCTGTACGTTGAGCCACGCCGTGGTCGTGTTGTAGTTGAGCGAGGCGGTGAGCAGCACGTTCGATGCCGTCGCCAGCTGGGCGAAGGTGCCGGTGAGCCCGCCCTTGGCCACGAGCACGTTGGTCTGCGAGTTCGCAACGTAGCCCGAATTGGTGCCCGTCACCAGCAGGTTGCCGGCGATGCTGGCCGTGCCGGCCACGTTGAGGGTGGAACCGAGCGATACCGCCAACTGGCCGCCGCTCTGCTGCGTATAGTTGCCGCCCACGTTGACGTTGGTATTCGCAATGGCCAGCGTGCCGGCATTGCTTACGTTGCCGCCGACGGCCGACATGCCGCTCAATGTGGCGCCGCTGCTGATGGCTGCCGTACCGGCCAGCGACACCGCGGTCAGCACGCCGCCCTGCACCTGCGTCTCGCCGGTGTAGCTGGACGGCTGGGTGAGGTTGAGCGTGCCGCTGCCCTGCTTGATTAGGCCGCCAGCACCGGAGATCGGATTGTTCCAGTTGGAGTTGCCGCTGAAGCTGACGGTGACATCGCCCCAGTTGAACTGCATCGGGCCATTGACCGCACGGCCCACGTCCAGCTCACCGTAGCCATACGTCGGGTTGGGCTGCGAGCCACCCAGCGGATCGGCGGTGCCCAGCAGGGTCTGCCGCACCAAGTCGTTGGTGAAATACGGATACGCCTGCCACACCAGCGCCGCCGCACCAGATACCTCCGGGGCCGCAAACGAAGTGCCTTCCACGATGTAGTAGTTGGGATTGGTGGTGCTGGCCGTGGTGCCCTTGTCCAGCACGATCACATCGCCGGGCGCGGCCAGGCAGTAGTTCATCGCTGCGCCGCACTGGTTGGAATAGCTCTCCAGCTGGGTGGGATTGTTGCTGTTGACCGCCACGGCGACCAGCCAGCCTTTGGCCAGATCCGGCGCCACGTTGGGCAACATCGCGATGGTGCTCGGGTTGGCTTGCGAGTCGTTGCCGGCGGCGAACACCACAAGGCCGCCCTGCTGGTTCACGAATGGGCTGTAGGCCTGATCGAACGCCTGATTGATGCTGGCGCTGGTGGTGTCCCAGGTGATGCCGCCCCAGGAATTGTTCATCACCTTGACGCCGGCGCTCATCAGGTTCGCATTGACCTGACCGAAGAACTGCGCATCGCTGGTGGTGACCTGCGAAGGCGCGGTGGAGCCGTTGTCGTCCGGCGCGTTGTCCGCAATGATGCGCGCCGACACCAGATCGGCGCCCGGCGCGATGCCGCCGGGAAACTGGGCGAACGGCGTACCTGCCGCAATCTCCGAAACCCAGGTGCCATGCCCCACTACGTCGTCCACGCTGGTGTTGTTGGTGCTGGAATCGACGTAGATCTGCTCTTGCAGCACACGCCCGGACACCGTGGGGTTGCTCCGCATGATGCCGCTGTCTACGACGCCGATGGTCACGCCAGTACCGGTGTAACCCTGGTTATGGGCAGCATAGGTGTCGGTGATCGACAGCTGGGCGTCCACCGGCGGCTGCGGCAATGTCGGAGACGAGGAGGACGAGCCGCCTGAAGTGGTCGATGGTTTGACGTTGCCGCCGCCACCGCCGCCGCCGCAGGCCGCAAGGCTCAACGCCATGCCGATCAGACACGCGAGTTCGCGGCAACGCAAGTTGCGCGCATCCGTATTCGCAGACGCATTCATGGCCTTCCCCACCCATGTCAGTTGCCGTGCGGAGCTGCCCCGAACCCCGGAATCGGTAGCACCCTCCACCCTCTCGCTTGAGTTTGGCACAACGCTGGCGCAACAAGTCGGCGCAACATGCTGCGCCCGCGGCTGCTGTCCGGAAGACGGATGGTGGTCTGACGCACCGCCGACTGCGATAATCGTGCGGTTGTTTCCCCCGGTGCCATGCGCCATTCGAGATTCTGCGGAGATCCCCATGTCCGACGTCAGTGTTGTCATCGTCGGTGCCAAGCGCACCGCCATCGGCTCCTTCCTTGGCCAGTTCACCGGCGTGCCCACCCAGAAGCTGGGCGCCACGGCGATCCGTGCCGCGCTGGAGCAGTCCGGCGTAGCGCCTGCCGATGTCGGCGAGGTCATCATGGGTTGTGTGCTGCCGGCCGGCCTCGGCCAGGCGCCGGCGCGCCAGGCTTCGCTGGAAGCCGACCTGCCGAAGTCCGCCGGCTGCACCACCATCAACAAGGTCTGCGGCTCGGGCATGAAGGCGATCATGCTGGGCCACGACCTGATCAAGGCCGGTTCGGCCGGCGTGGTGGTGGCCGGCGGCATGGAGTCGATGACCAACGCGCCGCACCTGGTCAACGCCCGCACGGGCATCCGCTACGGCGACGGCAAGCTGGTCGACCACATGGCCTGGGACGGCCTCACCAATCCCTACGACGGCAAGGCGATGGGCGTGTTTGGCGAACTGTGCGCCGACAAGTACCACTTCAGCCGCGAAGACCAGGATGCGTTCGCGATCGAATCGGTGAAGCGCTCGCAGGCCGCGCAGCAGTCCGGCGCCTTCGCCGGCGAGATCGCCCCGGTGACCGTGGCCGGCCGCAAGGGCGACGTGGTGGTGGACACCGACGAGCAGCCCGGCCGCTCCGACATCGCCAAGATCCCCTCGCTGAAGCCGGCCTTCCGCAAGGAAAACGGCAGCATCACCGCGGCCAGCTCCTCCAGCATTTCCGACGGCGCCGCCGCCGTGGTGCTGCTGTCGGCCGACGACGCGCACAAGCGCGGTCTGCAGCCGCTGGCGCGCATCGTCGCCCACGCCACCCATTCGCAGGAGCCGGAATGGTTCACCACGGCCCCGGTCAGCGCCATCCAGAAGGTGCTGGACAAGGCCGGCTGGAAGGTGGCCGACGTCGACCTGTTTGAGATCAACGAGGCTTTCGCCGTGGTGGCCATGGCACCGATCAAGGAACTCGGCATCCCGCACGAGAAGGTCAACGTCAACGGCGGCGCCTGCGCGCTGGGCCACCCGATCGGCGCCAGCGGCGCCCGCCTGGTGGTGACCCTGCTCAATGCGCTGAAAACCCGGGGTCTCAAGCGCGGCGTTGCCAGCCTGTGCATCGGCGGCGGCGAGGCCACCGCGATCGCGGTGGAGCGCATCGACTGAAATCCCCCCGGAAACGCGCCATACCGGCCTTCAACGGAGTCTGAAGCGGCTCTGCGAAAGTTATGGCGCCGGGCGCTGGAAAGCGCTATTAATAATCCGCCATTCGGCATTCCACGGCTAAGGAGATTCACCATGAAGTTTACGCGTACCCTTCTCGCCTCCGCGCTCGTCGCGCTGCTGGCGGCTTGCAGCAACGGCGCGCAGGACTCCGCGCAGAACGCCCAGCAGTCTGCTGACCAGGCTCAGCAGTCCGCCGACCAGGCCCAAAAGGCCGCCTCGGCTGCCACCGCTGCCGCTCCGGCTGCTGCTCCTGCCGCCGCCCCGGCTGCTGCTCCGGCCTCCACCGCTGCCGCCCCGGCTGCTACCACGCCTGCCGCTGCTGCCAGCGCCGCCGGCAACGCCGCTGCTGCTGCCGGCAAGGCTGCCGACGCTGCGAAGGACGCCGCCGGCGCCGCGAAGGACGCTGCCGCCAAGGCGAAGGACGCGATGCAGGGTCACTGATCCGCGTTTCGCAGTTCGGAAAAACGGCCGCCCTGTGCGGCCGTTTTTTTGGGCTGATTTGGGCGTTGCTCCATGAACGCATAATCAAAAGAGCCACCCGGACGCACCTCCGCAATTTCTGCGGCCGCCCTCGTGAACATCATTCGCGACCATCGCGCAGCCGGTATGATCCGTATGTTTACCCCGACGGTTGCCGCGCATGAGTGTCATCGTTTCGCAGATCGATCCGCGTAGTCCCGAATTCCAGGCCAGCAGCGAACGGCTGCGCGCGCTCACCCACGAATTGCACGGTGAACTGGCGCGCAATGCCGAAGGCGGCGGGGCCAAGGCCCGCGAAAAGCACACCGCGCGCGGCAAGCTGCTGCCACGCGAACGCATCCGTGCCCTGCTCGATCCCGGTTCGCCCTTCCTGGAACTCTCGCCGCTGGCCGCGCACGGCATGTACGACGACGCGGCGCCGGGCGCCGGCCTCATCACCGGCATCGGCCGCATCCATGGCAACGAAGTGCTGGTGGTCGCCAACGACGCCACGGTGAAGGGCGGCACCTACTTCCCGATGACGGTGAAAAAGCATCTGCGCGCGCAGGAAGTGGCGCTGGAAAACCGCCTGCCCTGCGTGTACCTGGTCGATTCCGGCGGCGCCTTCCTGCCACTGCAGGACGAGGTGTTTCCGGACAAGGAACACTTCGGCCGCATCTTCTACAACCAGGCACGCATGTCGGGCCTGGGCATTCCGCAGATCGCGGTGGTGATGGGCAGCTGCACCGCCGGCGGCGCCTACGTGCCGGCGATGAGCGACGAGACCGTCATCGTGCGCGAACAGGGCACGATCTTCCTCGGCGGTCCGCCGCTGGTGAAAGCCGCCACCGGCGAGGTAGTCGATGCGGAAACGCTGGGAGGCGCGGACGTCCACACCGCCGTCTCCGGCGTGGCCGACCACTATGCCGAAAACGACGCGCACGCCCTCTCCATCGCCCGCGACATCGTGGCCAGCCTCAACCGTAAGAAGGCCATGCCGCTGGCGCTGCGCGAACCCGCGGAGCCGAAATATCCGGCCAACGAGCTGTACGGCGTGATCCCCGAGGACACCCGCCGCCCGTTCGACATCCGCGAGGTGATCGCGCGCATCGTGGACGGCTCGGAATTCCATGAATTCAAGGCACGCTACGGCAAGACCCTAGTGTGCGGCTTCGCACACATCCACGGCTACCCGGTGGGCATCGTCGCCAACAACGGCATCCTGTTCGCCGAGAGCGCGCTCAAGGGCGCGCACTTCATCGAACTGTGCAACCAGCGCAATGTGCCGCTAGTGTTCCTGCAGAACATCACCGGCTTCATGGTGGGCAAGAAATACGAACAGGCCGGCATCGCGAAGGATGGTGCCAAGATGGTGACGGCGGTGGCCTGCTCGCATGTACCGAAGTTCACCGTGGTGATCGGCGGCAGCTTCGGCGCCGGCAACTACGCCATGTGCGGCCGCGCTTATGGCGCCCGCTTCCTGTGGATGTGGCCGAATTCGCGCATCAGCGTGATGGGCGGCGAACAGGCCGCCTCGGTGCTCGCCACGGTGAAGCGCGATGGCCTCGAAGCCAGCGGCAAGTCGTGGAGCGCGGAAGAAGAGGAAACCTTCAAGGCGCCGATCCGCGAGCAGTACGAGCGCCAGGGTCATCCCTACTACGCGAGTGCCCGCCTGTGGGACGACGGCATCATCGACCCGGCCGACACGCGCCGCGTGCTGGGCCTGGCGATCTCCGCGTCGATGAACGCGCCGATCGAGCCGCAGCGTTACGGCGTGTTCCGCATGTAGCCTTTGGGTGAACGAAGTCGGGGGCATTCCGACTTCGCGCCGCACGAAGCACCTCTCGCTGGCCGATTATTGTCGGGCTGCATAGGTTGCTGCTTTCCCGCAGCACACCAGGTGCACCAACGCGCACCCTTCGTGGCCATATCGGCGAAGAGCATTCGCTGGCGGGCGAGAGCGCCGTCCACTGATTGGCGTAGAACTCCCCGCTCGGGTCACGCCCTTTGCCTACGTTCATTCGAACGTGACAGGCCTCGCACTTCGCTGTGCTAGAGGGATGCCTGCAATCCAGCAGAAAAATTCATGTCACGCATGGCAGTTGTCATTGCCGCTTCGGCTGCGGCACGCACAGTGCCGACATTGGGGGATGACCGGAGTCCGGTCGGCCGAAGCCGCGCAGGGAGAGCGGCAGTCGATCACGCAAGGAAATGCGTCCACTCAACTCGACGACAAGGATCCAGACATGAAAAGCCGTTGCAAGCGTTCCGTTTTCGCAAAGACCGCCCTGTCCGCGATGCTGGCCATGGCCGGCACACTCGGCGCGGCCCTGCCTGCCGCAGCGCAGACCGCCTCGCAGACGCTGGTGGTCTTCCCCGACCAGGGCTACACCTCGATCTACAACCTGATCAATTCGGCGAAGTCGACCATCGACATGACGATGTACGAATTGCAGGACACCACCGCGCAGACCGACCTGTGCAATGCCGTTTCCCGCGGCGTGACCGTTCGCGTGATCCTCGACGTGAACCTGGAGAAGAGCAACAACACCGCCGCCTACAATCAGCTCAACAGCTGCGGCGTGAAGGTGAAGTGGGCCTACACCAAGTACCAGGCGACCCACCAGAAGACGATCACCATCGACGCCGCAACGTCCAGCGCACAGACCGCGATCATGACGGCCAACCTCACCAGCCGTTACTACAGCACCACCCGCGACTTCGCGGTGATCGAGAACGACGCCAACGACATCGCCGCCATCGAGGCCACCTTCGCCAAGGACTATGCGCACTCCACGGTGACGCCGCCCGATGGCGACGACCTCGTGTGGAGCCCGACCAATTCCGAGTCTTCGCTGCTCAGCATCATCAACAACGCGACCACCAGCCTGCTGGTCGAGAACGAAGAAATGAGCGACAGCGCCATCGTCAGCGCCTTGGAAAATGCCGCCGCGAGCGGCGTGAGCGTCACCATCGTGATGACCAACGACGACAACGACTACGCCAGCGAATTCGACGAGCTGACCAGTGCCGGCGCGAACATCAGCACCTATCCAGACAACAGCACTTCGCTGTACATCCACGCCAAGGCGATCGTGGCGGACTACGGCACGGCCAGCCAGCTGGCGTTCGTGGGCTCGGAGAATTTCTCCAACGCCTCGCTGACCGAAAACCGCGAGCTGGGCCTGACCACCACCAACTCCAGCATCATTTCGAAGCTGGAAAGCACCATGAGCAGCGACTATTCGGGCGGTACGCCCTGGTCGAACTGAGGGCAGTTCCGGGCAACGCTTCCTCCTGCCATGCAGGAGGAGGCTGGAACGGTACGAATGCAGGTTGGGGGCACACCCCAACCTGCCTCAGCGATCGCGTGGCCGGAAATGCAGCGGCATCGCGTCGCCCTTCGCAGCCGCAGGGGGCTTCGGTCCGCAGGCGCCGCAGGTACTGCAGCCATCGCTGCAATCGCCCGTGCCCTGACTGGGCTGCAGGCGGCGCCCCAGCTCTTTCATCAGGCGCGAATCGCTGCGCGACAGGCGTATCGCAGCGGCAGCCAACCAACGGCTGGTCAGCTGCGGTGCCAGCTTGCGGAACGCCACCAGCGCACTGGCCGCCACCACCAGGCCGATGACGATGTACTGGATCAGCAGGCCGTTGCTCATGCCAGCACGCTCGCGACCTGGTACACCAGGAAAGACGCCGCATAAGCCATCACGAACTGATAGCCGAACGAGATGGCCACGTTGCGCCACTCGCCGGTCTCGCGCCTGATGACGGCCAGCGTCGACATGCACTGCGGCGCATAGGCGAACCACACCAGCAGCGACAGTGCGGAGGCCAGCGACACGTGCGACGCCAGCGCCGGCGCGAGCTGGCCCGCATCGCCGCCCACCGCGTACACCGTGGCCAGCGCGGCCACCGCCGTTTCGCGCGCGGCGAAGGCTGGAATCAATGCCAGGCTCATCTGCCAGTTGAAGCCGATCGGCGCGAACGGATACGCCAGCCAATGGCCCAGGTGGCCCGCGAAGCTGTAGTCGATGGCCGGCCCGGTGGCTCCCGCCGGCGGCGCGGGGAACGTGGACAGCGCCCACATCAGCACGGTGAGCGCGAGGATCACGCCGGTCAGCCGCTTCAGGAAGACCATGCCGCGCTCGTACAGACCGATCGTCACATCGCGCACCTTGGGCAGGCGATACGAGGGCAGCTCCATCAGCAGCGCATGGTCACCCTGGTCGCGACGGATGCGCTTCATCACCCAGCCCACCAGCATCGCGCCGAGGATGCCCGCGAGATACAGCGCGAACAACACCAGCCCTTGCAGGTTGAACAGGCCGAACACGCGATGCGCCGGGATGAAGGCGCCGATCAGCAGCGCATACACCGGCAGGCGCGCCGAACAGGTCATCAACGGCGCCACCAGGATGGTAGCGATGCGGTCGCGCGGATCGGTGATCGAGCGCGTGCCCATGATGCCGGGAATGGCGCAGGCGAAACTGGAGAGCAGCGGAATGAACGAACGCCCGGTCAGCCCCACCGACAGCATCAGCCGGTCCAGCAGGAAGGCCGCGCGCGGCAGGTAGCCTGACTCCTCCAGTACGAGGATGAAGAAGAACAGCACCAGGATCTCGGGCATGAAGCCCAGTACCGTGCCCAGGCCGGTGAAGATGCCGTCGGTGATCAGCCCCTGCAGCGGCCCTGCCGGCAACCATGCGGCAACATGCGCGCCGAGCCAGGCGAAACCGTCGCCGATCAGGTCGGTCATCGGCTTGCCGGCGGCATACACCGCCTGGAACACCAGGAACATCACCACCGCGAGGATGGCGAGACCGAACACCGGATGCAGCGCCCAATGGTCCAGCGCGTCGTCCAGCTCCGCGGTCTGGCGCGGCATGCGGACGGTGGCAGCGAGCAGCTCGCGCACCTGCGCATGCAGGCCGCTGCGGCTGGCCGCGTCGTCGGCCTGCGCCGGTGCGGCCTGCGGCAGTTCGCCGTCCACGCGCTCCACCAGCGCCTGCGCGCCGCCGCGCTTCACCGCGATGGTCTCCACCACCGGCAGGCCCAGGCGGCGCGACAGCTCCGGCACGTCGATCTCGATGCCGCGCCGGCGCGCCGCATCCATCATGTTCAGGGCCAGCACCACCGGGCGGCCCAGCCGCCGCACTTCCAGCACGAAGCGCAGGTGCAGGCGCAGGTTGGTGGCGTCGGCCACGCAGACGATCAGATCCGGCGGCGCCTCGCCGGGATAGTTGCCTTCCAGCACGTCGCGGGTGATCTGCTCGTCGGGGCTGACCGCATCGAAGCTGTACGCACCCGGCAGGTCGAGTATCTGCAGCATGCGCCCGGACGGCGCCGCGAAACGCCCTTCCTTGCGCTCGATGGTGACGCCCGCGTAATTGGCCACCTTCTGCCGGCCGCCGGTGAGCAGGTTGAACAGCGCGGTCTTGCCGCAGTTGGGATTGCCCACCAGGGCAATGCGCAGGGCGTCGGCGCTCATGCCGCCTCCGGGCGCACGTTCACGCGCGCGGCCTCGACGCGGCGCAGCGCGAAGCGGGTGAAGCCGATCTGGATCAGCAGCGGATCGGCACCCAGCGGCGCCCGCGCCACCACGCGCACCGGCTCGCCATCGACGAAGCCGAGGTCGCGCAGGCGCTGCGCCACCGTGTCGTTGGCGTGCGCGTCATCCACGCGGTCCACCACGGCGGCGACACCCTTCGGCAAGTCGGACAAGCGCACGGTCAATCCGAGTACAAATAAGAATGGTTCGCATTGTAGCCATATTACGCGCGTATTGCAGGACCGCCAGGGCACGGGTCGCGCAACGATTTAAAATGGCGCTTTATCTCCGCAGGATCCTCCGATGGCTTCCTCCGTACAGATCACCGACCACGCCGGCGTACGCACGCTGGCCATGCACCGCCCCGAAGTGCACAACGCGTTCGACGACGCGCTGATCGCCGAGCTCACCGCCGCCATCGAGGATGCTGGCCGCGACCCGGCGGTGCGCGCCGTGGTCCTCACCGGCAGCGGCGCCAGTTTCTCGGCCGGCGCGGACCTCAACTGGATGCGCGGCATGGCGAAATCCAGCGAAGCGGAAAACCGCGACGACTCGCTGCGTCTTGCACGCCTGATGCGCAGCCTGCAGTTCTGCCCCAAACCCACCGTCGCCCGCGTCAATGGCGCGGCCTATGGCGGCGGTGTGGGCCTGGTCGCCTGCTGCGACATCGCCATCGGCGCGGAGGATGCCAAGTTCGGGCTCACCGAAGTGAAGCTGGGCCTGGTGCCGGCGGTGATCTCGCCTTACGTCCTTGCCGCCATCGGGCTGCGTCACACCCGCAAGCTGTTCCTCACCGGCGAGGTGTTCGACGCCGCCGAGGCGCAACGCATCGGCCTGCTGCACCAGGTCGTCGCGCCCGCGGCGCTGGACGAAGCCGTGGCCTTCGCGCTGAAGCTGCTGGCCAAGGCCGGGCCGGAAGCCCAGCGCGAGGCCAAGCGGCTCGTCTACCGCATGGGGGAGCTCGACGAAACCGCCGCCGAACGCATCGACCGCGACAACGCCGCGCTGATCGCCCGCCTGCGCGTATCGCCGGAAGGCCAGGAGGGTCTCACCGCCTTCCTCGACAAACGCGCCCCGGCATGGGCCGCACGCTGACGCCTCGCCCAAGGAGGCCTTCATGATCGATCACCTCGGCCTGCCCGTTTCCGACTACGCACGCAGCAAGGCGTTCTACCTGCAGGCATTGGCCCCGCTCGGCGCGGGCCTGGCATTGGAGGTCGGTGCGGAGCAGACCGGCGACCGCGCCCATGCCGGCTTCGGCCGCGACGGCAAACCCTCGGTGTGGATCAGCCAGGCGCCGGTGGGCGCGAAAATGCATGTCGCCCTCGTCGCGGACGACCGCGCCATGGTGGACGCCTTCCATCGCGCCGCGCTGGCGGCCGGCGGCACCGACAACGGCACTCCCGGACTGCGCCCGCACTACCACCCCGACTACTACGCCGCCTTCGTGCTCGATCCGGACGGCCACAACATCGAGGCCGTCTGCCATCGTCCCGGCTGACGCAGTCCGCAGGCGGCATTCGCCTTCGCGCCCGGAAATGCCGTGGCGCAGGCCATGCTGCGCCGCGCCTCAGTTTGCAGGGCGCCGTCTGCTATTTTTGCGTGCTTGGCAACCCACGCACGACCGCAAGGAACCCGCATGTTCGAACGCGTACTGATCGCCAACCGCGGCGAGATCGCCTGCCGCGTGATCCGCACCTGCCGGCGGCTCGGCATCCGCAGCATCGCGGTGTATTCGGAAGCGGACCGCGACGCGCAGCACGTGCGCCTCGCCGACGAGGCGTGGCCCATCGGCGGCCCGCGTCCGGCGGAATCCTACCTGCGCATCGACACGATCCTCGACGCTGCGAAGAAGAGCGGCGCACAGGCCATCCATCCCGGCTACGGCTTTCTGTCCGAGAACACCGCGTTCTCGCGGGCCTGCGCCGATGCGGGCATCGTGTTCATCGGCCCCGACCCCGAAAGCATCGAGGCGATGGGCTCCAAGTCCGCCGCCAAGGTGCTGATGGCGAAGCACGCCGTGCCGCTGGTGCCCGGCTACAACGGCGACAACCAGGACAACGCCTTCCTCGCCGAGCAGGCGCACGCCATCGGCTATCCGCTGATCATCAAGCCCTCGGCGGGCGGCGGCGGCAAGGGCATGCAGATCGTGCGCAGCGATGCGGCATTCCCCGAAGCGCTGGCCACGGCGCAGCGCGTGGCGCAGGCGGCGTTCGGCGACGCCAGCATGCTGCTGGAGCGCTATGTCGAGCATCCGCGCCACATCGAATTCCAGGTTTTCGGCGACCGCCATGGCCACGTGATCCACCTCGACGAGCGCGAGTGCTCGGCGCAGCGCCGCTACCAGAAGGTGCTGGAAGAAACGCCGTCGCCCTTCCTCACCCCCGAGACGCGTGCGGCGATGGGCGCCGCCGCGGTAGCCGCGGCCAAGGCGGTGAACTACGTGGGCGCGGGCACGGTGGAATTCATCGTGGGTCCGCAGGGCGATTTCCATTTCATGGAAATGAACACGCGCCTGCAGGTGGAGCACCCGGTCACCGAGCTCACCCACGGCATCGACCTCGTCGAATGGCAGCTGCGCATCGCGCACGGCGAGGCGCTGCCGCTCACCCAGGAGCAGGTCGCCTCGCACGGCCATGCCATCGAGGTACGCCTGTACGCGGAAGACCCCGAGCAGAATTTCCTGCCCGGCTCCGGCAAGCTGCATACGCTGCGCCTGCCCGAACCTTCGCATCATGTGCGCATCGACGGCGGCGTGGCGCAGGGCGACACGGTGACGATCTTCTACGACCCGATGATCGCCAAGCTGATCGTGTGGGACGTGGACCGCCCGCAGGCCCTACAGCGCCTGCGCGAGGCGCTGGCCGAATGCGAGATCGAAGGTCCGAAATCCAACATCGCCTTCCTCGAGCGGCTGGCGCGCCACCCGGCGATCACTGAGGCGAGCATCGACACTGGCTACCTCGACCGTCACCTCGACGAATTCGTGACCGGCCATGGCGAGCCCGACGCGCGCACGCTGTTCGCGGCCGCTACCGCTGCGCTGCTGCATGACGAAGCGCACGTCGCGGCCGATCGCGCCGACCCGCATTCCCCCTGGGCCAGCGCCGATGCCTGGCGTGTGGGCCATGCCGGCAAGCGCGTCGTCGCGCTGGCGCGCGGCGAGGCGCGCTACGAAATCGAAGCGCACGGTCACGCCGGCGACTACCGGCTGCGCCACGGCGACGATGCCTGCGAAGTGCACGGCGCGCGCTTCGACGGCGACGCGCTCGGCGCCCGCTTCGGCAACGAGGCCGAACGCCATGCCCTGCGCAGCAATGCGCATCGCGTGCTGCTGCACGATGCCGACGGCCGTCGCTGGCGCCTAGACCGCGCCGCCGCCTACGCCTGGGCATCGAAGGACAGCGCCGGCGGCAACCAGGTCGTCGCGCCCATGCCTGGCCGCATCGTGCTGGTGAAAGCCAAGCCGGGCGACAGTGTCGAGGAAGGCCAGGAGCTGCTGGTGATGGAAGCCATGAAGATGGAACTGGCCTTGAAGGCACCGCGCGCCGGCACCATCGAGAGTATGAACGCGACTCAGGGCGACTTCGTCGAGGCCGACAGCGTACTTGTACGGTTCGTCTCCTGACGAATACCGCTTCCCTCTTGATCCCGGGGGCTCCATGTTCACTATCATCTGGCGCTTCCGTGTTGTTGCCGGGCAAGAAGCCGAGTTCGAGAAGCACTATGCCGACGAGGGCAGTTGGGCTGCGCTGTTCCGAAAGGATCCGGCGTGGCTTGCCACCCAACTGTTGCACGACGCCGATCAGGCGGACGTTTATCTCACCATAGACCAATGGGCGACGCAGGAAGCCTATGCGGGGTTCCGCCAGTACCATGCCTCGGCCTATGCCGAACTGGATCGACGCTGCGATGTATTGACCAGCGAAGAAACCCTGGTTGGCCATTTTGTCCACGCCTCCTAAAGCTAAAGGCCAATCGATGTCTAACGTCGCCACCACACGCAATGCCGCAAATACGGTCCGCATCGTCGAAGTCGGCGCCCGCGACGGCTTGCAGAACGAGAAGACCCTGCTGCCGGCCGAGGTGAAGATCGCGCTGATCGACCGGCTTTCGTCCACCGGCCTGAAAACCATCGAGGCCACCAGCTTCGTCAGCCCGAAGTGGGTGCCGCAGCTGGCCGACGCGGCGGAAGTATTCTGCGGCATCCGCAAGGCGCCTGGCGTGAGCTATCCCGTGCTGGTGCCGAACCTGCAGGGCTACGAGCGTGCGCGCGAAGTCGGCGCCAACGAGGTCGCCGTGTTCACCGCCGCCAGCGAGGCATTCAACCGCAAGAACGTCAACGCCTCCATCGACGAATCGATCGAGCGTTTCGTGCCGGTGCTGGAGCGCGCGAAAGCCGATGGCGTGGCCGTGCGCGGGTACGTCTCCACCGTGCTCGGCTGCCCCTACCAGGGCGAGGTGCCGGTACGCGATGTGGTGCGCGTAGCGCAGCGGCTGCACGAACTCGGCTGCCATGAAATCTCGCTGGGCGACACCATCGGCGTCGGCACGCCGGCCAAGGCGCGCGCGATGCTGCATGCCGTGGCGCAAGCCGTGCCCATGGAGGCGCTGGCCGTGCATTTCCACGACACCTACGGACAGGCGCTGGCGAACATCCTCGCCTGCCTCGAAGAGGGCGTACGCGTGGTGGACAGCGCCGTCTCCGGCACCGGCGGCTGCCCCTACGCCAAGGGGGCGACGGGCAACGTGGCCAGCGAGGACGTGGTTTACATGCTGCATGGCATGGGCATGGAAACCGGCGTCGATCTCGACCTGCTGATCGCCACCGGCGCCTGGCTGTCCGCGCAGCTGCACAAGGACACCGCCAGCCGCGTGACGCGGGCGCGTACGGCGGCTTGACTCCCTCTCCCCTGTGGGGAGAAGGCTGGGGTGAGAGGTCACGCTTGCGCAGACTCCGCATCAAAGCGCATTTCGATCAACACCGTCGCGAGCACCCGCCCCTCACCTCAATCCTCTCCCCGCAGGGGAGAGGAGGCCAACGTGCCGTGCGATTTCGAACTCAGGAACACATCTGTATCCATGAACGTCGAAGCTCCATCAAACCAACGTTTTTTAAAAGCGGGCGTGGACGAGGCCGGGCGTGGCCCGTTGGCCGGTCCGGTGGTGGTGGCCGCGGTGATCCTCGATCCCGACCGCCCCATCGCCGGCCTCGACGATTCAAAGAAGCTCAGCGAAAAGAAGCGCGAGGCGCTGTACCCGCAGATCGTCGAACGCGCGCTGGCGCATTGCATCGTGCTGGTGGAAGCGGAAGAGATCGATCGCCTCAACATCTTCCAGGCCACCATGGCCGGCATGAGCCGCGCGGTGGCCGGCCTCGTACCGGCCGCGCATGAAGCCCTGGTGGACGGTAATAAGCTGCCGAAGGATCTGCCCTGCCCTGGCCGCGCCATCGTGGGCGGCGACGCGCTGGAACCGGCGATCAGCGCCGCCTCCATTCTCGCCAAGGTCACCCGCGACCGGCTGATGGTGGCGCTGGAAGCGGTCCACCCCGGCTACGGTTTCGCCGTGCACAAGGGCTACCCCACACCTGCCCACCTCGCCGCGCTGCAGCAGCTCGGGCCCTGCGCGGAGCACCGGCGCAGCTTCGCGCCGGTACGTGTGTTGCTCGACCAGGGCGTGCTGTTCTGACGAGCCGCCGGCAGCCCTGTCGCGCAGGCGCAACGTCGCGCGGAAAAGTGGAACGGTGCGCAAAAATCGCATGCAACCCTTCACCGGCCGGGCGCATCATAGTCACCGGGACCATCGCCCGCACGGACGCACCGGCCATGCGGAAGAACCTGTCGCTGCTGCATGGCCGTCCACCGCAACGAACCGCAGGAGCCGTGCCATGATGCTTCCATCGAACCGCCGACCTTCCATCGATCAGCCGCCCGTCGATGCCCCGTTGCCCGCCAGCCCGGCTGCAGCCGCGGCGAGAGCCGCGCCGAATCCGCCGCACGTCGACTACGATCTCCAACCGCTGCTGGTAGACGGCCTTGCGCATTACGTGGCGGCCGAACCGGACGAATGCTTCCACGTGCGCTGAACCGCCGACCTTGGCTGCCGGCAACGTGCCCTGATCGCCGTTCTGTCAAGCTTGTGAGCCGGCTTCGCCACGGTTAGCCTTCCCGGACTCACCCGGTGAGTCCGCATGCCTGCACGTTTCGTCCATACCCACCTGCACAGCGAATACTCGCTGGTCGATTCGACCATTCGCATCAAGGCGATGGTTGCTGCGTGCGCGCAGGCCGGCATGCCGGCCGTGGCACTCACCGACGAAAGCAACATGTTCGCGCTGGTGAAGTTCTACAAAGCATGCAACGCGGCGGGCATCAAGCCGATCTGCGGCAGCGACCTGTGGATCAGCGCGCCGGACGACCCGCGTCCCTGGCGCCTCAGCCTGCTGTGCCAGCATCGCGAGGGTTACCTCAACCTGTCGCGCCTGGTCTCCCGGGCATGGCAGGAAGGGCAGCACGGTGGCCGCGCGCTGGTGGATGCAGGCTGGCTTACCGCCGCCGCGACGGACGGCCTGATCGCCCTGCTCGGCCGGGAAAGCGAAACGGCGCGCGTGGCGCTCTCGCAGGGCCACGACGCCGCGCTGGCGAAGCTGCGGCCCCTGGCAAAACTTTTTCCTGACCGCCTGTACCTCGAACTCACCCGCTGCGGCCGCGAAGGCGAGGAGGCCTGGAATTCGGCCGCGCTGGCGCTGGCCGCCGAACTGGAACTGCCGGTCGTCGCCAGCAACGACGTGCGTTTCCTCAAGCGCGACGACTTCGAGGCGCACGAGGCGCGCGTGTGCATCCACCAGGGCCGCGTGCTGGCCGATCCCAAACGGCCGCGCGACTACAGCGACCAGCAGTACCTGAAATCCCCCGAGGAAATGGCCGAGCTGTTCGCGGACCTTCCCGAGGCGCTGGAAAACACCGTCGAGCTGGCCAGGCGCTGCAACCTCGAGTTGAAGTTCGGCACCTACTACCTGCCCGATTTCCCGGTGCCCGAAGGCTACGACCTCGACAGCCACATCCGCGAACTGTCGCGGCAGGGCTTGAAGGAACGGCTCGCCGCCGCGCCGCTGGCCGAGGGCTACAGCCTCGCCGACTACGAGGCGCGGCTGGAGCGCGAGCTGGACGTCATCATCAAGATGGGCTTCCCCGGCTACTTCCTGATCGTGGCGGACTTCATCAACTGGGGCAAACAGAACGGCATTCCGGTGGGCCCGGGTCGCGGCTCGGGCGCAGGCTCGCTGGTGGCCTGGGTGCTGAAGATCACCGACCTCGACCCGCTGCAGTTCAACCTGCTGTTCGAGCGCTTCCTCAACCCCGAACGCGTGTCGATGCCCGACTTCGACATCGACTTCTGCATGGATCGCCGCGACGAGGTGATCGACTACGTGGCGCGCAAGTACGGCCGCGACCACGTCAGCCAGATCATCACCTACGGCTCGATGGCGGCGAAGGCGGTGCTGCGCGATTCCGGCCGCGTGCTGGGCATGGGCTACGGCGCGGTGGACAAGATCGCCAAGCTGATCCCGCCGCGGCCGCTCGACCTCACGCTGTCCGACGCGCTGGGCCGCACGGAAAAGTCGAAGAAGGAACCCGAGCGCGTCGTCAAGGAATTCTGCGAGCTGTACGAGCAGGACGAGGACGAGGCGCGCCCGCTGATCGATCTCGCGCTGAAACTGGAAAGCCTCACCCGCAACGTCGGCAAGCACGCCGGCGGCGTGGTGATCGGCCCCAAGCCGCTCACCGAATTCGCGCCGATGTACTGCGAAGCCGGCGGCGGCGGCGTGGTCACCCAGTACGACAAGGACGACGTGGAAACCGTCGGCCTGGTGAAGTTCGACTTCCTCGGCCTGCGCACGCTGACCATCATCGACTGGGCCGTGAAGGCGATCAACGTGCGCCGCGCGCAGAGCGGCGAGGAACCGCTGGACATCGCCAAGTTGCCGCTGGACGACGCGGCCACCTATGCCGAGATCTTCGCGAAGGCGAAGACGGTCGCGATCTTCCAGTTCGAATCGTCGGGCATGCAGCGCATGCTGAAGGACGCCAAGCCCGACCGCTTCGACGACCTCATCGCGCTGGGCGCGCTGTACCGCCCGGGCCCGATGGACCTGATTCCCAACTTCGTGGCGCGCAAGCACGGCCGCGAAGAAGTGGTCTACCCCGATCCGCGCGTCGAGCCCATCCTGAAAGAGACCTACGGCATCATGGTCTACCAGGAGCAGGTGATGCAGATGGCGCAGATCGTGGGCGGTTACACGCTCGGCGGCGCCGATCTGCTGCGCCGCGCGATGGGCAAGAAGAAAGTCGAGGAGATGGCGAAGGAGCGCGCCAAGTTCCGCGAGGGCACGGCCAAGGACGGGCTGAGCAGCAACAAGTCCGACGAAATCTTCGATCTCATGGAGAAGTTCGCCGGCTACGGCTTCAACAAGTCGCACGCCGCCGCCTATGCGCTGGTCTCCTACCAGACTGCGTGGCTGAAGGCGCACTACCCCGCCGAGTTCATGGCCGCGACGATCTCGTCGGACATGGACAACACCGACAAGGCGGTGACCTTCATCGACGAGTCCAAGGCGATCGGTCTCACCGTGCTGCCGCCGGACGCGAACGCCTCGGACTTCATGTTCGTTGCGGTGGAGCCGAAGGTGATCCGCTACGGGCTGGGCGCGATCAAGGGCGTGGGCCAGGGCGCGTGCGAGTCCATCGTTGCGGAACGCCAGCGTGGTGGCGCCTACAAAGATCTCGCCGACTTCTGCCGCCGCGTCGATCCCACCAAACTCAACCGGCGCGTGCTCGAAGCGCTGATCCTCTCCGGTTCGCTCGATGCGCTGGCGCCCAACCGCGCCAGCCTGATGCTGCAGCTGCCGGACGCCATCAAGGCCGCCGAGCAGCACCTGCGCGACCGCCAGTCCGGCCAGAACGACATGTTCGGCGCGGCGATGGGAGCACCCACGCCGGTTGTGCAGATCGACCTGCCCACCGCACCCGACTGGCCGCTGGAGCAGAAGCTGCAGGGCGAGCGCGACACGCTGGGCCACTACCTCTCCGGCCATCCCGTCGATCCCTGGCGCGAGGAACTAGCCCAGCTCGCCACCTGCCCGCTGGGCGAGATCGTCGACCGCTACCAGCCGCCCAGACCGCGCAAGAACGACGGCGACGACGGCAACCGCTTCCGCCGCGGTCCCGACACGCCGTGGACGGCCGCCGGCATGGTGGTGGCCGTGCGCAAGCGCGGCGACAGCGATGCCTTTGTGCGGCTGGAAGACGGCACCGGCGCGATCGAGCTGAGTTTCTTCGGCGAGCTGTACCAGCAGGTCGCGCCGCTGCTGGTGCGCGACGAAATGCTGATCGTCGAGGGCGGCCTGCGCATCGACGAATTCTCCGGCGGCGGTTTCCAGATCCGTGCCCGCAGCGCCATGACCCTGGCCGATGCCTGCCGCCGGCACGCGCGCCTGCTGCAGCTGAAGTTGAACGGCATCGACGCCGGCTTCGCCGCACAGCTGCGCCAGACGCTGGCCGGCTTCCGCGGCGGCCGCGCCAGCGTCACCTTGCATGGCTATCACAACGCCAACGCCCAGGCCGATCTTGAGCTAGGCGAGGAATGGCGCGTGGAGGCGATTCCCGACCTGCTGCGTGCGGTGCGTGCGCTGCCGGGGGTGGCAGCGGCACGGTTGCGGATGGTCAAGGGCGAGTAGCCGGGTATCGGCTACCGGGTGGCGGCTTGCTGCTTCGCTGCGTGTGCCTAATGCCAGTCACTCTACGGATCAGCGATAAGGGCTTGAGTGTTTTCTCCGGCGGGCTCCAGAACGGCGTCGGCCACCCGCCAGCCGACGAAACCGCTCTGTCACTCACGATGCCGGAGCAAAAACCCTTCTCGCCCTCATTTTGCGTCAGCTGCAAGCCCCCCCCCCCCCCGAAAGACTGAAGAAACCGCTGCCTGTCACGCTAAACGCGTGAACTGCNCGGATCAGCGATAAGGGCTTGAGTGTTTTCTCCGGCGGGCTCCAGAACGGCGTCGGCCACCCGCCAGCCGACGAAACCGCTCTGTCACTCACGATGCCGGAGCAAAAACCCTTCTCGCCCTCATTTTGCGTCAGCTGCAAGCCCCCCCCCCCCCGAAAGACTGAAGAAACCGCTGCCTGTCACGCTAAACGCGTGAACTGCCGCCACTGCGGCCTGATGCTTTCTGGGTAACCCACGTGATCCAACAGACCGATTTCTTCTTCGAAGGCGGCCGCAGCGGTGTGCTGCTGATCCACGGCCTCACCGGCACGCCGATGGAGATGAAGCTGCTGGGCAAGGGGCTGAACCGCGCCGGTTACACCGTGCACGGCATGCAACTGGCCGGCCACTGCGGCAATGCCGACGACCTGCTCGCCACCGGCTGGCGCGATTGGTACGCCAGCGTGGAGCAGGCCGCCGACGCCCTGCGCGACAAAGTGGATCACCTGTTCGTGGGCGGCCTCTCGATGGGCGCTCTGCTCTCGCTCAAGCTCGCCGCCGACCGCCCGGACCAGGTCGCCGGCGTGGGCGTCTACGGCGCCACCTTCCGCTACGACGGCTGGAGCATTCCGCGCATGGCGCGCATGTCCTTCATGCTGCCGCTGCTGAAGAAGCTCGGCATCGGCCGCGATCGCAGCTTCATGGAGCAGCCGCCCTACGGCATCCGCGACGAGCGCCTGCGTGCGCAGGTCAGCGCCGCGATGCTTGGCGGCGACAGCGCCGCCGCCGGCCTGCCCGGCAACCCGTGGTATTCGCTGGCCGAGATGTACGAGCTGTCGACCATGGTGCGCCGCCAGCTTTCGCAGGTCACCGCGCCCTGCCTGGTGGCGCATGCCAGCGAAGACGACGTGGCCAGCATCAAGAACGCCGAACTGGTGGTGCGCGAGGTCAGCGCCCCGGTCGAGCTGCTGCTGCTGGACGACAGCTACCACATGATCACCATCGACAAGGAACGGCGCACCCTGATCGAGCGTTCCGCCGCGTTCTTCGAGCGCGTCGCCGCGGCCGACATTCCCCAGCGCGTCGCGGCCTGACATGCCCACCGGTACGATCTCGCCCCTGGTGGCGTTGCTCTGGGTGCTCAACGTGGTGCTCGACACCGGCGGGCAGCTCGCGTTCAAGGCCGCGGCGGGCGATCCCGCCGCCGGCGACGGGCTCGCCCGCTGGCTGTACATGGCGAGACGGCCGTGGATCTGGCTGGGCATAGCCAGCTACGTGATCGAATTCCTGATCTGGATCGCCTTCCTCTCGCTGCTGCCCCTCTCCGAGGCGATCCTGCTCGGCTCGATCAACATCGTGGCGATCATGGTGGCCGGGCGTTTCCTGTTCGGCGAAAAGCTCACCCGCATGCGCGTGGCGGGCATCCTGCTGGTGACGCTGGGCGTGGCGATCGTGGGAGTCGGCGGATGAAGCGCGGCTGGTTCTACCTGATCGGCTTCCTCGTGCTCGTGCTGTTCGATTCGGTGGGCGCCATCAGCTTCAAGTACGCCGGCATGCACGCGCTACCGGTGGAGGCCAACACGGCGTGGCTGCTGCGCCTGTTCGGCAAGCCCTGGATCTACGGCGCCGTGATCGGCTACATCGGCGCCTTCTTCACCTGGATGACCCTGCTCAAGCACGCGCCCATCGGCCCTGCCTTCGCCGCCTCGCACCTGGAAGTGGTGTCGGTGATGCTGCTGTCGATATGGCTGTTCAACGAGCCGCTCAGGCTGCCGCACGTGCTGGGTGCCATCGCCATCGTCGCCGGCATCGTCTGCCTCGGTTTAGCCGAGAGCCGCGAACACGTGCCGGAAGAAGACGAAGCCTGACTTCGACGCGCGCATGCCGCCCCGTCGCCGCCACGAACTGCCGCCCACTGCCGGCCTGCCGCTGAAGCTGGCTGACCTGCGCCCCGGCAGGGCCACGCTGGCCGACGACGTCGCCGCGCAACTCGACACGCCGCCACTGGCGCTGACCTGTTCCGGCACCGCCGCACTGCTGATCGCGCTGGCGGCGCTGCGCGAACTCAAGCCCGTCTGCCGCCGGGTGGTGATGCCCGCCTATACCTGCCCGCTGGTGCCGCTGGCCGTGCATCAGGCCGGGCTGGAATCCGTACTCTGCGACCTGCGCCCCGGCCACTACGACCTGGATCCGCACGCGCTGCGCGCGGCCTGCGACGAGCGCACGCTGGCAATCCTGCCCACCCACCTCGCCGGCCGCGTGGCCGATGTGGACGACGCGCTGGCGGTGGCCAACAACGTGGGCGCCTATGTGATCGAAGACGCCGCGCAAGCACTGGGCGCGCGGCGTGACGGCAGCAGCGTGGGCGTCGCCGGCGACCTCGGCTTCTTCAGTCTTGCCGCAGGCAAGGGGCTGTCGATCTACGAAGGCGGCCTGCTCGCCGCGCGCGATCCCGAACTGCGCGAACGGCTGGAGCACACCGCCAAGCGCATCGCACCGTTCAAGCCCGGCTGGGAGCTTCGCCGCAGCGCAGAGTTGCTGGGCTACGCCGCGCTGTATCGCCCGCATGGCCTGCGCATCGCCTACGGCAATCCGCTGCGCAACGCGCTGCGTCGCGGCGATCCGGTGGCCGCGGTGGGCGACGATTTTTCGCTGCCGCTGCCGCTGCATGCCGTGGGCCGTTGGCGGCAGGCCGTCGGTGCGCACGCCGCCGTGCGGCTGCGTGGCTTCATCGAGCAATGCACCGCGCGTGCGCAACACTGGCTGCCGCGCCTGCGCGCCATCCCCGGCGTCAGCGTGCTGGACGACCCGGCCGGCGCACAAGGCACGTGGCCGTTCTTCATGCTGCTATTGCCCGACCAGCGCCGCCGCGATGCCGCGCTGGAACAACTCTGGCAGGCCGGCCTGGGCGTGAGCCGCCTGTTCATCAACGCCCTGCCCGACTACGGCTACCTGCACGGCATCGTGCCCGCGGCCGATGTGCCTAACGCACGCGACTTCGCCGCGCGCAGCCTCACCATCGGCAACAGCCCGTGGCTTGCCGAGGCAGACATGGATGCAATCTGCGGCGTGCTGGAAACCGTTGCCTGAATCAGCCGCCGCGCTCGGCGATGGCGGCGAGCAGTTGCAGGTTCAAGGCATGCTGCTGCGCCTGCCAGCCGGCGACCTGCGCTGGATCGATCTCGGGTTGCTCGTCCATCGCGGAGAGCCTGCGCTTCCACCACGTGCTGTAGCGGTAGTGCGAGACCTCGCCGTTGATGTCGCTGCCGGCCAGCCCGTTGCGCAGGCTGGCGATCAGGGCCAATGCGTGGTCGAGCTGCAGGCGCCCCTGGTCCCAGTTGGTGCGCGCCACCTCGGGCGCGAACGCGTCCTTGTCGATGGTGAGATAACTCGGCAGAGTCTGCGTACGCTGGTGTTCGACGAAACCGTCGACCAGCGCATCCGGTGTGTCGAAACCACGGAACGCGCGCGAGATGCCCAGCCGGCGCGACCAGTCGGTGTCCACGCCCATGCTCCAGTACGTGAGCTTGCCGCGCAGCAGCGGCGCGAGGTAGTTCTCCCACGCATGGCCGGCGCCGATGTCGTGCGAGGTGATGCCCAGCACGTGCACGTGATCGACGAAGGGCAGCGCGGCCACGCGGCGCACCCACGAACCGCAGTGCACGCCGAACGGGAAGCGCATGTTGTCGGGATGATTGTCCAACACCACCACCTGGATCGGTGTGGCCGACGCAAGCCGCGCGATCAACGGCCAGCTGAGGTGGTGGAAATCGCCCGAACCGGTGAACACCGTGCCGTAGCGCGCAGGCAGTTGCGCATCCAGCAGCGCGCGGAAGCGGCGCATAGTGGCAAGCGAGCAGCCGAAGCGGATCGCCTCCTGCCATTCGGCCAGCGGCAGCACGAGGCCATCGGGCAGCGGTCCCACCGAGCTGTCGATGTCGAGCACGACCGGGCGGTGCGCAGCGTCACTCATCGTCTTTCTCCGAAGCATCCTGCCAGCTGCGGTCGCTCTCGAAATGCCCGCCCAGCTTGCGCAGCAGCGCGCGCAGCACGGGGTTGCGCGCGTACACCGCGTGGCGGGTGAAGGTCATGCTGGCGCCGAGGAAGGATTTCACTTCCGGGTCGGTCCAACCGGCCACGTAATGCGTCAGGCCGCGCTCGCGCGCGTAGCCGAGGTTGTGCATCCAGCTCACGAAGTACAGGTTGTGCTCGCGCGCCTCGGGATAGGCGAAGCCGATGTACTTGTCGATCAGCTTGCCGCCGTGCTCGTAGCAGAGGTTCCAGCCGATCAGCTTGCCTGCATGGCGATAGACGAACACCACGCCGCCGCTGGCGCCGTCCTGCAGCAGCAGGCGGAAGTAGTCCAGGCTCAGGCGGTCGAAGTGGATCTCGCTCTGCGCGTACACGTTGTCGAACAGCGAGTAGTACGCGGCCAGCGTGGCCTCGTCGCGGAAGCGGACGTCGCCGGCCCGCACGGCCTCGATCTCGAGGTCGGCGCGCGAGCGCAGCTTGCGGCGGATGTTCTTCCGGCGGCTGTAGCTGAGTTTCGCCAGGTACTCGTCGTCCGAAGCGAAATCGATGGGTACCCAGGCCAGCGCCTGCCCCTCCAGCAGCACGAAGCCCTCGGCTTCGCAGGCATCGGCGAAGGCGCGCGTGTAGGCGTTCTCCGCATCGGTCAGCAGCGGCGAGTCCTGTGCGATGTCCTTCACGATGAGCAGCTTGCACTCGCGACCCCACGCGGCCTTCACGCCTTTCGCCAGTTCGACCGGCGACACGCTTGGCGGCAGCGGCGCGTACTCGGTCACCGTACTGCCGGCGAAGCGGGTACGCCAGCGCAGCAGGCGGCTCCAGCGGCGGTACAACGGCAACCCGGCCACGCGTCTGCGCAGTTCGTCGTCCGCCGTGGTCAGCAGGTCGAACGGCGCCACGAAGCCTGGCATGCCTTGCGGTGAGCACCCGGCCGCGAAGCCGATCGGCGGCTGCGCCATGAACGCCGCGAGCAGGGCTTCCGGTTCGAGTTGCGAAATGAAAGGCATGAGTAAGCGAGTTTGCCTAGACTGTACGGGTCAAAGCTTGACCGGCACACCTTGCGCCGGCCTTCCATTGTCGCCCGCCACCAAGGATCCCGTCATGACCGGAACGACCCAGCAGCAAGTGTTCGAGATCATCGCCAAGCAGGCCAAGGTCGACGTCGCGAACGTCACGCCCGAGTCCACGCTGAAGGATCTGGGCGTCGCGTCGCTGGAGGCCATCGAGCTGATCTTCGACATCGAGGAACACTTCGACATCCACTTCCCCGAACAACAGGGCGCCAACTTCGACAGCGACACCGCGCAAAGCCTGGTCGATGCCGTGCAGAAGGCGCTGGACGAAAAGGCCGCCGAAGGCCAAGGCGGCCAGTAATGCCCACCATCGAGACACGCCGCGTCGTCATCACCGGCATGGGCGCGATCAGCCCGCAGGGTGTGGGCGCCAGGGCGCTCTGGCAGGGCCTGCGCGATGGACGCTGCGCGATCGGCCCGCTGCGCCACAAGGACGGCGAAGTGCTGCGCGTGAAGATCGCGGCGCAGGTGCCGGAGAGCTTCGATCCGGCCACCGGCATCGACGAGCGTACCCTGCCCCTGCTCGACCGCACCTCGGAATTCGCGCTGCACGCGGCGCGCGAGGCCATCGCGCATTCGGGCATCGATTTCACCCGCGACGGCCTGGGCCTGCGCACCGCGGTGATCGTGGGCACCGGCGTGGGCGGCGAAACCACCCAGGACGAACAGAGCCGCCGCCTCTACGCGGAAAAGGCCAGCCGCACCCATCCGCTCACCATCGTGCGGCTAATGACCAATGCCTCGGCCAGCCAGATCAGCATCGCCTACGGCCTGCGCGGCGCCACCTATGCGGTAGCCAGCGCCTGCGCCTCGGCCAACCACGCGATCATCCAGGCGGCGCAGATGATCCGCTTCGGCATGACCGACGCGGCCATCACCGGCGGCACCGAGGCCTGCCTGAGCTACGGCGCGCTGCGCGCCTGGGAAGCCATGCGCGTGCTGTCCGACGACACCTGCCGCCCCTTCAGCGCCAACCGGCGCGGTCTGGTGCTGGGCGAAGGCGCCGCCGTCTTCGTACTGGAATCGCTGGAACACGCGCGTGCACGCGGCGCCACCATCCTCGCCGAACTCGCCGGCACCGGCATGAGCGCGGACGCCAGCGACATCGTGATGCCCAGCGCCGACGGCGCCGCTTCCGCGATGAGCCAGGCGCTCGCCGAGGCCGGGCTGAATCCCGAAGACGTGGATTACATCAACGCCCATGGCACCGGCACCCAGGCCAACGACAGCACCGAGACGCGGGCCATTCGCCTTGCCTTCGGCACGCATGCCGACAAGCTCGCGGTGTCGTCGACCAAATCGATGCACGGCCACGCGCTGGGCGCATCCGGCGCACTGGAGCTGGTGGCCGCGATCGGCGCGCTGCGCGAGAACGTGGTGCCGCCCACCGCGAATCTGGACAAGCCCGATCCGGCCTGCGATCTCGACTACGTGCCGAACACGGCGCGCGAGATGAAGGTGCGGGCGGTGCTCAGCAACTCGTTCGCGTTCGGCGGGCTCAATGCCGTGCTGGCCTTGAAACGGGCTCCCTGACACAGACGCGTCAGCCCGCGGCAGGAAAGCAAAGCGTAAAAAAAGCCCGGCGGAAAACGCCGGGCTTTCCATTTGTACCGTGCGTCAATGGTCCGTGGTGTCTGCCCCGGGCGACGGTATCGCCAGATACACCGTGCTCCACAGCTGCACGGCATTGGATTCGTCGGCGTCGCTCTTGCCCTGGCCGAAAGGCCTCGCCACGTAGCGGCCATCGACATAATTCCACGACCACAGCTCGGACGTGCTCATGTCGCCGCTCGCATGGATCACCTGCCAGAGCTGCTGCTGCGCTTTCCGCAGGGCGGCCATCGTGGGTGCCGGCAGATCGGTACGCTGGAGTTGGCGCGCCAGACCCGCGGCCATCAAGGCCTGCTGCCACGACCAGACAACGGCGCCGTGATAGGCGTTGCGCCCGAGAAGCTGCTGGATGTCGCCGCTGGCATAGGCGCTGTCGGCAACCACCATGCCGACGCCGGTCATCAGACCTGCGGGAAACGGGCGGAATATCGCGGCAAGCGCCATATCCAGTTGCGCTGCGTCGGGATGGCCGAACATCAGGGCGAAGCCGTCGTCTGAATTCAGCACGGGAATCGGCTTGCCTTGCGCATCGAGCGAGAGCGCATTGAACGTCAGTTCGCCGCCCGCGGGCAGGCTGGCCAGGGCCGCTGCATCGTCCACGCCCTGCGCCTTGGCGTATTTCGCCACGTCCGCACGCGCCGCGGCGGCAGGCAGCTCCACCTTGAACAAAGGCGGCGCGCTGCGCGACCAGATGGATGCCAGTTGTGCCGGCGACATGGCGTCCTTGGCATCCGTACTCGCCGCCACCAATCCCGCCTTCTGCAGGCGCGCGATGGCATCCAGCGCGGCCGGCATCAGGGTCGCATTGACGTCGTAAGGGATGCGCCCGCCCGCAAGGCCGGTTTCGCTGTCCCGCCATTCGCCGACTTTCTCGTTGGGCTTGAGCGCGAGGAGGTTCCTCGCCACCGGATCGCGCGCGAACGGCTGCGCATAACGAAGCACGAGGGCGAAATTGCGCTGCAGCGCGGCACCCGCGGATTCGCCGGAGTCGAGCTTGCGCGCGAGAAACGCCCTGGCGCGGGCCGGGCCATCCGCGCTGTCGAGCAGGTACGCCGCGGCGACCGGCGCAAGCATGACGTCGCTGTCGATCATCTTGTAGTCGTAGAACGGTGCGTCGCCGCTGGTGTGCTCTTTGCGGTGGCGGAGCACGGCAAACTCACCGATATCTTCTTCGTGCGCGACCTGTCCATCCGGCGAAAGGCGATCGAGCACGGAGGCAAGCCCGTCCTCCACCGCCTGCGGCTGTAGCGCCGGCAGCAGCAGGCGCAACGACATCAACGTGTCGCGGCCGAAATAAGTGTCGAAGCGCCAGGAGCCGGCGATGAACTTCTCGCGATAGCTGAGGAAACGCAGTGCGTTGCGGTCACGTTGGTCGAGGCCGGCCTTGGGAGTGAACAACGCGTCGGCCGCGAACGGTGTCAGCGGTTTCTCTCCCGTCAACGCGCGCAGGCGCAGGTGCAGCGGCTTGCCCGTGCCGTCCTGCCGCAGCGTCCACGGCCGCCCCTGGCCGCCGTCGAGTTGGCCCTGCTCTACCGTCACCGCGATCTCGTAGCCCGGCGCGCCGTCAAGGCGCGCACGCGCCCACGTCAACGTATTGCCCTCGCGTACGGGCTTTGCGGCGGTTTCGTCCGGATATGTGTGCAGCAGCTGATAGTCGCGCAGCACCCGTACACTGCCGAGCACAGCGTCCTTGATGCTCAACGGCGAAGGCGCGACCAGCGTGGCCTCGGCCTCGATGCCATGCAGCGGTCGGCTCTGCGCATCTTTTGTATTGAGCGCGTGCACGCTGTCCAGGTGCCATTGCACGGCCGTAGTCGGCGCGTCGAACCAGATGCCGACGCCGCTGTTGCCGGCGGGAAAGGCCACCAGCGCGCGCGGCTGCACACCGGAGGTCAGCAGCAGGTGCGCGGCGACGGGTCCGTCCTGGTAGAACGCGTTCACGACGTCGCCTTCGGTGATGCGGAATTGCAGCGGCTCGGCCAGCGCCGCCTGCGGCAGCAATGCAGTGGCGATCAGCAGACCAGGCAGCACGGCAGACAGAAACCGGCGAACGAACATGGCATCTCCAGAAGAAAGCGCAGCAGCCACGATGCGCGAAGTCCAGGCAACTTAACATGGCGGACCGCGCCGCACGCAGCCTCTTCGCGACTGGAGGCACGTAGCGAAAGTCCCGCACATGAAAAAGGCCCAGCGGTTTCCCGCCGGGCCTTTCGTCTGCAGCTAGCGACCGACTATCAGCCCTTCTTGGCCTTCGTCAGCAACTGATCCAGCAGCGAGATCGCCAGATCGATCTCCTCATGCGTGATGTCCAGCGACGGCGCGAACGTGATCACGTTCTTGTACCAGCCACCCACGTCGAGCACGAGGCCGATCTTCTTGCCGTTGTGCTCCAGGTCGCCGGCGAGGCCGATGTCGACCATCTTGTCGAGCAGCGCCTTGTTCGGCGTGAAGCCGTCGTCGGTGCAGATCTCGGCGCGCAGCGCGAGACCGAGGCCGTCGACGTCGCCGATTTCCTTGTGCTTCTTCTGCAGCTCGCGCAGGCCTTCGAGGAAGTGCGCGCCCTTCTTCGGCACGGTGGTCTCGTAGTCCAGCTCGTAGCCCATCTTGATCACTTCCAGACCCAGCGCGGTGCCCAGCGGGTTGGAATTGAACGTGCTGTGGGTGGAGCCCGGCGGGAACAGGGTCGGGTTGATCAGCTCTTCGCGCGCCCACAGGCCGGACAGCGGATTCAGGCCGTTGGTCAGCGCCTTGCCGAACACCACGATGTCCGGCGTCACGCCGAAGTTCTCGATCGACCACAGCTTGCCAGTGCGCCAGAAGCCCATCTGGATTTCGTCGGACACCATCAGGATGCCGTACTTGTCCAGCACCTTCTTCAGGCCCTTGAAGAAACCCATCGGCGGAAGCACGTAGCCGCCGGTGCCCTGGATCGGCTCGACGTAGAACGCGGCGTATTCGCACTGGTTGGTCTTGGGGTCCCACACGCCGTTGTATTCGGTCTCGAACAGGCGCTCGAACTGACGCACGCAGCTGTCGGAATACTCTTCCGGCGTCATGCCCTTGGGGCGGCGGAACGGATACGGGAACGGCAGGAACATCGCACGCTCGCCGAAGTGGCCGAAGCGGCGGCGGTAGCGGTAGCTGGAGGTGATCGACGAGGCGCCCAGGGTGCGGCCGTGATAGCCGCCCTCGAAGGCGAACATCAGGCTCTTGCCGTTGCTGGCGTTGCGCACCAGCTTCAGCGAATCCTCGATCGCCTGCGCGCCGCCCACGTTGAAGTGCACGCGGCCGTCGAGGCCGAACTTCTTCTTCGCGTCCAGCGCGATGGTCTTGGCGAGCTCGATGCGGGTCTGGTGCAGGTACTGGCTGGCCACCTGCGGCAGCACGTCGATCTGCTTCTTCAGCGTGTCGTTGAGGCGCTTGTTGCCGTAGCCGAAGTTGACCGCCGAGTACCACATCTGCAGATCGAGGAAGCGCGTGCCGGCGGTGTCGATCATCCAGCTGCCTTCGCCGTGGCGGAAGATCTTCGGCGGATCCACGTAGTGCACGGTGTCGCCGAAGGAGCTGTACTTGGCCTCGTCGGCGAGCAGTTGCGCGTCGTCGATGAAACCGACGGCGTTCTTGTCGATGGTCATGGTCGGGTTCCGGGGAACGGTATTGAGGGATGCAACAAACAGCGAAGCGGCCGGTCAGGCCGCCGCTGCTTCGTGATAGCGCGCGTGGTGCACCAGGGTGCCGTCGAGCAGGCGCGGCAGGTATTCCAGCGCATCCTCGAAGCCGGTGATCGGCATGTAAGGGATGCCGGCGGCGCGGCAGTGCTCGATCAGGCGGTGCTTGGCGAACACGAAGTCCACACGGTCGGCCGCGCAGAAGTCCGAAGCGCCGTCGCCGATCAGCAGAGTCTTGGCGCCCGTGGTGCGGGCCTGCGCCACGCAGGCGCACTTGCAGGTGCCGCTGCGGCAGCCCTCGGCCTGGAACGGCGAGGTGAGCTGCCACTGCTTCGGTGGCGTGGCCGGCGCAAGGTGGTTGGCGGCCAGCGGCAGGTTGTCCAGGCCGTAGCGGCCGAGGATCTGGTGGATCGCATAGTCGAGGCCATCGCTGACGATGCGGATCGGCACGTTGAGCTCGCGCGCCTTGGCCACGAAGCCCGGGAAGGCATGGTCGATCCACAGCTCGCGCAGGTGCTCGTCCAGCTCGGCGCGCGTCATCTGCAGCAGCCCGACCTGGCCCGACATGCACTCGCGCGAGCCGATGCGACCGGCGCGCCAATCCTGCTCCAGCACTTCCCAGCCGGGACGGCCGAAGCGATCGAGCAGCGAGTCGATCACGTCTTCGACGGAAATGGTGCCGTCGAAATCACACAGAATGGTCCAGCCAGACGAGGGCATCGGAAATCCACACCTATCAACAATGGGATGCAGGTTAGAAACCCTGCCTTTCGGCCCCCTTTCCCCAACGGGGGCTGAGCCGGCGGGCGCCAGGCCGGCAAATCGCCCGCTCCGGCTTTTATGATGCGGCCCCCATGACCCGCCTATTTCCGACTACGGGCCCCCTCCGTCGCCTTGCCCTGTGCGCCTGCCTGTTCATCGCGCTGCCATGGACGACGCGCTGCCTCGCCGACGACGGCGACCAGCCCACCTATGCCATCGGTGCCGGCATGGAGCGCATGGCGGCATGGCCCGGCGCCAGCACGGCACGCAACCAGCCGATCCCCTTCATCGACATCGAGATCCCCGACCATCTCAGTCTTTCGACCCTGGACGGCCTGCAGCTCGACCTGATCGGCGGCCCGGTATTGCACGGCGGTTTCTACGGCGATTACCAATGGGGCCGCGACAGCGACGACCTCGGCGTGCTGCGCGGCAAGATCGCACCGTTGTCGCCACGCCTCACTGCGGGGGGGTACCTGGAGTGGCAGCTCGCCAAACAGGTCGATGCGGGCATCGACCTCAGCCACGATATCGACGGTGCGGGGGCCTACCTCGAGGCCTACGGCGAATGGGACCTGCCGCCCGTCTGGCTGCTGCAGCATTCGTTCGAAATGCGCTGGCAGGCGATGAACGGCGCGGCCATGGACCGCTTCTTCGGCATCAGCCCCGCCCAGGCGGACACGCTGGCCGTACCCGCCTGGCACCCCGGCGCCGGCAGCCAGTCGGCATCGCTGGAATACGACCTGTTCGTGCCCACCAGCCAGCACACCGGCCTCGCCTTGGCGCTGAGCTGGGAACGCCTGCTCGGCAACGCCGGCGGCAGCCCGCTGGTGACGCGCTTCGGTTCGCGCAACCAGCCGTCCGAATCGCTGGCGTTCGTGTACCACTTCTGAGCCTGCGGATTCAGCCCCGCCAAAAGCAGAGGGCAACCCGGCAGCAGGCTACCTGCGCGCCTTCAGCGATCGTCGCGCGTCCAGATCGCATCGTCCTGCTCGCGCACGGGAAAGCTCGCTATCGGCTCATAGGCGGGCGGACAGGTGACCGCGCCGGTGCGCAGGTCGAAGCGCGCGCCGTGGCGCGGGCATTCCACCTCGAAGCCGATCACCTCGCCGCCGGCGAGATCGCCGCCGTCGTGCGTGCAGACATCCTCGACCGCATACAGGGCGCCGTCGATGTTGTACACGGCGATCGGCGTGTCGCCGTCGAACACCACTCTGAACTCGCCCGGCAACAGTTCGCTGCGCGCGCCGACGCGCACCCAGCCCTCGCCCGCAAGGCTCATGCGAGCTCCTTGCGCAGCACTTCGAAACGCAGGTCGTCGCGGCGCGGGATGCCGAAACGCTCGTCCCCGTACGGGAAGGGCTGGAATTCGCCGGTGCGGCGGTATCCGCGGCGCTCGTAGAAGGCGATCAGCTCCGCGCGCTGCACGATCACCGTCATGTGCATGGCGCGGCACTGCCAGGTTTCGCGCGCGATGCGCTCGGCTTCCGCCAGCACGGCCTTGCCGAGGCCGCCGCCCTGCTGCAGCGGGTCGACCGCGAACATGCCGAAGTAGCCGGAATCGCCCTGCCGCTCGATATGGCAGCTGGCCAGCAGCACGCCATTGCCCTCGGCCAGCAGCAGCAAGCCGTGCGGCTGATCCAGCAATGCCGCCACGCCGGCGGCGTCGGTGCGCTGGCCATCCAGTAGATCGGATTCGGTGGTCCAGCCGCGCCGGCCGGAATCGCCGCGATAGGCGGATTCGACCAGGGCCACGATGGCGGGGACGTCGGCCATGGCGGCCGCGCGGAAACGGGGAATGGCAGGTTCAGACATGCGCGCATGGTAAAGCCTGCGCCTGTTTCCGGCGACCGTGGACTGCATGCTGTCGCCAGTGTCTCGGAGGCTGCGATATCGCCGCGCGAACCAGACTCGCCAGATACGCAAAACGCCCCGTTCGGGGCGTTTTGCGTATCTGGCGGAGAGAGAGGGATTCGAACCCTCGATAAGGCTTTTGACCCTATACTCCCTTAGCAGGGGAGCCCCTTCGGCCACTCGGGCATCTCTCCGGGTTCTGGTGTCGCTGCGAGCCGGCAAGGATACCTGCCGACCGGCTCGACGTAAAGACTGAGACTGCGATCAGTGCTGGTCGTCG
This sequence comes from Rhodanobacter sp. DHG33, assembly GCF_014843005.1. Taxonomy (GTDB): domain Bacteria; phylum Pseudomonadota; class Gammaproteobacteria; order Xanthomonadales; family Rhodanobacteraceae; genus Rhodanobacter_A. The sequence goes on along the minus strand of NZ_JACYXM010000006.1, from coordinate 367,499 downwards.
CCGCCGGGAGCTGCGCCTGGTTCGTGGCCGTTCTTGATGCGCTGGTAGATCTCTTCGCGGTGCACGGCAACGTTCTTGGGGGCATTGATGCCAATGCGCACCTGATTGCCCTTCACTCCCAGAACGGTGACGGTTACCTCGTCGCCGATCATCAGGGTTTCGCCAACCCTGCGGGTTAGAATCAACATGGTTGCAGCTCCATTGGTTCCTGGTTCCAGACCTGCTGCAGCGGCATTTTCCCCCTGCCGCTGCCTCAGTTCAAACGATCGAATCACTACGGCGTTGCCGCCTTTACGATTCTCAACACGGCCACCTGCTGCTGCGACTCATTTGTCGTACGCAACCGGCAAACCCTGATGCTCAAGCGATACTAACTAGCATCCCTATCGGGTGCAATGCGCTCGGGTATGCCCTGCGCATATTGCACCCGATGTCATGCTCAAGCCGATAACTGGCTCGAAATCCACAACGGCAGACCCGCAAGAATCGTTGACAGGCCAGGGGCGTCCGTGCCACCGCCCTGGGCCATGTCGGGACGGCCGCCGCCCTTGCCGTCGATCTGCTTCGCCACGTGCGAAACCACGTCGCCGGCCTTGATGCGACCCAGCGCCTGGCCGTGCACGCCGGCGATCAGCGAGACGCGACCATCTGCCGCACCCGCCAGCAGGACCACGCAATTGCCCAACTGCTGTTTGAGCTGGTCCACGCTGTCGCGCAGGGCCTTGGCGTCCAGCCCTTCCAGCCTGGCGGCCACCACCTTGATGCCGTCGACTTCATGTGCGCCGCCCGCCAATTCGGCGGTGGCGGAACCGGCCGCCTTGGCGCGCAGCGATTCCAGTTCGCGCTCCAGTTTCTTCTGCTTGTCGAACAGCTGGCGCAGCTTCTCGATGGCATCGTCGCCGCTGCTGGAAAGCAGCTGCGACAGCTCGCCGAGACGGCGCTCCTCGCCGGCCACGAAGGCCAGCGCGCCGGCACCGGTGACCGCCTCGATGCGGCGCACGCCGGAAGCCACGCCGGATTCGGCCACGACCTTGAACAGGCCGATGTCGCCGGTGCGCCCCACGTGGGTACCGCCGCATAGCTCGGTGGAGAACTCGCCCATCTTCAGCACGCGCACTTCGTCGCCGTATTTCTCGCCGAACAGCGCCATCGCGCCGAAGGCGATGGCGTCGTCGTAGGCCATGTGGCGCACTTCGGCGGCGGCGTTGCGGCGCACCTCGGCGTTGACCAGCGCCTCGACCTCGGCGAGTTCCTCGCGACTCAAGGGCTTGTGGTGGGCGAAGTCGAAGCGCAGGCGCTCGGGGGCCACCAGCGATCCCTTCTGCGTGACGTGGGTGCCCAGCACCTTGCGCAGCGCGGCGTGCAGCAGGTGGGTGGCGGAATGGTTGAGCACGATGGACTGGCGGCGTGCGGCATCCACCTGCGCGTCCACCACATCGCCGGTCTTCAGCGGCTGCGCGCCGTGCCAGGTGCCGGCGTGGCCGAAGAACACGCCGCCCATCTTCAACGTATCGACCACCTCGAAGCGGCCACCGCCGCTAGATAGCGTACCGGTATCGCCCACCTGTCCACCGGACTCGGCATAGAACGGCGTGCGGTCGAGTATCACGAAGCCCTGCTCGCCTTCGCCGAGCTGCCCGACCTGGCGGCCATCGCGCACGATGCCCAGCACCTTGCCGCCCGTCGCAGCCAAGGCTTCGTAGCCCAGGAAAACCGTGGGCGCGAGCTGGCTGGCGAGTTCCGCCGGCATCTGGCCCTTGGCCTCGAACTTGCCCGCGGCGCGGGCGCGCTCGCGCTGTTCGTTCATTGCCTTCTCGAAGCCGGCCATGTCCACGTCGAGACCGCGCTCGCGCGCGATGTCGGCGGTGAGGTCGACCGGGAAGCCGTAGGTGTCGTACAGGCGGAACGCGTCGACGCCCGCGATGGTCTTGCCGGAAAGCTTGCTAGCGACTTCGTCGAACACGCGCATGCCGTGTTCCAGCGTTTCGCCGAAGCGCATCTCCTCGGTACGCAGTGCGTCTTCCACGAAGGCCTGCTTGGCTCTCAATTCCGGATAGGCCTCGCCCATCTCCTCGACCAGCGGCTGCACCATCTTCCAGAAGAAGTCGCCGCGGACGCCCAGCATCCAGCCGTGGCGCAGCGCGCGACGGATGATGCGGCGGAGCACGTAGCCGCGGCCCTCGTTCGACGGCAGCACGCCGTCCACGATCAGGAACGAGCAGGCGCGCACGTGATCGGCGATCACGCGCAGCGACTGGTTGGCCAGGTCCTTGGTCGCGGTGAGCTCGGCCGCCACCTTGATCAGGTGCTGGAACAGGTCGATCTCGTAGTTGGAGTGCACGTGCTGCAGCACGGCGGCGAGACGCTCCAGGCCCATGCCGGTGTCTACGCAGGGCGCAGGCAGTTTCGACAGCGTGCCGTCGGGCGCACGGTCGAACTGCATGAACACCAGGTTCCAGATCTCGATGTAGCGGTCGCCGTCCTCGTCGGGCGAGCCGGGCGGGCCGCCGGCCACGTCCGCGCCGTGGTCGTAGAAGATCTCGGTACAGGGGCCGCAGGGGCCGGTGTCGGCCATCTGCCAGAAGTTGTCGGAAGCGAACGGCGCGCCCTTGTTGTCGCCGATGCGCACGATGCGCTCGGCCGGCACGCCGACTTCCTTATGCCAGATGCCGTAGGCCTCGTCGTCGGTGTGGTAAACGGTGACCCACAGCTTTTCGGCCGGCAGCTTGAGCACCTGGGTGAGCAGCTCCCACGCCCAGGTGATCGCTTCGCGCTTGAAGTAGTCGCCGAACGACCAGTTGCCCAGCATCTCGAAGAAGGTGTGGTGGCGCGCGGTGTAGCCCACGGCATCCAGGTCGTTGTGCTTGCCGCCGGCGCGCAGGCAGCGCTGCACGTCGGCCGCGCGCACGTAGGGCAGCTTCTCGCTGCCCAGAAACACGTTCTTGAACGGCACCATGCCCGAGTTGGTGAACAGCAGGGTCGGGTCGCTGGCCGGCACCAGCGAAGCGGAAGGCACGATGGTGTGGCCTTTCGCGCGGAAGAAGTCGAGGAAGGTCGAACGGATGTCGGCGGTTTTCATGCGTGGCGGCGATGGCTGCGAGGAGACACGCCGCTACTCCGCCGCGATCAATCTTCCTCGTCGGCTTCGTCCACGTCGGCGTGGGTCGCATATCTTACCGTGGCGGCGGAAAAACCGCGCCGCAGGAGGAATTGCGCCCTTTTCCCCTGCTCCTCGCGATCCGCGGCAGGCTTACCGCCATAACGGCGGCGCAGCTGGTTGGCGGCGCTGGCCTGCCAGTCCACTTCGGCCTCATCCAGCAGGCGGCGGATCGTTGCGTCGGCGAGGCCGTGGGTTTTCAGCTCCATGCGGATGCGCGCGGGACCATAGCCTTGTCCGGCCCGGTTGCGCAGGAGCATGGCGGCGAAGCGTTCGTCGTCCTGATAGCGCTGTTCGCCCAGCCTGGCGAGCGCCTTGTCGGATTCGTCCTTGGCGTAACCGCCCAGGTCGAGCTTGCGATGCAATTCGCGGCGCGATTGTTCGCGGCGCGCCAGCAGGCCCAGCGCCTTGTCGTAGGCGCTGGGGCGTGGTTTGTCGGTGTTGTCACTCTGCTTGCGCTTCATGGGGAAGCCGCCCTGGCGCCAAGATCTGGCCGATGTCGCACGCTGGCACGTCTGTGGTGATCTTTCGGACGTCGGTTCAGCACCTGAGCCGCCTTCCCTTTTGCTGGCCCGAAGCAATGGCCGTTCGGTCCGACGGAACTATCAAGCAGCGCCAAAGATTCGGGAACAACTCCAGTCTGGACGCTAGATGGCACGGCTGCATCGTGCCATCCGGGACAAACGGTTTGCGTCTCCGTGCACGGAGACGCAACACGATCACGCCTCTTCGAGCGCTTCCTCGGAAGCCGAAGCCTTGCCGGCATTGGCCACCAGCAGGCGTGCGCGCAGTTCGGTGTCGATCTCGTTGGCGACGGCAGGATTGTCCCTGAGGAACTGGCGGACGTTTTCCTTGCCCTGGCCGATGCGGTCGCCCTTGTAGCTGTACCAGGCGCCGGACTTGTCGATCAGGTTCTGCGCCACACCCAGCTCGATAATCTCGCCTTCGCGCGAGGAACCCTCGCCGTACAGGATCTCGAACTCGGCCTGGCGGAACGGCGGCGCCACCTTGTTCTTGACCACCTTGACGCGAGTTTCCGAACCGATGACCTCCTCGCCCTTCTTCACCGCGCCGATGCGGCGGATGTCCAGGCGCACCGAGGCGTAGAACTTCAGTGCGTTGCCGCCGGTGGTGGTCTCGGGGCTGCCGAACATCACGCCGATCTTCATGCGGATCTGGTTGATGAAGATCACCAGGCAGTTGGACTTCTTGATGTTGGCGGTGAGCTTGCGCAGCGCCTGGCTCATCAGGCGCGCGTGCAGGCCGACGTGGGAGTCACCCATCTCGCCTTCGATTTCCGCCTTCGGAGTCAGCGCGGCGACCGAGTCGACCACCACCACGTCCACTGCGCCTGAGCGCACCAGCATGTCGGCGATTTCCAGTGCCTGTTCGCCGGTGTCGGGCTGCGAGACCAGCAGGTCGTCCACGTTCACGCCCAGCTTGGCGGCATAGGTCGGGTCCAGCGCATGCTCGGCGTCCACGAAGGCCGCGGTGCCGCCGTTCTTCTGGCAATTGGCGATCACCTGCAGGGTGAGCGTGGTCTTGCCCGAGGATTCCGGGCCGTAGATTTCGACCACGCGGCCGCGCGGCAGACCGCCCACGCCCAGCGCGATGTCCAGCCCCAGCGAACCGGTGGACACGGTTTCGATCGCCTCGTTGGTGCGATCGCCCATGCGCATCACGGCGCCCTTGCCGAACTGCTTTTCGATCTGGCCGAGGGCGGAGGCGAGCGCCTTGCGCTTGTTGTCATCCATCGTCTTGGTTCCGGTTGGCTGCGAATGTGGGGCCATGATGCCCGGGGTGTATCTCACGGGCTGCGATCACGGCGAACACGCAGTATCCCACACCGGTCAAGCCTTGCTGCCGGCAGGAATCGCCTTATTCGGTCAGGGTTTTCTGCAAGCCTGCCAGCGCCGCGGCCACGGTCTGTCGGCGCACCGCCTCGCGGTCGCCGGCGAAATGGAAGGGTTGCGCGTGGGCATAACCGCCGCGCCGTTTCCATGCGATCCAGACGGTGCCCACCGGCTTGTCCGCCGTGCCGCCGCTGGGGCCGGCGATGCCGGTGACCGCCACCGCCACGCCCGCGCCGAAACGGGCCAGTGCACCGGACACCATCTCCAGGGCAATTTCCTCGCTCACCGCGCCAACGCGCTCCAGTGTGCGCGGGTCGACGCCCAGCAAGGCCTGCTTGGCCTCGTAGCTGTAGGTCACCACGCCGGCATCGAACCAAGCCGAGCTGCCTGGCAGGTCGGTGAGCGTCTTGGCGATCCAGCCGCCGGTGCACGACTCGGCGGTCACCAGCATCAGCCGCTGGCGCAGGGTCTCGTCCGCTACCGCCTGCGCCAGCCCACGCAGCGCGGCATCGGTAGGAACAGACGACAACTCCATGCGAGACTCCCGATCTTCAAGACCGGCACGTTAACGCGGATCGGCCACCCTGTTCCACCCATACGCAGTCACGCATGAGCCACGACGATCTCTCCCTGCACACTCCCTTGATGCGTCAGTACCTCACCGCGAAAGCGGCGCATCCCGACGTGCTGCTGTTCTTCCGCATGGGCGATTTCTACGAGCTGTTCTACGACGATGCGCGCAAGGCGGCGCGGTTGCTGGACATCACGCTGACCCAGCGCGGGCAGTCGGCGGGCGCGCCGATCCCGATGGCGGGCGTGCCGTACCATGCGGTGGAGAACTACCTGGCGAAGCTGGTACGCCTCGGCGAGTCGGTGGCGATCTGTGAACAGATCGGCGACCCGGCACTGGCCAAGGGCATCGTGGAGCGCAAGGTGGTGCGCGTGGTCACGCCGGGCACGGTGACCGACGCCGCGCTGCTGGAGGAGCGTCGCGACAACCTGCTGCTGGCGATCAGCGCCGGCGCCAAGGACGGTTACGGCCTCGCCTGGGTGGATCTCTCCAGCGGCCGCTTTCTGCTCAGCGAGGTGCCGGGCGCCGAAGCGCTGGCCGCGGAACTCGCGCGCCTGCAACCGGCCGAGACGCTGGTGGACGAAAGCGTGGCGTGGCCGAAGTTGGTCGCCACCCTGCCCGGCCTGCGCAAGCGGCCGCCATGGCATTTCGAGAGCGACGCCGCACGGCGTGAGCTCAACCGTTTCTTCGGCACGCGCGACCTCGGCGGTTTCGGTGTGGACAAGCTGCCGCTGGCCATCGGCGCCGCCGGCTGCCTGCTCGGCTACGTCGAGGAAACCCAGAAGAGCGCGCTGCCGCACCTCAGCGGCATGGCGGTGGAATCGGCCGGCGAGACCATCGCGCTGGACGCCGCCACGCGCCGCAACCTCGAACTCGACACGCATCCCAGCGGTCGCACCGAACACACCTTGCTCGGCGTGCTCGACGAGACCGTGACGCCGATGGGCGCACGCCTGCTGCGCCGCTGGCTCAACCGGCCGCTGCGTTCGCGCGAGGTGCTGCGCGCGCGCCATCAGGCCATCGGCGCGCTGATCGACAGCCGCGGGCACGAGGCACTGCGCGAGAAGCTGCGTGGCATCGGCGACCTGGAGCGCATCCTTGCCCGCGTGGCCTTGCGCTCGGCGCGGCCGCGCGATCTTTCCACGCTGCGCGATGGTCTTTTGGCGGCGCCCGAGTTGCGCGCGCGCATCGCAGCGCTCGACAGCCCGCTGCTGCACGCCCTGGTCGACCGCATCGGCGACCACGCCGAAACCGCCGACCTGCTCCAGCGCGCCATCGTCGAACACCCGCCTGTGCTGCAACGCGACGGCGGCGTCGTCAACGACGGCTACGACGCCGAACTGGACGAGTTGCGCCGGCTCTCCACGCATGCCGACCAGTACCTGGTCGAGCTGGAAGAACGCGAGAAGACCGCCAGCGGCATCCCCACGCTCAAGGTGGGCTACAACCGCGTGCACGGCTACTACATCGAGGTCAGCAAGGCGCAGTCCGACAAGGCGCCCACGCACTACACGCGCCGCCAGACCACCAAGAACGCCGAGCGCTACATCACCGAGGAACTCAAGCAGTTCGAGGACAAGGTGCTCAGCGCGAAGGAACGCTCGCTGATGCGCGAACGCGCGCTGTACGAAGCGCTGCTCGACACGCTCACCGGACGGCTGGAGCCGCTGAAGCAGGCTGCCGCCGCCATCGCCGAACTCGACGTGCTGGCCACGCTGGCCGAGCGCGCCGAGACGCTGGACTGGGCGGCGCCAGAGCTCACCGACGAACCCGGCATCGCCATCGAGCGCGGCCGCCACCCGGTGGTGGAAAAGGTGCGCGAGGAGCCGTTCGAGCCGAACGACCTGATGCTCGACGACGATCGCCGCATGCTGGTCATCACCGGCCCGAACATGGGCGGCAAGAGCACCTACATGCGGCAGAACGCGCTGATCGTGCTGCTCGCCCACATCGGCAGCTACGTGCCGGCCAGCCGCGCCGCGATCGGCCCCGTCGACCGCATCTTCACCCGCATCGGCGCGGGCGACGACCTTTCGCGCGGCCAGTCCACCTTCATGGTGGAGATGAGCGAAACCGCCAACATCCTGCACAACGCCACCGCGCACAGCCTGGTGCTGATGGACGAAGTGGGCCGCGGCACCAGCACCTACGACGGCCTCGCGCTGGCGCGCGCTGCGGCGGTGCATCTGGCCGCGAGCAGCCGTGCCTTCACGCTGTTCGCCACGCACTATTTCGAGCTGACCGAACTCGCCAACGACTATGCCGGCATCGCCAACGTGCACCTCGACGCCGTCGAATACGGCGAGCAACTGGTGTTCATGCACGCGGTGAAGGAAGGCCCGGCCAATCGCAGCTTCGGCCTGCAGGTGGCGGCACTGGCCGGCTTGCCGAAAGCGGTGATCGCCGATGCGCGACGCACGCTGGCGGAGCTGGAGCGCGGCATGCACGCGCACGTCGGCGCGCCGGCACCCGCCGCCGACGCCTCGCCGCAGCTCGGCCTGTTCGCGCCGCCCGCGCCGTCGGCGGTGGAGCATGCACTGGACGCCATCGACCCCGACGCGCTGACGCCACGCGACGCCCTGGAAGCGCTCTACCGGCTCAAGCAGCTGCGCTGAGCAGCGGCACCGACACCTCTCCGTCACGGGCCTCCCGGCATACTTTTCCGGCTTCACGCCGGACGATAGTCCTGCACTATCGCCGGCATTGGAATATTCGAATTCCACGAATGGCCGGAGCTGCGTAGATTGGTCCGGGCCACCCCACGCCCGAGGAGAGAGTCCATGTCCGCCGAAGCGAAGTGCCCCTTCCACCAGACCATCACCGGAACCACCAACCGCGACTGGTGGCCGAACCAGTTGCGGCTCGATCTGCTGAGCCAGCATTCCGAAAAATCCAGCCCCCTGGGCAAGACGTTCGAATACCGCGACGCATTCAAGAAGCTCGACTACACTGCGCTGAAGAAGGACCTGCTGGCGCTGATGACCGATTCGCAGGACTGGTGGCCCGCCGACGGCGGCAGCTATGCCGGCCTGATGATACGCATGGCCTGGCACAGCGCCGGCACCTACCGCGTCGGCGACGGGCGCGGCGGTGCGGGGCGCGGGCAGCAGCGCTTCGCGCCGCTCAATTCGTGGCCGGACAACGTCGGCCTCGACAAGGCGCGCCGCCTGCTGTGGCCGATCAAGCAGAAATACGGCCAGCGAATTTCCTGGGCCGACCTGATCGTGCTGGCCGGCAACGTCGCGCTGGAATCCAGCGGCTTCCGTACCTTCGGCTTCGCCGCGGGCCGCGAGGACGTGTGGGAGCCCGACCTCGACGTGTCCTGGGGCAACGAAACCGAATGGCTGGCGGCGAGCAGCACGCCGGGCAGCCGCTACTCGCACGGCAAGCCCGGCGAACGCACGCTCGACAATCCGCTGGGCGCCGTACAGATGGGCTTGATCTACGTGAACCCGGAAGGCCCGGACGGCAACCCCGACCCGCTCGCCGCCGCGCACGATATCCGCGAGACCTTCGCGCGCATGGCCATGGACGACGAGGAAACCGTGGCGCTGATCGCCGGCGGCCACACCCTCGGCAAGACCCACGGCGCAGCCGCGGCCAGCCATGTCGGCGACGTACCGGAGGCCGCGTCGCTGGAACAACAGGGCCTGGGCTGGGCCAGCACATTCGCCAGCGGCAAGGGCAAGGACGCGATCGGCTCCGGCCTGGAAGTCACCTGGACGCGCACGCCGTCGCAATGGAGCAACGACTTCTTCAAGTTCCTGTTCGACTTCGAGTGGGAACTGGAAAAGAGTCCGGCAGGCGCACATCAGTGGGTGGCCAAGGGTAGCGACGCGATCATTCCCGGCCCCTCGGCCGACTCGCCCAAGCGCCGGCCGACCATGCTCACCACCGACCTGTCGCTGCGCTTCGACCCGGCTTACGGAAAAATCTCGCGCCGCTTCCGCGACGACCCGCAGGCTTTCGCCAACGCCTATGCGCGTGCATGGTTCAAGCTGACCCATCGCGACCTCGGTCCGAAGGCACGCTACCTCGGCCCTGAAGTGCCGCAGGAGGACCTGCTCTGGCAGGATCCGCTGCCCAAGGCCACGCATCATCCCAGCGCCGCCGACATCGCCGACCTCAAGGCCAAGATCGCCGCCTCGGGATTGAGCGTGTCGCAACTGGTTTCGCTCGCCTGGGCTTCGGCGTCCACCTTCCGCGGCGGCGACAAGCGTGGCGGCGCCAACGGTGCGCGCATCCGGCTTGCCCCGCAGAAGGACTGGGCGGTCAACGCGCTGGCCCTCAAGGCGCTGCCGAAGCTGGAGGAAATCCAGAAGGCCTCGGGCAAGGCCTCGCTCGCCGACCTGATCGTGCTGGCCGGTGGCGTGGGCATCGAGATGGCGGCCAAGGCCGCTGGCATCGCTGTCGAGGTACCGTTCTCGCCGGGCCGCGTGGATGCCGGCGCCGAGCAGACCGACGTCGAGTCCTTCGCTTATCTGGAGCCCTACGCCGACGGCTTCCGCAACTATCTGAAGACAAAGTCGGACGTCCCTGCCGAGCACCTGCTGATCGACAAGGCGCAACGGCTCACCCTCACCGCGCCGGAGATGACCGCCCTGGTCGGCGGCCTGCGCGTGCTGGGCGCCAACTACGACGGCGGCGCGCACGGCGTGTTCACCGACCAACCCGGCGTGCTCGGCAACGACTTCTTCGTCAACTTGCTGGACATGGCCACCGAATGGAAACCTGCCGGCGACCTTTTCGAAGGCCGTGACCGCAAGAGCGGCAAGCCGACATACACCGGCACCCGCGTCGACTTGGTGTTCGGCTCGAATTCGGTGCTGCGCGCGCTGGCCGAGGTCTACGCCAGCACCGACGGCAAGGAGAAGTTCGTGCACGACTTCGTGGCGGCATGGACCAAGGTGATGAATCTCGACCGCTTCGACCTGAGGTGATCTTTGCGATCATCCCTGATCGCGAGAATCAAACAGGCGGCCATTCATGGCCGCACTTCCCAACGAAAAACCCTCCCCATGATGGGGAGGGTTTGACTGGGAATAGCGTGGATGCAGCGACTGGCCCTTACTGATCGTCCGGTTTTGGCGGCGTCATATGCGCCTCGTCCGGCATCGCGATGTCGGGAATCGCATCCCACTCGGCCTGGCTCACGTCCTGCGGCAACTCGGGTTCGGCGGTCGACGTGCGCCCGGGCAGGCGCCCGGCCAACACCAGCTGCCGGATGCGCTCGAACACCTCCTCGCGGCCGAACGGCTTCTTCATGAAATCGTCGGCGCCGTAGCGTTGCACGTAGAACTGCTCGGTGGCCTGCACGTTGCCGCTGATCATCACGATGGGAACGTGCTGCGTCGCGGCTTCGCGGCGCAAGGTGCGCAGCACCTCGAAGCCGGACATGCCGGGCAACACGATGTCGAGGAAAACCAGGGCCGGCTGCTCGCTTCGAGCCATCGCCAAGGCGGCTTCGCCATCGGCGGCCTTGAGCACTTCGTAGCCATCCTGCGCGAGCATCTTGCCCAGCACCGCACGGATCGTCGCCGAGTCGTCCACTACCAACACACGAGTGGCCACCGGTGCACGCACGCGGGGCCCGCTATGGCGACGGTCGTTGCCGCCCACCAGGCGCTTGAACAAAGCAAAACCGGCCATTCCCCTGCCCCCCTCGCGGACACCTACGGCCGCGTCGGGCCAGTTTCCGTGCCGGCATGGGGGAGCGCAAGTTGTTGCCTTGGGCGCGGGCATCGCGGCGCAGTGCGCGCCCAAGGCCAGGAGTGCTAGCACCAAGCCCGCCACCCTCAACGAAAGGCAAAGTTCAAGAATCGGAACCTATACATACTTTCACAATTTTTTGTTATTTGATTTTTTCTTTCGATACTCGTAGGTTCGATTTGCCCGAAGTGAGTCAAGGGGCGCCTCGCAACGAGGCGGATGCTTCCGGGCAATTCCAGGTCAGGAGCGGGTTCCGTTGGCCTGACTTCTCCGGCGCGTAGAGAAACGCGCCGGGTCAGATGGCGATCCGACCATCGCAACCGAACCAAACAGCAGTTTGGCCACGAGGGGTATTCGATGAATAGCAAGCACCAAGCATCGTCGCGCCGCATCACACGCCGCACCGCGCTGACCGCGGCCATCGCGATGGGGGCAGGCCTGTCCGGGCAGGCATTCGCCCAGGCGACCACCGGCACCATCTTCGGCAGTGCTCCCGCGTCCGGCACCACCGTGCAGGTCATCGGCGGCGCGGGCTTCAACCGCACCGTGCCGGTCGACAGCACCGGTCACTATTCGGTGACCGTGCCGGTCGGCGACTACACGGTCAATCTCATCCAGAACGGTGCCGTGGTGCAGACCCACAATCACGTCAATCCGAGCGCAGGCGGTGCCTCCGAGGCCGACTTCACACAACCCGGCGGCAAGGACACCAGCACGCTGAGCTCGGTAACCGTGACGGCGAATGCGTTGCCCGCGATCGACGTGACCTCGACTACCCAGAACCTGACCATCACCTCGCAGCAGCTGACCCAGTTGCCGCTGGCGCGCAATTCGGCGGCCATCGCCCTGCTGGCGCCGGGCACCATCTCGGGCGCGTCCATGCTCGGCGCCGGCCCCACCGGCGAGCCGCTGGTTTCGTTCGGCGGCTCGTCCATCGTCGAGAACGCTTATTACATCAACGGCTTCAACACCACCGACCCGCTCAGCAACACCGGTGGCATCACGCTGCCCTACGGCTCGATCGACCAGCAGCAGACCCTTACCAGCGGCTATGGCGCGCAGTACGGCCGCTCGGCCGGCGGCGTGATCAGCCAGGTGGGCAAGAGCGGCACCAACGACTGGCACTTCGGTGGCCAAGTGCTGTGGCAGCCGGCCTTCGCGCAGAGCAGCGCCAACAACATCTACTGGAACAACCCGCTGAGCACCACAGCGGGCGAGGAGTACGGCAATCTCGAGCAATACCGCCAGGCCAACAGCAGCTGGAACACAGTGTACGACGCCTACCTCGGCGGTCCGCTGATCAAGGACACGCTGTTCCTGTTCCTGTCGGCCGAAGTCGACAAGTCGCAGGGGCACACGGTGGGCACCGTCAACGCCGGCAACGTCGGCTACTGGAAGGACAGCGACCCCAAGTTCTACGGCAAGCTGGACTGGAACATCAATTCCAACAACATCCTGTCGCTGACCAGCATCTACAACTCGGCGCAGAACGCCCCCGAGCAGTACTACAACTACGACAACGCCACTCGCACGGCCAATTCATTCGAGGCCGAAGGCGATCGCTCGAAAACCGCCTTCAAGATCTGGATCGCCAAGTACACCTCGTACATCACCGACAACCTCACGCTGAACTTCCTGTACGGCAAGATGAACGGCACGTACTACACCGGTTACCCGGGCTACGACCCCAGCCTGACCTACGTCGGAAGCACTGCGAACGAAAACCCGGCCTACCTGTCGTGCGCCTCCTGCTACATCCACAACTCAAGCCTCTACCTCAACTTGAACGACCCGGCCCACCGTTCCGAGGTGCGCAACCTGCGCCTGGATCTGGACTGGAAGCTGGGCAATCACGACATCCAGTTCGGCATCGACAACGACACCAGCCTCGACAAGGACGACGGCGTGTCGATGAGCGGTCCGGGGTATTCCTGGAGCTACGGGCAGACCGGCGCGCCGGGCGCCGACATCATCCAACTCGCCGGCGTCGGGACAGCTGGGCCGGGTACGCCCTGCGTGGGCGGCACCAAGGGCTGCTACGTGGAAAAGTACGTGTTCACCAGCAGCGCCTCGGTGGAGGTGATGCAGCGTGCGCAGTACATCCAGGACAACTGGCAGATCACGCCGAACTTCCTGCTCAACCTCGGCCTGCGCAACGACCAGTTCACCAACTTCAACCCGGCAGGCGAGCCCTACCTGCGCCTGACCAAGCCGCAGTGGGCGCCGCGCATCGGCTTCAGCTGGGACGTGTTCGGCGACTCCAGCATGAAGGTGTTCGGCAACGCCGGCCGCTACTACCTGGCGATGCCCACTTCCGTGGCGCTGCGCGAGGCCAGCGATCCGTTGTACACGGAACAGTTCTACACGTACTCGGGCATCAATGCCGACGGCACGCCGGTCAATCCGGTGCTGGTGCCGAACACCTTTCCGAACAACACCTACTACGTCAACAGCGAAAACGGCACTTCGATCCCGGCCAAGGAGACCACGTCCGCGAACCTCAAGGCGGAGTACCAGGATCAGTTCGTGCTGGGCATGCAGCAGCAGTTCAAGATGTTCGGCCAGAGCTGGGTTTACGGCGCCACCGGCACCGTCAACAAGCTGGGTCGCGCCATCGACGACTGGTACGGCTCCGAAGGAGCCAACGCCGCCATCATCGAAAACGCGGCCGCGGCGCAGGGGGTCACCATCGATCCCAGCGCCATCCTTGGCAGCCTCCTGATCAATCCGGGCGTCGCCAACACCTTGCGGATCGCGAACGGCAGCGGCGGCTATAGCGAAGTGAAGCTGACCAACGCGGATTTCGGCTTCCCGCAGCTCAAGCGCAACTACTACTCGCTGGACCTGTACCTGGAGCACCCGTTCGACGGCAAGTGGTACGGCAAGATCGACTACACCTTCTCGCGCAGCTACGGCGACACCGAGGGGCCGGTGGAATCGAACATCGGCCAGGGCGGCAGCTCGCAGTCGATCACCGAGCAGTGGGACTTCGCCCAGATCATGTCGTATGCCAACGGCCTCCAGGCGAACGACCAGAAGCACCAGCTGCGCCTGTACGGTTCGTACCAGATCACGCCGGAGTGGAGCGTCGGCGGCACCTACCGCATCGCCTCGGGCACGCCGGTGTCCTGCCTCGGCTTCTACGGCCCGAACCAAAGCGATCCCGGCGGCTACAGCTCGTCCTATCACTGGTGCAACGGCGTACCGACGCCGGGCGGCACCACCGGCTTCACGCCGTGGACGCATCAGTTGAACCTGCAGGTTGACTACCGGCCGGCCTTCGCCAACCACAAGCTGGACTTCCAGCTGCAGGTCCACAACGTGTTCAACGAGCAAAACGTCACGCAGTACTACGGCCAGTACAATCAGGGCTTCCCCACCGTCGAGAACGGCACGGTGGTCACCTCGATCAATCCCCAGCATCTGTTGCCGTACAGCCTGGAAAGCCCGCGCTACGTGCAGTTCGGCATCACCTACGACTATTGATTCTCCGTTCTGACCAGGCAGACAAACGGGCCGCCAGGAAATTCCTGGCGGCCCGTTTCGCATGCAGGCTCGGCATCGGCAATCGCCACGCGCAGCTTCTTCGCCAGCGCTTGTGCCATCGCGACGGCGCGGACGCAAGCATGCGGCCTCAATGTTCCGCGGCGCGCACCTGCGGTTCGTAGCAGAGCAGCATGTTGCCGTTGCCGAAGCGCCGCGACTGGACGAGGCGCAGATCCATGCCGCCATCGAAGCCGCCGAACAGCGATCTGCCGCGCTTGCCCAGCACGATCGGAATGATCACCAGCTGGTATTCGTCGATCACTCCGGCCTGCCCCAGCGACGCCACCAGGCCGCCGCTGCCGAGGATCACCAGATCCGCGCCGGGCTCGCGCTTCAGCGCCTGCAGCCGCGCGACCGCATCGCCCTCCAGCACGGTGGTGTTGTTCCATGCGGCAGTGTGCAGCGTGTGCGAGCAGACGAACTTCGGCATCGCGTTCATGCGCTCGGCCACCAGCGGCTCGTTCTGCGCCGCCGCCGGCGAGGGCCACCAGGCCGCCATCATCTGGTAGGTGACGCGCCCGAACACCAGTTCGCCGCCGCTGCCCGCATTGCCCTGCACGAAGGCATCCCATTCCGCATCGCGTTCCCGCCGATGGGTCCAGCCGAAGTCGCCGTCCGTGCTGGCATAGCAACCGTCCAGCGTCACCATTTCGAAAGCAATGAGTCTGCGCATGACAGGTACCTCGGATGAAGGTCAGGCCGCGGCGGCCATCTGCGGAAACGGTTCGCGCCATGCCGGCAGGGCCTGTAGCTGCCCATGCCAGCGCGCGAGATGTTCGAAACCTTCCAGCGGCAAGCGGGCTTCCTTCGCCCAGCCCAGCGGCGTGGAAACGGCGAAATCCGCCACGCCGAGCCGGTCGCCCACCAGCCATTCGTGCGCAGCCAGATGCGCGTCGAGGACCGCCGCGAAATGCCGGAAGAACTTCTCGGCCTCCGCCACCGCGACCGCATCCGCCTCGCCCATGCCCAGCCAGGGCTTGATCAGATGCTCGAAGTACAGCGCGCCACCGTGCCGCAAGAAATGCGCCTGGTTCCAGGACAGCCAGCGCACTGCCTCGACCTGCTGCGCCGGAACGGATGGCCACAGGTCCGAGCCGGCCTGCGCCGCGAGATGCACCATGATCGCGTCCGCCTCCCACAGGCGCAGGTCGCCGTCGACCAGCAGCGGCACCTTGCCGTTCGGGTTCAGCGCGAGGTACGGCGGCTGCCGATGCTCGCCGCGCGCGAGGTCGACGCGCACATAGTCGACCGGCGCTTCGAGATACCGCGCCACCGCACAGGCCCTGCGAGGATTGAAGGTCTCGGCGTAGTACAGCTTCATGGGGTGCTCCTCGGTGATGGAGGAGCACAGTCTGCGTCGCATCTATATATGTTCAAGAACATATTCAGCGTCGGCGCTACGCTGTGCCGGCACGGGAGGAAACCGCCATGCCGTACAGCACCGAACACAAGCAGCAGACCCGCGCGCGCATCGTCGAGTGCGCCCGCGTGCTGTTCAACCGCAAGGGTTTCACCGAGGTCTCGATCGACGAGATCATGGCCAGCGCCAAGCTCACCCGCGGCGGCTTCTACAACCACTTCCGCACGAAGGAGGAATTGTTCGTGGAAGCGGTGGCGGCCTATCAGGACTTCAACCCAATCGATCGCTGGCCGCAGCTGGACTTCGATCCGGAGCGCTGCGGGGTGGCGTTTGCCCGCCAGATGGTCGACGTCTACCTATCCCGCGAACACCTGGACGACATCGAAGGCCACTGCCCGATGATCGCTCTGCCCTCCGACGTGGCCCGCGCCAGCCCCGGCGTGAAACACGCCTATCGCGAACTGCTGGAGCGCATGGCCGGCATGCTCGCGCAAAGCGCCGACGTATCCGCGGGAACACAGGAAGCGCGGCGGCATGGGCTCGCGCTCGCCGCGCTGTGCGTGGGCGGCATGGTGCTGGCGCGCACCATCGAGGACGATGCTTTCCGCGAGGAAATACGTGCAGCGGCGCGCATCACGGCACACGAGCTGATCGACTGAACCTGGCAATCACCGAGCGCGATCCCTGAAAGCCCATGACGGACACCGCGCCGATCGCCGCCTTCGTCGCGGCGCCGATCCGCATGGCCGCAGCCCGTCGATCGTGCGACTGGTGCAAACCATTCTTCCGCCGCGCCCCCAATCGCGGACAGCCCGGATACATGAAGTTGTGCGCCAACTGAACCGAACGAAATCTTTACCGGAAAGACTGTCAACACCGTTCCTGGCGGCTCGTTTCCTGAAACTGCGTGAGCCAAGGGCACCGATGGGGCAGGACGCGGGAGGAGATCCATCGGCAAGGCAGTGAAGGCGCTGGCCCACTCGACGCATGCATGCTGCTTTTCCGGCAACGGCGAAGCGGCGCATCCCAATCATGCAATCCGCTTACTCGAAGGAAACATTGCCATGAATGCAAAGTCGAAGATTGTCCTGTTCGGTCTGCTCATCGGAAGCGCCATGGTCGGTGGCCAGGTCATGGCGCAGACCGCTGCGCAAACCGATGTGCCCGGCCATCCGCGCGTCAACGAGGTCAACAACCGCCTGGACAACCAGCAGAACCGCATCGACAACGGCCTGAAGAACGGCACGATGACGCAGGCGCAGGCCACCCGCGACGAAACCCACGACGCGAACATCGGCCGCCGCGAAAGCGTGGACGAGGCCAAGCACAACGGCCACCTGACCAAGCAGGAAAAGAAGAACCTCAACCGCTCCGAAAACCGCAACAGCCGCCATATCTACAAGCAGAAACACTGAGCGTCCGTTTCGGCGTTGCCCAGCTCGTCGATGCTTGTTGTGGCAACGACTTAAGCGGGGATCAAAAGAAAGCCCGGAGGCTCGCACCTCCGGGCTTTTTCGTCGCGGGGAAACTCGTTTCGTCAGGTTGCGAGGGACGCCATGCCCGCATGGCCGACTTCGTCCTTCAGGCCCTGCACGAGCATCCGCTCGAAGGCGAGATCGCGCGCAGGCAGCCGCCCCGAGCGAACCAGCTGGCCGATGCTGCTGGTGACATCGTGCCGGTTGAACGGCTTCTTGATGAAGTCGTCGGCGCCGTAGCGCTGCACGTAGAACTGCTCGGTGGCCTGCGGGTTGCCGCTGATCATCACGATCGGGATGCGCGCGGTCAGCGGGTCGTGACGCAGTGCGCGCAGCACGGCGAAACCGTTGATGCCCGGCAAGACGATGTCGAGGAAGATCAGTTCGGGCAGCTCGGCCTTGGCCAGTTCCAGCGCGCGCTCGCCGTCGGCGGCCTTCTGCACCGCGTAACCGTCCTGCTC
The DNA here is from genome assembly GCF_014843005.1 of Rhodanobacter sp. DHG33. Lineage (GTDB taxonomy): Bacteria > Pseudomonadota > Gammaproteobacteria > Xanthomonadales > Rhodanobacteraceae > Rhodanobacter_A. The sequence continues at coordinate 349,367 of NZ_JACYXM010000006.1, read as the reverse complement.
CAGCATGCGGCCCAGCACCGCGCAGATCGTGGGCGAGTCGTCCACCACCAGCATGCGCGTACCGGTCGGCGCCTGCTTCCGATCCTCCGGCCGCTGCGCCGAAGCCTCCGCGCCGCCCAGCCAACGCTTGAAAAAACCCATACCATCCATTGCGGTGCTCCTGGCCACGTCCCATCGGACGGGAATCGCCGACCGGCGTGGCCGCCGTTGCGAGGCATGGTGAGGCAGAAACACCACTGCAATCTGCGATGCAATGCGCAAAGCCTGCTCAAAAACCGCCCGCATCGTCCTTCAGGCGACGCAATTCACGGCGTGCATGCTTGTCCGGGCGCTGGCGTGGCGCCTGTACGCCGACCAGGCGGCGCTGCTCGCGCCATGCTTCGCGCGCCTGCCGGCTGGCCTCGCTCTCGCGGTAAAGCGCCTGCGCCACGCTGGCCGGGCCGCGCTTGTCGGCCAGCGCCAGCACCTCGACTTCCAGCCGCTCCTCGCCGCGGCCGATCTTCAGCACGTCGCCCACGCGCAGGGCTTTCGCCGGTTTGCAGCCCACGCCGTTGACGTCGATCCTGCCGCCGTCGATGGCCTGCTTGGCGAGGCTGCGCGTCTTGAAGAAGCGCGCGGCCCATAGCCACACGTCGGCACGCACTTCGGCCGGTTTGTCGGTATGCGGGGCGTTCATCGATGGCATTATCGCCCGGATTCCCACTGGGCCCAGCCATGACCGACAGCCGGACGCCACGCTTGCTGCTCTATCTGTTCGACCTGATCGGCGTCGCCGTGTTCGCGATCAGCGGCGCCCTGACGGCCGCGCACGCCGGCATGGATCTGCTGGGTGGACTGGCCCTCGCGGCGATCACCGCGATCGGCGGCGGCACGCTGCGCGACCTGCTGCTGAACCGGCATCCGATTTTCTGGATACGCGACGCGCGCTATCTCGTGGTGATTCTGGCGGCGGCCCTGCTCTCCATGCTCTGGAACGCCTGGCTGCCGCCCTTGAACCATGCCCTGCTGGTGGCCGACGCGCTGGGCCTGGCGCTGTTCGCCATCAGCGGTGCGCAGGTGGCCGAGGCCGACGGGCACTCGCCCATCGTCGTGGTGCTGATGGGCACCATGACCGGCGCCGCCGGCGGCATGCTGCGCGACATGATGAGCGCGCAGGTTCCCTTGATCTTCCGCCGGGACATCTACGCCAGCGCGGCCATCGCCGGCATCGTGGTCTATCTTCTGCTGAAAGCCGTCGGCCTGCGGTCATCCTGGGCCATCACCGCCGGCGTGCTGGTCATCCTCGGCCTGCGCCTGGGCGCGGTGCTCTGGGGCTGGCATCTGCCGCGGCTGCCTTCCGCCGGCTAACCCGCCGGCAACCACAAATTCAGCAGCGGCACCGTCAGCAGCGACAGCACGATACCGACGCCCAGCAGGGTATTCGCCAACTCCGGATCCAGCGCGTGCTCGTCCGCGATGATGGCCGCGGAAACCATGGGCGCCATCGCGGCCTGCAATACGCCCACGGTCAATACCAGGCCACCCGTGCCGGTCGCTACGCCCAGCAGCCAGCACAGCGCCGGCGCCAGCAGCAGTTTCCAGCCGAGCCCGAAGGCCACCGGGCCGGACTGGTGGCGGATGCCCTGCAGGCGAAACTGCAGGCCCACGGAGAACAGCGCCAGCGGCGTCAGCGTGCCGCCAAGCGAATGGAGCACACCCGCGAGCGCCGCTGGCCAGCCCCCGAGCATGCCGACCGCCACACCCGCCAGCAGGGCAAGGAAGGCGGGAAAGGTGAGGATCCGGCGCGCGATCTGCCACGGATCGGCAGTACGCCCCGCGTATACGCCGGCCACCAGCACGCCGGCCGAAGCCAGCAGCGGAAAACAGCCGAGCTGGTCGGCCACCACGGCCAGCGCCAGGCCCGCCTGCCCGTGCAGCGCCTGCAGCATCGGGTAGCCCATGAACGAGGTATTGGCGAACCCGCATACCAGCACCAGCGCGCCGATGCGCCCGCGCGACCAGCCCAGCCGGCGCCCCAGCCAGGCAAACAGCAGCCAAGCCCCGAAGAAGGTGAGCCAGATCGCCGCCACCGGAAACCACAGCCGCGGATCGGGCTTCACCTCCGGGATCAGCTCCAGCACCAGCGCCGGCAGCGCGATGTTGAGCACCCACCAGTTCAAGCCATGCACGATGCCCGCCGGCGGTTGCGCAAAGCGGCGCACCGCCGCGCCCAGGGCCAAACAGACGAACAGCAGCAGCAAGGCACTCATCGATCAGCCGCTTCGCGGGAACCAGCGCCGCATTAGACGCGATCCCGCCAGCCGTCGAAAGACCGTCGCGCAACCCGCCGGCATGCGAAAATGGCCCATCCCCGCTCCACTATGCCTGCACCATGAATTCCAAGCCTTACGACTTCCGCCAGTTTCAGGCCGAACTTGCCGCCCTCGACCAAGGCAGGCCCGAGCCGGAGCCTGCGCCGAAGCCCGAACCGGAACCCGAGGCCAGGCCCGAACCGAAGGCCAAACCCCTAGGCAAAAAGGCTGCCGAAGCGGCGCGCGTCGCCCGCGCCCGCGAGGAATTCCTCGTACTGCGTGAGCGCTACCAGCTCAGCGTGGCCGACGTGGTGGCCTTTTTCCCGGAGGAAGAAGGCATCGCCTACCTGCAGCAATTGCTGGTAGCTTCGGAGAAGAAGCCGCGGCGCAGGAAAACCCCCGCGGAATGAAAGAAAGTGCCCGGCCGATGGCCGCGGCGCCCATCACATTCCGCCGATTGACCCGGTCGATGGAGCGGCGTAAATAGGCCTTATCCACTGTCACAAGGAGACTGACATGAGGATGCAGCTGTTTTCCGCCGTAGCCGTCGCCCTGCTGGTCAATACGGGCGCCATCGCCAACGACCTGATGACGCTCAACCCGTTTCCGCATCGGGTGGAGCCGGTACTGGTGCAGGTGAATGCCGATGGCAAGGTCACCGAAGTCTCGCCGGCCTATTCGCTTCCGCCGAAGATGAGCCGCCTGTTGAACACCAACCTGGACGAGATGATCCACGCGCCTGCCACCGACAAGAACGGCAAGCCGATACCGAGCCAGTTCGTGATGAACGTGGCCCTCCAGGCCGAGCCGAACGGCGCGGGCAATTACAATGCCCACTTCGCCTACGTCTCGACCAACCCCGTGCCGCCGGGCAACTGGTACTGGGTGCACCTCGACGGCGATCGCCTCGCGCTGGCCAGTCGCGACTTCTTCCCGAGCGGCAGGCGCTTCATGCACATGGACCATTATCGCGGCGACTTCCCGCCGAACTACCGGAGCACCAACCGGTCTTCGCCAGCCACGACTGCCAAGCCGCCGGTCCAGAACACTACCTTCAACAGCCCGAATACTTCGAATACCTCGCCTTCTTCGTCGCAGCCCAGCCATACACGGTGAATCCGCGCAGACAGGCAGGAAACGCACGCAGCGACTTCTGACTCCTGCCAAGACGGCGATGATCGCAACAAAAAGCCCGTCGCTCGCGACGGGCTTTTTGTTGCGCGGAAGTCCACGCGCTCAGGCGTCCAGCAGCACCCGGTTCATGCGCTGCACGAAAGCCGCCGGATCGGCCAGCTGCGCGCCCGCGGCGATCTCGGCCTGCTCCAGCAGCAGGGTGGCCAGGTCCTTCGCCTTCGTCGCGTCCGACTCGGCTTCGACGCGCTTGAGCAACGTGTGCTGCGGATTGATCTCCAGCGTAGGCTTGCTCTCCGGCAACTCCTGGCCGGCTTCGCGCAGCAGACGCGCGAGGTGCGGCGCCATTTCGTAGTCGCTGAGCGCAAGGCAGGACGGCGAATCGGTGAGGCGCGCGGAAACCTTCACGTCGCCCACGCGATCGCCCAGCAGTTCCTTGAGCTTCTTGAGCAGCGGCTCGGCCTGCTTGGTGGCCTCTTCCTGCTTCTGCTTGTCGGCCTCGTCCAGCGGCAGCTCGCCCTTGGCCACGTTGCGCAGCTTCTTGCCTTCGTATTCGCCGAGGTAGCCGACCATCCATTCGTCGATGCGGTCGAACATCAACAGCACTTCGATGCCCTTGGCGCGAAAGGCCTCGAGCTGCGGACTGCCCGCGGCGGCGGCATAGCTGTCGGCGGTGATGTACCAGATCGCGTCCTGGCCCACCGCCATGCGGCCGACGTAGTCGTCCAGCGATACCGTCTGCTTTGCGCCGTCGCCCTTGGTAGAGGCGAAGCGCAGGAGCTTGGCGATGCGCTCGCGATTGCTGGCATCCTCGCTGATGCCTTCCTTCAGCGTGTTGCCGAAGGCCTTGCAGAAGGTGGCGAACTTCTCCGGCTCGTCCTTGGCCAGCTTCTCGATCAGGTCCAGCACGCGCTTCACACAGGCAGCCTTGATGCGCTCCAGCTGGCGGTTGTGCTGCAGGATTTCGCGGCTGACGTTGAGCGGCAGGTCGTCGGCGTCCACCACGCCGCGCACGAAGCGCAGATAGTTCGGCAGCAGCTCCTCGGCCGCATCCATGATGAAGACGCGCTTGATGTAGAGCTTGAGTCCCTTGCGCTCGTCGCGCCCGCCCATCATCAGGTCGAACGGCGGCTGCTCGGGGATGTACAGCAGCGTGGTGAAGCTCTGGCTACCCTCGACGCGGTTGTGCGTCCAGGCCAGCGGATCGTTGAAGTCGTGGCCCAACGACTTGTAGAAGCCGATGTAATCCGCGTCGCTGATCTCCGATTTCGGCTTGGCCCACAGCGCGGAAGCGTCGTTGACGGTTTCCCACTCGCCCGTGGGCTTGCCGTCTTCTTCCTTCGGCATGCGGATCGGGAAAGCCACGTGGTCGGAGTACTTGCGGATCAGCGACTTCAGCTGCCAAGCCTTGAGGAACTCGTCCTCGTCGGCCTTGAGGTGCAGGATCACCGCCGTGCCGCGTTCGGTCTGCTCGACCTGCTCCAGCACGTACTCGCCCTTGCCGTCGCTCTCCCATTTCACGCCCTCGCCCGCGGGCGCATCGGCGCGGCGGGTGAGCACGGTGACCTTGTCGGCCACCACGAAGGCGGAATAGAAGCCCACGCCGAACTGGCCGATCAGCCGCGCGTCGGCCTTCTGCTCGCCGCTCATCGCCTCGAGGAAACGGCGCGTACCCGAGCTGGCAATGGTGCCGATGTTCGCCACCACTTCGTCGCGCGTCATGCCGATGCCGTTGTCGCGCACGGTGATGGTGCGCGCGGCCTCGTCCCAGCTCACGTCGATGTGCAGCTCGCCGTCGCCGCCCAGCAGCTCGGGCTTGCCCAGCGACTCGAAGCGCAGCTTGTCGCAGGCGTCCGAAGCGTTGGAGATCAGCTCGCGCAGGAAAATCTCCTTGTGCGAGTACAGCGAATGGGTGACCAGGTGCAGCACCTGGGCGACTTCGGCTTCGAATTTGCGGGTTTCGGTGGCGGGTGCATTCATGTGATTTGGCTTCTCGAAAAGTCCGGCATGGATGCCGGTTTGTTCTTTGCGCTCAGGGAGGAGCGCACTAGTTAAGCAGCGTTCTGCAGCGCCGCGATGCGCTCGTCCAGCGGCGGATGGCTCATGAACAGGCGCTGGAAACCCTGCGCCAGCGGGCCGGAGATGCCGAACGCGGCCAGCGTCTTGGGCAGGGTGTTCTCGCCGTGATCGCCCTTGAGGCGCTGCAGCGCGGAGATCATCGAGCCACGCCCGGCCAGCTTCGCACCGGCCGCATCGGCGTGGAATTCGCGCCAGCGCGAGAAGGCCATCACGATCATCGAGGCGAACAGGCCGAACACCAGCTGCAGCACCATCACGGTGACGAAATAGCCGATGCCGCCGCCGCGGTTGTCGTCGCGACCGCCGGACAGCCAGCTGTCCACCAGCCGGCCCACCACGCGCGCGGCGAGGATCACCAAGGTGTTCAGCACGCCCTGGATCAGGGTCATGGTTACCATGTCGCCGTTGGCGACGTGACCGACTTCGTGGCCGAGCACCGCGGCAACCTGCTCGCGATCCATCTGCTGCAGCAGGCCGGTGCTCACCGCCACCATGGCGCTGTTCTTCGTCATGCCGGTGGCGAAGGCGTTCATTTCCGGCGCGTCGTAGACCGCCACCTCGGGCATGCCGATGCCGGCGTTCTGCGCGTGATGGCGCACGGTGTCCACCAGCCAGCGTTCGGTCTCGTTGGCCGGCTGTTCGATCACCCTTGCGCCGGTGCTCATCTTGGCCATCCATTTGGACATGGCCAGCGAGATGAAGGCGCCGCCCATGCCGAACACGGCGGCATAGATCAGCAAGCCGGTGCTGCCGCCGAAACCCTGGGCGGCCTGCATCCGATCCACACCGAGCAGGTGGCAGACGATGCTCAGCAGAAAGAGGACCGCGATATTGGTAGCAAGAAATAGTGCGATACGGCGCATGGCTGTCTCTTTGGCAGTCACGTGAAAAAGTGGGCAGTCGCGATGGTGGTGGGGGCGCCGGCAGCGGGTTTCAAGCGTTGGACCAGGCTTCGCACCACCGTTCCGGCACCGTCGGAACCCATCAAATGCTTGCGATCCGGGCCGGAAATTTGCGTGGCCGCACGGGTGCCGCATCGAAAGTTTTCGTGGCGCATGCGCCATCTTCCGCAATTGCCGAAAACGCGCACTGACTGCGCAACGCCAGCCCGCGGCTTTCCCGTAGAGTAGCCCAGCATGTGGCTGGTTCGGTCACACTCAGGGGGACAACATGGGCATATTTGGCAAGCTGTTCAAGCAAAAGAGCAGCGCGGCGGACGATAGCGTCCGCGCCGCACCGCACGCCGATGAACCGGCTCACCGCACCATCCATTACGACCCGAATCTGGTCGACTCGCTCAAGCGCGACCACGGCGAACTGGTGACGCTGTACCAGCGTATCGGCAACCTGCTGCAGGATGGGCACCACGACGAGATCCGCGGCGAGCTGGTCAACTTCAAGACCCGGCTCGAGGCGCACATCCTCACCGAGAACGTGCGCTTCTACACCTACCTCGAACAGAGCCTTCGCGAAGACGCGCACAATGCGGAGCTGATGCGCGACTTCCGCCGCGAGATGAACACCATCGCCCGCGGCGCGGTGAACTTCGTCAAGAAGTACCAGGGACCCGGCACCCTCGACGCGTCATCGCACGAGGAATTCGCCAAAGATTACGCAGCGGTCGGCGAGCTGCTGGCGCAGCGCATCGGGCGCGAGGAGTCCAGCCTCTACCCGCTCTACCAGCACGACTGACCGACGGCCGGCTCTCGCCAGCCGGCTTCCGGGCAGGCAGACTGCCGCGGATGGATTACCGCGGACGCTATGCCCCCTCGCCCACCGGCCTGCTGCACTTCGGCTCGCTGGTCGCAGCCGTCGGCAGCTGGCTGTGCGCGCGGCATGCCGGCGGCCGCTGGCTGCTGCGCATGGAGGACATCGACCCACCACGCGAGGTGCCCGGCTCGGCCGCCGCCATCCTCGCCGCGCTGCCGGCGTTCGGGCTGGCCGCGGACGAGCCGGCGCTGCACCAGTCGCAACGCGGCACCGCCTATGACGCGGCGTTAGCCCGGCTTCTCGAACTCGATGCGGTCTTTCCCTGCTGGTGCAGCCGCAGCGAACTGGCCGCCCTCGGGCCGCACCGCGACGGCCGCTGCGCGAGCCAGCCCGATCCGAACCGCGAGCCCGCATGGCGGCTGCGCACGCCGGATATCGAAATCGCCTTCGACGACGCCCTGCAGGGACCGCAGCGGCAGAACCTGCGCGAAACCGCGGGCGACTTCGTGATACGCCGTGTCGAAGGCCTGTATTCCTACCAGCTCGCCTGCGTGGTGGACGACGCCCACCAGGGCATCACCGAGGTGGTGCGCGGCTGCGACCTGCTCGATTCCACGCCGCGGCAGATCTATCTGCAGCATCTGCTGGACTTGCCCAGGCCGCGCTACCGGCACCTGCCGCTGGCGCTGGATGCGCAGGGTCGCAAGCTGTCCAAGTCGACGCAGGCGCTGCCGGTCGATCCCGCCGACCCGCTGCCGGCGTTGCGCCATGCCCTGGATTTTCTCGGCCAGCCGTCGCCCGCGGACGCCGGCGACGCGCAGGAAATGCTGGCGGGCGCGCTACTGCGCTTCGATCCTGAGCGCATACCGCAACGCAGCGGTTGCTTTGTCATCTGAGTGGTTATAAATCTTCTGTGGGCCGACGCCGGTCGCTGATCGTCGCGCCATGCGCCCGCCATCCATTCCAAGGAGATTCGACATGACGCAGCGCACGGCTTTGGTTACGGGCGGTACGGGTGGCATCGGCAGCGCCATCGTGCGCTACCTCGCCCGGCAGGGACACCGGGTCGCCACCAACTACCGCAACCCGGAAAAAGCCGAAGCCTGGCGCAAGGCCATGGCCGATGAAGGTATCGAGGTGTGCATGGTGTCCGGCGATGTCTCCGAACCCCATTCGTGCGAAACGATGGTGCAGGAGATCGCCAGCAAGTGCGGCCCGGTGGACATCCTGGTCAACAACGCCGGCATCACCCGCGACACCACCTTCCACAAGATGAGCTACCAGCAGTGGACGGAGGTGCTGAACACCAACCTCAACGCCTGCTTCAACGTCACCCGCCCGGTGATCGAAAGCATGCGCGACCGCAAATGGGGCCGCATCGTGCAGATCAGCTCCATCAACGGCCAGAAGGGCCAGTACGGCCAGGCCAACTACGCCGCCGCCAAGGCCGGCATGCACGGCTTCACCATCTCGCTGGCGCAGGAAAACGCCAAGTTCGGCATCACCGTCAACACCGTCTCGCCGGGCTACGTGGGCACCGACATGGTGATGGCGGTGCCCGAAGACGTGCGCGCCAAGATCGTGGCGCAGATCCCGGTGGGCCGCCTCGGCCGACCCGACGAAATCGCCCACGCCGTGGCCTTCTTCACTGGCGAGGAGGCGGCCTGGATCACTGGCGCGAACCTGGCGATCAACGGCGGCCATTACATGGGCTGGTAAAGCGCGCGCATGGTGAAGCCGTCTGTTGGCGGCTTCACCATCGTCTGTGGAAATCCATCCGGGTGGTGATGGCCGGCCTGGGGCGGAAAAGATCGCGAAAAGCATTCCGTACCCTCGAGCACCGAGGCATGTGCGGCGATGATGCCGCCTGCGCAAATCATCGGGTCGCGCTGCCACCAAGCGCTTTCAAGCGCGGATCGAAGCGTGTGTTCACGCGCTGGCCCCGCATCCTCCGACATCGTCCAGCGACGCTTTGCCGCATTCGCGCGGCTGGATGCCGCCGTGGCGGCATGACACCATTTCGCGCCTCAGATCCGGATTTTGTCGGGTACATGTTGTTCCGCAAGCGCGCCCACCGCAGCATCGCGACCTGGCTGGCCTTTCTGGCGATCGGCTTGATCCTGTTCGCGCCGACGGTTTCGCGAACGCTGGCCTTCGCCACGACGGCCAGCGCCAGCATGGACATGGACTGCCCCATGCACGCCGCCATGCATCACGGCGGCCAGTCGCCGGATGCCCCGCAGGCTCCCGATCCTTGCGGGTATTGCACCCTGATGTGCCACTCCCCGGCCCTGGCGACCGGGCTGGTACTCACCATCCTTCCGCTGCCTGCCGCGCCGTTTGCCGTCCGCGATACGCAGCGCGACGCTCCACTGTCCACCCTGCTCGAACGACGCTCGCGCGGGCCACCGTCCGCTTGATCCCTTACTGAACAAGGAAACGCTACGTGTTCGCCCGCTTCGTGGATGGGCAAGCGCGGTGCGTTGCCGTACGCCATTACCGTTCACAGGATCGACTACATGCCTTCTCCAGGCTTCCGCCGCGCGCGTCCCGCGCTGGCCTTGACACTGCTTGCCCCCACACTTGCCGCTGCCTGGGACAACACGCCCACGCCACCCCAGACCTCCGCCAAGACCTTGGAAGGCGTGAGTGTTTCCGCACGCTCGGAACCCAAAACGCAGGCCGGTTTTCCTGCGACGAAAGTGACCGTCGCCGCCGCGCAGATCCAGGAGACGGTCAATGCGGTGGACGTGGAAGACGCCGCCAAATACCTGCCCAGCGTGTTCATCCGCAAGCGGAACTACGGCGATACCCAGCCCGTGCTGGCCACGCGCGACTGGGGCGTCAATTCCAGCGCACGCACCCTGGTCTACATCGACGACGTGCCTGTCTCCGCGCTGATCGCCAACAACAACACCATCGGCGCGCCGCGCTGGGGCATGGCGTCGCCGGACAGCATCGACCACATCGACATGCTCTACGGCCCGTTCTCGGCAGCGTATCCCGGCAACTCGATGGGCGGCGTGCTGCGCATCGACACCAAACTGCCGGACCAGCCCGAGGTCACCCTCAAGCAGACCGAGGCCATGCAGGATTTCGACCTCTACGGCACGCACGATCATCTATGGACGAGCCAGACCACGTTCACTGCGGGCGAACACAGCGGCAACTGGGGCTTCTTCTTCTCCGCCAATGCGATGAACAGCTTCAGCCAACCGCTGAGCTTCATCACCAGCCCCGGTGTCCCGACCGGCACCAGCGGCACCCTCCCGGCACGGAACAAGACCGGCCAGACGGCCAACGTGCTGGGCGCGGGCGGCCTGCTGCATTCCCGCACGCTGGATCTCAACGGCCGGCTGAGCTACGACATCACGCCCTGGCTGCAGGCCAGCTACATGCTCGGCTACTGGCACGACATGGGACAGGCGCAGGCACAGACTTATCTGGACAACGCCGCCGGCGCACCCACCTACGGCAAGGCGGCAGCCTTTGCCAGCAGCATCTACGGCCTAGGCGCCGACCACCTGATGCAGGCCGCCACGCTGAAGACCGACACGCGGGGCGACTTCGACGGCGAGCTCGTCGTCACGCACTACGCGTTCCTCAGGGACAGCCAATGGACCCCGGCAGGTGTGGCGGCGGATACCGGCCTGACGACCCATGGCCGCCTGGCCAGCTACGCCGGCACGAACTGGTCCACGGCCGACCTGCGCGGCACCTGGCGCCCGGACGGCTACGACGGCACGCAGGAGGTGACGGCCGGTGCCCATGCCGACCAGTACACGCTGAAGAACCCCACGACCAATCTGACGGACTGGCTGGACCCGCAAAGCACCACCACCCTGTATTCGGCCGGCAGCGGCAAGACCTCCACCCGCGCCGTATGGGCACAGGATGCGTGGCGCTTCGCCACGGACTGGCTGCTCACGCTGGGCGGCCGCTACGAGTGGTGGCAGGCCAGCGACGGTTTCAACTTCAGCGGCAAGACGGCGATCCACCAGCCGTCCGAGAAGAGCGATGCCTTCTCGCCCAAGGCGACGCTGCGCTGGGACCTGGCGCCGGACTGGCGCATCACCGGCTCGCTGGCCAGGTCCGTGCGCTTTCCGACCGTGGGCGAGCTGTACCAGCTCGTCTCCACCGGCACCACCTACACCTCGCCCAACCCCGACCTCAAGCCCGAGCGCGCCTATGACGGCGAGCTGGCCGTCGAGCACGCCACGGACGGCGGTCTGGTGCGCCTGTCGCTGTTCCAGGAAAACACCCGCGATGCGCTGATCCAGCAGACCGCCTTCCTGGCGCAGTACCCGGTGCCGGTGAACTACGTGGTCAACGTGGGCGAGGTGCGCAATCGCGGCGTGGAACTCGCGATGCAACGGGACGACGTGCTGCTGCGGGGCCTGGAGCTGTCGGGCAGCGTGACCTTCGTCGACTCCACCATCCTGTCCGACGACAGCTTCGCCAGCGCTGCAGGCACCACGGCCGACGGCAAGCACGTGCCTTACGTGCCGCGCTGGCGTGCCACGGCGGTGGCCACGTATCGCCCGGACCAGGCCTGGTCGTTCACGCTCGCCGGCCGTTACAGCGGACGGCAGTACTCCACGCTGGACAACACCGACGACACGCCGCACGTCTTCGGCGCGTTCGACGCGTTCACCGTGTTCGATGCGCGTATCCAATACCGGATCAACAGCAACCTGACGGCCGGTTTCGGCGTGGACAACCTCACGAACGAGAAATACTTCCTCTACCACCCCTTCCCGCAACGGACCTTCGTGGCTGATCTGAAGCTGCGCCTGTGATGCGGTCCGACGGCGGCATGTACGCATGCATTCCACCGGCATCGAAGCGGCAAATGCCGCTACCATCGTTCCGTGAACAGCATGAAGCACAGGGGCCATGCCGCCCGCCTCGATGATGGAAACAACCGCCCGTTCGTCGGCCACCAGACCAGCGTGCGCGGCGCGGCCGGCTTTGCTCCCTGCGACGCCATCGCAACCAACCCCTCTCCATGACATCCGACGACCGTACCGCTGCCCGCCTTGCCTGGGCCCGTCACACGCTTGGCGATTCCTCCCTCACCCTGGAATCCGCCTCCGCCGATGCCAGCTTCCGCAGCTACTGGCGCACCTCGCACGGCGGCCAGAGCTGGATCGTGATGGATTCGCCGCCGGAGCGCGAAGACCCGCGCCCGTGGCTGGCGATGAACGCGCGTCTGTCCACGGCCGGACTGCACGTGCCGAAGGTGGCGGCGCAGGACCTGCAACAGGGCTTCCTGCTGATCGAAGATCTCGGCTCGCGGCTGTATCTGGCCGAGTTGAGCGACGCCAGTGCGGACAGGCTCTACGGCGACGCGATGAATGCCCTGCTCGCCATGCAGACCCGCGTGGCCAGCGATGACCTGCCGCCCTTCGATCGCACGGTGCTCGTGAATGGGCTCGAGGTGATGCCCACATGGTTCCTCGAACGCCATCTCGGCCACACGCCCAGCTGCGACGAATGGGACGTGCTGGAAGCGGCATTCGACCTGATCGTGCACAACGCCATGGCGCAGCCGCGGGTGTTCGTGCATCGCGACTACCACAGCCGCAACCTGCTGGTGGTGGACGAGAACAATCCGGGCATCATCGATTTCCAGGGCGCGTTGCACGGCCCGCTGACGTATGACCTCGCGTCGCTGTTGCGCGATGCCTACATCGCCTGGCCGCGCGAGCGCGTGCTAGGCTGGGTGGAGTCGTACCGGTTGCGCCTGCTGGGCGCGAGCGTGATCGACGATACCGTGGATGCCACGCGCTTCCGCCGCTGGTTCGACCTCACCGGCCTGCACCGCCATGTGCGCGTGCTGGGGCAGTTCTACCGGCTCTGGTATCGCGACGGCAAACCGGGTTATCTCAAGGACGTGCCGCAGGTTTATCGCTACGTAGTCGAGGTGGCGCGCAGCTATCCCGAGCTGGCGGATTTCGCGGCCTTGCTCGAACGGCATGCAACGGGTCGCGACCTCACGCAGGTGGCGGCATGAGGCATGCGCTGATTTTCGCGGCAGGGTTGGGCGAACGCATGCGGCCGCTCACCGAACACACGCCCAAGCCGCTGCTGCCAGTTGGCGGCAAGCCGCTGATCGTGTGGCACCTGGAGAAACTCGCCGCGGTCGGCGTGAACTACGTGGCGATCAACACCTCGCACCTCGCCGGACAATTCCCCGAGACGCTGGGCGACGGTTCGCGCTGGGGCCTGCGCATCCGCTATGTATACGAAGGCGCCACACCGCTGGAAACCGGCGGCGGCATGCTCAACGCCTTGCCCATGCTGGGGCCGGAGCCGGTGCTGACGATCAGTGGCGACGTGTGGTGCGACGCCGATCTCGCCACCCTGCCCGCCGAACCCGTCGGCCTTGCCCATCTGCTGATGGTGGACAACCCCGCACACCATCCCGGCGGTGATTTCCGGATGGATGCGCAAGGCCTGCTGCATGCCGGCGGCGAATCGCGGCTCACCTACAGCGGCATCGGCGTGTTCCGCCGCGAACTGCTGGATGGATGGCGCGAAGCGGTGGGCGATGCGCCGGGGGCCGAAGCGAAACCGCCGCGGTTCAAGCTGCGCCCCCTGCTGGAAGCGGCCATGGCGCGCAACGCGCTGACCGGCACGCTGCATCGCGGCCGCTGGACGGACGTGGGCACGCCGCAACGCCTGGCTCAGCTGGACGCCGAACTCTCTGCCTGAATACCCGCGTGTGCCAGCGGAATCTGGCTGGCTTCCGGCACTTGGAGGTCGAAATCCCGTGCCGGCATCGGCGCATAACCCTCGTCGAACGCCACGTCGCCAGGGCACCAGCCGGCACGGCGGCGCAGCACGCCCCAGAAGCGGCGCAGCACGTATAGCTGCTGGCCCACGACGCCGCGGCGGTTATCCGCATCCATCATCGGGTCGCCCACGCCGGTGGGGTATGCCGGCTCGCCGAACAGCGCGGTGCCGAACAGGATGTCCCATACCGGGAAGATGAAAGCGAAATTGCAGTAGTGCAGCTGCGGCCGATCCCGATCCACGCGCACGTGGTGCACGCGGTAGTAGTGCGGATCGGCCAGCGCCTTCTCCAGCACCCTGCCGAAGCGCAGCCGCACATCGCGCTGAGCAAAAACGCAAACGGCCCGGACTGTGCCGGGCCGTTTGCTATCCGCGGGGAAACTCCCCCAGCTCCTGTCCCGCAAGCGGGAGCCCTCTCAAGGGCGACGGGCGAGCTCCGGGTTTTCCTTGGTCGTCGGCATCAGATCCTTCTTCGACACGCCCAGCCACAGCAGGATGGGACTGGCCACGAAGATCGAGGAGAGCGTGCCCACCACGATGCCGATCAGCATCGTGATCGCGAAGTTGTGCACCGCCGAGCCACCGAAGAAGAACAGCGCGGCCATGGTGATGCCGGTGAACAGCGATGTGATGATGGTTCGCGACAGCGTGCTGTTGATCGAGCGGTTGAGGATTTCCTCGGGCTCGGCCTTGCGCGCGAGACGGAACAGCTCGCGGATGCGGTCGAACACCACCACCTTGTCGTTGATGGAGTAGCCGATCACCGCCAGCACCGAGGCCAGCACGGTCATGTCGAACTCGCGCCCCGTCAACGCAAGGATACCCAGCGTCACCAACGTATCGTGGACTTCGGTAAGCACCGCGGCGATGGCGAAGCGGCGTTCGAAGCGGATCCACAGATAGGCCATGATGCCAAGCATCACGAACACGGCGGCGACCATGCCGTCGCTCTTCAGCTCGGCGCCGACTTCGGCACTGACCGAGAAACGGCTCTTCAGCGTGGCATCGGCACGCGCGGCCTTCAGCGGCTGCATCACCACACCGGACACCTTGTCGAGGTCCACCTGACCCTTGGTGTCGAGCATCGCCTTGGTGGGCTGCATGCGAATCGATACCTCGCGGCTGCCGCCCACGCTCTGCACTATGGTGTTCTCGAGGCCGGCCTTTTCCAGTGCGGCGCGCACGTCGCCGGTCTGCACCGGCTGGGTGTAATCCACCACCAGCGAGACACCGCCGGTGAAGTCCAGGCCGTAGTTCAGGCCCTTGGTGGCGAGCAACGCGATCGAGGCAATCATCAGCACGGCGGCGACCGCGACGCTGAAGACGCGGATGCGCAGGAAGTGGATATTGCTGTTGTGGTTAAAGATTTCCATGGATTGAATCCCGCCCTTAGACCGACAGGGTCTTGAGCTTGCGGCGGCCGTGAATCAGCGCGGTGAATGCGTGCGTCATCACCACCGAGGTGAACATCGAGGTCAGGATACCGATACCCAGCGTGACGCCGAAGCCGCGGATCGCGCCGGTACCCATCGTCATCAGCGCCAGTGCGGCGATCAGGTGGGTGACGTTGGCGTCGAGAATCGTGGCCCAGGCCTTGTCGTAACCTGCATGGATCGCCGCATGCGGCGTGGAGCCGTTGCGCAGTTCCTCGCGCACGCGTTCGCAGATCAGCACGTTGGCGTCGATCGCCATGCCCAAGGTCAGCACGATGCCCGCGATGCCCGGCATGGTGAGCGTGACGCCGATCAGCGACATCACCGCCACCAGGATCAACAGGTTGAAGAACAGCGCGATGTCGGCAACGAGGCCGAACAGCTTGTAGTAGATCGCTGCCGCCAGTAGCACCAGCGCGAGGCCAAGCATCACCGCTTCGAAGCCCCTCTTGATGTTTTCCTGGCCGAGGCTGGGGCCGATCACGTACTGCTCGACGATGTCCATCGGCGCGGCCAGCGCACCACTCTTCAGCAGCAGCGCCAGGTCGGAAGCCTCCTTGGGGCTGCCCAGGCCGTTGGTGGAGAATTCCTTGCCGAACGGGCTCTGGATCGTGGCGTCGTTAATCACCTTGATGATGGTCTTGGGCGTGCGTACTTCCTTGCCGTTCACCGTGCTGGTTTCGTATTCGGTGTTGATGAGCAGCACCGCCATCGGCTTGCCGACGTTGTTGTTGGTGAACTCCTGCATCTTCGCCGCGCCGGAGGCGTTCAGCGTCACGTTCACCGAAGGCGTGCCGTTCTGCTGATCGACGCCGGAACTGGCGTCCACCAGCTGGTCGCCGGTGACGATTGCGCGTTTGCCGACCAGCACGGGCGCATTCCCGTTGCTGGTGTAGTAGAGATTGGCATCCGGCGGGATGCTGCCGCTCTGGGCAGCTTCCACCGCACGCGCATCGCCCGGGAAACCGATACCAGGGCGGTATTCCAGCGTAGCGGTGGCGCCGATCAGCTTCTTCGCCCCCGCCGGATCCTGCACGCCGGCCAGCTCGACCACGATGTGGTCGTCGCCCTGCTGCTGGATCAGCGGCTCGGACACGCCCAGCGCATTGATGCGATTGCGCAGCGTGGCGAGGTTCTGCTTAATCGTGCCCAGCGAGAGGTCGCGCAGCTTGGTCGGCTTGATCGCGGCATACAGCACGAAACGGTCGCCGGTGCTGGGGCCGTCGGTCACCGCGAGGTCGGGCGAGTTGCCGGCGATCATGTCCGCCGCGCTGGAGCGGTCGGCGTCTGAGCGCAGCACCACCACGATGCCCTGCCCGGGTACGGTGCTGCGAGTCACCGATTCGTAGCGGACGTTCTTGTCGCGCAGCTGGCTGCGGATGTCGTCGGCATAGCTGTTCTCCAGCTTGTCGAGCACGCCGCTCTGGTCCACCTGCATCAGGAAGTGCACGCCGCCCTGCAGATCCAGGCCCAGCGGCATGGAGTTCGCGTGGATGGCGGCCAGCCAGTTCGGTACCGTGGGTTCCAGTTTGAACGCCACCGTATAGCTATCGCCGAGCAGGGCACCGATCGCGTCGGCGCCGCTCTTCTGGTCGTCAGCATTGGCGAAGGTGGCGAGCAGATGGTCGCCCTGCACCTCCACGGTCTTCGCTGCCACATGGCTCTTGGCCAACGCATCGGCCACCTTCTGGCGCAGCGCGTCGTCGGCTGGTGCGGCACCCTCTTGGCTGGCAGTGACCTGCACCGCCTGCAGCGGCCGAAAAGCATTGGGCAGCGCATAGACGATGCCGAACAGCATCGCCAGCACGACCAGCGCATACTTCCAGCGGGGAAAATCGCTCATCGGTAATCCTTTGCAGCCATCCGTGTTGCAAACGTCAGCCAGCCGACCGTCCGTGGCCGCCCGTCATCGATTCATGGAATGCCCGTACCGGTGGAACCGGCTCAGGCGGATTTCAGCGAGCCCTTGGGCAGCACCTGCGACACCGCGCCCTTCTGCAGCTTCACCTTCACGTTCGGCGCGATCTCGATGGTGATGAAGGTTTCGCCCACTTCATCCACGCGGCCGGCAAGGCCGCCGTTGCTCACCACCTCGTCGCCCTTGGCCAGGGCGGAGACCATCGTGCGATGCTCCTTCTGCCGCTTCATCTGCGGGCGGATCATCATGAAATACATCAGGCCGAACAGCACCACCATCATGATGATCATGGACAGGCCGCCACCCGCGGCGCCCGGGGCCGCCTGGGCCAGCGTGAAAGACATCGGTAGACTCATTCGGCTCGTCTCGCAAGTTGTGGCGCCAGCAGGAATTTCCGCTGAACGCCCGATAAAAGATCGCTGATTATGCCATGCGTTACCGGCTGCCGCACGGCGCCCCCAGGGCCTCCCGGGGAGGCATCCTGTGCGCGATTTCCCGGATTCAGGCGAAGCCGGGGTCTCAAGGGACGCCGCAGCGGCGGCAGCCGCATCAGGCCTCGGCTTTCGCGCCCTGCCGCCGCGCGTGGAAGGCCGCCACGAAATCGGCCAGCTGCCCCGCCGCGATCGCCTCGCGCAATCCCGCCATCAGCCGCTGGTAGTGGCGCAGGTTGTGCATGGTGGCGAGCTGACTGCCGAGGATCTCGTTGCAACGGTCGAGGTGGCGCAGATAGGCGCGGCTGAAGCCGTTGGCGCACGCGTGGCAGTCGCAACCTTCCTCGATCACCCGGGTGTCGTCCGCGTACTTCGCGTTGCGGATGCGCAGCGTGCCTTCGCCGGTGAACAGGAAGCCGTTGCGCGCGTTGCGGGTGGGCATCACGCAGTCGAACATGTCGATACCGCGGCATACCGCCGCCACGATGTCCTCGGGCCGGCCCACGCCCATCAGGTAGCGCGGCTTGTCCTTGGGCAGCAGGTCCACGGTGAAATCCAGCGTGTGGTTGCGCGCTTCTTCCGGCTCGCCCACGGCGAGGCCGCCCACCGCGTAGCCGTCGAAGCCGATCTCCACCAGCCGTTCCGCCGAACGCCGGCGCAGCGGCTCGTACACGCTGCCCTGCACGATGCCGAACAGGTTGTTGGGGTTGCGCAGGTCGTCGAAGGCACGGCGCGAACGCTCGGCCCAGCGCAGGCTCAGCTCCATCGAGTCGGATGCCACCTTCTCCGTCGCCGGGTACGGCGTGCACTCGTCGAAGATCATCGCGATGTCCGAGTCCAGCGTGTGCTGGATCCGCATCGACACTTCCGGCGACAGGAACACCTTGGAACCGTCCACCGGCGAGGCGAAGGTCACGCCCTCCTCGGTGAGCTTGCGCCGGTGCGCCAGCGAAAACACCTGGAAGCCGCCGGAGTCGGTGAGGATGGGCTTGTCCCAGCCGATGAAGCGATGCAGGCCGCCGAACCTCTCCACGATCTCCAGGCCGGGCCGCAGGTACAGATGGAAGGTGTTGCCCAGGATGATCTCGGCGCCTGTCTCGCGCACATCGCGCGGGGTCATCGCCTTCACCGAACCATAGGTGCCCACCGGCATGAAGGCCGGCGTCTCCACCGTGCCGCGCGGGAAGGAAAGACGGCCACGGCGGGCCGCGCCATCGGTGGCTGTTACATCGAATGCAAGGGAAGTCATCGCGGCATTATCGCAGGTTGCCGGTTGGTCTCCCTCTGTCCGGTACGTACCGGCGCAAAACCGCCTCACACCTCGTGATGCGCCGCCTCCGCGCCCAGCGCCGCCGTGCGGCGCGGCACCAGTTCCACCAGGTACATCGCCCCCAGCACCAGCGCGCCGCCGACGAGCATGCGCCAGGTCAGCACATCGCTGCCCAGGGCCACGGCGAAGGCGGCGGCGAACACCGGCTCGGTGGTCATCACGATGGCGGCACGGGTGGCCGGCAGGTGCGCCTGCGCCCAGGTCTGCATCAGCATCGCGCCGGCGCCGGCGATCAGCGCCATGTAGAGCACCGCCAGCCATGCCGCGCGATCCGGCGGCGGCATGGGGCCGCCGTGCGGCAACGTGGCGAACAGGCACACCAGCGCAATGGCCACCATCTGCACCGCCGACAGGCCGAAGGCGTCGCCCGGGCGCGACCACTGCCCGAGCAGCACGATGTGCAAGGCGTACAGCAACGCCGAACCCAGCGTGAGCCAGACCCCGGCATCCACCGACAGACCATTGAGCGAGAGCAAGGCGAGGCCGACGGTAGCCAACCCCACCGCGAACCACACCACGCCGGCCATGCGCTGGCCGAGCAGCAGCGTCGCGAGCATGGGCGTGAACACCACGTACATACCGGTGACGAAACCGCTGACGCTGGGCGAGATCAGCGCCAGGCCCCAGGTCTGCAACAGCTGGCCGCAACCGTAGATCGCACCCAAGGCAAGCCCACGTGCGATACCGGCGCGTCCCAGCCTCCAGACGTGGCGCGGAAACAGCACCAGCATCGCCAGCGCGGCGACGGCGAAACGCACGGCCAGGAAATCCGCCACCGGCATGCGCGCCACCACGTCCTTGATCAGCACGAAGGTGGAGCCCCATACGGCGGTCATCGCCAGCAGGCCGAGCGTGGGAAGTGTGCCGCTGCGGGAGGTCATGGAAGAAAAGTACACGGGTGGGGAGGCACGAGGGAAAACACCAATAGCCATGACGGCTCCTGGCCGCCTATCCCGCTGCGTTTTTTCTTTTCATGCTGCCCACCCACTGGCCAGGAACCTTCAAAAGGAAGTGCCCCCAGATACCGAGCCACACCGCCGCCGCCACGAGCGGATTGCGTGCGGCGGGATCGAACTTGCGGAACCAGCGCCACATGCCGCGATGCTTGTGGCGACTCACGAACACCGGACGATGCCGGCTGGAACCACCCTTGCCGTGCAGCACGCGCACGTCGCCGGCCAGCAGCACGCGCCAGCCGGCGTCGCGTACGCGGCGGCACAGGTCCAGGTCTTCGCAGTGCAGGAAATAGCCTTCGTCGAAACCATTCAGCCGCTCGAACAAGTGGCGCGGCAGCAGCATCAACGCGCCGGATACCGCTTCGGCCTCGACGAGATGGTCCGGCATCGCACCTCCCATCTCGACGCGCTCGCCCTTGCCGCCCAACAGGCTGGCCAGTGCGCGGCGCAACAGCGGATCGCGCCGGTACGCGGCAGGGTCCGGCACGCCCTGCTCATCGCAGACCACGGCACCGAGCAGACCGACCTGTTTTTCGCGCGCGAACACGGCAAGCAGGCGATCCAGGCTGGCCTGGTCGAGCAGGCAATCGGGATTGAGCACAAGCAGGATGTCGCCCGTGGCCTGTGCCGCCGCACGGTTCACCGCCGGACCGAAACCGAGGTTGGTACGGTTCTGGATCAACCGGAAGCGCGAGTCGTGGTCATGCGCGCGCGCCACCGCCTGCGGCACGCCGTCGCCCGACGCGTTGTCGATCAACAGCAGTTCCAGCGACGTGGTACAGGACAGCACCCGGCGCACGCAATCGCGCAGACCTGGGCCGCTGTCGGCAGAGACGACGATGACGCTGAGCTTGGGCATGCCGCTGGGGAAACGGGAAGCGCGAGATGGCGGCAAGTATGCGCGATGCGCCCGATGCGCGATAGCCGCGCGGGTCGATGATTTAAAGATGCAGTCGGGCGGAAGCGGAAACTTGCGGGACGCGCAGAAAGAATCGCGTTCAATCGGCTTCGTCGTGCCCCAGCACGTGAGCGATGGCCAGTGGCGCATGCTCCATGTCTCGGCTCAGCCATGGCTGGCCTTCGTACCAACCGGCCAGCTGCCAGCCGCGCAGGCGATGCCGGCGATCCTGCCGCCGATCCAACAGCAGAAGACCACGCGGGGCCGCCAGCGACAACACCAGCCAACGGCCGTCGGCGGCGAAGTCGCAGCGTGGCTCGACGCCGTCGATCCGGTTGCCATCCGCCAGCTGCAACGCACCGTCGTGCCAGCGGAGCTCACCGCCCAGCGGATCGATCAGCCCCTCTTCCAATAGGCGCCAGTGCGGCAGCTGCAGTTCGATGATCGCGGCCGCCGGCCCGATCGGCGCCATCGCCAGTTCGGACCATTCGCCCGTGGCCGAGGGAGAGGGTTCGCGCACGCGGCCGCGATCCAGCCAATTTTCCAGCAGCATCAGCAGCGAAAAACCTGCCAGCGCCGCCAGCAAAGTCACTAGCCATGCCAGCGGATCGGCACCGAATGCGCGCAGTATCGCGAGCAGCAGGCCCGGCAATCCCCAGCGCAGGCCACGCCGCAACCATCGGGCTCGTCCCTGCAGCGGTCCCATGCGCCACAGCAGCGCCAATGCACAGGCCAGCAGCAGCGGCAGATCCAGCCACCAAGGCAGACAGGCCAGCAACAGCAACCAAGCGAACGCCAGCAGCCAGATCAGCCACCGGCGCCCTGACGCGGCTGTGCTCAGCCGCACCATACCCGCGCGTTGCGGAACATGCGCATCCAGGGCGAATCCTCGCCCCAGGACTCCGGATGCCAGCTCATCTGCACGCTGCGGAACACGCGTTCCGGATGCGGCATCAGGATGGTCACGCGGCCGTCGGCGGCGGTGAAGCCGGCCAATCCGCCGGGCGAGCCGTTGGGGTTGAGCGGGAAGTGCTCGGTGGGCTTGCCGCGGTTGTCCACGAAGCGCACCGCGGCCTGTGCCTTGGACGGGCTGCACACGCTGGGGAAATGCACGCGGCCTTCGCCGTGCGCCACCGCCACCGGGATGCGCGACCCGACCATGCCCTTGAAGAACAGGCTGGGCGAATCCAGCAACTCCAGCGTGGCCACGCGCGCCTCGTACTGTTCGGAGGCGTTGCGCAGGAACTTCGGCCAGTGCTGCGCACCGGGGATGATTTCCTTGAGCTGGCTCAGCATCTGGCAGCCGTTGCACACGCCCAGCGCAAACTTCGTGGGATCGGCGAAGAACGCCGTGAATTCGGCGCGCAGGTAATCGTTGTAGAGGATGGAGGTGGCCCAGCCGCGGCCCGCGCCCAGCACGTCGCCGTAGGAGAAGCCGCCGCACGCGGCGAAACCGCGGAAATCGGCGAGCTTGATGCGGCCGCTGGCGAGGTCGGACATGTGCACGTCCACTGCCTCGAAGCCCGCGCGGGTGAACGCGGCGGCCATTTCCACCTGGCCGTTGACGCCCTGCTCGCGCAGGATCGCCACGCGCGGCTTGGCGCCACCGGCGATCGCCGCGTGGATCAGCGGCGCGGCGATATCCTCGGCCGGGTCGAACGTGAGCTTAGGGCTGATGCCCGGGTCGGCGTCGTCCAGCCGCCATTCCAGCTCGGCGTCGGCGCTGGCCGGGTTGTCGCGCAGCTGCTGCATGGCATGGCTGGTTTCGTTCCATGCGCGGTACAGCGTGCCCCAGTTCCACTTGAACAATGTCTCGCCACCCGAGAAAAGCTTGATGCCCAGCTTTTCCTTGGGGCGGCCGATGCGATAGCCCATGCCGGCGAGGTCGTGCTTCACCAGCAATGCCTCGAAGGCCTCGCGGTTCGCCTTGGCCACCTGCAGCACCGCACCCAGCTCCTCGTTGAACAGCGTGCGCAACGCGGCATCGGCCCAGCCGTCGAGCTGGATTTCCAGGCCGCAGTGGCCGGCGAAGGCCATCTCCAGCAAGGTGACGATGACGCCACCGTCGGAGCGGTCGTGGTAGGCCAGCAACAGGCCGCCGCGATTCGCCTCCTGCACCAGATCGAACAGCGCCTTGAGGCGCTTGGCGTCGTCCAGGTCCGGCGGCACGCCGCCGCTGCGGTTGAACACCTGGGTCAGCGCGGACGCACCGAGACGGTCGCGGCCCGCGCCGAGGTCCAGCAGCCACAGGTCGGTGTCACCACGGTCGAGCTTGAGTTGCGGCGTGAGCGTGCGGCGCACGTCGTCCACGCGCGCGAAGCCGGTGATCACCAGCGATACCGGCGACACCGTGCGCTGCGGCGTGTCGCCGTCCTTCCACACGGTCTGCATGGAGAGCGAGTCCTTGCCCACCGGAATGGAGATGTCCAACTGCGGGCACAGTTCCATGCCCACGGCCTTCACCGCGTCGAACAGCGCGGCATCCTCGCCCGGGTGGTTCACCGCGGCCATCCAGTTCGCCGACAGGCGGATCTCGCCCAGCGAGGCAATCGGTGCCGCGGCGAGATTGGTGATCGCCTCGCCCACGGCCAGCCGCGCGGCGTCGGCGCTGCCGAGCAATGCCACCGGGGCACGCTCGGCCATCGCCATCGCTTCGCCGCGGTAGCCGTCGAAATCGGCCATCATCACTGCGCAGTCGGCCACCGGCACCTGCCACGGACCCACCATCGGATCGCGGTGATTGAGGCCGCCCACGGTGCGGTCGCCGATATTGATCAGGAAGCTCTTGCTGCCCACGGTGGGCAGGCGCAGCACGCGCAGCAGCGCTTCGTCCATGCCGATGCCGGTGAGGTCGGGCACCAGGTCCACGCGCGGCTTGATGCGCTTGGCATCGCGATGCATGCGCGGCGGCTTGCCGAACAGCACGTCCATCGGCAGGTCGATCACGGCAAGGTCGCGGCGCGGATCGGTGACGCGCAGCACGCGCGCTTCCGTGGCCGTGCCGACCACGGCGTAGGGACAACGCTCGCGCACGCAGTACGCCTCGAACTCGGGCAGGTTTTCCTGCGCGATGCCGAGCACGTAGCGTTCCTGCGATTCGTTGCTCCACACCTGCATCGGCGACAGCGAAGGATCGTCGCAAGGCACTTTCGAGAGATCGATCTCGCCGCCCACGCCGGCGTCGTTGAGCAGCTCGGGAATCGCGTTGGACAAACCGCCCGCGCCCACGTCGTGGATGCTGACGATGGGATTGTTGCTGCCGCGCGCCCAGCAGGCGTCGATCACCTGCTGGCAACGGCGCTCCATCTCGGCGTTGTCGCGCTGCACGGAGGCGAAATCCAGCTCCGCGCTCGATGCGCCGGAAGCCACCGAGGACGCCGCACCGCCGCCAAGGCCGATCAGCATCGCCGGGCCGCCCAACACGATCACCGCGTGGCCGGGCTGGATCTCGTGCTTCTGCACGTCCGCGCTGCGGATGTTGGCGAGGCCGCCGGCCAGCATGATGGGCTTGTCGTAACCGCGGCGCACGCCGGCTTCGCCGGTCTCGTGCTCATAGGTGCGAAAATAGCCGCCGAGGCAGGGGCGACCGAATTCGTTGTTGAACGCGGCGGCACCCAGCGGGCCGTCGCGCATGATTTCGAACGCGCTGGCCATGCGCGGCGGCAAGGGACGATCCACCTCCCATGGCTGCGAACGGCCGGGGATGCGCAGGTCGGACACCGAGAAACCGGTGAGCCCGGCCTTCGGCTTGGCACCGCGGCCGGTCGCGCCTTCATCGCGGATCTCGCCACCCGCGCCCGTCGCGGCGCCCGGCCACGGCGCGATGGCGGTGGGATGATTGTGCGTCTCGACCTTGATCGCGAAGTCGATGCGTTCCTCGCGCGCCCGCCACACGCCGTTTTCGCCGGCGAAGAAGCGCTTGCCCACGCTGCCCTCGATCACCGCCGCGTTGTCCTTGTAAGCGGACAGCGTGTAGGCAGGCGAATGCTGGTGCGTGTTCTTGATCATCGCGAACAGGCTCTTGTCCTGTTCCTGCCCATCCACCGTCCAGCTGGCGTTGAACACCTTGTGGCGGCAGTGCTCGGAGTTCGCCTGCGCGAACATGAAAAGCTCGGCGTCGGTAGGATCGCGGCCCAGCTCGGCGTAACGCTCGGCGAGATAGTCGATCTCGTCTTCGGCCAGTGCCAGGCCCAGCTCCTTGTTCGCCTGGGAAAGCGCGGCCTTGGCGTCCCCGCCCAGAACGATGTGCACCAGGTCGCCCGGCTGACCGCCGAGGAACAGGCCTTGCGCCGCATCCAGCGAAGCCAGCACCGATTGCGTCATCGCATCGTGCAGGAGGCCGAGCACCGCTTCATAGGCAGGCGTACCCGCTGCAGGCATGCCGGCGAGCTGCCACGCCGTGCCGCGCTCCACCCGGCGCAGGTCGAAGCCGGCGCCGTGCAGGATGTCGGTGGCCTTGCTCGACCACGGCGAGATCGTGCCCAGTCGAGGCACCACCCACAGCGTGGCCGATGCGGGAGCGGCGTCCTTGGCTTCCAGCACTTCCAGCAGGCGTTGGCGCAGCGCGCCCTCCGGCGCGGCGGCGGCATCGAGGAAATACACGAACCAGGCAGCCTGCACGCGCGCCCCGCGATGCAGCACATCGAGGCGGGCGTTGAGACGTTCGAGGCGGAAGGACGAAAGGGCGCTCTGCCCGTCGAGTGCGATCATGCGGGGAACGGAGCTATGCGAGTGGAAACGCGCATTCTAGCTGATGCTGCAGTACGGCATAAGCTGGTGGGCGATCGTTGGGACTGTATGGGCGGGGAACTGGAGCTTGGTTTGCCCGCTGGTACCTGTTAATGGGGGCGCTTGCCGCAAATTACAGAGCGATTGCGGGCCGCAGCCCGAAACCGCTTTGTTCCTTGCGAAAGCCCCCACTCAATCCTTCTGCAACACCTGCAGCAACTGCGGCGGAGTGAGATAGCCGCCGATCATGCGCCCGCTGGCGGTAAAGATCGCCGGCGTACCCGTGACGCCCAACTTCACGCCCAGTTCGAACTCCTGCCGCACCGGATTGGCGCAACTGGCCGACTTGGGCTCGCGCCCCGCGAACGCTCCATTGAGCGCAGCCTTGGGGTCGGCGGCACACCAGGCCGAGACCATGGCCTTGTAGGTCTCCGTGGGGCGCCCGGCCTCGTCTTCCACGCCCGAGCGCGGCCACGCCACGTAATCCACCGCAATGCCCGCCTTGTTCAATTCGGCCATGTGTTCGTGCAGCACCCGGCAGTACGGGCAGGTGACGTCGGTGAACACGGTGATGCGGTATTTCGGATTGGCCGGCGCGTATTCGATGTGCGCGGTCGCCGGCAGCTTGGCCAGCTCGGTCTTGCGGAACGTCGCCCAGGCGACGTCGTTGAGATTCCTCTTCGCACCAAGGTCGACCAGGTCGCCGTTCAGCAGATATTTGCCGTCGGTGCTCACGTAGACCAGCTGGCCCGAGGCGATCACCTGGTAGAAGCCCGGCAGCGGTGCGCGGTTCACCACGTCCACCTGCACGCCCTGCGCCAGCCTGTCGAGCGCCTGCTGCACCACCTGCAGCGCGGACGCATCGACGCCGCTGCCCAGGGTCGGACCGGCGGCTGCCGAAACATTGGCCGCGGCAGCGGCGGAGTTGTCGGCCGCGCAGGCAGTCAGGGTGAATCCGCCGACGCACGCGGCCAGCAACAACTTCTTCAGCATCTTGCACCTCGATGGCCGCGGGGAATCGGCCTTGCAGCCGCGATTCTCGCACAGTGACGCACCGTCACCCCCGCGGATGGTGCTGCGCATGCAGGCGCTTCAGCCCTTCCTTCGCCACCAGCGTGTAGATCTGCGTGGTGCTGAGCGCGCTGTGGCCCAGCAGCATCTGCAGCGCGCGCAGGTCGGCGCCGTGGTTGAGCAGGTGGGTGGCGAAGGAGTGGCGGAGCACGTGCGGCGAAATACGCTTGGACTGGATGCCGACCTTGAGCGCATGGCGCTTGACCAGCGTCCAGAACATCTGCCGCGTCATGCCTTCGCCGCGCTTGCTGAGGAACAGCGCGGCAGGCTGGCGCCCTTTCGCGAGCGCGGGGCGCACGTTGGCGAGATAGTTCTCGATCCAGCCCAGCGCCACTTCGCCCACCGGCACCAGACGATCCTTGCCGCCCTTGCCGGTGATGCGCAGCACGCCCTGCCGCGGATTCAGCGCGGCGAGCGGCAACTCCACCAGCTCGGACACGCGTAGGCCCGAGGCATACATCAGCTCCAGCATCGCGCGATCGCGCAGACCCAGCATGCCGTCGATATCCGGCGCGTTGAGCAGCGCCTCGATCTCGCGTTCGGCCAAGGCCTTGGGCAGGCTGCGTGGCATGCGCGGGCGCTCGATCAGCAACGTGGGGTCCTCGAAACCCGGCACTTCGCGAGCGCGGAACGCGTAGTAGCGCCGGAACGCCGACTGCCGCCGCGCCATCGAGCGCACCGCCGCGGGTTGCGCGCCGTGGTAGGCGGAGATGTCCTCGCGTCGCGCATCGCGCAGCGACCGGCCGCGACCGGCCAGCCAGCGCGCCAGCGCCTCGAGATCGCGGCGATAGGCTTCCAGCGTGCGGTCGGCGAGCCCGTCTTCCGACCAAACGCGCTCGATGAAAGCCTCGATGCTCGCGGCATCCGCATCGGCGATACTGGGGGAATCTTCCTTCTTCATGCGTGCGATGCTGGATGTCGTGCGCGGCGAGCGCAAGCATGAGCAACCTACCCTGCCCTTTGTGGCGCCGCCTGGTCGCGCTGGTGTACGACCTGCTGATCGTGGTGGCCATCGTGATGGTGGTGGGCCTCGTGTGCCAGATCGCCACCGGCGGAAAACTGATCGCCGCCGGCACGCATGCCGCGGCTCCGCTCTGGTATCAGATCTTGCAGGGCGCGGTGGTGGCCGCCTACTTCACCGTTTCGTGGCGACGCGGTGGACAAACCGTCGGCATGCGGCCCTGGCGCATCCGCGTGAGCCGCGACGACGGCGGCACGATCAGCCTGCAACAGGCCGTGGTACGCGTGCTGGTCGCCGCCGCACCCATGCTGCTGTTGGCGCTGGAACCCACGCTCGGACTGCACGTCACGGTGTGGGCGGTGTTCGTCGCATGGGCCTTGTGGTTTGCCGTGGCGTTGTTCGATCCACGCCGCCGCGCACTGCACGATTTCGCCGCGGACACCGAAGTGCGGCGCATGGACTGAAGCCAAGCGCTTGATCGTTCTGGGGAACGTGCTTGCGGCAACGCAACACAAGAATCCGCAACGGCGCTAAGATGGATCGGTTTTCGCCAACGCCGGTCGCCTCATGCTCTATCAGATCCACGAGTGGCAACGCGCCTTCCTCGGCCCGCTCAGCCACTTCGCCGACACCAGCGCGCAGATGCTCAACGACGCGAACAACCCGTTCGCCTCCTGGCCCGGCACGCAGCGGCTGGCCGCGGGCTACGAGCTGATCCACCGCCTCGGCAAGGACTACGAGAAGCCCGCCTTCGGCATCCACCAGATCGAGGCGCGCGGCCACGAGATCGCGGTGATCGAGCGCGTGGCGCTGGACACGCCGTTCTGCCAGCTCAAGCGCTTCAAGCGTTTCAGCGACGACCCGGCCACCATCGAGGCGATGAAGAACGACCCGGTGGTGCTGGTGGTGGCGCCGCTGTCCGGCCACCACGCCACGCTGCTGCGCGACACCGTGCGCACGCTGCTGCGCGACCACAAGGTGTACATCACCGACTGGGTCGACGCGCGCATGGTGCCGATGGAAGCCGGTCCGTTCGGGCTGGACGATTACGTAGCGCTGGTCGAGCGCTTCATCCGCCACATCGGCGCCGAGTCGCTGCACGTGATTTCGGTCTGCCAGCCCACCGTGCCGGTGCTGGCGGCGGTGTCGCTGATGGCCGCGCGCGGCGAGCCCGTGCCGCACAGCCTCACCATGATGGGCGGTCCGATCGATCCGCGGCGCAGCCCTACCAGCGTCAACAACCTCGCCACCACTCAGCCGCTGTCGTGGTTCAAGGGCAACGTGATCCACACCGTGCCGCCGAACTACCCCGGCCGCGGCCGCGAGGTGTACCCCGGCTTCCTGCAGCACGCCGGCTTCATCGCGATGAACCCCGGCCGTCACCTGCAGTCGCACTGGGACTTCTACCAGAACCTGCTGCGCGGCGACCTGGACGACGCGCAGTCGCACCGCAAGTTCTACGACGAATACAACGCCGTGCTGGACATGCCGGCGGAGTTCTACCTCGACACCATCGCCACCGTGTTCCAGCAGTTCCAGCTGCCGCGCGGGCTGTGGGACGTGAACGGCGAGCGCGTGACGCCATCGGCAATCAAGACCAGCGCCCTGCTTACCGTGGAAGGCGAGCTGGACGACATCTCCGGCCTCGGCCAGACCCAGGCCGCGCACGATCTGTGCAGCAGCATCCCAGCCAAGCGCCGTGCGCACCGCGTGATCGAAGGCGCCGGTCATTACGGCATCTTCAGCGGCCGGCGCTGGCGCGAGATCGTCTATCCGCAGGTGCGCGAGTTCATCCGCAAATTCGACGCACGCTGATACCGCATCTCCTGCAGAAGCGCGCTTGTGTACGAGTGCCTTTAGCTTCGAACGAAGCGAAAGCATTCGCGCACACAAGCGCGTCCCTGCAGCACTTGCCGCGGGCCATCAACCGCCCAGATAGGTGACGATTTCCACGCGCCGATTGGGTTGCAGGCAACGGATCAGCGCAGCGCTTTCCATATCTCCGCCCGAACACTGCACGAGCGGCTTCTGGCTGCCGAAACCCACCGCGCGGATCTTTTCCGCCGGCACGCCCTGCGAGATCAGCACGTCGCGCACGGCATCGGCGCGACGCTGCGACAGGTTGAGGTTGTAGTCGGCCCCGCCAAGCCGGTCGGTATAGCCGTCCACCTCGACATGGTCGAACGGCTGCGCCCTCAGGCGCACGGCGATCTGCTGGATGTCCGCGATGCCCTGCGGCCGGATGTCGTTCACGCCACCGCGATCGAAGGGAAACAGCGCGTCGGCAGACAAGCGCTCCACGCGCGGCGGTGGCGGCGATGGCGGCGGCGGCTGCACGACCACGACCTGCTGCGGATAGTAGGCACCCGGCGCCACGACCACCGGCGCCCAAGCACCCGGCACCCACACATAGGAACCGTAGCCCCAGCGCCAGTAACCGCGATGCCACTGCATCCCGCGGCGCGGCGGCGGAATGCGCTCGAAACGGGGTCTGGGTGTCGGCACCACGTAAACCTGCGCGCTTGCCATGGCAGGGGCCAGCGTGGCAGCGACCATCAATCCCGCAACAAGACCTGCGATCTTCCTTTCCATACGAACCTCCCAACAGTCGGCAGTGATGCGCGCCACCGGATGCCGCATGCGGCGTAGCGTCCGCGCCAGAGGATCAACGACAGGCTCTTTGCCGACGTTGACCCGCGATGCGTCGCCCCGGCGCAGAGGTTCATGGAGTGTTCCGGCTGATTAACGGACCCACAGCGGCAAACACGGAAGGTCTCTTCGGCGTGGACTGCCTGGCGATGCCTTCAGGGCATTCCCCACAAGGCCCGATCCAGATTCGCGTCCAGCCCGAACGCGGAGAGCGCCACGCGTCCGTTCTTCACTTCCACGCCCTCGGCGCGCAGCCGCTGCACCTGTTCGCGGAAGCCGCGGCTGCCTTTTGGCAAGGCGATTTCGCCCGAGGCGCGCAGCACGCGGAACCATGGCAGCTCCATGCCATCGGGCACTTCGCCCAGCAATTTGCCGACCAGCCGCGCACGGCCCGGAAGGCCGGCCCGGGCGGCAATGGCGCCGTAGCTGGCCACGCGGCCGGGCGGGATCGCGGCAATGGCAGCGTAGACGCGCGAATGGCTGTCTTGCATGGCGATAACGGAGCCTTGACCAAGCCGGCTGGCAGACGTGTCAGAGTAGCAGGGCCATCTACCAGACTTTGGGGGAGCGACCATGCATCACTTCGAAGCCGTGCGTTCCCATGTGGGCGGCCTGCACGGGCTGCGCCAGAACGATCCCTATCTCATCAGCTTCGACCTGAGCTTGCCCCATGGCCGCCATCAGGGCATCTATCTCGCCGAACTGGAGGCGGAGTCGGGCCACCGCTATCTGCGCATTTCCACGCCCATCGGCCCGTTGGCGGGCGCGGACGCGCAGCGCTGCCTGCGCTTCAATTGGGAACAGCGCTGCGGTTTTCTCGCCGTCGCCGACCTGGACGGCGCGCCCTACCTGCACCTGTGCGAGAACCGGCCCTACGAGTTGCTCGATGAGGGCGAACTGCAGCGCGTGATCCTGGAACTGGGCAGCCTCGGCGACCAGCTGGAGCAACTGGTCGCCAGCACCAGCGACGCGTTCTGACTCAAGCCACCAGGTGGGCGAGCGCGACGAAACCCCACGCGACCAGCGCAGTGATCGGCAAGGTGAGGATCCACGCCCACACCATGCGCTCCACCACCGACCACTTGATGGCGTTGGAACGCTTGGCCGAACCCACGCCCATGATCGCGGACGACACCACATGGGTGGTGGACACCGGCAGGCCGAATGCCGAGGCAGTCAGAATCACGATGGCCGAGCTGCCTTCGGCGGCGAAGCCGTTGATCGGGTGCAGCTTCACCATCTTGTGGCCCAGTGTCTTGATGATGCGCCAGCCGCCGCCGGCCGTACCGCCGGCCATGGTCAGCGCGCATACCACCGCCACCCACGCCGGCACCACGAAGCCGCCGTGGGCGGAACCGCTGATGCGCAGGAAGTGCAGCCACACCGGCAGGTGATCAAACTGGCCCGCCGCGGTAGCGCTGGCCAGCGCTAGCGCAATGATGCCCATGCTCTTCTGCGCGTCGTTCATGCCGTGCGCCAGCCCCATCGCGCTGGCCGAGGCGATCTGCGCCTTGCCGAAGAAACTGTTGACGAAGGGCGTGCGACCCAGCAACCGGAGCCAGCCGCTGCGGCGCGAGAACCACGCCAGCAGTGCATAGAGGCCGCCCATCAGCAGGAAACCGATCACCAGGCCCGCGATGGGCGAAGCCACCATCGGCACCACCACCTTGGGAATCACGCCCTTGCCCAACCACCAGTGCGCGCCGCCCTGCGACCAGACCACCGCATTGAAATGGCCGCCGGCCTCGGCCATCGCCGCGCCCACCAGCGCACCCACCAGGGCATGGCTGGAACTGGATGGCAGGCCCAGCCACCAGGTGATGAGGTTCCACACGATGGCCGCCAGCAGCGCGCAGATCAGCAGCTGCGGCCCCGCATCCACCACGCCGGTGTTGACGATGCCGGCGGCAATGGTGGCCGCCACTGCGGTGCCCCACAGCGCGCCGATCAGGTTGGTCACCGCCGCCAGCAGCACCGCCTGCCCGGGCGTGAGCACCTTGGTCGCCACCACCGTGGCGATGGAGTTGGCGGTGTCGTGAAATCCGTTGATGTAGGTGAAGGCGAGCGCGATCGCCACCACCACCACGACCAGTCCGAGGCTCATGAGTTCTTCAGCACGATCGAGTAGACGATGTTGCCGACGTCGCGGCACTTGTCGATGGCCTTCTCGATCAATTCGAACAGATCCTTCGCCAGCATCGCCTTCATCGCGTCGTTGCCTTCGACGTAGAGCGTGCGGTATGGCGCCAGCAGCATGCGGTCGCCCTCCGACTCCAGCGTCTGCAGGCGGTCCTGCAGCTTCTTTACGGGGTCGATGCGCAGCCCGCGGCGCAGCTCGCCGATCATCTCGGCCACCACCATGGTGGAACGCTCCAGCACCAGCGCGCGCTGGCCGAAATCCACGCCTTCGAGACGCACGGACACGATGTCGTAGCGCTCGGCGAACTTCTCCACCGACTTCGGGATCTTGTACAGCGCGGTGTTCAGCGCCTCGATGTCCTCGCGGTCGAGCGCGGTGACGAAGGTGTTCACCAGTTCCTCGCTGATCTTCGCGGCCAGCGATTTCTCGCGCGCGCGGGTAGCGGCGAACGCGGCCATCACCGGGGCGTGATCGGCCTGGGTGACCAGC
Organism: Rhodanobacter sp. DHG33; assembly: GCF_014843005.1. Taxonomy (GTDB): domain Bacteria; phylum Pseudomonadota; class Gammaproteobacteria; order Xanthomonadales; family Rhodanobacteraceae; genus Rhodanobacter_A. The sequence goes on along the minus strand of NZ_JACYXM010000006.1, from coordinate 316,354 downwards.
GCGTGCAGCGCCTTGGCGCTCTCGTGCGCCGCCTCGGCGCTCTGCTCGAGCAGGCCGTAGAACTTGTCGCCTTTGCCGAAGATCGTCTGCAGTGAAAACATGCGGGTCGCGCCTTGGGTCGAATGGCCGCGATGTTACAGGACAGTTACCTCGCATCGCAGCATGCACCCCGTAACGGCGCGGTTTAGCCGCTAAACTGCCTCCATGCATTCCGCCCCACGCCCCACGCGATGCTGACCGAAATCGCGCTCGTCCTCGTGCTCGCCCTGTGCAACGGCTTCTTCGCGCTGTCCGAGATGGCACTAGTCGCCTCGCGCAAGAGCCGCCTCAAGCAGATGGCACGCGCCAGCCGCCGCGCCACCGTGGCGCTGCGGCATGCCGAGAATCCGGAATACTTCCTCTCCACCATCCAGGTCGGCATTACCCTGATCATGCTGGTCACCGGCGCGGTGGCCGGCGACGCGCTGGGCGCGCACATCGCGACCCTGCTGCACGATGGCCACACCGCGTGGCTGGAGCCCTACGCCCGCATCATCGGCGTGGTGCTGGGCTTCGTGCTGATCTCCTTCATCCAGATCGTGGTCGGCGAACTGGTGCCCAAGCGCCTCGCACTGTCGGCGCCGGAGAAGGTGTCGGCCATCGTGGCCATCCCCATGCTGCTGCTGTCGCGCGCCACCGCGCCGTTCGTCTGGCTGCTCAACACCGCCAGCAACCTGCTGCTGCGCGTGCTGGGCGTGCGCGGCCACAGCCACGCCGCCGCCACGGAAGAGGAGATCCGCCTGCTGGTGGCCGAGAGCGCCGAGCAGGGCGTGCTGGATGCGGACGAGCACGCCATGGTCAACCGCGTGTTGCGCCTCGGCGACCGCAGCGTGGACAGCGTGATGACGCCACGCGTGCGCATCGCGTGGCTGGACATGGCCGCGCCGCGCGAAGACAACGTGGAAGTGCTGCGGCAGACCCCCTACTCGCGCTATCCGGTGTATCGCGGCGACGAGAGCGAGGTGGTGGGCGTGGTCGAAGTGAAACGCCTGCTGCAATCCTTCGCCGAGGGCCGCCCGCAGCTGTTCGAGCACCTCGCCAAGCCGCTCTATGTGCCGGCCACCGCGCGCGCGCTCGATCTGCTCGAAGAGTTCCGCGACGCCGAAACGCCGCTGGCGCTGGTGGTGGACGAATACGGCGACATCGAGGGCCTGGTCACGGTCAACGACCTGCTCGCCGCCGTGGTCGGCGCCAGCCAGCTCGCGCACGGCGACACCGCGGAAAACGCGCCCATCGTCGAGCGCACCGACGGCAGCTGGCTGGTCGACGGCAGCCTGGCCACGGACGACCTGCGCGAGCTGCTGCACCTCGACCACCTGCCCGGCGAGGCCGAGCACGAATTCCGCACCGCTGCAGGCATGGTGATGGCCGCGCTGGGCCATATCCCGCAAGTCGGCGAGGTGTTCGTCTGGCAGGGCATCCGCTTTGAAGTGCTGGACCTGGACGGCGCGCGCATCGACAAGCTGCTGGTGACGCGCATGCCGAAGCAGGATGCCGCGGACGAGGCGGACGGCTAGGCCGCCACCCTTATCGCTTGTCGCCCGCCAGCGTCGCCATCCGCTGTGCGTCGGCCAGAATTCCGTGCAGCACGCGCAGCTCCCGCTGGTCCGGCTGCGCGCGCTGGAACAGCTTGCGCAGCCGCAGCATGATCGTGGTCGGCTCGCGGCCCTTGTGGAAGTCGATGTCGTCCAGCGTCTCGGCGAGGTGCGCGTAGAAGCGCTCCATCTGCGTCGCATCGGCGGGCGGCTCGTCGTGCTCGGGCGGCGGCTCGGGCAATACATCGCCCAGCAGCGCCAGGCGCAGTTCGTAGGCCATGACCTGCACGGCCTGTGCAAGGTTCAGCGAGCTGAAATCGTCCACGCTGGGAATGCGCACCATCGCATGGCAGGTCGCCAGTTCATCGTTCTCTAGCCCGGTGCGCTCGTTGCCGAACAGCAGGGCCACCTGCTCGCCGCGGGCGGCCGCGGCCAGTGCCTGGGCGGCACCTTCGCGCGGCGACAGCTCCGGCAGGTTCACCCCGCGCCGTCGTGCGGACAGGCCCAGCGCGAAGCTCGCCCCTGCAAGCCCCCCGACCAGCGTGTCGTGCACGCCCGCCTCGGCCAGCACCTGCACCGCGTTCGCCGCCAGCGCATCCGCCTCGCGGTCGGGAAAACGCTGCGGCGCCACCAGCTCCAGCCGCGTGAAACCCATGGTGCGGATCGCCCGTGCCGCGCCGCCGATATTGCCGGGATGCGAGGTGCGCACCAGCACGAAGCGGAACAGGGAAGCGAGGTCGAGAGAGGTCATGGGCACCGCCGGCAAAGCTAAAGACCGCCTAGGATACGCCAGCCCGCGGCCCGGCTCTGCTAGAATCGCCGGCCGCAACCCGTTCTTTCGACAGCCGAAGCCATGACCCGACCCGCCATCACCATCGCGGTACGCGCCGCGCGCGCCGCAGGCAACGTGATCCTGCGCTACATGAATCGCATCGACGGCCTCGCCGTCGTCGAGAAGCAGCGCATGGACTTCGCCTCCGAGGTCGACAAGCTGGCCGAAGCAGAGATCGTCAAGGAACTGCGCCGCGCCTACCCCGATCACGCCATCCTCGCCGAGGAAAGCGGCGCCATCGGCAAGAAGAACCCGCTCACCTGGGTGATCGACCCGTTGGACGGCACCCACAACTACCTGCGCGGCATCCCGCATTTCAGCGTGTCCATCGCCATGCTGGACAAGGGCGTGCCGGTCTACGGCGTGGTGTTCGACCCGCTGCGCGGCGAGCTGTTCACCGCCAGCAAAGGCGACGGCGCCTACCTGGACAAGGGTACCGGCCCCACCCGCATCCGCGTCGGCAAGCGCGAGAACCTCGGCGGCGCGATGATCGCCACCGGCTTCCCCTACCGCCAGCGCGCCCATCTCGACACGCAGCTCGCGATGACCCGCGCCCTGCTGGGCCAGGCCGAGGACATCCGCCGCTCCGGCTCCGCCGCGCTGGACCTCGCCTACACCGCCGCCGGCCGCTACGACGGTTACTTCGAGATCGGCCTCAAGCCCTGGGACATGGCTGCCGGCGCGCTGCTGGTGCATGAGGCAGGCGGCCGCTATGGCGACTTCGCCGGCCGCGACGGCATCCCCGAAAGCGGCAATATCATCGCCGGCAACCTCAACGTGGCGAAGGCGATGACCGACGCCATCGGTGCACAGGCCACGCCAGAGCTGCTGAAGGCCTGAAGCATCAGCGTCCCGTCGTCCTCGACGGCTTAACCGCCGATCGGGGCAACGGCCCGCATAGCCTGATGCCTGGATCGCCAAGGCGCTCTGCGACCACTTCATCCCGTAGCGGCGGTGTGGCATCCGGCACCACCGGCCCGACCGCGCCTCCCAACATCATGCCTGTGGTGCTCAGGCCTTTGGGTGCCGATTCCAAGCGTACTTCATAGCTGCCGTCCGCCGAGCGCTCAAGCTGAAAACGCGCTTTCATCGCCTGAATTCGGTCGGCCGCTCCAACTGGTAAATGGCCTCGCCGAGCTCGTCCATCTTGCTGGAAAGGATGGCCTGAGCGTCGTACAGACCGCGGTTGTAGAAATAGGCGCCGACCTCGGCCGCGAAAAAATCCAGCAGGAATTCGGCGTCGAAGCGGCCGATATCCTGTTTCAGCTCTTCCGTGAAATAGAGCTTGATCTTGCGCACGAGGATTTCCTTCTCGTCGCTGCTGAACTGGATGTCGGGCATGGGGAATCCACCATCGTCTGCGGTTGATCTATCCGGCTACTTCAGCAGCTCGCGCAGGAACGGGATGGTCACCCGCCGCTGCGCGGCCAGCGAAGCCTGATCCAGCCGGTCGAGCAGGTCGAGCAGCGCGCCGAGGTCGCGGGTGTGGCGCGCGAACAGCCAGTCGAGCACGCCTTCGTCCAGTTCGATGCCGCGCAATCCGGCCTGCGCCTTGAGCACGTCGCGGCGCTCGGCATCGTCCAGCGGCTTCAGCGCGAACTGCGTGCAGGCGCCAAGGCGCGAGCGCAGGTCGGGCAGGCCGAGGCCCAGTTGCGCAGGTGCGGCTTCGGCGGCAAACAGCAGGGCCGAGCCTTCCGCTTTGGCGCGGTTGTAGAGATCGAACAGCGCGTGCTCGGCTTCGCGCTGGCCCGCAATGGCGCCCAGGTCGTCCAGTGCCAGCAGATCGCCGCCGGCCACGCCGCGGATCGCGGCGGCCCGATCGGGAAATTTCGCCAGCGGCAGGTATTGCACGCCGCGCCCCGCCTCGCTGGCCGCCTGGCAGGCTGCCATCAGCAGATGGCTCTTGCCGCTGCCGGCGGGGCCATGCAGATAAAGCCATGGTGCGCCGGGTTCGCACGCCAGCCGTTCGACCGCGGCGAGTGCGGCGGCGTTGGCACCGGCCTGGAAATGTTCGAAGCGCTGGCGGCGCGGCCAGCGCAGGGCGAGCGGCAGCTGGGGAATCATGGCTTGGGGGACGGATCGTCCGAAGCCGCCTCGGTCACGTTCACGGTCTTCAAGCCGCCCGACGCTCCCACGGCGACTTCGATCGCGACCTCCACCTCGTGGATGGCGGGATCGGCCTCGCCCTCTTCGGTATACAGCTCGCTCTGCCGGTAGCGCTCCATCAGGTAGCGCAGCAGCACCATCACCACCGAAGCGGCCGGCAGCGCCAGCAGCACGCCGAGGAAACCGAACAACTCACCGCCGGCCAGTACTGCGAAGATCACCGCCACCGGATGCAGGCCGATCTTCTCGCCGACCAGCTTGGGTACCAGGACATAGCCTTCCAGCAACTGTCCGACCACGAATACGGCGCAGACGATCAGCACGTGGCTCCAGTCGCCGTACTGCACCAGCGCGGCGATGATCGAAGCGCCGAAGCCGGTGATGAATCCAAGGTAGGGCACGAAGCTGAGCAGGCCCGCCACCATGCCGATCAGCACGCCCACCGACAGGCCGGCCACCAGCGACAGCGTGCCGCCGTAGTACACGCCCAGCGCAAGCATCACCAGCAACTGGCCGCGCACGAAGGCGCCCAGCACGGCGTCGGACTCGCGCGCGAGATAGGCGACGGTCGGCTCGATCGAACGCGGCAGCAGCCGGTCGATGGCTGCCACCAGCCGGTCCCAGTCGCGCAGCAGGTAGAACGTCACCACCGGAATCAGTACCAGGTTGGTGAGCCACAGCACGAAGCCCAGCCCGGAGCGCGACACCTTGCCCAGCACCTGGCCGGCGATGCCGCTCACCGAACCGATGTGCTCCTTGATCGTGGCGATCATCCGGTCGCTGTCGAAGGTGCGCGGATCGAGGTGCAGCTTGACCTGCAGCCACGGCCAAGCGGTGTGTTCGGCCCAGTCCACGTAGCGCGGCACGTTCTGGATCAGGTTCTCGACCTGGCGCGAGATCAGCGGGATCAGCAGCAGCAACGCCCCCGCCAGCAGCAGGATCAGCACCAGGAACACGATGCTTACCGCCAGACTGCGGCTCATGCGCAGGCGCTCCAGCCGGTCCGCCAGCGGATCGCCGAGGTAGGCCAGCATCGCCGCCATCACGAACGGCATCAGCATCGGCCCCAGCCGCCACAGCACGAGGGCGAGGATCGCGATGATCGCCAGCATCTGCCAGCGGCGATGGTTCTCGTGAGTCAAGGCGTTCCCCAATACATCATGCTTGCCCCTCGTTTCGAGGCGTCATGCCTGCGACTGCCGATGCCGCTGGCGAACAGCTGAACCGGCCGGAAGGACGAGCGCACCGCAGGGAGATGCGAGCATCCATTTCGCATGGAAACACCAAGTAAATCGGGTCATTCGGTGGTGCCGCCCTGCCCGGGGCCGCCCTTCGGGCGTTCCGCGCGCAGCGTGGCGGGAATGGCAATGTCGTCATGCATGACGCTACGTGCAGCCACGCCTCAATGCAACCAGCGCAGGCTGGCATCGGTATCGGGATGCGCGTCGCCGCGGATCAGCCGCCCGCTGGCGGCGAGGTTCGCGGTCAACGCGTCGGCCGGCATCACCGACTTCACCTCGAACAGCATGCCGTCGTTGTCCGCCCCCAAGGTGGCGACGCTGCGCACAGAAGGATCGTTGCGCAGCAGATTGAGCACGTTGGCGTAGTCCATCGCGCTGGCGAGGCCGCTCACCCACAGCCGCTCGTCGTTGACGGTGGAGCCGATCACGTTGAGCTGCCTGCCGAGGCGATCCACCACGCCGTTGCCGGCGTTGGCCATCAGCGTGTCTTCGGTGGCGGCCTTGTCGTTCCAGCGCTGCGACTTGCCGCCGGATACCAGGGTCCAGTCCGCGCTGCCGTTATGCAGGCTGCCCAGCAGCACCAGGCCGGTGTGGTATTGCTGGTTGATCGCCGCCAGCGTGGCGGGATCGGCGGCATCCACCTTGGCCGGGTCGGGGGCGTTCGCGGGATCGGCATAGGCCACGTCGTAGCCGCGCGCGGCGGCCGCGCTGGCGAGGCTGGCCAGGGCCGCCTTGTCCATCAATTGGCCGTCGCTGCCGCGCACCATCAACAGCACCGGCGGCTTGCCGCTCACGCTGTCCACCACACCCAGCTGGGTCACCAGGTGGCGCACCGCGCCCGGCTCGAAATCCACCGAGAGACTCATGCCGGTAGCGGCGCGTGCGTACTGGAAGTGCAGCACCAGCGCCGCGGCGTTCTTCAGCGCGTCGTCGTAACCGGGCTTGCCGCGCAGGTCCTGCCCGCCGGCCACCCGGGCCAGCACCTGGCTCAGCGCGCTGGCGAAGGCGTCGCCGCGCTGGGCATCGCTGGTGTCGGTCACCGGCACCGTCACCGAATACGGCGAGGCGCTTTGCGCCCGCAACGGCTGCCACGCGACCAGGCCCAGCAGCAGGACGACGGAGAACAGACGCATGGCGAACGGGCGCATGGGCGGGACACTTGGCGGGGGATACCGTGGAAGTCTGCCCAATCGCCCCCGTGGCGTCCATGCCGTCGGCCACGAAACCGATGCGCGACCGCGTCGGCAGCCCGCCGCATGCAGTAGAATTGCGCGTTTCCCACGCCGGTTGCCGCCATGTCCGACGCCCTCACCTACCGTGCCGCCGGAGTCGACATCGACGCCGGCAATGCTCTGGTCGAACGCATCAAGCCGCTGGTCAAGCGCACCAGCCGTCCCGAAGTGATGGGCGGGCTGGGCGGCTTCGGCGGCCTGTTCAACCTGGGCGGCAAATACAAGGAGCCGGTGCTGGTTTCCGGCACCGACGGCGTGGGCACCAAGCTCAAGCTGGCCCAGCAGTTGAACCGCCACGACACCATCGGCATCGACCTGGTGGGCATGTGCGTCAACGACGTGCTGGTGCAGGGCGCCGAGCCGCTGTTCTTCCTCGACTACTTCGCCACCGGCAAGCTGGACGTGGACACCGCCGCGGCCGTGGTCGGCGGCATCGCCAAGGGCTGCGAGCTGGCCGGTTGCGCGCTGATCGGCGGCGAGACCGCCGAGATGCCCGACATGTACCCGCCGGGCGAATACGATCTGGCCGGCTTCACCGTGGGCGCGGTGGAAAAGTCGCAGCTGCTCTCCGGCGACGGCATCGTGGCCGGCGACGTGGTGCTGGGCGTGGCCTCCAGCGGCCCGCACTCCAATGGCTATTCGCTGGTCCGCAAGATCCTCGAACGCGCCGGCAGCCCGCTGGACCTGGACGTGGGCGGCGTGAAGCTCGTCGATGCGCTGATGGCCCCCACCACGATCTACGTGAAGCCGATGCTGGAATTGATCGCCACGCAGGCTGCGGCGATCCACGGCATGGCCCACATCACCGGCGGCGGCCTCAAGGAAAACATCATCCGCGTGGTGCCCGACGGTCTCGGCCTCGCACTCGACGCGGGCAGCATCGCCCTGCCCCCGGTGTTCGACTGGCTGCAGCGCGAAGGCAAGGTGGCGCGCGAAGAGATGTGGCGCACCTTCAACTGCGGCGTGGGCTTCACCGTGATCCTGCCGCGCGACGCGGTGGCTGCGGCATCCGCCCTGCTGGCAAAGCATGGGCTGTCCAGCCGCGTCATCGGCGAAGTGGTGAAGGCGACGGGCGACGAGCGCGTCCATATCGGCTGAGCCCAGCGTGAGCCAGCCTCTCCTCAAGGTCGCCGTGCTCGCCTCCGGCCGCGGCAGCAACCTCGCCGCGCTGATCGCCGTGCGCGAGGCCGGCACGTTGCCCGTGGACATGGTGCTGGTAGGCAGCGACAAGGCATCCGCCGGTGCGCTGCGGCTGGCCGAAGCCGCGCACATCCCCACGCTGTCCCTGAACCCGAAGGATTATCCGGACCGCCCCAGCTTCGACCGTGCGCTGTTCGCACGCGTCGCCGCCAGTGGTGCCGAGCTGCTGGTGCTGGCCGGCTTCATGCGCGTGATCGACGCCGCCGTGGTGGCCGAGTGGGAAGGACGCGCCATCAACATCCATCCGTCGCTGCTGCCGAAGTACCCCGGCCTGCATACGCATCGCCGCTGCCTCGAAGCCGGGGACAGCGAGCACGGCGCCAGCGTCCACTACGTCACCGCCGAACTGGATGGCGGCCCGGTGGTAGCGCAGGCGCGCATCCCTGTCGGCCCGGGCGACACCGAAGCCTCGCTCGCCGAGCGCCTGCTGGCCGAAGAACACCGACTGCTGCCCGCCGTGGTCGGTGCCATCGCCCGCGGCCGCCTGCGCTGGGATGGCGAGGCGATGTTCGATGGCCGGCCGGTGGCTGTGCCGCTCACCCTGGCGCAGCTTTCGTAAGAATCCAGGTCGTGCGGCATTCAGGCGCACGACCTATATTCGGCAGGATGAAAATCTCACTCCTCCGTGCCAGCCTAGCCGCAGCCTTCGTCCTGCCCGCCACCGCCGTTTCCGCCGCGAGCGTGCCCCAGTCCTTCACCGCCACCTACCACGTGCTGCAGGGTGGCGAGCCGATGGGCGACGCCAGGCTCACGCTGAAGCCTGTCGGCAACGGCCAGTTCGAATACACCGACAAGATCACCGGCACCTCCGGCCTCGCCGCCGCGTTCGGCGCCAGTACGTCGGAAGTGTCGCGCTTCACCTGGGCCGACCAGGTGCCGCAGGCGGTGTCGTACAAATACGCCTTCGCCTCTTCGTTCAAGCCGAAGAACCGCGAACTCGTCGTGCAGGGCAATACCGTGCAGATGGACGACAACGGCAAACACCACAGCTACCCCATGCAGCCGGGCATGGTGGAACGCAACACCCTGCCGCTGGCGCTGGGTATCGCGCTGCGCAGCGGTGCGAAGAGCGCCAGCTTTCCCGTCGGCGGCAGGCAGGCCGTCGAGATGCAGACGTTCAAGGTGGCCGCCAGCGAAAAGGTCGCCGTCCCCGCCGGCTCGTTCGATGCGGTACGCGTGGACCGCACCGACCAGAACAGTGACTTCAACGCCTGGTACGTGCCCGCGAAATACCCGGTGCCGGTGAAGATCTCCCAGAAGGACGGCGGCAATCTCACGCTGGAGCTGGTGAGCTACTCGCAGCCTTGAGGCCTACGCAGCCGCGTAGCGATCCAGCTCGTGTGCGTGTTCGCGCAGCCAGCGGCGCGTGACCGGCCAACGGGACCATTGCACAACGAAAGGCAGTCTGCGGCGACCCGCTCAGTTCGGCAAACGGCGGATCCGCGCGCCCAGCACGCCGAGCTTTTCCTCGATGTTCTCGTAGCCTCGGTCGATGTGGTACACGCGGTCGACCGTGGTGTCGCCCTGCGCCACCAGGCCGGCCAGCACGAGGCAGGCGGAGGCACGCAGGTCGGTGGCCATGATGGGCGCGCCGCTCATCTGGTTGACGCCCTTGATGACGGCGGTGTTGCCTTCGAGCTGGATGTCGGCGCCGAGGCGCTGCAGTTCGTGGGCGTGCATGAAGCGGTTCTCGAACACCGTCTCGGTGATCACGCCGGTACCTTCGGCCACGCAGTTGAGCGCGGTGAACTGGGCCTGCATGTCGGTGGGGAACGCGGGGTACGGTGCGGTCGTGATGTTGACCGCCTTCGGACGGCGGCCGCCCATGTCCAGCTCGATCCAGTCGTCGCCGCTGGAGATGTGCGCACCGGCGTCTTCCAGCTTGGCCAGCACCGCGTCCATCGTGTTGGCGCGGGCGCCGCGGGCGCGCACCTTGCCGCCGGTCATCGCCGCGCCGACCAGGAAGGTGCCGGTCTCGATGCGGTCGGGCAGCACCTGGTAGTCGGTGCCGTGCAGGCGATCCACGCCGTGGATCACCAACGTGGAGGTGCCCACGCCCTCGATCTTCGCGCCCATCGAGATCAGGCAATGCGCGAGATCCACCACTTCGGGTTCCTGCGCGGCGTTCTCGATCACCGTGGTGCCTTCGGCCAGCGTGGCGGCCATCAGGATGTTCTCGGTACCGGTGACGGTGACCATGTCCATCACGATGCGCGCGCCCTTGAGGCGCTTGGCGCGTGCCTTGATGTAGCCGTTCTCCACGGTGATCTCGGCGCCCAGCGCCTGCAGGCCGCGGATGTGCTGGTCCACCGGGCGCGAGCCGATCGCGCAGCCGCCGGGCAGCGACACCTCGGCCTGGCCGAAGCGCGCCACCAGCGGGCCCAGCACCAGGATCGAGGCGCGCATGGTGCGCACCAGGTCGTAGGGAGCGATGCAGGTGCTGGTGGTGCGCGGGTCGACGTGGATCTTCATGCGGTCGTCCAGCACCAGCTGCACGCCCATCTGGCCCAGCAGCTCGATGAAGGTGGTGACGTCGTGCAGGTGCGGCACGTTGCCGATGCTCACCGGCGCATCGGCCAGCAGGCAGGCGGCAAGGATGGGCAGCACGGCGTTCTTCGCGCCGGAAATGCCCACCTCGCCCTGAAGCGGCACGCCGCCGTTGATGAGGATCTTGGCCATGGAACGTCCTTCGGATTCGGTGGGGAAAGCGCGGCAGCGGCCTCAACGGCGCGCCGCGGCTTCCTCGGGGGTCAGCGTCTTCAATGCCAGCGCGTGGATCGCGCCGCCCATCAGTTCGCCCAGCGTGGCGTAGACCAGCCGGTGCCGCGCCAGCGGCAGCTTGCCGGCGAACTGGCTGGCGACCACGGTGGCCTCGAAATGCACGCCATCGTCGCCGCTGACCTCGGCCTGCGCGCCTGGCAGGCCGGTTTCGATCAGGGTCTGGATGCGTGCTGGGTCCATCGGGTTTCCACGAAAAGGGGGCAGCGGGCGCGGCCGGAATCGGCATCGCGTCGGCTTGTGACGTTAAAATGCGAATATGCCATGGTAATGGAAATCCCCTGTCGCAGAAACGACAGAGGCCTCACCACGGGCATTCCTACGCCCTGTATCGAGCCCACATGAACCCACGCCCCGCTCCGCACGCCGCCATCGAACCGCAGCCCGACGCCATCGTGCGCAGCGCGCGCGCGGTGATCGCCACCGAGGCGGCCGCCATCGCCGAGCTGGAGCCGCGCATCGACGGCGCCTTCGTGGAAGCCTGCCGGCTGATCCTGGCCTGCCGGGGCCGCGTGGTGGTCACCGGGATGGGCAAGTCCGGCCACGTGGCGCGCAAGATCGCCGCCACCCTGGCCTCCACCGGCACCCCGGCCTTCTTCGTGCACCCCGGCGAGGCCAGCCACGGCGACCTCGGCATGATCCAGCCCGACGACGTGGTGCTGGCGCTCTCGTATTCCGGCGAGACCGACGAGCTGCTGTTCATCCTGCCGATGATCAAGCGCCAGGGCATCCCGCTGATCGCGATCACCGGCAAGCCGAATTCCTCGCTGGCCACCCAGGCCAACGTGCACGTCGACGGCAGCATCAGCAACGAAGCCTGCCCGCTGGGCCTCGCCCCCACCACCAGCACCACCGCCGCCCTTGTACTGGGCGATGCGCTGGCGATCGCGCTGCTGGAGGCGCGCGGCTTCACCTCGGACGATTTCGCCCGTTCGCACCCCGCCGGCAGCCTGGGCCGCCGCCTGCTGCTCAGGATCAGCGACGTGATGCACTCAGGCGACGACGTGCCCTGCGTGCCGCCCGAGGCCAGCCTCACTGCCGCCCTGGTGGAAATGACCCGCAAGCATCTCGGCATGACCGCCGTGGTGGACGAGCAGCAGCGCCTGCTCGGCGTCTTCACCGACGGTGATCTGCGCCGCGCCCTGGACGACGAAGGCGTGAACCTGCGCGGCGCCACCGTGGCCGCGCTGATGACCCGCGGCCCCAAGACCATCGGCCCCGACAAGCTGGCCGCCGAGGCGGCGCAGCTGATGGAGAAGCACCAGATTCACGCCCTGCTGGTCGTGGACGATGAACGGCGTGTGGTCGGTGCGCTCAATATTCACGATCTGCTCCGTGCACGCGTGGTCTGATCGCGCGTTGCTCCTTCCCTCCATCTGCGCGAACCCATCCATGTATCTGGCCGATCTTCCCGCCGATCTCCTCGCCCGTGCCGCGAAAATCCGCGTGGCCGCGTTCGACGTGGACGGCACGCTCACCGATGGCCGGCTGTGGTACGGCGAGGACGGCCGCGAAACCAAGGTGTTCCACGTGCATGACGGCCTGGGCCTGAAGCGGCTGCAGGCGAACGGCATCCAGGTGGCGATCATCACTGCGCGCATCAGCCATCCGGTGGCGCTGCGCGCCGAGGAACTGGGCATCGCCCACGTCTACCAGGGCCAGGGCGACAAGCGCGTCTGCCTCGCGGCCCTGCTGGAGGCGCTGGGCCTCATGCCCGAACAGGCCGCCTTCGTCGGCGACGACCTGCCCGACCTGCCGGCGATGCGCATCGCCGGCCTCGCCGTGGCCGTGGCCAACGCCCATCCGTGGGTGGCCGAGGCCGCGCACTGGCAGACCCGCCTGTCCGGCGGCATGGGCGCGGCGCGCGAAGCCTGCGACCTGATCCTGCACGCGCAGGGCAAGAGCGCCGCCGAGCGGGAGCGTTGGCAGTGATCGCCTCCCTGCGACTCTGGTTCCGCGACCGCAAACTGCCCGCCATGATCGTGCTGGTGGCGCTGGCCGCCGGCCTCGCCCAGGCGCTGCTGTGGTGGGTGAGCGGGGCGCCGAAGGAAAACGACTTCGTGGGCCCGCCTCGTTCGGGTTACGTGCTCTACAACGCCAAGATGTGGTCCTACAACCCCGAGGGCATGCTGGCCTTCCGCATGCAGGCGCCCCATATGGAGCGCCGCGAGGACGACGACACCCTGTACATCAACGCGCCGGTCTTCCAGATCTCCCCCAAGAAGCCCGGCATCCCGGACTGGGACGGCCATTCGCTGTACGGCTGGGTGGACAAGAGCGGCACCCTGATCAAGCTGCAGGGCCCGGTGCACATGCAGCGCGCCGCCTATACCGACGCCAAGGGCCAGCCGGTGGACATGGCGACCCTGGACACCTCCGAGGTCACCGCCTGGCCGAAGGAGAACCGCATGGAAACGGCCGAAGCGGCACACGCCGTGCAGGGCGCCCGTACACTGGACGGCATCGGCATGCGCGCCAACCTCAACGACAACCATCTGGAGCTGCTCGATGCAAGCCATGGCACCTTCCCGCCGCGCCCGCGCCCGCAACGCAAATCGTGAGGTCTTCGGTGCTGCCTGCGTGGCGGCCCTGCTCGCCCTGACCCCGCTGGCGGCCAGCGCCAAGAAGTCGGATCGCCAGCAGATAATGAATACCTGGGCCAAGCAGACCAACGCCTACAACGCGCCGAATACGGTCACCACGCTCACCGGCAGCGTCAAGATCACCCAGGGCACCATGCTGGTCACCGGCGACGTCGCCAAGCTCTACATGGACGGCGACCAGCAGGTGTCGCGCGTGGTGGTCACCGGCACGCCCGGCCATCCGGCGCACATCCAGGAACTGGACGAGAACAACAACCTGATGACCGGCGATGCGGCCACCCTGAACTACGACAACATCAACGGCATCGCCGTGCTCACCGGCAACGCGGTGGTGGTGCAGCAGTGCCGCGGCGAATTCCACGGCGACAAGCTCACCTACGACCAGAACACCAGCCAGATCACCGGCGACACCGGCGGCGACGGTCTGGTGCACGGCGTGATCCTGCCCAAGAACACCACGGCCACGCCGGTCATCTGCGCCAAGCCGCCCACCGCGCTGCCGGTGCCCGACAACGAGCCGGTGGCCGGCAAGCTGCTTCCCAAACCCGCCGCCACCCCGGCAAAACCCGCCGCACCGGCAAAGGGCCACTGATCGATGCTGTCCGCCGAAGGTCTGCAAAAGAGTTTCAAGGCGCGCCAAGTGGTGCGCGATTTCGCCTTCTCCATCCGCGAAGGCGAGGTGGTGGGCCTGCTCGGCCCCAACGGCGCCGGCAAGACCACCTGCTTCTACATGATCGTGGGCCTGATCGAGGCCGACGCCGGCCTGATCAAGCTGGACCAGCAGGACATCACCGGCCTGCCGATGCACCTGCGCGCCCGCCAGGGCATCGGCTACCTGCCGCAGGAAGCCTCGGTGTTCCGCCGCCTCAGCGTGGCCGACAACATCATGGCCGTGCTGGAACTGCGCGAGAACCTCACCCCGCAACAACGCGAAGCCGAGTGCGAAAGCCTGCTCGACGAGCTGAAGATCGGCCACATCGCCACTCAGAAGGGCATCAGCCTGTCCGGCGGCGAGCGCCGCCGCGTGGAGATCGCCCGCGCGCTGGCCGCCAACCCGCGCTACATGCTGCTGGACGAGCCCTTCGCCGGCGTCGACCCCATTTCGGTGGGCGAGATCCAGCGCATCGTGCGCCACCTCAAGGAGCGCGGCATCGGCGTGCTGATCACCGACCACAACGTGCGCGAGACCCTGGGCATCTGCGACCGCGCCTACATCATGAACGAGGGCGAGGTGCTGTCGCGCGGCACGCCCGCCCACATCCTCGCCGACGAGAAGGTGCGCGAGGTCTACCTGGGCCGCGAATTCAAGCTGTGACCCCGGTTCCACGGTAGCCGGGGGGGCGGCTATGGCCCCCCCTGTCGGCTGCGGGTAGGATGGCGTCGACATGAAACCCGCCCTGCAATTCCGCCTTCGCCAACAGCTCACCCTGACGCCGCAACTGCAGTTGGCGATACGCCTGCTGCAGCTGTCGCAGCTGGAGCTGGAAGCCGAATTGCGCCAGATCGCCGAAGGCAATCCGCTGCTGGAATTCGTCGACGAAAACGAGGACGACGCCAGCGCCGACGAAAGCGCGCCGGAGGCCGAATACACCCCCTCCCCCAGCGCCGTCGAAATCGCCGCCGACAACGACATCGATGGCGACGATCCTTCCGAATGGGCCAGCGACGGCGGCGGCAACGTCGAGACACCCATCGATTTTTCCAGCGGCGCCGCGGGCAACGGCAATGCGCGCGGCGACGACGACTTCGAACCGCAGAGCGCCGCGCCCGAAACCCTGCAGCAGCACCTGCTGTGGCAACTCAACCTCGCCGGCTTCAACCCGCGCCAGACTGCGATCGCCACCGCGATGATCGATGCGCTGAACGGCGACGGCTACCTCACCGACGGCATCGAAGCGGTACGCGCGGTGCTGCCGGAAAATTTCGCCGCCAGCCTCGACGAAATCGAGGCGGTGCGCCGCCGCCTGCAAGGCTTCGACCCGCTGGGCGTGGCCAGCCTCGATCTGCGCGACTGCCTGCGCAGCCAGTTGCTGCAGTTCGACCCCGCCACGCCGCAGCGCGAGCTGGCGCTCGCCATCGTCGAAAGCGAACTCGAGCTGCTGGCCCGCAACGACATCGCGAAGCTGGCGCGCAAGCTGCGCGTCGGCGAAGACGAGGTGGCCATTGCCGGGGCGCTGATCCGCAGTCTCGACCCGCGTCCCGGCGCGGCGCTGGACGCCACCCCCGTGGAATACGTGGCCCCCGACGTCTATGCGGTACGCGAAGGCAGCCGCTGGCAGGTGCGCCTCAACATGGACGCGCAGCCGCAGCTCGGCCTCAACCAGCACTACTGCAACCTGATCGCCCGCGCCCGCGGCGACGACGCCAACTGGATGAAAGGGCAGTTGCAGGAAGCGCGCTGGCTGCTCAAGAGCCTGGAGTCGCGTGCCGAAACCCTGCTCAAGGTGGCCGGCGCCATCGTGCAGCGGCAAAGCGCCTTCCTCGACTACGGCCCCGAGGCGATGCACCCGCTGGTGCTGCGCGAAGTGGCGGAAGAAGTGGGCATGCACGAATCCACCATCTCGCGCGTCACCACGCGCAAGTACGTGCATACGCCGCGCGGCACCTTCGAGCTGAAGTATTTCTTCTCCAGCGGCGTGGCCACCGAAGACGGCGGCAGCGCTTCGGCCACCGCGATCCAGGCCATGCTGCAGAAGTTGATCGACGGCGAAGACCCGCGCAAACCGCTGTCCGACCAGGCGCTGGCCGAAGAGCTCAAGAGCAAGGGCATCCAGGTCGCGCGCCGCACCGTGGCCAAGTACCGCGAGGGCTTGCGCATACCCAGCTCCAGCGAACGCCAACGAAAAACCTGAACGGGGAACTTGCCTGTCGGAAAAACGCTCTCATGTTTGTCTGTAGCGAAGGATGTTTGAAGATGCGCCAGGGGCATACCCGAAACGCATCCGTCCCGCCGCGAAACGCGGCCTGCACCACCCGAGGAGGCGTACCATGCAATTCCAAATCAGCGGCCAGCAGATCGATGTCACCCCCGCGCTGCGCCAACACGTCGAGTCCCGGCTCGACCGCCTCCAACGCCTCGATGACAAGCTGGTCAGCCTCGCCGTGATCCTCTCGGTGGACAAGCTGCGACACCGCGCGGATGCCACGCTGGGCGTCAATGGCGCCACCCTGCATGCCGAAGCCGCCGAGGCCGACATGTACGCCTCCATCGACATGCTGTTCGACAAACTGGTCGCGCAACTGCGCCGCCACCGCGAGAAGATCGTTGACAAGCACCACCGCTCCGCCCGCGCGGAGCCCCAGTACGGCTGATGTTCCGGCGCAGGCCGCCCGCCAGGGGCGGCCTGCCTTTCCCCGCACAGCCACAGCCTCCGTCCAAGCTGGCACAATTGAGCCCTGTCTGCTCGCAAATCGCGACGCAAAGGACCCAGGCTTGGACCGGCTCACCGCACGACAACTCTTCGACGGCGTCAACGAGCGCATGGCGCTGCGCTGGATCGCCGGCATGCGCGGCGAATCGCGCATGCTCGAACCCGGCGTGGCGCAGTCGCGCCGGCCTTCGTTGATCGGCTATCTCAACGTCATCTATCCGAACAAGGTCCAGATCATCGGCTCGGAGGAGCTGAACTTCCTCGACGCCATGGACTCGCGCCAACGCTGGGAGGCGATCCACAAGATCGCCGCCACCCGGCCGGTGGCGCTGATCGTCACCAAGGACCAGACGATACCGGCGGACCTGCGCGAGGTGGCCGAGGAAACCGACACCCCGCTGTGGGTCAGCTCCAAGCGCGGCCACGAACTGCTGACCTTCATGCAGTACCACCTCGCGCGCCAGCTGGCGGCCAAGCTCACCCTGCATGGCGTGTTCCTTGAGGTGTTTTCGATCGGCGTGCTGATCACCGGCGAGGCTGGCTCCGGCAAGAGCGAGCTGGCGCTGGAACTCATCAGCCGCGGCCATCGCCTGGTGGCCGACGACGCCACCGAATTCACCCTGATCGCACCGGACGTGATCGACGGCACCTGCCCCGAGCTGCTGCAGGACCTGCTGGAGGTGCGCGGCCTGGGCGTGCTCAACGTGCGCGAGATGTTCGGTCACATGTCGGTAAAGCCGTCCAAATACCTTCGCCTGGTGATCCATCTCAAGCCGCTGCGCGAAGGCGAGGACATCGATGCGCTCACCCGCCTCACCGGCGATATCGGCCATCGCGAAGTGTTCGACGTGAAGGTGCCGATGATCACCATACCGGTGGCGCCGGGCCGCAACATCGCCGTGCTGGTCGAGGCCGCCGTGCGCAGCCACGCACTGAAGAGCAAGGGCATCGACCCCGCACAGACCTTCATCGACCGCCAGGCGCACCAGTTGCGCAGGCTGCCGCCCTGGTGAGTGAGACCATGAACGACGAGACCGCGGCAACCAACCTGTTCAACAACCCGCACGAGACCCACCTGATCGTGCTGACCGGCATGTCCGGCGGCGGCAAGACGGTGGCGCTGCGCGCGCTGGAGGACCTGGAGTTCTACTGCGTCGACAACCTGCCCCCCTCGCTGTTGCCGCAGCTGGTGGAGGCGGCAGGCCGGGGCGCCGGTCGCTACCGGCGCATCGCGGTGGGCGTGGACGTGCGCAATCGCGGCGCCGACCTCGAACACCTGCCGGAGGCCTTGTCCGCGCTGGCCGCCACCGGCGTGCAGCTGCACCTGATCTTCCTCGACTGCAGCGACGAAGTGCTGCTCAAGCGCTATTCGGAAACCCGCCGCCGCCATCCGCTGGCCACGCGCGGCAAGTCGCTGGCCAACGCGATCGCCGAGGAACGCCACCTGTTGCGTCCGCTGATGGCCATCGCCGAGAAGGTGATCGATTCCAGCGACCTCAACGTGCACCAGCTGCGCCGCCTGGTCGCCACCGGTTATGCGCAGGCCACCGAGGGCATGACGCTGATGTTCCAGTCCTTCGCGTTCAAGCGCGGGTTGCCGCTGGATTCGGATTTCGTGTTCGACGCGCGCTGCCTGCCCAACCCGCACTGGCAGCCGCGGCTGCGCCCGCTTACCGGCAAGGATGCGCCGGTACGCGAGTTCCTCGACGCCGAGCCGATGGTGACCGAATACCTAGCCGACACCACGCGCTGGCTGGATGCGTGGCTGCCGCGCTTCGAACAGGACGACCGCAGCTACGTCACCATCGCCATCGGCTGCACCGGCGGCCGCCATCGCTCGGTGTACCTGGTCGAGCAACTCGCCGCACACTATCGGGCTGCGCGCGAAGGCGTGCTCACCTTCCACCGCGAGCTGGACTGACCGTCATGCCGGCACTACGCAAAAACAAGGCAGGAACACGACCATGAGCGTGGGCGTGCTGTTGATGACCCATGAGGCAGTCGGCCAGGCGCTGATTTCCACCGCCTACCACGTGATGCCGAAACTGCCGCTGCAGGTGGAGGCGGTGGAAGTGCCGCCGCAGGCCGACCCCGACGTGATGCGCACGCTCACCGCGCGCCATGCGCGCGCGCTGGACCAGGGCGACGGCGTGCTGGTGCTGGCCGACCTCTACGGCGCCACGCCCTGCAACATCGGGCTTTCGCTCAGTTCGCTGGGCGTGCGCCTGCGCTGCGTCTCCGGCCTCAACCTGCCCATGCTGCTGCGCGTGCTCAACTACGCCGAGAAGCCGCTGGACGAATTGGCCGAGATCGCGGCCAGCGGCGGCCGCGGTGGAATTTTTATCGACAAAGCTTGTCTCTGAGAATCCATTGCGCCGGACTCCCGCATTGCCATCGAATGACCATCCCCTGGTAGTGCATCACGAAGCGGCCGGCCGTACGGCGGCCACGGCCATGCGCTTCGAAAGCCCGCGGTTGCTTGCCTCTGCGCCGGCATCCTCGGCGACACCTCTCCACATACCATTGCTTTCCCTTGGCTTGTTCGCGGACGGTTTCCGGCGCGGGCTGCTCGACGACCACGGACAGGCTCCGCTCCATGCTTGAAAAAGACATCGTCGTTTCCAACAAACTCGGCCTGCATGCACGCGCCTCGGCCAAGCTGGTGCAACTGGTGCAAGGCTACAAATCCACCGTACTGCTGTTGAGCCGCGGCCGCGAAGTCAACGCACAGAGCATCATGGGCGTCATGATGCTGGCCGCCGGCATCGGCACGCCGCTGACCATCCGCACCGAAGGCCCGGACGAGCAGGCCGCGCTGGATGCCGTGGCGGACCTGTTCGATCGCAAGTTCGACGAAGGAGCTTAAGCACGATGAGGCACGTCCTGCCCGGCACACCGGCCTCGCGCGGTATGGCGCTGGGACGCGCGCGCCTGGTGCGGCCCAGCCGCTATGCCGTGGACAACCGCCCGCTGGCCGAGGACGAGGTCGAAGCCGAGCTGGAACACCTGCATCGCGCGCTGGACACGGCACGACAGGAGCTGCGCGAACTGCGCGGCAAGCTGCACGGCGCGCTGGCGCGCGAGGTCAACGAATTCATCGACGCGCACAGCCTGCTGTTGGACGACGCCGAGCTGCTGCGCGGCCTCGACGATCTGGTGAGGATCGGCCACTACCGTGCCGGCGCCGCGCTCAAGAAGCAGCGCGATCGCCTGGCCGCCGTGTTCGAGGCGATGGACGACCCCTACCTGCGCAGCCGCAAGGAGGACATCGACCAGGTGATCGCCCGTGTGGTCTCCGCGCTGCAGCGCCACACCACGCCCGAGGAACGCAAGATCGCCGCGCGCGTGGGCGAAATCCTCATCGCCGACACCATCGCGCCGGCCGACATGGCCCAGCTCGCCGGCAACGGCCTGCTCGGCGCCGTCACCAGCTCCGGCAGCGCGTACTCGCACAGCGCCATCCTCGCGCGCAGCCTCGGCCTGCCGATGCTGGTGGGCGCGCGCGACGCATTGTCGCTGCTGCACGACGACGACCTGATCCTGCTCGACGCCGACCGCGGCGAAGCCATCGTGCATCCGACCGCGCAGGACCTCGCCCGCTACCGCGCCTGGCAGCGCGAGGCCGCCGCCGAGGGCCGCCGCCTCGCCACGCTTGCCAATGCGGCCACCCGCACCCGCGACGACGTGGCCATCCGCCTGCTGGCGAACGCGGAAACCCCTGCCGACGTGGCGCTGGCGCGTACGCGCGGCGCCGACGGCGTGGGCCTCTACCGCACCGAATTCCTGTTCCTGCGCCACAAGGGCCTGCCTTCGGAAGACGAGCAGTTCAACGCCTACCGCGACCTGGTGCTGGGCATGGGCGGCCTGCCGGTCACCATCCGCACGCTGGACCTCGGCGCCGACAAGGCCGACGCCGCCGGCCTGGTGATGCGCGGCGAGGACAATCCCGCGCTGGGCGTGCGCGGCGTGCGCCTATCGCTGCGCTATCCCGCGGTGTTCACCACGCAGATCCGCGCCATCCTGCGCGCCGCCTGCTACGGCCCGGTGCGCGTGCTGGTGCCGATGGTGACCCAGCCCGACGAACTGATCGCGGTGCGCACGCTGTTCAAGCTGGCGCGACAGGATCTGAAGCGCGAGAACATCGACCTGCCCGAGAAGCTGCCGCTGGGTGCGATGATCGAAGTGCCCGCCGCCGCGATCAACGTGCGCTCGCTGCTGGAACACGCCGACTTCCTCGCCATCGGCACCAACGACCTCGCCCAGTACGTGCTTGCCGCCGACCGCGGCAACGACGCGCTGGACAACATCTACACCCCGCTGCAGCCGGCCATGCTGCGCCTGCTCTCGCACGTGATCGGCGCGGGACGCCGCGCGAAGAAGCCGGTGAGCCTGTGCGGCGAGATCGGCGGCGACGTGAACTTCACCGCGATGCTGCTCGCGCTCGGCCTCACCGAATTCAGCATGCATCCCAGCCAGCTGCTGCTGGTGCGCGACCGCCTCGCCACGCTGGACCACGCCATGCTGCGCGGCCACTCGGCGCGCCTGCTGCGCGCCACCACCCACGAGCGTGTGGCCGAGATGCTGGCGCAGCTCGCCTACTGAATCCTTTTTCGCGACCTTCCCCGACGGCAAACCGTCAGCGGACCAACCCCGCCTGCGCGATGAACGCGTCCAGCAACGCTCCGCGGTATTTCTGCTTGTGGACCAGCATCGACAGCTTGCGCTGCAGGTCGAGGAAGGGCGTCTTCAGCGCCTTCAGCCGCCCCGTGGCCAGTGCGTCGACCACCGCCACCTGCGGCAGGCAGGCGATGCCGAGGCCGGCGATCACCGCCTGCTTGATCGCCTCGATCTGGTCCAGCTCCAGCACGGTCTCGCCGGGCGGCAGTTGCGACAGCACGCGTTCGCTGGTGGCGCGCGTGGCGGAACCCGGCTCGCGCATCACCCAGCTTGCGCCGGCGAAGTCGGCAGGCTTCAAGCCGCGCTTGCGCGCCAGCGGATGGTCGGGCGGCGCGCATACCACCAGCGAATCGTCGCGCCATGGCCGCACCTCCAGTTGCGGGTGCGTCACCGGCCCTTCCACGCAGCCGAGATCCAGGCTGTGTTCCAGCATCGCCGCGGCGATCGCGTCGGTGTTCGCCACGCGCAGGCGGATCGCCACCTGCGGGTGCGCACGCACGAACTCGCCCAGCAGCTCGCCCACGCGGTAGTTGCCCACGGTGTTGCTGGCGCCGATGCGCAGCTCGCCAGACAGCGCATCGCCCTCCTCGCGGCCGCGCCGGCCGAATTCGGCGTGGCGCTCCAACAGCTCCTGCGCCAGCGGCAGCAGTTCGCGGCCGCGCGGGTTGAGCCGCAGCCGGCCGCGTTCGCGGGCAAACAGCGGCGCATCGAGCTGCCGTTCGAGCTCGGCCAGCGCCATGCTGGCGGCAGGCTGGGTCATATACAGGCGCTCGGCGGCGGCGCGCACGCCGCCTAGCAGCGCGATCTGCACGAACACCTCGAGCTGGCGCGGGCTGATGTTGTTCATCATTTGGCCTTATACACGCGATCAGATATTCCAAGTTTTACTGATCGATGGCGGCAAGGACAATAGCCGCATCCCAGCAGGCCGCCCCATGAACGCACCGCTCGCCACCGCCCTCGCCCGCCCCACCCTGCGCAGCCGCGCACCCGGCCTGCTGCTAGCCGTCGCCATCGCGCTGCTCGCATGGTGGTTGGGCCGGTTGATGCCGCTGATCGGCGGTCCGGTGATCGGCATCCTGCTCGGCATCGCGGTGCGCAACACCGTTTCGCCCAACGCGCGCTTCACGCCCGGCATCGCCTTCGCCGGCAAACAGGTGCTGCAGTGGTCGATCATCGCGCTGGGCTTCGGCCTCAGCCTCACCCAGGTGGCGAAGACCGGCCTGGAATCGCTGTCGGTGACCCTGGTGACACTGACCGTAGCCTTCCTCAGCGCGTGGGCGCTGGGCCGCTGGCTGGGTGTGCACGACAAGCTGAAGATCCTGATCGGCGTGGGCACCGCAATCTGCGGCGGCTCGGCCATCGCCGCAGTCACGCCCATCATCAAGCCCGACGAGCACGACACCGCCTTCGCGATCTCCACCATCTTCCTGTTCAACGTGGTGGCGGTGCTGCTGTTCCCGTTGCTCGGCCACCTGCTGCACCTCAGCGACCTGGGCTTCGGCCTGTGGGCCGGCACCGCGATCAACGACACCTCGTCGGTGGTGGCCGCGGGCTACAGCTTCAGCCACGCGGCGGGCGACTACGCCACCATCGTCAAGCTCACGCGCGCCACGCTGATCATCCCGATCTGCCTGATCCTGGCCTTCGCGGTCGCCGCGCGCGAAAAGAAGAAGGGCGCCACCGACTTCAGCCTGCGCCGCATCTTCCCGTGGTTCATCCTGTGGTTCCTGGTGGCCTCGGCGCTGCGTACCGCCGGGCTGATCCCCGCCGCCATCCAGCCCGTGCTGCACGCCGCCGCCGAGTTCCTCATCATCGTCGCGCTCACCGCCATCGGCCTGTCCGCCAACCTGCGCAAGATGATCGCCAGCGGCCCGCGGCCGATCCTGCTGGGGCTGGGCGTGTGGGCGGCGGTGTCGGTGAGCAGCCTGGCGGTGCAGTTGCTGATCGGGCAGCTCTGATCGATGCGGAGCACCTGCCGGCGGCAGGTGCTCGATCGAATTTCACGCACTGCGGTCGCCACGCAACGCGCGCACGGCTTCGTCGTCGCCCGCCGCTTCGCGTCCGCTGACCCAGCCGAACAGCGCAATACCCACGACGATGGCCAGCGCGCCGAGCAAGGCCCAGCCATGCGGCCACGCCTCGCCGAGCAGGGCCGCGCCCAGCACCGTGGTGAACAGCAGCTCTGCCGCCTGCATCGCCTCCACCGCGGCCAGCGCGGTGGGCTGCGTGCGCACGCGATCGGTGGCGGCGAAGAACAGCACGGTGGCGATCACGCCCGAGGACAGGGCCACCCCACCCGCCAGCAAGACTTCCCGCCAGCCCGGCAGTCCGATCGTGTGCCATGCAACGGCGGCGATCAGCAGCCACGACGGCCAGCTGCACAGTGTCATGCCGAACACCCGCTGCAGAGCATTCACCCGATAGGCGCTGGTCTCCAGATGCAGCAGCAGCATGCGGTTGCCGAGCGGATAGGCGAACGCGGAAAACACCACCGCACCCGCCGCCAGCCAGTCGCCAGTACTCAGATGACCGTGCGCATGACCCCACTGCAACGCGAACACGCCGGCTACGATCAGCGCGCCGATCGCCAGCGTAGGCCACGCGAGCCGGCGGCGCGCATCGCGATAGATCAGCGGCGCCAGCAGCGGCCCAGCCAGTACCGTGGTCTGGAAACTACCGGCGACCAGCCACGCCGGGCCACTGCCCGCCGCCCAGGTGAGCGGCACGCCGAACAGCACGAAACCCACGCTGCTCCACGTCAGCCATGCGCGCGGATGCATACGCAGCTCGCGCGGCAATTCGCCCAGACCGCCACGCCATGGCAGCGCCAACGCCAGCAGCGGCAAGGTGATGAGGTAGCGCAGGATCACCGCCCACGCCCAATGGCCGCCGCCGTTCACCAGGCTGCGGTTGAGCACGTAGGTCATCGTGAAGAACAGCGCCGCGCACAGCGCCAGTCCCACGGCGGCGAAGGCATGGCGACGCATCGGCAGTACGGTGGCATCAAACAGTGTCATCTACTCCGCGAAATATCCGCTTCCAGCAACTGGTGCAGGCTCCTGGCATACGCAGCTCCGGCAAGCATGTAGGTATCTTGATGCGTACCGCCATCCACCGTCGTGAATGCCACATTCGGCTGCCCCGATGCCGCACTCCGCGCCAGGGCATAGGGCGTCACCACGTCGGCGGTTCCCTGATAGATCGCTACGGGCACCGACGGAATTTGCCTCAAAAGCGATGCGGCGGAATAGTCCCATCGTCCCAGCAACCCGCGCACCGGGAGCATCTGCCAGCCGATCAACGCCGGATGCCGACGGATCCATGCACGGATGACGCTGGACAGATCCGCCCCGAGTCCATCAACGAGCACACCCTTGGGCTTGAATTTCGTTGCTTCCACAAGCGCCATGGTTGCGCCAAGCGAGCGGCCGACGAAGACGCTGCGGCTCATCCCGCAGCGAGTCGCCTTGCTTACCTGCGCCAGTGCCAGCGCAATCTGGTCGGGCAAGAGGGCGATATAGGAGTGCCCCTTCGCCCCATCCTGCCCGGGGTATGAAATCGCGTAGACATCGGCCCTACCCTCCCGGATCAAGGGGAAAAGCGTTCTCTCGTAGGTACCGATGCCGCCATGCTGCCCTGGAAAGAAAAAAGCGCAGGCCTGGCCGGCCATGCCGTATCGGCGCACCACGACGGTGGCTTCAGGCGAGACGGCGACGTCAAACCGCTTGTCCTCGTGCGTCCGGTCATTGGACTGCGCGCTGAATACCAGCCGGTCGATGTCCCAGCGCAGGAGCGCTGCAGGCACGACGAAATACAGCACGGCGATGCCGGCGGCGAGTATCCACAGGAGGTCCTTGAACCGCGGAGAAATCCTTCGTCCATTCCCGCGTCCGTGGCGCATGGGCGCCTTCAATCGCCAGCCACCGGCAACCTCAGCCTGACTTCGAGGCCATCGCCTTCGCCATTGCGCGCGAGGATCTCGCCGCCGTGCGCCTTGGCCACGCGTTGCGCGATGGCCAGGCCGAGGCCGTGGCCTTCGGCACGCGAAGCGTTGCTGCCGCGGAAGAACGGCCGGAACAGCGATGTCAGCTCGCCTTCGGGGACACCTGGGCCGTGGTCGCGCACCAGGCATTCGGCTTGCCCATCGACGACGCATGCCGAGACTTCCACGCTGCCCCCTTCCGGGCTGTACTTGATGGCGTTCGAGATCAGGTTGCCCAGCGCACGTTCCAGCAGCACAGGGCTGCCGATCACTTCGAGCGGCGCGTCACTGGCCTGCCATTGCAGTTGGATGTGGCGCGCGTCCGCTTCCAGCGACGCCTGCTGCAGGCCGTCGTGTGCGAGTTCGGCAAGATCCAGCCGCTCGCGTTCCATGCCCGGCAGGCCGCCCTCCATGCGCGACAGCGCCAGCATGTCGCCGGTCATGCGGTCGAGCCGGGCGATCTCCTGCTCGGCCTGGCGGAAGTAGCGCTCCGCCGCCGCGGGATCGGTGCTGCGCTGGGCCAGGTCGAGGATCAGCTGCAGTCGCGCCAGCGGCGAGCGCAATTCGTGCGAAAGGTCCTGCAGCACGCGGCGGTCGTGCGTGACCAGCGCCTCGATGCGCTCGGCCATGGCATCGAAGTCGCCGGCAAGCTGGACCAGCTCGTCGCGCGCGGCGCCGCCGGGGTGATCCACGCGCGCGGACAGCTCGCCCGCGGCCATCCTTTGCGTCGCATTGCGCAGCGCCTGCACCGGCTTGGCCACGCTGCGCGCCACCCACCAGCCCACCAGGCCGATAAACAGCAGCGACAGCATGCACTGCACGGCCAGCAGGATCTTTTCGCGCGTCTGCGGCGGCAACCGCGTATGCGAACGACTGATCGCCACCAGCTGCCGCTGCTGGCCGTCCGCACCGACCACGGGCTCCACCGCCAGGTACATGAACTCGCTGCGCCACGGCTTCAGCTCCAGGCTGCGGTTGGCCGCCAGCATGTCGGGCAGCGCATCGCGGAGCGGCGGCGGCAGCCGGATGGGCAGCAAGGGCTGACCATCCTGGAACAGCGTGGCTTCGATGAAGACGCCATCGTGGCGCTGCTGGCCGGCCCAGTCCGCCAGCGCGGACTGCCCGCCCCGGTCGTAGGCCTGCTCGGCCGATTGCGCCACGGCCGCCCAGTCGACCTGCACTGCGGTCCTGTATTCCACGAAACGCTGCGTGAGGAAGCCGCCCAGCGCCAGCACCAGCAGGTTCACCGCGCAGAACCACAGCAGCAGCCGCCAGTACAGCGAACTCTTGAACGGGTTCATGGCGTACCCACCAGCAACACGTAGCCGGCGCCACGTACGGAATCGATGCGCGGTGCCTGCGCGGAGGCCTCGGCCAGCTTGTGCCGGACGCGGCTCACGTGCACGTCGATGCTGCGGTCGTAGCGCTCCAGCTCGCGGCCCAGCGCGAGGCGCGTGAGCGCGACCTTGTCCACCAGCTCCCCCGCACGCTGCGCCAGCGCCAGCAACAGCTGGAATTCGGCCCCGGTGAGCGACAGCTCCCGCTCCTCGACCAGCGCGCGGCGCTCGCCGGGGAACAGTTTCAACACGCCGAGCTGCAGCTCGCCCGCGGCGGCGGCGCCCGGCGCGTGGCGCCGCAGCTGCGCGCGCACACGGGCCAGCAGTTCGCGCGGCAGGCAGGGTTTGGAGAGGTAATCGTCCGCCCCCAGCTCCAGCCCCACCACGCGGTCTACCGGCTCTCCGCGCGCGGAAAGCATGATCACCGGCAGGCGGTATTTCATGCGCAGCTCGCGCAGTGTCTCCAGGCCGTCGCGGCCCGGCATCATCACGTCGAGGATCAGCAGATCCGGCCGCTGCGCCGCGTTGTGCAGCCGCGCCAGCGCCTCCTCGCCGTCGTGGGCGAGATCCACGGCGAAGCCTTCGCGCTGCAGGTACTCGGACAGGAGGCGGCAGAGTTCGCGGTCGTCGTCGGCGATCAGGATGCGGGTCATGGCGTTATTTGAATGGCTCGGAGGCGGCATGCGGCAGGGGCTTTACCCATCTTTACGCTAGCGCAAAGAACATACACATCGGGGTGTCGTCCAATAGCCACACGTTCCACTTCCCCAACGCAAGAGGCGACAACCATGCGCAAGAACCTCATTCTCGGCCTGGCCCTCAGCTCGGCTTTGGCCATCGGCAGCTTCGCCGTCGCAGCCCAGGGCGCCCCTGGTCCGGGCGGCCCCGGCGGCTGGGGTCACCATGGCGGCCGCCACGGCATGATGGATTTCCACAAGCTCAACCTGACCGATGCTCAGAAGGCCAGCATCAAGCAGATCATGAAGAGCAACTTCGAGCAGAACAAGAGCCAGCGTCAGGCCCTGCGCCAACAGCATGAAGCGTTCGAGGCGATGAGCCCGACCGACGCCGGCTACCAGGCCGCCGCCGCCTCGCTGGCCCAGGCCGAAGGCGCCGCCACCACGGCCCGCGTGCAGCAGATGGCCAACATCCGCGCGCAGATCTACAACGTGCTGACCCCGGCCCAGCAGTCGCAGCTGGCCGCCCAGAAGGCGCAGGCCCAGGCCCGTCGCCAGCAGTGGGAGCAGTTCCGCGCCCAGCAGAAGGCCGCTACCGGTTCGACGACCACCAGCGGTCAGTAAGGACGTTCGCGCAGGATCTCCTCCCCCTGCGCAGCGTAAAGCCGCGTCGGTCTTGGCCGACGCGGCTTTTTTGTGGCTGGAATCTCGGTGCCTGAGCAACCTTTTCTCTACGGCCCCGCGCCACCACGGAAACTGTGGCGAGCGACGAAACTGACCGCTGGTTCGAGGACAGAGCAACCAGAGTCAAGAAAAGTGCCCCGAAGAAATGGCTTCCAGTCCGTTGGGGTTACGAGCAGCTTGTGTCGAAGACCTGGGAGCGGCGTCACCCGTGCGATAGGCGGTGCAGCCATTCCAACTCATACCGCGTATTTCGCCAGCCAGCGGCGCGTTTCGGCCAGTACCGCGTCCGGCGCCTCCATGTTGGTGTGATGACCGGCGCCCTGCAGCAGCAGGAATTGCGCCGTGGGAATGCCGGCAGCCATGCGTTCGGACAGCGCGATCGCCTCGGGCTGATCCTCGGTGCCGGAAATCAGCAGGGTCGGCGCAGCGATCTCGTGCAGGCGGTCCAGCACCGAAGGTTGCGGTGCGCGCTGGTCGTCGGCGGCGCGCCGCCAGTAGTTGGATGCGCGCCGGAAATTGTTTGCCGTCATCTCGCGCGTGCGATGGCGCACGGCCGCATCGACGTCCTGCGGCAGGCGGCGCGGACCGTCGGTGAAGGCACGCAGCGAACTGTCGATCATGCCCGCCACGTCGTAGCTGCCCAGCGCCTGCAGGAAAGCGCGCGCCGCGGGCGTGGCATGGGCGAACTGCCCCCAGTACCCGGCACCCACGAACACCATCGCGCTCACCCGCTCGGGATACGCCAGCGCGAAATCCAGCGCGGTCGCCGCACCGCCCGAACAGGCCAGCAGTGCGGCGCGCTGCACGCCGCAGGCATCGAGCACGGCGGCGAGGTCCTCGTGGTGCGCATACGCGCCGGGCTCGATGGTCGATCGGCCAAAGCCGCGCGCGTCGTAGCGCAAGACATGGCGATCGCGCGACAGCGCGGCGAACTCGTGATCCCACTGGCCGCTGTCGACCAGGAAGCCGTGCAGCATGGCGACGGTTTCGCCGCGGCCCGCCTGCTCGGCATGGAGGCGGGCGTGCTCGACATCGATCTGTTGGATGGACATGTGCTGCTCCTCAGCGCGCATTGGTCACGGCCAGACTCTGCATGGCGTCGGCCGCCGCCGCGGCCACGCGCACCGGCGCGCGATAGCCATCCGGCTTGTCGCCCACGGCAGCGCCGCCGTGGATGCGCTCCTGCTGCGCCTGTTCGAAGAAACTGTAGGGAAACTGCTGCGGCAGCGCGGAGATTTCGTCCAGCGCACGCAGGGCGTCGTCGGGCAACGGCTTGTCCAGCGCGGCGAGATTGTCCTCGAACTGTTCCAGCGTGCGTGCGCCGAGGATCACCGAGCCGATGGCCGGGCGACGCACGGCCCACTGGATCGCCACCTGCGCCATCGACAGACCGTGCTCGCGAGCCACTCGCTCGACGGCGCCCACGATGGCCCAGTTGCGCGGCGTGAACTTGTCCAGCAGCGATACCAGGCCGCTGCCCTTCAGCGCCTGGATGCGGCCATCGCCCGCGCCATCGGTGCCGGTCTCGCTGGGCTTGTACTTGCCGGAGAGCAGGCCCATGCCCAGCGGGCTCCATGCCGTGATGCCGTAACCCAGCTCCTGTGCCAGCGGCGCGTATTCGCGCTCGATGTTGCGCTCGACCAGCGAATACTGCAGTTGCAGGTTCACCAGCGGCTGCAGATGGTGCGCCAGCGCCAAGGTCTGGATCTGCGCGGCGTACCAGGCCGGCACGTCCGACAGGCCGGCGTAGCGAATCTTGCCCGCGCGCACCAGGTCGTCCAGCGTGCGTAGCACTTCCTCGGCCGGCGTCACGCGATCCCAGGTGTGCAGCAGGTAGAGGTCGATGTAGTCGGTGCCGAGACGCTGCAGCGAACCGTCGATCGCGCGCAGGATGTTCTTGCGCCCGTTGCCGCCGGCGTTCGGATTGCCCGGTTCGGCGTTGTAGCTGAACTTGGTAGTCAGCACCACGCGGTCGCGGCTGCCGCTTTCGGCGATGAACTTGCCGAGCAGGCGCTCGCTTTCGCCTTCGGTATAGAGATCAGCGGTATCGACGAAATTGCCACCGGCGGCGAGATAGCGGTCGAACATGGCGCGGGCGACGCCGGCGTCGGCGCCCCAGCCCCAGCTCTCGCCGAAGGTCATCGCGCCCAGGGCAAGGCGGCTGACGCGCAGGCCGGAACGGCCGAGGGTGTAGTAGGCATCGAGTGACATGGCGAACTCCCGTGGTGGTGGACGGGAGCCAGTCTGCATCTTGCGATTGCCGCGAAAAACCGCCAGCATCTTGATGCTCTTTCAAGCACAGCTAATTAATTGGAAACCCGGCCATGCGCGACGACTACGCCCTGCGCGCCTTCCGAGCCATCGCAGAACACGGCAGCTTCACCCGTGCGGCGGCGGCGCTGGACGTTACCGCTTCCGCGTTGAGCCAGACCCTGCGCCAGCTGGAAACCCAGCTCGGCACGCGCCTGCTCCACCGCACCACGCGGCGCGTGGGCCTCAGCGAAGCCGGGCACGAACTGCTGCAGCGGATCGCCCCCGCGTTGAACGAACTGGATGCGGCCATGGACGCATTGCGCCAGCACGGCGACCGTCCCGCCGGCCTGCTGCGCATCACCGTGCCGGACGTGGTGGCTACCGCCCTGCTCGATCCCCTGCTCGGCGAATTCATGGCGCGCTGGCCTGACGTGCAGTTGGACATCCATGTGGACAACGGTTTCAGCGACCTGATCGCCGAGGGTTTCGACGCCGGCATCCGTCTCGGCGAAAGCCTGCAGCGGGACATGGTGGCGCTGCCGGTGGGCGGCCCGATGCGCTCGGTGGTGGTCGGCTCGCCCGACTACTTCGCGCGGCACGAACGGCCAAAGCAGCCGCGCGACTTGGAGGCGCACGACTGCATCAACTTCCGCAAGATCAGCAGTCGCGCGATCTATCGCTGGGAGTTCGCCCACAAGACCGGGCCGCGCAAGGGCCAATGGTTCGATGTCTCGGTGCATGGCCGGCTTACGGTCAACAGCATTCCGCTGGGCGTGCGCGCCGCCATCGAAGGCGCGGGCCTGGCCACCGTGCTGGAACCGTTCGCGCGCGAGGCACTGGCCGATGGCCGACTGGAAAGCGTGCTGGACGATTGGCTGCCGCCCTACGAGGGCTTCCACCTCTACTACCCCAGCCGCTTCCAGGTGCCGCCGAAGTTGCGCGTGTTCATCGATTTCCTGCGTGATCGCAGATCGGCGGCCGAGGCGCCGCAGCGCCCCGGCCATGAACCGCGCAAAGTTCGGCGTTAACGCCAGTAGCCGCCAACCCAGACGTGACCCGAACCCCAGTAGCCCGGCACCCACACGCGTGCATGGCGAGGCGGCGCGACCATCACGCAGCCAGTGAGCGTGGTGCCGACACCAAGCAGGGCAACGGCAAGCAGACAGACGGATATGAAACGACGCATGGCAGCACTCCTCCTCGTGGGGTATGTGCTGCTGAAAACGCCTCGTGCAAAACCGCGCTGACGAAGGCCGCCGGACGGATTCAGCCAGGCCTTATCGACCTGACTCCAGGCAAAATTCAAGGAACGCTGAACGTGCTGCCGGAGCGGGCAGGACACGCTCCGACTAGCGTCATCGGATCTTCGCGGCCTTCCCTGCGGCATGCGTGACGCGATGGATCAGCCGTGCGGCGACGCGCGCCGTGACGTTGTCGCGATCGAGCGGCGGCGAGAGTTCCGCCACGTCCATCACCTTCAGCTTGCCGGTGGCCGCGATCGCGTCCAGCAGCGGCTCGACCACTTCCATGCTCACGCCGCGCGCGCTGGGTGCGCTGACGCCGGGCGCCATGGCATGCGGCAACGCGTCCAGGCAAAACGTGAGGTAGACGACATCGACGTCCGCCAGCTTCTCCTGCAACTGCGCGATGCGCGCAGGCAGGTCGAGCGGACCGAGTTCGTCGTCGCGCACGTAATGCACGCCGAGCTGGTCGGCGGTCTCGAACAGCACGCGCGTGTTCGCCGAGGCGCTGATGCCGAGCACGCAGTAATCCAGCGGCAATCCGCGCGCGGCGGCGTGTTCGATGGCCTGCAGGAACGGCGTGCCGGAACTGGCGCGATCCTGCCGCCGAAGGTCGAAATGCGCGTCGAAGTTGACGATGGCCACGCGCGGGCGACGCTCGCCGAGATGCATGGCCAGGCCCTGATACGTGGCGAACGCGATCTCGTGTCCGCCGCCCAGTCCCACCGGCAGGTGGCCGGCGTCGAGCAAGGCGGCGAGTTTCGCGGCATAGCGCAGCTGTGCGCCTTCCAGGTCGCCATCGGCCACATCGACATCGCCCGCGTCGTACAACGGCGTGTCGTCCAGCAGCGGCAGATTGGAAAGCATCTTGCGCAGCGCAGCGGGGCCTTCGGCCGCACCTAAGCGACCGCCGTTGCGGCGCACGCCTTCGTCGCTGGCGAAACCCAGCACCGCTACGCCTGGCACACTGCCTGCCGCCGGTTCGCGCACCCACTGATGCCAGCGCCGCGTGGAGGCGCCCTCCGGCAGGTCGACCCGGCCACTCCAGCCACTGACGGCGGCGCTCATGGCGATACCCGCCGCAGGCAAACAAGCTGATTCATGAATGACTCCCGCACATGGTGAGCCATTGTAGTCGCCACGCTCGCATCCGCTTCACTCTTGTCACCGCAGCATGCGCGCATGGCCAAGAAAACCGGTGAACGCATCCCGAAACTGCGCCTGCGATTGGCCGCGCCCGGCGACGTGCCGGCGCTGGTCGAACTCACCGCACGCATCTACACGCCCGAGAACGGCTATTCGGCGGAAATGCTGCGCTCCCAGCAGACGCACTTCCCGCAGGGCCAGTTCGTAGTGGAGTACGAAGGCCAACTGGTGGGCTACTGCGCCACCTTCCGCATCGACGAGGCTACCGCCCTGGCACCGCACACCTGGGTGCAAATCACCGCCGGCGGCATGGCCTCGCGCCACAAGCCGGACGGCAACTGGCTGTACGGCATCGAGGTGGTGGTGCATCCCGACTACCGGCGCATGCGCATCGGCCAGCGCCTGTACCAGGCGCGCAAGCGGCTGTGCATGGACCTGAAGCTGCGCGGCATCGTGTTCGGCGGGCGCATCCCCGGGCTGGCGCGCAACATCCAGCGCTACGGCAGCGCCGAGGCCTACGTGCAGGCAGTACAGGAGGGGCGCCGCCGCGACCTCACGCTGAGCTTCCAGCTGGCCAACGACTTCGAGGTGATCGGCCTGCTGCGCAACTATGTCCCATCGGATCACGAGTCGCTGGGCTATGCGGTGCACCTGGCGTGGCGCAACCCGATGCTGCTCGACCAGCCCGACATTCCCTCGACCTCCTCGCCGCGCCAGCTGCCCACCACGGTGCGCGTGGCTTCGGTGCAATATCTGCAGCGGCGCATCGCCTCGTTCGAGGAGTTCGCCACCCACGTCGAATACTTCACCGACATCGCCGCCGACTACAACGCGGACTTCGTGGTGTTCCCCGAGCTGATCACGCTGCAGCTGCTGTCGATCGAGAACACCGAGCTGCCGCCCACCGAAACGATCCGCAAGCTCAGCGAATACACGCCGCAGGTGAAGGAGCTGTTCAGCCGGCTGGCCGTGCACTACAACATCAACATCATTGCCGGCACCCATCCCACCCGGCAGTCCAACGGCGACATCCACAACGTCTGTTACGTGTGCCTGCGCGACGGTTCGCTCCACGAGCGCGAGAAGCTGCACCCCACGCCCAGCGAGCGCATCACCTGGAACATCTCGGGCGGCGACAGCGCCGCCACGGTGCAGACCGACTGCGGACCGGTCGGCGTGATGATCTGCTACGACAGCGAGTTCCCCGAAGTGGCGCGGCACCTGGTGGACCAGGGCGCATTGATCCTGTTCGTGCCGTTCTGCACCGACGTGCGCGAAGGCTATCTGCGCGTGCGCTACTGCTCGCAGGCCCGCGCGGTGGAGAACCAGTGCTACGTGGTGCTTTCCGGCAACGTGGGCAACCTGCCCGGCGTGAACAACTTCGACATCCAGTACGGCCAGAGCTGCATCCTCACCCCCAGCGACTTCCCGTTCGCGCGCGACGGCATCGCCGCCGACTCCACCCCGAACAGTGAAACCGTGCTGTTCGCCGACCTGCACCTGGAGAGCCTGGCCAGCGCCCGCAACGCCGGCGCCGTGCAGAACCTCAAGGACCGCCGCTTCGACCTGTACGAGACGCGCTGGCTGCCGAAACCGTGATCCCGATGTTGCGGCGCGCTCTGCGATAATCGCCCGATGTCCGAGCCCACGCCGAAGCCATCCAGTTCCCGCCTGCAGGCCTTGCTGGGCCACGAGTTCTTCGCCCCGATGCAATGGAAGCGGCGCATCGCGCTGTGGAGCGGTGCGATCCTGGTGGCGCTGGCGGCGATCCTGTTCGCCAAGGCCAGCAACTGGGCCTATGCGCTGTTCCAGCACATCCTCGCGCATGGCTCGTGGATACCGCTGCTCGTCACGCCGGTGGTGTTCGGGCTGCTGGCCTGGGCCACCGAAGGGCGGCTGCGCGCCACGCGCGGCAGCGGCATCCCCCAGGTGATCGCCACCATGCACATCGAGGACGAGGGCTTCCGCGAACGCATGCTGGCGCTGCCGATCGCGGCCTGCAAGATGCTGCTGACCCTGATCGCGCTCACGGTGGGCGCCTCGATCGGCCGCGAAGGCCCGACCGTGCACGTGGGTGCGGGTCTGTTCTATTCGCTGGGTCGCCGCTTCGGCTTCACCGATCCCAAGGCTGCTTCGCGCTTCATCCTCGCCGGCGGCGCCGCGGGCATCGCGGCGGCCTTCAACACGCCGCTGGCCGGCGTGGTGTTCGCCATCGAGGAACTGGCCGGCACCTTCGAGCACCGCTTCAGCGGCCTGCTGCTGACCGCGGTGATCGTGGGCGGCGTGGTATCGCTGGGCATCATGGGCAATTACGCGTACTTCGGCGAAGTGCAGACCAGCCTGGTGCTGGGGCATGCCTGGCTGGCGGTGCTGCTGTGCGGCGTCGTCTGCGGGCTGCTCGGCGGCCTGTTCGCGCGGCTGATCCTGCTCAGCCGCAACGGCCCGCTGGCCATGGTCGGCCGGCTGCGCGCACGCTGGCCGGTGCTGTTCGCCGGTGGCTGCGGACTGGCGCTGGCCGTCATTGGCGTGCTTTCGCACAACAGCGTCTACGGCACCGGCTACGACCAGGCGCGCGCCTTCGTGCAGGAAGCCTCGACCACGCCCGGCGAAAGCTTCGGCATCGTCAAACTGCTCGCCAACGTGGTCTCGTACTGGGCCGGCATACCGGGCGGCATCTTCTCGCCGGCGCTGGCCGTCGGCGCGGGCCTCGGCCACAACATCGCCCATCTGCTACCGCACGCACCGGAGGCTGCGGTGGTGCTGCTGGGCATGAGCGCCTATCTGTCCGGCGTCACCGGCGCACCGCTCACCTCGGCAGTGATCGCGATGGAACTGACCGACAACCAGGACATGGTGATACCGATCATGGCCGCCTGCCTGCTCGCCCGCGCGGCGGCGTCGATCTTCAGTCCCACGCCGGTGTACAAGGATTTCGCCGAACGCATGGTGCGCGACTTCGAGCATCAGCAGCTGGCGCACGCGCACGCCGACGGAAAAGCGCCGCAGCCGACACCCGAACATGCCGTTACCACCAGTGCTTACGGCGAGCCGGTGGCAGCCCCCGACGAAACGACGGAAGACTCGTGATGCCAACGCGCTGGGATCTTCTGCTCACTCACGCCAACCTGGCGAGCTTCGCCGGCGACATGCCGTTCGGTCTGATCGAGGACGGCGCGCTCGCCTGTGCCGATGGCCGCATCGCATGGATCGGCCCGATGCGCGAGCTTCCGCCTGGCGCGAGCGCCACACACGTCGAAGATCTCGGCGGCGCCCTGCTCACGCCCGGACTGGTGGATTGCCACACCCATCTGGTGTTCGGCGGCAACCGCGCCAACGAATTCGACATGCGCCTCAACGGCGCCAGCTACGAGGACATCGCCCGTGCCGGCGGCGGCATCGTCTCCAGCGTGCGCGCCACGCGCGCCGCGAGCGAGGACGAACTGTTTGCGCAATCGCTCCCGCGCGCCCGCGCCCTGCTCGCCGACGGCGTGACCACGCTGGAGATCAAGTCCGGCTACGGCCTGGAAACGGAAACCGAGCGGCGCATGCTGCGCGTGGCCCGGCGCATCGGCAGCGAGCTCGGTATCACCGTGCGCACCAGCTTCCTCGGCCTGCATGCGCTGCCGCCCGAGTACAAAGAGCGGCGCGACGACTACGTGACGCTGGTGTGCGACACCATGCTGCCTGAGCTTGCGGCCGAAGGACTGATCGATGCGGTGGACGCGTTCTGCGAGAAGATCGCCTTCACGCCTGCCGAAACGCGCCGGCTGTTCGAACGCGCCACGCAGCTCGGCCTGCCGGTGAAGCTGCATGCGGAACAACTCTCCGACCAAGGCGGTGCCGCGTTGGTGGCGAGCTTCCACGGCCTCTCCGCCGATCACCTGGAACATCTCGGCGATACCGGCATCGCGGCGATGGCCGAGGCAGGCACCGTGGCCGTACTGCTGCCCGGGGCGTTCTATGCGCTGCGCGAAACCCGGCTACCGCCGGTGGCCGCGCTGCGCGAACACGGCGTACCCATGGCCGTCGCCACCGACTGCAACCCCGGCACCTCGCCCCTGCTTTCGCTGCGGCTGGCCGCGAACATGGCCTGCACGCTGTTCCGGCTCACACCGGAGGAGGCCCTGCGCGCCATCACGGTCGACGCGGCCCGCGCGCTGGGCCTGGACGACCGCGGCACGCTGGCCGTGGGGCAACGCGCGGACCTGGTGCGGTGGAACGCGAAGCATCCCGCCGAACTTTGCTACTGGATCGGCGGATCGCTCGCCCGGACGATCTATCGGGGCGGTTGCGCGATCCCTGCGTAACGCGCCAAGCGGGCCGCCACCGCATCGACAAACGCCGCCGGCAGCACGGCGCGCACCGGCACGCGCCACCAGTGCGATTGCGCGAAGCCCTGGCACTTCACCGCATCCTTGTCGGTCATCAGTACCGGCAAATCGTCGCCGAAAGCCAAATCCGCAGCGGTGAAGGCGTGGTGGTCGGGAAAGGCATGTTCGACCACGTCGATGCCGGCATCGCGCAGGCTGGCGAAGAAGCGCGACGGATTGCCGATGGCCGCCACCGCATGCACGCGCTGGCCGGCGAAAGCCGG
Source organism: Rhodanobacter sp. DHG33 (assembly GCF_014843005.1). Taxonomy (GTDB): domain Bacteria; phylum Pseudomonadota; class Gammaproteobacteria; order Xanthomonadales; family Rhodanobacteraceae; genus Rhodanobacter_A. Next base: position 278,823 of record NZ_JACYXM010000006.1, on the reverse strand, counting down.
CAACGGTTGGCGATGCGCACCCTCCAGCGTCGCCGCTTCCCCGCCAGCCAGTTGCATGGGGTATTCGCCATCCTGCGGCGTGCCGCCATTGCAAACGCGCAAGTCGGTGCGCGCCAATCGACGCAACGGTTCGCGCAGCGGACCGGCAGGCAGCAGGCGGCCGTTGCCGAAACGGCGCGCACCGTCGATCACGCAGATTTCGACATCGCGGGCGAGGCGGTAATGCTGCAGGCCGTCGTCGGCGATCACCACGTCGCAGCCATCCGCCACCAGCAATTGCGCCGCCGCCGGACGATCGCGCCCCACGGCTACAGGCACGCCGCTGGCACGGATCAGGCAAGGCTCGTCGCCGACCTCGGCCGGAACGGGCGCTTCACCAAGCAAGATGGGCTCGCGCCGCGTTCCGCCATGGCCACGGCTTACCACACCGGGGCGGAAGCCGCGCCCGCGCAGTGCTTCCGCCAATTCGATGGTAAGTGGTGTCTTGCCGGTGCCGCCGGCGGTGAGGTTACCGATCACGATCACTGGTACAGGCAGGCGCACGCTGCGCAGGATGCCGCTGCGATACAGCGCGCGGCGCCATGCCGTGAGCGCGCCGTACAGCCCAGCCAGCGGCCATGTCCACCACGGGCTTGGGCGCTTGCCGTACCACGCTTCGACGAGTGTGTCGGCAACCGTCATTCGGGAAGCCTCAGTCGCTGCCGAGGTTCGCGTCGTGGAACTGCATGCGATGCAACGCGGCGTAGTGGCCGCCCATCGCCAGCAGTTCGGCATGGCTGCCGCGCTCCACGATGCGGCCCTGTTCCATCACCGCGATCTGGTCGGCGCCTTCGATGGTGGAGAGGCGATGCGCGATCACCAGCGTGGTGCGGTCGCGCATCAGCTTCTGCAGCGCCTGCTGGATCAGGCGCTCGGATTCGGTATCCAGCGCGCTGGTGGCCTCGTCCAGCACCAGGATCGGCGCGTTCTTGAGAATGGCGCGGGCGATCGCGATGCGCTGGCGCTGGCCGCCCGACAGGGTGTTGCCGCGCTCGCCGATGTGGGTATGGATGCCCTTGGGCAGGCGCTCGATGAATTCCATCGCGTTCGCGGCTTCCGCCGCGGCCACGATCTCGGCCTCGCTGGCGCCGGCCAGCTCGCCATAGGCGATGTTGTTGGCCACGGTGTCGTCGAACAGCACCACGCTCTGCCCCACCCACGCGATCTGCTTGCGCAACGACGCCAGCGTGTAATCCTCGTAGTTCTCGCCATCCAGCACGATGCGCCCGTCGCTGAGCTCGTTGAAGCGCGGCAACAGGCTCACCAGGCTGCTCTTGCCGCTGCCCGAGCGTCCCACCAGCGCGGTGACCGTGCCCGGTGCGCAATGCAGGTTCACGCCGCGCAACGCCTCGAATTCGTTGCTTGCATAGGTGAGACGCACGGCTTCGAAGCGCAGGTCGCCACGCGTGCGCACGAGCTCGCGCACGCCGCGATCGGTTTCCGGGGGCCGGTCCATCACCTCGAAGAGATCTTCGGACGCGGATAGGCCGCGCTGGATGTTCGCCTGCACATTGGCGAGCCGCTTCAGCGACGGCATCATCGCCCCCATCGCGGTGAGCACGGTGACAAACACACCCGGCGAGATGCTGTTGATCACGTCCGGCCGCGTCGCCAGGTACACCAGCACCGCCAGCGCAAAGGCCGCTACGGTCTGGATCGCGGTGCTGGAAAACGCATTGGTGGCGGCAATCTTGAGGTTGAGCCGCCGCGCGCGGTGCGTGACTTCGCCAAAACGATGCGCCTCGTGCGGCTGGCCGCCGTAGATGCGCACCTCCCGGTGAGCGCCGACCGACTCTTCCACCGTACCGGTCACCGATCCCATCGAGTTCTGGATGCGCCGGCTGATCTGGCGATAGCGGCGGCTGACTGCGGTGGCGATCAGGGCGATGGCCGGCACCATCACCAGCAGGGCCAGCGAGAGGTAGGCGCTGTTATGCAGCATCACATACAGCATGCCGATCACGGTGACGCCTTCGGTCACCACGACCTTCACCGCATCGGTGGAGGCCGCGGCCACCTGCTCGCTGGTGTAGGTGATGCGCGAAATCTGCTGGCCGGAGGGCTCATTGCCGAAGAACGTAGCCGGCAGGCGCAGGTAAGCGGCAAACACATCGGTCTGCATCGCCTGCACCACGTTCCGACCGATGTAGGAGATGCCGTAGCTGCTGACATAGGTGCCGATGCCGCGCACCGCGAAAATGCCCACGATCCAGATCGGCATCCAGAAGATCAGGTACGGGTCCTTCTTCGCGAACAGGTCGTCGATCATCGGCCGCAGCTTCTGGGTGAAGGCGGCCAGGCCGCCACCGTCCACCGCCATGCCGATCAGGGTGACGACGCCAATCACCCAATAGCGCTTCGTATATCCCAGCAGCCGCTTGTAGATGCGCCAGGATTCCGCATCCCACACCGGATTCTTGCTGCTCACTGCGCCGCACCCGGCTGCGTCGGCGTGGTGGCGATCGACAGGCGCGTGAAGCCGAGCTGGCCCAGCGCATCCATCGCGGTCACCACGCTCTGGTGCGAGGACTGCGCGTCGGCGCGTATCGTCACGGATTGATCGTGGTTGCCGTTGGCGTTGCGCTCGATCACCTGCTTGAGGATGTCGATGCCTTCGCCCGGCACCGCGTCGCTGCCCACCCAGTAACGGCCGTCGCGGCCCACCGTGATGATGAGCGCGGGGGCGTTCATGTCCTGGTCCTGCGCGCTGGCGTTGGGCAGAGTGACCTGCATGCGCGAGTGCTGGACGAAAGTGCTGGTGAGCACGAAGAACATCAGCAGCGTGAGCAGCACGTCGATCAACGGCACCACGTTGATCTCGAACTCGTCACGGCGGCGGTCGTTGCCGATGCGCATGGAATCAGCCTGCGTCAGGGGCCGACGCGGCAGCCGCGGCGGCGGCGCGGCGCGCGCGCGGCGACGGTGCGGGCGCAGCGAGGGTCAGTTCGTCGAGCAGCGCGGTGGCCTGCTTTTCCATCTGCACGCAATAGCCGGCCACGCGCGAACGCAGCCAGCGATGCAGCACGTAGGCGGGGATCGCCACGGTGAGGCCGGATGCAGTGCAGATCAGCGCCTCGCCGATACCGCCGGCCATCTTCGCCGGATCGCCGATGCCGCCGGCCATCACCTGCATGAACATGCGGATCAGGCCGATCACCGTGCCGAACAGGCCCAGCAGCGGGCCGATCAGCGCGATGGTGCCCAGGGTGTTGAGGTAGCGCTCCATCCGGTGCACCACGTGGCGACCGGTGTCCTCGATGCGCTCCTTGATGATGTCGCGCGACTGGCCGCGCACCGCCAGCGCGGCGGCCAGCAGTTCGCCCAGCGGCGAACCGTTGGACAGCGCTTCCAGGTGGCTGGGGTCGAGCTGGCCGGAACGCGCCCACTGGCGCACTTCCTCGCCCAGCCCCGGCGGCAGCACGGCCGCGCGCCGCAGCGTCCAGCAACGCTCCAGCACGATCGCGAGCGCCACCAGCGAGCACACCAGGATGGGCAGCATCGCCCAACCGCCAGCCATCAGGATATCGAGCACGTTCGTTCCACCGGACTTGCAACCGAAGAGGCCGCATCATAGCAGCCGGCCCGCACGGTTCCGTGGTGGGTATGGCAGTCCGCAAATCAAGGCCGCTCGCGCCAGTAGCGCGGAGCGCGCAGGCGCCATTGCGCCATCACCCGGGTCGGACCGTCGGCGGGAAAGTCCAGGGCGATCGTGCCACCGTCGGCGGTGTTCAGCACCGGCACGCCCGCCGCCGCATAGCGCGCCAGCACCTCCGGTTTCGGATGGCCGAAGCGGTTGCGCCAGCCGGCCGAGACGACGGCGAGCGGCGGGGCCACGGCGTCGATGAAATCCGCGCCGGAAGAGGCCTTGCTACCATGATGGGGTACCAGCAGCACGGGCGAGGGACTTTCGCCCAACGCGTCCGCCACGGCCGGCTCGGCCTTCGAGCTAATGTCTCCGGTAAGCAGCAGGGCGCCGCCCGCGCCCTCCACCAGCAGCACGCAGGAGCGGTCGTTGTCCCTGTCTCCCACGTTCGCTGCCGGGTGCAATACGCGGAAGCGCACGCCATCCCACGTCCAGGCCTGACCGGCCATGCAGGCCTGCATGGGTACGGACATGCGTCCGGGTTCGCCCGCATAGCGCAGCGCCTGCGGAAACGCGGCCACTACGCCATCGGCCCCGCCGGCATGATCGTTGTCCGCGTGGCTCACCATCAGCATGTCGAGCCGCGCGATGCCCAGGGCGCGAATGGCCGGCAGCACCGCCGCCTCGCCCAGATCATAGCCCGAGGGATAACGCGCCCCGGTGTCGTACAGCAAGGCATGGTGACGGGTGCGCAACAGCACCGACAGGCCCTGCCCCACATCCAGCACCCAGGCCTCGAAAGCGCCGGCAGCCGGCTGCGGCAACGGAGGCCACAGCAACGGCAGGAACAGCAGGAGACCCAGCGCGCGCAGCGGCATGCCCCGCGGCAGGAACAGCCAGAGTGCGCCCAGCGTGGCCAGCAGCAACGCCCACGGCTGTACTTCGGGCAGGTACCAGTGCGCGCCCGGCCACGTCGCCATGTGCTCCAGCAGCCACCATTGTGCGTGGGCGAGTTTCGCCGCCAGCCAGAGCACCGGCGTGGCCCATGACGGGCACAGGCCCAGCAGCACGGTGCCCAGCAGCGCACAAGGCACGACCACGAAACTCACGAACGGCACGGCAACGAGGTTGGACAGCGCGCCTACCAGCGAAGCCTCGCCAAAGAACCACAACGTCAGCGGCAGCAGCGACACCGTCATCAGCAACTGCCCCGCCGTGAGTTCGCGCAGAAAGGCGCGCAAGCCGCGTTCGCGCGATTGCAGGCACAGCATCAGCAACGCCACGCCGGTGAACGACAGCCAGAAGCCCGCTGCCAGAACCGCCAGCGGATCGAATGCGAGTATCGCGATCATCGCCAGCGCCAATGAATGCGCGCCGCTGCCGCCACGCCGTGAACAGCGTGCCAACGCCACCACCGCGATCATCAACAAGGTGCGCACCGTGGGGAGGCCGAGGCCGGCCAGCGTGCTGTACATCGCCGCCATCAGCAGCGCACTCGCAGCCTGCATTTGCACGCGTGGCAGCCTCAGGGCCAATCCCGGCCAGAGCAGGTACAGCGCGCCAGGCAGCCATGCGCCGATCATCGCCACCACGCCCACGTGGAAGCCGGAGATCGAGATCAGGTGCGGGATGCCGTTGGCGCGCGCCACTTCCCAGTCATCCTGATCCAGACCGCGCGTGTCGCCTACCGAAAAGGCCTGCAACAACGCAGCATCATGCGGATCGTCGACCCGCGCCGCGATGCCGCGCGCGACCGCCTCGCGCACGCCATCCACGCACCATGCCGCACGGCCGAGCCGGCCATTCGCAGCGTCTTCGCGCACGTAGCCGGTAGCAACCAGGCGGCGTTGCAAAGCCATGCGTTCGCCATCCGGTGCGCCGGGGCCCAGCAGGCTGCGTGGGCGCCTCAGCCTCAGCTGCAGGCGCCAGCGTTCGCACGGCGCAATCGGTGGCGCGTCGTTGTACCACGACACCGTCACGCGACCGCGCAAGAATGCGGCCTTGCCATCCAGTGTGGCGCTGTCGACATACAGCACGAAGCGCGTCGCATCTTCGCGCAGCAGCGGCAACTCCACGACGCGGCCGGTCACCACGAAATCGCGACCTTCCAGATCGCGCGGCAATCGCGCATCCATCGCCCCTGCCCCCCAGACCATCGCCCACAGCGCACCTGCGCAACAACACAACGGCAGCCGCCAACGCGGCCAGCGCCAGAATGCCGTGATGACGGGGAGCATCGTCAGCATCGACAGCCAACGTGGCGGCAACACCGGCAGCCATTGCACGAGCAGCACGCCAAGCAGCAAAGCGGGAGCCGCCAGCGTCGCGGCGAGCGGTTTGTCGAAGGCCAGCGCCATATCCCAACCGATGCCCAATGGGTCGATCGAGGCTAACGCGCCTACGACGAGGGGCCGGACGAAAAGCGTGTAGGGCTACGCCCCGCCGAAAGCCGGACAGATAACGGGCGTGACGCCTTCAATGCCTGGATGCGGCGCGATGTGGCCGCTACGCAGCCGTGCCGACGGGTGCTGCGACATGGGCTACGCAATGCGAAGGAACACGAACACCGGCAGCTGCACGAAAGGCCGCCGCGGACAAGCCGAACCATGGAGACGAAAGGTTCGGGCGGCCATCCGTCCGCATCCCCGAAAGGAAGGGGAAGAAAACCTCACCCGCGCATCTGTTCACGCAGCACCCCTTCATGCAGCACCAGCGTGCGATCCATCCGCGCTGCCAACCGCGTGTCATGTGTAACCAGCACGAAGCTGGTACCCACCTCGCGGTTGAGTTCGAGCATCAACTCATAAACCTGTGCCGCATTGCCTTCGTCAAGATTGCCAGTGGGTTCATCACCCAGCACACAGGCAGGTTTGGTCACCAGGGCACGCGCCACCGCGCAGCGCTGGCGCTCCCCGCCGGAAAGCTCGGCCGGCTTGTGGTCAATGCGTGCAGCGAGACCCACGCGCTCAAGCAATGCCGACGCCTGCTTGCGCGCGTCGGCTATTGCCGTACCGCGGATCAACAGCGGCATGCACACGTTCTCCAGCGCGGTGAACTCGGGCAGCAGATGATGGAACTGGTAGACGAAACCCAGCGAGCGGTTGCGAACACGGCCGCGTTCGGCGTCGGACAACGAGGAAAGCAGGCGGCCATCCACCTCCACCTCGCCCGCGCTCAGCGTGTCCAGACCGCCGAGAATGTGCAGCAAGGTGCTCTTCCCTGTGCCAGAGGCGCCCACGATGGCCATGGTCTCGCCACGCTTCAGCTCGAAGCTGACATCGGCGAGCACCTCGGTGCGCAGGCCGCCTTCGGCGTAGGTCTTGGCCACGCGGGTGGCGCGTAGCACGGGCGTGTTCGACGGCATCGGATGCTTCTCACTCATAGCGCAGCGCCTGCGCCGGCTGCGTGCGCGAGGCGCGCCACGCGGGATACAGGGTCGCCAGCAGCGAGAACGCGAAGGTGACCAGCGCCACCCAGATCACGTCGTGCAGCTCCAGCCGGCTGGGCACCTCGCTGATGTAGTACACGTCCGGCGACAAAAACTGCACGTGGAACACGTGTTCGATCACCTTCACGATGCCCGGAAGCTTCCATGACAGCAGGGAACCCAGGCCCACGCCGAAGCCGATGCCGACCAGGCCCACCAGCAATCCCTGCACCATGAACATGCCCATCACGCTCATCGGCGTGGCGCCCAGCGTGCGCAGGATGGCGATATCGGCCTGCTTGTCGGTGACCAGCATCATCAGCATCGAGATCAGATTGATCACCGCCACCAGGATGATCAGCGCAAGGATGATGCCCATCACCTTCTTTTCCATCGACAGCGCCGAGAACAGATTGGCATTGGTCTGCTCCCAGGTCTGTATTTGGTAGATCTGACCCAGTTGATCGGCCAGCTCGCGCGCCACAGGCCGCGCATTGAGGAGATCGTCCAGCTTCAGGCGGATGCCGCTGGGGCCGCTTTGGCTGTTGAGCTTCTCGGCGTCCTGGATGTTGATCAGTGCGAGGCCGGAGTCGAACTGCTCCATACCCATGGTGAAGGTGCCCACCACATGGAAGCCGCGCAAGCGGGGGACGGCACCAAACGGGGTGGCGCGCAATTCGGGCACCACCATCCTTACTTCATCACCGATGCCTACTCCGAGCTGGGTGGCAAGATCCTGTCCCAGTACGATGTTCCAGCTGCCAGGCGTCAGCTCATCAAGCTTGCCATGCACCATGTGTTGGCCAATATCCACCACCTTGGGTTCCAGCGCAGGATCGATGCCGCGCGCCAATGCCGGCGCGGCCCCGCGGCCCTGCAGCAGCGCGTTGATTTCTACATAGGGCGCGGCACCCACCACATGCGGGTTGGCCTGGGCGATCTTCAACGCGCGAGGCCAATCCTCGATGCTCTGGCCGATGCCGGAAATAGTGGCGTGCGAGATCGCGCCGAGGATGCGCGTCTTCATCTGATAGCCGAAGCCGTTCATCACCGACATCACCGTGATCAGCGCGATCACGCTGATCGAGATGCACACGATGGAAACGGCGGAGATGAAGGAGATGAACTGATTGCGACGCTTGGCGCGGGTATAGCGCAGGCCGATGAAAAGCTCTAGCGGTCGGAACATAAGGGGTCGCAATCGAAGGTGGTGGGCGGCGCGCCCGACATAGCCGGCATTATCCGGCATTCGCTGGGACAACGCAGGCATCGCAAAGTGCCGGCATGGTCCGGGATTCAGGCGCGGGCTTCGCCGGGCCGCAGCGTGGCCAGCCGCATGCGCAGGCGACGGCGGGTGTCCGCATCGCTGTTGTCAGGTGCCAGCAGCAGTACCTGTTCGCCCAGCGAGGCCGCGCGCAGGCGCAGCAAGATGCATCCGCCCAGCACGCGGAACGATGTCAGGCTGGCCGGCGCATCGCTGCGGTCGGCAAGGCGCAGGCTCCAGCCGCCCTCGCCGCTCCAGCCGGCTGCCTTCACCGGCGAAGCACGATGGCACTGCACGGCATGCAACACCGGCAGGATCGCCAGCATCGCCAACGGCAGCTTCAGCCACCAGGGCAGGCCGCACGAAGCAAGGGCGAGCAAGGCGAGCACCGCCAGCGACCACAGCAGGCGCGGCAGCCAGCGCGAGGGGCGGTATTCAAAGCCGATGGCGGGCGCGGATGTCATCGATGATCGCCTGCCAGTCCGTGCGCGGCGCTTTCGCGTGCCCCATCACCCAGTCCCACAGGTCCGGGTCCTGCACGTCGAGCAATTCGTCGAAGGCCTGCTGCTGCGCCTCGTCGGCCTGCGGAAAGGCTTCGTCCAGCCAGCCGCCGAACAGCGCGTCGAGCTCCCGGGTGCCGCGGCGGGTGCGCCAGCGGAGGCGCTTGATGCGGGCTGCGTCCATGGTGGGATCAACGCGCGCGAAGCGCCTCCTTTGCTCCCTCTCCCCTGCGGGGAGAGGGTTGGGGTGAGGGGTCCATCTTGCGGCTAGCCATCATCGAAAGCTTCCTTCTATCAGCTTTCCCGCGAGCCCCGCCCCTCATTCGCCCTGCGGGCACCTTCTCCCCGGCGGGGAGAAGGGAAACGGTATCGCCGCGAGCGGCGACGTTTTCTTACGCGCGGCGCTCCACCATCAGCTTCTTGATCTCCGCGATCGCCTTGGCCGGGTTGAGACCCTTCGGGCAGGTGCGCGCGCAATTCATGATGGTGTGGCAGCGGTACAGCTTGAACGGGTCTTCCAGGTCGTCCAGGCGGGCGCCGGTATCCTCGTCGCGGCTGTCCACGATCCAGCGGTAGGCCTGCAGCAGGATGGCCGGACCGAGGTAGCGGTCACCGTTCCACCAGTAGCTGGGGCAGCTCGTGGAGCAGCAGGCGCACAGGATGCACTCGTACAGGCCGTCGAGCTTCTTGCGGTCTTCCGGCGACTGCAGGCGTTCGCGGTCCGGCTTGGCGCTCTGCGTGCGCATCCACGGCCTGATCGAGGCGAACTGGGCGTAGAAGTGCGTGAGATCCGGCACCAGGTCCTTCACCACCGGCATGTGCGGCAGCGGGTAGATCTTCACGTCGCCCTTCGCCACGCTGTCGACGGCGCAGATGCACGCCAACGTGTTGGTGCCGTCGATGTTCATCGCGCACGAGCCGCAGATGCCTTCGCGGCACGAGCGGCGCAGCGTGAGCGTGGGGTCGATCTCGTTCTTGATCTTCAGCAGCGCGTCCAGAACCATCGGGCCGCACGCGGCCATGTCCACCTCGTAGGTGTCGATGCGCGGGTTCTGTCCGTCGTCCGGGTTCCAGCGGTAGATGCGGAAGGTGCGCGGCTTCTTCGCATCCTTCGCCGGGAAGTGCTTGCCGGGCTGGATCTTGGAATTTTTGGGTAGCGAAAACTCTGCCATGACAACGATTCCCGAAGGCGTTAAGGCCCGTCGAAGGTGATGGAATTACAAAAATTTCGGTAGGTCTGGCGCACGGCATCCGTGTATTGCATGGGCATTGCCGAGAACGAACACTGGTAGAACTCACCATGATCCTCGACCACGGTCGTATCGGAAATCATCTCTACGGTCGAACTTTTCGCGTTACCGATACCGAAAGTGTCCAGAAAGGCGTGGCCACGTGATGCCGATTCCACTGCAGGGCGACCGGCAACCTCGAATCGTTGCGGCAAGCTTGCAAAAGAACTGGGCTGCGCGGCAGCCCTGGACAGCAGTTCTCGCATGTAGGCCTCGATGGATGCAGGGCGATGGCTTCCCACTATTTTCTGCAGATCAAAACTGATGCCGCCTCCCTTTGGGAGGCATGACAATAAGCTGACGGTCGTGCCTTCGAAAAAAGAGCCACCATCCGCGGAGCACACCCATCCATCAGGAGCATGCGCTACCACCGGCGTGCCGGGAAGTCGCGTATCTCCTGATTGCCAACCCGCAGCCGCACTGCCCGAGGCCAACAAGGCCGCGGCCGCAACACAACCGGGGAGCACGGTGGCGGATGTTTTCGACATCAGTAAACGCGCTTCTTCGGCGGCACCACCTCGACCTCGTCGGTCAGGGTGTACATGTGCACCGGGCGGAAGTCGAAGCCGACCTTGCCGTTCTCGTCCACCTTGACCATGGTGTGCTTCTGCCAGTTGTGGTCGTCGCGGTCGGGGAAGTCCTCGCGCGCGTGGGCGCCGCGGCTTTCCGTGCGCTGCTCGGCGGAATGCATGGTGCCCACCGCCTGGTCGAGCAGGTTGGCCAGTTCCAGCGTCTCGATCAGGTCGGAGTTCCACACCAGCGAACGGTCGCTGGTGCGCACGTGCTTGAACGAGGCGTGCACGGCGTCGATCTTGGCGCAGCCTTCCTTCAGCGTGTCGCCGGTGCGGAACACCGCGGCGTCGGACTGCATGGTGCGCTGCATGTCGAGACGAATCGTCGCGGTCGGCAGTTCGCCGTTGGCGTTGCGCAGGCCGTCGAAGCGGGCCAGCGCCTTGTCCAGCGCACTGGCCGGAAGGTCCTTGTGCGCCGCGCCCGGCTTGATGATCTCGGCGCAGCGGTGCGACACCGCGCGGCCGAACACCACCAGGTCGAGCAGCGAGTTGGAACCCAGGCGGTTGGCGCCGTGCACGGACACGCAGGCCGCTTCGCCGATGGCGAACAGGCCCGGCACCACGGCGTCCACGTCGTCGCCCTTCTTCTGCACCACTTCGCCGTGGTAGTTGGTCGGGATGCCGCCCATGTTGTAGTGCACCGTGGGCAGGATCGGGATCGGCTCCTTGGTCACGTCCACGCCGGCGAAGATGCGCGCCGATTCGGCGATGCCGGGCAGGCGCTCGTGGATCACCTCGGGGCCGAGGTGCATCAGGTTGAGGAAGGCGTGGTCCTTGTGCTCGCCCACGCCGCGGCCTTCGCGCACCTCGATGGTGATGGCGCGGCTGACCACGTCGCGCGAGGCCAGGTCCTTCGCGCTGGGCGCATAGCGCTCCATGAAACGCTCGCCGTTGGAGTTGGTGAGGTAACCGCCCTCGCCGCGCACGCCCTCGGTGATCAGGCAGCCCGCGCCGTAGATGCCGGTGGGATGGAACTGCACGAACTCCAGGTCCTGCAGCGCCAGACCCGCGCGCAGCACCATGCCGCCGCCGTCGCCGGTACAGGTATGCGCCGAGGTGGCGCTGAAGTAGGCGCGACCGTAGCCGCCGGTAGCCAACACCACGGCCTGGCCGCGGAACAGGTGCAGCGTGCCCTCGTTCATGTCCAGCGCTAGCACGCCGCGGCAGACGCCTTCGTCGTCGAAGATCAGGTCGATGGCGAAGTATTCGATGAAGAAGGTGGCGTCGTGCGCCAGCGCCTGCTGGTACAGCGTGTGCAGGATGGCGTGGCCGGTGCGGTCGGCCGCGGCGCAGGTGCGTTGCGCGGTGCCCTTGCCGTAATGCGTGGTCATGCCGCCGAACGGGCGCTGGTAGATGCGGCCTTCGTCCGTGCGCGAGAACGGCACGCCGTAGTGTTCCAGTTCGTAGATCGAGGGGATGGCCTCGCGGCACATGTACTCGATCGCGTCCTGGTCGCCCAGCCAGTCCGAACCCTTGATGGTGTCGTAGAAGTGGAAGCGCCAGTCGTCCTCGCCCATGTTGCCGAGCGCGGCGGCGATGCCGCCCTGCGCCGCCACGGTGTGCGAGCGCGTGGGAAACACCTTGGTGATGCACGCGGTCTTCAGGCCCTTCTCGGCCAGGCCGAAGGTGGCGCGCAGGCCCGCGCCACCGGCGCCGACCACGATTACGTCGAACTTGTGCTGCTGGATCTTGTAGCTTTCCACGATCTCACACTCCCAAAGCGATGCGCAGCACGGCCAGCACGCCCGCGAGCGCGCCCAGCACCGCGAGGAACTTGATCGCCACCAGCAGGACCACTTCCTTCCAGCGGGTGTGCACGTAGTCTTCGATCACCACCTGCAGGCCGAGTACGGCGTGCCAGAACATGGTGGCCACGAACAGGATCAGCAGCAGCGCATTCCACGGCTTCGCCACCATGGCCTTCGCCGCGGCGTAATCGGCGTGCGCGAGCGACAGCACCGTGATCACGAACCACAGGCCGAGCAGGACCAGGGCGGCAGCGGTGATGCGCTGCGTCCACCAGTGCCCCACGCCCGACTGCGCGGAACCGAAACCGCGCGCGCGCTTCAGCGGATTGCGCAGGTCTTTCGCGTTCGCGCTCATGCGGCACCTCCGGCGGTCAGCACGTAACCCCAGACGAGGACCACCAGCACCAGGCTGACGACGATCGACAACCAGCTCGAACGCACGAACTGCGGAATCGCGTAGCCCGCGCCGGTGTCCTGCAGCAGGTGACGGATGCCGTTGCACAGGTGGTAGAACAGCGCCCAACTCCAACCGATCAGCAGGATCATGCCCAGCGGGCTGCCCATGCAGACCTTGAACTGGTCGAAGGCGGCCTCGCCCGCGGCCAGCGAGAGCAGGCCCCACACCACCACCAGCGTGCCCACGGCCAACGCGATGCCGGTGGCGCGATGCAGGATGGAAGTCACCATCTGCACTTGCCACTTATAGATCTGTAGATGCGGAGAGAGCGGTCGTCGCGTGTCTGCCATGGCGGCTATCCTGAAGTGGAATCGCTGATACTGCCTGCCAAGCCGAACCGCCCCCGCGCGACGACGCATGCCGCCGCGCGACGCATCAGAAATCGATGCAGCGCCCGTTCTTCTCCCAATCGCCGTAGCGGGTGGGATCGAGCGCCGGCCGCTCCGTCGCCGCCTTCTCCCCCGCAGGTTGCGCGGGCACGGCCACGGTGTCCGCCGGAGCGGAAACGGGACTGGATTCGGTTGGGCGGGAAGTGTCGGACATGGTCATCGCAAGCTGCGGGAGATTAATACTTGCCGCAATGCCGCACAACCTTGACGAAGGTCGCGGCGACTTGCGCTCCGGCATCGCAACCCACATCTTGATGCGCCTATGCCGACTCCCTGCCCCGCCGAAACCCTGCTGATCGAAGGCCCCGACGCACTTGCCTTCGCGCACGCGCAATTCAGCAGCAACGTCCAGTCGCTCGCCGTCGGCGCATGGCAGTTCAGCGCATGGCTGAATGCGCAGGGCCGCGTGCGCTCGCTGTTCCATCTCGCGCGCCTCGACGAACAGCGCCTGCTGCTGCTGCTGCGCGGCGGCGAAGCGGAGGCACTCGGCGAGGCACTGCGTCGCTACGTGTTCCGCTCCAAGCTCACGATCACGGCTTCGCCATGGCGAATCCTGTCCACCGATGCGGGATTGCCGTTGCACGAAGTGCGCATCGCATCGAACGACATCACGCTAGGTTGCGGCACGCACAGCCTGCGCGTCGGCACCGACGGCGAAGGCGACTCGAATTGGCGCCTGCCTCAACTGCAATTCGGCTGGCCGTGGCTACCGCCTTCCACGCTCGATACCTTGCTGCCATCCGCACTGTCCTTGCATCGACTGCAGGCCATCGCGATCGACAAGGGTTGCTACCCCGGCCAGGAAATCGTCGCGCGCCTGCACTGGCGCGGCGGACACAAACGGCATCTGTGCAACGTCCATCTGACACGTGACGCAACGCCAGGCGATACATTGCGCAGCAACGGCAACGACGTCGGCGTGTTGCTCGAAGTCATCGGCAACGACAACGACATCGAAGCACTCGCCGTATTGAACGACGACACCGCATCGACGCTCGCAGAGCATGCTGCGTTGCAACTCGATGATGAACTTTCGTTACGCATTCAGCGTCGCTGGGAGAATTGATGTGCGCATCGTCGCGCTAGCGTGAACAGCTGTTCATTTTTGTATGCATTTTGTATGAGCGAACGTTGAATCGAAGCCCTCAGGCACTTGCCGCGAAAAAAAACCGCCGCTAGGCTCCCCCGAACCCTTTGAGCCGGCACCCCGCATTCGGTGCCGCAGATACACGCGACGAACCGGAAGATTCCGAATCGGCGCGACCCGGTGAAGGTCACCGGATGGAACAACCGCGTAGCGCGGAACACGTTGCAGGCCACACGGCACAGATGCCGCGCAGCGCCGCAATATCCCCCGATCGGCACGACTTCACCGCCGCTCGGACGCCACAATCCCGTGGCACTTCGCCCGGCCACAAGTTTCGGCCGGTCGATTCAATCCAGGTGGAACGGCCTGCCCGCCCGTCCACCGCAACGGCGCAAGGACAACGCATCGTCCGCGCGTACAGCACGTTGGAGGCAGAAATGAAACTTTCCATGTTGTTGTGGCTGACGACACTGATGCCACAACCCGTCGCAAACCAGGCCTGCCTGGCGACGACGGTCTACCTGGAAGCTCGCAGTCAATCCACCGACGGCCAGATGGCCGTTGCCGAGGTGGCGATGCGCCGCCGCGAACGTGGCCAGTGGGGCAACACGGTGTGCAATGTCGTCATGGCTCCGCACCAGTTCGCCACCACCACCACACCAGGCTCATTCCAGATCGACAACCTCGACTCTTTCCACAAGGCATGGGAGATCGCCGGCGCAACGATCCACGATTGGGAATTGCCTGCGAACAAGCGTCGCCTGTTGGTTCCGCGTGCCGATCACTTCGCTACCGCATCGGTGTCGCCGAACTGGTCCCACAACAAGACCGGCATCACCATCGGCGATCACACTTTCTACGCCGTGAACTGATCGAAGAAGAACGCAACAGAAAAGGCCCTCTTTCGAGGGCCTTTTCATTTGGACGTCCAAACGTCTATACGCCTATTGCAAAAGTTGCAAAAAATTACATGCGATAGACGAGACCATTGACGATCTGCACGTAATCGCCGTTGCGAACCTGCGGATCGTTGCGCTGGGTCACCGTGGCGTACTGACCATTGTCCAGCCGAACCACTACGCGCCAGGCATTGCTGCCGCCGCCGGAGTTCTGGCCGATCTGGTTGCCGACGACACCGCCAGCCACCGCACCAACCACCGTGGCGGCAGTGCGGCCGTCGCCCTTGCCGATGGTGCTGCCCAGCACGCCGCCGGCGACCGCACCGATCACAGCGCCCAGCGTGCCGCCATTGGGATTGCCGCTGTCGATGTATATCGGCCGCACGTCCTGCACCACGCCACACCCCTGCTGGCAGCGGGGGGCATAGCCGCCGCCGTAACCCGGCGGCGGCCCGTAGGCAGGAGGAGCAGTAACGCAACCGCCCAGCATCAACCCCGTCGCCAACACGGCCGCCGGAACGATGCAACGCTTGAAAATGTTCATCGCACTACTCCTTCAAGGCTCGCAAGCAAGCGCTTCGATCAACGAGCGTCCGAGACCGCCACCACGCCCTGCTGCACTTCCACGCGGTTGCCCGGATCGTGGTCCATGCGCGCGGTACGGGTGACACCGTTGTACACGTACTGCACGTCGTAGCCGACGATCTTGTCGCTACCGGCAACCGTGTTGCATTGACGCTGCACCGTCTGGGTCACCTGCGGCTGGTGATGCGCGTTCTCGATGCGGTTGCCGGCGTAACCGCCGCCCACCGCACCCGCCACCGTGGCCAGGGTATTGCCCTTGCCGCCGCCGACCATGTGGCCAAGCAAGCCGCCGGCCACCGCACCGATCGCGGTGCCGGCGATGTTGTGCTGGTCCTTCGGCGGTGCGGCCTGGTTGACCACCACGTTGTGGCAAACCTGCTGCGACGCAGCCGTCGCACGCACCGGCGTCACGCTGACCACCTGCGCGTACTCCGGACCGGCCGGCGCGGCAGGCGCAGGCGCGGCGGCAGGAACAGGCGCGGAAGCCGCCTGGGCCGCCTGCGTACCGGCATCGGCGCTGCGATTGCAAGCCGACAAGCCGACAGCCAGCGCGGCCGCAATCCCCACATTGAGTGCATTGACCATCAACCTATTCATGATTCTCCTCCTCCGTTTGGGTTCCAGCCGCAGCGCGATGCGACATGCAATGCAATTATTTGCGGCCTTCGACGCCATTGAACCTTCACGAATCTGAATATTGCCTAGACCGCCGTCGCTACACTACGCCGAATCCGCGGTGCCGGCGTCGGCACCGCCCAATTAAGGGGCAGCTCCGACCTTGCTTGCCGACAGCCACGTTCATCTCGACGACAGCGCCTTCGACGCGGACCGCTCCCAGGTACTGCAGCGGGCCCGCGATGCCGGCGTCGCGCAACTGGTGATCCCCGCCGTGGATGCGGCCAGTTGGACGCGTATCCGCGACCTCTGCACGGCGCACCCGCACATGCTGTTTCCCGCCTACGGCCTGCACCCGCTGTTCCTGCAGCAGCATGCGCCCGGCGATGTCGATGCGCTGTCGTCATGGTGCGCCGCGAATGCCGCCGTAGCTGTCGGCGAGATCGGCCTGGATTTCCACGCCGACGGCCTGGATCCCGCGTTGCAGCGCGACTACTTCACGCGACAACTCGCCCTGGCCCGCGAGCTCGGCTTGCCGGTGATCGTGCATGCGCGGCAAGCCCTGGAGGAAGTCATCCTGACCCTGCGCCGCCATCCCGGCGTGCACGGCGTGGTGCACAGCTTCTCCGGTAGCGAGGAGCAGGCGCGCCGCCTGTGGCAACTCGGCTTCCTGATCGGCATCGGCGGCCCCGTGACTTACGAGCGCGCGCAACGGCTGCGCCGCATCGTGACCGATATGCCCATCGAACACCTGCTGCTGGAAAGCGACGCACCCGACCAGCCCGACGCCAGCCATCGCGGCCAGCGCAACGAACCGGCGCGTGTCGTCGAGGTATTGCGCTGCGTGGCCGGGCTCCGCGGCGAAGCGGAACAGGACGTGGCCGCCGCCACCGCCGCAAACACCCGCCGCCTGTTCCGCCTGCCCTGCCCCGAGCGCGATTGATCGCAGCACGACACTTGCATCGCGATTCCGGACGCGCCACAATTTATTTCACCAGTGAAATATGATCCAGTGAAATGGCTCACTTAAGCAATTGCATCGCCATGATGGACGAGGGCATCGAGCGCATGCTCGAGGCCATCCCACAGCTTCCCGTCGAGCAGGCCCGACTGTGCCGACTCATGCTTATGGTGGGTGGCCGCATGGACGAAGCGCTGGACGAAAAGCTCAAGTCACAACAACTCATTGACAGTGAATTCCTTACTCTGCTGATTCTCTACAGCAGCCCGGACGGCAGCTCCACTCCCGGCGAACTGTGCGAATTCACCTCGCAAGGCAGCACGAACATGACCCGCATCGGCAATGCGCTGGTCAAGCGCGGCCTCATCTCGCGCGGCGCCAGCGCCGAGGACCGCCGCCGCGTGGTGATACGCATCACCGCCGCCGGCCGCCGCTTCGTGCTGAAGATGCTGCCGCCGATGTTCCCCCGCGTGGAGGCGATGTTCGCCGGCTTCAGCGCCACCGAGCGCAGCCAGCTCAGCCGCCTCCTGCGCAAGCTCGCCAAGAACCTCGACCAGCTCGACGCGGAGAACGCGTCGTGAAGGAGCCCAAGATGACCTTCGCCCCGCCACGCCCGCGCGCGGCCCTGGCACTTGCCGTCGTGTTGACGCTTGCCGGTTGCGCGTTCGCGCCGCCGAAGCTGCAGCATCCCGCGCTGCGCGACGACGTGCCGCTGGCCGGCCTGCAGGGTCCGGCAGTCGCCGGCTGGCCGGCCACCGACTGGTGGCGCGGCTACGACGATCCGCAGCTCGACGAGCTGATGGCCACGGCGCTGAGCCAGTCGCCCGACCTCATGCAGGCGCAGAGCCGCGTGCGTACCGCCGAGCAATCGGTGAGGCTCGCCGCGGCGCAGGCCGGCCTGAGCATCAACGGCAGCGCACAGGTCACCAGGCAACGCCTGAGCGAGCACGGCCTGATGCCGCCGCAACTGCTCGGCTTCACCTGGTACAACCAGGCCGACCTGGGCGTGCAGTTCGAATACGACTTCGACTGGTGGGGCAAGAAGCGTGCCGCGATCGAAAGCGCCCTGGATCAGGCACACGCCGCCGAGGCGCAGCGCAGCGAGGCCGCGCTGACGCTGCAGAGCGCGGTGGCCGACACCTATTTCGGCTGGCTCGCCGACGAAGCGCGTCTTGCACTGGCCGGACAATCGCTGGCCGTGCAGCAGCGCCTGCTGGCCATCGCCGAACTGCGCGTGAAACAAGGCGTGGACCTGCCCGACACCGTGCACGAGGCGCGCGCGCGCATCGCCGGCGAGGAACAGGCGCAGACCGCGCTGGAAAGCTCGGCGAAGATCCGCAAGGTGGCATTGGCCGCCCTGCTCGGCGTGACTCCTGAGCAGCTGCCGGCACTGTCGCCGCAGCCGTTGCCGTCGGTTCGCGGTGGCGTGCCTGCCGACGCGAAGCTCGACCTGATCGCCCGGCGCCCCGATATCGCCGCCAGCCGATGGCAGGTCGAGTCGGCGCTGAAGCAGACCGACGAGGCCCGCGCGCAATTCTTCCCCGACATCAGCATCACCGCGCTGGTCGGGCTGTCCAGCACCAACCAGGGCACGCCCGCACTCTTCGGCGGCGGTGGCGGCTCCGGCGACCTGGGCAACGTGTTCAGCGCAGGCAGCCGCGTGTTCGGCCTTACCCCTGCGCTGCATCTGCCGATCTTCGAGGGCGGCCGGCTGAAGGCCGCCTACGGCATCAGCCGTGCGCAGCTCGACGACGCCGTGGCGCAGTACAACGCCAGCGTGTTCCATGCCGCCCGCGAAGTCGCCAGCCAGGCGCTGTCCGCCGAGCAGCTGGCCACCAGCCGCCAGCAGCAGGCGCAACAGGTGGACGCCGACGAGCGGCTCCGCGACAGCGCCCAGGCCCGCCTGCAACGCGGCGTCCGCGATGCGCGCGAAAGCCTCGCCGCGCAAGCGCAATGGCTGCAGCAACGCGATCAGGCCATCGCCCTGCATGCGCAGGCATTGAGCACCGATCTCGCCCTCATCAAGGCGCTGGGCGGCGGCTATCGCCCGTCCGCCGGCGCCAGCGCGGATCACTCTTCCGCGACCTCCTCTTCAACGAACACCAGCCGGAGCCCCCGCCCATGAGCGCAACCGAGTCCGCCCAGACGCAGGACCGCAACGACAGCGGCTTCGCCGCCAAGGATCCGCCCAAGCGCCGACGCGCGCTGCTGATCGTGGCGGTCGTGTTCGTACTTATCGCACTAGGCTGGTTCCTGCTTTGGAAGTTCGTGTTCTCCTTGCGCGAGAACACCGACAACGCCTACGTGGGCGGCAACCTGGTGGGCATCTCCGCCCAGGTGCCCGGCACGGTGATCGCCGTGCTCACCGACGACACCCAGCATGTCGATGCGGGCCAGGTGCTGGTGAAACTCGATGCCACCGACGCCGACGTGCGCCTGCGGCAGGCACGCAGCGCGCTCGCGCTCGCCGTGCGCCAGGTGCGCGGCCAGACCGACAGCGCCAGCGGCGCCGATGCCGCGGTCGCCGCACGCAAGGTCGACCTCGCCAAGGCCCAGGCCGATCTCAAGCGCCACTTGCCGCTGGTGGCCGCCCAGGCCGAATCGCCGGAAATCGTGCAGCACCTGCGCGATGCCGTGGCCGGCGCCCAGGCCGCGCTGGATGCGGCGCAGGCGCAGGCGCAATCCGCGCATGCGGCCATCGCCGGCACCGACACCGCCAACAATCCGGCCGTGCAGCAGGCCCGCGCCAACTTCCGCGCCGCTTGGGTGGCTGCGCAGCGCAACACCATCGTGGCGCCGGTCGAAGGCTACGTGGCCCAGCGCAGCGTGCAGCTCGGCAACAGCGTCGCCCCCGGCCAACCGCTGATGAGCGTGGTCCCGCTGCACCACCTGTGGGTGGACGCCAACTTCAAGGAAAACCAGTTGGGCCACATCCGCATCGGCCAGCCGGCGACGATCACCACCGACCTCTACGGCAGCAAGGTGGAATACCACGGCAAGGTGATCGGCCTAGGCGCCGGTACCGGCAGCGTGTTCTCGCTGCTGCCCGCCCAGAACGCCACAGGCAACTGGATCAAGGTGGTCCAGCGCGTGCCGGTGCGCGTCGCGCTGGACGACCAGGAGCTGGACAAGCATCCGCTGCGGGTGGGCCTGTCCGCCGACGTCACCGTGGACATCAGCCAGGATCAGGGCCAGGTGCTGGCCGCCGGCCCGGCGCAGCCGGCCGCCGAGACCAGCGTGTACGACAGCATCGCCAACCAGGCCGATGCCGAGGCCGACAAGGTGATCGAGGCCAACCTCGGCACTAGCGGCACATCGCGCTGAGGGCACTTCGGACTTTGGCTCGTCGTTCCGGCGTAGCGCGGAATGACGAGTCCAGAGCCGCAGTCCCAAATCCGTAGCCCAGACACCCACGCGAGCTCCGCATGGCCACCACGCCCGAAAACGCCGCCCCGCTGAAGCCGCTGCACGGCGGCCCGCTGGCGCTGCTCACCATCGCCGTCGCGTTCAGCACCTTCATGGAAGTGCTGGACATGACCATCGTCAACGTGGCCGTGCCGCACATCTCCGGTAGCCTGGGCGTGAGCCCCAACGAGGGCACCTGGACGATCAGTTCCTACGCGCTGGCCAGCGCGATCATGCAGCCGCTCACCGGCTGGGTGGCGCGGCGCTTCGGCGAGGTGCGCACCTTCGTGGTGTCGGTGCTGCTGTTCGTGGTGTTCTCGATGTTGTGCGGCCTGGCCACCACGATGCCGATGCTGGTGGTTTGCCGCCTGATGCAGGGTGCGGGCTCCGGTCCGATGGTGGCGCTGTCGCTGACCCTGCTGCTGACCAGTTACCCAAAGGAGAAACAGGGCATCGCGCTGGCGCTGTGGGCGATGACCGTGGTGGTGGCGCCGATCTTCGGCCCGATCCTGGGCGGCTGGCTCACTGACAACTTCTCGTGGCCGTGGATCTTTTACATCAACCTGCCGGTGGGCCTGGCCGCGGCAGTGATCACCTGGACGATCCTGCACAAGCGCGAGACCAAGACCTTCAAGACCCCGATCGACATGGTCGGCCTGGTGCTGCTGGTAGTGGGTGTGGGCTGCCTGCAGTTCATGCTGGACAACGGCAACGACCACGACTGGTTCGCCTCGCCGCTGATCCTCACGCTGGGCATCACCGCCCTGGTCTGCCTCACCTTCCTGGTGGTGTGGGAGATCCACGCCAAGCACCCGGTAATCGAACTCGCGCTGTTCAAGCAGCGCAACTTCACCGTGGGGGTAGTGACGCTGACGCTGGGCATGTTCGCGTTCTTCGGCATCAACGTGGTGTTCCCGCTGTGGCTGCAGCTCGACCTGGGCTACACCGCCACCTGGGCCGGCCTGGCCACCGCGCCGGTGGGCGTGCTGGCCTTCCTGCTGTCGCCGATCCTGGGCAAGAACATGGATCGGCTGGATCTGCGCGCAGTGGTGACCTTCGCCTTCATCATCTTCGCGCTCACCTCGTACTGGTTCGCCGGCTTCGACAGCAACGCCTCGTTCGGGACGCTGGTGGTGCCGCGCTTCGTGATGGGCATGGCCATCCCCTGCTTCTTCATCCCGCTGAACCAGATCTACCTGTCCGGACTGCCCGCTTCGGAGATCGCCAGCGCCTCGGGCCTGTCCAACTTCTGCCGCACCATGGGCTCCAGCATGTCCACCGCAATCACGGTGACGCTGTGGCAGCACCGCAGCGAGATGCACCATGCCAACCTCGCCGAGAACGTCAGCAACGCCAACCCCGCGGCCACGCAGTTCCTGCAGGGCCTCGCCAGCCACGGTATGCCGCACCTGCAGAGCCTGGGCCTGGTCGACCAGTTGGTGAACCGCGAGGCGCTCACGCTGGCGGTGAACGACGTGTTCTGGGGCTGTGCGGTGCTGTTCGTGGCGCTGATCCCCATTCTGTGGTTCGCCAAGCCGCCGTTCGGCAGCGCCGGCGGGGCCGCGGGGCACTGATCCATCGCATTTTGCTGCAGACCACCGGGGCGCACATCCCGACACCACGGCCATCGCGGAGCAGACCAATTTCCTGACATGCATGCCAGTGGTCTACTGGTGCGGCGCAATATCTTCTGCTAGTTTCGCCGCATGGCACAAAACAAACGCACCATCAAGAAGTATCCGAACCGTCGGCTCTACGACACCGAGATCTCCAGCTACATCACGCTGGAAGAGGTGCGTCAGCTCGTACTGGACAACGAGGACTTCGAAGTCCGCGATGCCAAGACCGGCGAGGATCTCACCCGCTCCGTGCTGCTGCAGATCATCTCCGAGCATGAGGAGAAGGGGCAGCCGATGCTGTCGCCCCAGTTGCTCAGCCAGATCATCCGCTTCTACGGCGACTCGCTGCAGGGCTTCATGGGCCCGTACCTGGAGCGCAGCCTGCAGGTGTTCCTCGACCAGCAGCAGCAGTTCCGCACCCAGCTCAACAGCCTGATGGGCCAGACCCCGTGGGCGATGGTGAACGAGCTGACCGAGCGCAACATGGATGCGTGGAAGACCATGCAGCGCGGCCTGCTCGATGCCGCCGCGCAGATCACCCCGCAGGGGCAGGGTGGCGGCCGCGGCGGCCACAAGAAGACCGGCTGAAACCGCCTCTCGCATCCCATCACGCGCCGCCCTGAGCGGCGCGTTTTGTTTTATTCGAAAGTGTGGCCATGGATGGCCGCCCGTTTGATCCGCGCGGTCAAGGATGACCGCAAAAATACAGATCAATCGCAAAAACGACGGAACTCCCATGAGCGCATCCCCCTCCTCCCGACTGGCCCTGGTCACTGGCGGCCTCGGTGGCCTCGGCACCGAAATCTGCCGCCAGCTGGCGCAGGCCGGCCGCCGCGTGATCGCGGCCGACCTGCCTGCCAGCGAAGGCCGCCTCGCGGCTTTCCAGGAAGCCAGTGCCGCGTTCGGCGACGCCCTTCGCTACGAGCCGCTGGATGTCAGTGACTACGAAGCCTGCGCCACATTGATCGGCCGCCTCGAACGCGAACACGGCGGCGTGGACATCCTGGTCAATGCCGCCGGCATCACCCGCGATGCCAGCCTGCGCAAGATGACGCCCGCGCAATGGCACGACCTGATGCGCGTGAACCTCGACGGCGTGTTCAATACCAGCCACGCCGTGGTGGAGGGCATGACCGCCCGCGGCTTCGGGCGCATCGTCAACATCAGCTCGGTGAACGGGCAGACCGGCCAGTTCGGCCAGACCAACTACTCCGCCGCCAAGGCCGGCGTGCACGGCTTCGGCATGGCGCTGGCGCGGGAAACCGCGCGCAAGGGCGTCACCGTCAACACCGTCTCGCCCGGTTATTGCGACACGCCGATGGTGGCCGCCGTGCCCGCGGAAATCCGCGCCCAGATCATCGCCGGCATCCCGGTGGGCCGGCTGGGCCAGCCGGCCGACATCGCCCGTGCCGTGTGCTTCCTCGCCGCCGACGACGCCGGCTATCTCACCGGCGTCAACCTGCCGGTGAACGGCGGGTATTTCATGAGCTTCTGAGCGGGAAGAGCTCGAAGCGCGCTAACGCGCGCTTGCCAGCGCCAGCTTCAACGCGCGAAGCAGCTTCCGTGCAGTGACCGGCTTGTCGAGCAGGTGCAGGCGCGTCAGCGGCGGGAGTTCGTCGGGATTCGGCGGCGCGTCCGGGCGCACCAGCATCACCACCGGACCGTCGTACTCCTGCTCGACCAGCGCGGCCAGGGTGCGCACGCTGGTGAACAAGCTCATGTCGGCATCCATCAGCACCAGATCGGGCAGGCCGTGGGCGCCTATCCACTGCAAGGCGGCGGTACCGCTCTGGCTGGCGCTGGCCTGGTAGCCCCAGGCGTCCAGCGTGTCGCTGAGCAGGGAAAGCTCGCTGGCGACCTCGGCCACCACCAGCACGCGTTCGGCGGTGCCTTCGAGATTGTCGCTGCTGTCGCTCGCCTCCGCGGTGTCGGACGCCAGCTCCTGCAGCGGGATATAGAGATCGAAGCGCGTGCCTTGGCCCAGCGTGCTGTCCACGCGCATCACGCCGCCGTGGCTGGTGACGATGCGCTGGCACGACAACAGGCCCAGGCCGGTGCCGTTTTCCTTGGTGGTGAAGAACGGCTCGAACAGTCGCGCCAGCACTTCGCCGCTCATGCCGGGACCGTTGTCGATCACGCTCAGGCGCAAGTAGGGGCCGGGATGCGCCTGTTCGCCCGACATGAAGAAATCCGCTTCGAGCTTCTGCTGCGCCGTCTCGATGCGCAGCTCGCCGCCGTTCGGCATCGCCTGGATCGCGTTGAGGCAGAGATTGAGCAGGCATTGCTGCAGCTCGGTGTGGTTGCCGGCGAACACGAGTTCGGGCGCATCGACCACCATCTCCATGCGGATCGCACGCGGCACGCTGCCCTTGAGCAGCAAGCCCAGCGCGTCCATCAGCCCGCCAAGGGATACCTGCTCGGCGCGGCGCGCGCCACGCGCGAAGGAGAGCATGGACTGCACCATCTCCAGTCCGCGCTTGCCGCAGTCGCGCACCAGTTCTCCCAACCGCGCCAGCTGGGGATCCTCGGCACGCTCGCGCAGGCTCTCGCCAGCCAGCAGCAATGGCTGCAACAGGTTGCGGAGATCGTGGCTGAGTCCGCCGGCGAGCATCGCCAGGCTTTCGAAGCGCTGCGCACGGATCAGTTCCGCCTGGGCGCGCTGGCTGGCGCGATGCTCGGCGACTTCGGCCAACGCGCGACGCACAGCGCTGGCGAGGCGCGCGGGATTCTGCTTGAGAATGTAGTCGGTGGCGCCGTTGCGCAGCGCCGCGATGGCCGCCTCTTCGCCCAGCGTGGCGGAGACGTAGATGAAAGGCATATCCGTATCGCGCTGACGCAGCAATTCCAGCGCGCGCTGCCCGGAAAATCCCGGCAGGCTGAGGTCGGACAGCACGATGTCGGGCGCGAACTCGCGCAACGCGGCCAGAAAACCCGCTTCGTCGTCGACTACGCGCGCCTCGTGGACAAGCGCATCGTCCGCCAATTCGGCCAAGGCCAGTTCGGCGTCCTCGCTGTTGTCCTCCACCAGCAATACCCGTATCCGTCGGGCATCGCCCTCTTGCGAGCCATGCATGCTCCCCTCCCCTTCCCGATACATCATTCGTGCTCGGGCGCCTGGTTCAGCACCGCCCAGAACTGCCCGAGCGTGCGTACCGCATTGAAGAATTGATCGACATCCACCGGCTTGATGACATAGGCGTTCACGCCGAGATCCCAGCTGCGCACCAGGTCGCTCTCCTCGCGCGAGGAAGACAGGATCACCACCGGGACGCGCTTCATGCGCTCGTCGGCGCGCATGCGCTTGAGCACTTCCAGACCGTCCATGCGCGGCATCTTGATGTCCAGCAGGACCACCGCCGGGCAGCCCGGTTCGCGCGTGGCCCAGGCACCACGCCCATGCAGCCAGTCCATGCACTCTACGCCGTCCTGCAGGTGCACCACGGGATTGGCGAGATTGGCCTCTTGCAGCGCGTCCAACGCCATCTCGGCATCGGCCATGCTGTCTTCGACCAGCAGAATGCTTCGGATATGGCGATTCATAGCGTGGATCTCTCGATGGATGCCCCGGATAGGTCGCGTGCCGGCAGCGAGAAGTGGAAACGTGCGCCGCGCTCCGGCTCGGCCTCGGCCCATACGCGGCCGCCGTGGCGAGAGAGGATGCGCCGGACGTTGGCCAGCCCGATGCCGTTGCCGGGGAAATCGTCGGCACGGTGCAAGCGTTGGAAGACGCCGAACAGCTTGTCGGCGTACTGCATGTCGAAACCGGCGCCGTCGTCGCTCACGATGAATTCGTAGTCGCCGTTGCTGCCGCGCTGCACGTCCACTGCGATGTGCGCGACTTCGTGGTGCCCAGTGTACTTCACCGCATTGCCGATGAGGTTCTGCCACACCGTACGCAGCATGTTCTCGTCGCCCACCACGATGGGCAGCGGCGCGATCGACCAGCTGATGCGCCGCTCCGGCGCATCGGACATGCACAGCGCGCGGGCTTCCTCGACCAGCGACTGCATATCCACCGGCTGCAGGCGCAGCGCGCCGCGGCCAAGGCGGGAAAACACCAGCAGGTCGTCGATCAGCTGCGCCATGCGCTGCGCCGAGCTGCCGATCACGTCGAGGTAGTGACCGCCCGTGTCGTCCATCTGCTCGCCCAGGTGCTGGCGCAGCTTGCGCGCGAAACCGGCGATGTGGCGCAGCGGCGCGCGCAAGTCGTGCGAGACGGAGTAACTGAAAGCCTCCAACTCGCGGTTGACGTCGGTGACCTGCGCCACCTTGCCTTCCAACTGGTGGTTCAGCTCGTTGACCTTCTGCTCGGCCAGCGCGCGCGCAGTGACGTCGCTCACCGTGATGAGCAATGCCTGCGCGTCGCTGTCCTCCTGCTGGATGCGCCGCGCATTGACGACCACGTGGCGGTCCACGCCGTCGGGCGTGTGCTGCACAACGTCGTAGTCCCACAGCTCGCGACCGCGCAACAGCACGTCGTTGAGCCGCTGCAGCAGCGCGCCGTCGCTCCACGCGCCGTTGCCGATGTGCGGCAACGACAGGGCGCGCTGGTGCTTGGGTTCCAGTCCGTACAGCTCGCCGAAGGCGGCATTGATCAGCAGACTGCGCAGCTGCTCGTCGAACAATGCGATGGGCTCGCGTACCGCCTGCACGATCATCTGCGAGCGCAGCACCGCGCGGCCTTCGCGAGTTTCCGCCAGCTGGCGCTTGCCGATCTGCCGCTCGGAGGTGATCACCACCACGATCAGCAGCAGCAGCTGCGCCAGCGCGATCAGCCCGAGCAGGAACTGGCTGCGGCTTGCCTGCTGCTCGACGGCGCGGGTGCGCTCGGCCAGCAGGTTGTCCTCGGTCTGCGCGATGCTGTCGATCAGCATGTGCATGTGGAACAGGTCGCCGGTGTCGCGCAACGATTGCCGCGCACCGCCGGTATCGCCCTTGTGCAATCGCGCCAGCGCCTGGTCCATCAGGGTGACGCTGCCGTTGACCACGCTCTCCAGCGCGCCGATGCGCGTCTGCTGGTCGGGATTGTCGCGGGTCAGCGCACGCAGCTGTTCGAGCAGGGCCGGTGCCCGGTTCTTGGCGTCGAGCGCACGCTGCTCGACGGCCGCGTCGCCGTCGCCGGCGAGGATGCGGTAGCTCGCCGCCTCGCTGTCGCGGATCAGGTAGGCGATGCGGTAAGTAAGCGCTTTGACCGTGTTGGCATGGTTGAGCCAGAGGTCGGCGCGCTGCGTTTCACGGGCCAGCACGCGCGTGGCGAAGTAAGGCAGCGCCACGATGACGACCATCGCGAGCACCAGACCAATAACGCGCCAGCGCAGCAGGCCCCTGACTTTCATGAGATGGACGTCATCGATGCTTTCCGCTCGGAAGCACGCGCTTCCCGGTGGAGACGCCCCCTATTCTGCGCAGGTTCGAGGCCAACAGCCAGCCGCCGCGTTTCGGACGACTCACCGCGCTGTACGCAGCCCCTTTCCCTCAGGAAGGGGGCATCCGCCATGTTGACGCGCAGCGCGACCGCTCGCGAGGCACGAATTACTGCTTCCACCCGCTCATCGATGTCGGCCGCGCCGAGGTCGCCGTGCCCCATTGCTTGTTCGGCTCCGCCTGCATCACGAAGCGCAGCTCGCCACCGGCGAGGATGTCGCCGTGGCGCAGGTAGACGCGGTCCAGCGGCTTGCCGTTGAGCGTGACCGAGCCGACGTACGGATGCGCGTCGTCCAGGTGCTCGGCCACCACGGTGAAGGTACGTCCATTCGGCAGGTGGATCGCCGCCTTCGGCACGAACGGCCGGCCGATGGCGTATTCGTCGCTGGCCGGCGTCACCGGATAGAAACCCAGCGCGGTGAAGATGTACCAGGCCGACATCTGGCCGAGGTCGTCGTTGCCGACGAGGCCGTCCGGCTTGATGCCGTACTGGCTGTCCATGATCTGCTTCAGCCGCTGCTGCGTCTTCCACGGTGCGCCGGCGTAATCGTAGAGATAGGCGATGTGGTGGCTGGGTTCGTTGCCGTGCGCGTACCAGCCGATCAGGCCGGTGATGTCTTCCACGTTCTTGAAGATGGACGGGTCGACCTTGGCGTCGAACATCTGGTCCAGCTTGCTGACGAACTTCGCGTCGCCGCCGTAGGCCGCCACCAGGCCGGCCACATCCTGCGGCACATACCAGGAGTACTGCCAGGCGTTGGCTTCGGTGTAGTCGCTACCGTAGGCCGCGGAAGCGGGATCGAACGGCGTGCGGAACTGGCCGTTGCTGAGCTTCGCGCGCATGAACCCGGTCTGCGGATCCCACACGTTGCGCCAGTTGGCCGCGCGCTTTTCGAAGGTGGCGTAGACATCGTTCTTGCCCAGCGCCTTGGCCATCTGCGCGATGGCCCAATCGTCGTAGGCGTATTCCTGGGTCTTGGAGCCGGCTTCCGTTTCCTTGTCGATGGGCACGTAGCCGAGCTTCATGTAGTCGGCGAGATCGCCGTAGTTGCCGTAGGTGGCGGTGGACACCATCGCCTTCAGCGCCTGGTCCGCGTCGAAGCCGCGCACGCCCTTGATGTACGCATCGGCGATGATCGCCACCGCGTGGTAACCGGTCATGCACCAGGTTTCCAGGCCCTGGTACGCCCACACCGGCAGCATGCCGAACGGGCTGGCCTTCTGCGCGGCGATCAGCGAACGGATGAACTGCGTGCTGAGGTCGGGCCGCAGCAGCACCATCAACGGCTCCTCGGCGCGGTACACGTCCCACATCGACCAGCTCGAATAGAAGTCGAAACCGGCCGCCTTGTGCACCTGGTGGTCGGGGCCGCGGTATTCGCCGTTCACATCCATGCTCAGCGTCGGCGCGAGCATGGCGTGGTAGAGCGACGTGTAGAAACCGGTGCGCTGCGCCGGCGAGCCTTCCACGTCGATGGCGGACAGTGCCTTGTTCCACGCCGCGGTGGCATCGGCATGGCGGGCGTCGAAATCCCAGCCCTTGCCGTCCTGGTCGAGGTTGGCGACGGCGTTGGCCTCGCTCACCGACGAGATCGCCACCTTCACCTGCAGCGGCTTGTCCAGCTGACCGAAGTCGAACACGCCTTCCAGCGCGCGGCCGTTCTCGGCGTCGCTGTCCTGCGGCTGGTTGCCCGGTCCCTTGAAGCCGTTGTAAAGCACACCCGTCTCGCGGTTGTACAGCGTGCGCGAGGTCATCGGCTGGTCGAAGCGCATTGCGAAGCACAGCTCGCGACCCGGGGCCCAGCCGCGCGTGGTGCGGCAACCCGTCACCGTGCCGTCGGCATGCACGCGCAGGTCGGACCACAGCACTTTGCCGGGGTAGTCGTAGATGCTGGGGCGGAAGTCGAGCAGCAGGTGCGCCGGCTTGCCCTTGGGGAAGGTGTAGCGGTGCCAGCCGACGCGCGGCGAGGTGGTGAGCTCGGCGCGCACGCCATAATCGCTCAGGGTGACCGCGTAGTAGCCGGCCTGCTCGACCTCGGTGTCGTGGCTGAAGCGCGAGCGGTAACCGCTGCCCGGCTTGTCCGCGTCGCCCGGATCGAGCTTCACGTCGCCCGCGATCGGCATCACCAGCACGTCGCCCAGGTCCGAATGGCCGGAGCCGGAGAAGTGCGTGTGCGAGAAGCCCATGATGGTGGGATCTCCGTACTGGTAGCCCGAGGCCCACTTGTAGGCGTGCTTGAAGTCCGGCATCGCGGTGTCGGGGGACAGCTGGATCATCCCGAAGGGCACCGTCGCGCCAGGGAAGGTATGGCCGTCGCCGCCCGTGCCGATGCGCGGGTCGACCGCGGCCGCGTTGCCGCCGCTGGCCGCCATCGCGCCGGTGGACAGCAGGGCCAGCGAGGTCGCCATCGCCAGTACCGAACACATCTGCTTGCCGCGCTGTTTCATGCGCCTCACCCTGTCTGGATTTTTAGATCGTTCCAAGTCCCGAACGCTAGCATCGCTCCGCACATCCATGCATGTTGCATCGCGGAACCGCATGCGGCAGGCTTCCGGTACATTTTGATCGTTCCAATCGCCCAAACGACGAGCATGGCCACGGACAGCACGCCTCACGCCAACCGCAAAGTAACCCTCGCCGACATCGCCGCAGGCTGCGACGTCTCGCGCGCCACCGTGTCGCTGGTGCTGCGCGGCAGCCCGCTGGTGAACAAGCTCACGCGCGCCCGCGTCGAAGAAGAATTGCGCAGGCAGGGGTACGTGTACAACCGTGCCGCCGCCAACCTGCGCCGGCGCACCTCGTCCAGCATCGCACTGGTGCTGAACGACCTCGCCAACCCGTTCTTCGCCGAGTTCGCCACCGGCGTGGACGAGGCGCTGGGCGGAGGCGGTTACGTCACCCTGCTCGGCAGCACCGGCGAATCGGTGACGCGCGAACAGGCCGTGCTGGGTTCGCTGCTGGAACACGACCCGGCGGGCGTGATCCTCTCGCCCGCCGAAGGCAGCGATGCCGGCCAGGTGCTCAGGACCATCGGCGTGCGCACGCCGCTGCTGCTGTTCAACCGCGAACTCGCCGGCAAGGTTTCGCCCGACGCGCCGTGGGACCGGCTGATGCTGGACAACCAGCGTGGCGCACGCCTGGCCACCGAACACCTGATCGCGCTGGGCCAGAAGCGCATCGCCTTCTTCGGCGGCCATGCCGCCTCCAGCTCCTGCCAGCAGCGCCATGCCGGTTACGTCGAGGCGATGAAGGCGGCCGGCCTGCGCATCGAGCCGCATTGGCGCATCGAATGCGCACCGAACCGCGTGGACGCCGCGGCGCAATGCGGTGCGCTGTTCTTCGAATCGCCCGCCCCTACGGCCGCCGTCTGCTACAACGACGCGGTGGCGCTGGGCCTGATGCTGGGCCTGTACCAGCGCGGCATCCAGCCCGGCCGCGACTTCGCCGTCACCGGTTTCGACGACATCGCCGAAGCCGGGCTCAGCGCGCCGCCGCTCACCACGCTGGCCTCCACGCCGCGCGCGCGCGGCAAGCAGGCTGCCGAATTGCTGCTGCAGCGCCTGCGTGAGCCACAAGCCGAACCGCAACGCATCGTGGTACCGGTGCAACTGGTCGTGCGCGGCAGCAGTTGCCCGCCAGCTACCGCCTGATCTTCCGTCCCTGGGGAAACGAATGGCCTTTGCCTCCGCTCCATCGCCTTCTTCCACCGTGAGCAACGGTGCCGACAGCGGCCGCTACACCGACTACCCCGGCGCATTCGCGGTCACCACCGCGGTGTTCTTCATGTGGGGCTTCCTCACGGCGTTGAACGACAGCCTGATCCCGCATCTCAAGGCGGTGTTCGAGCTGGACTACACCCGCGCGATGCTGGTGCAGTTCACCTTCTTCGGCGCGTACTTCCTGATGTCGCTGCCTTCGGGCTGGCTGGTGGAGAGGCTGGGCTTCAAGCGCGGCATGGTGACCGGTCTGGCGATCGCCGGCGTGGGCGCGGCGGCCTTCTGGCCCGCGGCGCAATGGCACAGCTACGCGCTGTTCCTCGGCGCGCTGTTCGTGCTGGCCACCGGCATCACCGTGTTGCAGGTGGCGGCCAATCCGTACGTGGCCCTGCTCGGCCCCGCGCGCACCGGCTCCAGCCGCCTCACCCTGGCGCAGGCGCTGAACTCGCTAGGCACCACGCTGGCGCCGCTGTTTGGCGCCTGGCTGATCCTCTCCAACACGGTGCTGAGCGGCGCGCAGATCGATGCGCTGCCCGCCGCGCAGCAGCTGGCCTATCGCACCCACGAAGCGCAATCCGTGCAGGGGCCATACCTTGGCCTGGCGCTGGTGCTGGTGCTGCTGGCGGTGATCGTCTGGCTGTTCCGCCTGCCCTCGCTGTCCGAGAACACCCAGCTGGCCAGCGGCGGCAAGCACACTCTGCTCGACGCGTTGCGCGTACCGCACGTGAAGTTCGGCGTGATCGCGATCTTCTGCTACGTGGGCGCCGAGGTGTCGATCGGCAGCTTCATGATCAACTACATCTCCCTGCCGCAGATCGGCCACATCAGCGAGCAGCAGGCTTCGCACTACGTGTCGCTGTACTGGGGCGGCGCGATGGTCGGCCGGCTGTTCGGCTCCGCGCTGCTGGCGTGGCTCGATCCGCGCAAGCTGCTGGCGGCGTTCGCCGCCATTGCCGGCCTGCTGGTGGTGACCAGCATGCTGAGCTCGAGCAACGTGGCGATGGTCAGCATCATTGCCGTCGGCCTGTTCAACTCCATCATGTTTCCCACCATCTTCGCGCTGGGCATCGAACGACTGGGGCCGCTCACCGACAAGGCGTCCAGCCTGCTCATCATGGCCATCGTCGGCGGCGCGCTGGTGCCGCTGCTGCAGGGCGTGCTGGCCGACCAAATCGGCATCCAGCACGCCTTCGTGCTGCCGCTGCTTTGCTACGCCTACATCATTTTCTACGGCCGCAGCGGATCGAAGATCCGCGACGCCGCCGTCCGCTAAGGGTTATCCGCACCATGCCTTCCGTACTCTGCTTCGGCGAAGCACTGATCGATTTCCATGCCGAGGGCCGCGACCCGCACGGTTATCCGCGCGCCTTCGTGCCCTTCGCCGGCGGTGCACCCGCCAATGTGGCGGTGGCGGTGGCGAAGCTGGGCGGCGCCGCACGCTTCGCCGGCATGCTGGGCACCGACCTGTTCGGCGACCTGCTGCTGGACAGCCTGAAGCACGCCAACGTGGACACCCGCGACGTGGAGCGCACCGGCGAGGCGAACACCGCCCTGGCCTTCGTGGCGCTGGACGCGCACGGCGACCGCAGTTTCAGCTTCTATCGGCCGCCTTCGGCCGACCTGCTGTTCCGTCCCGAGCACTTCCACGCGGATGCATTCGACGACACCGCCGTCTTCCACATCTGCTCCAACAGCATGACGGAACCCGCCGCCGCGGAAACCACGCGCGAAGGCATGCGCCGCGCGCGGGCTTCCGGCGCCCTGGTGAGCTTCGACCTCAACCTGCGTCCCGCGCTGTGGCCGCGCAACGTGGATGCGCGCGCGGATGTCTGGCCGGCATTGCAGCTTGCCGACCTGGTGAAACTCAGTGCGGAAGAATTCGCGTGGCTGGCGGTGGACGGCGAAGACGCCTTGCTGGAGCGCCTGTGGCAAGGCCACACGCGCCTGCTGATAGTCACTGACGGCCCCAACGCATTGCGCTGGTTCCACCCTGACGCCGATGGCGAACTGCCCGCCTACCGCGTGCCGATGGTGGACAGCACGGCCGCAGGCGACGCCTTCGTGGGCGGCCTGCTGCAGCAGCTGGCCGAACAGCGGATCGGCGCAGGCGACCTCGACACGCTGGTCACTACGCTGCCGCGCCTGCACGCCACGCTGCGCTACGCCGCCGCCGCCGCCGCGATCGCGGTGACACGGCAAGGCTCGTTCGTCTCGCTGCCCACCACCGACGAAGTTCTTGCCTTCATGGCATCCCATTCCTGAGTCCTGCATCCATGCCCCACGTACTGCCCGCCACGCCGCTGCCCGATTTCAATTCGCCCGCCTTCCTGCGCCGGCACATCGCCGACACCATGGCGTTCTACCACCCGCATGCCATCGATCCCGCCGGCGGCTTCTTCCACTACTACAAGGACGACGGCACGATCTACGACCGCAGCCATCGCCACCTGGTGAGTAGCACGCGCTTCGTCTTCAACTACGCGATGGCGGCCATCGAGTTCGCCGACGACGCGAAGCTCGCCGCCGAATACCGCGATGCCACTCGCCACGGCCTGAGCTACCTGCGCGACGTGCACCGCAATGCGCAGAGCGGCGGCTATGCATGGACGATCCGCGACGGCGTGGCGGAAGACCGTACCAACCATGCCTATGGTGTCGCCTTCGTGCTGCTGGCCTATTCCAGCGCGCGCAAGGCCGGCGCCGCCGAAGCCGCCGCGTGGATGGACGAAACCTGGGATCTGCTGGAACGCCGCTTCTGGGACGCCGAGGCAGGCCTGTACCGCGACGAGGCCGATGCCGACTGGAACTTCAGCAGCTATCGCGGCCAGAACGCCAACATGCACATGTGCGAGGCGATGCTCGCCGCGTACCAGGCCAGCGACGATGTGCGCTACCTCGACCGCGCGCTCACGCTCGCCGACCACATGACGCGCCGCCAGGCCGCGCTGGCCGATGGCCTGGTGTGGGAGCACTACGACGCGCAGTGGCGCATCGACTGGGACTACAACAAGGACAACCCCAAGCACCTGTTCCGCCCCTGGGGCTTCCAGCCCGGCCACCAGACCGAGTGGGCCAAGCTGCTGATGATCCTCGAGCCGCTGCTGCTGGAACGCAACCGCGAGGAACACTGGATCCTTCCCGTCGCTCGCCACCTGTTCGACACCGCGGTGAAGCATTCCTGGGACGAGGTGCATGGCGGCCTCTGCTACGGCTTCGCGCCCGACGGCAGCGTGTGCGACGACGACAAGTATTTCTGGGTGCAGGCCGAGTCGCTCGCTGCCGCCGCCCTGCTCCATGCACGTACCGGGGACGCCAGCTACTCCGCATGGCACGACAAGCTGTGGGCCTATTCGTGGAAGCACTTCGTCGATCACGAATACGGCGCCTGGTACCGCATCCTCACGCGCGACAACCGCAAGTACAGCGACGAGAAGAGCCCTGCCGGCAAGGTGGACTATCACACCATGGGCGCATGCTACGAGCTGCTGCAATTGCACGGGCGCCGATAACGGCACCCGACTTCAACGATCATCTGCCGTTCTCGCCGAACGCCCACGCCGAGTGCCGGGCCAAAGAAGAACAAAGCTCACCGCGAAATGCCATGGATGGCCAGCCTTCTTCGCCACTCGCTCCGCTCAAAGGAGCGCTGGATTCCCATCGATCATTCTCGAATGAGATCCGAGCATGGGAATAACGGCCACGCCTCCACATTGCCATTAACTGGCCACCGCGAAGCCGTATGACCTGACTGACTGCGACATTGCGCACGGTTGTGCGCAAAAGGAAAGTACGCTTGGCGCTCATGGGTTGCCCGCAGGCATCTAACCGATGCGCCCTGCCCGATAATCCCCGTGCATCGTCATCGACATTATCGTCAATAACGCGGCATTCCAGCAGCCCATCACTTAAACGCTCGCATTATTTCCGGATCCAGGAATATCGGGATATGTGATGCCGACGCGCTGAATTCGTCACCAAATCACCCTTGATTTCGGCCGCGCGAAGAAGCCTGTCGCACGCAGCACGAGCTCCCTGCGGACCAGTCGTTTTGCCATACAAATTTAGATCAATACAAATTCCTGTTGACAAAGAGATGTCGCTGTTTTATCCATAGTGGGCGCAGTATCTTTCCGTGAAATTTAGATCGATCTAAATTCCTGGGGAGATACAGGGGAGGTCTAGGGGAAAAGACGGCGTGGCGACTGTCCGGTCTGCGGCACACACCTGCAGCCAAGCCAGTCTGCAATTCCCGGAACGATGCAAAAGGTCCATGGCAACCACCATGAACCGCGGGCGGATTTGTGCCCCTCGAAACACCGAAACAACGGGGCGCTCAATTACTCAATTGACAGCGAAGCCAATAGGCGAAGGGAGGGGGAAACCCATGTATCGCAAGAGTGTGCTATCCACGGCAATTGTCGCGACGCTGTTGGTCAGCAGCGCGGCGTACGCGCAGGCCATTACAGGCGGCGTCTACGGCAATTTGCCCGAGGGCAAGAATGTCACGGCAGAAGTAACCAATCCGGCGACGGGCTACGACAGCACTGCGCATGCCGATGCCAACGGCCGCTACGTGGTTACCGGCCTGATGCCCGGCGATTATGTCGTCAAATTGCTGCGCGACGGTCAGGTCGTCGATCAGCGCGGCGTGAGCGTGCTCGCCGGCTCCAACAGCGCCGTCGTTTTCGCGAGTGCGGCCGGCAAGAACGTGACCAACCTGAACTCGGTGACCGTCAACGCCAGCCGCCCCACGGTCAATGCGATCGACGTCACGACCAGCCAGCAGGTGCAGACCTGGACCTCGACCGAGATCAACCGGCTGCCGCTGATCAATCCGGATCTGCTCGCCGTGGCTTCGATGCAATCGAACGTGGCCGCCATCACCAGCTCGCACGGCAACTCGCCGCAGTTCAATGGCGCATCGGGCACAGAGAACCGGTACTTCATCAACGAATTCAACGTGACCGACATGCAGCAGGGAGGCGCGCCGGACAAGATCCCGAACGAAGCCCTGGCCAGCGTGTCCACCATCAACGGCGGCATGGACGCGAAGTACGGCAGCGCCATGGGCGGCATCGTCTCCGGCACGATCAAGCAGGGTTCGAACGACTTCAAGGGCGGTGTCGATCTCGCGTTCACGCCAGCCTCGGGCATGCTCAACGAGAACCTCAAGACCACCTACAACCTCAACGGGCAGATCGTAAACAACAACCAGGCCAATCACTGGTCGCCCAGCCTGCTGCAGGACTACTGGGCATCCGGCCCCATCGTGAAGGACACGCTGTTCTTCTACGCGTTGGCCGAACTCCAGCCGAACAACTACGCCCAAGGCGTACAGGGCAGCACCCCGACCACAACCGTCGACAGCTCGAACAAGAACCTCAACACCAATCGCAACAAACAGTTCCTGATCAACCTCACCTGGAACATCGCGCCCGGCCACACGCTGAACGTGTTCGGCGATCGCCAGACCGCCTACCAGGCACAATCCCAGTACCCGCTGGCCACGCCGTTCGACGCCTCCAGCGCGGCACCCGCGCTGCAGAACTGGAGCGGCAATGCGTGGCACGACAAGATGCTGGTCGCCAACTACCACGGCCAGATCACCGACACGTTCTCCGTCACGGCGATGGCTGGCACCTCGCAGCAGTATTTCTCCAGCTACAACCTGTACGGCATCGACGTCCCGAACATCACGTTCAACGACCCGGACACGGGAAAGAACACGAATCCGCCGCACAACGGTGCAGGCAGCGACTACGTCCTGAAGTACCGCATGATGGGATCGCGCATCGACTTCACGTGGGATCCGAGCGAAAACCATGAAATCACGTTCGGCGCCGAGCAATACAGCCCCAGCATGGCGCAGTCCAATATCCCGAACCCCAACACGTACACCTTCACCTACTGCAGCACGGCGACGGGCCCGACGGAGGCCTGCGTCATCAACGGCCAGACCATCAACCCAGCCACCGGCCAGCCGTTCGCGCCGGGCACGAAGTACGTGACGTCGAACTACGCGCCGCGCATCTACTACAACACCTCTCCCACTTACGGCTACTACCTGGCCGACAGCTGGCACTTCGCCGACAACTGGACGGGATACTTCGGCGGTCGTTACGACAACTACGCCATGACCGACAACATCAACGTCAAGATGTACAGCAAGGGCAACTTCGTGCCCCGCGTCGGTGTGGCCTGGGATGTCCACGGCGATTCCAGCCTGAAGATCGGCGCCAGCGCGGGCGAATACAGCGAAGGCATCCCGCTCTACTTCAATGCCTATGGCGGCACGCCGGGCGCGGGCTACATCCACACCAACACCTACTATGTGTACACCGGTGTATCGCCCGATGGCGTCCCGACCGGCCTTACCCAGGTGGGCGGCGTACAGGGCAGCAACGGCAGCGGCCTGCACTACCTGACGCCCAACCAGTTCATTTCGACCACGACGCAGAACGCGAAGCTTCGCCAGTTCGTGGTCTATGCCCAGCAGAAACTGGGCGACAACTGGGTCGCCGGTGCCTCGCTGTTCACCAGCAAGCTCACCGGCCTGCCGAACATCGACGGCAACACCGGCCAGCTGGCCAGCTACCTCAAAGCCCACGGCTATCCGAACGCCTCGCTGCTCGGCGACTACCTGATCACTCCCGGCAAGGACATCACCATTCCGGTGCAGTTGAACGGACCCAACAGCCCGCTGAGCATGTACACCTTCCCGGCCAGCTATCTTGGCTATCCGTCGCTGCATCGCCGGATCTACCAGGCCAGCCTGACCCTGGATCACGCGTACTCCGACGACGAGCCCTACTACCTCAGCGCCTCCTACACCTGGCGCAACGAGTTCGGCAACACCGATGGCACCACCGACTACGAGGGCGGCGGCAACAACACCGGTGCCACCGGCTACGACGGCGCGCTGTCGAGCTCGGCCTTCCTGCAGGGCGCAGGCGGTCGGCTGGGCGACGATATCCCGTCGACGTTCAAGGTGTTCGGTTACTACAAGTTCGCCCACTACGGCGAGTTCCTGAAAGGCCTGCGCGTAGGCGGTGCACTGACGTATTACGCGGGCGGCCCGATCGACTGTCTGTCGAACTACCCGTACCCGAACAGCACGGACATCTCGTCCGGGCAGACCAACAACAACAACGCGTTCTACTGCAACACCCTGCCGAACGCGCTGAACGGCAATCCGACGTCGAACACCATCATCTATACCCGCGGCAGCTACGGCCGCCTGCCGTCGTACAAGCAGGTAGATCTGGACATCGGTTACGACTGGGCCTACGACAAGAACAGCTTCTCGCTGGATCTGAAGGTGATGAATCTCTTCAACAGCCAGACCGTGACCTCGTACAACACCAACATCACGAATGGCGGCCAGTACAACGCCGCCTTCATGTCGCCGAACACATTCCAGGCAGGACGCGTCGGCCAGTTGGTGTTCCGCTGGCAGTTCAACTGACCGCCAGCGTTGCATCTTGCTTGACAGCGATGCCCCCATGTCTCAGACATGGGGGCATCTTTGTGCTGGCCTGGCAGCATTTCCGGAGGCGAATTTGAACCC
Organism: Rhodanobacter sp. DHG33; assembly: GCF_014843005.1. GTDB lineage: Bacteria > Pseudomonadota > Gammaproteobacteria > Xanthomonadales > Rhodanobacteraceae > Rhodanobacter_A. Next base: position 239,676 of record NZ_JACYXM010000006.1, on the reverse strand, counting down.
GCTATTGCAAGGCCTGGACCCGACTGCCGCGAATCGGGTGATCGCCGCCGCACAGGCTCTGGAGATGCATCGCCCCGATCAGGCCGCGATTCAGCTGGACCCGGTGCTGTCCAGCCATCCCGATCATCCCGAAGTCCTGCGCCTGCATGCCAGCCTGCTGAGCCTGCGCGGGGCACACCGCGCCGCCTTGCAAGCGATGCGGCGCGCTCTGGAGCAGCGACCGCGGGAAGCCCTCTACCACAACGCCTATGCCCTCTTCCTCGCGGAAGCCGGCGAACTCGAACAGGCCATCGACGGCCTGCGTCGCGCATGCGAGCTGCAGCCTAGCTTCGTCATGGCCTGGTACAACCTGGGCCTGTTCCTCACACGCAGCGCGCGTTTCGGCGAAGCGAAGCAGGCGCTGCAGCACGCCGTGAAACTGGCGCCCGGCTATGCGGCCGCACGCGCGCAGCTTGCCGACCTACTGCGCATGGACAATTGCCACGAGGAAGCCATCACCGAATACCGCAAGCTGCTGGCCGAGCAGCCATGGACAGGCATGGCCTGGTGGGGCCTGGCGGAAATCAAGACGCTGCGCCTGGAGCAAGGCGACAGCGATGCCATCCGGCACGCGCTCATGCACCCGCGGGCCGGCGACGGCGATCGCGTCGCGATGGGTTTCGCCTTGGCCAAGGCCCTCGACGACCAGGGCCGCTACGCCGAGTCCATGCAAGCACTCGCAACGGCCAATGAAATCGCCCGCAGACACAGGGCATGGAATGCGGCAGGTTTCGCCTCGACGATGGCCGCGATCCGGGCCGCGAACTGCAACGGCGACGCCGGGGAAGCACTGGGTGCGGAAGTGATCTTCATCGTGGGCATGCCACGTTCGGGATCGACCCTGGTCGAGCAGATTCTCGCCTCGCATTCCAGGATCGAGGGCGCCGCGGAGCTGGCCGACCTGCCCCTGTTGATCGCCGAGGAATCGGCCAGGCAACGAAAGCCCTACCCCCAATGGCTGCCGGATATGAGTGCCGACGATTGGCGGCGACTGGGACAGCGCTACCTGGAGCGGACCGCACGTTGGCGCGAGCATCGTCCGATGTTCACCGACAAGCTGCCCAACAACTGGATGCACATCGGCATGATCCGCGCGATGCTGCCGGCGGCGCGCATCGTCATCGCCCGCCGCGATGCCCTGGAAACCTGCTTCTCGTGCTATCGGCAGTACTTCCCTGGCAACGACTACACACGCAGCTTCATCGATCTGGCCGCGTACTGGCGCAGCTTCGATGCCGCAGCCAGCCACTGGGCGAAGCAGGCTCCTGAGCACGTGCATGAGCATGTGTACGAAGACCTTATTCACAATCCCGAAAGCGGGATCCGCCGCCTGCTGGAATTCTGCGGCCTGCCGTTCGAAGAGACATGTCTGCGCTTCAACGAAACACGGCGTACCGTAGCCACCCCCAGCGCCATGCAGGTGCGACAGCCATTGCGTACCGATACGGCACGTGCGCCGCGCTATGGCGAATTGCTGAATCCCCTGCGCGAGGCGCTGGAGCTTCCGCTGTCGATGACCGCGCCGCGCAATGGTTGATGCATCGTTTGCGAGGTCGCTTTTCGGCTAAACGCAGCGATGTGGCAGGAACAACGGGATATCGCTCACCGCACTAGCGGACATGCGGAGCCTTCTGCCGTCGGCGAACACCTTTAGAGCGGCCGCATTACTCAATCGTTTCACATACCACGCTTGGGCTTACATAGTCGCAATAGGCTCGCTTGGAGACACGACCATGCAACAGGAATACCGCGCTCAAGATCGAACGCAAAATCCCCACAAAAAACGCCCCGGCAGAGCCGGGGCGCGGGGGAAAGCCCAACCTGAGAGGGATCAGTTGAGCTTGTAATCAAAGGTCAAGAACAACTCACGACCGTCGTACTCGCTGCCGGTCTGTCCGGTCGTGACGAACTCGAAGCCGCCGGCGTAGTACGGGATCGAAGAGACCCTGTTGAAGATATTGGATACCGTGAAGCTCAGCTTGGTCTCCGGATTGATTTGCCAGCCGATCGAGCCGCTCCACGTGATCCACGTCGGTACATGGCCGTAGTACAAGGTGTCAGCGACGTTTGCCCCGCCGATCTGGCAAGCGCCGGTATTGACCGTCGTCCCGTCGGGGCTGACGACAGTCACCGGGCTCGGCTGGATGCCATTGGGCAGCGTGTTGCAGTTACCGTAGCCTGGCGCGCGCATGCGGCCATCGCGCACGCCGGAGAGCGACGCGTTCCAGTCGCCCTTCTGCCAGGTGCCGATCCAGGTGACCCTGCTCGCCACATTGTTGTAGCGAGTGTTCAGCAACGGGTCGGAAGACAGCACGCGCTGCTTGTACGCGAGGTTGTCGGTGTAGTTGACGCTGGTGGTGAAATTGCCGTAATCCTCGGTATTCAGCCTGTACTGCAGCGAGGCATCGACACCACTCACGTACAGCGAGGCCTCGTTGATCGGGCCGGATTGCACCGAAGTGATCTGGCCTGCCGCATTGCGCTGCACATCCCCTATCACCATCTGGCAATACGCCGATCCCCGAACGTGCGCGGTGTACGGCGACAAACCCGTTGAGCCGTCCGCCAGATAGCCGGTAAGGCAGCCAGCCTCGTCCTGGAGCACGGTGCTCTGACTGATGTACTCGATGGCGTTGTCCACGCCCATGTGCCAGTAGTCGGCAGACACCGACAGACCCTCCACGCCCGGAACCTGCCACACGAAACCATAGGTCCAGGAGTGGCCGGTCTCCGGCACCAGGTCCGGGCCGCCGACCGTTCTTTGCTCGTACCACTGCGACTGGGGACGTTGAATACTGCCGTTGCACCAGGTGCTCGAGGTGTTGCCCGCCTTGATGGCGTTGATGCACTGCAGATTATCCTCGTAGATGCCTTGTGGTACGACGGAGCCGCCCTGGTAGATCGCCGCCATGTCCGGCGCCTTGAAATTGGTTCCGTAGCTGCCGCGGATCAGCAGGCTGTCGAACGGACGCCATTCGAGGCCGGTGCCCCAGGTGCGGGCAATGTCGGCGCTGCTGGCGTCGTGGTACTTGTCGAGGCGGCCGGAGATGGTCCAGGTCAGCGAGTTCACGATCGGCACGCGGAACTCGGTGCCCAGCGAAAAGCGCTGGCGACTGCCGCCGCCAAAGTTGTCGTTATAGAAGGGATCCACGAAGGTCGCGCCATTGGCCTCGCGCGGATCCGGCGACAGCAGGAAATCGTTGTCCGCAGCTTCCACCACGGCTGCCCAACCCACCGACTCGTCCACCCACGGGAACTTGAACAGGTCGCCGTTGACGCGGAACTGCGCCTGGTTCAGCGACGACTCCGCCGTGTTCTCGCCATTGACCGCGAACTGGCTGTATTGCTGCGGCGTGATGGGGTTCCAGAAGCGCTGCCAGTTGATGGCATAGATGGGCAGTCCACCGGCGGTGGTTCCCATTTGCTGGCCGAGGAAGAAGTTGTTCATGGCCGCCTGGTCCATGCCCGTAAAGTCCTCGCGCACGATGTACTTCTGGCTGTTGACGCTGAAGTCCCAGTTGAAGTTGCCGTCGAACATGGTGCCGCGCAGGCCGGCCGTGATGTTCCAGTTCTGCTCGCGGTCATGGGTATTGGCGGACGTGCCGATTTCCTGCGCGGTCAACTGGCGGTCGAGCGCATTGATGGTTTGCCCCGTGCTCGAGTCATAGAACGGGCTGCCGTAGCCAAAGAACGGCAACTGGGTCTGGGAGATACCCACCGTGTCGTACAAGGCCGCCGAACCGTAGAGTTGCAGGCCATTGCTGAAATCGTATTCGCCGGCCAGGTAACCGTTGGTGGTGCGGCTGCCCGGCGTCAGCACCCAGTTCTGGAACAGGTTGGGCTGCGAGCAGAAGGCGCCGTTGTCGGTCGTCCCGGTGATCTGGGTGCCGCTGGTGCTGACGCTGTGCGACTCGCTCAACTGCGAGTTGCTGAACTTGCCGCAGGTGCCCGCCGGCGGCGTGATGTACTGGCCATTGCCGTTCGTCGCGGAGAGGGCGATGGCGCCGGCCGGAGCGTACTGGTAGCCGAACATGCGGTCGGCCGAGTTCCAGGCACCGTAGCCTGCATCGGACACCGAATCCTGGTACGGACGATCGCTACCCCACAAAGCCGTGCGGTTGGACTTCTCCACGTTGTAGAGAATGTGCCAGTTTTCGCCGGACTCGCCGCCGAAGAAATTGATGTCGCCATAGGAACGGCCGCCACGGGTAGCGCCGCCGCCGGTGACTTGCAGATCGTTACCCTGGTAGTTCTTCTTCAGGATCACGTTGACGACGCCCGCCACCGCATCCGAACCGTAGATCGACGAGGCACCGGAGGCCAGGATCTCGACATGGTCGATCATGCCGCTAGGCAGGTTTGCGTAGTTCTGGAAGCTGCTCTGCGCGCCCAGCGGCTGCGGGTAATCCACCACGCGAACGCCGTTGATCAGCAGCAGGCTGAAGCCCGCACCCAGGTTGCGCAGATTCACCGGGCGCGCATTCACCGCGGTGGCTCCCCAACTGGCGGGATCCTGCGGCGGCTGGCCCATCTGCGGCAGCGAGTCCAGGAATTCCCACAGCGTGGTGAAACCCTGCTGCTTGATCTGCGTACCGGTGATGGTGACCACGGGCGCGGGACCTTCGACTTCCACGCGCGGAATCATCGAACCGGTGACGGTGACCGTCTGCAGGTTCTTCGCCTTGCTCTGGTCAGGCTGCGCGCTGGACGGGTTCGCCTGCGGCGTACCGGACTGTGCGGACTGGGTATCGCCCGACGAAGCCGTCTGCGCCTGCACGGCGAGCGGCGACAGCAAGGCGATGGAAAGCGCACTCACGAGTGCACTGCGACGCAATGCGATGGCTTGACGCATGGAAACCCCTCCCAAAAAATTTGTTGATTGTCGTTTTCGCGTGGCCGGCGAGAACACCCCCCTCGTCCAGCCCTGCTTGACTCGATTTCTTGCCCAGCCCCGATTGAATCGTGTCAATCAACACGGGATCCATGCGTTATCGCGATCACCACAGCACCACGGAATCGACTTGGATTTCATGCCATCCAGCACGGCCGTGAATTTTTCCGGTCGTTTAGATCGATCCATATATGAAGCTACCATTCACCCATGAACGATGCAAGCCGCATTGCAATATGACCAATTCGGCGGCCGGCACGCCCTCGACAAGGCCAATTGGCACCGGGCACCCGCAACCCATCGCACCCTGCATGGGCGCCAAGGGCGGCTTCGAGGAAGATTGCGGTTGCGCCTAGGTTTCGCTTGCCGCCGCAAGCCCTGCCCGTTCGGACGAACCTGCTGCCGCGCTCCGTCAGCCGCGGCAGGCCAATCAGTTGCTCTCGATCGGCTTCACTTCGTCGCGGAACAGCTTCACCGGCCCGTCGAGCGTGAGCGCCAGCACGGTGACCTCGGAGTCCAGCGTCTCGGGCGGCACAGTGACGTAGAGCAGTCCCGGCACCTTGCTCCAGTAGGCCTTGCCTAGCACCTGCGTATCCAGCGTGGTGCCGTTGCCGACCACGCGTGCATGCAGCACGCGATTCATCAGTCCCTTCACCAGCACCGGGCCGTTCGGGCGCCCGTCCACGAACAGATACAGCGTGCTGCCGTCTTTCGACAGCGTGCTGGAACCGGCGTAGTAGTCCTTGGGAATGCCGGCCTGCGTGCCGTAGATCGCCTCGGCGTTCTTGTGCGTCCAACGGCCGATTTCCTTCAGCGTGTCGACCTCCTGCTGCGGGATCGTGCCGTCGGGACGCGGGCCGATGTCCAGCAGCAGGTTGCCGCCCATGCCGATGGTGTCGGCGAGGATGCGGATCAGCTGGTTGGCGCTCTTGAAGTGGTCGTCGTTCGGCTGCCAGCCCCAGGAATTGTTCATGGTCATGCACAGCTCCCAGTATTTCTGGGGCGGCGGCGTGATCGGCACGCCCTGCTCGGGTGTGGCGTAGTCGCCATAGCCCGCGAGGCGCGAGTTGATGATGGCCATGGGATTGCGCGCCAGCAGCATTTCGCGCACCTGCTTCGCATGCCACTCCTCGGCGCTGTGCTCCCAGTCGCCGTCGAACCAGTACAGGTCGGGGTTGTAGCGCTGCGACAGATCCTTCAACTGGCCCTGGTAGTACTTCACGAAACGATTCCAGCGCGCGGGATCGGCCTTGGCGTCGTAGCGCGACTCGGTCTTGGTAAAGCCCGGATAGTCCGGATACGACCAGTCGATCAGCGAGAAGTACAGGCCCACCTTGACGCCGTCCTTGCGCAAGGCCTGCACGAACGGCCCGACCAGGTCGCGCCGGGCCGGCGTGTCCTTCACCACGTTGAGGCCCTGCGCGGTATCCCACAGCGCCACGCCGTCATGGTGCTTCGCGGTGAGCACCGCATAGCGCGCGCCGCTTTCGCGGATCAGGTCGGCCCAGGCCTGCGGGTGGTAGTTCGCCGCGGTGAAGCCCTTGAGCTGCTGCATGTAGTGGTCGTAGCTGACGTAACCGTCGAAGAACGACCACGACTCGTCGATGCCGTCCACCGAATAGATGCCGTAGTGGATGAAGATGCCGAACTTCGCATCCGCGAACCATTGCATGCGCTGTGCTTCGGTGGGTGCGGTCGCCGATGGTGGCGATGTATCCGCCGGCGTCGCGGCATGTACGCCTAGGCTGGCGCAGGCACAGGCGGCCAGCAGGGCGATCCGTCGCCCGAGATGATTCCGCTTGGATTTGCGAGGGAATGTCTTGAAAAGCGGTTGTTGCAATGGACAGGGCATCTTCTGGGATCGCAGGTACAGGAATGTCGGTTAGTTCGGGCTGGCCTTGCGCATCGTCATCGAGGGCGGCGCATCGTCCGGGTCGGCACCCCAGGATTTGCTCGGCTCCGGTCCCATCATCAACACAAGCTTGGCGCCGCCCGCAATGTCGGCCTGGCTGAACCATGGTTTGTTCCACGGCTTGCCGTTGAGCGTAGCGGATTGGATATACATGTTACGCGCCGAATTGTTGAGTGCGTCGATCTCGAACATCTTGCCGTTGCCCATGCGCATGCGCACCTTGTCGAAGATCGGGCTGCCCAGGATGTAATCCGGGGTGGACGGGTCCACCGGATAGAACCCCATCGCGCTGAGCACGTACCAGGACGAGGTCGAACCCTGGTCGTCCATGCCGGGGAACGCATAGCCGCTGGCGTCGCTGCCGTACATCTCGGCGAGGATGCGGCGCACCAGCGCCTGCGTCTTCCAGGGCTGGCCACCCCAGGCGTAGAGATAGGCAGCCTGCTGATCCGGTTGGTTGCCCTGGACGTATTCCCCGACGAGGCCGGTGCAATCGCGGCAGATACCCTTGGCGCGGTAGGGCGTGGAGAAAAACGTATCGAGCTTGGCATCGAACGCGGCGCGCCCGCCGAGCAGGTCGGCCAGGCCCTGCACATCGTGCGGCACCAGCCACAGCGTGGACCAGCCCGAGGCCTCCTTCATCATGAAGTTGTAGTACGGCTCGCCCGGATCGAACGGCGCGATCCATTGGCCGTCGGCGGTCCTGCCGCGCATGAAGCCGACCGACGGATCGAACACGTTGCGATAGTTCGCGGCGCGGCGCAGGAACATCTGCGCGTCGTCCGTCTTGCCGAGCCTCCGTGCGATGTCGGCCAGCGCGTGATCGTCCCAGGCATATTCCAGCGTGGTGGCGGCACCTGCCTTGCCGCCGGCATACGGCGGGCTGGGATTGCCGGGCGGAACGACGTCGGAGATCCAGCCGTTCTTCATGTACTCGGCCAGGTAGCCGCGCGGGCCGGCCGGGTCGGTGGCGTTCTTGCGCAGGTACGTGTACGCGGCGGCGTAGTCGAACGGAATGCCGCGCTGCCACGCGCCGTCGTACATCAACGAGGCATGGTCGCCATGGAACGAGGTGTTCATGTAGCCGCGTTCGCGCGCCATGTCGAGCTCGGAACGCATGATGTCCTGCACGACCTCGGGTTCGAGCAGCATCAGCAGCGTGATCTGGTTGCGGCCGGTATCCCAGAACGGCACCGGACCATAGCGGTCGTAGCTGGCGACCTGAGCCTTGCCGTCCGCGCCAGTGAAGCGTTCGCCCTTGCGCGCAAGCAGCCGCGGACTGGCGAAGGAGTGGTAGAGCGTCGAGTAGAACAGCATGCGCTGCTTCGGCGTGCCACCAGTGACTTCGACACGGTCGAGCAATTGCGCCCACGCCGCACGCGCCTTGGCATGCAGGCGCTCGAAATTCCAATCCGGATCTTCGTCGTGCAGCCGCTGCTCGGCTTCGGCGGCGCTGTGGCCGTGGGCGATCTTCACCAGCACCTGTTCGCCGGCCTTGGTGTCGAAGGTGACGTAAGCGCCTGCGTAACTGCCGGACACCGTACGCCGGTTCTGCTGCACGTCCGCGTCGCCGATGCCATAGCCTCTGTGATCGTGATTTGCGTAGAAGGTGCCGAATCCGGCGAACGGCTGCGAGAACTCGGCGACGAACCAGGAGCCATCCGAGTCGCGCTCCGGACGCCCGCCCGTGGTGACGCCACGAATGGTGTGGTCATCGACCACTTCGACGTCGCCGCCGGGGCGGCGCAGGTTGATGACGACATTCGATCGATGGCTCGCCGGGAACGTGAAGCGCATCAGGCTGGTGCGCTGCGTCGCCGTGAGCTCGACCTTGGTGTGGAAGGTGGCGAGATCAACCGCGTAGTAGCCCGGCGACGCCTTCTCGCTCGCCTTGTCGTAGTAAGACTGCGCGTAGTCGGGCGGCACGGTCCAGTCGCCCACCACCGGCATGATCATCGGCGAGGCCTCCCCGCCGTAGGTCGAGCCCCCGCCCGTGAAGCCGATCATCGTCGGATTGGGGTAGTAGTACGACATGCCGACGCCCGCGGGATAGCTGAGGTCGACGTTAAGGTTGACCGGCGTCGCCTCGGTCGAGCTGTGCGGCAGGCTCGCGCCCGGCGAGGTCATGCCCGAATAGAGCGGCTCGCCCGGTGGCGGCGCGTTGCCGATCAGCGCCTGCTGGTCCAGCGGTGCCGTACCGACGAGCGGGTTGGCCTCATCCACGGCCTGCATCGCATGCTGCGGTGACTCGCTGTCGCGGGCCTGCCCTGCTCCGCTTCCAAGCAAGGCGATCGCCAGGGCGATGGCGAGGACGCGTGCAGTGTGTCGAGTCGACGCGCTATAGGGATGTTCGCTGGACGTTTGCATGATTTCTCCGTCGGGGAATTTGAATTGCGCTCTCTGCGAGGCCGCATGGCCGGAGATGCACTGATGCATCCCCGGCGTGGCCTTGCGCCCCGTGTCAGTCATTCCCTCCGAAGTTGTACGTGAGGCCCACGTAGTACTGGCGCCCGTCGTACTCGAGCGTGTTCAGGCGATCGGTCGTGTCGCTGCCCAGGTAGGAACGGGTCGTGGAACGCGTCAGGTTGAGAACCGAAGCGGTGACCATCAGGTGCTTGTTGATGTTGTACTGGCCGTTCAGGTCGATCTCGTTGTACGGCGACGTGTATTCGGGCAGGCCTGCGGCCAGGCCGTCCATCACGCGGCCGGTCCAGTTGGACGACGCGCGCAGCAGCAGCCCGTTCTTCTGGTAGAACAGCGAGAGATTCCCCGCGTACTTCGCGCTGCCGATCAGCGACGCGCTGCCGATCCGCGTGTCGCCGATGGAAACCGCCGTCGAGTTGGTCTTGTTGAGCGTGTAGTTCGCGATGACGCCGAAGCCCGACGACCACGTGTGCTGCGTGTACAGCTCGATGCCCTTGGAAACGCCGGCCTGCCCGTTGGCATTGGTGCTGTACTGCGCGAACGGCGTCGGCGTGCCGTTCACGTCCACGGTGAAGTTGTTCACCTGGACCGGCACCACGAAGTTCTTCACCGTCTTGTAGAACACGTCGAAGCCCAGCACCGATTCCGGCGCGTAGTACCACTCCACCGCCGCGTCGTATTGGGTGGCGAGGAAGGGCTGCAGGTTGTTGTCGGCACCGCTGCCATACCAGCCGGGCAGCGGCGAACCGAACTGGCTGCGATCGGCGTAATAGGTCGGGAGGTAGTTGTTGAGGCTGCCCAGTTGGGCCAGATCGCCATAGTTGGCGCGCGCCATGGCGCGGTTGGCGGCGACGCGCAAATCGAAGTCGCCGACGAAGTTCCACACCAGGTTGAAGCTGGGCAGGAAGTTCCGGTAGCGCCGGCGCTGGGTGTTGAGAGTGTAGGCCTCGTAATACGAGCACTTCCCGGCCTGCCCGTCCGCATACGTCGAGCACTGCTGGGGGAGATATTCGAAATCGCCGGGAGCGCACGGGCCACCGGCGGAGTTCACGCCGCTGGCCGGACAGATCAGGATGGAGCCATCCGTGCCGTGGTAGTAGTCCGCGAAGTAGGTGGTGACCTGGTCGGCGGTGGTCACGTCCTGCAGGGTATCCACATAGCGCAGACCGAAGTTGCCGTGCAGCGTGTCGGTGTCGAAATTCACCTGCACGTAGGCCGCCCCGATCGACTCGCGCACCCGCGCCTGATTGTCGGGATCCATGTACTTGACGGGGTCGTAGGTCTGGTTGAGGTAGTTGTAGTACGCCGGGAAGTTGATCCCCGGGAAGATGTTGTCGTGGTAGGCCAGCGTGTTGGTGGTCAGCTCATACGGCAGCAGGAGGCTGGACTGCAGGTCGCCGGCATTGGGGTCGCAGCTCTGGAACTGCTGCGTCGTGCCGGGGCAGTACCAGCGCAACTGGCCACTCTGCTGGTAGGCGGTGTTGTAGCGGTACTTGGCGCCGAACTGCACCGACGACAGCCAGCCCTTGTCGAGATCCAGCGTGAAATCGGCCTGGGCGACGTTCTGGGATGTCGCGGTGTTGACGAAGCCGGAACCGGTGGAACCCAGATCCACCTGCCCCTCGCCATCCAGCATGTTCTGCAGCGTGTCCGTCGAAGCCGAGATGCCCGGCGTACCCTCTCTGCCCATCAGGGTCCACTGGCTGTACTCGCTGCCGTCTACCCACTGCCCGTTGACGAAGTTGCGCGGCTTGGCCGCCACGCCGAACTCCACCGACGGGCCACCCGTGGCCCAGGTGCGGCCGAGATTGAACGTGCCGCTGAGGATGCCGCCGGTATTCCATTCGCCCTCGATGTTGGCGGTCTGCGACGTCGCTTTTTCGACGGAGTAGTTGCCATTGAGCCACGGCGTCTGCGTGGAGCAGACATCCACTGGCTGGCGCTGCGCACCGGTGACCGGATTGGTCAGCGAGTTGCACCCCGTGCCGGCCGCCGGCAACTGGTAGTTGGCGCCGGTGACGACCGTGCCCGACGGGTCGAACGTCAGTCCGTTAGGCGCCAGCAAGTTGCCCTGCTGGTTCGCGTAGGTGTCGGTGGGCAGATTCCATTCGGGAATCTCGAGCGTGTTGGTAATCTGGGTGCGGTCCAACTGGAAGCGGAAGTAGTTGGCCGTCATCTGGAAGTGGTCGCTGGGCTTGAACTGCAAGGTGAGCTGGGCGGCCTTGTTTTTCAGGTTCAACTGCGTCTGGGAAGTGCTGAACTGCTGCGGCATCCAGTAACCCGAATAGGCGCGGCCGCCCTGGTCGACGATGCCTCCGGGCGGGACGTTGCCCCATTCGGGGATGTTGGGCTCCACGTAGTTGCCGAACTGGTTGCCGCCGACGCTCACCGGCGGCTGGGTGTTGTAATTGTTGGCCCACCAGTACCAGTTCGAGGCGTTGGACGTGTATTCGGTTTCCTGCCGCTTGTTGTAGGCCCCGCCCACCAGCACGCCGAAGGTGCTGTCGCTGTTGTGCCAGGAATACAGCCCGGATACCTGCGGATTGATCTTGCCGTTGTTGTCGGCGCCCGTCTCGTTGACGGTGAGGAAGCCGTCGTTGGGTTTCATGTCCAGCGGCTTGCGCGTGTGCGCCTCCACTACGCCGCCGATGCCGCCTTCGTCCAGCGACGCCATCTGGCTCTTGTAGAGCTTGACGCTGGAGAACATGTTGGCCGGCAGCAACTGGTAGTTGAACGAACGGTCGAGCCCGCTCGACGTATCGGCGGAGGCGACGTAGTTGCCGTTGAGTTCGGTCAACGTCAGCTCCGGCGCCAGGCCGCGGATGCTGATGTTCTTGCCTTCGCCGTCGCTGCGGCTGATCACCACGCCGGGAACGAACTGCAGGGCATCGGCGATGTTCTGGGCGGGGAACTGCGCGATGTTCTGCGCGTTGACGACTTCCACGATCTCGTTGGTGTTGCGCTTGTCCTGCAGGTTTTCGTCGATCGACTGGCGGTAGCCCGTGACGACCATGCCTTGCAGTACCACCGGTTTTTCGTTTCCGGCCTTCTTCTTGCCATCCGTCTTCGTCGTGTCGGATGTCGTGCTATCGGCCGCCTGAGGGGACGGCGAGCTTGCCGGCGCCGTCGGCGCCTGTTGGGCATGAACGGCTGCGGGCAGGCCACCTCCAAAAGACAGGAGGGCCAGGGTGAGCGCTGCATACAAGGGCTTTCGTGCAGAAACACGCAATAGACTGATCATATTTGAATCCCCATTTCATTGGCGCGCGTTGTTTGTCGGAGTCAGCGCGACATCTCCTCCCGCCCCTGTTTGGATAGACGATTCATTCACGTGGTCATAACAACCTCCGACACCCGGCAGATAATCCATGGCATGCACATCGCCACCCCTGACGACGCGCAAACCCTCCCAGCGCCATGTCATCCATGGACGTCAAAGAAAGCCGTATTTATATCGATCTAAATCGTATTATAAAACTTATACATCGCGGCGCGGCATGTCACGCTGCACTGCGCAAAATCTTCATCTTTTCTTAATCGATGCGCGCCAATGAAATTCGGCGCCAAGCATTGCCATTCCATTCAATGCTTGAAATGAGGCGTAAATGGCAGTTTGGGAGGAAGGCAAAAGCCTCCTCCACTCCGTATCCATTATTCGATTCGGCAATAAAGCCGGATTAATCGAAACGCGTCACGGCGTTCCACCCGCGCGAATTACCGCTGCGTTGATCGCACGCACCTTGGCCTCGTCCACTTTCTCAACCTTGCGGTCGTAGGTGAACAGGCCGTTGTGCTCGCCCTCGACGTCGGTGATCTGGGTGTAGACGCTGCCGGACATGCCCTTGGGCACGCCCTTGTCGAGCAGCACTTGGGTGTTGGCGACATAGCCAGCAACCAGCGCCGCGCGATCCTTCACCGCGCCATAGGGGTTGATCGGCGTACCGGGCCAGACATGACCGGGGATGCCGAGGGTAAGACCGCCGTGCTCGCCGTCGATGGCTGCACGTACCGCATCCGGACTGGGCAGGCCCGGCCCCTGGTAGTCGTGTACGTCGTAGACGTCGCCGGCATGCGGATCGCCCTTCATGTCGCAGCAATTGGCACCGCTGCGCGCATCGACGAGGCGCGACGGATCGAGCTGCTTGATCTGCGCGGCCAGCTCGGCCGCGGCGGGAATGCTCCACTGGCCCCAGCCTTCGTTGAAGGGAATCCAGCCGATGATCGCCGTCGTGCCCTTGAGCTGGTCGACGATGGCCGACACCTGCGTGCGGAAGTTGTCCTTGTCGGCCTCGCTGAGCTTGTCGTTGCGGTCCGTGGGCAGCGCCGGCATGTCCTGCCACACCATCACGCCGAGGCGGTCGGCCCAGTAATACCAGCGCGCCGGCTCCACCTTGATGTGCTTGCGGATGGTGTTGAAACCGAGGTCCTTGGTCTTCTGGATGTCGAACTTCAGGGCCTCGTCGGTAGGCGCGGTGTAGATGCCGTCCGGCCAATAGCCCTGGTCCAGCGTGGCCAGCAGGAAGGTCGGCTTGCCATTCAACACGATGCGGTTGCGGCCGCCTTCCGGCTTGATCGCGATGCTGCGCAGACCGGCGTAGCTGGTGACCGCGTCGCTTTGCCCATCCCGCGTGAGCGTGGCCTTGAAGGTATAGAGAAACGGATCCGCCGGGCTCCACAGATGCGGTTGCGCGATCGCCAGATGCAGCGGCTGGCCGGCCGGGCCGCTGGCCTCCCCCGCCACCTTGTCGCCTGCATAGGCGGTGACGTGCAGGGTGGCGCCCTCGCTTCCGTGCACCTTGGCGGTCACGGTGAAAGCGTCAAGGCTTTGGCTCGGCGTGAAGACGAGCTGCGCGAGGCTGGTGGCCGGCGCCGGCTCCAGCCACACCGACTGCCAGATGCCCGAGGCCGCCGTGTAGAAGATGCCGCCCGGCTTCAGGCGCTGCTTGCCGACCATCACGTTGAGGCTGTCCGCCGGCGCATGCACGGCGACGATGATCTCCTGCATTCCCTGCGCATGAAGATAAGGCGTGATGTCTACGCTGAAGGAGGTGTAGCCGCCCACGTGCCGGGCCGCCTGCCTGCCGTTGACGTAGACCGTGGCCTCCCGGTCCACCGCGCCGAAGTTCAGCCATACGTGCTGATCGTGCGCGGTGAATGCCGGCGGGATATCCACCAGCCGGCGATAGAACATGAAGTCGGCATGCTGCTGCACGCCCGACAACACGGACTCGATCGGGTACGGCACCAGCACGCGCTCCGCCAGCGTCTTGCCGAACGGCGGGGCACCCTTGCCGTCATCCGGCGCAAACTGCCACAGGCCATTCAAGTTCATCCATTGCGGATGCGCCAGCGACGGCCGGGCGAGCTGCGGGCGCGGGTAGTCCGGCAACGCATTGGTGGGCGAGACCTTGGCCGTCCATGGCGTCGTCAGGGGCGCGATCTTGCCGCTCCATGTGGCCGCCTGGTCCGGTGCCGCCATCGCCATGGGAGCAAACCCGATGGCGGCAGCCAGACCGATCATCAGCATCACTTGTCGCATCTCGCCCTTACCGATCATGTGCGTGCCTCTCTGCTTATGCTTTGGTTTCCGTGGCAAGACGGCCGAACGACGGCGGCCGGTCTTCCGGCGCGGCGCCGAACTTCTTGTTCGGCTGGTCACCCATCTCGAATACCAGCGTGCCGCCTGCGGCCAGTTCCGCGTGGCTGATCCAGCTCTTCGTCCACGGCTTGCCATTCCACGTCACGGACTGGATGTAGGGCTTGCCCGGGCCGTTGCCGTGCGCCTCGACGACGAGCTTCTTGCCTTCGCCCACCGTCACTTCGCCGCGATCCACCAGCGGGCTGCCGAACACCCATTCGGCGCTCACCGGATCCACCGCGTACAGGCCCAGCGCACTCAGCACGTACCACGCGCTCATCTGCCCGCAGTCGTCGTTGCCGGCGGTGCCGTCGGGCAGCGGCGGGTACATGGTTTCCAGCAGGGAGCGCACGCGCGACTGCGTCTTCCAGTGCGAACCGGTGTAGGCGTAGAGGTAGGCCACGTGGTGGCTGGGCTCGTTGCCGTGCGCGTATTGGCCCACCATGCCGGCGATGTCCGGCGGCGCGTCGGCAGGCAGCTCGGAGCTGGTGGTGAACAGTTCGTCCAGCTTGCGCTCGAAGGCGGGGATGCCGCCGAACATCGGCATGTAGCCGTAGAGGTCGTGCTGGTTGAGGAAGGTGGCTTCCCAGGGATTCGACTCGGTGAAATCGCGCCACTTCTCGAAGTGGCCCATCTCGAGCGGATTGAACGGCTCGATCCACTGGCCCTTGCTGTCGCGCGGACGCATGAAGGTGATCTTGGGGTCGAACACGTTGCGGTAGTTGCGCGAACGCTTGCGCAGCGCCTCCGCATCCGCGTGCTGGCCCACGGCGTCGGCCAGGCGGGCCATCGCCCAGTCGTCGTAGGAGTATTCCAGCGTCTTGCTCACCGACTCCCATTCCATGTCCGCCGGGATGAAGCCCATGCCGCGGTACAGCGGCAGGCCGCGGTAGTCGTCGTCGAAGGCGCGCTTGCGATACACCGGCCAAGCCTTGTCGAAGGCGATGCCGGTATAGCCCTTGGCCTGCGCCTCGGCGAGCAGCACGATGGAGTGGTAGCCGATCATGCAGCCGGTCTCCACGCCCTGCAGCGGCCATACCGCCGGACCTTCCGGGCTTTCGTTGGCCTGGCGGATCAGGTCGTTGGCGAAGTCGGGAATGCGCTCCGGCTGGAACAGCGTGTACAGCGGATGCAGCGCACGGTAGATGTCCCACAGCGAATACGTGCTGTAGGTGTGCTGTCCCTGCGGCAACTGGTGCACCTCGAGGTCCATGCCGCGGTAGCGGCCGTCGACGTCGCTGAAAAGCGTGGGCGCGACCATCGTGTGATAGAGCGAGCTGTAGAACGTCTTCAGCACCACGTTGGACGAGCTGTCGATGCGGATGCGCGAAAGCTCCTGCTCCCACTGCTGCGCGGCGGCCTGCTGCACGTGCTCGAAATTCCAGTCGGGCAGTTCGGTTTCGAGGTTGCGCAGCGCGCCGTCGATATCCACGGCCGAGAGACCCACCTTGACCAGCAGCGGCGCCTTGTCCGCGTCGTCGAAGTGCAGCGCGGCCTTGAGATGGTCGCCCGATGCTTCCTTCATGCTGCTGGGAAGCGGCGCGTCCTCGATGTACAGCGTGGCCTTGGAGATCGGCCGCGACAGCTTCATCGCGAAGTAGATGTAACGGCCGGGCGCCCATTCGTTGACGCGGCGGCCGCCGACCAGGGTGTCGTTGCCGACCAGGCGCAGCTTGGCGTCGGTGACCTTGCACGGCGTCTTCGCGTTGTCCTGGTAGCCGTGCGTGAAATCGACCAGCAGGTGACCGGGGCCGCTCTTGTTGAAGGTATAACGGTGGAAGCCGGTGCGCGCCGTCGCGGTCAGCTCGGCGAGGATGTCGTTGTCGGTGAGGCGCACGCGGTAATAGCCCGGCACCGCCTGCTCGGAACCCTTGTCGTAGCGCGAGCGGTAGCCCTTGCCCGGATGCGCCACGGAATCCGCCGTGAGGTGCGGCCCATGCGCCGCGCCGTCGAACTTGGAGAAGTACAGCTGGTCGGGCAAGCCGCGGTCGCCGGCCTTGAGCAGCACCTCGCCCTGCCTCGGCATCACCAGCACGTCCAGCAGGTCGCCGCCACCGGTGCCGCTGAGATGGGTGTGCGAGAAGCCCATGATGGAACCGTCGGCCTGGTGGTAGCCCGAGCAGGCATCCCAGCCGTAGTTGTTGGTGTCGGGCGACAGCTGCACCATGCCCCACGGCAGCGTGGGGCCCGGATAGGTGTGCCCATGGCCGCCGGTGCCGACGAAGATGTCGACGTACTTCGACACGTTGTTCTTAGGCAGGCTGGACAGCGACAGCGCATCCGCGCCGCCTAGCGCGCGCGTCGCGGCCAGCGCGCGGTGCGCATCGAGGCCGCCAAGCAGGGTCAATGCTGTCGCGCCTTGCAGGAATCGTCTGCGGGTCACCATGTTCGTGGGCTCCTTCGGGGAATGTGGGGTGCGGCGGTTACCGCAGCAGCTCGGGGTGGTGGTCGGCCAGCTCGACGATCAGCTCGCCGAACAGGCTGTTGGCCCAGGCGAACCAGGGCCGCGTGAATTTCGCGGGATCGTCCTGATCGAAGGCTTCGTGCATGAAACCGGTGCCGGCGTGCGTGGTCTTGAGCCAGTGCAGGCACTGGCGGATCTCGCCCGTGTCCGCGCTGGTGAGCGCACGCACCATCAGCGACATCGGCCAGATCATTCGCAGGCCTTCGTGCGGTCCGCCGATGCCCTCCGCCGCCTTGCCGCGGAAGAAATACGGATTGTGCTCGCTCCAGACGCGCGCGCGGGTGCGGCGATAACGCGCATCGTCAGGGGTGCAGAAGCCGAGATACGGCAAGGCCAGCAGGCTGGGTACGTTGGCGTCGTCCATGAACAGCTGGTTGCCGTAGCCGTCCGTTTCATAGGCCCAGAAGTCCTGGCCGGCGTCGCTCATCACGGCGTACTTTTCCAGCGCCGCCTGCACCTCGCCGGCCAGCGCCTCGCAGTCGGCGGCGAACGCGGCATCGCCATGCAGTGTTCGCGACATTTCGGCCAGTTGCCGCAGCGATACCACGGCGAACGCATTCGCCGGTACGAACAACGGATAGATGCAGGCATCGTCCGACGGACGGAACATCGAGAAGATCATCCCCACCGGCAACGCCGGATTGCCGTAGCCGTCCAGCGGCACGGTGTCGGTGGGCACGGCGGAGGCGCGCTGGAAATGGTACGGACCCGGACCGTGCTTGCGCTGCTGCGCGCGGAACGTCGCCAGCACCTGCTGCATCGCCGCGCGCCAGTCGTCGTCGAACGGTACGCGGTCGCCGGTGGCTTTCCAGTAGCCGTGCGCGATGCGGATCGTCCAGCACAGCGAGTCGATCTCCCACTTGCGCTCTGCCACGCCGGGCTTCATGTCGGTGAGGTCGTGCTGCGCCCAGCTCAGCGTGGTGTGTGCCTGCGGATCCGGCAGGAAAGCATTGGCGTAGGCATCAATCGCGATGCATGCCGCATGGCGGTGGATCAGCCCGCGATACAGCCGTCGCAGCGACTCGTCCTTCGCCGCCAGCGGCAGGTACGGCCACACCTGCGCCGAGGAATCGCGCAGCCACATCGCGTCGATGTCGCCGGTGACGATGAAGGTGTCCGGCTTGCCGCGCAGGGTGCCGATATGCACGGTGGTATCCAGCGTGTTCGGATAGCAGTTGCCAAACAGCCACGCGAGTTCGGGATCGCCGATCTTCGCCTGCACCCGCGCGATCTCCGCTTCCACCGCCGCACTGGTGAACTTGCGCTTGCCCGGTGGCGGACGGTGATCGGGACGCGCCTGCTTCGCGGCCGCGATGGCGAAACGCGGCGACGCCAGCGCGACGGCGCTGGCACCGATCAGCTTGAGCATGTCGCGCCGGGTGAGCGTGTCCATGGTCATGGAGCCAGCACCTCTTTGCCGTTGATGGTGAATGTGGATGCGACACCTGCAGCGTCGCCGGGCTGGCCGCCGCCGATGAACACACGATAGCGGCCGGGCACCACGGCGCGCATGCCCGCCGCGTCCACGCTGCTCAATTGCCGCGGCGACAGCGTGAAGCTCACGTGCCGCGTTTCGCCCGGTGCGAGGTGCACGCGCTGGAAGCCGACCAACGCATGCCGTGGCGCCAGCGGTGACGGCGGCACATCCAGGTACACCTGCACCACTTCGTCGCCCGCGCGCGATCCGGCGTTGCGCAGCTCGGCGCTCACCTGCAAGGTGCCGCCCGCCTTGAGTGCATCCGTCGACAATGCGGGCGCCGCATAGGCGAAGCGCGTGTAGCTCAAGCCATGGCCGAAGGCATACAGCGGCGTGCCCTGGAAATAGCGGTAGGTGCGCCCCTGCATCGCATAGCTGGTGAACGGCGGCAGATCCTGCACCGAGCGATAGAACGTCACCGGCAAGTGGCCAGCAGGATTGGTGTCGCCCGCCAGGGTCTGCGCGATCGCCGTGCCGCCGGCCTGCCCCGGATACCACGCGGCAAGGATGGCGTCGGCGTGCTGCTTCGCCCAGTCCAGCGCCACCGCGCCGCCGGACATCAACACGACGACCAGCGGCTTGCCGGATGCCGCGGCGCGTTCCAGCAAGGCGCGTTGCGGTGCCGGCAGATCGAGCGAAGTGCGGTCGCCGCCCGCGAAGCCGGGTACCTCGACCTGCAAGGCCTCGCCTTCGACATCGGGCGACAGGCCGACGAAGGCGACCACTGCATCCGCCGCGCGCATCGCGCGATCGGCCTCGGCGAGTTGCACCGCAGGCGGCGCCAGCCACTGCAGGCGCACGCCGCCGTCGTGACCGCGATGCAGCAGCTCTATGCGCAAGCTGTGCGGCTTGCCGTCGGCGAAATGCAGCTTCGCCTGCATGTGCTTGTCGTCGCCATCGTCAGCAAGCACGGGCTTGCCGTCCACGAACAGTCGCAACGCGTCGTGCGCATCGCAATCGAAGCAACGGTCCACATGCAAGGCGAGCACGTAGTCGCCGGACCCCGGCGGCAAGAGCTCGCCGCTCCAGCGCACCGCGTAGTGACCGGCATCGAGACCGGCGGCAGGCGCCGCGCGATCCCAGTCGAAGTCGATCACACGATCGGTGCGCGTGACGCGCGGCGTGCCGCGGAAGTCGTCATGTGCGTAGTACTCGCCCGTGAGACCGGCTGCGCCACCTACGGTGCGCAGCGCGCTCTCCGGCACCGGAATGGGCACGCCGATCGCGACCGGAGCGCCTTGCGCATAGCTCACGCGATCGTTGCCGAAACGCGCGCGCAATCTCTGCAACGGCGTCACCGCCGCACGCGCGGTGCCGTGGTAGTTCGCCTCCAGCGTTTCCAGCGTATCCGCGTCCGGGCCGATCACGGCAAGGCGCAGGCCGGCATGCAGCGGCAGCGTGTCGTGTGCGTTCTTCAGCAGCACCAGCGACTCCTGCGCGGCCTGCAGCGCCAGCTTGCGGTGCACGTCGCTGTCGATGTCGTCCGTGCCGATGCGTGCATACCTGTCGTCGCTGCCGAGCTCGCCGAGGCGATAGCGCGCGGTGAACAGGCGCACCAGCGCGGTATCCAGCGCAGCTTCGGGAAGCTCGCCCTTGCCCACCATGGCGGCGAGGCTGGCGTAGGTGTGGCCGCAATCGAGATCGGTGCCGGCACGCAACGCGGCCGCAGCAGCCTGCCCATCGTCGGGCTTGTAATGATGGAAGGCCGAGATGTCGCCTACCGCGTCGCAGTCGGACACCACATAGCCCTTGAAGCCCCAGTCCTTGCGCAGGCGCGTGTCCAGCAGCGTTGCGTTGGCGCACATCGGCACGCCGTCCAGCGCGTTGTAGGAACACATCACCGAGCCTGCGCCGCCTGCGGTGACGGCTGCGCGGAAGGCCGGCAGATAGGTGTCTTCCAGATCGTGTGGCGACACCTTGGCATCGAAGCTGTCGCGCCCGGTCTCCGGCCCGCTGTGCGCCACGAAATGCTTGGGCGTGGCGATGGCGCGCGGGTGCAGCGCATCGTCGCCCTGGATGCCATGCACGAAGGCCACCGCGAGACTGCCGGTGAGGAACGGATCCTCGCCGTAGGTTTCCTGCCCGCGGCCCCAGCGCGGGTCACGGTCGATGTTGATGTTGGGCGACCAGATGGTCAGGCCTCGATAGCGCTCGTGGGCATGGCCCACGCCGGCTGCGTTGAAGCTGGCGCGGGCCTCGGTCGACACCGCCGTCCCCACCGCCTGCAGCAGCGGCGCATCCCAGCTCGCAGCGAGGCCGATGGCCTGCGGAAACACGGTGGCGTAGCCGTCGCGCGCGTGGCCGTGCAGGCCCTCGTTCCACCAGTCGTACGCCGGCACGCCGAGGCGTGGGATCGCCGGCGCGTCGTTCTGCAGCTGCGAGACTTTTTCCGCCAGCGTCATCTTCGCCACTAGCGCCGACGCCTGCGCCTCGGCGCCTTGCGTCTGCGCTGCAGCGCCACCCGCCGCCAGCAGCAGGGCCATAGCCGCGATGCTGGCGATACGTTTCGTCACGGCGCGGTTACCGTGGCGCCGTACAGGCTGCGCACCGTCAACGAGTGCTGCAAGGCGGCCGCATCGGCGGTGCTGTCGACATGCAGCGTCACCGATTCGCCGGGCAGCAGGTCGAAGGCGTTGTCGGACAGGCGCGCATCGGGATCGGCGAAGTCCAGCCACACTTCGCGCGCAAGATGCCGTGCGCTCACCGTGACGCTGTGGCCGTCCGCGGAAAGCTCCGCCTTCAGGCCGGGGTCGGGCAGCGCCAGGTTCTTCGCGTCATCGAAATACAGCAGATGACGCGAAACCGGCTTGCCGTGCTCCAGCAATTCGAACACCGCCACCGTGCGGCGCGGATCGGCGCCACGCAGCAGTTGTGCATCGGTGTAGTCGCCGACGGCCGTGCTGGCCAGCGCCGCCACGTGCGCAGGCTGCGTGCGCTCCCAGAGCGTCTTGCCGTCCATGCCGAGCACGCGCACGCGCAGTTCGGCGTCGAACGCCTCGGTGCGGTCGGACACCAGCGACACCTGCGTCTTGCCGCCCTTGCGCAGGGCTACCACACGCAGCGGCGCGTAGAAGCGCTTGGCATGGTATTGCAGCGCCTTCCAGCGACCGTAGTAGTCGATGCTGGCCCAGGTGGCGCCCGGCCACACGTCGTTGAGCTGCCAGTACAGCGAACCCATGCTCTGCGGCCGCGAGGCGCGCAGGTGCTCGGCGGCGAGCTGGATGCCTTCGGCCTGCATCACCTGGCTGAGGTACACCAACGAGGCGAAATCCTTGGGCTTGCCGTAGCCGCGCTCCACGTACATCAACAGGCGCTGGTTGCCCTTGCCCTTGTCGAACTTCTGGTGCGCGCGCAGCACGGGTGAATCGATGTCGAGGTCGGACGGCTCGAGCGCGCTGCGCAGCGTCGCCATCGAGGGGAAGGATTGCAGGCCGTATTCGGACTGGAAGCGCGGCGTCACGTCGAGGTAGGCCGTCGGCGGCAGCGCGTCGCCCGACCACACGTTCCAGTAGTGGTAGTCGCCGTTGTCCAGCACGTTGGCCTTGTCGTCGTAATTGCTGCTGGGCGTGCTCGGCCAGTACGGCGTATCGGGCGACTGCGACGCCACCACGTCGCGCAGCGTGTGGTCGAACAGCTCGCGCATGCCCTGCTCGATGCGCCGGGCTTCGTCCTTCGCCAGCTTGGCCTTGAGATCGAGGCTGGTGCCCCAGGACTCCCACGCGGTTTCGACTTCGTTGTTGCCCACCCATATGACGATGGAGGGATGGTCGCGCAGGCGGTCCACCTGCTCGACGGCCTCGATGCGCGTGTTGTCGCGGTAGGCCTTGTCGTAGGGCGTGATCGCGCCGCCGAACATGAAGTCCTGCCACACCATCAGGCCCAGCTTGTCGGCCTCGGCGTAGAACGCGTCGTCGAAGTAGTAGCCGCCGCCCCAGATGCGCAGCATGTTCATGTTGGCGTCGCGCGCGGATTGCAGCATCGCATCGATGCGCGCCGGCGTGACGCGGTTCGGGAACATGTCCTGTGGGATCACGTCCGCGCCCTTGGCGAAGATGGGCACGCCGTTCACCACGAACTCGAAGCTCTTGCCCCACTGATCCTTCTGCCGACGCAGCTCGACGCTGCGCAGGCCGGTGCTGCGGTCCGCACTGGCCACGGTCTGGCCGCCCATGTCCACGTCGACGTGGAAGTCGTACAGGTTCGGTGCGCCGTAGCCGACAGGCCACCAGCGCTGCGGGTGGGCGATGCGCAGCGGCAGTGCGATGTGGTTGTCGCCGGCTTTCAGCGCGATGTCGCTGGTCTGCGATTGCGTGCCGCCGTCCGGCGCGCGCCAGCGCAGCGTGGCCTTGGCCATACCGGCGGCATCGGCATGGAGGTCGAGCTGCGCCTGCAGTTCGGCGACGTCCGCCGTGACTTTCGGCTGGGCGATGTGGAAATCGACGAGGCGCAGCGCGTCCCAGCTTTCCAGCTTCACGTCCCTCCAGATGCCTTCGGCGACGATGCGCGGACCCCAGTCCCAGCCGTACTGCCAGGCGGCCTTGCGCACGTAGTTGGCCGTCTGCTTGCCTTCGGGCTCGTCGCCGAAGGGCGTGTCGAACTCGCCCGGCAGCGCATACGGCTGCTTCAGCAACCAGGGCTGCAGGCGCGCGATCGGCGAATGCAGGGTGACTTCCAGCGTGTTCGCACCCGCATGCAGCCACGCCTTCACCGGCACGCGCCAGCGGCGGAACATGTTGTCGGCGGCGAGCAGCTTGTGGCCGTTGAGCGAGACGTCCGCAAACGTGTCCAGCCCGTCGAACACCAGCTCCACGTGCTTGCGCGCCAGCGTGGCGACGTCGATGCTGAAACTGCTGCGGTACTGCCAGTCGGACAGGCCCACCCACTGGATCTTGGCCTCGTTGTCGCGCCAGTACGGATCGGGCACCAGCTTCGCGGCGAGCAGGTCGGTCTGCACCATACCGGGCACGGTGGCAGCCAGCCATTGCGCGGCGTCGGGATGATCGGCGGCGTGCTTGTCGCCGGGTGCGAGGCGGAACTGCCAGCCGCTGTCCAGCGATTGCGTCGCCAGTGACGCCGCCAGGCTTGGCAGGGGCAAGGCCAGCATCAGGGCCGCCAGTGCCGGCAACCATGGGCTGCATGCCGGCACGCTTCGCGGCCATCGCTTCTTCATCGCCTACCCCTTCTCGTATGGCCGCGTACCGGCTCTGTCATCGCCAAATTTAGATCGATCCATGTGGACGCTAACACCGACCTGACCCCGGTGCATGCCGCAGCGCAAAATCCGCCAAGGCGGTCACGCGGATTGGAGACTTCAACCGATCCAAAGCTTCCCTCTCCCACCCCGCCCCAGCCTGTGAAAGAAGTCAGGCGGTTGCATGAATACGTATGCACCGGGCTGGCTGCTGCACTGCGATGCCGCCTAACCTCGCAGGATCGCCCAGCGCAGGATCGTGCCCTTGACGCCCGTCCCCACCCCTCGCACCGCCTCGCAGCAACAACCCGAGTTGTCGTTCCGGCAGATCTGGAACATGTGCTTCGGCTTCCTCGGCATCCAGTTCGGCTTCGCGCTGCAGACCGCCGACGTCAGCCGCATCTTCCAGACCCTGGGCGCCTCGCTGGAGCAGATCCCTTCGCTGTGGATAGCCGCGCCGCTCACCGGCCTGATCGTGCAACCCATCATCGGCCACTACTCCGACCGCACCTGGACCCGGCTGGGGCGGCGACGCCCGTATTTCCTCGCCGGCGCGCTGCTGTCGACGCTGGCGCTGCTGTGGATGCCGAACTCCGGCGTGCTGTGGATGGCGGCGATCCTGCTGTGGCTGATGGACGCCTCCTTCAATGTCGCGATGGAGCCGTTCCGCGCCTTCGTCGCCGACCAGTTGCCGGTGCGCCAGCGTCCGCTGGGCTATCTGATGCAGAGCTTCTTCATCGGCATCGGCGCGGTGGTCGCTTCGATGCTGCCGTGGATCCTGGCGCACTCGGGCGTCAGCAACGTGGCGCCCGACGGCGGCATTCCCGATACGGTGAAGTATTCGTTCTATGCCGGCGGCGCCGCGCTGCTGTGCGCCGTGCTGTGGACCGTCTTCAGCACGAAGGAGTACCCGCCCGAACAGTTGCGCAGCTTCGATGCCGCGCCGGCACACGGGAACCTGCCCGACCTGCGCGGCATCTGGCGCCGCGGCAGCCTGTGGCTGGTCGCGGGCATGGCGCTCGGCATGCTGGTCTGGCTCCTGCAACTGCGCAACGAGGTATACCTGCTGGCCGGCGGCCTGGCCTTCTACGGCCTGCTGCTGATCGGCTACGAGGCCGCCATGAAGATGCGTCCCGCGCTGGCGGAAAAGCGCGGCCTGCTCGGCCATGTACTGGGCGACCTGCACGCCATGCCCGCGGCGATGCGCCAACTCGCGTGGGTGCAGTTGTTCTCGTGGTTCGCGCTGTTCGCGATGTGGATCTACACCACGGCTACCGTGGCGCAGGTGCAATACGGCGCCACGGACGCGCACTCCGCGCTCTACAACGAAGCGGCGAACTGGGTGGGCGTGCTTTCCGCCGCCTACAACGTCTGCGCGGCGGTGGCCGCGATGGTCATTCCGCGCATGGTGCGCCGCTGGGGCCTGCGCGTGAGCCATCTGGTGAACCTGTGGCTGGGCGGCCTGGGGCTGGCGTCCTTCCTGTTCGTGCGCGACCCGCACTGGCTGCTGCTGCCGATGGTGGGCGTGGGCTTCGCATGGGCATCGATCCTGTCGCTGCCCTACGCGATGCTCTCCGACAACCTGCCCGCGTCGAAGATGGGCGTGTACATGGGCATCTTCAATTTCTTCATCGTGATTCCGCAGCTAGTCGCCGCCAGCGTGCTGGGGGAGCTGTTGAAGCGGTGCTTCCATGATCAGCCGGTGTGGGCGCTGGTGACGGGGGGCGCCAGTCTGTTCATGGCGGGGTTGTGTACGTTGAGGGTGCGATTGGGGAATGGGGTCGCGGGCTGAGAAGGCACCCTGGTGTTCTGCGCCGGGGATGAGTTGTCTTGGCTATCGCAAGCGACAAAGCGGTTTCGGTCGCCTGCCGGCGCCCGAGTTACTTCTCTTTGCTGGCCCAAAGAGAAGTAACCCAGAGAAAGGGCCTGGTGTAATCCGCCGGGACTACGAGCAGGCGGTGTTGAGGATGTTGGAACTACGTTCGGCGACACGTCCTGCACCGCGGCCACACCGCGCCGTATCTGGAAACTGAGGGGACAAAGCACAAAGCCTCGCGGCGCTTCGCGCCGCCTTGGCTTTGCTCTGGCGGTTGCCGTTGCTTCTGCGCGGAGGAAGCGCGCTGCTTCTTCAGGGGCCCCTAGGCGGCGGTGAGGCGGGGGCGATCAGGCCGCGCAGCGGGCGAGTCCATGGAGGGACTCGCCTTTTCGACCGGACAGGAGTCCGGCCGAAAAGCCCGGCCCCGCCTCACGCACTCGCAGGGCAGGATGCCCGGAGAGCGCTGCATCGGGGTGGCCTTCTCTTTTGGTTACTTTTCTCTTGGCCACGCAAGAGAAAAGTAACTCGGGCTGCGGCAGCAGCACGAAACCGCTCTGTAACTTGCGGCAACGCATACCCCCATCCCTGGCGCAGAGCGCATACACACCTCTCACCAAGAGGTCATGAATCCGACAGTCTCCCCGCGCTTTTGGACATCTCACGCCGATGCGCAATCGCCACGTGCTGCCTAGCATGAAGCCATCCCCGCCGGAGTCCGCGCATGGCCATCGACCTCGACCGCCCCTACCCGCTCACCGCGCAGCAGATCGCGGATTACCGCCGCAACGGCTTCATCAAGCTCAAGGACGTGTTCAATGCCGACGAGCTGCGCCATTACGGCGAGGAAATCACCCGCCTCACCATCGCGCTGAACACGCAGACCGCGCCGCTGGAAGAACGCAGCACCTACGACCGCGCCTTCCTGCAGGTGATGAACCTCTGGGAGGAAAGCGCCACCGTGCGCGAGTTCGTGTTCGGCAGGCGCCTGGCCGGGCTCGCCGCCGCATTGATGGAAGTGGACGGTGTGCGGCTGTACCACGACCAGTCGCTGTACAAGGAGCCGGGCGGCGGCATCACCCCGGCGCACGCCGACCAGTACTACTGGCCCGTCACCAGCGACCGCACCGTCACCGCCTGGGTGCCATTGCAGGCCGTGCCGCAGGACATGGGACCGCTGGCCTTCTTCGCCGGCAGCCAGCATGAGGCGTTCGGCCGCGACCTGGAGATTTCCGACGAGAGCGAGCGCGCGATCACCGCGAAGATGCAAGCCTGCGGCTTCGACGTGCTGGACGAACCGTTCGCGCTGGGCGAAGTGAGCTTCCACTCCGGCTGGACTTTCCACCGCGCCGGCCCCAACCGCTCGGCCACGCCGCGCTCGGTGATGACGGTGATCTACATGGACCGCGACATGCGGCTGAAGGCGCCGGACAACCACATGCAGCAGGCCGACTGGGAGCGCTGGTGCCCGGGCGCGGAAGTCGGCGCGGTGATAGCCACACCGAAGAACCCGCTGCTGTTCGAAAGCAGGCCGTCCGGGCACGCGGCGTGAGCGCCAAGGTCGTCCACGGCAACGCGATCATCACCGACGGCATGGGGCGTTTCAGCCTCGAAACCATCGCGGTCGATGCGCCCGCCGCGGGCGAAGTGCGCGTGACGATGGCCGCGGCGGGCGTCTGCCATACCGATCACGCCTCGCTGCACTGGCCCGGCCCGCTGGTGATGGGCCACGAAGGTGCAGGCCATATCGAAGCCATCGGCGAAGGCGTGGCTGGCCTGGAAGTCGGCCAGCCGGTATTGCTCAACTGGGCGATACCGTGCGGCCACTGCTTCCAGTGCGCGCAAGGCGCCGCGGCACTGTGCGAGCGCACGCACGAGCTAGACGTGCCGCATCTCGGCAACAGCCGCGCGCATGCCGGCGCGACGCGCTGGCGCGGGCAGCCTGTCGAGCGTTCCTTCCACCTCGGCACCTTCGCCCACTACACGCTGGTGCGTGCCGAGGCGGTGACGCCACTGCCACCCAGCCTTCCGCTCGACCTCGCCTGCATCCTCGGCTGTGCGGTGATGACCGGCGTGGGTTCGGCGGTGAACGTGGCCGCAGTGGCGCCCGGCGATACGGTGGCGGTGCTCGGCTGCGGCGGCGTCGGCCTCAACGTGGTCCAGGGCGCGCGCATCGCCGGCGCGCGCCGCATCATCGCCATCGACCGCGTGCCGGCCCGGCTGGAGCGCGCACGCGAACTCGGCGCGACGCACACGCTGCTGCCGCGCGATGGCGATGGCGATCACGCGCAGCTCGTCGCCGACGTGCGCGTGCTGACCGATGGCCGCGGCGTGGATCATGCCTTCGAGGCCACCGGCGTGCCGGCGCTGGCCTTCCTGCCGCTCAAGCTCGCCCGCAACGGCGGCAATGCACTGCAGGTGAGCGGCGCGCACGGCCCTTCCACGCTGGAACTCACCGACCTGTTCTGGAACAAGCGCTATTTCGCGCCGCTGTATGGCGGTTGCGTTCCCGCACGCGACTTTCCACGGCTGTTCGAGTGGATCGCGCAAGGCAAGCTCGAACTCGCTTCGCTGGTCAGCCACCACTATCCGATGGAGGCGCTGGATCGCGCCTTCGACGACATGCTGCAGGGACACAGCACCAAGGGCGTATTGCGCATCGCATGAACGACGACATCTTCCGCACCGTCGAGGTTTCCGATCCCGCCATTGCCGCGGACGGGCTAGTCTTCGCCACCGTGAAAAGCCGCGCGCTGGCGCGCCGCGCCGACGTCACCCTGTACGTGCCGCCAGCGGCGCGCGGCGTGGCGGACCTGCCGGTGGCGATACTGCTGCACGGCGTGTACGGCTCGCACTGGGCATGGGCATTGAAAGGCCGCGCGCATCTCACTGCCGCACGCCTGATCGACGAAGGCGCGCTGCCACCGATGGCCCTGCTGATGCCATCGGACGGACTGTGGGGCGATGGTTCGGGTTACGTCGCGCACGGCGACCACGACGCCGAGCGCTGGATCATCGACGAACTGCCCGTGCTGGCATGCGAACTGATCGATGGCTGCACCGCACGCTCGCCGCTGCTGGTGGCGGGCCTGAGCATGGGCGGTTTCGGCGCACTGCGGCTGGCCGGCAAATATCCGCGCCGCATTGCGGCAGCGGCCTCGCTCTCGGCCGTGACCGAAGCCGTCCAGCTCGGTGCGCTGATCGAGGAGGACCGCCACGACTGGAGCACGGCGCCCGCCGACCGCAGCGTGCTCACCGCGCTCACCGGCGGCAACGTCCCGCTGCCGCCGCTGCGCATCGACTGCGGCCTCGACGACCCCTGCATCGAAGCCAACCGCGCCCTGCACCGCGAGCTGCAGCGCCACGGCATCACGCACCACTACGCCGAAGGTCCGGGCGGGCACGACTGGGATTACTGGTCGGCCACCTTGGAAAGCACGCTGCGCTTCTTCGGCCACGCATTGCGCACGACGGAGGACGATGCATGAAACCTGCCCGCTTTCTGCTCGCCTGGTTCGGCGCCGCGCTGTTCGCGGTGTTGTCCGCAGCGCCGGCACAGGCTGCGACGCCCGCGCCCGCGCAATCCGGCAGCCAGGTTTTCTACCAGATCTTCTTCCGCAGCTTCCGCGACTCCAACGGCGACCGCATCGGCGACCTCAAGGGACTGACTTCCGAGCTCGGCTACATCAGGCAGCTCGGCGCCAGCACCATCCTGCTCACGCCGCTGCAGCCCTCGCCGTACTACCACAACTACTTCGCCACCCGGTTCAAGGCCATAGACCCGGCCTACGGCACGATGGACGATTACTTCGCCTTCGTGCGCGCCGCGCATGCGCAAGGGCTCAAGGTCTATCTCGACGAGGAATTCCAGTACGTCGTCGAAGGCCATCCATGGTGGCAGGAATCGATCTGCAAGCCGCACGCGAAATACGCCGGCTATCTGCTGTGGACGGACGCGCAGCATTGCGTGGCCCAGCCCTTCCTGGGACAGGCGAAGTGGATGGGCTACGACGGCAAGTCCCATGGCATCGCCATGGTCAACCTCGAAAACCCGGCGGTGCGCGCGTATTTCCGTGACCTGCTGCTGTACTGGGCCGACCCGCATGGCAACGGCAGCGGCCGCGACGGCGTGGATGGTTTCCGCATCGACCACATGATGGACGACCTCGACCACAAGGGGCTGGACAAGCACCTGTTCGCCGGCTTCTGGACGCCTATCTTCGATGCGCTAAAAGCGCGCCGTCCCGCGCTGCGCATCCTCGCCGAACAGGCCGGCTGGGGCTACGGCACGCAGTGGCTGACCGACGGCCACGTGGACATGGTGTTCGCCTTCCCGCTGCGCGGCGCGCTGGTGTCGCTGGACAAGAAGACCATCGTCAAGGCGATCCGCGCCACCGACGCCGCCACGCCGCCGGGCAAGACCCAGGTGCTGCTCCTGGAAAACCACGACATCGACCGCTACATGTCGCTGGTGCACGACGATCCCGCCAGGGCACGCGCGGGTGCCGCGATCGAGCTGATGCTCAAGGGCGATCCGCTGATCTACTACGGGCAGGAACTGGGCATGCGCGGCGAGCAGCCGAAGAATATCGGCACCTCCAGCGGCATCCCGCTCACCGACGCCGTGGGCATACCTTCGCGCGAGGCGTTCCGCTGGAAGACGGACCTCGATGCCGCGGGCTCGGCCACCTGGTACCGCGGCGACCAATGGTTCTGGAAGAACCGTTTCAACCGCTCGCATGACGGCGTGTCGCTGGAGGAAGAACAGGCCGACCCCGGTTCGCTCTACCACTGGTACCGGAAGCTGCTCGCACTGCGCAACGCGCGGCCGGACATCGGCGGCGGCAGCCAGCGCATCCTCTGCGACGACGACACTGCGGTGCTCTGCATACTGCGCGAACAGGGCGGCCACCGCACGCTGCTGCTGGTCAATCTCGGCAAGGCCGATGCGCGGCCGCGCCTCGATCCGCAGTTCGTCGCCGGCACTGCTTGGGTCGACCTGCTCGACGGCGGCGGCACCGCTTCGCCCGATGCGGTACTGCATCCCATGCAGGTGCGCATTGTGGGCACGCGCTGAATCCAGTGCCTTGACGCGCGATAGGCGACAATCGACCGTCGCCATCCTGCAGGCATCGCCATGGCCCTGCCCCACTTCGAACGCCCGATCTGCGAACCCGTAGAACTGGCGCCGCGCACGCCGGTCCGTGTCGAGCGCGTCCGTCAGGGTCGCGGGTCCGCGGCCACCGATTCGTTCGTGCATTTCCATGATGCGCACGAGCTGGTGCTGTTCGGCCGCGTCGGTGGCCATTTCGATACGGAAGACCGGCGCTACGCCCTGACCCCCGGCTGCCTCGCCTTCATTCCCTCGATGCGCCAGCACGATTTCCAGCTCGACCCCGGCGCGCGCGACTGGGTGCTCGTGCAGATCGAGGCCACGGCCGGCGAGACACTGGTCCATGCACCCGAGTGGCAGCGGCTGCGCCAGCCGTTCTGCGCACGCCCTGGCCGGCTGCTGCGGCAGCGCCTGGGCGTGCTGGCCGATTGGCTGCTCGGCCTCGACGCCGGCGATCCATTGGTGTTGCCGCTGACCGCACTGCTGCTGCGCGCGGCGACGCTCGCGCCGGCGGTCGCGGGCGAGAAACTGGCCGCCAATGCCCGTGGCCTGCAACGCCTGCGCCCCGCCATCGATCGCCTGCGCCGCCACCCGGCCGATGCGCCCGGCGCGGAACAGGCCGCCGCGCTTTGCGCGATGTCGGCCGCCTATTTCAGTCGCCGCTTCAAGCAGCAGGTGGGCATGAGCTGGAGCGACTACGTGCGCACGCACCGCCTGCACCTGGCCGGCCGCCGTCTGCTCGAAACCGAGCAGAGCATTGCCGGCATCGCGACCGGCCTGGGCTTCGCCACGCCATCGCATTTCGGCGATCTGTTCCTGCACCGCTTCGGCATGACGCCGGGCGAATACCGGCGTGCCGGGCACGACCGATCCACGCCAGCTTCGCCCGTCTCACGCTGACGCTGCTTCGTGCCGCACGAATTCCACGAAGGCCTTGAGTGGCGCCGGCAGATGCCGCCGCCCCGGGTAATAGAGATAGGGCCCGGTGAAAGTCTGGCACCAGGGCTCGAGAACGGATACGAGTGCCCCGCTGTCCAGATGCGGCTGCAGCCAGTCCTCGAACAAATGGATGATGCCCAGGCCCTGCAAGGCAGCGCCGACCGCCAGGTCGAACGCCGCGCCTTGCCGCACCAGCAGCGGGCCAGACGCATCGATGCGGATGATTTCCCCGTCGCGCTCGAACTCCCATGCCGGCATCGCGCCGCCTGCGAACTGGCCGCGTAGACAGCGATGCTCGAGCAGGTCACGCGGATGCCGGGGCGTGCCGTGCGCAGCCAGATATTCCGGCGCAGCGGCCGTGACCAGACGCTGCGTGCGCGGGCCGATCGGCAGGGCAATCATGTCCTGCTCCAGCCTGTCGTCGTAGCGGATGCCCGCATCGCAGCCTGCGGCCAGCAGATCGACGAAGCTGTCCTCCACCACGACCTCGATGCGGATATCGGGATAGCGTTCCAGGAACGGCGCGATGATGGGCAGCAGCACCGTGCGCGCCACGTTGGCTGGCACGTTGATGCGCAGGGTGCCTGCCGGGCTGTCGCGGTAAAGGTTCACCACGTCGAGCGCGGCTTCCACCTCGCCCAGCGCGGGCAGCAGCCGTTCGACCAGCCGCGCGCCCACCTCGGTGGGTGCGACACTGCGTGTCGTGCGGTTCAACAGGCGGACGCCCAGCCTGGCCTCCAGCCTGCGCACGGCCTCGCTGAGGCTGGATGCCGAGGCATCGCCGGTGCGCGCTGCCTCGCGGAAGCCTCCCGCACGGACCACGGCGAGGAAAGCGAGGAGATCCTGCATGTCGGCATTCATTGTTCGACCATTCGCACAACCCGTGCCGATTCCAACGGATTATCGATCGACCGGTCAATCCCTATGCTTCCGCGCATCCCCCTCGCCCGTCAGGAGTCACGCATGAACGCTCTGAAGAAAGCCGGCACCTTCCAGCTTGGTGACCGCACCGTCCACCGCATGGGCTACGGCGCCATGCAACTCGCCGGCCCGGGCGTGTTCGGACCGCCGAAGGACCATGCCGGCGCACTCGCCGTATTGCGCGAAGCCATCGCGGCTGGCGTCGACCACATCGACACCAGCGACTTCTATGGCCCGCACGTCACCAACCGCCTCATCCGCGAGGCGCTCAGCCCCTACCCGGACAAGCTCACCATCGTGACCAAGGTGGGTGCCGTGCGCGGCGCCGACGCATCGTGGAACCCCGCGCAAAGCCCTGCCGAACTGACCCAGGCCGTGCACGACAACCTGCGCAACCTCGGCCTCGACGCCCTCGACGTGGTGAACCTGCGCATCATGGGCGACGTACACAAGCCCAGCGAAGGCAGCATCGAACCGCAATTCGCCGCCCTGGCCGCACTACGCGAGAAAGGCCTGATCCGCCACCTCGGCCTCAGCAACGCCACGCTCGGACAGGTGAAGCAGGCACAGTCCATCGCACCGGTGGCATGCGTGCAGAACCAGTACAACCTCGTGCAGCGCGAGGACGATGCCCTGGTGGATGCGCTGGCCGGCATGGGCATCGCCTACGTGCCGTTCTTCCCGCTGGGCGGCTTCAGCCCGCTGCAATCGGACAAGCTCAACAACGTGGCCAAACGCATCGGCGCGACGCCGATGCAGGTGGCCCTCGCGTGGCTGCTGCACCGCTCGCCGAACATCCTGCTGATCCCGGGCACGTCATCGGTCGGCCACCTGCGCGAAAACCTCGCAGCGGCGGAACTGGAATTGTCGACCGAAGTTCTGGCGGAACTGGATGCCATCGGCAATCGATGAGCAGAGCGCCTGCCTTCTCTCTTGCAAGCAAAGCAGAAAGCCCGCCATGACGGCGGGCTTTCTGCTTTTGCGGGGCGAGAAACGGCATGAACACGATGTTGGAGTGCGTTGCGCCGCATTTCCATGGCACCGCGTTGTCCGGATAACCACGCACAACTGTCCGCGGACAAGACGCCGCGTTTCGATGATCCATCAGAAATGGCGTTCCCATGCGGTTTTCGAGACACCGATGCAGTTGGCATCCGCCTTGCACTACCTACCTCGAAAGCCTCATCAACCCACCCAACGGACAACCGCCATGAAATTCGAAGCCATGATGCTCAACAGCCTGTTCGTCGTCTGCACTGCCATCTGCGTGTCTGTGCTGACGGCGATGCTGGCCTGAACCCTCGCCACAACGACACCTCATCGAACCATCGAAGGGATGGCCATGACCAAGCAGGTTGCGCGGGATGCGACGT
This sequence comes from Rhodanobacter sp. DHG33, assembly GCF_014843005.1. Classification (GTDB taxonomy): domain Bacteria; phylum Pseudomonadota; class Gammaproteobacteria; order Xanthomonadales; family Rhodanobacteraceae; genus Rhodanobacter_A. The sequence continues at coordinate 205,481 of NZ_JACYXM010000006.1, read as the reverse complement.
CTCCAGCCTGCACGTTGTGCTGGCTGGCTTGCGTCACGGTGCTTCTGTACTCGGCCGCCTCCCTCGTTGCGTGCACCGCGACAACAAGAACACCCAGCGACAATCCACGCCATTCGGCGCTGGATCGCGCCGTCGACAGAGCCGCCAATGACTATTTTCGCAATCGCTGCCATGTAGGTGTTTCCATCGTCGTCATCGAGGCTGGCCAACCTCATTTCTACGACTACGGAAGCACTTCTCGCGACAAAGCTGCCTTGGCGACGCCGCAAAGCATCTACGAGCTTGCATCGGTCACCAAGACCTTCACCGCAACGCTGGCAGCGCAAGCGCTTGTCGACGGGCGCATGAGTCTGGACGGCGATTTCCGCAACGACTTGCCGGGCGACTTCGGCAATCTCGCCTGGAAGGGCCAGCCGATCACCTTGCGCACGCTGGCCACGCATTACTCCGGCATGCCTCGCGATATTCCCGACACGGATGCCCTCTTTGCGAACAAGAACGCGCCTGACTTCATCGCCCGCATGGTCGCCCTCAACCGGGGCTTCGGCCGCGAACAGTTCCTGGCTGCGCTGCACGACACCAGGCTGCGCAGCACACCCGGCGAAAAGCAGGTCTACTCCAATGCCGGCTTTCTGGTGATCGGACTAGGGCTCGAAAAGGTCTACGGCAAACCATTCGATCAAGTGTTGCGCCAATACATCACGCAGCCGCTGGGCATGGCATCCACGGGCCTCACGCTAGACGACGGCGAGCGATCACGCCTGGTCAACGGCTACGACGGCTATGACCGCGCCGCGCCGTACCACGCGCAGAACGCGGGTGCTGCATGGGGGCTCTATGCGTCCACGGAGGACATGGCGCGCTACGTCCGCTGGCAGCTGGACGGCAATGATCCGGCCGTGCGCCTGTCGCACCAGGTCTTGACGGGCAGCACAGACGACGGCGAAGCCATGGCCTGGAACCTAGGAAATGACCAGGGCCAGCCTGTCATCTCGCACAGCGGCGGCAGCTTTGGCATGTCCAGCCAGGTTGTGCTCTATCCGAAACAGCACGAAGGCTTCGCTTTGCTTGCCAACGATGCCTGCGAGGGCACCGAGGGCGCGCTGAAGGCCATTGCCGAAGCCGTACATCAAAACGGCTCGCCGACGAAGACGGCGGTGGATTGAGCCAACCACCATGGCTTTGCCATGGAAGCAAAATGGACTCTCTCTTCGACTTCGCTCTTGTTCGTGGGGAAAACCACCCCACCAAGATCGCTGGAAAGATGGCCGGCCTTGAAAAGAAAAGCCCCGTAAGAACGGGGCCCTCTCTGCATCTCTCTCAACACTCGGAAATAGGTGTTGTTCAGAACGGGATATCGTCATCCTCGAAGCCGCCGTTGCCGGCTGGTGCCGACGGCGCCGGGACACCGCCGCCGCGCGACTGGTTGCCGTAATTGCCGCCGCCACCCTGCGGGCGCTGGCCGCCTTGCGGACGCTCGCGCTGGAAACCGCCACCGCCGCCACCGCCGCTGCCACCTTCGCTGCCGCCGCCGAGCATCTGCATTTCGTTGGCGATGATGTCGGTGGAGTAGCGCTCGACGCCGTCCTTGTCGGTGTACTTGTCGGTACGCAGCGAGCCTTCGATGTAGACCTGGCGCCCCTTCTTCAGGTATTCGCCAGCGATCTCGGCCAGCTTGCCGAACAGCTTCACGCGATGCCACTCGGTGCGTTCCTGGCGCTCCCCGCTCTGCTTGTCGGTCCACTGTTCCGAGGTGGCGATGCGCAGGCTGGTGATGGCCGTGCCATTGCCGGTATAGCGGGTTTCGGGATCGGCGCCGAGGTTGCCGACGATGATGACCTTGTTGATGCCGCGTGCCATGGATTCGCTTCCTGGTTGAGCCGGCCGCACTTGAGGTTGAATTGCGGCCGGGGTTGAAGTGACGGCCATCATACCTCGCCGGGGACTGAAAGCACCTGCCGCAAACCCGCCACAGCTGTAGTCGCATGCAGACTCGCAGCACCAGCCGACATCCGGCGCTACCCGGCTTCGAATCCGGCGGCCCTCATTTTTCGGATGTCTCCACGTCCAACCTGGCCCGACTCGGGGCAACTAACGCTGCCAGTGTGGCTTGTTTGGCATATAAACCCATCTGCGCCGATCCGGCACGCAAGATGCCACGTCTCGATTGGCTTCAGTTACCCCGAGAACAATCGCACCCTGAAACGAACAAGGCCACCGGATAACCGGTGGCCTTGTTCGTTTGCTTGATCACCTATCCCCGTGCTGCCAACTCGCAATTGCACGGAACACGGGGAGCCGCACTGCTTACCAATCGTACTTCACGCTGAATTCCGCGTAGCGCGGGGACTCGATGCCCCACGGCTCCTTGTACTGGGGATCTGCGCCACCCGGGACATTCGTTGCGCCGTAGAAATCGTCATAGGCAGTGACGTTCTGCTCGTTGAACACGTTATGGAGCTGCAACTGAAAGGTCAGGTGCTTGTCGGCCCAAGCCGGGATGTAGTTCACCGACAGGTTCAACTGGTGGGTCCACGGCGTGTGGCCCATCTCCCCCGGGGGTGCCGGGTGGCCACCGCACCAGTGGTAGGCCTCGCCATAGCTGATCGGATCAGTCTGCCCCGGACCAAACAGGCCCAAGCAGGAGATCGCCGCGCCCGACTGGACGATGTAGGTGCCGCTGACCAACCACTCCGGCGTGATGGCATAGGTGCCATAGGCCTTGAACGTGTGACGATGCGAGTTAGGCAATTCGCCGTTGGCATACTGCATGACCTCGGGGAAGTCCCATGCCTCGGTCAGGCCACCCGAGTTGTAGCCACCTGCTGCAGACGACGACGAGCTGACCTGGTGAGTGGACGACTCAGTGGGGCCTTCCGTGGTGCCGTAGCTCTTGGAGAAGACGTAGTCGATCTTCGCCATCCACTTGCCGTCCCACGGGCGCTCCAGCGATTCCTCGAGGCTGTAGTACTTGCGGAACGCGGCGGGGAAGCCAACGACCGCACCTGCGGCGCTTTGAGCCGTGTGCGGATTCCAGACGAAGGTGCCGTAGCTGCCATCGGTCTTCTGGTAGCGCATCACGTTGCTGCGCCCCGGATTGACCAGGTAGTCATCGGTCCAGGTGGCGGGATTGGCATCCGGCGGCAGGAAGGTATAACCGCTGGCGCATGCCGTTGGCTGCGTGGTCACGGCATAGCCGGTACCTGCCGTGGTGCAGAAGGCGCTCGTGTCATCCACGATATCGTTCATCTTCGAGTAGGTGGCCTGAGTGGTCCACACCAGCGACTGGCCGAAGGTCTGAAATGCCTTCTGGAAGCCCAGCACGTACTCGTCCTGGTACATCGGCTTCAGGTCGGCCGAGGACGCAGTGCGCGGATCCTTGGGCTGGCCATATTCACCGTCGGCGGAATACGGCGTGGCCGTGGTGGGCACCTGCGTCACGATGTGCGGGATACCTTCCGCATTGACCGAATCGTAGGTGTAGTACTCGTAGCTATAGTCGTTGGAGCCCGCCATGCGCGTACCCATGCCCGAGGGGATGGCAAGGTAATAGCGGCCTGCATTGCCGTACAACTTGGCACTGCTGTCGCCGAAGATGTCCCAGCTGAAGCCAATGCGCGGCGCCCACTGCGGCGAGGTCTCGCGGATGTACGGAACCATGGCCCCGTTGTAGTTGGTGAACTGGTCGTTGCGCAGACCGAGGTTCAGCAACAAGTTCGGCGTGACCTGCCAGTTATCCTCGATGTACTGCGCCTTCTGCTGCACTACGAACGAAGAGGTGCCGCCGTAGAACACCTTGGCTGCGTAATAGCCGCTGGCGCCACCCGCATAGTTGCGCGGGTTGTAGAGGCATTGGCCGAGGTTGTTGCATGACTGGTACTGCGCGCTGACCGGTGCCGTCGGGGCTGCGTACTGCCAGTAGTATCCAGGGCCAGCAGTGATCTGGCCGTCGTCGATATCCACGCTGCGCTGATTGTCGATACCGAAGCGCAAGTCATGATCGCCCAGCTTCCAGTCCAAATCCAGACGGAAGTTGTTCGTCGTCGATTTGTGCCCCGGCGAACCGGCTGTTGTTGCGTAGATGTTGTTGTTGACGTTCGTGTATCCCGGAACATTGGGATTCACACCCGGGTTGGCGGCAATGCCCGGGATGGTCGGATCGAAGCCCGCGTAAGGCACGAACTGACTGAAGTACGTACTCTTCATCTTGCCGCCCAGCACGGTCAGCGTGAGGTTGTCGGTGATGTACGAGGTGTACTTGAGAATGTTGACGCCGAACTTGCTCGAAGTGATCGGATTACTGACGGCGTTGAAGCCACCAATGGTGCGCGTGGCGTAGTCGTAGTTGTACAGATTGTCGAACTGGGTCTGGTTCTTGGTCTGGATATTGGTGTATTCGAGGGTGTTATTGTCGTTGATGTTCCAATCCAGCTTGCCGTAGAACTTGGGCAAGGTAGAACCCGTCGACTGGTAGTGCGCATCGGTACTGGGCAAGTTGAGCCCGGTGACCCCCTCGCTGTGGTCATGCTCGGATTCAGCAGTGATGTAGAAGAACAGCTTGTCCTTGATCAGCGGGCCGGACAGATAGGCGTCGTAGATCGTGGTCCAATTGCTGTTTGCCTTCCGATACTGGTAGAGATCCCCGTATTCCTTGTCCGGCGTGGTCGACAACGCATTGGAATAGTACGTATTGTCGGCGTCGCTTTGCGCCCAGCCCGGCAACATCGTGACGTAAACGCCAGCGTGGAAATCGTTACCGCCACGCGCGCCTACCTGGCTGATCACACCGCCAGTGGAGCGGCCATATTCGGCGCCATAGCCCGAGGTAATGGTCTGCTGCTCGGCAATGGCGAAGTACGGCAGGGCGATGCCGCCGGTGTTGCCCACCGGATCGGTGGTGTTGAAGCCGTTGATGTAATAGGCATTCTCCATCACGGAGTTGCCGCCGAAGGAAAGCAGCGGAGTACCTGCCGGGCCAGTGCCCAGCACGGCATTGCCGCCGGAGACACCCGGCGCCAGCAGTGCGATGGCCTCAGCATCACGGGCTACCGGCAGCACCTTCAGATCCTGCGAGGTAATCACCGAGGTCTGGCGGGTCGAGGACACGTCGATCGCAGGCACCGAATTGGCGGTGACCGTCACGCTGGAAAGGTTCTGTACATTCTGACCGGCTTCGGCAGTAGTGAACGGTACTTGAGAACCGCCGTTCACGCTTACCGACACGTGCTCGCGCGAGGCGATCACGTTGCCGCCTTGCATCAGCGACACCGTGTAATCACCCACCGGCAACTGGTTGGCGCCGAAACGACCCGTGCTGTCCACCGCCACTTCGCGAGTGAGACCAGTCTGGTTGTTGACGATGCGTACCGTCTCGCCCGACGAGACTGGTGCGGAACCAAACACTGAGCCAGTGGTGGCCTGTGCCAACACCTGCCCCGTCATGCCGACGCCGGCGACGACGGCCACGGCCAACGCAGTGCGACGCAAACGCGTGCCATGCAGCGATGAATTACGGAATTTTGCGATATTCATTAAGCGACTCCCCAGCTAATGACATGAACAAGGACCATGACCTCTCCGGCCAATGGTCCAAAAAGGTTTATTCCCCGCGACTCAAAACATCTTTCAAACAACAGCAATAACATCTACATCAAAGGCATTCACGTAATTTCCTGCGATTGCGCCGATAAATGCGCGTAGCTCAACCGGTTTTGTCCAAGAGACTGGCAGCGATGCCGGCAAACGTATCGCGCTCAATCGCAAGTCTTTTTACGCAGGCGCGCAGTTGTTCAATGTCGTTGAGAGAAGTCTTGCGGCAACGAAAGCGATGCACCCAGACCCTGACGACTTCGCCGCGCAAACCTAGCTTCAGGGCCGCCTCGTTCGTGGTGAGCCGATGCTCGACCACCAGTCGGATAGCCTCGTCCTTCAGCTCATCCGGATACGACTTCACACGCATCTTTCCGCCCCCATCGTCTTGCCATGTGCGGTTTGCACGGCATGGAGTTGGTTGATCGGCATGCCTGACTCGCCCCGGTTCCATTCGGCTTCAATCAGAAACGACAAATCGGCCACCCTTTAAAGCTTCCATACATACACACTAAATAAACATTTGGATGCTTTACAGAACCATTTGACTGGAAACCAGCATGACCAATGTCATCGAGATCTATTGATCCGTTTGCATCCGCGGACAGTCAATCCGTGCCTTCTGGCACATGACCGAATATCCAGGAAGCGGAAACAAATGGATTCGGCCAACATTCTTTTCCCGGAATGTCGTTGTCATTTCAATTTTGGGATCGTCAAACGTCGTGCTTTGGCGAAGTAGTGTCATGCACATGACCATTTTTAAGGAAACACGTATAACCAATCAGGAGGCGACATGTTTCTTGAGCTAGATGGACACGGTCCGCATTACAGCCAGCTCACCCGTGCCCTGAAGTCGGCCATCCTCAGCGGACGGCTGAGCACCGGCGCGCGGCTGCCTTCTACCCGCGTGCTGGCCGAAGAATTGGGGCTCTCCCGCATCACGGTGCTGACTGCCTATGAGCAGTTGCGCGCCGAGGGCTACATCGTCGGCCGCGTGGGCTCCGGCAGCTACGTGAGCACGTCGCACGCCGAGCCCATGCTTCCGCGCCGTGCGCCGGCCATTCCCGGCACGCCGCTCACGCGCTATGCGAAACGTGCGCGGCAGCTCGCGGACTGGTCGATCACGACCCGGCATTGCGACCGGCGTCTGGACATGCAGTACGGGCGCTCGCAGATCAACCCCACGCTGGGCGCCATCTGGGGCCGCGAGCTCGCCTGGGCCTCCACGCGCACCCGGCTCGAATATGCCAGCAACCAGGGGCTCCCGGCCCTGCGCGAACAGGTCTGCGACTATCTGGCGCGGCGTCGCGGCATCCGGACAACGTCGGACCGCGTACTGATCGTCAGCGGCACCCAGCAGGCGATCAGCCTGACGTCGCGCGTGCTTTTGGACGAAGGCGACGAGGTAGGCATAGAGGATCCGCATTATTTCGGCGCCTGGCAGCAATTCGGCGCCCATGGCGCATCGTTGCAGGCCATCCCGACGGACCATGAAGGCCTGGTCTGCAGCGCCCTGCCAGCGCAGGCACCGCGCCTGGTGATGGTCACCCCTTCCCACCAGTTCCCCGCCGGCCCGGCGCTTTCCCTGCCGCGGCGGCAGGAACTGCTGCGTTATGCGCAGGCCAAAAACTGCTGGATCATGGAGGACGACTACGATGGCGAGCTGCGCTACGACTCCGCGCCGCTGCCGACCCTGCGCTCGCTCGACGACGACGATCGCGTGATCTATGTGGGCACCTTCTCCAAAGTGATGTTCGGCGCGCTGCGGCTTGGCTACATGGTGCTGCCGGAGGCGCTGTGCGACGACTTCGTCAACGCCAAGTATTTATGCGATCGCGGCAACCCGGCGATCGAGCAGGCCGCGCTTGCGCATTTCATGGAGGACGGCGGTTTCGAGCGCCATCTGCGCTATGTGACGAAGGAGCTGAGCGCACGGCGGCGCGAGCTGATCGCCGGCCTGCAGCAATACGTCGGCGACCGCGTGCAGATCGCCGACGCCCATGCCGGCATGCATGTCACCGTCTGGCTGCCCGACTACGGACATGAGCAAGTCGACGCGGTGATCGCCGAAGCGCATGGGCGCGGGCTGGGCTTGTATTCCATTGCGCCGCACTACCGGAAGCCACCGACCGTACCCGGCCTCATCCTTGGCTACTGCGGCCTATCCAGGGCGCAATTGCACGAAGCGATGCAGCTGTTCGGCGAGAGCCTGGACGCGGTCGACGCCGCGCGGAAGCCGTTGTCGATGCGGCGCCACTCGGCATGATCCGCCTCGTCATGTCCTGTCGCGGCACGGTCACCCAAGGAAGCGGTAGCCCACGCCCGGCTCGGTCTTCAGCCAGCGCGGCTGGGTCGGATCGTCGCCCAGCTTCTGGCGCAGCTTGCCGATGACGATGCGCAGGTACTGGCTGTCGCCCACATGGCTGGGGCCCCATACCTCGCGCAGCAACTGAGGTTGCGTGACCACGCGCCCGGCGTGGCGCAGCAGCAGGCTGAGCACCGCGTATTCCTTGCGGGTCAACGCTAGCTCGGCGCCGTCGAGGCGCACTTCGCGGCGCAGGAAATCCACGCTGAGGCGGCCGTCGTCCCAGCGCGGCGGCGCCTCCGGCTCGCCGGCCGTGCGCTGGCGCAGCAGCGCGCGCAGACGCGCCATCAGCTCCTGGATGCCGAAGGGCTTGGTGACGTAGTCGTTAGCGCCGGCGTCCAGCGCGCGCACCTTTTCGGTTTCCGTGTCGCGCACCGACAGCATGAGCACCGGCACCCGGCTCCATTGCCGCAACTCGGCCAGCACCTCGTGGCCATCGCGGTCGGGCAGGCCGATGTCCAGGATCACCAGATCCGGGCTGCCGGTGGCGGCCTGGGCCAGGCCTTCGGCGGCGTTGGCGGCGAGCAGCACCTGGTAACCCTCGGCGCGCAGGCCGATGTCGAGGAAGCGGCGGATCTGCGCTTCGTCGTCGATCACCAGGATACGGGGCGATGCGGCATTCATGCGGCGGCGGGTGGTTCGGGCAACGGCAGATTGATGCGAATGGTGGTGCCGCCGCCTTCGCGCGGCAAGGCCTCCACGCTGCCGCCGTGCGCACCGATCATGCCGCGGCAGATCGCCAGGCCCAATCCGGTGCCTTGTGTCGCGCGGTCGCCGCGCGACACGGAATAGAACATGTCGAAGATGCGTGCGCGCTCGTCCTCCGGAATGCCGGGACCGCGGTCGCCCACGTCCAGCAGCAGGCGTCCGCCCTCGGTGCGCGCGCCCACCGTCACCGGCTGGTCCGGCGGCGAGAAACGCGCGGCGTTCTCGAGGATGTTGAACAGCGCCTGCTCGATCAGTGCGGGATGCGCATGCAGCAATACCGTGTCGGACGGCAGCGCGATCTCCACGCGCTGCGCGGGAAACAGCTTGCGCAGGCGCGTCACCGCCGCCCCCACGATTTCGGCCACGTCCACCCAGTCGCGGTTGAGCTTGAGCGTGCCGTGGCCGAGCCGGGTCATGTCGAGCAGGTTCTGGATATAGCGGTCCAGCCGCTGGCCTTCGCCGAGGATGGCTTCGAGCAATTCGCGGCGTTCGGTAGGCGGCAGGCGATCTTCGTAGTCCACCAGCGTGCCCGCGGCGCCGATCATCGAGGACAGCGGCGAGCGCAGGTCGTGCGATACCGAGGAAAGCAGCGCGCTGCGCAGGCGCTCCGTCTCGCCCTGCACGCGCGCGCCCTCCAGCTCCTCCGCCAGCCGTGCGCGCGCCAGCGCCTGGCCGATGTCCTGCACCATCGCCAGCGCAAGGCTGCGGCGGTCAGAGTCGAGGTCGCCGTCACTGGCCGGGAACCGCAGCGCGGCCACACCCAGGCGTTGCTCGTCGCCACCCAGCGGCAATAGCCAGCACGGTGCGGCGTTCAAGGTGTCGGTATAGCGGCCCGCCGGCGCGGCATGGCGTTCACACCAGTCGGCGGCGGCGATGTCCTGCGGCTGCAGCTGCATCACGTGCGGATCGGTCGCCACCGCCTGCAGCGCGCCGGTGGCGTCGCGCGCCAGCAGCGCCGCTTCGCATGGCAGCGCTTTCGCCAGGGCCGCCACGCCCACGGCACGCACGCCATCGGCATCGGTACTGGCGGCCAGACGCTGGCCCAGCGTGAGCAGGGACCGCGCGTGCACGTGCGTCGTACGCAACGACTCCACCTGCTGCGTCAGGCGCGTAGCCAGCCGGCTGCACACCAGCGCCGCCAGCAGGAACAGTCCCATGGCAAGCACATCGTCGGTACTGGAAATCGTCAGCGAGTAGATCGGCGGTACGAAGAAGAAGTTGTAGGAAAGAAAACACAGGATGGCCGTATAGATCGCCACGGCCATGCGCGTTCGCACCGCCACCACCAGCACGGCGGTGAGGAAGATCAGCGAGAGATTCGCCACCCCCAGATAACGCTGCCCCAGGAAACCCAGGGCCAGCGCCACCAGCGTGGCCGACGTGGCATAGACGTATTCGCCGCCCCGCCCCAGGCCGCCGGGAAGGTTCGGCAGGCGCTGGCGGCGACGCGAAGCCGCGCGCTCGGCCGGCGTGGCGACAATGGTGAGTTCCATATGCGCGCCACGGCGCAGCAGCTGTTGCGTGAGCGAGCGCCCGAACATGCGTGCGAACAGGCGCTCGCGCGTGCGCGCCAGCAGGATCTGGCCCACCCCTTCGCGGTCGGCGTGCGCCAGCAGTTCGTCGGCGATGGCGTGGCCGCGCAGCACCACGGCGTCGCCGCCGAGGCGGCGCGCCAGGCGCATCGCGGCGTCCAGCCGCTCGTGCCATGCCCCGTCCATGCTCGCCCCGGTGTCCACGAAGGCCACGCCCCAGGGCACGCCGCGCCGTTCGGCGATGCGTCGCGCCACGCGCACCAGGTATTCGCTCTGCGCATGGCCGTCGATCGCCGCCAGCACGCGACGGCGCACCGGCATCGCGCCGCCGCGCGCCAGCATGGCGCCGCGCAGGTCGCTTTCCACGTGGCCGGCCACGGTGTCCACCGACAGCTCGCGCAACGCGGCGAGATTGGTCGGCGAAAAGAACGAATCCAGCGCCGCCGACGCGGTTTCCGGCACGTAGACCTTGCCGTCCTTCAGGCGCTGGATCAGCTCGCGCGACGGCAGGTCGATCAGCACGATGTCGCGCGCACGATCCAGGAAGGCATCCGGCACGCGCTCGCGCACGGTCACGCCGGTGATGCGCTGCACCTGGTCGTTGAGGCTTTCCAGGTGCTGCACGTTGAGTGCGGTGTACACCTCGATGCCGGCATCGAGCAGCTCGGCGATGTCCTGCCAGCGGCGCTCGTGGCGGCCGCCGGGAAGATTGGTGTGCGCCAGCTCGTCCACCAGCAGCAACGCCGGCTTACGCGCCAGAGCGGCGTCGAGATCGAACTCCTCGAACTCGCGGCCGCGGTAGTGCACGTGCCGGCGCGGCAGGATTTCCAGGCCTTCGAGCATGGCCGCCGTCTCGGCGCGGCCGTGCGTCTCCACCAGGCCCACCACCACGTCCACGCCCTGCTTCTTCAGCTCGCGCGCGGCGGACAGCATGGCCCAAGTCTTGCCCACGCCCGGCGCGGCGCCGAGAAAGATCTTCAGGCGCCGCCGTTCGCCGTTGGCGACACCGAGCAGGGCGTCGGCGCGGGCTTCGCGGTTGGGTTCGCTCATGGCCATACGGTTCCCGATGGGAAGAGCGAATTCTTCACCGCCTCGCTCCTTTTGCAAGTCCGGCAAAAGAACACTCAGGCCCCGTGCGGCAGGATCAGCATCGCATCGCCGTACGAGAAGAAGCGGTAACGCTGCTCCACCGCATGCCGATACGCGCCCAGCATGTATTCGCGCCCGGCCAGTGCGGACACCAGCATCAGCAGTGTGGATTGCGGCAGGTGGAAGTTGGTGATGAGGCCGTCGATGCTGGTGATCCTGTAGCCCGGGAAGATGAAGATCTGCGTTTCCCCCGCGAACGGATGCAGCACGCCATCCACCGTGGCGCTTTCTAGCGCACGCACCACCGTGGTGCCCACCGCGATCACCCGGCCACCGGCGGCGCGGGTGCGGCGGATCTGTTCCACCAGGCCCGCACCCACGTTGAGCCACTCGCGGTGCATATGGTGATCGCTCAGGTTGTCCTCGCGCACCGGCTGGAACGTACCCGCGCCTACGTGGAGAGTGACGTACCCGAACGCCACACCGAGATCGCGCAGCGCGGCCAGCAGCGGCTCGTCGAAATGCAGGCCGGCCGTGGGCGCCGCCACCGCACCAGGCGCACGTGCGTACACCGTCTGGTAACGCTCCATGTCGGCGGCGTCGGCATGGCGTTCGATGTACGGCGGCAGCGGCATCTCGCCCAGCTTGAGCAACAGCTTTTCCAGCGGCTCGGGAGCCTCGAAGCGCAGCCGGAAGAAACCCTCGTCGCGACCTAGCACCACGGCGTGGCTGCCGTCGGCCAGTTCGATGCGACCGCCTTCCTTCGGCTTCTTGCTCACGCCCAGCTGCACGACGGCTTCGTGTGCGCCGGTGACGCGCTCGATCAGGATCTCCACCGCGCCGCCCGTGTCCTTGCGCCCGTACAGTCGCGCCGGCAGCACGCGGGTGTCGTTGAACACCAGCAGGTCGCCGGGACGCAGGAAGCCGGGCAGCTCGCGGAACATCCGGTCTTCGCGCCGGTCAGCCGGCACATCCAGCAGCAACAGGCGGCTCGCCGAACGCTCGGGCAGCGGCGCCTGCGCGATCAGTTCGCGCGGCAGGTCAAAATCGAAATCGGACTTCTTCAAGAGCGGCTCGGCGGCGATGCGGGGATCGGCCATTATCCCGCAGTGCGCCGCCGCCGGCATGCCCGGGCTTGGTCGAGGGTCTTCACTGCCGCACGAACCGTGAAGAACCGCGTGATTTCCTGCTGTATGCGACGCCGCCATCCGCATGCGGCGAATCGCTTTGGCCCTGGCATTCCGCCTTGTCTGCATGCCGGACTGCGGCCAGAATCCCGGCCATGGACCCACGCTATCCCGCCGCGCCCTGGGGCGGCTTCCTCAAGGGCATCTCGGTCGCCGTCACCCTGCTTCTGCTGGGCATATCCCTGCTGCTTGCCTTCGTCACGCCGATCCATGCGCATGCGCCGCCGTCGTTACACCGGGCGGTGTCCGCGTTGCCGCTGATAATCCTGCTGGCCGCCGCGCTCTTCGTGGTACGCGGCTACGAACTGCGCGACGGCGTGCTGCAGGTCTACCGATTGTGCTGGGTCACGCGGGTTGCGCTGGGCGAACTGCGCGAAGCGACCATCGACCCGCAGGCCGGGTCCGGTTCGCTGCGGCTGGTCGGCAACGGCGGCCTGTTTTCGTTCTCGGGCTGGTTCCGCAACGCGAAGCTGGGCCGCTACCGCGCCTTCGTCACCGACTGGCAGCAGGCCGTGGTGTTGCGCACCAGCACCTGCACCGTGGTGCTGTCTCCCGCGAACCCTGCCGGCTTCGTGCGCGATCTGCAGGCGTCACGCACCCCGGAGCGGAAGCAAGGCACGAAGGTCCGGCGTTAGGCGCGCTGGCAAGCTTCAGGCATCACAGCCAACCCTTCTGCCGCGCCAGGCGGTACGCCTCGATGCGATTCGCCACGCCGAGTTTGCCGATGGCTTCGGAAAGGTAGTTGCGCACGGTGCCGTGCGACAGGTTCAAGGCGGTGGCGATGTCGCCCGCGCTCTGCCCTTCGCCGGCCAGGCGCAGCACCTGGCGTTCGCGATCGTTGAGCGGGTCGGCTTCGGACCAGGCTTCCAGCGCCAGTTGCGGATCGATGGCGCGGCCGCCGCGATGCACCGTGCGCAGCGCTTCGGCGAGGTTCTCCGCAGGCGCATCCTTGAGCAGGTAGCCGGACACGCCCGCATCCAGCGCGCGGCGCAAAAAGCCCGGTCGCGCGAAGGTGGTGACGATGATCACCTTGATCGGCAGCTCGTGCCGCTGGATGCGCTGCGCCAGCTCCAGCCCGGTGAGGCCGGGCATCTCGATGTCGGTGACCAGCACGTCGGGCTTCAGCCGCTGCAGCTCGCGCCATGCGGCCTCGCCGTCGCAGGCGGAGCCCAGCACCTCGATGTCCGACTCGAGGTTCAGCAGCGCCGACAGCGCGCCGCGCACCATGGCCTGGTCTTCGGCCAGCAACACGCGGATCATGCGCCGCTCCTCTGGGCTGCCAGCGTTGGCTGCAGACGCGCATCCGCAACGGCGGATCTCGGCACCATACGCAAAGGCACTTGGATGTCGAGCGTCGTGCCGCGCCGCGCGGGCGAGTCGATGGCCAGTGTGCCGCCCAGCGCGCGCACGCGCTCGCGCATGCCGCTGATGCCGTTGCCGTGGGCGGCAAGGCCGCCGCGTCCGTTGTCGCTGATGCGCATGTGCAAGCTTTCCGCCTCGCATGAGAAAGACACTCGCGCCACCGCGGCATGCGCGTGGCGATGGATATTGGTGACCGCCTCGCGCAGCACCAGCGCCAGCGACGCCTCGATCTCCGGCGGCAGCTCGGGCAACACGGGCGCACCGGCCTCGAACGCGATGTTCGAAGCTTCGAGCATCAGCCGCGCCGAGGCCAGCTCCGCCGTCAGGTCGCTGCGCCGCATGCCGGTGACCGCGGCGCGTACCTCGGCCAGCGCGTGGCGCGACACGCGCTCCACTTCTTCCATCTCGCGCTGGGCGCGCGGCGGATCGGCCAGCGCCAGCTTGCGCGCCAGCTCGGACTTCAGCGTCACCAGCGACAGCGTGTGACCGAGCAGGTCGTGCAAGTCGCGGCCGATGCGCTCGCGCTCGGCGAGCACCGCCAGCCGGCGTATCTCTTCCTGCGACAGGCGCAGCGCGGCGTCCTTTTCCTTGTTGATGCGCTCGACCAGCATGATCACGCTGATCACGATGACCGAAGCCGGCATGATCACCAGCACGCTGGTCGGATAGCCGATCCACCAGGCCAGTCCAAGCAAGGCCACGTTGAGCAGCACCAGCTGGATCAGCTGGGCGCGCAGGCGCATCCGGCAATGATTCAGCATCACGCAGGCATAGACGAAATAGCTGAGGCCACTCGGGTACCAGCGCAGCAGCGCGAAACACAGCGCCGCCATCGCCCAGGCATAGACATACGTCGTGCGCTGGGGCGCCAACTGGATGCGGGCGAACAGCAACAGGAACAGCGGATACGACACCAGCGTGAACAGCAGCCAGGTCCGGGTGTAGCCGGCAACGCCGTTGTCGAACAGCGGAGTGACGAAGATCCACACCGACCACAGCAGGTGGACGCTGTCGGCCCACGGCGATTTGCCGCGCTTGATGTCGTCGGCCACGCCGGAATCCGGCGCAGGTGTGAACCAGCGGGCGAGAAAGGCCGGCATCATGTGGCGTGCCGTACTCTGGCGAAAACCAGCGGCGATTCGATGCCGTGCGCCGCAACCGTCGCGGCCAACGGCACCTGGACGTTCAGCCGCGTGCCGCCGCCAGGCGGCGAATCCAATTGCAGCGTGCCGCCCAACGCCTGCACGCGCTCACGCATCCCGCGCAGGCCGTTGCCTGCGACCTGGATGCCGCCGCGCCCGTTGTCCTCGACGCACAGCTGCACGCCGTCGCCCGTGCCGGCGAGGGACACCCGCGCAAGCGTCGCATGCGCGTGCCGCGCGATATTCGTGGTCGCCTCGCGCAGCACCAGCGCCAAACCGCACTCGACAGGCTCGGGCAGGTTGAAGGCCTGCAGGTGCTGGTCGAGCCGCACGCCGGACGTGCGCAGCAGCAGCGACGCCGAAGCCAGCTCCGCGGCAAAACCCGCGGCGCGGATGCCGGTGACCGCCGCACGCACTTCCGCCAGCGCGTGGCGCGCCACCTCTTCGGCCTCGGCCAGCTCGCGTCGTGCCGTCGCCGGGTCGCGGTCCAGCAACCGGCGCGACAACTCCAGCTTCATCGTGATCAAAGACAGCGTATGGCCGAGCAAGTCGTGCAAATCGCGACCGATGCGCTCGCGCTCCGCGGTAGCGGCGAGCTGGCGGATCTGCTCGTGCGACATGCGCAGCCTGGTGTTCTTTTCCCAGTTGATGCGCCCCGCCAGCGCACCGACGCCGGTACTGGTGCATACGCCGACCAGGATCAGGAAGGCATACCAGTCCCAGTGCAGGAAGATGCCTTCCAGCACCAGCAGAGCCTGGATCACCGCCATCCTTATGGCCGTGGTCAGCCACGACCCTTCGTATGGCAGCATCGCGCAGGCGAACACGGCATAGGTCCACCCGGCGGGATTCCACGGCATCGACAGCGCGGTCAATATCACCAGCGCACCGACGTAACCGTTCACCTCGACGGTCGGCCGTATCCACGAAAGCAGGAAGAGCAGCAGGAAAATCGGATAGCCCAGGACCAGCGACCACCAGAAGCCAGGCCCCACGTGCTGGAACAGCGGGCCGAGGAAGATCCAGAACGACCACAGCAGGTTCCATCCATAGGCCCACGGCGAATGGCCTGCGGCGCGCATTGCCGCCGCCGCGGAATCTGGCGTCGGGTGCAGCCAGGCAGGCCATCGCCTATTGCTTGCATGGGGATTGCTGTCGCTCATGGCCGAATGCTACCGCCAGTTCAGCCGTACCGGCGCAGCCGCCGCACCGCCAGCGCGAAGAACACCGCGCCGAAGCCGGCCAGCACCAGCACATGGGGCAGCACTGCCTCGTGCGCCAGGCCCACCGCGACCAGCGCGATGCGGTCGAGGTGATAGCTCGGCCACACCGGCGCGAACTGCTGCAGGAACTTCGGCATCATCGACAGCGGAAACCACAGGCCGGAGAGGAAGGACATCGGCAGGTAGACCAGCTGCAGCATGCCGGGCGCGCCCTGCCCCTTGATCAGGGTGCCCACCAGCATGCCCAGCGCGCAGAACGGCAGCACGCCCAGCATGCCGGTGACGAGCAGCGCGATGGCCTGCATCGGCGCCAGCACCACGTGGCCCAGGCCCGTCGCCATCGCCAGCAGCATCAGCACCACCACCGTGGCGGCGCCCATCGCCATCAGCATCTTGCCCAGCAGGTAGGCGCCGGGCGGCATCGGCAGCGCGCGCTTCCAGGTCAGCAGGCCGCCGTCGCGCTCCAGCGACAGCGACACGCCGAAACCGAAAAGACCCGGGCTCATCACGCCGAAGACGCTATAGCTGCCCAACAGGTAGCGGGCCGCATCCGCACCCTCGGAGCGCCCCATCAGCACGCCGAACACCAGGTAGAACAGGCCCGGGAACAGCAGGATCGGCAGCAGGAAACCGGGCGCCCGCAGATAGCGCAGGCACTCGCTGCGCGCCTCGGCAAGATAGGCGCCCAGCACGCGGCGCGGCGGCATGACGGGGGCGGCATCCGGCGATGCGGCGGCAAAGGCAATGGTGTTCATCAGGCGGCCTCCAGCTCGGCAGTGGGTTCGCGGGTGAGTTCGGTAAACGCCTCGGCGAGGCCGGCACGCTGCACTTCCAGCTCATCCAGGGCGGGATCGGCGTCGAGCAACCGGCGCACCACGATCTCGGCGCGCGCGGTGGCGATGCTCAGATGCACGCCGTCGCGCGAGGCGGAAGCCACGCCGGGCCATGCGGCAATCGCCTCGGCATCCAGGTCGCTCACGCAGCGGATGCGGGTGAGCGCCACGCGCTTGCGCAGGTCGTCCACGCTGCCCTCGCTGAGCACGCGGCCCTGCCCCAGCACCACCACGCGCTGCGCAAGCGCCTGGGCTTCTTCCAGGTAATGCGTGGTGAGCACCACGGCGCAGCCTTCGGCGACCAGGGTGCGCATCGCCGCCCACAGCTTCTGCCGCGCGTCGATGTCCATGCCCACGGTGGGCTCGTCGAGGAACAGCAGCTCGGGCCGGCCGCACAGCGCCAGCGCGAACTGCACGCGACGCTGCTGGCCGCCGGAAAGCTTGCCGTAGGGCCGCTTCAACAGATCGGCGATGCCGGCCAGCGCAGCGGTTTCGTCGAAATCGCGCGGGTTCGGGTAGTAGCTCATGGTGAGGCGCAGCAGCTCGCCGACGCGCAGGGTGGGCGGCAGGTTGGCCGACTGCAGCATCACGCCGATGCGGCGGCGCGCCTCGATGCGCTGCGGGTCCAGGCCGAACAGTTCGGCACGGCCGGCATCGGGGCGGATCAGCCCCAGCAGCAGGCTGATGCTGGTGCTCTTGCCGGCGCCGTTGGGACCGAGCAGGGCCAGCAGTTCGCCGCGCCGCACGGCAAGATCCACGCCGTCCAGCGCGACAAGGGAGCCATAGCGTTTCGCGGCAGCGGCAAGACAGGCAACGATAGTGTCGTTCATGGGGTTTCCTCCGTGCTGCACAGCCTAGGCAGCGTGCCACCGCGGCCCCAGTCGTGGCCGTCAGCCATCGCGTGTGACAGGCGTCACCCGCCCGCAAAGTGTTGCAGTGCAAGGCGTTTTGCCGCAGTCAGGGGGTACCGGGCCACCTGCCCCGCGGGTTATCCTTAGGATTCGTGGACGCGCGCTGCCGCCAAGCCGGCTCACCCCGCCGCGCCACGTAACCACACGTCGGCCTGCTTTGCGCTGGGTGCGAGGCGCCGGCGGATTTTCGAGGAGAGCACCATGGGTTTGATCGATCAGCTGCGCGAACTGCGCGAATTCGGCGGCAAGCCGCGCACCACCGGTCTGGATGACGCCAGTATCGAGCGCATGGCCGCGACCGACTCCATGCTGGCCGAGGCCGTGGCCGCCGCCGTGGCGCGCCACCGCGAACTGCGCGCCGACCTTGGAGATTTCCTGAAGCTGGACGAGTCCGCGCAGCTGGCGCAGGCGCAGGCCGGCTTCGTCAACTTCTATCCCGACGATGCGATCAACCCGTATCTGCCGGCCGCTGCGCGCGGTCCTTGGGTCGTCACGCTGAAGGGCGCGGTGGTGCACGACAACGGCGGCTACGGCATGCTGGGCTTCGGCCACAACCACCCGGCCATCGAAGCCGCGCTGGCCCGCCCGCAGGTGATGGCCAACGTGATGACGCCCAGCATTGCTCAGCTGCGTCTGGTGCAGGCGCTGAACCGCGAGCTGGGCCACCACCGCGGCGGCAATCCCTACGCGCACTACCTGTGCCTCAACTCCGGTTCGGAATCGGTGTCGCTGGCCTGCCGCATCGCCGACGTCAACGCCAAGCTGATGACCGACGCCGGTGGCCGCTATGCCGGCCGCACCATCAAGCGCCTCGCGGTGAAGGGCGCCTTCCACGGCCGCACCGACAAACCGGCGCTGTATTCCGATTCCTCGCGCAAGACCTACCAGCAGCACCTCGCCAGCTATCGCCACGAGGACACCTTGCTGACGGTCGAGCCGTACAACGTGGCCCAGCTCGAGGCCGCGTTCGCCGACGCCGACAAGCACGGCTGGTTCATCGAAGCGATGTTCCTCGAGCCGGTGATGGGCGAAGGCGACCCGGGCCGCGCGGTGACGCCGGAGTTCTACGCCGCCGCGCGCAAGCTCACCGAAGCGCACGGCACCCTGCTGCTGGTCGACTCGATCCAGGCCGGCCTGCGCGCGCACGGCGTGCTCTCGCTCACCGACTACCCCGGTTTCGAGAAGCTGCCCGCGCCGGACATGGAGACTTTCTCCAAGGCGCTCAATGCCGGCCAGTACCCGCTGTCGGTGCTGGCCGTGAGCGAGCGTGCCGGCAACCTGTACCGCAAGGGCATCTACGGCAACACCATGACCGCCAACCCGCGCGCGCTGGACGTGGCGCTGGCCACGCTGGGCGAGCTCACCGACGAGGTGCGCGCCAACATCCGCGAGCGCGGCAAGGAGTTCGTGGACAAGCTCAATGCGCTGAAGGACGAACTGGGCGGTCTGATCACCAAGGTGCAGGGCACCGGCCTGCTGTTCTCCTGCGAGCTGGCCCCGCAGTTCAAGTGCTACGGCGCCGGCTCCACCGAGGAATACCTGCGCGAGCGCGGCATCGGCGTGATCCACGGCGGCGTCAATTCGCTGCGCTTCACCCCGCACTTCAACGTCACCAGCGCCGAGGTGGACCTGGTGGTGTCGCACGTGCGCCACGCCCTGCTGGAAGGCCCGCGCAAGAGCGAAAGCAAGGCCGCCTGACCGGCGCCACACACGCCCGCGCCCGCCGCCGACCGTGCGGCGGGCGCCCGGCCTACGCCAACCTTCCGTCGTTCAGCATCGATGCGCCCTCCGCAGCGATAGACTGCGCACGCCGGCAGCCGCCGGTCACCTCGGGAGGAACCATCATGACGTTGCGTTTCAGCCAGATCGCCGCCTGCGCCGCCCTCGCCTTCGCCACCACCGTCGCGTTCGCCGCCACGCCGCAAGCCGCCGCCACTGGCAAGACCCTCACTCCGCAGCAACAGCGCATGAGCGACTGCAACAAGCAGGCTACCGGCAAGACCGGCGCCGACCGCAAAACCTTCATGAGCTCCTGCCTCAAGGGCGAAAGCGCCGCCGCCGCGCCGGCCGCCAAGACCACGCAGCAGGAAAAGATGAAGACCTGCAACGCCGACGCCAAGACCAAGGCGCTCAAGGGCGCCGACCGCAAGTCCTTCATGAGCACCTGCCTCAAGGGCGACGCCTCCGCGGCTCCTGCCCCCGCGCACTGAGCCCGATCGCCGTACACCGGGCACCGCCGCAAGGCGGTGCCCGTTCTTTTGGCTTCGCGGAAAACCATCCGCGACGGCGTTGCTCCCGGCACGCTGCGCCCGGTTTGCCCGGATTCCTACGCTGCCCCGGCTAGGCGCTTGTCGCGGTGATTCCCGCCGCTATGCTTGGCCGATGAAAACCGTCGAAGTCCGCCACCCGCTCATCCAGCACAAGCTCGGCCTGATGCGCCGCGCCGGGATCAGCACCAAGGAATTCCGCGAGCTGGCCGGCGAAGTCGCCGCCCTGCTCACCTACGAGGCCACCAAGGACCTGGAAACCGTCGAGGAACATATCGACGGCTGGGCCGGGCCGCTGACCGTGCAGCGGATCAAGGGCGCCAAGATCACCATCGTGCCCATCCTGCGCGCGGGCCTCGGCATGCTGCCCGGCGTGCTCGACCTGATCCCTGCGGCCAAGGTCAGCGTGGTGGGCCTGCAGCGCGACGAGCAGACGCTCAAGCCCATCGCCTACTACGAGAAACTCACCGGCCGCATGGACGAACGCATCGCACTGATCGTCGACCCCATGCTCGCCACCGCCGGCACCCTGGTCGCCACCGTGGACATGCTCAAGGCCGCCGGGTGCACGCGCATCAAAGGCCTGTTCCTGGTCGCCGCGCCGGAAGGCCTGAAGCGCATCGAGGCCGCCCACCCCGACATCGAGATCTACACCGCCGCCATCGACGAGCGGCTCAACGGACAGGGCTACATCCTGCCCGGCCTGGGCGATGCGGGCGACAAGATCTTCGGCACCAAGCAACTGCCGGGCTGAATGCGGATCCGTTCGAATGCCCGCAAAGGGAACGCCGCGCCACGCGCGGCGTTCCTGTTTTCGGCGTACCCGGAATTCGTCCAGAACGGCTTCTGACATCGCGCTGGCGGCGACGCTAAAGACGATGGCCGCCAAGATCGGCGATCGCAAAAAAACCCGTCTTTCACCTCACTTCGCTAAGCTTCCTCAACCACGAACGTTTGAGGACGGATCCCGACGCATGCGCCGCGCCACCCTGCTCGCCCTGCCGCTGCTGCTGTTCGCGACATTCGCGCAAGCCGGCGTGCAACTGGTGGTGCGCGGCGTGGACGAACCGCTGCAGCAGGCCATTGCGGCGTCGGTGGGGCTGTCGCAATACGCGCAGCGCGACGTCAGCGAAGCGCAGATGCGTCGCCTATACGCACAGGCCCCCGCGCAAGCGAAGACGGCGCTGGAGCCTTATGGTTACTACGACGCGGACGTCACGCCGCAACTGCAGCAGGTCGGCAAGGACTGGAAAGTGACGCTGGACGTTCGCGTGGGCGAACCGGTGAAGGTCGCCTCGGTGGACGTGCAGCTCGACGCCGACGCGCTCGCGCTGCCCTCCATCCGCCATGCGCGCAACGCGCTGACGCGCATGCGCGGCAAGCAACTGGACCACGCCAGCTACGACGCCGCGCGCGATGCGCTGTCGGCTGCGCTGACCGCGAGCGGCTTCCTCGACGCGAAGCTGGTGACGCATCGCGTCGAGGTGGACACGGCGCAGCGCAGCGCGGCGATCCGGCTGGCCTGGCAGGCGGGCCAGCGCTACCGCTATGGCACCGTGCATTTCGAGGGCTCGCAGTTCAAGGACGGCTTTCTCGAACGCTACGTGCCGTTCAAGTCCGGCGATTACTTCGATCAGAATCAGCTGTTGCAATTGCAGCAGGCCTTGAACGGCGCGGACTACTTCGCCGTGGTCAACGTGCTGCCGCAGATCGACGAGAAAGCGGACGGCCGGGTCGACATCGAGGTGGAACTCGCACCGGCGAAGCGCACCATCTACACCGGCGGCCCCTTCATCGGCACCGACACCGGCCTCGGCGTGCGCGGCGGCCTGGAGCGCCGCTGGGTCAACCGCAGCGGCCACAAATGGAAGAACGAACTGGTGCTGGCGCAGCGGCTGAAAATGCTGTCCACGCTGTATTCCATACCGCTACCCGGCGACAACCAGCGCAGCCTCAACTTCGGCGCCAACTACCGCGACGCCAACACCGACACCTCGCAGTCGCGCACGCTGGAACTGGTCGCCAACGAGACGCAGCTGTGGCACGGCTGGACGCGCACCGTGGGCCTGCACGCGCTGTCCGGCACCTTCACCGTGGGCAAGCGCAGCGACGAGCCCGACGACACGCCCGGCATCGAGCACGGCAACAGCACGCTGCTGTTCGCCGAGGCCTCGCTGTCGCGCAAGCAGGCCGACAACGTCGATTTCGTCCACGACGGCTGGTCGCTGAACTTCGCGGCGCGCAGCACGGCGGGCGACCTGCTCTCCTCCGCCAGCTTCAGCCAGCTCACCGCCGACGCGAAATGGATACACGCGTTCGGCGCAAAGCAGCGCAACCGGCTGATCCTGCGCGGCAGCGCCGGCAAGACCTGGACCGATGATTTCGCCGCGCTGCCGCCGCAGTTGCGCTTCTTCGCCGGTGGTGACCGCTCAGTGCGCGGCTACGGCTTCCAGTCCATCGGCCCCGAGAACAGCTACGGCCGCGTGATCGGCGGCAGCAACCTGCTGGTGGCCAGCGCCGAAGTGGAGCACTACTTCACCCGCAACTGGGGCATCGCCACCTTCATCGACGCCGGCAACGCCTTCGACGCGGTCGATTTCCAGCCCAAGCTCGGCACCGGCGTCGGCGTGCGCTGGCGCTCGCCGGTGGGCATGATCCGGGTGGACATCGGCACGCCGATCAACGACTCGCAGCGCCATGGCGTGGTGCTGCACCTGGTGATCGGACCGGACCTGTGAGCAGCCGTCGCAGGCGACTGCTCACAAGCGATCCACGGATGGATCGCACGCGCATCGGCCACACAGTGGACGATGCGCGGAGCCAAGTCTGCGCAGCGGACTCGGCGAGTCGAAGACGGGCAGGACAGCCCGTCTTCGACATAGGCAAAGGGCTTGGTTCTGCAATCCACAAACGCGCGGCGACCGAAGCAACCCGGAGGCAGAAGACAACATCATGAAGTGGCTGAAGCGCATCGCCATCGCCTTCGCTGTCCTGCTGCTGGTGACGGCTACCGCACTGTGGTGGCTGCTGGCCACTGGTGCTGGGCTGCGCTTCGCTTTGGCGCGCGCTCAATCGGCCACGCACGGCGCACTGCAATGGAAGCAGGCGCAAGGCGCACTGCTCGGTCCGTTGCAACTGGACGGCCTGCGCTACGACGACGGCAAGGGCACGCGGGTCGACGTGGCGCAGGCGCATCTCGACCTGCGCTTCTGGCCGCTGCTGGCCGGCCGCGTGCACGTCAGCGAGCTCGACCTCGAAGACGTGACGGTGGCGCTGCCGAAAAGCAGCGACGACAACGAAAGCTCCAGCAGCTTTTCGCTCAAGCCGCCCATCGACCTGCGGCTGGATCGCGCGCACATCGGCACGGTGCGCGTGAGCCAGGCGGGCCAGCCCGTGTTCGCCTCCGACAGCCTCGATCTGGCGGGGAGCTGGACAAAGGCAGGCATCGCCCTCGACACCCTGAAGCTGCGCGCGCCGGATGGACATGTCGACCTCGAAGGCCGGCTTGCCCTCGCCAGCGGGCAGCGCGGCAGCGGCAAGGCCGGGTTCGCATGGCAGGTGGGCGATACCCGCTATGCCGGCCAGGTCACCGCCAACGGCGACGGCAAGCAGGTGCTGCTGGACCTGCAACTCACGCAGCCAATGGCGGCCCGCCTGCACCTCGACCTGATGCAGAACGCCAGGTACGCATGGAAGGCCACGCTCGATGCGCCACGCTTCGATCCCACGCCGCTGCTCGGCGACAGCGCGCTGACCTCCGTGGCACTGGCCGTGCAAGGCCATGGCGACCGCCATGGCGGCGAACTCGCCGGCACGCTGGACCTCAACCAGTACCGCGTCCTGCTGCAACCCTTGCGCGCGAGCATCAGCGACGACGGCAAGACGCTGGCGCTGCAGCAACTCGCGCTGGCCTCGCCGCAGATCAAGGGAACGCTTGCCGCCAGCGGCACGCTGCAGCTCGATGCGAAACCCGTGGGCGGCCAACTGACCATCCAGTGGAACGGCGTGCAACTGCCCGCCGAACTGGTCGGCCAGCCGCTGGCCAGCACTGGCAGGCTGGACGCCAACGGCAACGCCGAAAATTTCCATGCCGCCGGAGACGTCACCGTCGGGCCGCTCGGCAAGCCCGCGCATCTGGTCTTGAATATCGACGGGACGCCGCAGGCGATCTCCCTGCACCCGCTCACCTTGCAGCAGGCACAGGGCCAGTTGCAGGCGCAAGGCACGCTGCAACTGCAGCCCGTGCTTGGCTGGCGGCTCGATGCCAAGGCCAGCCGCTTCGATCCCGGCCAGTTGTTCGCGGGCTGGAACGGCGCACTGGATTTCACGCTCGCCAGCCAGGGCACACTGGCAAAGGCCGGCCCCGATGCCACGGTGGAACTCAGGCAACTCGCCGGACGCCTGCGCGACCGCACCATCGGCGGCGATGGGAAATTGCATCTGTCGCCTAACCAGGTGATCGACGGCACGTTGAAGCTGTCGTCCGCTGGCAGCACGGTGCAGCTCGACGCCAAGCCAGGCCAGAGCAACGACGCCGACCTCACCCTCGCGATTGCCTCGCTCGGCGACTGGCTGCCCGACGCCGGCGGCCGTCTGAACGGCCGCTTTGCCATCCGCGGCCTGCTGCCGAAGCTTTCCGTCAACGGCCATCTGAACGGCAACGCGTTGGCGTGGCAGCAGCAGCGCGTGGATACGCTGCAGCTCATCGCCGGCATTCCCGACATCAGCCATCCCGCGGGCAAGCTGGAACTCACCGCCAGCGGTGCGCACGCCGGCGGCCTGGTGTTCCAGCGCGTCCACCTGCTGGCCGAAGGCAGCCAGGGCGACCATCGGCTGGCGCTGGAGGCGAACGGCAGCCAGATCTCCGGCGCGCTGGCCCTGCATGGCGCGCTGAAGAACGATGCATGGAGCGGCACGCTGTCCGCGCTGAACCTCGATCCGCAGGGCCTGCCCGGATGGCGCCTGCAGCAGTCCAGCGCGCTCGCCTGGCGCGACGGCGCCGCCAGCCTGTCCGAGCTGTGCCTCACGGCAGGCGATCCCCAGCTGTGCGTCAGCGCGAAGCAGGACAAGGGCGGCAACCTCGACGCCAGCTACCAGTTGCGCGCGCTGCCATTGGCCCTGCTGCTCAATGCCGCAGGCGAAGCCGACCTGCCGGTGCGCGTGGACGGCAACCTGCAAGGCGACGGCCAGCTGCATCGCAGCGCCGCCGGTGCGCTCAGCGGACATGCCAACGTCAGCTCCGCACGCGGCAGCGTCACCTACACCGAGCATACCGACGCGCCGCTGCTGAGCTACGACGGCTTTGCATTGAACGCCAACCTCGGCGCCAGCAGCCAGGATTTCACCGTGCGCGCCGGGCTCGATCACGGCGGGCGCCTGGACGGCCAGGTGAGCGTGTCCGGCAAGCAGCAGTCGCTGGGCGGACAGATCGACCTGCGCCTGAACAGCCTCGCCTTCATCGAACTGTTCGGCAGCTCGCTGGCGAACGTGCATGGCCAGGCCAGCGGCAGCTTCCGCCTTGGCGGCACGCTGGCACAACCGGCCGTCAGCGGCGACGCCACGCTGGGCGACTTCGCTGCCGAAGTGCCGGCAGCGGGGCTGAAACTCGCGCAGGGCCGGATGACGGTACGCGCCATCGACGCGCACAGCCTGCGGGTGGACGGCAGCGTGCAGTCCGGTGCAGGCACGCTGGCGGTGAATGGTGTGGCCGGCATCGGCGGCGACATCGCCACCGACATCGCGATCAAGGGCAATCAGTTCACCGCGGCCGACATTCCCGCAGCCAAGGTCGTGATCGCGCCCGACCTGCGCCTGCAACGCAGCGCGCAGGGACTGGGCCTCAGCGGCTCGGTGCTGATGGACAGCGCCGACGTGAACCTCGACAAGCTGCCCGGCGCAGGCGCCAGCAAGGCGTCGCCCGACGTGGTGGTGGTGGATCGCCCGCAGCCCGAGCCTGGCAGCGCCTTGCCGTTCACCGCCACGGTGAAGGTGGATCTCGGCCGCAAGACGCATCTGGCCGGCATGGGGCTCGATGGGCGCCTCGGCGGCGTGCTCACGGTCAACGAGCGTCCCGGCCGTGCCACCACCGGGCAGGGCCAGGTCACGGTGAGCGGCACGTACAAGGCCTACGGCCAGAATCTGGCGATCCAGAGCGGCAAGCTGCTGTTCGCCAGCACGCCCATCGACAATCCCGGACTGGACATCCGTGCGGTCCGCAAGCTCAACCCCAACGCCACCATCGACGAAGGGCAGGAAGTAGGCCTGCAGATTTCTGGCACCGCGCAACGCCCGGTGCTCACCGTGTTCTCCAATCCGCTGATGGAGCAATCCGACGCGCTTTCCTACCTGATCACGGGCAAGCCGCTGTCGCAGGTGAAGGGCGGCGAAGGCGACATGCTGGGCGCCGCCGCGCAGGCGCTGGGTTCCGCGGCGGGCAATCTGCTGGCCAAGAGCATCGGATCGAAGATCGGCGTGGACGACATCGGCGTCTCCAGCAACGAGGCGCTGGGCGGCAACTCCGCCTTCACCGTGGGCAAGTATCTGTCGCCGCGGCTCTACCTCAGTTACGGCGTAGGTCTTTTCGAACCCGGCCAGGTCATCACGCTGCGCTACCGGCTCAGCCATCGCTGGAATTTCGAAGCGCAAAGCGCCACCGACTTCAACCGGGCGAGCTTCAATTACCGCTACGAGCGCTGAACGTGCGCGCAAGAAATTCCGCGCAACCGACCCGCTGCCCGAATCGCGCATGACCAGTGCGTCGGCGACGACGGTTGTCACACGCTGCGTGTGACGATAATCGACCGGCATCGCCGCCGCATCGCGCGGCGCCCGTTTCACCGTCGTCTCTCATGGAGTGCTTCCGATGACCGACCGTACCCTGACCCGAAATACCGCATGCGCATTGCTCTGCGCCGGCGTCGTGATGCTGGCCGGCTGCAACAAGGCAGCCGACACGCCAGCCGCGAATCCCGCTGCATCCGGTACGGCGCCCGCACCGGCCGGCACCAGCGCAAGTGCGCAGCAGGCGCCGCCCTATACGCCGCCCACGGCCGATCAGCTGTATCAGCTGGTCGCGCCCATCGCGCTGTTCCCCGACAAGCTGGTGGCGCAGGTGCTGGCCGGCTCGACCTACCCGGACCAGATCACCGCTGCCGACAACATGCTGCAGCAGAATCCCCACGTGACCGGGACGCCGTTGGCCAACATGGTCAATCCGCAACCCTGGGACCCCAGCGTGAAGGGCCTGACGCAATTCCCGTCCGTGCTCGACCAGATGGCGCAGAACATCCAGTGGACGACCTCGCTGGGCGAGGCCTACGTCAACGATCCCACGGACGTGATGAACGCCATCCAGGTGATGCGCCAGCGTGCGCAGAGCAACGGCAGCCTGCGCAGCTCGTCGCAGATGCAGGTGGTGAGCCAGCCTGCCGGCAGCACGGTCAGCGACCAGGTCGTGCAAGGCGGTGACGATGCAGAGCCCGTGTACTCCGGGCCGTCCGTCGTGCCGGCGCCGCAGCAGACCATCCTGCTCCAGCCCGCGCAACCCGATACGGTCTACGTGCCGCAATACGACCCGGAAACCGTGTATGGCCAACCGGTGGCCACCTATCCCGGCTACACCTATGTCCAGCCGAGCGGCTACAGCACCGGCCAGATGGTGGCGGCCGGCGCCATCGGCTTCGGCGTGGGCGTGGTGGTGGCTGCGCTGCTCGACCATCACCACGACGGCGGTGGCCCGGGCCCGAATCCCGGCTGGGGCTGGAACAGCTGGGGCATGAACTGGGGCCGTCACGGCGGTGAAGGCGGCTATGCGGGCGGCGGCGGTTGGCAGCGTCCGGCGGTGGTGCACAACAACTCGGTGTACGTCTCGCGTTCCACCACCGTGGTCAACCGCTACGTCACCAACAACATCAACAACAGCCGCACGGTCAACTACGTCAACAGCAACAACCGCACGGTCAACAACACCACGAACAACAACCAGGTCAACAACAACAATCGCTATACCAACAACACCACCAACAATCGCACAGTCAACAACAACGTGGTGAACGAACGCGCAGCCGCGGCCGGTCAGAGGCCGGCCACGCAGGCGATGACCACGCCGCATTTCGGCACGCCGGTGCGCGGCGCCGAACCCGCCCGCTTCGAACAGGCCCGCACGGCCGCCCAACCGGCGGCACGTCCCGCCGCGAACGAGGCGCCGCGCGGAATCGCCCGCCCCGCGCAGCAGCCCCGCCCCGAAGCCGCAGCCGCGCGCGAAATGCCGCGTACCGAACCCGCACACGCCGCCGCACCACGCCCCATGGAACGGCCGGCGCAGCCTACGCCGGAACGCCCCGTCCAGCGGCCTGCGCAGGAGCGCCCCGTGCAACGGCCGATGCAGCCCGCGCAGGAACGACCGGCACAACCTGCACAGCAACGGCCGGCCGAACGTCCGGCGCCACAGCCCATGGAACGCGCGCCGGAACGCCCCGCCCCGCAACCGCAGGCGCGCCCGGAACCGCAGCGCCCCGCCGCTCGTCCGGCGCCCACCCATCACGAAGCGCCCAAGCCCGCGCCCAAGAAGCACGACGACAACCAGCATTGACGCTACCTTCGCTACGCCGCCGCGACCGTGGCGGCGTAGCGGCCGCAATGCCTTCCGACACCTGCAGCGCCGCCCGCTTGGCGCTATCGTGCTCGCCTCCCAAGACAGCGAGGTGGCACCCATGCAACGCAATCGATGGATCCTGGCCGCGGCGATCGCCACCGCGCTTTGCGGTACCTCCGCCATCGCAGCGACGCCTGCGCCGTCCAACGCCGATATCGGCCTCGACCTCGCCGGCATCGACCACTCGGTGAAGCCTGGCGATGAGTTCTTCGACTACGCCAATGGCGCCTGGCTGAAAACCGCGCAGATTCCTGCCGACCGCTCCAGCGTCGGCACCTTCCTGAAGATCTTCGAAGCCACCGAAAAGCACACCGCCGACCTCATCAAGAACGCCGGCGACAGCCATCCCGCCGCAGGCAGCAATGCGCGCAAGATCGCCGACTACTACGCCGCCTACATGGACGAGGCCGCCATCGCGAAGCACGGCCTCGCTCCGCTGAAGCCAGCGCTGTCCGCCATCGACGCCATCGCCAGCAAGGGCGACCTCGCCCGCGTGCTGGGCGGTCGTCTGCGCGCCGACGTCGATCCGGTCAACGCCACCAACTTCCACACCGAAAACCTGTTCGGCCTGTTCGTGACGCAGGGGCTGGAAGACCCCGGCCACACCGTCGCCTACCTGCTGCAGGGCGGCCTGGCCATGCCCAGCCGCGACTATTACCTATCGAACGATCCGCACATGGTGGCGTTCCGCGGCAAGTACCACGACTACGTGGCGGCGCTGCTGAAGCAGGCCGGCATCGCCGATGCGGATGCGAAGGCAAACACCGTCGTCGATCTCGAAACGAAGATCGCCAAGGCGCAGGAAAGCCTGATCGACAGCCAGGACGTGCACAAGGCGAACAACCTGTGGAGCATGGCCGACTTCGCGCAGAAGGCGCCGGGCCTGGACTGGTCTGCCTATTTCAAGGCCGCGCACCTGGACGGCCAGAAGCAGATCGACGTGTGGCAACCCAGCGCCGCCACCGGTCTCGCCGCACTGGTCGCCAGCGAACCGCTGGACGCATGGAAGACCCTGCTCACCTTCCACACCCTCGATGCCGCCGCACCGCTGCTGCCCAAGGCCTACGACGACCTCCACTTCGGCTTCTACGGCCAGACCCTGCAGGGCACGCCGCAACAGCAGCCGCGCTGGAAGCTCGCGGTGGGCGCCACCAACACCGACCTCGGCGATGCGGTGGGCCAGCTCTACGTGCAGAAGTACTTCCCGGCCTCGTCCAAGACCGAAGTGCAGCAGCTGGTGAAGAACCTGATCGCAGCCTTCGACGAACGCCTCGACACGCTGAGCTGGATGACCCCGGCCACGCGCGCCAAGGCCAAGGAAAAACTGGTCACGCTGAAGGTGGGCGTGGGCTACCCCGAACATTGGCGCGACTACTCCGCGCTGAAGATCGACGCCGACGATCCGCTGGGCAACCACCTGCGCGCGGTGCGGCACGAGTACGAACACCAGCTCGCCAAGCTGGGCCAGCCGGTGGATCGCGGCGAGTGGTGGATGACGCCGCAGACGGTGAACGCGGTGAACCTGCCGCTGCAGAACGCACTGAACTTCCCCGCCGCGATCCTGCAGGCGCCGTTCTTCGATCCCAAGGCCGACGCCGCCGCCAACTACGGCGCCATCGGCGCCATCATCGGCCACGAGATCAGCCACAGCTTCGACAACACCGGCGCCGATTTCGATGCGCAGGGCAGGATGGAGAACTGGTGGACGCCGGCCGACGAGGCGCATTTCAAGAGCGCCACCGCGCAACTGGTCAAGCAGTTCGACCAGTACGAGGCCCTGCCCGGCCTGCACGTGAGCGGCGAGCAGACCCTGGGCGAGAACATCGCCGACGTCTCCGGCCTCACCATCGCCTACCTCGCGTACCACAAGTCGCTGGGCGGCAAGCCCGCGCCGGTGATCGACGGCCTCAGCGGCGACCAACGCTTCTTCCTCGCCTTCGGCCAGGCCTGGCGTTCGAAGATCCGCGATGCCGCGCAGCGCCAGCGCCTCGCCACGGACGTGCACGCACCCGCCGAGTTCCGCGCCCTCACCGTGCGCAACCTCGACGCCTGGTACCCGGCGTTCAACGTGCAGCCCGGCCAGAAGCTGTACCTCGCGCCGGACCAGCGGGTGAAGATCTGGTAAGCCCCTGCGCCGGCCGGCGGGACCGGCCGGCGCAACCCGGGATCGCGAGCCCCGATGGCCGCATGACGCCAGCCATCGGGGCCGTGCGATAATCCGGCCGAATGGCATACCGATATCAGCACAAGGAGTAGCTGCCCATGTTCAAGCAAATCGCCCTGTCCGCCGCCCTGCTGGCCGCTCCCGCGGCACTGCTGGCCCAGTCGCAACCCGCCGCCACGCCTGCTGCAGGCCAGGCGAACCAGGCCGCTCCGGCGCTGACGCCGCAGCAGCTCGCTGCGATCAAGCAGCAGAACGAAGCCATGGCGCAGGGCGCGGCGAGGGTCGCCCAGATGATCGACCAGGGCCAGGCCGGCCAGGTGTGGGATGGCGCTTCCAGCGGCACCAAGCAGGTAGTGGCCCGCGACAGCTTCGTCAAACAGATCGCCGCCGACCGCGCGCAGGTGGGCAAGCTGGTCTCGCGCAAGCTGGCGGCCATTTCCCGCAGCCAATCCACGGATGGCCGCGCGCCCGCCGGCATCTACATCAACGTGAGCTTCGCCACCCAGTTCGCCAACGAGAAACAGCCCGTGCGCGAGCTGATCTCGTTCCATCTCGACAGCGACAAGACCTGGCGCGTGTCGGGTTACACGCTGCGCTGAGTTTCCGTCCTAGGTATCCTCCACGATGCCCCGGTCCTGCCGGGGCATCGTCGTTTCCCCTACCCGACAGCCATGACCCACGCCAACGAAATCCGCACGCTGCTGGATGAAGCAAAGCACGCCCGCGCCCGCGGCGACCATGCGCAGGCCGGCCAGCTCGCCGTGCAGGCGACGCGCCTGGATGCCAATTGCGCCGAGGCGCACCATCTCGCCGGGTTGGCATGCCTGGACACCCAGCAACTGAGTCGCGCCCTGGAGCACCTCAACCGTGCCGTGGCGATCGAAACCGAAAACGCCGAGTACGCCACCTACTTCGCGCGGGCGCTGGCGATATCGTGCCGCTACGGCCATGCGCTGCAGGTCGCCAACATCGCCTACGCGCTGACCCCGGCCGATCCGCTGACGCTGGACGTGCTGGGCGGCGTCTACATGCAATGCAACGCCTTCGAGCGCGCCAACACTATGTTCCGCCGCGCCGTGGCCGCGCTGCCGGATCACGCCGTCGTCCGCTTCAACGCCGCCGTGACCGCCACCTTCACCGGCAACCTCGCCGCCGCCGAAACGCATTTCGATGCCTGCGTGGCGCGCATGCCGACCTACTGGCCGGCCTACGGACTGCGCTCGCGCCTGCGCCGGCAGACGCCGGACAACAACCATGTCGAGGCCCTGCGCGCGCTGCTGGCCGCGCATGCCGGCGATGTCGACGCGCAGACCCATCTGCACAGTGCGCTGGCCAAGGAATGCGAGGATCTCGGCGACTACGCCGCCGCCTTCGAGCACATGCGGCTGGGCAAGGCCGCCGCGCGCACGCGGGTGGACTACCGGCCCGAACAGGACCGCGCGATGGTCGATGCGCTGATCGCGGCGTTCCCCACCACCGTGAGCACCGACAAGGGCTACGGCAGCGACGAGCCCATCTTCGTGGTGGGCATGCCGCGCTCCGGCACCACGCTGGTGGAGCGCATCCTGTCCAGCCACCCGGACGTGCATTCCGCCGGCGAACTGATGGACTTCGGCACCCAGCTCTGCCGCCTCGCTCCCACCGGCACGCCGGCGAAGCTCACCCCGGAACTGATCGCGCAATCGCACCGCTACGACTGGCACCAGCTCGGCCTGCGCTACGTGGACGCCACCCGGCCGCAGACTGCGCTCAAACCGCACTTCATCGACAAACTGCCGCACAACTTCCTCAACCTCGGCCTGATCGCCAAGGCGCTGCCGAAAGCGAAGATCGTCTGCCTGCGCCGCCATCCGCTCGACACCTGCCTCAGCAATTTCCGCGAAGCCTTCGCGGAAAACTCCGCCTTCCACGGCTACAGCTTCGACCTGCTCGACATCGGCCGCTTCTACATCCAGTTCGACCGCATGATGGCGCACTGGAACGCCGTGCTGCCCGGCCGCATCCTGCAGGTGGACTACGAAACCCTGGTCGCCGAACAGGAGGCCACCACCCGCAAACTGCTCGCCCACTGCGAGCTGGAGTGGCACGACGCCTGCCTGGCCTTCCAGAACAACCCCTCCGCCGTGGCCACCGCCAGCACCGCCCAGGTGCGCGAAGGCATGCACCGCCGTGCCGTGGGGCGCTGGGAAAAATTCCGGCCGTGGCTCGGCCCGCTGGAAGAGCTGTTGAACGAGGCGGGCATCGACACTTCCGCGACAACACAGAATTGAGGGCGCTCTGAAGTTGCGAAGGGCCGCATCATTGCGGAAATAAAGGCTTGCGCGAGCAGTTGCCCCTCATCTCCCTTTCCGCGAAGGTAGAGAGGGAGAAAGCGGCTCACCGCAGCTTCCGCCACAAACTCACGCGCCGATCCAAGCGAATCGACGTCCAACCGAACCGTCGCGCCATCCATCCCAGCGACGTCTCGGAATGAAACCCCACATGCGTGGGATCGCGGTGGTAATGCCAGCGCGAAAACTCCGCCATCGGCGGCCGCAGCTCGGTCATCAATCCGACCACACCGCCCGCGACGAGCACCGCATCGATACGCGCGAGATCGCGCAGCGGCGCGTGCATGTGCTCCAGCACTTCCGTGCAGGTGACAAAGCCGTAACGCGCGGCGAGCAGCGCCTCGTCGGGAGCGAAGAACGGGTCATAGCCGGCCGTGGAAAACCCCGCTTCGTCCATCATCGATGCGAGCGCAGGCGCCGCACCGCAACCGTAATCGAGGCCCTGCGCCCCAGGCTCCAGCAGCGCCATCAAGGGTTCGGCGAGCTGCGCGAGGAAACGGCGATAACCCGGGTCGTCGATGCGGTTGTCGTGCGTGCCGTAGTAGGCACGCTCCGCCGCGGCATCCAGCCACGTCGACGGATCGCGGCTCACGAGATCGCACGATGGGCAATGCCGGTAGACGCCCGTGGTTTCGCGCCACGGCGCGCCGGTCGCCGCGCCGCACAGCAGACACGCCACCATCGTCTCAGCGGATGCCAAGCCCATCGATGCCGATGGTTTCGACGGCGAAGCCGGCCAGCTCCGCGAAACGGCGCCCGCGCTCGGCATAGTCCTTGAACTGGTCGAAGCTGGGCGCGCCCGGCGACAGCAGCACCACGCCACCCGCTGGCGTGACGGTGCGCGCCATCGTCACTGCGTCGGCGAAATCTTCGGCCTCGCCCAGCGGTACCACAGCCTTGGCGGCGCGCAGCGCCTGCGCGATGCGCGGGCCGTTGGCGCCCTGCGTCACGATGCGCAGGTCGGTGCGGTCTTTGGCAGCGCGCACGAAGTCCGACCAGTCCAGCCCGCGGTCATGGCCACCCACGATCACCGTGACCTCTCGTCCGGCGAGGCTGTCCAGCGCGGCCAGCGTGGCCAGCGGCGTGGTGCTGATGGAATCGTTGATCCACGCCAGGCCGTCGTGCATGCCCAGCGGCTGCAGGCGATGCGGCAGCGGGCGGAAATCCGCCAAGGCAGGCGCGGCCTTGACCGCGTCGTAGCCCAGCGTTTCCAGCGCAGCCAATGCCGCGCAGGCGTTGAGCGCGTTGTGCAAGCCGGGCGCGGCCATCGCGTGGATGTCGAACACGGCCTGCTCGCCGCGACGGATCGCGCCATCGGCTACGTGCCAACCCTCAAGCGTGCCGAACAGGAGGCGGTGCGGATGCGCGGCGGTGCGCTCCAGCAGGTGCGCCTGTTGCCCATTGACCAGCAGGGTACGCGATACGTCCGCAAGCTTGAGCTTGTCGGCCACATAGCGTTCGCGCGAACCGTGCCAGTCGAGGTGTTCCTCGTACAGACTGGTGACCACGCCCAGTTCCAGCGCGCCCGCTTCGCCGGTCTGGAAGCTGGAAAGCTCGATGGCCCACAGGTCGGCGGACTGCCCCTGCAGCTCCAGCAGCGGCAGGCCGATATTGCCGGCCAGCGCCGTACGCACACCCAGCGCACGTGCGAGGTGTGCGATGAAGGCAGTCGTGGTGCTCTTGCCCTTGGTGCCGGTGACGGCGATCACACGCGCCCCCGGGTTCTCTGCAAACCACAGCGCGGTGCCCGAAGTGAAGGTCGTGCCCTGCGCCTGCGCGGTGGTCACCGCGGGCTTGTAGGCAGAAATGCCAGGCGACTTCACCACCACGTCGTAGGCGCACAGGGCAACCGAACCCGGCTCCTGGCCATAGACGGTGAGCGTGGCGTCGAACGCGCGCGCCGCATCGGCCTCGCTCTCACTGCAATACAGAGCCAGCGGCAACTGGGGTAGCTGCGCACGGATGGCGCGGATCGCAGCGCGGCCCTCGCGGCCGAAGCCCCACACCGCGACGCGCTTGGCCGCCAGGTCGGCGATGCGCATCAGGCAATGGCCTGCAGCGCCGCCCGCAGGCGCGCCGGCACGCGATGTTCGGCGGAAGGTTCGAGCCACGGTTCCAGCGCGAGTTGCGCCACGTCGAGCTGCGGCAGGATTTCGCTGCGGAAGCGCGCCACCAGCGCATCCTCCTGCCACTCGGGGCGCTGGCTCAGCGCGTACATGGCCGCGCGCGCCTCGGCGCCCTCGCCCACGCATTCGAACGGCTTGTGGTCCTGGTATTCCAGCAGCGCATCGAAGCCCGCCGCCTGCGCCTCGTCATCCAGCAGGTTGCGGCCGAAGATCGCGAGCAGGCGCGGCTTGGGCAGGAACGGTGCCAGCGCGAGGAACACGAAATGGCACTTCGGGCATTGCCCGCACCAACGGTCCGCCGGCTTGGGGCCGAGGATCTTGAAGTTGCGGTTGCAACTGGAGAACGCATCGAAGTACGGCGTGAGCTTGGCGAACGCGCGCGTGATCGCCAGCTCGGAATACGGACGCAGCAGCGAGCAGTAGTCGAGGTCGGCGGCCACGTGCGTGTGCAGCCAGTCGCTCAGCAATTGTTCGAAGGCGTAGCCCTTGCTCCACTGATGGTTCACCTGCTGGCCTTCGTATTCCAGCGTGGCGGCGGAGGCGGAACGTTCGTTGGCGAAGGCGATGGAGTCGAAGCCGTAGAGGATCGCGGCCACGGCGAGGATGGCCGAGTTCACCGCGGTCACCGGGATGTGCCCGTTCCACGCACCGCGCTGGTTGAGCTCGAACAGCGCCGGCGCCAGCTCGCGCTGGATATTGAGCGTGGGCAGACCGGTGCGCTCGGCACAGGCAGCGATCAGCGCAGAGTTGCCCACCCACACGGCCGTGGCTTCGCCACCGATGGACTTGATGGCCTCCACCGCGACGAGGGAATCCTTGCCGCCACCGATGGGAACCAGCGTGCGGTGCGGCAGGCCCAGTGCTTTTGCTGTGGGCCGGTCGGCGCCATTACCGGGGCTTGCCGACTTCGTTTCTGCGCCAAGACGCGGAAACGCAATGCGCCCGCGCAGGTCCAGCCCATTGCGATAGGCGAATTCGGCCAGGCCGTGCAGATAGAGTGCGTCGAGCAGGTCGGCGGTGGCGTCGTCCAATGGGCCGTCGGCCACTTCGATCTTCGGTGGCACGCCGGCCTTGTAATAGCTGACACCGGCGATCAGGTGAAGCAGCTTCAGCGCGGCATCGAACGCGGCCTTGTGCCCGTCCGGAAGCGCAGGCGCATGCGGGAAGCGGATGCGCTCCACCATGGGCTCGCCGTCGTCGAAGGCATACGCCAGCTCGGCCACGCCGTCGGCGTAGCTTGCGTGCAGGAAGCGGAACACCTGGGTCAGGCGGGGATTGTTGATCGTCGTCATTCTCTTAAGTCTCCCGCGAGCCCTGCCCCCTCTCCCCTCCGGGGAGAGGGTTGGGGTGAGGGGCCGGGCTTGCCAAGGCCACCAGAATCGCCTCAAGCACGCCCTCAATATTTGTCAGTACGTCATTGTCCCAGAAACGCAGCATGCGGTAGCCCATGGTTTCCAACTTGTGCGTGCGAGTTTCGTCATAAATCACCTGTTCGCCATGCTGGCTGCCGTCCAATTCCACGATCAGGCCCGCATCCGGACAGGCGAAGTCGGCGATATAGCGTCGATCTCCTGCTGGCGGCGGAATTTCCAACCTTGCAGGTTGCGGTTGCGCAGGTGGTGCCAAAGTTTTTGTTCGGCTTCGGTTTGGCTGACTCTCAGGCGTCGTGCCCGATCCACGCGCAAGCGTTTCATCCTTGAAACCTCCGCTTCGTTGGATAGCTACCCGCGAGCACCCACCCCTCACCCCAACCCTCTCCCCGGAGGGGAGAGGGAGGAGGTAGCGTCAGCTGTCCAGCACGACTTCCTCGGTTTCGCCTCGCAGGTTGTAGGGCGAGGACATCACCTTGCCGTAGGCGCCGGTCTGGGCGATCAGGACCACGTCGCCTTCCTGCGGCTCGGGCAAGCGGCGGTCGCTGCCCAGCACGTCGCCGCTTTCGCATATCGGGCCGACCACCTGGAACAGCGCGTCGGCGGGCTCGTCCAGGCGGCTGAGGTTGGCGATCTCGTGCCAGGCGTCGTACAGCGCGGGGCGGATCAGGCTGTTCATGCCGGTGTCCACGCCGAGGTAGCGCCAGCTGCCCTTGCCCTTGGTCTGCGTGACGCGCGCCAGCAGCACGCCGGCGTCGGCCACCAGGTAGCGGCCCGGCTCCATCCACAGCTGGTAGTGCGGATAGGCGGCCTTGACCTCGCGCAGCACTTTGTCCAGCGCTGCGATGTCCAGCTTCGCCTCGCCCGGGTGCGAGGGCACGCCCAGGCCGCCGCCGATATTGAGGAAGGCGATGCTGCCGATGCGCTCGGCGAGGCTGGCGAGCTGGCTGTAGACCTCGCCCCAGTGTTTAGCGTCGAGCACGCCCGAGCCGAGGTGCGCATGCAGGCCGCGCACCACCACGCCATGCGCGTCGGCGTGGCGCAGGAAGGTGTCGAGTTGCTCCACCGGCAGGCCGAACTTGCTGCCGCTGCCGCC
The DNA here is from genome assembly GCF_014843005.1 of Rhodanobacter sp. DHG33. Taxonomy (GTDB): domain Bacteria; phylum Pseudomonadota; class Gammaproteobacteria; order Xanthomonadales; family Rhodanobacteraceae; genus Rhodanobacter_A. Next base: position 167,531 of record NZ_JACYXM010000006.1, on the reverse strand, counting down.
GGTGCGCACCTTTTCGTGATGGCCCAGGCCGCGACCGAGGTCCACCCGCAGCACGATCTCGCGGCCGCGGAAAAGTTCGCCCCAGTGTTCCACCGGATGCAGCGCATCCAGCGTGATCGTGGCGCGCGTAGCCAGTCCGCGCTCGAAATCCGAACGCGAGGCGAAGTTGGGCGTGAACAGCAGCGGCACGTCGGCGGGCACCGCCGCCGATACCGACTCCAGCTCGCCGGGCGACACGCACTCGAAGGCGAAGCCTTCCGCGGCCAGCGCGCGCAGGATCGCCGGGTGGGTGTTCGCCTTCACCGCATAGTGCAGGCGATCCACCGCCGCCAGCGATTTCAGCTCGCGCGCCTGCTGGCGCACCGTGGGCAGGTGATACACGTAGCGCGGCGTGGCCTCGGCGGCGATGTCGAGAAGCCGCCCGCGCTCGGCCGGCTCGCGCCACCATGCCTGCGAAACCGCCGCTTCGCCGCTGCCGTACAGCTGCTGCCAGCTCGAGCCGAACAACACGCTGTCGTCGGTGCGCAGCGCGCCGGCGGCGATCAGCAGCTCGTGCAGATGCGGCAGCAGGGTATCCACCACGTCCTCGTCCACCACGAAGGTGAGGTTGAGGTTGTTGGACGACTGCGAGATCAGGTGCACGCGCAGCTGGTCGAACTCGGCCAGCACGCTGGACAGCGTGTGCAGCATCGAGCGCATGCCGCGGCCGACCAGGGTAATCGCCGCGCAGGGCGCGATCACCTTGACCCGGCATACCTTGGCCAGGTCGGCCGCCAGTGCGGCGATGGCGTCGGAGTCGAGCAGGTTCTCGGTGGGATCGAGCGACACGGTGACGTTGGTCTCGGCCGAACCGATCAGATCCACCGACAGGCCGTGCTGCTTGAAGTGCGCGAACACGTCGGCGAGGAAGCCGACCTGCTGCCACATGCCCACCGATTCCATCGATACCAGGGTGATGCCCTTGCGCGCGCTGATCGCCTTCACCGACGGCGCGTGTTCGCGCACCTGCGGGCCGATCACCGTGCCCTCCAGCTCGGGACGGTTGGTGTCCTTCACCAGCAGCGGCACGCGCGGCTCGCGCAGCGGCGACAGGCAGCGTGGGTGCAGCACCTTGGCGCCGGTGGAGGCGATTTCCTGCGCCTCCTCGTAATCCAGCTTCTGCAGCAGGCGCGCGCCCGGCACCTGGCGCGGGTTGGCGGTGAACATGCCGGCCACGTCGGTCCAGATCTCCACGCGCGCCGCCTTGAGCAGCGCGCCGAAGTACGAGGCCGAGGTGTCCGAACCGCCGCGGCCCAGCAGCACCGTGCGGCCTTCGCTCTCGCGCGCGATGAAGCCCTGCGTGATGAACACTTCGCCCTGCGCGGCGAGGCGCACGTTCAAGGCCGGATCGGGCCGTGCCTCGACCATTGCCGAGAGCAGCTTGGTGCGCTCGTTCTGGTTGGGCAGCGCGACGGCGGCGAGGCAGTCGCGCGCGTCCACCCACTGCGTGGGCAGGCCGCTGTGGCTGAGGAAGGCCGCGCCCAGCGCGCTCGACATCAGCTCGCCATGCGCCTGCACCAGGGCTGCCCAGGCCAGTTCGCCCTGCCGCGACGGGCCTTCCACCGCCAGCGCGGCCAGCTCGTCCAGGCGTTCGCCCAGCGTGGCCGGCAACTGGAGCTGCATGTGGCCGAGCAGATCGTAGTGGCGTTGCGCGATGGCGCTGGCCGCCGCCTTGCGTTTGCCCTGGTCGCCCTCGCTGCACAGCTGTTTCAGCGCGTCGGTGATGCCGGTGAGCGCGGACACGACCACCAGCACGCGCGCGCCTTCGGCGCGGCGGCTGGCGACCAGCTCATGGATGTTCTGCCAGCGCGGCAGGGTGGCGACACTGGTGCCGCCGAACTTCATCACGATCCAGGGGGCGTCCGCAGGCAGCGGCGCAGGGGCGTTGGGGTTCACGGGTCTCTTGCTGTGGTTGGGGGAAACAATCCCCCCAGTGTTGCGCTGCGGCAACGCGATTGCAACCGTGGATTCATACGCCGGCGTTTGGACGTCCAGACGTCCACTTCCATGGACGGATGGAGGCGCGGACGGGCGCTGCTAGACTGCGCACCACCGCCATGGAGCCCGACCGCGCATGACCGCCGCGTCTTCCGTCCTGCCCAATGCGCTGCGGGCCTTGCCCGAAGCGATCGTCTCGATGGCGGCCGCGCTGCTCACGCTGGCCTGCGCGCAATGGCTGGCCCCCGGCCCCGGCAGCGCCGTGCTGGCCGTGGTGCTTAGCCTTTCGCTCGCCCGCAGCCGGCTCGATCGCGACCGTCGCGGTCGGCTGGAAGCGGCCATCGCCCTGCCCGCGGTGGGCCTGGCCGCGACCGGGGTGGGCTGGCTGCTGCTGCACGCGCCCTGGGTGGGTGCGGCGGCCTTCACCGTAGGCGTGTCGTCGTCGGTGTGGCTGCGCCAGTTCGGCGAACTGGCGCGACGCGCCAGCCGGCTGATCGCCTTGCCCTTCGTGACCGTGCTCACCGTGCCGCATTTGTCCGGCGCACAGCACGGCCCCCTGCCTGCCGCCCTGGTGCCGATCCTGGTGGCCCTGTTCGCGCTGGCCTGGGTATCGCTGCTGGACGTCCTGGGACGGCGCCTCGGCTGGCTCGCCGATGCCCATGTGCGCCACGTCGCTGTGCCGCCACGTCCTTCCGCCAGCCAGGCACGCCCCTCCGCCACAACGCGCATGGCCGTGCAGATGGCCGTGGCATTGGCGCTGGCCTTCGGCGTCGGCCATGCGTGTTTCGGCGAGCATTGGCCGTGGGTGGTGCTGACCGCCTTCATCGTGCACAGCGGCAACCGCGGCCACATGGAGGTGGCGTACAAGAGCGTGCTGCGGCTGGTCGGCGCTGCGGGCGGCTGCATCGCCGCGGCCGTGCTGGCCGCACCGGTCGGCACGCACGGCAACGCGGGGCTGATCCTGCTCGCGCTGTTCCTGGGCACCTGGCTGCGCCAGTTCAACTATGCGTGGTGGGCGCTGTTCGTCACCGTGGCACTGGCCTTGCTGCAGAACTACGCCGGGCTGCCTGCGGCATCGGCGATGACGCTGCGCCTCGCCGCCATCGCGGTGGGTGCGGCGATCGGCGTGACCACGGCATGGCTGGTGCTGCCGGTGCGTTCCACCGATGCGCTGCGCCGGCGCCTGGCCGATGCGCTGGCAGCGCTGAGCGAGGCGTTGGATCCGACGATCGAACCACGCAGTGCCGCAGCCTTCGTGCGTGCGCTGGATGACGTGCGGTCGCTGGCGCCGACGTTTCGCGCGGCGCGTCTGCTGGGCATGCGCGAGCAGGCGGACTGGATCGATACGCTGTTCGCTTGCCGCGCACCCGCGCTGGCCCTGATCGAACGAGGGGCCACGCCAGGGCAGGTACGACGCGCGGTGGGTGCGGCGCGGCAGGCGCTGCGGGAACCGGAGCGCCTGCTCGATGCGTTGAAGGCGCTGCGTGACTCGTTCCCTCTCGCCGGCGGGGAGAGGGCTGAGGTGAGGAGCCCATCTGGCGAGAAGCTTTGATGGAGCACCTGCTTCGATGGGATGTTCTCGCGAGCACCCGCCCCTCGCCTCGATCCTCTCCCCGCCGGGGAGAGGAAGCGAAGGCGTGCGTTGGCGTTACGCGACCACCACCGGAATCTTGCCGATCCGCGCCTGCCACTCCTTCGGCCCGGTCTGGTGCACGGACGTACCGGCGGAATCCACGGCTACGGTGACGGGCATGTCCTGCACCTCGAACTCGTAGATCGCCTCCATGCCGAGATCGGCGAAGCCGACCACGCGCGAGGCCTTGATTGCCTTGGACACCAGGTAGGCAGCGCCGCCCACGGCCATCAGGTACACCGAGCGGTGCTTCTTGATCGCCTCGATGGCGCCCGGGCCGCGCTCGGCCTTGCCGACCATGCCGAGCAGGCCGGTCTGCGCCAGCACCTGCTCGGTGAACTTGTCCATGCGGGTGGCGGTGGTGGGACCGGCAGGGCCGACCACTTCGTCGCGCACCGGATCGACCGGGCCCACGTAGTAGATGAAGCGACCGGTGAAATCCACCGGCAGCGGCTCGCCCTTGTTGAGCATGTCGACCATGCGCTTGTGCGCGGCGTCGCGGCCGGTGAGCAGCTTGCCGTTGAGCAGCAGCACTTCGCCCGGCTTCCAGGTGGCGACTTCTTCGCGGGTCACCGTGTCGAGGTTCACGCGGCGCGCGTTCTGCGGGCTGTAGGTGAGCTTGGGCCAGTCTTCCAGCGAGGGCGGATCGAGTGCGACCGGACCGGAGCCGTCCAGCGTGAAGTGCGCGTGGCGGGTGGCGGCGCAGTTGGGGATCATCGCCACCGGCAGGTTGGCCGCGTGGGTGGGGTAATCCTTGACCTTGATGTCGAGCACGGTGGTGAGGCCACCCAGGCCCTGCGCGCCGATGCCCAGCGCGTTGACCTTCTCGTACAACTCGATGCGCAGTTCCTCGGCGCGGTTCTGCGGGCCGCGGGCGATCAGCTCCTGGATGTCGATGTGCTCCATCAGCGACTCCTTCGCCAGCAGCATCGCCTTCTCGGCGGTGCCGCCGATGCCGATGCCCAGCATGCCCGGCGGGCACCAGCCCGCGCCCATGGTCGGCACGGTCTTGAGCACCCAGTCCACGATGGAGTCGGACGGGTTGAGCATCACGAACTTGCTCTTGGCTTCGGAACCGCCGCCCTTGGCCGCGACGATCACGTCCACGGTGTCGCCCGGCACGATGGAGACGTTGATGACGGCCGGCGTGTTGTCCTTAGTGTTGCTGCGCTTGCCCGCCGGATCGGCCAGCACGCTGGCGCGCAGCTTGTTGTCGGGGTCGTTGTAGGCGCGGCGCACGCCTTCGTTGACCATGTCCTCCAGCGACATCGTGGCGTCGTCCCAGCGCACGTTCATGCCTACCTTGAGGAACACGGTGACGATGCCCGTGTCCTGGCACAGCGGACGGTGGCCCTCGGCGGCCATGCGCGAGTTGATCAGGATCTGCGCCATCGCGTCCTTCGCCGCCGGCGACTCCTCGCGCTCGTACGCGGCGGCGAGGTTCTTGATGTAGTCGACGGGGTGGTAATAGCTGATGTACTGCAGCGCGTCGGCGACGGACTGGATCAGGTCGGCTTGCTTGATGGCGGTCATGGCGATGGCTTCGATGGGGAAAGGGGCTTGCGGCGGCGTAACCGGCGAAGCCAGTCGCCTATTGTGCCGCAGCTCGCGCATGCGCCCCAAGCCGCACGGCCATCGCAGGGCTTCCGGCAGAGCCGCCGCCCGAATTCAACCGTTCGCCTCGGGCGTAAATCGAAGCCCTTGATGGCCTTCGATTTCCTCGTTCCAAACCTGGGACGCCAGCGTTCTCCCGTAGACGCCGACAGGCCGGCGCCCGGGCATAACCTTATTCAAAACCCGTGGTGCCGCCGGACATCCAAAGCACTACCCGCCGCACCCAACATCGCGGTAGGCTCCATGGGCGGCGCAACGCCGGTCGTCAGGGGGTGACAGACGGCGTCGCTGGGGAATTCCTCAAGTCATTGTTCGACGTCATGCCATGTGGATCGACCACAGGGCGTCGCGACGACGCGCCGTCGCCCGTGCACGCCCGGATTATTTGCCACCAGGAGGAAGCGCAATGTTCGTGAAGCTGCAACGCAAATCCCTCGCCGGTTGCCTCGCCCTGCTGCTCGCAGGCGTCGGGAGCACCGCGCTGGCCGCCGACGAGCGGCCCAGCACCGACATGGGCATGGCCACTTCGAGCCAGACCGTGCATGTCACGCTGATGTTGAAACTGCGCAACGAAGCGGCATTGCAGGACTACATCCGTCAGACCGTCACCCCCGGCAGCGCGCACTACCAGCAATTCCTCAGCACCAGCGACTTCGCCAGCAAATACGGCGCCAGCGATGCGGACGTCGCGCGCGTACTGGCTTATCTGCAGCAGCACGGCCTCAGCGGCAAGGTGCTGGACAGCCACGTGGCGATCCAGACCAGCGGCACGCTGGCCCAGTTCGGCACGCTGTTCCAGGCGCCCATCCACGACTATGTGTCGAAGCGCAGCGGCCGGCATTTCCATCGCCCGTCGAAGACGCCGCAGATGCCTGGCGCGCTGGCCGACACCGTGGTCTTCGCCAGCGGCCTGAGCAATGAGCGGCAGTTCCTGTCGCATCGCATCCGCGCGCCGCAGCTGCCGGCGGCACAGCAGGCGCTCACGCTGAAGGCACTCGGCCAGAGCACCAGCGGCGGCAACCCCACGGCCACCGGCCAGCCGGGCAACTACACCGTGGGCGACGTGGCCAACTTCTACAACATCAACCCGCTGTACCAGCACGGCATCACCGGCAAGGGCGCGACGGTGGCCATCGTTACCCTGTCCAACTTCTACCCGGCCGACGCGCAGGCCTACTGGGACGCCATCGGCCTCACCACCAAGGCGAACCGCATCACCCAGGTGCACGTGGACGGCGGCGGCGCCATCGACGGCGGCAGCGGCGAAACCTCGCTGGACGTGGAACAGGCCGGCGGCATTGCGCCCAACGCCAACATCCTCGTCTACGACGCACCCAACGCCGGCAACGGCTTCATCGACGCCCTCGCGCAGGCGGTGTCCGACAACAAGGCCGACAGCATCTCCACCAGCTGGGGCTCGCCGGAGATCTACAACTTCGCCGCACTGAACGTGAACGGCGCCAGCGTCAGCGACACCACCGACGTGGGCGACCTGCGCGCGTTCCACCAGTTGCTGCTGGAAGCTGCGGTGCAGGGGCAGTCGGTATTCGCCGCCACCGGCGACTCCGGCGCCTACGACACCGTGCGCGGCCTGGGCACGGGCACCGGCCCGGGGCAGTTCAGCGCGCCGCTGACCGTGGACTCGCCCGCCTCCGATCCGTACATCACCGCCGCAGGCGGCACCACCACGCCGGTGACGTTCACCAGCTCGACCGGCGCCACGCTGTCGATCAATCAGGAAAGCGTCTGGGGCTGGGACTACCTGGAGTTCTTCGGAATTCCCCGCGCCGAGCTGTTCTCCAGCGGCGGCGGTGGCGGCGTGAGCGTGTACTGGCAGCAGCCGTTCTACCAGTGGTTCACCCGGGGCACCCAGCGCAGCCAGAAGAAGCAGTCGCTGGTCTACAACGACCCCAGCGCCGGCCCCACCACCCTGCTGAAGCTGCCTGCCAACTTCAACGGCCGCAACGTGCCGGACATCTCGCTCAACGCCGATCCCGAAACCGGCTATGTCGTGGTGTCCAGCGCCGACGGCGGCGTGATCTCCGAAGGCGGCACCAGCTTCGTGGCGCCGCAGCTCAACGGCATCAGCGCGCTGCTGACGCAGAGCACGGGGCATCGCGTGGGCTTCTGGAACCCGCAGGTGTATCTGCTGCAGAACATCTTCGGCTACGGCAAGTGGTCGGCTTTCAACAGCGTGAACGCCGGCGACAACTGGTTCTACTACGGTGCGCCGAACTACACGCCGGGCGCGGGCATCGGCACGCTCAACGTGGCCAACCTCAACCTGTTCCTCGGCGGACGCTGAGGTTTCGCCACGAAGGTGTCTCGACGGCGGCCGCGCAAGCGGCCGTCGTTTTTTGTGGTGGGGTCTTGCTGCTGGGAGTTGAGGGAGTGGCGAGCGCCGAGTTTCGCGACTTGATTCAGTTGGGCTTTGTTTGAGTGTTTGGTGCAAGGGACAGAGCGGTTTCGGTCGCCTGCCGGCGCCCGAGTTACTTCTCTTTGCTGGCCCAAAGAGAAGTAACCCAGAGAAATGGCCTGGCTCAATCCGCCGGAACTACAAGCGGGCGGTGTCGAGGACGTTGGAACTACGTTCGGCGACACGTCCTGCACAGCGGCCACACCACGCCGTATCTGGGAACTGAGGGAAACATCTGAGAACTGAGGGCAAGACCCTAGGGCGCTTCGCTCTGCATGTCTTGCTCGTCATTCCAGCGCAGGCCGGAATCCAGTAACCGTGATGCTCGAACAGGCGTGGTTGCTATTGGATCCCGGCCTGCGCCGGGATGACGAGCAGAGACGTTAGTACCTCGCCCCGCTTTAGCTTGGCTCTGCTCTCTGCTCTCTGCTCTCTGCTTTAGCTTGGCTCTGGTTTGGTTTGGTTTGATTCTGCTCTGGCCGTGGCTTCTGCGCGCTGGGAGCGCGCTGCTCTTCGGAGCCCCTATGCGGCGGTGAGGCGGGGACGATCAGGCCGCGCAGCGGGCATCGCCAGGGAGGGCGATGCCTTTTCGACCGGGCAGGAAGCCCGGCCGAAAAGCCCGGCCACGCCTCACGCACTCGCAGGGCAGGATGCCCGGAGAGCGACGCATCGGGGTGCTCTTTCTCTTTGGCTACTTTCTCTTTGAGCACGCAAAGAGAAAGTAGCTCGGCCGCCGGCAGGCGGACGAAACCGCTCCGTTGCTTGCGACAAGTTCACGAAGCCAAGCGCCAGCCGTTCAGACCCCGCATTCCTAAGCCACCCGCCACAATGCAACAATGCACGGGATACGTTTGGAGGAGATCCCGCATGGCGCCAGCCCAAGCCCACGATGTGCCGCCCATTCCGGACAACGGCATCGTGTCCGAGCCGGCACGCGGCGGCATCGCGGTCGAGATCAACGGCGAGCGCTTCGTGCACACGGGCGATCCGCAGATGCCGCTGCTGTGGTACCTGCGCGACGTACTGTGGCTCACCGGCACCAAATACGGCGGCACGCATGGCGAGAACGGCGCCGATCTGGTGCTGGTGAACGGCAAGCCCGTTTCCGCGATCACCCAGCCCATGGCCAAGCTCGCCGGCAAGAGCATCACCACGGTGGAAGGCCTCACCGCGGAAGACGGCAGCCTGCATCCGCTGCAGCAAGCCTTCATCGACGAGGATGCGATCGGCTGCGGCTACTGCACCCCCGGCTGGCTGATGGCCAGCTTCGACCTGCTCAAGCGCAAGCCGCAACCCGGCGACGTCGATATCGACCAGTTGCCCAACAGCTGCCGCTGCGGCAGCCAGACGCGGGTGCGTGCCGCGATCAAGCGTGCGGCCGCCGGCAAGGCAGGTCAGGCATGAGCACTCCTGCGACGAATGGCATCCGCCTCTCGCGGCGGCGCTTCCTGCAGATCCTCGCCGGCACCGCGGGTGCGCTGGTGGTTGGCGTGCGCTTCGCCGAGGCGACCGAACCGCCGCTGCCGCCGGAATGGCTTGGCAACGATTTCCACGAGCTCGGCGCCTATGTGCGCATCGATTCCGACGGCAATGTGCTGATCGGCGCGCGCGATCCCGACACCGGCACCGGCGTCGCCACCTCGCTGCCGATGATCGTCGCCGACGAACTGGACGCCGACTGGAACCGCGTCAGCGTGGTGCATCTCGGCCTTGGCGTCGACGCCGGCGACAACAACAAGACGCACTGGAGCTACGGCCGCCAGCGCGGCGGTACCGGCGACTCCATCCCCGCCGCCTGGGCCGACCTGCGCCAGGCCGGCGCGCTGGCGCGCTGGCTGCTCACGCAGGCGGCCGCGCGCCGGCTCGGCATCGCCGCCGACCGCCTGCGCTGCGAAGCCGGCACCGTGATCGCGCCGGACGGCCGCCGCGTCACCTACGGCAGCCTGGTGGCCGACGCCAGCAAGATCGACCTGCCGCAGCAGCCGCCCACACCGAAGTCGCCGGAGCAGTACACCCTCATCGGCAAGCCGGTAGGCGACGTGGATGCGCATGCCATCGTCACCGGCCGCGCGAAATACGCCGTCGACCACAACGAGGCCGAGGCGCTGGTCGCCGTGCTGCTGCACTGCCCTTGGCCGGACGGCGCGCTGGCCAGCCTCGATCCCGCACCTGCGCTCGCCGTGAAGGGCGTGGTCAAGGTGATACCGCTCCGGCCCGAGCACACCATGCAGCCCGGCCTCACCGTGATCGCCCCCGCGGTGGCCGTGCTGGCCGAAAACACCTGGGCCGCGCTGCAAGGCCGCGACCAGCTCAAGGTGGAATGGAAGCCCGGTGCCAGCGCCACGGAAAGCACCGCCGCCCTGGAACAACAGGCCGCTGACCTGCTCGACGACAAATCCTCTGCCACGCCCACGACCCGCGTACGCGACGACGGCGATGTGGAAAAAACCGCCAAGCATGCGGCCGTGCGCGTGGACGCGACCTATTACCAGCCCTGGCTCGCGCACGCCTGCGCCGAGCCGATGAACTGCCTCGCGCACATCGAAAAGGACCGGGCCAGCCTCGTCGTGCCCACCCAGGCGCCGCAGCAGGCCTGCGCCGTGGTGCAGCGGCTCACCGGCCTCACGCCCGACAAGATCGAAATCCGCGTGCCGCGCGTGGGCGGCGGTTACGGACGCCGCCTCGACCACGACTACGTGGCCGAAGCCGTGCTGCTGGCGAAGGAAGCGAACAAGCCCGTGCGCCTGCTGTGGACGCGCGGCGAAGACTTCACCCACGACTACTACCGCCCCGCCAGTGTGCACCGGATCAGTGCGGTGCTGGACCGCAAGCGCAACGTGGTCGGCTGGAACCAGCGCATCGCCAGCGCCTCCGCGCTCGCCGGCCGCGGCGTGCCTGCCGACCGGCTGTGGCATTCGGAAGTTTCGGTGGACCAGCTGCCCGCCGGTCTCGTACCCAACTTCCGCAGCGACTGGTATGCGCAGGAATCCTCCCTGCCGCGCGGCCCGCATCGCGCCATGCCGCACCTCGCCAACGCCTTCGCGGCGGAAAGCTTCGTCGACGAAATCGCGCACCAGCTGCGCGAAGATCCGCTGCAGACGCGCCTGCGCCTGCTCGGCGACCCGCGCAGCATTCCGCTGAAGGACGGCGGCGCGCTGGACACTGCGCGCCTGCGCAACGTGCTGCAGCTGGTCGCCGACCGTATCGGCTGGAAGAACTGGCTGCACAGCGTCAACGGCCTCGGCATCGCCTGCTGGAGCATGGACGGCGCCTACGTGGCGCATGCCGTCGAGACCTCGCTGCAGAACGACAAGCTCAGCATCGTGCGCGTCGTCTGCGCGGTGGACGTGGGCCGCGTCATCAACCCGCTCGGCCTCGAAGGCCAGGTCGCCGGCGCCACGCTGGATGCGCTCTCCATCGCACTCAACCTCGCCATCACCACGAAGGACGGCAAGGTGCAGCAGCGCGACTGGAAGAGTTATCCGATCGCCGGCATGGCCCAGCTGCCGAATGCCGTGGAGACCATCATCGTCCCCAACGACGGCCTTCCGCCCGCAGGCGCCAGCTTCCTCGGCATGCCAACGGCGGCGCCGGCCTTGGCCAATGCGGTGTTCCGCGTGAGCGCGGTGCGCGTGCGGCGCTTGCCGCTGCTGCGGGAGTTCCAGCGGTTGCAGTAACCGGCTCCGAAAACCTGCCGCCCTTCCCGTGCTTGCGGATCTCGTCTGTCCGCGAAGCCGTTGCTTGCGCTCCTGGCTAGGACTGCAGCGGTTCCGGGTACCGGCGGCAATCGAAGCCGCCGGGTTACTCACGGCATGCGAAAAGCCCGACTCGCCGAGGCGGGCGAAGCGCTGGAAAGCAGCGCCACCTGTCTGCCGATCAACTCAATGGAACTGATCGCTGGCCGGTACCCATGAACTCGCCGAAGCCGCGGGCACGTACCCCTTCACCACCGGCTCGGTCGGCGGGCACCCTGGCGGCATCGGGCCACCGGCAATGCGCGCGGCCGCGCACTGCGCATCGTTGTTCAACGCGACGTGCGCCGGCGCCGCCGCGGTAGCCGAGGCCGCGGGCGACACGCTGGGCACGCTGCCGCCGGGAAGGCTAGGTAAATTGAGCCGGTCGTAGGATTTCTGCGCCACCGCCGGCGGCGGCTGGTCGGCGTTGCCGCAACCCAGCAGCGACACGGGAATCAGCGGCGTCACCGAGCACTTGATGCGGATGCCCAGCGGCAGGTGGAAGGTGTGCTGCACCGTGGTCTTTTCCGCCGCGTGGCGCAGCGCGGTGTCCACCGTGCTTTCGCCCGGCGGCGTCCAGTACGGGTCGAAGCGCGTGGCCTGGTACTTCACGCTGTTGACGTTGTGGCGCATCACCGCAGTGTCGCCCGAGGGCTTGAGCTGGATGAACTCGGGCACCTTGTTCGGCGTTGCCTGGCTGGCCGATGCCGCCCCAGCGCCAGCGATGCCGGCACCGGGCTGCGTGCCCGGCAAAGCGCCCTGCCCCTTGCCGGGATTGCCCGAAGTGGCGTGGCCCAGGCCATGCGATGTGGTCGGACCGTTGCCGTGCACGGCAGCCATGTCGCTGGCGCTGGTCGTGCCCTGCGGTTCGCCGGGATGCGCGTTGTCGCTGCCCTCCGGCGTGGCGTTGGGTGCGGTGCTGACGCCCGATGCCGCGCTTTCGCTTGTTTTCCCCGTGGCCTCTTCGCTCGCTGCGTTGTCCGTGGCGGTCGACGATGCCGTCGCCGATGCCTGGCTCGACGCCGGCGTGCTTTCTCCCGGCGGCAAGGCCACCGGCGCGAGCTTGCCGATCGTGGTCGCCGACTGGTCGCTGGTGATCTCGACGGTGGCCTTCGGCGACGGCGCGATGCTGGGTGTCGCGGATGCCGATTGCGGGATCGCGGCGAGCGGCTGCTCCTGAGCTTCGATGGGCGCGGGAGCCTGCACCTTGGACAGATGACTGGGCGCATCCGGCGCGGGTGCGTCCAGCGAGGTCTGCAAGCTCACCTGCGGCGCGACCTGGGCCGGCAGCGGCACGGCCTGCAAGTCGGGAGCGGGCGGCGCGGCAGGCAGGTCTACATGCGCCGGTTGCGCGATGGCGGGTGCCTGCGAATCCGGCGCCACGCGATCCAGCGCCATGGTGGGTGGTGTGACCGCGGGTTGCGATTGCGGCGGCACGGCCGGGAGTGCCAGCGAAGGCGGCGGCAGCATCGGCTGGTTGCCTTCGACCTGCGGCGGACGCACGGGCTGTGGCTGGAACCGGGGCGGCACCGGCGGCTGCAAGGTGGGCTTGGACAGGTTCACCGGCGGCGGCTGGTTCGCCACCGGCACCGGCTGCAACTTCGGCGTGGGCGCCGGCCGCGGCACGCTGGGCGGCGGTATCGGCGCCGCCGCCACTTTCGCCGGCGCAACAGCCACGGCTTTCGCGGCGACTGCAGGTGCATGCGGTGCGTGCGGCGCGCGATGCGCGGCGGCGTTCGCGGTGTGCTGCGCGCCGGCACGGGGCGCAGCATGGCCCTGGTGCACCGGGCCGACCTGGCGCGGCGGCTCGCCTTTCGGCGGCGGCGGGGGCGCGAGGTCGGGCAATTCGATGAAGTGTGCCTGCAGCTTCGCCGGCGTGTCCGGACCCGGCGGCACCTCCCAATCCTCCACGAAAGTGAAGCCGAGCAGGAACAGGATGTGGATCAGCAGGCTGCAGACGAGCGCCGTCACACGCCGCCACGCCAGGCGCGGCCTAGGCCGCCGCGACGCGCGCAGGCCGAGCATGCGCGAGGAAGCGGCGAGCGGCGAATTCAGCAGTACCTGAGCCGGCCGCTGGGCAGATGGTCGAGGCGTGTTCGGATCCGTAGGCAGCGGCATGGCACGAGTTTAGCGGGCGGCAGCCTCGTGTCAGTGACCCGCCGCCTGTTTGGCCTGCTTTTCGCGCTGCTCGCGCACCTCCTCGTCCACGGCGCGAAGCGGCGTGTCGCTGGGGCAGCCCTCGGCGAGCGGCTGGCCGGCACGGTACAGCGCGATGCACTTGGACAAAGGCGGCGGCGGCGGGGCATGCGGGTTGGGCGCCAGCGGCTTGGCGGGCGCCATGTTCATGCGCACGTCGCCATCCTTGGGCGGCGGCGGCGAAGGCGGATCGCCGCCGCAGCCCCCGCCCAGACCCACCAGCGAAACACCGCAATGGATGTGGATGCCATGTCCCAGGTCGAAGGTGTGCTTCACGGTGGTCTTGTCCACCGCCTTCTGCAACGCATCGTCGACCGCGTTGCTGCCGTGGCCCCAGTCCTTGTCGAAGGGAGTCGGTTTGTACTTCACCGGACTGGTGTGCTGCATGATCCGCGTGTCGCCCTGCGGCATGTGCTGCACGTACTCGGGCGCCGCTGCGCTGCTGGCGGCCGCCGGCAGGATGGCCGCACCGCTGCTGTCGAACAGGCGTGGCGGCGCCACGCTGGCCGCCGGTGCCGGCGCGGGCGGCGGTTCGCTCGATGCATTCTTCGACGCGGGTTCGGCGACGCGCTTCGCCGTCGCGCGGACGGGCGCGCGAGCCGGCGGTGGCGGCAGGGCCAGGGGCGGCACGGGCTTAGCGGCCGGCGCATGGGCGGCGGAAATGAAGCGCACCTCGAGCACGTCGCTGGCGCTCGTCGTGGATTGCTCGGCGGGCACGGGTTCCTGCGGATGCATCGCGTACCAGGTCATCACCGCGAACACGAGGTGCAGCAGCGCCACGACGAGCAGCACCAGCCACGCCAGGCGCCGGCCGGGCGGCGGCTCGCGCCAGCGCAGCTGGCGCAGGCGCGCCACGGTCGCAAGGTCGAGCGCACGCGTGCCGTCCCGGTCGTGGCCGGGCGGTGGCGTGGCGGGGATGTCGGCCTGCGGTGGGGTGGCGATGGGAAGGGCCTTGGTGCCGGAAACGGCAGGAAGTATGCGGAGCGCTGCTTGAACCGGCCCTAGAGACCGCAACCGGCCGCGGCGGTTCCCGCGTCCCTTGACGCACGCCTAACCCCGCCGCGACTTACCATCCACGAACTCACCCCGCCATGACCGCCCCCGCGTCCGCGCCCGGACGACCATGACGGCCCGCCAGTCGCCACGCGCGGCTTCCGTGCGGCGCCGTTACGCCGAACGAGGCTGCGCCCAAAGAGCTTGCCGGTATCTCCAGGCAGGCCCGAGAGGAGGGTCGCATCGTGTCGTACAACACGGAAAGCATCCGCAACATCGCGCTCGCCGGCCATGCCGGCGCCGGCAAGACCTCGCTGTTCGAAGCCCTGCTGCACGCCGGCGGCGTGATCCAGGCGCAAGGTTCGGTGGAGCGCGGCACCACGCAGTCCGACACCGACGCGCAGGAAAAGGCGCGCGGCCACTCCATCGACAGTTGCGTCGCCGGCATCGACCGCGGCAACTGCCACATCAACCTGATCGACACCGCCGGCTACGACGATTTCCGCGGCGGCACGCTCTCGGCGTTCGCCGCGGTGGAAACCGTGATGGTGGTCGTGAACGCCGTCAACGGCATCGAGCACGGCACCCGCCGCATGATGGAACACGCCCGCATGCGCGGCCTCGCGCGCGTGCTGGTGGTCAACAAGATCGACGCCGTCGTCGCCCATCTGGGTGCGCTGGTGGAAGCGCTGCGCGAAGAATTCGGCCCCGAATGCCTGCCGGTGAACCTGCCCGCACAGGGCGGCAAACAGGTGCTGGACTGCTTCTTCCACGCCGAGGGAGCCACCGATTTCTCCTCGCTGGCCAGCGCGCACCAGCACATCCTCGACCAGGTGGTGGAGATCAACGAGGCGACCATGGGCGCCTACCTCGACAACGGCGAGGCCGCGCTGAACCGGCAACAGCTGCACGACGCCTTCGAGCAGTGCCTGCGCGAAGGCCACCTGGTGCCGATCTGCTTCGTCAGCGCGCGCAGCGGCGCGGGCGTGACGGAGCTGCTGGATCTCGCGGACCGCCTGCTGCCGAATCCCGCGGAAGGCAACCCGCCGCCTTTCCTCAACGGCGAGCATGAGGCGATCACGGTGAACGCCGACCCCAAGCAGCACGTGATCGCCGACGTGTTCAAGATCGTCAACGATCCCTTCGTGGGCAAGCTCGGCATCTTCCGCGTGTGGCAGGGCACGCTGCGGCGCGACGCGCAGCTGTTCGTGGACGACGGCCGCAAGCCGTTCCGGGTGGGCCACCTGTTCCGGCTCAATGCCAGGAACCACGTGGAGATCGAGCAGGCCATCCCCGGCGACATCGCCGCGGTGGCCAAGGTGGAGGAGATCCACTACGACGCCGTGCTGCACGACTCGCACGACGACGACCGCATCCATCTCGCGCCCATGCGCTTCCCGCAGCCGATGTTCGGCCTCGCGCTGGAACCTAAGCACAAGGGCCAGGAACAGAAGCTCGCAAATGCATTGGCACGGCTGGCCGAGGAAGACCCCTGCCTGCGCATGGAGCACCACAAGGAACTCAACGAGACCGTGCTGCGCGGACTTTCCGAACTGCATCTCAAGGTCACGCTGGAGCGCATGCGCGAACGCTACGGCGCGGAGGCGGCCACCCATCCGCCGCGCATCGCCTATCGCGAAACCATCGCCGCGCTGGCGGAAGGCCATCACCGCCACAAGAAGCAGACCGGCGGCGCCGGCCAGTTCGGCGAGGTGTTTTTGCGCGTGGAGCCGCTGGAGCGCGGCGCCGGCTTCGAATTCGTGGACGCGGTGAAAGGCGGCGTGATCCCGGGCACCTTCCTCCCCGCCATCGAGAAAGGCGTGCGGCAGGCGATGGAGCGCGGCGCGGTGGCCGGCTACCCGCTGCAGGATCTGCGCGTGACCGTGTACGACGGCAAGTACCACCCGGTCGACTCCAAGGAGGTGGCCTTCGTCAGCGCCGGCAAGAAAGCCTTTCTCGATGCCGTGGGCAAGGCGCGGCCCATCGTGCTCGAACCCATCATGGACGTGGAAATCTCGATCCCCGAAGTCGACGTGGGCGACGTCACCGGCGGCCTCGCCGGCAAGCGCGCCCGCATCCTGGGCACCGACAGCAGCCGCGGCGGCGAACTGATGATCCGCGCCCAGGCCCCGCTGGCCGAACTCACCGACTACCCCACCGAACTCAAGGCCATGACCGGCGGCCGCGGCCGCTACAGCCTGGACCTGAGCCACTACGAGCCAGTGCCGATGCCGGTGCAGAAGCAGCTCAGCGAGGCATGGCGGCCGAAAGCGGAGGAGGAATAGGACGGTGCACCGATCGTGCGATCCAGGCGCCGTGAAAACTCATTCGCCGGAAGCGGATACGCGGATGCCAGACAGGCCGATCAGCGCTTCGGCTTGAGCAGCGTCCCCGTGCAATCCGGCGACCCGCACAGACACTTCCACAGCTTCTTCAGGCGCGCCGTATGCGGCACTTCCAGCGTGATGCCGTAGTCGTAGGTGAGCTCTTCGCCCGGCTTGATGTTGCGGATGGCCTCGATCAGCACCCGATCCTTGCGCGGGTCGCCGCCGGCGCTTTCCTCCACCACGGCGCGGCAGTTGGGCGCGCAGCTGTGGTTGATCCAGCGCGCGTCGTTGCCCTTGCGGTTGGCGTCGATGATGTAGTCGTCGTTGAGGGTGAACAGGAAGGTGTGGCCGGTTTCGCCGCCGTCGCCGTACATGTCGTCGGCCTCGGCATGGGTCATCAGCGTGCCCTTGTACTGGATGATCTCCTCGCCTTTCCGGATGGGCTCGACGGCGAACACGCCATTGCCGTGGATGGGGGAGCGACGGGCGGCGATGCGACGGGTCATGTGGCGTGCGGATGTGGTGGAGGAACTCCGCATGATGCCGTGAGTCCGCCGATGTGGGAACCGTCCAGGCTCCCATCCATTGACGTGCGCGGCGGCCCGGGTCAAGATTCAAACAATCGTTTGAGATCGTAGCCACCGAGGTCACGGCCATGACGCGACTGATCCGCTGCTTCGCACTCGCCGCCCTCGCCGTCGGCCTGGCGGCGTGCGGCCCGCAGCGCAAGAGCGTGTTCCCACCCTCGCTCGCCGTGCAGCAGATGCAGGTGCTGCCGAGCGGCATGTGGCGGCTCACCGTGCGCATCCAGAACAACAGCTACGGCGGCATGGATTTCAGTGCCATCGAAGGCTCGCTGCAGGTGGCCAGCGAGACGCCGGTGCGCCTGCATGCCTCGTTCGACCGCGACATCCCCTCCTTCGCCGGCGATGTGATCGCCGTCGACGTGCTGCCCACGCCCGCGATGGGCAGCGCGCTCGCCGCCGTCGCCGCCAAGGGCAGCGGCGGCTCGCTGGCCTACGCCATCCAGGGCACGATCCACGCCCAGCCGGACCTGGTCGACCATCCGGACGACAAGAACCCGCAGGACTTCCCCTTCCAGCACAACGATTTCCTGTCGCCGGTGCCGGGCATCGCCAACACTTTCCGCTGATTCCTTCCGAGAGAACGACCATGACGATCTACAAGGCTCCGCTGGACGACCAGCGCTTCGCCCTCTTCGACCTGCTCGGCGCCGAGGCCATCCTCACCAAGCTGCAGGGTGGCGCGGAACACAGCCGCGACCTGCTGGACGCGGTGCTGGAAGAAGCCGGCAAGCTCTCCGAACAGGTGCTGGCGCCCACCAACGCCTCGGGCGACGCCGAGGGCTGCCATTACGACAAGGCCACCCACGCGGTGACCACGCCGAAAGGTTTCAAAGAGGCCTTCAAGGCCTTCTCCGAAGGCGGCTGGGCCGGCCTCACCGCGAAGGAGGAGTTCGGCGGCCAGGCATTGCCCAACGTCATCGGAACCAGCACCACCGAGCTGTTCCAGTCCGGCAACCTGTCGTGGAGCCTGTACCCGCTGCTGAGCGAAGGCGCCTGCCACGCGATGGAGCTGCACGGCACGGCCGAGCAGCAGAAGACCTACATGATGCCCATCGTGGAAGGCCGCTGGACCGGCACGATGTGCCTCACCGAGCCGCAGGCCGGCTCCGACCTCGGCCTGCTGAAGACGCGCGCCGAACCGAACGCCGACGGCAGCTACGCGATCAGCGGCACCAAGATCTTCATCAGCGCCGGCGAGCACGACATGGCCGAGAACATCGTGCACCTGGTGCTGGCGCGCCTGCCCGACGCGCCAGCCGGCAGCCGCGGCATCTCGATGTTCATCGTGCCGAAGTTCAAGGTGAACGCCGACGGCTCGCCGGGCGAACGCAACAAGGCCTACGCCGGCGCCATCGAGCACAAGATGGGCTTGAAGGGCTCGGCCACCTGCGTGATGAACTTCGACGGTGCCGAGGGCTACCTGATCGGCCAGCCGCACAAGGGCCTGGCCGCGATGTTCACCATGATGAATGCCGCGCGCCTTTCGGTGGGCGTGCAGGGCCTCGCGCTCGCCGAGCGCGCGTGGCAGAACAGCCTGAACTACGCGCGCGAGCGCCTGCAGGGCCGCGCGCTGTCCGGCGCGAAGTTCCCCGACAAGGCCGCCGACAACCTGCTGGTGCAGCCCGACGTGCGCCGCATGCTACTGACCCAGCGCGCCTTCGTGGAAGGCTCGCGCGCCCTGCTCTACTACACCGCGCTGCAGACCGACATCGAATCGCGCAGCGAGAGCGAGGCCGAGCGCAAGCAGGCCAGCGAACTGGTGGCCTTCCTCATCCCCATCGCCAAGGGCGTGGTGACCGAACTCGCGCAGGAGTGCACCAAGGAAGCGCTGCAGGTGTACGGCGGCCACGGCTACATCGGCGAGAACGGGATGGAGCAGTTCGTGCGCGACGCGCGCATCATCACGCTGTACGAAGGCACCACCGGCATCCAGGCCGCCGACCTGCTGGGCCGCAAGATCCTCCAGCTGCAGGGCGTGGGCTTCAAGCACTTCCTCGCCGAGATCGGCGCGTTCTGCAAGGCGCATGCGGGCGACGCGAAGCTCGCTGCGCTGATCGCACCGCTGGGCGCGCTGGCGAAGGAATGGGGCGAACTCACCCTCTCGCTCGCGCAGCGCGTGCAGGCCAACCCGGAAGAGCTCGGCGCCGCCGCCACCGATTACCTGTGGTACTCGGGCTACGCCACATTGGCCTATTTCTGGGTGCGCGCCGTGGCCGCCGCCGAGGCGGGCGCGCAGTCCGAGGCGTTCAAGCAGGCCAAGCGCGACACCGCCGCGTTCTACTTCGCCCGCATCCTGCCGCGCACGCTGACGCACAAGGCGGCGATGACCGCGGGCGTGGCGACGATCGCTGATATTGCTTGATGGAAACGGCCATCGCGTCTTGTATGCGATGGCTTCTTTTCGTCATTCCGGTGCAGGCCGGAATGACGAGCCAAGTCATTGGCGATTGTCGCCGTCCGCCCGCTGCAGATGCAGCCGCATGATCCGGCGCACCTCCAGGATCGCCGCGGGCGTCTCCTGCACGCTGTGCCAGGAAGGAATCACCACTTCGGAATCCGCGCCGGCGAGATGCGCGCTGGCATAAGGCACCACGCCATCGCTGCTCTGTGCCAGCGGTCCGTTCGCCTTGTACAGACCGATGATGGAGTGGTAATGCACCGCGGGCGAGATCGGCAGATTCTCGCTGGCGACGATGAAGGGATCGGTGTCGCTGAGGTTGTCCACGCTGTTCGACACGTGCAGCGGCGCGCCCTTGCCGCCGTCGCCCTGCTGCAGCAGATCCGAAATGCCGGTCACTTCCTTGAGCACGCCGAACGGCAGCCGGATCAGTTCGGCCACCCAGCGCGCGATGCGGTGCCGCGCCATCGGCGTGCCGCGATGCGGCGCGGCGAGGAACACCGCCGAATCCACCTGCGGCATCGGCGAGAACTGCAGGTAGGGCGCCAGTTGCTGGCGCAGCTTCGCGCGCTGGGCGGCTGAAAGGCTTTTCCCTTGCGGCACCAGGCTCCACAGCCTGTCGCCGCTGGATGACACCAGCAGTCGCGCGATCACCCCGCCCATGCTGTGCCCCACCAGCATCATGTGCTGCGTGGCGCGCGCGGTACCCTGGGGATCGAAGTGGCGGATCGTCTCGTCCAGCGCACGGCGGATCTGCATCAGGTTCACCGCGATGGGCGCGTTGGTCGGGTAGTAGACCTGCCACACCTGGTAATGCCGGCGCAGCTCCTCGTCGCCCAGCACCTCATTCGCCACATTCACCCAGGCCTCGGGGCTGCTGGCGAGGCCGTGCAGCATCACCACGGTGCGCCGGTTCGGATCGTAGGGCTGCATCAGCAGCACGCGCGGCGAGTCCAGGCCGCCCTGCCGTCCCAGCAGCGAACGGATCGACTGCATCGCGAAACCCGAACGCGCCAGCCACAAACCGTAGGGCGCGGTGAAATTGGCGCCCAGCGGCACGCTGCGCCCGGCGATGCTCATGTCCGCATCGCGATACGGGTCGCGCGCCAGCAGCTGCACCTGCCGCGTGTCCAGGACTTCATCCAGCGTGTTGCCGCCGAACACCAGCACGCCGGTCATCGCCACGTAGCGCGGATCGCGCCAGGGCACGGCGGGCGTATCCGATGCCGGCTTCTGCGTCACCGCCACGAAGTCCGAGCCGAAACCATCGCGCTGATAGACGTTGCGCAGGCCCTTGAAGCGCAGCGACGAAGCGGGCAGCAGTTCCGCCGGCGTGGCATGCAGGCCCAGATCGGTATCCGGCCGCAGTACCGACCAGCCTGCCAGATCCGTGTGTGTCCAGCCCGCACCGAGCCTGGGCAACTCCTCGAACCAGCGCTGCACCACGCGCTCCACCGCATAGTCGTAGAAGGCGATCACCTTGGCCTGGCGCTGATCGAACACGCGATCGGCAGGTGTGCGCTGCGTGTAGAACAGATAGGCGTAGGCGTAGCGCGCGCTCTGCAGATAGGCATCCAGGGTGGCGTCATCCATCACGGGCTGATGGTCGCCGCGCAGCGCGCGCCCCAGCCACAGTTCGGACAGCGAGGAAAGCCGCCGTTCTTCGTCGAGTCCGCTGGCGTGTTCGACGATGCCCGCGCAGGTATCGAAGGATTGCGCGCATTGCTTCGGCGTCAGCGCCAACACGTTCAGCGTCTGCACGGTGCCGTCGCTGAACTGCTTGCTGCCGATCACGTCGGCGCGCCGCTCGCTCACGACGTCGCCGGGCTTGAGGCGGCTCACGTCCACCATGGCGCAGGCATTGAGGCACAGCAGCGATATCACGGCGGCGCACCGCCACAGCTGCCTGATCGGGTCGCCCTGCATTCCCTGCCGCCTCCGTCGTGGAATCCGCCGTGATTGTAGATGCCGTTGTCTTGGCGCGCGCATCGCGGCACGCTGGCCGTACCGGACAAAGCATGGACGATACCGATGGCGAAACTGTTGCGCACCGTGGGACGCCTGCTGGCGTGGCTGTTTTGCGCGCTGGTTGCCCTTCTCTCCCTCGCCTGGGGCACCCTCGCGCTGTGGTACCGGCTGCCCGGCGGCGACGCCATGCGCGTGCTGGGCGCCGGGTTGTGGTGCGCGCTGGCGCTGGCCTTCTTCGCGCTGGCGATCCGCCGCCGCACATGGCGCCCCTTGCTCGGCTACGTCGGGATGTACGCGCTGCTGCTGGCCTGGTGGTCCACCATCGAACCCAGCAACCATCGGGACTGGGCCGACGACGTTTCCCGGCAGCTCACCGGCGAAGTGCACGGCGACACGGTGGTCCTGCACAACGTGCGCGACTTCGCATGGCGCAGCGACAGCGACTACGACATCCGCTGGGAGACGCAAAGCTACGATCTCGACCACCTTGTCTCCGCCGATGCCGTGCTGTCGCACTGGGGCAGCGATGCCATCGCGCACGCGATGGTCTCGTTCGGTTTCGACGACGGCCGCCACCTCGTGTTCTCGGTGGAAATACGCAAGCGCCGCGGGCAGGAGTTCTCCTCCATCGGCGGCTTCTTCAAGGATTTCGAAACGACGCTGGTCGCCGCGCCGGAGAGCGACCTGATACGTGTGCGCACCAATGTGCGCGGCGAGGACGACTACCTCTACCCGCTCGCCATCGACCGCGGCACGATGCGGGGACTGTTTCTTTCGTACGTGAATACCGCCAACCGGCTGGCGACCGCGCCAGCCTTCTACAACACCGTCACTTCGAACTGCGTCACGGTGGTGTACCGCATGGCGCGGCACCTCGATCCAGGCTTGCCGATGGATGTACGCCTGCTGCTCACCGGTTATCTGCCCGGCTATCTCTACAAGATCGGCGCGCTCGATCATCGCCTCACGCTGGCGCAATGGAATGCGCGTGCGCGCATCACCGAACGGGCACGCGCAAGCAAGCCGGGCGACGATTTTTCAACAGCCATACGCACAGCGCCGCCATGACATCGCGACACGCGATTCGCCATGCGTACACAAACCTGAACCTCGGCGCAGCAGCGGAACTGAACAACGCGCAGGCACGCATCACATCGGTTAGGGTCGATGGACAGCACACGACATGCTTCCTAAACGACTTGCACGCAAACGTACGCGATGCAGGCACGCACCAAGGAGACACTCGATGCACACTCCCTCCCCCCGAATCGCCGTGCTGGCGGCGAGCCTCCTGACCATCGGCCTGGCAGGTTGCTCGAACTACGTGAAGAAACAGGATTTCAGCGCCGCCATCCAGCAGCTTCAGCAGAAGCAGCAGGATCAGCAGAGCCAGATCGACGCACTGCGGCAACAGATGCAGGCGCAGTTCTCGAAGTACGACACGCAGATCACCGCCATGCAGGGCCGTGTCAGCGTGGACACGGTGGCGCACTTCGCGTTCAACAGCGCCACGCTCGACGATCAGGACAAACCGGCGTTGCAGAATTTCGCCGCGACCATCAGCAAGTACCACCCGAACGTGCTCATCACCGTGGAAGGTTTCGCCGATCCGGCCGGCTCGCATGCCTACAATCGGCGACTCGGCATGAAACGCGCCGAAGCCGTGCGCGACTTCCTCGTGCAGAGCGGCGTGAACGCCGACCAGTTGCGCGCGGTGAGCTACGGCAGCGACACCAACCGCCAGGTGGCGAAGGGCGCCACCCACGACCGCGGCACGGACAACCGTCGCGTGTCGCTGACGGTGGATTCCGCCGGCGCGAATGCATCGGCGACAACGGCCACGTCCTGACATCCCGCATCCACGCAACGCAAAACGCCCGGGGGAACCCGGGCGTTTTCGCAGCATGCCGTCGACTCACATGCCGTTCGGCCGCTCCTGCAGTATGCGTTCGAACATCTGCAGCGGCATCGGCCGCGAAATCAGATATCCCTGGAAGACCTCGCAGCCTTCAGCCATCAGGAAATTCTGCTGCGCCTCGGTCTCCACACCCTCGGCCACCACCTGCAGGCCCAGGCCGCGTCCCATGCCGATAATGGTGCGCGCCACCATCGCATCGTTGGCGTCGTCCGGCAGCCGTGCGACGAAGGACTGGTCGATCTTGAGCTGGTCCAGCGGCAGGTGCGAGAGATAGGCCAGCGAAGAGTAGCCCGTACCAAAATCGTCCAGCGAGATGCGGATGCCCAGCGCGCGCAGCTGCGCCAGCTTTCCGGCGGCTTCGTCTAGGTCGTCGAGGATCGCCGTCTCGGTGATTTCCAGCGTCAGCATCGCCGGATCGGCGCCGGTGACGGACAAGGCCTGACGCACCTCCTCCACGAAGCCGGGTTGGGCGAACTGCCGGGCGCTCATGTTGACGGCCAGCCCGAGCACGCGCGTTGCGGAGTGCCCGGACCAATCCACCAGACACGCACAGGCTTGCCGCAGCACCCATTCGCCCAGCGGCAGGATCAGGCCGTTTTCCTCGATCACCGGAATGAATTCCTCCGGAGACACCTGGCGACCATCGGGACGCGTCCAGCGCAGCAGCATCTCCGCACCGACCACGCGGCCGCGCCGATCCACCTGTGCCTGCACATGCAGGTCCATCACCTTCTCGGCGATGGCGCGGCGCAGGTCGCCCATCAGTGCTTCGCGCTGCGCCAACTCGTCCTGCATGGCCGGTTCGAAACCGCACACCCGGTCGCGCCCCGCGGCCTTGGCGGCATACATCGCGAGCTCGGCCTGCTTGAGCACCGTCTCCGAGGAATCGCAGCCCGGTGCCACCTCGGCCCAACCGATGCTGACGGTCATGCCTGCCGGCACGCCGTCGTCCAGTTGGAACGGCCTCTGCAAGGACTGGCGCACGCGCTCGGCATAATCCAGCACCCGCGCGGCCCGCTCCGTTGGTCCGCCGTCGCTCCCCGGCAACAGCAGCGCGAACGTGCCACCGCCAAAACGGCTCAGCACACATTCGTCGCCCAGCAGGCCGCGCAGGCGTTGCGCCATCCGCACGAGCAGGCGGTCGCCTGCGGCATGCCCGCGCAGATCGTTGATCCGCTTGAAGTGGTCGAGGTCGAACATCAGCAAGGCGACGCCGTGCGCCTCCCCCTCGTCCAGCAAGTGCTGCAGCCGGCCGAGCAGGAAGTGCCGGTTGGACAGATCGGTGAGCGGATCGAAATACGTCATGCGATCGATGCTGGCGTGCGCCTCGCGTTCGCCGGTGAAATCCACCATCGAACAGACGAAGTGGCTGATCTGTCCGTTGCTGCCCGTCACAGCCGAGATGGAAGTGCGGACCACCTTGAGCGGCCCCTGTTTCGGTTGGATCCACGCCTCGCCCACCCATGAGCCGTCGCGCCGCGCCGCGCTCCAGAGATTCTCGTAGACGTCGGGTGCGTGATGCCGCGAGCGCAGCACCGTGGAACGCCTACCGACCACCTCCTCGGGGCCGTAACCGGTGAGCGCGACGAAGGCCTGATTGACCCGCAGGATGGTGCGCTCCGCATCCGTCACCATCAGCGCCTCCTGCGTCTGGAAAGCCACGGCGGCAAGACGCAGCTCGCCCTCCAGCCTTCTGCGTTCGCTGATGTCCTGCGCATAGACCAGCACGTGCTGCGCGCGACCGTCGGCGTCGTGGAATACCGAGCAGTCCACCCGCACGGGGAAGCGCCGGCCATCGCGCGTCACGTGCTCGCTTTCCCATACGGCATGTTCGTGGCGGTCCACCTCCCTGCGCGCCGCCGCACGCTCGGCCACCAGGTCGGCCGGATACAGCGCATCCACCGGCATGCCCACCATCTCTTCCACCTTGTAGCCGCGTTCCGCGGCAAAAGCCGGGTTGACGGCGATCACACGCCGGCTGCGCGCATCGCAGAGGTACATGCTGAAGGCGGCGTTCTCGAACGCATGCGCCCATAACCGCAGCTGCGCCTCGGCGCGCAGCCGCTCGGTGACATCGCGCGCCGTGCTCAGCACGCCGCTCACTTCGCCTTGCGACGAGAGCAGCGGCACGCTGATGACCTCCAGCCGCCGCTCGCCACCGGCAGCGTCCCGCAGCGACAACAGGTCGCCGACGTGCTGAATCCGGTGCACCGCTTCCGCGTCAAGCGCGCGCACCCTGGCCGCGAATGCGGGATCGAACAGCTCGTCGCCGTGGCGACCCTGCGGCGCTTCGCATCCGGCACGGAACAGGGTAGCGACACGGTCGTTGCCGTCACGGTAGATGTCCGCGCGGTCCTTCACCCACATCGCGTCCGGACTGGCATCGAAGATCGCGCGCAGCTTGCCCTGCTCCGCCAGCAATTCGGACGTACGCGCCGCCACCCTGCGTCGCAACGTCGATACCCACAGCGCCATCAGGGAGACCAACGCCAGCACCGCCATCAGCACGATGCCGACGGTGCGCAGGTAGCCGCCCAGCAAAAGCGGATGCTCGAGCCAGCGCTCGCGCAGGGCCTCGCGTTCGTGCGGCGTGATCTCCGCCATGCCGCGCTCCACCACCTGCAGCATGGCCGTGTCGCCCTTGCGCACGGCGCGATGCGCCTGCCCGGTATAGATCACGAAGGCCTGGTAGAAACGGTCGATGGCCGAGTAGCGATACAGGTAGAAATCCGCCGGGTACTCGTCCATGCAGAAGATGCGCAGATTCCCCAGGGCCGCGGCCTTGACGATATCCTCATAGCCATCGAACTCGTGAAGGTTGGTGAGACCCTGCGAACGCAACCGTTCCGCGCAGACGTCGCCGCGCTCCACCCCCACGGGAAACCCGCGCAACGTGTCTATGTCGCGCACCCCGGCGATGCGCCGGTCCACATAGATGCCGACCGGCAGATCGGCATAAGGCTCGGAAAAGTCGTACTGCGTCTCGCGCGAAGGTGCGCGGTAGAGCATGTCGATCACGTCCGCACGGTCGGCTTGCATGTTCTGCAGGGCACCGTTCCAGCTCGTCGGCTCAAGATCGACCTTGATGCCGGTATGGGCCTGGAACAGTCGCCACATGTCGACTTCGTAGCCTTGCGGTTTGCCGTCGGCGTCCAGGAACAGGAACGGCGGGTAGTCGTTGCTGCTGGCCACGCGGATGTGAGTAGGCGCAGGGACAGATGCCGCCGACGCCGGCACGGCCGCGTTTGCCGCCATGCCGCAGAGCAGCCAAGCCACACATGCAGTACCCCGCCCGTTCACACGCGCGTCCCCCTTTCTCGGCTACCGCCATAGCCGACAGGCATCCTCATGATGCAGGTCGGCACGGTATTGATTGGCCTTGCTTCTCCGCCTTACCGCATCACGTGCCCGTCCAGTGTCTCGAAAGGTTCATGCCACCTCGAAGCGCACCACCCGCTTCAGCGGATCGGCCTCGACCAGGCGTACCGCCACTTCCTGCCCCAGGGGCAGCGGAGCCGCCGAGCTGACCGAGGCCTCGATCGCCGGGTCGCGCAGCATCACCAGGCCGCTTCGCGAAGCAACGGCACCGTGGCCGTTGGCTCCGGTGACTTCGACGATAGTACCCCGGAAGGTCTCGCCCACGCGTTGCGACAGCAGCATCGCCTCGACCAGGTCGATCACCTGGCGCTCGTAGTGCTTGGCGCGGCGGTCCGCTTCGGCCATCAGGTCCGGCAACGCAGGCAGCGCACTGCGCGCCCATTCCGGCACGGGCTGGTTCGCGCACAGCGCGACGCATACCTCGCCCACGTAGCGGTCCACCAGCCGGCGCAGCGGCGCCGTGGCATGGCTGTATTGCGCCGCCAGCGCGGATTGCAGGGGCTGCGCCGGCAACTCGCCGTCGAAGGCCGCGTAGCCGGCACCGCGCAGCACGGTGGTGCACGCGGTGAGCATCGCGACATGGGTGTCCTTGGAGGGATCGAGCGTGCGGATGAAATCGGGATAGTTCTGCCCGTCCGGCCACGCGATGGCCAGCGCCTGCGCCGTACGCTTGAGCCGAGCGATGTCCTGCGGCTGCGGTGGCGGCAGCGTGCGCAGGATGCCTATCTTGCCCTTCGCCATCAGCTGTGCCGCGGCCATGCCGGTGAGCAGCGAGATCTGCGCGTTCCAGTCCTCGTCCGGATGATTGACGCGGTAGCTCAGTTGCCACTGGCCATCCACCATGTCGATCTCCTGCTCGGGCAACGCCAGGCTGACGCCGCCGCGCGCCTGTTCGCGCTGCTTGCGCAGCTCGCCCACCTCGCGCAACAGCGTCCACAGCGGATCGGCGGTGCCGGCGTCGAGCTGCTGCTGCACGCCGACATAGTCCAGCCGCGCCCGGCTCTTCACGCGCGCGCGGCGCACGTCGATGGCGACGATCTCGCCGCTCGCATCGAGGTCGATCGTCCACAGCAGCGCAGGCCGCAACTGGTCCGGCAGCAACGAGGCCGCGCCCTCGGACAACACCGGCGGATGCAGCGGAATGCGCGAATCGGCGCCGTACAGCGTTTCGCCGCGGCGATGCGCCTCGGCATCCAGCGCACCGCCCGGCGCCACGAACGCGGCCACGTCGGCGATGGCGTAATGCACGCGGTAGCCGGCGCCCTCGCGGCGTTCGAAGTGCAGCGCCTGGTCCAGGTCCATCGAACCGGGCGGGTCGATCGTCACCAGCGGGATGTCGGTGCGGTCCAGTGCCGGCAGGTTCGGCTGCGCAGCCGCCTGCTTCGCCTCGGCTTCGACTTCGGGCGGAAATGCCTGCGGCAATTTCATTTCCTGCTGAATCGCCGCCTCGCCCTGCGTGAGCGTGGTGTCGTCGCCGGTCTGCAGGCGGATGCGGGTCGAGGGCATGGATCGATCCTGTCGAAAGCACGAACGCCGCACTATAGCCGTGACATGTGTCGGCATGGCGCACTTCCGTCGCGCGCCGTGCGGGTGTAGAACCAGCGTACGTCTCTGCACACGTTACGACTCATGAGCGATACGCCCCTGCTGATCCGTCTGGCCGAAGACGACGACGACTTCATCCTGGCCCTGGTGCCGCGCTTCGTGGACTTCCCGCTGCCGACATGGCGACGGCGGCACGAATGCATCGAAGGCATCCGCGACGAACTGCTGCGGCACCTGGAAGACCAGCCCGTGAACAGCCACCTGTTCGTGGCCGAGGATACCGACGGCACGCGCGTGGGCTTCATCCATTTGCAGCGCACCGAGGATTTCTTCACCGGCCGCAGCAACTGTCACGTCTCCGACCTCGCCGTGGTGCCCGAACACGAGGGTCGTGGCGTGGGCAAGGCGTTGCTGGCGCACGCGGAGCAATGGGCGCGGGAGCATCACTGCCAGCTGGTGACGCTGGCAGTATTTCCCGGCAACGAGCGAGCGCTGAAACTGTACGAGGCGGCAGGCTTCGGCGTGGACCTGTTGCGGCTGGCCAAGCCCATGCGCTGAAGGATACGGGCGTCAGATTTTCCGGCCGTCGAACGGCACCCGCTTGAGCGAATCCAGCTCCACGCCTTCAAGACAACGCACGTTGATCGCCGCCATCGGCTTGCCGTCCGGGCCGATGCCCAGGCCGAACGGCGCGCAGCCGCACTGCGGACAGAAACGATGGTCGATCACATGCCTGTTGAAGCGGTAGCTGGCCATGTCCGCCTCCGGCGTGCTCACGCGCAGCTGCTCGCGCGGTACGAACCACAGCAGGTAACCCTTGCGGCTGCAGTGGGAGCAATTGCACTCCATCGCCGCATCGAACTCGCCTTCGACCTCGAACGCGATGCGTCCGCAGTGACAGCTGCCGTGGTGGGGCATGGGGAGAATCCGCAGTGACCGTGGTCGGAGTATTCCATGAAGCGGGGTGACCTGCGTCGTCACCTCGGCGAGGCGGTCACCTCGTGTCTGGCGAAAAGCCTCCGGCGGATCAGTCCTCGCGTTCCGCCAGCAGCTTCTCCATCACCTTGCCCACCGCCGCGAACGCGAATGCGCCGGTGACATGCGTGGCCGCACCCAGCCCGCCGCCGCAGGCGAGGTTGAGTGCGTCGCCGCCGGGCGGCCGGTTGCCGCACACGCTGCCGTCGGGCTGCGGGTATTGCACGTTCTGCAGCGAATAAACCGCCGACACGCCGAAGTAGCGATCCGGGTTACGCGGAAAATTGAAGTCCGTGCGGAGCTTTTTGCGGATCAGGCTGAACATCGCGTCGTGTTCGGTACGCGAGAGGTCGCGTACGCGGATCTGGGTGGGATCGGTACGTCCGCCCGCCGAACCCACGCTGACGATGGGCAGCTTGCGGCGGCGGCACCACGCGATCATCTCCAGTTTCACGCGGAAGGCGTCGCAGGCATCCAGCACCGCGTCATAGCCGCGGTCCAGCAGTTCGTCCAGCGTGGAGGTGGTGAGGAAGCGCTCGATGCCCTCCAGGCGCAGGGCCGGGTTGATCGCATGCAGCCGCGCTGCCATCACGCCCACCTTGGGCTTGCCGAACTCGCCGTCCAGCGCGTGCATCTGGCGGTTGGTGTTGGACACGCACACTTCGTCGGCATCGATCAGGGTGAGCCGCCCCACCCCGCTGCGCGCCAGTGCCTCGGCCGCCCACGACCCCACGCCGCCCACGCCCACCACGCAGACGTGGCGCCGCGCCAGTTTCGCCACGCTGCCGATGCCGTACAGGCGCTCGACGCCGGCGAAGCGTTCATGGGGGAATTCTGTGTCGCTCATGGATGCAGCCTTGTTCCGGGACGGGCGATTCTATCGCCGGCCGCGTTATGCTCGCCGCATCCACCCTGAGGAATTGCCACGATGCGTGCAGCCCTGTTGATCCTGCTTGGCCTGGTCATCGGCGTGATCGGTACCGCCCAGGTCATGAGCACCCTCGCCGCGCGCAATCCCATGCCCAAGGCGGTGATGCACACCATGAGCTACCACACGAGCGAGCTGAAGCAGGCGATGAAATCGCAGGCATGCGACGCCGCGAAGATCCAGCCGCACCTGCTGCGCCTGCAGTCCACCGCCACCGACATCGTCCCCACCTTCGGCATCGCCGACCAGGGCTTTGCCGACGCCGCGAACAAGCTGCAGGCCAGCCTGCAGCAGGCCGTCGCATCCGCCCCGGCCAGCTGCGCGGCGCTGGCCGCGGCCCTGAAACCGGTCGGCGAGGCCTGCCAGGACTGCCACCAGAAATACCGCTAGAAACTGACCTTGCCGCGCAGCATCTGCGCATACATCACCCAGTCGCCCATCAGGCTGTACAGCGGATGGCGGAAGGTGGCCGGGCGGTTCTTCTCGTAGACGAAGTGGCCGATCCACGCACAGCCGTAGCCGGCCACCGGCAGCAGCCACAGCCACGCCAGCCGCCCGCTGGCGAATGCCAGCAGCAGAATCAGCAGCACCAGCGTACTGCCGACGAAATGCCAGCGCCGACACAACCGGTTGGCGTGCTCGCCGAGGTAGTAGGGATAGAACGCGCGGAAGCTGGCGAATTCGGCCATCTCGTTCTCCTCAAGCCGGCAGCGGAATGAATTCCAGTTCGTCGCCGGGCACCTTGGGGAAACGCTTTTCGCGCCAGTCGGCCTTGGCCTGCTCGATGCGGGCGTTGTCGGCGGCCACGAAGTTCCACCACAGGTGCCGCTCGCCATCCAGCGGCGCGCCGCCGAACAGCATCACGCGGCTGGCATGAGTCGCTTTGAGTGCGGGCGCGTCGCCTGATTGCGCCGCCATCCGCCCCGCGGACACGGTCAGGCCGCCCCACGCCAACTCGCCATCGATCACGTGTACGCCATGCTCGACGTGCTCGGACGGCAACGCCAGCTCGGCGCCCGCGTCCAGCCGCGCTTCGGCGAAGAACATCGGTGCGTACACCTTCACCGGCGATGCCGCATCCCAGCCGGTACCGGCGATCAGCACCAGTTCGACGCCCGATTGGCGGATGCGCGGCAGTGCATCCGCTTCGTGATGGTGGAACTCCGGCGCCACTTCCGCGTGCTCGCGCGGCAGCGCCACCCATACCTGGATGCCGTGCAGGCGCTGGCCTTCGACGCGCGCCTGCGGCGGCGTGCGCTCGGAATGCACGATGCCGCGGCCGGCGGTCATCCAGTTCACCGCGCCGGGCTGGATGTCGGCGAGGCTGCCCAGGCTGTCGCGGTGACGGATACTGCCGTCGAACAGCCAGGTCACGGTGGCCAGGCCGATGTGCGGGTGCGGACGCACGTCCATGCCCCGGCCCGGCGCGAAATCCGCCGGCCCCATGTGGTCGTAGAACACGAACGGCCCCACGTGGCGCGCATCCAGCACCGGCAGCAGCCGGCGCACGCTGAAGCCTTCGCCGAGATCGTGCAGGCGGCCGTCGATCAGGATCGGTTGCGCATCCATGGAAATACTCCGCTCACCAGGCACGCTGATATTGCACTGGCGCGGCCACCGACGCACCCAGTTCCTGCGCGGCGCGGCGCGGGAAGTAGGGATCGCGCAGGCTTTCGCGGGCAAGCAGCACCACGTCCGCCTCGCCATCCGCCACGATGTTGGCAGCCTGCCCAGCTTCGGTGATGAGGCCCACCGCACCGGTGGCGATGCCAGCTTCGCGGCGGATGCGCGCGGCGAACGGCACCTGGTAGCCCGGCCCCAGCGGAATCTTCACGTGCGGCACCAGGCCGCCGCTGGAAACGTCGATCAGATCGACGCCCAGCGATTTCACTTCGCGCGCCAGGCGCACGCTCTGCTCCACATCCCAGCCGCCTTCCGCCCAGTCCGTGGCCGAGATGCGCAACCACAGCGGCAGTTGCTCGGGCCATACCTCGCGCACGGCGGCAATCGCCTCGTGCACCAGTCGCGTGCGGTTTTCGAAGCTGCCGCCGTATTCGTCGTCGCGCCGGTTGCTGAGCGGCGACAGGAACTGGTGCAACAGGTAGCCGTGCGCGCCGTGCAGCTCGATCAACTTGAAGCCGGCGGCCAGCGCCCGTTGCGCAGCCGCGCGGAAATCGGCGAGCAGTTGGCGGATGGACGCCGCATCCAGCGCCATCGGCACATGCCAGCCCGCGTCGAACGGCAGGGCCGACGGCGCAACCGTGGTCCACGCGCCCTGTTCCGTCGAGAGCGCGCCGCCGCCCTCCCACGGCCGCAGCGCGCTGGCCTTGCGGCCCGCATGCGCCAGCTGCACGCCGGGCACCGCGCCCTGCGCGGCGATAAAGGCGGTGATCGGGCGCCATGCCTCCACTTGCGCGTCGTTCCATATCCCAGTGTCGCCCGGCGAGATGCGCCCTTGCGCCGACACAGCCGTGGCTTCGGCAATCACCGCACCCGCGCCGCCCACCGCGCGGCTGCCCAGGTGCACCAGATGCCAGTGGTCGGGTATGCCATCGGTGGCCGAGTACTGGCACATCGGCGATACCACGATGCGGTTGCGCAGTTCGAGGCTGCGCTGCGTGAAGGATTCGAACAATTTCATCAGGGGACCGGCGAAGGAACGGAAGCTTCTACAGTGCCGTCCCGCCGGTGCCGCTTCAAGGGCCGGAAGGGGGCGATGCCGTGGACACTGCGTCGCTCGCGGCGATCCATTCGGCCATGTGCGCGGCGATATGCCCGGGTGTTTTCATCCAGCTGAAATGATCGGCCAACTGGCCGCCGAGATCCTCGGGTGTGACCTGTTCGTGCCGGCGCAAGGCATGCGGCATCTTTCCCAGCAGCCAGTCCAGCGAAGCGGCCGGCCCCAGCCAGTCGTCGCGCAGGCGCTGCGCCAGTATCGGCAGCTGCAATGCGGCCAGCCGCTGCTCGAAGTCCTCGTCCATGCCCGCCGCGGCGTAGCGGCCGGTGCGCCCGCTGCGCGCCCAGTCGGTGGCGACGCCGCGCGCCTCGTTGCCGCCGAAGCCGATGCGGCGCCCCGGCAGATGCCCGCACAGCGCGGCAAGCGCCGGGGCCAGCGCATAAGCCAGGCCGACCAAGGCGCCGTGACGGAATCGCCGCCAATACGGCGCGCCGCTAGCGACCAGCGCGATGCCTTCCGCCTCCTGCGGGTGCAGCGCCGCGTACAGGCAAGCCAGTTGGCCACCGAGACTGTGACCGCCCAGCCACATGCGCGCCTGCGGCCAATGCGCGCGCATCGCAGCCGCGCCGGCGGGCAGATCGAACTGCAGCAATTCGCGATAACCCCAGTTGCAGCGGCGGCCGGCACGCAGGCTGCTGGAGCCGATGCCGCGCCATTCGTGCAGCGCCACCGCCACGCCGTGGGCCGCCAGCGCATGGGCCAGCGGCAGGTAATGCCGCGCCGGCACGCCCATCGCCGGCAACCAGAGGACGGCGTCGCGCGGCTCGCCATCCGGCGCCACGCAAAGCAGTTCGGCGCGCGCGCCGTCAGCCATCGCCAGCGGCAGCACGGCGGGTTCGGCGGCAGCAATGGCGTTCAGCATCGCCGAAGAGTGCAGCCATGGATGGCTGCCCGTTTGATTCTCGCGATCAAGGACGATCGCAAAGGCAAGAGCCAGCCATGGATGGCTGCCCGTTTGATTCTCGCGATCAGGGACGATCGCAAAGGCAAGAGCCAGCCATGGGTAGCTGGCCGTTTGATCCCCGCAACCAGGGACGACCGCAGGCGCGAAGCGTGCGGCCACGGGTGGCCGCACGTTCGGCTTTCGCGACCAAGGGCGATCGCAAGAACCAAAGAAAAAGGCCGGCTTGCGCCGGCCCCTTCCGCTTGCAAGGCAGCGATCAAGCCGGGGCGACTTCTTCGGCCTGCAGGCCCTTCTGGCCCTGCACAACCTTGAAGCTCACCTTCTGGCCTTCCTGCAGGCTCTTGAAGCCCGTGCCGGTGATGGCACGGAAATGCACGAACACGTCGGGGCCGTTCTCACGGCTGATGAAGCCGAACCCCTTGGCGTCGTTGAACCACTTGACGGTACCTGTTTCACGATCCGACATGACTCACTCCGATCCAGACATCTTGAGACGAGCCGGCCCCCCTCGAGCCGACGACTTACTGGGCATGCCGGGATCGGGTGTAGCGACATGGAACTGGGTGGTTCCACACCGGGCACGCACGTGGCCAAGCAGACGCAGTCAGCCAAGCATAGCGGAATTTCACGAATGCGAGGGAGGTGTCAAGTGGCATTTCAAAAGGCTGCCGCGGCCATGAAAATCGCCGGGAACGCGCCGGGGTATCGCATCGGCAGGATCCCCCAGGGCTGGCCGAGAGCGGCAGGCGCAAAAAATCGCAGGAGGGGATTCTTGGCATGACGAATGCAGTCACCGGATGTGCCCACCCTGGGTGACGGGCACAAAAAAACCGGGCATCGCTGCCCGGTTTCGTTCGACGCTGGCCGGTAATCAGGCGGCGCTGACTTCGTCGGCCTGCAGGCCCTTCTGGCCCTGCACCACCTTGAACGTCACTTTCTGGCCTTCCTGCAGGCTCTTGAAGCCGTTGCCGGTGATCGCGCGGAAATGCACGAACACGTCCGGGCCGTTGTCACGGGCGATGAAACCGAAGCCCTTGGCGTCGTTGAACCACTTGACGGTACCGATCTGACGATCAGACATAAATCACTCCACATGGGTAAAAAAGAGACTCGACCGCCGCGACATTGCGGTGGCCGGCTTACTGGTGTGCAAAGGAAAACAACCCCGGGGTGAACTGATGAGGCAGATCGCGGATCGGCGGCATCGGGTCACCGGTGCTTGGCGACCCCGGCAAACGCAGTACCGCAATGATAACCGATTCTCGCCACCGGCCGTCCGATGCGAGAATCGCCCCCTCCCTGCCGAGGATCGCCGCTTGAACATCCGCCCGCTGCTTCCGCTGTGCGCCGGCCTGCTGCTGGCCGGCTGCGCCACCACCCCGCCACGACGTCCGGCCCCGCCCCCGGCGCCCCCGGCCCTCATCACCGGCGTAGCTTCCTGCGACGCCTACCTGTCCAGCTACCTGGCCTGCCACCGCACCGCGGGGATCTTTCCGGCGGACCAGCTGCAGGCGCGTTACCAGGCCATGCACGACACCTTGCTGCAAGCCGCGCAAAACCCGCAGAGCCGCCCCTACCTGGATGCGCGTTGCCGTCTGCTGGCCAGCCAGATGAGCCAGAGCCTGCAGGGGCGTTCGTGTAATGGGCCAGCTGCGGCGGCAGGGACGCGTTGAGGGGAGGCTACTCGTTTCCGAACAGGGCCTCTGCTTGCCTAGCTGTTCCGCATGGGACAGCGCGGCTTCGGCCGCCGGCAGGCAAGCCAGACCGCTCCGTCACTGACCGGTCCGCTCCCAAAAAGAACAAACGAGCCCTGCGGCGCCCGGGATCTACTTCCAGCCAGCCCGCAGCATCGCCCCCAGTGCCGCCGGCCGACAACGCCTCAGTCGAACCGTTGGCGTGCCATGCCAGCTCGCGGTGCGCGCGATGGCCGCGGCCACCTCGCTGGCGAGACGCGGCGAAGGCTCCACTCCCGGCTCCAGGAACAGCGCCTTGATCTCGAACACGCCCTCGGCACGGTGGGCCTTCGCATCCAGGCGACCGACCAGCGCACCGCGATGCAGGATGGGCAGCACGTAATAGCCGTAGTGCCGTTTCGGCGCGGGCACGTAGCATTCGATGCGGTAATCGAAATCGAACATCGCCAACGCGCGGGCGCGGTCCCACACCAGGGGATCGAAGGGCGACAGCAGGGCGGTATGCGTGGCGCGCAGGCGACTGCCGCGTGCCGACTCCAGCGCGTCGGCGTGCTCGCGATGCACGTAGCCCGGCGCATCCCAGCCGCGCACCGCCACTTCCAGCAATTCGCCCTCGGCCAGCAAGGGGGCCAGTTCCTGCGCGGTGACTGCCGGCTTGAGGCGGAAATAGTCGGCGATCCAGCGCGCCTGCGCGATACCCAGCGCGCGCACGCTGTCGAGGATGAAGTGCCGGCGCAGCTGTCCGGTATCGAGTTCGCTGGCGGCATACGGCGGGTCGAGGCCGGCCAATACGCGCTCGGCAAGATCGTATACGCGCTGGAACCGTTCGCGCCGCGGAATCATCAGGTCGCCCAGCGCGAACCATGCCTCCAGCCAGCGCTTCTCCGGCTTCCATTCCCACCAGCCGGAAACGCCGCGGTCTTCGCGCGGAAAATCCGAAGCCAGCACCGGCCCGTTCTCGCGAATGCGCGCGAGCAAGGCGTCCATCGCCGGCTTGTGTTCGCGATGCATGCGCTCGGCATGCCGCTGCGCCCAGTGGCTGCCGCGCTCGCGCCAGGCGCGGTGTTCGGCAAGATCGCGCGCGGCTACGAAGCAGGCCTCGTGCGCCCAGCATTCGGCGATGCGGCCGTCGGCCAGCGACTCGTCCAGCCACGCCATCGGGTAATCGCCGAGGCGCGCATGCAGTACCAGGTACGGGCTGCGCGCAACCACGTGGATGGAGTCGATCTGCAGCAGGCGCATGCGCTCGATGGCCGCCACCACGTCACCGCGGCGCGGCTTGCGGCGCGGCGCCTGCAGCAGACCCTGCGCATGCAATTGCAGGGCACGCGCCTGCGTCGGGTTCAAAAAATCCCCCTGGGCGACGTCGCATCCCTGCCGGCGACGGCTCTCTGACCGGCCACCCCGAACCGCGCCCGCGGCGGAGTCGGCCTGGCTGAAGTTGCGTTCAACGGCATGTCGTTTTCACACCATCTCGACAGGAATATTGCGATGACATTTAGGTGGCCTTTGCTAACGTCCTGCACAAGCCCCACGGATTGCGCACACGCACAACACAAAGGCCCAACTGTTCCGCAAACATTTTGGCATGGAGGAACGATCATGAAAGCACGCAACGCAATGCTGTCCACACTCGCCGTCGGCAGCCTGATCTTCGCCGGGGCATCCTTCGCGCAAGACAACAGCGGCCAAAGCCAGAGCGGCCAGACACCGCCGCCCATCGTCACCGTGCGCAGCATGCCGGCGCCGGCGCCGCAGGTCACGACACCGCCGCCCTTCAGCCAGCTCTCCGGCGGCAGCAAGTCGATCACCCAGGAACAGGCAGAAGCCTACCCGCCGCTGGCCAACGACTTCCTCAACGCCAGCCACGGCGCCGAACGCGTCAGCAAGGCGCAATACGAGGCGTGGGTGAAGCAGGCCCAGTGAAGCGTTGAAGATCGAACCGGCCGTATCGGAATGCGGCCGGTTTTTTTGTGTCCCCATATCCCGGCTGCTGCCCCGGCGCCTTCGCGCCAGCGATGCCGACTTCCGGCAATGCCCCATAGCCGATTGCGGAGCCATCACCGCACATGACCTAGACTTCACGCACATTCGTGCGACGGAGTCGCCATGAAGCACCTTCGCCTTCTTCTGCTGGCCTGTACCTTCGCTGCCGGCGTCTGCCACGCGCAGAATCCCGACCCGATGGACATACGCGCCTGCACCGCGATCGAAAGCGATGCGCAGCGGCTGGCCTGCTACGACCGCGCCACCGGGCGCGACCAATTACCGGCCGCGCAGAAGCGTGCCAACCCGCCGGATGCGGCGAACGCCGGTGTGTTCGCGCACGACCGCCAGGCCGCCGACACCGGAACTGCCGAGGTGTCGGCGCCGCTGTCGCTGCTCGACAGCCGCTGGGAGCTGTCGCCGGAAAGCAAGCTCGGCACCTTCAACCTGCGCGGCTACCAGCCGGTGTATGCGATGCCGCTGTTCGCCACCAGCAACCAGAACAACAAGCCGTCCAGCCCGAATCCCGACAACACCGTGCAGACGTCGCAGCAGTTGCAGAACGTCGAGGGCAAATTCCAGCTGAGCCTCAAGACCAAAGTGTGGCAAGGCGTGTTCGGCGACGTGGGCGACCTGTGGGTGGGCTACACGCAAAGCTCGCGCTGGCAGGTCTACAACGCCGCGATCTCGCGCCCCTTCCGCGAGACCGACTACGAGCCCGAAGCGTTGCTGGCGTTCGACACGAACTACCAGGTGCTGGGCTGGAACGGCCACATGTTCGGCATCGGCGTCGACCACCAGTCCAACGGCCGCAGCAACCCGCTGTCGCGCAGCTGGAACCGCGTGATCGCCGACTTCGGCTTCGAACGCCCCGGCTGGGTCATCATGTTCCGCCCGTGGTGGCGCATCCCCGAAGCGCGCAGCGACGACGACAACCCGGACATCAGCAGGTACATGGGCCGCGGCGACGTGCAGATCATCCACGAATGGAACGGGCAGGAATTCGGCCTGATGCTGCGCGACTCGCTGAGCCTGGGCGACAGCAACCACGGTGCGGCGCGCTTCACCTGGAGCTTCCCCATCGCCGGCAATCTGCGCGGCTACATGGAGCTGTTCAAGGGCTATGGCGAAAGCCTGATCGACTACAACCACAACGCCACGTACTTTGGCGTGGGTGTGTCGTTGCTCGATTGGTACTGAGCAATCGCATCCTCTCAGTAGCTTTTGCGCCCATCGATGAGCGCGAAGATCAAACGGTAGCCATCCTTGGCCGCATTCCTCAACAAAACACGCAACCGCGAGCAGCCATGAGCGACATGCCATCGATTCGCCCCGTGACCACCCACGACTACGCCGCGTGGCGACCCTTGTGGGACGGCTACAACGCGTTCTACGGCCGCAGCGGCCCTACCGCCCTGCCGGAAGAAATCACCCGCAGCACCTGGGCGCGTTTCCATGATCCCGACGAACCCGTGCATGCGCTGGTGGCCGAACGCGACGGCGCGCTGCTCGGCCTGGCGCACTACCTGTTCCACCGCAGCACGATCCAGATCGCGCCCAGCTGCTACCTGCAGGATCTTTTCACCGCACCGGCCGCGCGCGGCCTTGGCGTGGGACGCGCCTTGATCGAGCGGGTCTACGCACTCGCGCAATCGGCACACGCGCCGCGCGTGTACTGGCAGACCCATGAGAGCAACGCCACCGCGATGCGGCTCTACGACCAGGTCGCCGAGAAATCGGGCTTCGTCGTCTACCGCAAGATGCTTTAACGCCACCAGCCCTGCTTGGTGCCCGTGAGGATGCGCAGCATCTGCCCGCGCGCCAGCGGAAAGCGGCCCAGCGGGCCGAAGGCGAAATCGCGCAATTGCGCCAGGCGGTCGTGCTTCGACTGGAACAGCGGCGTGAGCCAGCGGCTCATGGACTGGTACACCTGCAAATGGCGGCGGCGCGTGCGCACATGCGCACGCAGGGCCAATGCGAGGTTGTCGTGCGCGACCAATGCATCCGCCAGCGACTGCGCATCCAGCAGCGCCATGTTCACGCCCTGGCCGAGCTGCGGGCTCATGGCATGCGCCGAATCGCCGAGGAACACTACGCGTCCACGATGCGGCACGCGCATCACCACGTCGCGATAGCGCGAGCGATGCAGCTGTTCCGGCGCGTCGATGCCGTCCAGCAACGGCGACGCCTCGGGCCACAGCGCCGCCACCCGTTCGCGCAGGTGCCGGAGAGCCGCCGCATCGAAAGCGTCCACCTGTTCGCCCGGCAGGCTGAAGTAGAAGGTCAGCCAGCGACCGTCGCGATCAACACGGCGCCCCACCGGCAACAGCCCGATCATCTCGCGCGCTCCGGCGTAGCGCTGCTGCAGGGTATCGGCATGCGCCCAATCTCCGGCGGGCAGCAGACACCACACCGCTCCCCAGGGGTAGACCACGTCGCGCGCGGCCAGCCCGGGCAGGCTGGCACGCAGACGCGAACCTGCGCCATCGGCGGCCACGATCAGGTCGAACGGTCCATGTCCGCCGCCATGTTCGTCGAACAGCATGCCGGCTTCGGCATCCACGCCGACCATGCGTGTGCCGACATGGATGCCGCCGGCATCGGCATAGGCATCGCGCAGCAGGGAAAACAGGGCGCCGCGGCTCAGGCCCAGGCCGAAGCAATCCGGCGCATGGTCGGCGTAGCGCATGGCCATCACCTGCCGACCATGCGTGTTGCAGCCGTGCAGCGACTCGATGCGCTGGCCTTGCGCCAGCGCCTGCTCGTGCAAGCCGAGCCGGGCCAGTACCGCCAGTCCGGTGGGCTGCAGCAGGAAGCCCGCTCCCACCGGCCCGGGTGCGCCGGCCTGCTCGAATACGCTCAGGCGGTGCCCTTGCTGCGCCAGAAACAACGACGCCGCCTGACCGGCGGCGCCGTAACCCACGATGGCGATCTTCATGCGTCCATGCATGGCGATGCGTCAGTGGTGATGGCCACCCGCGCCATGCACGTGGCCGTGCGACAGCTCTTCTTCGCTGGCATCGCGCACGCCGGTCACTTCGATGGCGAAGTGCAGCGGCTTGCCGGCCAGCGGATGGTTGCCGTCGATGTGCACCTTGTCGCCCTCGACCTTGGTCACGGTGACGTTGATGACGCCCTGCGGGCCGTGGCCCTGGAACTGCATGCCGGGCTGGATGTCGGCCACGCCCTGGAACGCCTCGCGCGGCACTTCCTGCACCAGCTCCTCGTGGCGCACGCCGTAGCCTTCCTCCGGCTCCACGTGGGCATCGAACTTGTCGCCGGTCTGGCGCCCTTCCATCTGCTTCTCCAGGCCCGGCACGATGTGGCCGTGGCCATGCAGGTAGGCCAGCGGCTCGCGGCCGGCGGAGCTGTCGACGACCTGGCCGTCATCGTCGGTGAGCGTGTAGTGGAAGGTGACGGCGGAGTTCTTGGCGATCTGCATGACGGTGTTCCGGTATCGGTGAAAGAGCCGGTTTCGCGCCGG
The DNA here is from genome assembly GCF_014843005.1 of Rhodanobacter sp. DHG33. Taxonomy (GTDB): domain Bacteria; phylum Pseudomonadota; class Gammaproteobacteria; order Xanthomonadales; family Rhodanobacteraceae; genus Rhodanobacter_A. Next base: position 126,139 of record NZ_JACYXM010000006.1, on the reverse strand, counting down.
CATGAGCATGCAAGCCTAGCAGATGGGGACTTTGCGATACTCCGCGCATGAAACCCGCCCCGTGGATCGCCGCACTGCTGTGCCCGCTGACCCTGCTGTGCGCCGTGCTGCCGGCAACGGCGCTCGCCGCCGCCTCTGCCTCCGCTGTGGCGCAGAGCTCTCGCCCACTGGCAGCGCAGATCGACGCGATCATCCAGCAGCCGCGCTACGCCGCCGCCGACTGGGGCATTGCCGTGGTGTCGCTGGACAGTGGCCGCACGCTGTACGCGCACCAGTCCGGCAAGCTGTTCGTGCCGGCCTCCACCGCCAAGCTGTTCACCGCAGCGTTGACGCTGCAGACGCTGGATCCGCAATCGCGCATCCCCACGCGCCTGCTTTCGGCCGCCGCCATCCGCCACGGCAAACTGGATGGCCCGCTGCTGCTGTACGGCATGGGCGATCCCACGCTGGGCACGCCCGGCGCCAATCCCGATTGGGCTGACAATCTTGCTGCGCAACTGGCCGCACGCGGCATCCATGAAGTGCATGGCGACCTGATTGCCGACGCCACGTACTTTTCCGGCCCGTCGCTGGGCAAAGGCTGGGAAGCCAGCGACCTGCTGGGCTGGTTCGCCGCGCCGGCCTCCGCGCTGAGCGTGCACGAGAACACCGTGGCGCTCACCGTGACGCCTGCCGGTCGCGCCGGCCTGCCGCCGCAACTGGGTTTCGTCCCCGATGTGGCCACGCCGCCGCTGACCAGCACGCTGACCACCGCGCCGGCGCGCACGCGCGGCGACATCAACCTCTACCGCGCACCCGGAGACACGCTGCTGCACGCCTTCGGCAGCATGGCCGTAGGTACGCCTGCACAAACCTACCAACTGGCCATTCCCGACCCCGCGCAGCAAGCCGGCAATGAATTGCGCGCCGCACTGACGCGGCATGGCGTGCGCCTGACCGGCGAACTGCGCGTGCTCACCTGGCCGGAACGCGACGACACTTTGCGCGCCAACGCACAAGTGCTGGCCGAGGTGCTGTCGCCGCCCGTGAGCGAGATCCTGACCCAGGGGCTCAAGCGTTCGCAGAACCTCTATCTGCAGAACCTGCTGCAACTCGACGGCATCAGCGCGCAGGCCGCGGCGGCCAGCCAGCCCGGCGCGCACACCGGCTTCCTCAGCAGCGAAGCATGGGGACTGCGCGCGCTGCACGACTTTCTGGAACGCATCGGCATCGCGCCGTCGTCGGTAGTCATGGAGGAAGGCAGCGGACTTTCGCGTGGCGACCTGGTGACGCCCGCGGCGATGACGCAGCTGCTGCAATACATCGCCGCGCAGCCATGGGCAGGCGCCTTGCAGGACATGCTGCCGGTCGCCGGCGTGGACGGCACGCTGGAATGGCGCATGCGCGACGGCCTGGCCACCGACAAGGTGCACGCCAAGACCGGCAGCATGAACCATGTGCATTGCATCGCCGGCTACGTCACCGCTCCGGACGGCCAGCGGCTGGCCTTCGCGATCATGCTCAACAACTATGACCGCGGCGATGGCGGCGAGCCGCCGGCCAACCGCGACATCGACGCCATCGTGCAGTTGCTGGCCGGCTGGCACGGCGCCGGCTGAACCCGCTCACGCGCCCAGCTGGCGCTCCAGCTCCTTGCCGATCTTCTCCGGCGTATCGGTGGGCGCATAGCGCTTCACCACCTGTCCGTTGCCGTCGACGAGGAACTTGGTGAAGTTCCACTTGATCGCCTCGCTGCCGAGGATGCCCTTGCCCTCGTGCTTCAGCCACTGGTACAGCGGGTGCGCGTCGGCGCCGTTCACCTCGATCTTGGCGAACAGCGGGAAGCTCACTTCATAGCTGGTGCTGCAGAAATTGCGGATCTCCGCCTCGTCGCCCGGCTCCTGGTGACCGAACTGGTCGCAGGGGAAGCCCAGCACCGCCAGGCCGCGCTCGCGCCATTCGCGCCACAGTTTTTCCAGCCCGGCGTACTGCGGGGTGAAGCCGCATTTGGAAGCTACGTTGACGATCAGCAGGGTCTTGCCCCGCCATTCGGCGAGCGAACGCTCGTTGCCGTCGATGTCGCGCGCGTTGAAGTCGTAGATATCGCTCATGGCATGGATTCCTTGAATGGCCGTATGGAAGGCCGGTCAGCGGGTAGAATACTCGCCCGCACCGAAGCCATGCTGCCGTGATCCGCTTTCTCGACGTACACAAGTCCTACCGCGTGGACGGCCGGGAGATCCCCGCGCTGCAACCGTTCAACCTCGACATCAGGGATGGCGAGGTATTCGGCATCATCGGCCATTCCGGCGCGGGCAAGTCCACGCTGATCCGGCTGATCAACCTGCTGGAACGGCCCAGCGGCGGGCGCATCCTGATCGGCGACACCGACATGACCGCGCTGCCCGAGCCGGCGCTGCGCGCGCAGCGCCGGCGCATCGGCATGATCTTCCAGCACTTCAATCTGCTGTCCTCGCAGACGGTGGCCGACAACGTGGCGTTCCCGCTGCGCCTTGCCGGCGAGCGCGATGCAGCGAAGATCCGTGCACGCGTGGACGAACTGCTCGCGCGCGTTGGTCTCACCGAGCATGCGGGCAAATATCCGTCGCAGCTTTCCGGCGGCCAGAAGCAGCGTGTGGGCATCGCCCGCGCGCTGGCGAATCGGCCCGAGATCCTGCTCTGCGACGAAGCCACCAGCGCGCTCGATCCGCAGACCACGGCTTCCGTGCTCGACCTGCTCGCGGCGATCAACCGCGAACTGAAGCTCACCATCGTGCTGATCACCCACGAGATGGACGTGGTGCGTCGCATCTGCGACCGCGTGGCCGTGCTCGATGCCGGCCGCATTGTGGAAAGCGGCACGGTGGCCGACGTGTTCCTGCACCCGCAGCACGCCACCACGCGGCGCTTCGTCGACGAGGCGCTGCCCGAGGAGGCGGCCACCGCACAGGCGCCGAACATGACCGGCCGCGTGCTGCGCCTCACCTTCCGCGGTGCCGCCACGCTGCAGCCCGTGCTGAGCCGTGTGATGCGCGAGCATGGCGTGGATTTCAACCTGCTCGCCGGCCGCATCGACCGCATCAAGGAACTACCCTACGGCCAGCTCACCCTGGCGCTGGAAGGCGCGAACACCGACGCCGCGCTGGCCGCCCTGCGCGCGGCCGGCATCGAGATCGAGGAGATGGGCGCATGACCGCGTCGCCACTGCAAAGCCTGTTCCCCAACATCGACGACTGGGGCGAACTGGGCCACGCCTGCATCGACACCCTGCTGATGCTGGGCGGCTCGCTGGCGCTCACCGTGCTGATCGGCCTGCCGCTGGGCGTGCTGCTCTACCTCACCGGCAAGGGGCAGTTGCGCGCGATGCCGAAGTTCTACGGCATCGTCTCGCTGCTGGTAAACGTGCTGCGCTCGGTGCCCTTCATCATCCTGATGATCGTGCTGATGCCGGTCACCTATGCGCTCGTAGGCACCAAGCTGGGCGTGCGCGGCGCGATCCCGCCGCTGGTGATCGGCGCCGCGCCGTTCTTCGCGCGGCTGGTGGAGACCGCGCTGCGCGAGGTGCAGCAGGGCGTGATCGAGGCGGCACAAGCGATGGGCGCCAGCACCTGGCAGGTCGTGCGCCATGTGCTGCTGCCCGAGGCGCGCGGCGGCCTCGCCGCCGGCATCACGGTCACCGCCATCGCCCTGGTGGGCTATACCGCGATGGGTGGCGCGATCGGTTCCGGCGGTCTGGGCGACCTGGCCTACCGCTACGGCTACCTCAGCTACAAGTCCGACTACATGCTGGTCACGGTGGTGCTGCTGGTGGTGCTGGTACAACTGCTGCAAATGATGGGTGACCGTATCGTGGCGCGTTATAAGCGGCACTGATCTGGTTATTTCCACTCCAAGGTTTGGCTATCTAGTCTGGAACTCCCCCGGAAACCGCCATGATCCATGCTGCTGCTCGCTTCCATCTCCGCCATCCTTTCGCTGCTGCTGCTCGCTGGCGTGGCCCGCAAGTCGTCATGAAGCGTGCGTTGCGCGTTGCCGGCGCCGCGGCCGTGGCCCTGCTGCTCGCGGCCTGTTCTGCGCCGAAGCAGGACGCGGACACGCTGGTCGTGGCCGCCACCGCCGTGCCGCATGCGGAAATCCTGAAGCAAGCGCAGCCCATCCTCGCGAAGGAAGGTGTGAAGCTGGAGATCAAGGTGTTCGCCGACTACGTGCAGCCGAACACGCAGGTGGCCGAGAAGAACATCGACCTCAACTATTTCCAGACCAAGCCCTACCTGGATGCCTTCAACCGTGAGCACGGCACCCAGCTGGCGCCCATCGTGGGCGTACACATCGAGCCGTTCGGCGCCTATTCGCGCAAGATCAAGAACATAGCCCAGCTGCCGGACGGCGCCACCGTGACGCTGCCGAACGATCCGAGCAACGACAGCCGCGCCCTGCTGCTGCTGGCGAAAAACGGCCTGATCACGCTGAAGGATCCCGCCAACTCGCTGGCCACGGTCAAGGACATCACGGCGAACCCGAAGCACCTGCAGTTCAAGGAACTGGAGGCGGCGATGCTGCCGCGCACGCTGGACGAGGTGGACCTGGCGCTGATCAACACCAACTACGCGCTGGCGGCAGGCCTGAATCCCACCAAGGACGCGCTGCTGATCGAGAGCAAGGATTCGCCCTACGTGAACTATCTGGTGGGTCGCCCGGACAACCAGAACGACCCACGCGTGCAGAAGCTGGCGAAGGCGCTGACCAGCCCGGAAATCAAGGCGTTCATCGAGCAGAAGTACCAGGGCGCGGTGCTGCCCGCGTTCTGAGTCGCTGCCGAGTGAGCGCCGCTCGCGCACGGATGATCGTCATCCCCCCGCAGGCCGGACAAGCGCGAAGCGCACAGAACGCACGTACCGCAACCCCGAAAGGGCGAGCGCACCGAGTCGTCCAGTAGCAACCGCATTCACCATTCAAGCCATGCCGTCACTGGATTCCGGCCTGCGCCGGAATGACGGGCAAGAGCAGTAAGGCCCCCCACGTAGGGAATAAGCCCCCTACGGGTTCAACCGCCGGATCAGGCGGCTGCCATCTGCTTCGGGATCGAGCGGTTGGTGTGGGTGATGCGGTTCTTCTCGTCCACGTAGACGCAGGTGGGCTGGAACTGCGCCAGCTCCTTCTCGTCGATCTGGGCGAACGCAGCGATGATGATGAGGTCGCCCACCTGCACGCTGCGTGCGGCGCTGCCGTTCACCGAGATGATGCCCGAGCCTTCCTCCGCGCGCAGCGCGTAGGTGACGAAGCGCTGGCCGTTGTCGATGTCCCAGGCATGGATCTGCTCGTACTCGCGGATACCCGCGGCATCCAGCAGGTTGCCGTCGATCGCGATGGAGCCTTCGTAATGCAGCTCGGCGTGGCTGACGGTGGCGCGATGGATCTTCGCCTTGAACATGTTCAGGTGCATGACTTCGATTTCCTGCGGGGACGGCCCGCCTGGGTGCGCATTATCGAACTGCCGACATTGCACCGCAACATCGGCGGTTCTGCCCCGGAAATGGGGGCGATTCAGTCAAACGGAAGGTTGTCGATCAAGCGCGTCGTGCCAAGGCGCGCGGCGATCAGCGCCACCAGCCCCTCGCGCTCGCCGTCGGCCGGCTCGGACAGGTCCTCGGCACGGCGGATCACCGCGTAGTCGGGCACGAAGCCCGCCCGCTCCAGCTTCGAATGCGCGGCTTCCTCGATGATGCGCCGCGCATGGCCCTTGCCCAGCAGGTCGCGCATCTGCTGCAGAGTCTGCCGGACCAGCGGCGCCTGCCTGCGCTCCGCCTCGGACAGGTACTGGTTGCGCGAACTCAACGCCAGGCCGTCGTCGGCGCGCAGGGTGGGCGCGCCCATCACCTTCAGCGGCAAGGACAGGTCGCGCACCATGCGCTCGATCACCTTGAGCTGCTGGAAATCCTTCTGGCCGAACACCGCCAGGTCAGGCTGCACCAGGTTGAACAGCTTGCACACCACGGTGGCCACGCCATCGAAATGGCCGGGGCGATGCGCGCCCTCCAGCGTGTCGGTGATGCCGGGCACGTGGATGCTCACGCTCTGCGCGGCGCCGAACGGGTACAGGGTCGCCACTTCCGGGGCGAACAGCAGGTCGCAGCCATGCTCGGCGAGGCCGGCCTGGTCCTGCACCAGGGTGCGCGGGTAGCGCTCGAAGTCCTCGTTCGGCCCGAACTGGGTGGGGTTGACGAACACCGTGGCCACCACGCGGTCGGCGCGCGCGCGCGCCAGCTTCAACAGCGAGTGGTGCCCCGCATGCAGATTGCCCATGGTGGGCACCAGCCCCACAGTCTGGCCCTGGGAGCGCCAGCCGCGGATGGCGGCACGCAGCGCCGGGGCGTCTTGCACGGTTTGCATGGCGTGTTCTCGCTCGGTGGAAGCTCAGTTGAAACAGTGCTCGGGGGCTGGGAAAGCCCCGCTCCGCACGTCGGCCGCATAGGCGGCGAGCGCAGCCGCCACAGAATCGCGGCCGGCGAGGAAATCCTTGCTGAACTTGGGTCGCTTGCCCGGCGTGATGCCCAGCATGTCGTGGATCACCAGCACCTGGCCGTCGCAGTTCGGCCCGGCGCCGATGCCGATTACCGGAATCTTCAGCTCCTGCGTCACCCGCTTGCCCAGCGCGGTGGGCACGCCCTCCAGCACCAGCAGGTCCGCGCCCGCGGCCTGCACGGCCTGGGCCTCGGCGAAGATGCGATCGGCCGTTTCCTGCTCGCGGCCCTGAATGCGGAAGCCGCCGAACTTGTGCACCGACTGCGGGGTGAGGCCCAGGTGCGCGCACACCGGGATCGCGCGCGCCACCAGCGCGGAAATCGCGTCCAGGATGTGCGGCGCGGCGCCTTCGATCTTCACCATCGCCGCGCCCGCCTCGCCCACCAGCCGCGCACCGGCCTGCAGCGCGTGCGACACGTCGCGATCGGCCATGAACGGCAGGTCTGTGACCAGCAGCGTGGCCGACAGCCCGCGCGCCACCGCCTGCGTGTGGTAGACCATGTGGTCCAGCGTCACCGGCAAAGTGCTCTTGTGACCCTGCACCACCATGCCCAGCGAATCGCCCACCAGCGCCACGTCGATGCCGGCCAGTTCCACCTGCGCGGCGAGGCTGTAGTCGTAGGCGGTGAGCACGGCGATGCGGCGGCCTTCGGCCTTCATGGCGTGCAGACCGGGCACGGTGACCGGCTTGCGCGCTGGAATGGTGGCGGGATCCACGTACACGGTGCGGCCTCGAGTCGTTAGTCCGTCGATTATCCGCTGCGCCGCATCATTCGGCCAGCCGGCTTTCGCCAAGGCACTCGCAACCCTGCGTATCTACGGCCGGCAGCAGGTCGGCCACACGGCCCTGCCCCGGCAATACGAGATCGGGCGCCAGGTCGGCCAGCGGCAGCAGCACGAAGGCGCGCTCGGCGATGCGCGGATGCGGCAGGGTCAGCTTGGCGTCGTCGCTCTGCACGCCGTCCATGTGCAGCAGATCGAGATCCAGCGTGCGCGGCCCGTTGCGCTCGGTGCGCACGCGGCCGGCGCGCTGCTCGATCGCCAGCAGCGCTTCCAGCAGCGCCTGCGGCTCGATGCCGGTCTCGAGCAACACGGCGGCATTGACGAACGGCGGCTGCTCCAGCACGCCCCAAGGCGGCGTGCGATACAGGCGCGAACGGCGCATCAGTTGCGTGCCAGGCAGGCGCGCCAACGCATCCATCGCATCCAGCACCTGGCGGCGCGGATCACCCAGGTTGCTGCCCAACGCAACGTAGGCTGCGGTCACGCGGGCTTGGACTTCGCCGCGGGCTTGCGCCGGCGCCGCTTGCGCGCCGGACTGGGCGCCGCCGCGGGCGCATCGGAATCGTTGCCGCCGCCGTGCGTCGGCAGCGCCGCCGCCAGCGTGTCGTGCGGCAACTGCTGGGCGTGATCCCACCACAGGCCCAGCTCGCGGATCGCCGGCGATTCGTGCGCGCGCAGCAGCAGGAAATCGAACGCGGCGCGGAACCGCGGATGCGTCAGCAGGCGCAACACCTTCTTGCGCTGGATCTGCTCGAAGCGCGGCTGCAGCGACCAGATCTCTTCCATGGTGAAGGTGAAGCGGCGCGGGATCGCCACACGCTGGCACTGCTCCGCCACCACCTGCATCGCGGCGTGCATCCAGGCTTCGTTGGCGTCCTTGCCGCGGGCGATCTGGTGATGCGCCAGGTCGCGCACCTCGCCCCACAGCAGCACGGCGAACAGGAAGGCCGGCGTCACCGACTTGCCTTCGGCCACGCGTTCGTCGGTATTGGCCAGGCCCTGTTCGACCAGGGCGCGCAAGGCTTCGTCGCCGCGCTTCAGCGCACGCGCGGTGGCGGGGAACAGGAACTGCAGCAGACCGCACTGCTCGAGCATGCGGAAGCTCTTCAGCCCGTGCCCGGAGAGGAACATCTTCAGCGATTCGTCGAACAGCCGCGCCGGCGAAGCCTCGAGCAACAGCGGACCCAGCTCCTCGAACGGCGCGGACGCCGCCGCATCGATGGTGAAGCCGAGCTTGGCCGCCAGCCGCGCCGCGCGCAGCATGCGCACCGGGTCTTCGCGGTAGCGCGTGACCGGTTCGCCGATCAGGCGCAGCACGCGGTCCTCGAGATCCTGCATGCCGCCGACGTAGTCGCGTACCGAGAAGTCGTTGACGGCGTAGTACATCGCGTTGACGCGGAAGTCGCGGCGCAGCGCGTCTTCCTCGATCGTGCCCCACACGTTGTCGCGCACGATGCGGCCGTCGACGATGTGGCGCTCGCCCTCCGCGCCTTCCTCCTCGCCGGTGCCGCGGAAGGTGGCCACCTCGATGATCTCCGGCCCGAACACCACGTGGGCCAGACGGAAGCGCCGGCCGATCAGGCGGCAGTTGCGGAACAGCTTCTTCACTTCGTCCGGCGTGGCGTTGGTGGCCACGTCGAAGTCTTTCGGGCGCCCTCCCAGCAGCAGGTCGCGCACCGCGCCACCGACCAGGAAGGCGTCGTAGCCGGCCTCGTTGAGTCGGTACAGCACGCGCAGCGCGGCCTTGCTGATGTTCTTGCGGGAGATCGTGTGCTGCTCGCGCGGAATGATCCGCAGCGCGGGCATGGCGTCGTTCCTGGCTTCGGGATTCAAGCGTGTGGAGTCCTTGAGCTGGCGTATCCGGCACGTCCGTGGCATGACAGCGGTGCGGCGGCATGGGGCCGCATGCGTTGCGCGACGTCATTCGACGGGCATTGCCGGAGAAAGCAATTCAGCTATACTACCGCGCCTCGCAGCAATCCGCTCCCATCGTCTAGCGGTCTAGGACACCGCCCTCTCAAGGCGGGAACACGAGTTCGAACCTCGTTGGGAGCGCCATCTGCTTTTGCGATCTTCCCGGATCGCGGCAAGGTGGCAGGTAGCGGCAAGCTTCAAGCATTCGCCCTATCCAGCGCCAACCGCGGCCATCCATGGCCGCACTCTTCAAGAACAGCCGGCACGATCTAGCGATCGTGCCGTTTGTTTTTGGTTGCTTGCGTTCAGCCAAAAGCCCGTGCAGCAAGCACCAAGCGCTCGCGCTGCCCACTCATGCGGACCATCCATCCCAACGCTCTCAAGAACACCTGACACGATCCAACAGGCGTGCCGGTTTCCGTATTCAGGGGACTGGACCCCGACCATCCACGTCGAAAGTCATGCCACGCGCGCGGCCCAGCCGCGCGGCGATCCGCTAGCATGCGCCGACATTCTCGGGGAGCGTTGCGCATGAAAGCGAAGACATACCGTTTGTCCTGTGGCCTGCTGGCGGCATCCGTCGCCATCGCACTGGGTGGTTGCAGCAGTGCAACGCCGCCGCAGGCAGCGAACACTGCCGCGACCTCCGCGGCACCCGCCCCCGCATCGACGACCGCGGCGACGCCTGCGACGAAGGCGGACGTGGTGGCCGCGAACATCGACGCCTCGGTAAATCCCGGCGACGATTTCTTCAGCTACGCGAATGGCGCATGGCTCAAGGCCAACCCCATCCCCGCTTCGGAAGCCTCTTGGGGCATCGGCAAGCTGGTGCAGGAGGACCTGTACGGCAAGCTGCGCAAGATCAGCGAGGACGCCGCGGCGAAGAAGGACGCCCCGGCCGGCAGCGACGAGCAGAAGATCGGCGATTTCTGGAGCACGGCGATGGACGGCGACCTGGCCGAACGCCAGGGCCTGGCGCCGCTGAAGCCCGAGCTCGACCGCATCGCCGCCATCAAGGACGTGCCTGGCGCCATCGACGAGGCCTTCGCGCTGCAGCCGCTGGGCGTCGACGTCCTGTTCGATTTCGGCGTGCAGCAGGACGAGAAGCAGAGCGACGTGATGGCGGTCCATCTGGATCAGGGCGGACTCGGCCTGCCCGAGCGCGACTACTACTTCAACACCGAGGCCGGCGTGGCCAAGGCGCGCGCGGCGTACGTCGCGCATCTGCAGCACATGTTCAAGCTGCTGGGCGAGGACGATGCTTCGGCCGGCACCAGCGCCGACAAGGTGATGGCCTTCGAGACCGCGCTGGCCAAGGCGTCGCGTCCGCTGGCCGACCTGCGCGATCCGCAGAAGAACTACAACAAGATGTCTGCCGCCGACCTGACCCGCAAATACACGCCGGGCATCGCGTGGGGCCAGCAGATGCAGGCGTGGAAGCTTGACCCGTCCTACGTCATCGTCGGCCAGCCCGAATTCTTCGGCAGCCTGCAGAAGCTGCTCGCGCAGACGCCGGTGCCGGTGCTGCGCGACTACCTGCGCGTGCACCTCGTCGACGATTACGCCTCAACGCTCAGCAAGCCCTTCGACGACGAGCATTTCGATTTCTACGGCCGCGTGCTCACCGGCCAGCAGGAGCAGCAGCCGCGCTGGAAGCGCGCGCTGCGCGCGGAGAACCGCGCCATCGGCATGATCCTCGGCCGCATCTACGTGCAGAACTACTTCCCCGCGAAGACCAAGCAGCGCTACAACGACCTGGTCGAGGCGATCCGCACCGCCTACGGCGAGCGCATCAAGAAGCTGGACTGGATGAGCCCCGCCACCCAGGCCAAGGCGCTGGAGAAGCTCGCCGCGGTAACCAAGAAGGTCGGCTACCCGGACAAGTGGAAGGACTACTCCGCGCTGCAGATCGGCCGCGACTCCTGGGCGCAGAACGAAATGAACGCACGGCGCTGGGCCTTCAACGACCAGGTGTCGAAGTTCGGCAAGCCGGTCGACCGCAGCGAATGGGACATGACGCCGCAGACCTACAACGCCTACTACAACCCGTCGAACAACGAGATCGTGCTGCCGGCCGCGCAGTTCATGATCCCTGGCTTCAGCGACGACCAGGTGGACGACGCCGTCGTGTACGGCTATGCCGCCGCCTCGACCATCGGCCACGAGATCACCCACGGCTTCGACGACCAGGGCCGCCAGTTCGACGCCAAGGGCAACCTCGCCGACTGGTGGACGAAGGAAGACGCGAAGAAGTTCAACCAGCGCGCCGACGTGCTGGTGAAGCAGTTCGATGCCTACGAGCCGCTGCCGGGCCTGCACATCAACGGCAGCGCCAGCCTCGGCGAGAACATGGCCGACCTGGGCGGCGTGCTGATCGGCCTGGATGCGTTCAAGCAGACCGACGAATACAAGAAGGGCGAGAAGATCGCCGGCTACACGCCGCTGCAGCGCTTCTTCCTCGGCTATGCGCTGTCGTGGATCTTCGAGGAACGCGACGCCATGCTGCGCCAGTCCCTGCTCAGCGACGTGCACGCCCCGGCCAAGTGGCGCGTGAACGGGCCGCTGTCGAACATCCCGGATTTCTACCAAGCGTTCGACGTCAAGCCCGGCCAGCCGATGTGGCGCGACGCCAAGGATCGCGTGCAGGTCTGGTGAGCACCGACGTCGCGACTGGTCCGCAGCGCACAGCGCGGATCAGTCGTGACGCTCCGCCCATGCCGCAACGATGCGATGGATCGCATCCAGCCCGTCGAACAGCGCCGCCGGCCCCGGCTGCAGGATGATCGGCGACTTGATCTCGTGGAGTTCGCCGTCGCGCACCGCGGGCATCGTGTCCCAGCCCGGCCGCGCCGCCACCTTCTCGGGCCGGAAGCGTTTGCCGCACCACGAACCGAGGACAATGTCCGGCGCGCGCCGCACCACTTCGTCGCCGTTAGGCAGGATGCGCTGCTTGGCCAGCGGTTCGCGCGTCAGCTCGGGGAAACAGTCCTCGCCGCCGGCGATCTGCACCAGCTCGGCCACCCAGCGGATGCCGGTGATGATGGGCTCGTCCCATTCCTCGAAATACACCTTGGGCCGGCGCGGCAGTTTCGCCGCCGCCGCGCGCACGGCCGCGATGTGCTGCTCCGCGCGCAACGCATAGGCTTCGGCTTTCTCGTGCGCACCCACCATCGCGCCGAGTCGGCGGATGTAGGCGAGGATGCCGTCCACGCTGCGGTGGTTGCTGATCCACACCTCGACGCCGGCCTTCACCAGCTCGCGGGCGATGTCGGCCTGGATATCGGAGAAGCCGATCGCCAGGTCCGGCTCCAGCTTGAGGATCTCGCCGATCTTCGCGCTGGTGAACGCGGAGACCTTGGGCTTCTCCTTGCGCGCCCGCGGCGGCCGCACGGTGAAACCGGAGATGCCAACGATGCGCTGCTCTTCGCCGAGCGCGTAGAGGACTTCGGTCGGCTCCTCGGTGAGGCAGACGATGCGCTGGGGAAACGGATCGCTCATGCCGGCTCTCAGGGATACAGCAGGCGGTTCGTCCAGGTCTGGCCGTGCCGGCTCCAGCGCACGCGGTCGTGCAGGCGGAACTCGGCGCCGTACCAGAACTCGACCATGTCGGGCTCGACCAGGAAGCCGCCCCAGTGCGGCGGGCGCGGTACGTCACGGCCTTCGAACTCGTGTTCGTAGCGCGCCACGCGCTCGTCGAAACTGTGCCGGTCGGGCAGGGTCTGCGATTGCAGCGACGCCCATGCGCCGATCTGGCTGCCGCGCGGACGCGTCGCGAAGTAGGCATCGGATTCGTCCGCCTGCAGCTTGCGCGCCACGCCTTCCACGCGCACCTGCACGCCGTGGCGCAACTGCTTCCAGTGGAAGCACAGCGCCACCTGCGGGTGCACCGTCAGCTGGCTGCCCTTGTCGCTGTCGTAGTTGGTGTGGAAGCGGAAGCCGCGCTCGTCGGTGCCCTTGAGCAGCACGATGCGCGAAGCCACCCGGCCGTCGGCGTCCACGGTGGACAGGTTCATCGCGGTGGGCTCGGGGTCGCCGGAGGCCTTGGCCTCGTCCAGCAACTGCCGGAAAGTTTGCAGAATCTCGGGATTCAACATGGCTTTGAAACTTTTCCTTGAATCGTGGCGCGACCGCGCCATCATGACGCGGATGAAGCCGGCCCATCTTACCCCAGCCCCACACCCTGCCCCTGTCCGCGGCAGGCTGCGCCCGCCCGAAGCGGAAGCCTGCCGATGACCGCAGCCAAGCCGCACCCGCCCGCGCCGAATGCCTCGCTCGCGGGCCACCTGCTGGACCAGTACGCCGGCCGCATCGCCCGCGCGCGCCGCCCCTACATCATCGGCCTGTCCGGGCTGCAGGGCAGCGGCAAGAGCACGCTGGCGCGCGAGATGAAGGTACAGGCCGAAGCGCGCGGCTGGGCCACCGAGGTCCTGTCGCTGGATGATTTCTACTACTCGCGCGCCGACCGCGAGCTGATGGCCCACCATATCCACCCGCTGCTGCGCACCCGCGGCGTGCCGGGCACGCACGAGATCGAACTGCTGCTCTCGGTACTGGCGGCGTTGCCGCATGCCTCGGAGAAATTGCCGGTGGACTGGCCCCACTTCGACAAGGGCCGCGACACGCGCATGCAGCCTTCGCGCTGGCCACGCGTCACGCGCCCGCCGAAGCTGGTGATCGTGGAAGGCTGGGCGCTGGGCATCCGGCCGCAGCTGCAGTCCGCGCTGGAAGAACCCGTGAACGAACTGGAGCGCGAGGAAGACCCCGACGGCAGCTGGCGCCACTGGGTCAACAAGCAGCTGCGCGGCTACCAGCCGCTGTGGCGCAAGTTCGATGCCTTGATCGTGCTGCAGGCGCCCAGCTGGGACGTGGTGCGCCGCTGGCGCGGCGAGACCGAGGAAGAATTGCTGGCGCGGCATGCACCGCTGGCGATGGATACAGCCGCCATGACGCGCTTTCTGCAGCACTTCGAACGGCTCAGCCGCCACGCGCTGGCCACCCTACCCGCGCTCGCCGACAGTTGCGTGGAATACGACGAAGACCGCCACATGACCGGTCTCACGCACGCCTGATCCACTCTGCAGGAGCGCGGAGTGCGCTCCTGCATGCAGGCCGTGAGCTATGCCGGCTCCACCTGCACCGCCGTGCCGTAGGACAGCACCTCGGTGACACCTTCGGCCACGTCGTTGGCGTCGTAGCGCATGGCGACCACAGCGTTCGCGCCCATGGCCCCGGCGTGCTGCAGCATCAGCTCGAAGGCCTCCTCGCGCGCCTTTTCGCACAGCTCCGTGTAGATCGTGATGTTGCCGCCCACCAGGGTCTGCAATGCTGCGCCCAGGTTGCCCACCACGCTGCGCGAACGCACCGTGATGCCGCGCACGATGCCCAGCGTGCGCGTGACGCGATAGCCGTGCAGGTCGTTGCCGGTGGTGACCATGCCGTGCGGGATGGGAAAACTGGCCATGAGCGGACTCCTGGGATGGGAAGGATCAAGTATCCAGCAACGCCGCGTAGCCGTCGCGTGCATCCGGCCATTGCGGCGCCCAGCCGCTCGCGCGCAGGCGGCCGTTGCGCAGGCGCTTGCTGCCCACGCCGGCGGGCGCCGGTCCCTCGCGTGGCGGCGGCGCATCGACCAGGTGGGCGATGAAATCGCACAGCTCGTCCAGCGGCAGCGGTGTGTCGTCCACGCCCAGATACAGCGGCAACGGCGCGGGCAGGCGCAGCAGATGCACGATGGCCGCCGCCGCATCGTCGACGTGGATGCGGTTGGCCCAATGCGGCGCCTCGCGCGGCACGCGCTGTGCCCCGGAGCGAATGCGCTCGACCAGTTGCGTGCGCCCTGACCCATACAGTCCGGCGAGGCGCAGCACAGTGGACGGCACGGGCTGCTCAGCCAGCCACTGCTCGGCTTCCCGCAGGAGCGCGCCGTTGAAACCCAGCGGCGCGGTGGGAGTGTCCTCATCCACCCAGTCGCCGTCGTGCTCGCCGTACACCGCGCTGGAGGACACCAGCAGCACCTGCCGCAACGTGCGCATGTCCAGGGCTTCCAGCAGGTGGCGCACGCCATCCACGAACAGCGTGCGGTACGCCGCCTTGTCGCGCACATCGGGCGCAGGCAGGTACACCACGCGGGTGATGCCCGCAGGCAGCCCGGCCAGGGAGTGCGGCGCCGCCAGATCGGCACCCAGCCAATGCAGGCCGGGCGCGCCATCGGGCGGCGGCCGCCGGCGCAGCGCCCATGCTTCGTCGCCTGCCGCCAGCAGGCGCGTGGCCACCCGAAGTCCCAGGTCGCCGCACCCCGCGAGCAAAATCCGTTCGGCCATCCAAACACCTGCTGTTAAAGTTGCCGTATGAATCCGTCGCGCAACCTGTTCCTGATTGGCCCGACCGGCGCCGGCAAGACTTCCCTTGCCAGGCACCTCGCTGCGCATTATGGCCTGCGTTTCGTCGATCTCGACCGCGAGATCGAGCGACGCACCGGCACGGACGTGAGCACGGTGTTCGAGATCGAAGGCGAGGTCGGCTTCCGTCAGCGGGAAAGCGCCCTGCTGGACGAATTCAGCGCGGGCGACGGAGTGGCGCTCGCCACCGGTGCCGGCGCGGTGCTCGCCGCGCACAATCGCGCCATGCTGGCCGGACGCGGTTACGTGCTGTGGCTGCAGGCCGATATCGAACAGCAGCTGGAGCGGTTGGCGCACGACACCAAGCGTCCGTTGCTGGCCGGCGCGGACCGCCGCGCACGGCTGGAAGCGATGGCTGCGGTCCGCGAACCGCTGTACCGCGAAACCGCCGACCTCGCGCTCCCCGCCATCCACGGCGTTGCCGCCATCGGCGCGCAAGCCATCGCCCTGATCGACCAACATTGGCAACGCCAAACACTCACCGCATGAACCCGAGCAATCCCACCACCCTCGACGTCACCCTTGGCGAACGCAGCTACCCGGTCTGGATCGGCCGCGGCCTGCTGGCCGACAGCGCGCGATGGCGCGAACGCCTGCGCGGCCGCCACGTGCTGGTGATCAGCAACACCACGGTGGCGCCGCTCTACCTGGAGCGCGTGGCGCGCGGCCTCGACGGCCTGCAATGGTCCAGCTTCCTGATCGAGGACGGCGAGGCGCACAAGAGCTTCGCCAACGTGGAACGCGCGCTGGACGCGCTGGCCGCACTCGGCGCCACCCGCGACGCCTGCGTGATCGCGCTAGGCGGCGGCGTGGTGGGCGACCTCGCCGGCTTCAGCGCGGCGTGCTGGATGCGCGGCATCGACTTCATCCAGATGCCCACCACCCTGCTGGCGATGGTGGATTCCTCGGTGGGCGGCAAGACCGGCGTGAACCTGCCGGCCGGCAAGAACCTTGTCGGCGCCTTCCACCAGCCGCGCGCCGTGGTGGCCGACATCGATACGCTGGCCACCCTGCCCGACCGCGAATACCGCGCCGGGCTGGCCGAAGTCATCAAGGGCGCAGCCATCGGCGACGAGCCGTTCTTCGCCTGGCTGGAAGCGCACGCCGATGCATTGGCCGCGCGCGGCGACGAGGCCGTGATCGAAGCCATCGCGCGCAAGCTGCGCTACAAGGCCGGCGTGGTGGCACGCGACGAAACCGAGCAGGGCGAACGCGCCCTGCTCAACCTCGGCCATACCTTCGGCCACGCGCTGGAAACCGCCGGCCACTACACCACGCTGCTGCACGGCGAAGGCGTCGCCGTCGGCATGCTGCTCGCTGCGCGCCTGTCCGAGCGGCTGGGCATGAGCGCCACCGCCGACACCGCACGCCTGCAGCGACTGCTGGAAACCCTAGGCCTGCCCGTGGCCATCCCGCCCGGCATGGACGCGCAGCAGCTGCTGGCGCTGATGCGGCTGGACAAGAAGAACACCGCGGGCACGCTGCGGTTGATCCTGTGGCGGGGCATCGGCCGTGCCGAAATCGTCTCGGGCGTCGGCGAAGCCGACGTACTTGCCGTGCTGCGTGCGGCCATCGGGGCCTGATCCGCGCCCTCGATGCGGCTGACAACTGTCAGCGCATCTCCGTGATGAGCCCTAGCGGCGCGCGCGGCTTGCACCGCGTACGCTTGCGTCAGACAGCCGCCAGGAGTCCGACCATGCATACGGGAACACCTGCACCGTTGACCGCCACCGCCCTGCGCAGCCGCGCCATGGGCATTCTCGCGGCGGCCAGCTTCGGCGCGCTCTGGGCCGCGGCGGGACTGTCCGCATACCGGGGAAGCTTCACCACCTTCGGTTTCCTTGCCGCCTTCCTGATCCTGGGGGCGCTGTTCGCTGCGGCCGTCCAGCTGATGCGCATGGCGCGGCAACCCGGACTGCCCGTCACGCCCTCGATTGACCGGCGGCGCATGCGTCGCCGCTTCGTCGTCGTCTTCATCGCGGAGATAGTCGCGATCAACATCGCCGCCTGGTGGCTGTCGCCGCAGCACACCGCCTACCTGATGCCGGTGGTCGCCATCATCGTGGGGCTGCATTTCTGTCCGCTCGCGCCGCTGTTCCGGGCGCCGCACTATTACGCCGTCGCCGCCGTGATGAGCCTGGCCGGCGTCATCGGCATCGCGGCCATCGCCCTGGGATCGAACGGCACTGCCTGCAATGCGCTGGTCGACGCCATCTGCGCGCTTGCCCTGTGGGGCGGCTGTTTCGTCTCCTGGCGTTCCGCCCATCGTGCGCTGTCGTCGGCGACGACCTTCGCCTGAAGCGTGCAACCCGGAGGAGCCGGGCTCGCCAGCATGATGCCGTCCCTTCTAGAATGGACGGACGCGGCAATCTGACCGCCCATCGCCGACACCATGCGCCTCTACCTGCAAAACCTGCCCGGCAGCGCCGAGCCGCCACGCTATGTCCAGATCGTGCTGGAGCAGGACCTGCTCGGTGGCTGGACGCTGTACCGCGAAACGGGCCAGCAGGGCGGCAAGGCCACGCTCAAGCGCGAGCAGTACCTGGAGCGCGACGAGGCCATCGCCGCCTTCGAGAAGGCGCGCGACGCCCAGCTCAAGCGCGGCTATCGCCTGATGTTCAGCCAGGGCCTCGACGGCCCCTATGGCCGTTGACCCGATGAATACACCGCTGAAGAACGACCGTTTCCTGCGCGCACTTCGGCGCGAACCCGTCGACACCACGCCGATCTGGGTGATGCGCCAGGCCGGCCGCTACCTGCCCGAGTACCGTGCGACGCGCGAACGCGCCGGCAGCTTCATGGGCCTGGCGCAGAATCCCGAATTCGCCTGCGAGGTGACGCTGCAGCCGCTGGCGCGCTTCGACCTCGACGCCGCGATCCTGTTTTCCGACATCCTCACCATCCCCGACGCGATGGGCCTCGGCCTCAGTTTCGCGCAGGGCGAAGGTCCGCAGTTCGCGCGCACCGTGCGCACCGCCGCCGACGTCGCGCGGCTGGGCGTGCCCGATATGGACGGCGAGCTGCGCTACGTGACGGACGCGGTGCGCCTGATCCGCAGGGAGCTGGCCGGCCGCGTGCCGCTGATCGGCTTCTCCGGCAGCCCGTGGACGCTGGCCTGCTACATGGTGGAAGGCAGCGGCTCGCGCGATTTCGCCACGCTCAAGGCGATGTGCTGGAGCGAGCCCGCGCTCGCCCACCGCCTGCTCGACGTGCTGGCGCGCAGCGTGGCCGCCTATCTCTCGGCACAGGCAGCGGCCGGCGCGCAGGCGCTGATGATCTTCGACACCTGGGGCGGCCTGCTCGGACCTGCGCCGTTCCGCGAGTTCTCGTTGCGCTACATGGCGCAGATCGTCAGCGAACTGAAGGCCGACGCGCACGCACGCGACTTGCCAGTGATCCTGTTCTCCAAGGGCGCCGGCGCGCATCTCGCCGCGATGGCCGACACCGGCTGCGCCGCGTTGGGCGTGGACTGGACGATAGCCCTCGCCGGCGCGCGACGCGCGGTGGGTGGCAAGGTGGCGCTGCAGGGCAACCTCGACCCGGCGATCCTGCGCGCCGGCCCCGAGGTGATCCGCCGCGAAGCGCGCGCCGTGCTCGACAGCTACGGCCCGAATCCCGGCCACGTGTTCAACCTGGGCCACGGCATCACGCCGGAGGTCGATCCCGAACACGTGCACGTCCTGGTCGATGAGGTGCACACTTACGGCCGGGTGCTGCGCGGCGCGCCAGCCTGATCGTCAAGCCGACCGCCGGCGGGGCACCATCGGAGCCTTCATGAAGACGATGGATCTCGTGTTGTCCGGCTGCTGCGCGTTGGTGTGTTCCGCCGCCCTGGCGCAAACCGATCTCCCGGGCGTCAAGGTCACCGCGCCGCCGTTTTCGTCGGAGCACGGCGGCTACCTGGTCTCCGGGGACTTCAAGGTCGATCCGCGCATGCCGGCGGTGGTGTTTCCCGCGCAGGCGCTGACGAAGGGCGACATCCTCAACATCGAGCCGATGTCGCTGCAGGACGACGAATACCTGGTGCTGCAGGAATGCGCCTCGGCCGATTGCCACGAGGCCAGCGTCGTGCGCTTCTGGACCGCGGACAACATCGGCGGCGAGGACACGCGCTACAACCGTGTGCGGATCACGCACGAGAACAAATACTTCATCTGGCTGAAGCGCCTTCCGGAAGTATCCGGGCAGAGCTGCGGCCAGGGCTGGCTCAAGTTCAGCAACGACACCACCCAGTGCGGCAGCCACTTCACCAGCTTCCAGCAGATCAGCCCGCCGCTGATGCTGATTCCCACTGGCGATCTGGTGGCGTTCCATCAGGATGCGGTGCAGAAGGCCATCCGGAGCGCGCCCGTCCAGGTCAGCCAGCAGGCGCACGAGGGGTCCACCTATGTGGTGACGTACCAGGGCGGCAGCGTCGTGCGCGTCCAGCGCATGCGTGCCTCACGCGCGGATCAGCCAATCCAGCGTTGATGGTTCAACGCCGTTCGGGCAGCAGAAGCGACGGCATGTCCAGTGCCGCGCGCGACAGGCGCGCGCAACCCCGCGCGTGGCGGCATGGGCAGCCATCATCGTTATCGTTGCAGCGCCGGTCTTCTCAAGCCGCGTGAAACCTCAGGCCGTGCAGCGGCGGTCGCGAAGGACTCGTCGATCGCAGGTCCCATCGCATGAAGCGGGCATGCACCTCAACGCATATGCACCCAGTGCACATGGAGGCCTTGGGCGCGATCCTCGGCACGGAAACCTTCGCGACCGTCCATGACGATGCCCCAGATCGAACGCATCGCACCACCCTGGGTACGATCCACGCGCACATGTTCGCCCTTGGGGATGGCGAAGTTCGCCTCGACCACCATGACCCCTTCGCGCTCGTAGATCAGGGTGGCGTGCCGGCCCACGCCGGCGCCCCAGCCAACGTGCAGCTCGCAGGGCGCGCACGGGTACACGCCGCGGTTGTCCAGGTTCCAGCCCTCGGTCTTGCTGAGCAGCAACTGGATGTCCGGATGGTTCCAGTCGACGCTGTTGCCCGATGGCGGTTTGTCGTAACGGCTCATTGCATGGGGGACTCTTGATGGGAGATCGGCTCACCCGGCATTCCCTGCACGCGGGGAGACACATCCGCCTTCACTGGCGCCTGCGACAGTACCCCGCTCGGAGACGGAATTCACGCGATATCGTCACAGGTATCGCCAATGGCGGTGCGTTCCTTAAGCCGCGCGACCTCGCGTCGTTCTGTTGCGCTTCGGATTCGCCGCGGAAGCAACGCGCGTGGCACCGTCTAACCGGGCTGCGCCGATGTGCGACCGAGCGATGCGACGCCTTTCAACCGCCCGCGCAGCCACCGTTCGCACGGCACGGACAGCAGGCGCTCCACGGCGTTACCGAGCAGCCAGCACAGCACCAACGCGGGCAGATACCACAGCCAGCCGTGCGCCGGATTGCCGTCCCAGGCGCGGTACGCGCGTATCACGGCGAACACCACGAACATGTGGGTGAGGTAGATCTCGTAGCTCATCCGGCCCCACGAACGCAGCCATGCGAAACCGCGCAGCCGCGGCACTGCGCCTTCGTCGGCGCGCCAGCGGAAACACAGCAGCAGGCACAAGGCGGAACCCGTGAGCACCAGCATGTAGCCGTCGCGCAGCCAGTGCCACAGCGCGCCACCGTCCAGCAGCACCGCGCCCAGGCCCAGCGCGCCCAGCCAGCCCAGCATGACGACCGTGCGCCGCGGCGGCCGGCAGGCGTCGGCCAGCAGCGCGCCGAGCACGCCGGTGGCGATCGCCGCCATGCCAGGCAGGTAGGCCTTCTCCAGCCAGATCTCGTTGCCGTGCAGCGCCGCACGCGCCCATGGCAGCGACAGCGCGAGCAGCACCAAAGGCGGCACCAGCAACACGCGGCGCCGCAGCAGCAGGCAGGCCAGCGGGAAGCCGAGGTAGAAGGCCTCTTCGATGGACAGCGACCACAGCACGTCCCAGTTGCCCGGCAGGTAGCCGGTACGCCCTTCGTACCAGTTGAGATGCAGGCCCAGCGCGGACAGTAGCGCGCCCGGCAGCGACTGGCCGGCGCGATGGATCATGTAATCCTGCACGCCCAGCAGATGCAGCGCGCTCAGCACCGCGAGCAAGGCAAGCAGGCAGGGCACGATGCGCGCGAACCGCCGCGCGTAGAACGCACGCGCGTCGATGGCCGCGAGGCTGCCCCAGCGGCGCAGCACGTTCCCTGCGATCAGGAAACCGGAGATCACGAAGAACACGTACACGGCTTCGTAGCCGTTCCAGTTCAACCGGTTCAGCAGCCAGGTCGGCAGCACGTCGGCCAGCGCGCTCTTCTCCAGCGGAATGCGTATGCCGAGATGGTTGAACACCACCAGCACGATGGCCAGTCCGCGCAGCAGGTCGATACCGGGATTGCGGGACACCGCATCCATCGTTGTCGTGGAACGAACCGTATCGCGCATGCACCCTGCCCCGTCGTGTCGAACCGCGATGGTGGCGGCACAGGGGATGCCGGGCAAGCCACTCGACGCATCAGCCCGGCGGCTCGGCCGTCCAGCGCGCCGCGGCGAAATCGATGAAGGCGCGCGTGCGCGCAGGCAATTGCCTGCCGGGCGGCCAGACGATGTGCAGCGGCAAGCCCGGAGCCTGCCAGTCGTCCAGCACGGTCTCCAGCCGCCCCTGGTCGAGCAGCGGGCGCACCTGCCACAACGCCGCCACCGCAATGCCGAGACCGGCCACTGCCGCGGCATTGCAGGCCGCGGCGTTGTTCGCGCTGAAACGGCCATGTACTTCCACCGATTCGTGGCGGTTGCCGCGTCGAAATTCCCAGCGCTGCCTCGTGCCGTTGCCCTGGCGCGCGATGCAGTCGTGCCGGCCCAGTTCGGATGGCTTGCGCGGGCGGCCGTGCTGCGCGAAGTAGCCGGGAGCGCCCACGGTGAGCATGCGCAGCATGCCGAGCTGTCGCGCGTGCAGCCGGCTGGGCGCCAGCTCGCCCAGGCGCACGGTGGCATCCAGCTTTTCGCGCTGCAGGTCGACGTGCTGGTCGGCCACCACCAGCTCCACGGTCACGTCGGGGTAGCGCTCCATGAAGGCCGCCACCAGCGGCACGAGATACGGTGCGCTGAACTGGGTGGAACCGCCGATGCGCAGGGTGCCGTCGATGCGCGCGCCATGCTCGGCCAGTGCCGAGCGAGCCAGGTCGATATCGGCCAGCGCCGTCCTGATCCGCGCGTGGAAGGCCTGCCCGGCCGCGGTGGGCTGCGCGCGACGCGTGGTGCGCTGGATCAGCTCCACCCCGAGCTCGCGCTCCAGCATCTGCAGCGAGCGGCTCACCGCCTGCAGCGAGCGGCGCAGGTGTCGTGCCGCCGCGGTGAGGTTGCCCTGTTCCACGATGGCGACGAAGACGCGGTAGTCGTCCAGGCTGGCCACGGTATTCTCCTGTTTCCTTGGATAGTCCATCCATCCTACTGCCGATTCTCTCAAATCGTTTTTGGCCGAAGAATGTCGCCGACGCCCCTCCCCGCCTTGGAGACATCCCATGTCCACCCAGCTTCCCGCCGCCATCGACGGCAGCGAAACCGGCTTCGATCCCGCTTCGCCGTTGGCCGCCCTCAACGCCTTCTACCGTGCGTTCAACAGCCGCGACATCGAGGCGATGGCGCGCAACTGGCATGACGACGCCGATGCGGCGATGAGCAACCCGCTGGGCGGCATCGCACGCGGCTGGCCGGCGATCCGCACGGTGTACCAGCGCATCTTCGAGGGCCGGGCGCGCGTGCAGGTGGCCTTCCACGATTACACACTGCACGTCGCCGGCGACATGTTCTATGCCGTAGGCCGCGAGCGCGGTCTGCTGGAACGCGATGGCCTCCGCCTGAAACCGGCGATCCGCACCAGCCGGCTGTTCCGTCGCGTCGATGGCACCTGGCGGCAGGTGCATCACCACGGTTCCTTCGACAACGCCACCTTGCTCGCCGCCTACCAGGAGGCCGTGCGATGAACACGGCAAGTGCCGTCTCTACGCCGGTTGCACAGGCTCCGGTACTGCTGTTCGCGCTGGCCACCGGCGTGATCGTGCAGAGTCTCTACGTGGCGCAACCGCTGGTGGGCGTGATCGCCCAGTCGCTCGGCCTGCCGGCCGCGGTGGTAAGCCTGGTCGCCACGCTGGCCCTGCTCGGCTATGCGCTGGGCCTGTTCCTGCTGGTGCCGCTGTGCGACCTGGTCGAAAACCGCCGGCTGGTGCTGGCGACGCTGGCGGTCAACGCGCTCACCCTGCTGGTCGCCGCGCTGCCGGTATCGGCGCCGGCATTCCTCGCCGCCAGCCTGCTGACGGGCTTCAGCGCCACCGTGATCCAGATGCTGATACCGCTGGCCGCCGCGATGACGGCGGAAGCGGAGCGCGGCCGCGTGATCGGCAACATCACCAGCGGCATGATGCTGGGCATTATGCTGTCGCGCCCGCTGAGCAGCGTGGTCGCCGGCTATCTGGGCTGGCATGCGAGCTACGCCGTGCTGGCGGGCTCCATCGTCGTGCTGCTGATCGCGCTGGCGCGCTCGATGCCCAGCCTGCCGCCGCGGCAACGCATGGCCTATCCGGCGCTGCTGTCTTCGCTGGCCGCGCTGTGGCGCGCGGAGCCGCTGCTGCGCGAGCGAGCGCTGTCGGTGGCGCTGTGCTTCGGCGCGTTCAGCGCTTTCTGGGGGATGGTGGCGCTGCGCCTGGCGGCCGCGCCGTTCGGGCTGCACGCGAACGGCATCGCATTGTTCGCGCTGGCCGGAGTGAGCGGCGCGATCAGCGCGCCCTTGGCCGGACGCCTGGGCGACGCCGGCAAGGCACGCACGGCCACGCTCGCGGCGCACGCCTGCGTGGTGCTGGCAACCTTGCTGGCCTGGCTGGGCGGCAACGCGAAACTGTTTGTATCGCCGACGCTGGCGCTGGCGACGCTGGTGGTCGCGGCGATCCTGCTCGACGCGGGCACCATCGGCGACCTGACCCTGGGCCGGCGCGAAATCAATCTGCTGCGCCCGGAAGCGCGCGGACGCATCAACGGTCTCTATACCGGCGTGTTCTTCGTCGGCGGCGCGGTCGGCTCGGCACTGGCCGGATTCGCCTGGGCCCGGGCCGGCTGGGACGGCACCTGCGTAGCGGCCCTGGGTTTCGGGCTGGCCGCCCTGGTCAGCGGCCTGCGCCGCCGCGTGCCTTCGCCGCGGATTGCCGTCTGCGCGCCGTGATCCCGGCTATTCGTCCGCCACGTCCATGCCGGGAAACAGCACCTCGGTGTAGCCGAACTTGCTGAAGTCGGTGATGCGCGAGGGGTACAGGCGGCCGATCAGGTGGTCGCACTCGTGCTGCACCACGCGGGCATGGAAGCCCTCGGCGTTGCGGTCGATGGGCGCGCCATGCGGATCGATGCCCTGATAGCGGATCAGGCTGTAGCGGTTCACCGCGCCGCGCAGACCGGGCACGGAGAGGCAACCCTCCCAGCCCTCCTCCATGTCCTGCGACAGCGGCGTGATGACGGGATTGAGCAGAATGGTCTGCGGCACGGCGGGCGCATCGGGATAGCGCTCGGAATGTTCGAAGCCGAAGATCACCAGCTGCAGGTCCACGCCGATCTGCGGCGCGGCCAGACCCACGCCGCCGGCGTCGTGCATGGTGTCGAACATGTCGGCGATCAGGGCCTGCAACTCGGCGCTGCCGATCATTTCATCGGGCACCAGCGGCGCCACGCGCAGCAGGCGCGGATCGCCCATCTTCAGGATTTCACGAATCATGCAGGCCTCGTCGAAATGGGCGCCGGCCCGAAACGGCAGGTCAGCGAACGGCCCGACTTATACCAGCTACATCGATACACGCCGGTGAAAGCGGCGTCCGCGGGGTTGCGTCGAGCCCTCCGCCCCGCGATCCTCTCAGCCAGGGAGAATCCAGCGACTGCACCAGGACACCGTTCTGGGGAAAACTCGTGCCTTCTTCCACGCAGCCATCCGTTGTTCCGCGCGCCGATCGATCGATCGCGCAGGCATGGAGCCATTCCATCGGCGAGGATCGCCCGTGTTCGCCGGATTGATATTCCAGCTCGCGTTGGCGACATCCGCGCCAGCCACGCCGACACCGCCGCTGGCGGAACCGAACTTCCGCAATTACGGCATCGCCGAGGGTCTGCCCAGCAGTGTCATCGACGCGATAGCGATGGATCGCGACGACTATCTGTGGATATCCACGGAGTCCGGCCTGGTGCGTTACGGCGGCGGCGGATTCCGGGTGTGGCGGCACGATCCCCGCGATCCGAACTCGATTTCGGCGGCCACGCTGGCCACGCTGTTCGTCGACCGCAACGGCACGCTCTGGGGCGGCAGTCAGGATGGCCTGGTGAGCTATGATCCGGCGCACGAGAATTTCCGCCACTGGCTGCACGATCCGGGCGATCCCGCATCCCCGGTCAGCAACGACGTCACCGCCCTGGCGCAAAGCCCGGGAGGACCGTTGTGGGTGGGCCACTTCAGCGACGGTCTCGACCGCATGCGCAAGGACGGCCGCGGTTTCGATCACGTGCGGCACGACCCGGCCAACCCGGCGAGCCTTGCGTCCAACATCGTCTACTCGCTGCTGGCCGATCCGGATGGCAGCGTGTGGGCGGGCATACACGGCGGCGTCGACCACGTCCTGCCGGACGGACGCATCGTCCATGTAACGTTCGAGCGCCCCGACGATGCCTCGCGCGACAAGCCGCTGCTCGTGTACCACCTGACGCGTTCGGGCGACACCCTGCTGATCGCCACCAACTACGGCCTCTATGGGCTTGGCGCCAGCGGCGCCGCCACCCTGATGGCGCCGGGCGAGATGTCGAACCAGGCCGTGTTCAGCACGGTCACCGACCACAAGGGACGGTTGTGGGTGGGCACCGGCGACGGCCTGTACCTGCGCTACGCCGACGGCCATTTCCAACACGTGTCGCCCCATCCCCTGCTGCGCCATGGCTTGCCCGATGCCAACGCCTACGGACTGGTGCTCGACCGCGAAGGCGGTCTATGGATCGGCACGGGAAATGGCCTGAGCTATCTGCCGCCGGACTGGGACGACATCCGGTTCTTCACGCACACGCCCGATACGGCCGACAGCCTGGTCCCCGGCACGTACACCGCGGTGGCCACCAACGGCAACGACCATGTGTGGGTGGGCGGCAAGAACGGCGCGCTCGACCGACTCGACCTCGCCACCGGCAACGCTGAACACCTTGCGTGGCAGATGCCGCAAGGGCGCGAGATCTACAGCATGGCCGAGGATGCCCGCGGGCGGCTATGGTTCAGTTCGCCCAGCGGCAGTTACGTGCTCGACCACGGCCAGGTCACCGAGCTGAAGACGAAACGGCCCGAGCACATCGAGTTCGGCGACGACGGCACCGCTTATCTCCAGCGACCCGAAGGCGTACTGGTGGCCGACCCGGACAGCCTGGCGATCCGGCCGCTGCAGTTGGCCCCCAAGGCCGTGCATGTCCCCGTCAACGACATGCGCTGGTATGCGCATGCCCTGTGGATCGCCTCCGATGCCGGCCTGCTGCGCTGGGCGCCGGGCGACGCCCAGGCGCAGTTCGTGGCCGGCATGCATCCTGGCGGGATCGGCCAGGTCGACCTGCGCGACCGGCAGCTGTGGGAACTGGACGGGACCAACCTCAGCCATTACCGCCTCGACGACGCAGGGGTAACGTGGCTGGCCACCTATCCGCTGTACCTGCAGCACCCGGTTTCCGACGTCCTCAGCATCCGCGCCGACCGCGCCGACCGGCTCTGGTTCTTTTCGCGCAGCGGCCTGTGGCGCTTCGACAGCCGCAGCGGCAAGGTGCGCGAATTCGGCCTCGATCAGGGCCTGCCGGACGGGCAGTTCACCAACACCGGCCTCGCCGAAACGCCCGACGGCCATGTCTATGCGTCCGCCAAGGACGGCGTCGTCGGCTTTGCCCCCGACGACATCCACGAGCCGACACGCATACCCGACGTCAGGCTGGAATCCGTCACCATAAGGCGCGGCGACCAGACGCAACGGCTCGACGGCACGAACGACCACTGGAACGTCGCCTGGAACGACCGCGACCTTACGGTCACCGTCCGCGCCGTTTCCTACATCGCCCCCGAGCGCAACACTTACCGCTTCCGCCTCTCCGGCATGGACAGCGGTTGGGTCGATACGGGCCACCGTGCCGACCGCGGCTTCTCCCAGCTACCCGGCGGCAACTACAAACTGTACGTGCAAGCCGCGGGTCCGGATGGCGCGTGGGGCAATCTGGGCCAACCATTGCGGCTGCATGTGGACAGCGCGCCATGGCTGCGCTGGTGGTCGTGGCTGATGTACACGCTGCTGCTCGGCGCGATCTTCAGCGCCGTGTTGCTGGCTTCGCGCCGCAGGCAGCACCAGCGCATGCAGCTGGAGCTGGTCACCCAGCAGCACCGCCTCGCGCAGACCGCCAGCGAGGCCAAGACGCAATTCCTGGCCGAGCTCGGCCATGAAATCCGCACGCCGATGACGGGCGTGCTCGGCATGGCCGAGCTGCTGCTGAACCGCCCGCTGGGTTCGACCGAACGCGACTACGTGCGGACCATCCAGCGTTCCGGCGAAGTGCTGCTGACCCTGGTCAACGACGCGCTCGACCTCGCGCGCATCGAGGCCGGACGCCTGCAGCTCACGCCGGCGCCGTTCGATCCGCGCGCCTTGCTGCTCGACGTGGCACAGCTGCAGCTCGGTCGTGCGGCCAGCAAAGGGTTGGCCCTGCACACGCAGATCGCCGACGACACGCCCGCGCAGGTACAGGGCGATGCCGTGCGCATCAAGCAGATCCTGCTCAACCTCAGCGGCAACGCGTTGAAGTTCACCGAGCACGGCGAAGTGCGACTGTCGCTGGCTCCCACCGCGGACGGCCTGTGCTTCATCGTGAGCGATACCGGCCCGGGCATTTCATCGGCCGATCAGGCGCGCCTGTTCCAGCGCTTCGAACAGCTGGACGGCCCGCAGCGCGGTTCCGGCAGCGGCCTCGGCCTGGCCATCTGCCGCGAGCTGACCGCCATGATGGGCGGACGCATCGAATTGGAATCCGCTCCGGGCAAGGGCAGCACGTTCCGGGTGGAACTCCCGTTGCCGACCGTGGAAGAAGCGGCGGATGCGCCGAGCGAAACCGTCCGCACCGACGGCCCCGGCCTGAATCTGCTGTTGCTGGAAGACGACATCACCGTGGCCGCCGTCATCTCCGGGCTGCTGGAAGCCCAGGGCCACCGGGTCGACCACGAGCCGAACGGCCTGCGCGCCATGCAGTCCCTGGAAGACCAGCGCTACGACGCGGCGCTGGTCGATCTCGACCTTCCGGGTGTCGATGGTTTCCAGTGGGCACGCATGGTGCGCCTGCGCAAACCGCACGAACGGCTGCCGATGATCGCCATCACCGCGCGCTCCGGCGGCAACGAAGAAGCGCTGGCGCGCGAGGCCGGCATGGACGGCTTCCTGCGCAAGCCGCTGCATGGCGAACAGCTGGCCAAGGCGCTGGCGGCCGCGGTGCGCGCATCCCGTCCCGGCGGAGCCTCGCATTCGACCAATGGCTAGATCCCGCGGCATTGACCCCCGCCCCGCCCGGCGGGAACCTTGCAGGCAGTTTCCGGGAGAAAACCCATGCACAGCGCAACCGTCAAACCCAGCCCGGCGGCGAAGATCCTCTGGGCCGCCATCGCCATCGTGGGCGCCTGGTGCCTCGGCGTGGTGGCCTTGCGGCGCGGCGAATCGATCAACGCGATCTGGCTCGTCGCGGCATCGCTGTGCGTGTTCCTGATCGGCTACCGCTTCTACGGCAAGTTCATCGAGCACAGCGTGCTACGCATGGACCCCACGCGGGCGCCGCCCTCGGTGCTGCGCAACGACGGCCTCGATTACGTGCCCACCGACAAGTGGGTGGTGTTCGGCCACCACTTCGCCGCCATCGCGGGCGCCGGCCCGCTGGTGGGCCCGGTGCTAGCGGCGCAGATGGGCTACCTGCCAGGCACGATGTGGATACTGTTCGGCGTGGTGTTCGCCGGCGCGGTGCAGGACTTCATGATCCTCGGCCTGTCGCTGCGTCGCGACGGCCGCTCGCTGGGCCACATGCTGCGCGAAGAACTGGGGCCCGTGCCCGGCCTCGTGGCGATGATCGGCGTGCTGGTGCTGATGATGATCGTGCTGGCGGTGCTGGCGCTGGTGGTGGTGAAGGCGCTCACGCACAGCCCATGGGGCACGTTCACCGTGGCGGCGACGATCCCGATCGCGCTGCTGATGGGCGCCTACCTGCGCTGGCTGCGGCCGGGGCGCATCCTCGAAGTGTCGATCATCGGCCTGGTGCTGTTGCTGCTGTCGATCTGGGCCGGCCGCTTCGTGGCCGGTTCGGACACACTGGGACCGATCTTCGACCTCGATGCCAAAGCGCTGGCGTGGTGGCTGATCGGCTACGGCTTCTGTGCCTCGGTGCTGCCGGTGTGGCTGCTGCTGGCGCCGCGCGATTACCTTTCCACCTTCCTCAAGATCGGCACCATCGCACTGCTGGCGCTGGCGATCTTCCTCGCCGCGCCGATGCTGCAGATGCCCGCGGTGACCAAGTTCATCGACGGCACCGGCCCGGTGTTCCAGGGCAACTTGTTCCCGTTCCTGTTCATCACCATCGCCTGCGGCGCGGTGTCGGGCTGGCATTCGATCATCGCCTCGGGCACCACGCCCAAGCTGCTGGCGAACGAGGGCCAGGCGCGCCTGGTCGGCTACGGCGGCATGCTGTGCGAGGCCTTCGTGGCGATCATGGCGATGGTGGCGGCGGTGTCGCTGCACCCGGGCGTGTACTTCGCGATGAACGCGCCGGGCGCGCTCATCGGCACCACTGCGGAACACGCGGCGCAGGTGATCAGCCAGTGGGGCTTCGTGGTGACGCCGGACGCACTGATCCAGACCGCGAAAGACGTGGGCGAACAAAGCATCCTCAGCCGCGCCGGCGGCGCGCCCACGCTGGCGGTGGGCATGGCCCAGCTGCTGCACAACATCCTGCCGGGCGAAGGCATGATGGCGTTCTGGTACCACTACGCCATCCTGTTCGAAGCGCTGTTCATCCTGACCACGGTGGATGCCGGCACGCGCGTGGGCCGCTTCATGATCCAGGAGATCGCCGGCCTGATCCACAAGCCGCTGCAGGCATCCGAATCGTGGGCCGGCAACCTGCTCGCCACGGCGGTCTGCGTGGGCCTGTGGGGCTACTTCCTCTACCAGGGCGCGGTCGATCCGCTGGGCGGCATCAACACGCTGTGGCCGCTGTTCGGCATCGCCAACCAGATGCTCGCCGCCATCGCGCTGATGCTGGCCACCGTGGTGGTGGTGAAGCTGAAGCGCGAACGCTACGTGTGGGTGCCGGGCATCCCGGCGATCTGGCTGATCACCTGCACGCTGGCGGCGGGCTACGAGAAGCTGGCCGGGCCGATCAGCTTCACCGCGGCCGCCGACAAATACGCCACCGCGCTGGCGGGCGGCCAGATGCTGGCGCCGGCCAAGACCGCGGCGGCGATGCAGCAGATCGTCACCAACAACCGCGTGGACATGGCGATGACCGCCATCTTCATGGCCCTGGTGGTGGCGATGACGCTGTTCTGCCTGCGCGCGCTGATGCAGGCATGGAAAGCCAACCATCCCACCGCCCACGAGGAACCCTACGTAGCGCTGGCGGGCGCGACGGCGACCCCGCACTGACGCCATGGACATCGGCGCGCGACTGCGGTCCGTACGCAAGTGGGCGGTGCAAACCGCCCGCCTCTGCTGCGGCGTGCCCGACTACGAGGTCTACGTGAAGCATCTGCGCGAGCATCACCCGGAACGCGCCGTGCCCAGCTATGCCGAGTTCTTCCGCGAGCGCCAGGAGGCGCGCTACAAGGGCGGCGGCGGCCGCTGCTGCTGATCGGCGGCAGGGTGGCAAGCCTGGGTGAATCGTCTACCCTGTCGCCCATGCCCGACATCAAACCCGCCCCGCCGCCGCATCGCACCGGCCTCCGCGTCATTGCGGTCTACGAAGTCATCAAGACCGTCTGCCTGGTACTGGTGGCCATCGCGGCCTTCCATCTCGATCATCAGCAGAACTTCGAGCGGCTGGTGCACTGGCTTGGGCACCTGACGCTCACCGACAACAACGGGCTGCGCTGGCGGTTGGTGGATGCATTGCAGGATTTCGGCCCCAGCCGCTTCGTGGCGGTGGGCGCGGTGGCATTGTTCTACGCCGTGCTGTTCGGCATCGAGGGCGTGGGCCTGCTGATGGGCAAGTACTGGGCGGAGTGGTTCACCGTGATCGCCACCGCCTCGCTGATTCCGCTGGAGCTCTACGAAACCCTGCACCATTTCGGCTGGCTCAAATTCGCCGCCCTGGTCGGCAACGTGGCGATCGTGGTGTATCTGGTGCGCGTGGCGTTACATACGCGCGAGATGCGGAAGGCGGCGAGTGAGCAAGCGCACTAAGAGTCTGCTCCTCATCATTTGATCGCGAGGAACAGAACGGTTTCGGTCGCCTGCCGGCGCCCGAGTTACTTCTCTTTGCTGGCCCACGCCGCCGTAGGAGCGGCGGCGAACAGCGAAGTTGGCCCGAAGGGCGGAGGGCAGGATGCCCGGAGTCAAGAGAAGTAACCCAGACAAACGGCCTGATTCAATCCGCCGAAACTACAAGCGGGCGGTGCCGAGGACATTGGAACCACGCACGGCGACACGTCCTGCATAGCGGCCACGCCGCGCCGTATCTGGAAACTGAGGAAGCTCACGTTTGCCATCTCTGTGCGGCGCTTTGCGATAGCCAAGGGCTGACTAGCTGGGTAAGCGTGTTGCGCGCAAAAACCCCGCACGGCATGTCCCTGCGGGATTCTGATGCTCAGAAGTGGATGATCGCGTCGAGCAGCGCCACGGCTTGATAGTCCTTGCGCCCACTGTCGTAGGCATTGGCGTCATACGAGTGCTCGTAGCGCAGCTCGGGCTGGATCTCCAGGTCCTGCGACACCCAATGCGTGATGCCGATGGTGTGGCTGCTGTAGCGCGTGGCGTAGCCGGTACGCTGGCCCCGCTCGTCATCGTAGAACTCGTTGCGGATGGACAGCATGTTCTTCGCGTCCATCTCGATGTTGAGGTAATTGACCACGCCGAATGCGCCGGCCTCGCCAGGCAGAGGCGATGTGCCCGGCTCGCCAGGGATGCCGCCCGGACCGAAACCGGGCACGTTGCGGCCGAACATGCGATAGGCCTCGGTGAGGATATGCACGCGCTCGCTGAAGCGGTGACCCCAGGTCATCACGTACATCTGCACGTTGTTGTAGTTGTAGTCGGAATGGTTGAGGCTGTTGATGCACGGATACAGCATGTCGTTGTTGTCGGCTGACACCCAGCGTACGCAGGCCTGCAAGGTGGGCCGCGCAGAGTGATTCCAAGGCGCGGTGTCGTTGCTGGCGTTCACGCCGAGCTGCAATGTCCACTGCTGGCTCAAACGCGTGGTCGTCATGATGCCCATCTGCGTGTACGGATCTTCGGTGTACAGGATCGAGTGGGTCATCAGGTAGTTCTGCGGCGAGAACTGCGCTTCGATGTCAGGCAGCGAAAGGTAGCGGCCAACACGCACGACCATGCCTTCGGCCACCCATGGAATGTAGAGGTCGGCGTAGAACAGCATCGGGTCGTCGCCGTAGACCTTGCCGTTCTGCGGTTCGTTGCTCGAAGGATTGTTCAGCAGCTGATTGCTGAATACGCCCTTCATGACCGTGTAGTGGTAGTCGTAGCCATACAGGTTGGAAATGTCGAAACCCCAATCCATGTGGTCGGTCTGCACCGTGTCTTCCACGCGGGTGATGTTGAACACGAACTGGTCGAACTCCAGGCGGTTGGCGCGCGTGTTGTACGACAGCGGCGCGTTGCTCTTGCTGGAGGTGCTGATGTTCCCGGACGGCGTGACCCAGCCGAACATCTCGATGCGATTGCGCTGCATCCACTGGCCCAGCGCGGTGCAGCCCAGCGCCTTTTCCAGCGGATAGGTGGAGTTGGTATCCGGCACGCCGATGGGCGCCGGCACGCCGCCGAGCTGCCATTCCGACGACGGGAACGGCGGCGAGTCCAGCGGCGCATCCATCGCGCGGCGCTTGGCCGCCGGCGCGTTCGGATCGGCCGGCTGCGCATCCTCGCGGTATGCCGCGGCGAAGCGCGAGAGGAAGCCGTGGGAACAGTCGGAGCTTTGCACCTCCATCGCCGGCGCCGGCGTCGAGGCGACGCTCTGCGGATCGGCGAGCGGCGCGGGCGCGGCGGTATCGGCCAACGCGCGGCCAGCCGGCAACATCGCCAGCATCAGGGCCAGCGGAAGTAGTTTCTTGTGTGTCATGTCTGTCCTTGTTTCACGGCCCGCAACGGCCGCTTTCGTGAAGCAATGAATCGATCGGTTTTTTCCTGCCACCCCGGCCTGCGCCGGGATGGCGAGCAAGAACGGAAGCCTCGTCAGATGCCGGCGTAGCCGCCAAGCACGTAGTCGTCCTGTTCGCGCTCGGCTTCGGTGGCCACGTGCGCCGGCGCGCTCTGCCGCACGGGCAAGGCGATCACCACGTCGCAGCTTTCGCCGGTGGAGACGCGCAGCTCGATCTGCTCGTGCTGGTCGTCGGGAAGGTTCACGGAGAGTTTCAGTTGTGCATGCATGGATCAGTCCTCACACGAGTCCACAGGCAACCAGCAGCATGTCGATCAGCTTGATGCCAACGAAGGGCACGATCAGTCCGCCCAGGCCATAAACCAGCAGGTTGCGGTTGAGCAGCGCAGCGGCACCGATGGCGCGGTAGCGCACGCCTTTCAGCGCCAACGGGATCAGCACGATGATGATGAGTGCGTTGAAGATCACCGCCGACAGGATCGCCGAGCCCGGGCTGTGCAGGCGCATCACGTTGAGCGCATTGAGCTGCGGATAAGTGGCGACGAAGATCGCGGGAAGAATCGCGAAGTACTTCGCCACGTCGTTGGCGATGGAGAAGGTGGTGAGCGAACCGCGCGTCATCAGCAGCTGCTTGCCGGTCTCCACGATCTCCAGCAGCTTGGTGGGATTGGAATCCAGGTCCACCATGTTGCCGGCCTCGCGCGCGGCCTGCGTGCCGGAGTTCATCGCCACCGCCACGTCGGCCTGCGCCAGCGCGGGAGCGTCGTTGGTGCCGTCGCCGGTCATCGCCACCAGGCGACCCTGCGACTGGTAGTCGCGGATCAGCTTGAGCTTGGCCTCGGGCGTGGCCTCGGCGAGGAAGTCGTCCACGCCAGCCTCGGCGGCGATGGCCGCCGCGGTGAGCGGATTGTCGCCGGTGACCATCACGGTACGGATGCCCATGCGGCGCAGCTCGGCGAAGCGCTCCTTGATGCCGGGCTTCACCACGTCCTTCAGCTCGATCACGCCCATCGCACGGTTGGCGTCCACCACCAGCAGCGGCGTGGCGCCGCGGCGTGCGATCTCTTCCGCGGTGCGCAGCAGGAGTTCGGGCAGATGGCTGCGGTTTTCGTCGAGGTAGCGGCGCACGGCATCCAGCGCACCCTTGCGGATGGCGCGTGCGCCGAGATCGACTCCGCTCATGCGGGTCTGCGCGCTGAACGCCACGAACTCCGCGTTGCCGGTGTCGTACGACTCGGCCTGCAGGCCGAAGCGCGACTGCGCCAGCGTCACCACGCTGCGGCCTTCCGGCGTTTCGTCGGCCAGTGAAGCCAGCAGCGCGGCTTCGGCGAGATCGCGCTCCGCCACGCCCGGCGCGGCGTGGAAACTCGTCGCCTGGCGGTTGCCGAAAGTGATCGTGCCGGTCTTGTCCAGCAGCAGCACGTCCACGTCGCCGGCTGCTTCCACCGCGCGGCCGGAAGTGGCGACCACGTTGGCCTGCATCATGCGGCTCATGCCCGCCACGCCGATGGCCGAAAGCAGGCCGCCGATGGTGGTAGGCGCCAGGCACACCAGCAACGCCACCAGCGCGGTGAGCGTCACCACCTTGCCCGCGCCGCCCATGGCGACCGCGAAGATCGAGAACGGCAGCAGGGTGACCACCACCAGCAGGAACACGATGGTGAGGCCCACCAGCAGGATGGTGAGCGCCACTTCGTTCGGCGTCTTCTGCCGCTTGGCGCCCTCCACCATCGCGATCATGCGGTCGAGGAAGGATTCGCCGGGATTCACGCCGATGCGCACCACCAGCCAGTCGGACAGCACGCGCGTGCCGCCGGTGACGGAGGAAAAATCGCCGCCGGCCTCGCGGATCACCGGCGCGGATTCGCCGGTGATCGCGCTCTCGTCCACCGAGGCCACGCCTTCGATCACCTCGCCGTCCAATGGCACCCAGTCGCCGGCTTCCACCAGCACCACGGTGCCCTTGCGCAGCTCGCCCGCATCCACCGGAACCCAGCGGCTGGCGTAGTTCGGCTCCACCAGCTTCTTGGCCACGATCTTGCGCTGCATGCCGCGCAGGCTGGCCGCCTGCGCCTTGCTGCGGCCCTCGGCCAGCGCTTCGGCGAAGTTTGCGAACAGCACGGTGAACCACAGCCACAGCGCCACCGCGAGGATGAAGCCGGTGGGAGCCTCGCCATGACCTGCCAGCGCCTGCAGCCACAGCAGGGTGACCAGCAAGCTGCCTAACCACACCACGAACATCACCGGATTGCGCCATTGCGAGCGCGGCGACAGCTTGCGCAGCGCATCGAGGCAGGCCGGCCCCAGCAGGGCCGGGTCGAACAAGGGAAGCTGCTTGCCACTCATGACTTGATTCCGTTGTTGCCCGTGCGCGCAAGCGCATCGAGGGCGAGGTTCAGTTCCAGCACGTTCACCCGCGGCACGCCGAACAGGCCGAACACGCGCGGCGCGATGTGCTCGTCCAACAGGCGCTCCGCATCGGCCCGCGGCAACCCGCGCTGCGCCGCCACCCGCGGCAGCTGCAGCTCGGCGTTGGCCAGCGAGATCTCGGGATCCAGTCCCGACGCGGAAGCCGTGACCGCATCCACCGGGACCAAGGCATTCGCCGCCAGGCCGTTCTCGCTGCGATAGGCACGGGCGCGCTCGGCCACCGCGTCGATCAGCTTGCGGTTGGTCGGACCGTAGTTGCTCGCTGCGCTCAGCTCCGCGTTGTACGGCGCGGCCACGGTCTTGGTCGCATCGGCCGGATCCGCCGCCTGCGTGGCGCTGGGGCGCGGATGGAAATAACGCGGCGAAGTGAAGTTCTGGCCCAGCAGGTCGGAACCGATCACCTGGCCGTCGCGCTGCACGAGGCTGCCCTGCGCATGCCACGGCATCAGCAGGTTCGCGACCGCCGTGGTGGCCAGCGGATAAGCCAGTCCGGTGAGCAGCATGAACAGCACGGCGGACGTGATCGCCGGTCGCAGCAGACTGCGGATGGAAGTATTCGTATCGTTCATGGTCGTCTCTCAGAACAGTTGGCCGTGCAGCATGGCGATGTGCTCGACCAGCGGCCCCAGTGCCAGCGCCGGCAGGAAGGTGAGGCCACCCACCACCACGGTCACCAGCACGGTCAGGCCCATGAACAGCGGCGTGGCCGTGGGGAAAGTGCCCGAGGTTTCCTGCAGCGTCTTCTTGCTCGCCAGCAGGCCCGCCACCGCCAGCATCGGCAGCAAGGTGCCGTAGCGGCCGATCAGCATCGCGAGGCCGATCGTGGTGTTGTAGAAGGGCGTGTTCACGCTCAAGCCGCCGAACGCCGAACCGTTGTTGGCGGTGGCCGAGGTGTAGGCGTAGAGGATCTCGCTGAAACCGTGCGGCCCAGTGTTGCCGAGGCTGTCGGCAATGTGCGGCCACAGCACCGCGAGCGCGGTGAACCCCAGGATGCAGATCGGGTGCGCCAGCACGGCCAGCATCACCAGCTTGATCTCGCGCGCCTCGATCTTCTTGCCGAGGAACTCCGGCGTGCGCCCGATCATCATGCCGATCAGGAACACCGCGAGGATCGCGTACTGCAGAAGGTTGATCAGGCCCACGCCCTTGCCGCCGTACACGCAGTTCAACATCATCTCGCCCAGCGGCACCAGGCCGCCCAGCGGCGTCAGCGAATCGTGCATCGCGTTCACCGAGCCGGTGGTGGCGGCGGTGGTCGTGGTGACGAACAGGCTGGTGCCGGCGATGCCGAAGCGCATCTCCTTGCCTTCCATGTTGCCGCCCGGCTGGGTGGCCGAGATGTGCTGGTCCACACCTAGCGCTGTGAACTGCGGATTGCCCGCCTGCTCCGCCGGATACACGATGGCAAGGAAGCCCACGAACATCACGAAGAACGCGCCGAACAGCACCCAGCCCTGGCGGTCGCGCGCCAGCATGCGGCCGAACGCCACGGTCAGCGCCGCAGGAATCAGCAGCATCGACAGGATGTGCAGCGTGTTGATCAACGGCGTCGGATCCTCGTACGGATGCGCCGCGTTCGCGCCGAAGAAGCCGCCGCCGTTGGTGCCGATGTGCTTGATCGTCTCCAGGCTCGCCACGGCACCGAGGATGATGTGCTGCTTGGCGCCCTCCAGCGTGGTCGCCACGGCATCCGAGGCCAGCGTCTGCGGCACGCCCTGCCACACGCAGACCAGCGCCAGCACGAAGCAGATCGGCAACAGAATGCGCCAGACGATGCGGGTGAAATCCGCCCAGAAATTGCCGAGCTCCGGCTTCTCCGCGTGCCCCAACCCGCGCACGAAAGCCGCGCCTGCAGCCAGGCCCGTGGTGGCGCTCACCGTCATCAGGAAAGTCAGCGCGGCCATCTGGCTGAAGTTGGACAAGGTGTTCTCGCCCGAATACGCCTGCCAGTTGGTGTTGGTGACGAAGGACACCGCGGTGTTGAACGCCAGGTCCGGCGACATCCCCGGAAGGTGCAGCGGGTTCAGCGGCATCCAGGCCTGCACGCGCAGCAGTAGGTAACCCAGCAGCAGCATCGCGGCATTCGCCAGCACCAGCGCCATGCCGTACTGCGACCAGTGCATGCCGCGATCCGGATCGACGCCCAGCAGGCGGTAGGTGAGCCGCTCCGGCAACGTATGCTTCTCGTCGGTGAACACCTTGGCCAGGTAGTGGCCCATGGGTATCGCCAACGCCGTCACGCATGCCAGCGTGATCACGAAGTAAAGGATATTGATCGTCATCGCACGCTCCTCAGATCTTCTTCAGCGCGGCGATGTACAGCGCTATGGCGATGAAGAACGCCACTGCCAGTCCCACGAAAATGAAATCGCTCATGGCGCCCACCTCAGAACCGTTCCGGACGGAACAGCGCGTAGAACAGGTAGACGAACAAACCCGCGGCCATCACGCCGCCCAACACCATTGCCCAGCCCATCGCATGTCTCCGTGGAGCCGCGCCGAAAGGCGGCGCGGCAGGCTGCGCAATCTAGGACTGCGGGCATAACGAGCGGATAGCGGAAAACCGCCGTCGCATATATTTCTCGTAAAGATTCGCGGCCGGTGGCGCTGCGAAGCCGGAGTCGACACCCGGGAGCCTGTTCATGGGCTCAATCCGATCTCGTTGGCTTGCAGAAGGGGTTTTGCGCCATCTCCATGAACAGAGCGGCTTCGGTCACCTGCCTGCACGCGAGCCCCTTCCCCTTACCGGCCCACGGCTACCGAGAACGGTGGCGAACAACCAACGAAGCTGGCCCGAAGGGCAAACGGCGGGATACCCGGAGTCGAGAGTAGGTACCTGGAGATGGCCTGATGCGACACGCCGGAACTACCGGTGATCCGTATCGAGGGTTTTGGAGCCGCCCCCACCTATGCGAATGGGCGGCACAGCCACGCCACGCCGTGCCTTGGCGCTGAGGCAAATACCGTCATCATCCCGGCGCGAGG
Organism: Rhodanobacter sp. DHG33; assembly: GCF_014843005.1. Taxonomy (GTDB): domain Bacteria; phylum Pseudomonadota; class Gammaproteobacteria; order Xanthomonadales; family Rhodanobacteraceae; genus Rhodanobacter_A. The sequence continues at coordinate 86,719 of NZ_JACYXM010000006.1, read as the reverse complement.
CGGAATTTAATCGCGCGGGGCTGAAGCCCCTCCCCCTTCATGCGGGAGAGGGGCAACGCATCAGTGCTGCTTGGGTTCCGGCCCCTGCACCACCTGCGCCTGGTTGCCGGGCTGCACGTACTTCTTGAACGCGCCCTGCACCTGCTCGGCAGTGAGCTCGAGGTAGTGGCGCGCAGCCACCATCGGCTCGTCCAGCGGCTGGCCGTCGATGCTCCAGGAGAGCAGCGAACGGGCGATGCCGTCGACACTCGATACTTCCAGCGGGATCGAGCGGATGCGCGCCTGCTTGGCGTTCAACAGTTCCTCCGGCTTCACCGGCGTGTCGCACATCGCGTCGAGGTTCTGCCGCACCAGCTGGTCGACCGGCTTCACCTTGTCCGCGTCGCTGCCGTACTGCACGAAGAACAGCGAGCGCGAGCGACCGAACCGCAGGCCCGAACCCGCCCCGTAGGCATAGCCGTGCTTGACGCGGATATCCACCATCAGGCGCGAGGCGAAGCCGTTGCCGCCCAGCACTTCGTTGCCGAGCTGCAGCGCGTAGTGATCGGGATTGTGGACGTCCAGGGCAAGCGACTGCCCCATGAACACCTGATCCTGCGAGGCATAAGCGTTCGACACCACGGTATAACTGGGCGGATTGACCGGCACCGGCTTCGGCACCACGCCGGGCTTCGGCCCGCTGGCCTGCCAGGCGCCGAAGTATTTTTCCACCACCGACCTGGCCTGCTCCGGCGTCACGTCGCCGACCACCACGATGGTGGTCATGTCGGGGCGGTAGGCCTTGGCGAAATAGTCCCTCGCATCCGCCAGCTTCAAGCTGCCCACGGTTTGCGGCGTGGCCTCGCGCAGGACCGGGTCGCCCGCCGGGTACACGCCCTTGTAAAACGCGCGGATCATCTTGTAGTTCGGCGACTGCAGCTGGCCGGCCAGCGTGCGCGCGAGCGTCTGCTGCTGGACCCCGAACGCTTCCTGCGGCAGCGCCGGATGCAGTTCGTTGTCGGCCAGCAGCTGCACGCCCCGGTCGAAGTTCGCGCTGGGCACGGCGAGGCTGAAGCCGCTGCCGGCCGTCTCGGTGGCGGCGATGCCGTCCAGGGCCTTGTGGAACGCGGCGCGATCCAGCGTGGTGGTGCCGTAGTCGAACAGCGAGCCCAGCAAGCGGCCCACGCCTTCCTGGCCCTGCGGCGCCTGCAGATTCTCGTCGCTGTCGACGCGGCCCTGCACGGTCACGGTCTTGCTGACATGGGTGGGCTGCACGATCAGGGTGATGCCGTTGGCGAGCTTCATCGTCGCCGGCGCCAGCGTCCAGTGCGGCATCTGCAATTGCGCGAGCGGTTCGGCGGCCCATGCGGGCAGCGGCGTATCCAGCTTGTCGTCGCTGGCAAACTTCTCGGTGCCGCCGAAGCCCTGGCTGTCCGGCGGCCGCTTGCCGTTCGGGTCGGGCGTCAGCACCACGGTGAGCCGCTGCTCGGGCTGCAGGTAGGCGCGGGCGACGCGATCGACGTCGGCCGGCGTGACCGCAAGGATCTGGTCCAGCGCCTGCTGCGGCGAGTCCAATCCCTGCCACGCCAGCGCCTGCGACCATGCCGAGGCGAGGTTCATCGGGCTGTTACGGTTGAACTCGAACTGCGCCTGCTCCTGCTTCTTGGCGGCCTCGACCAGGTCGGCCGGCACGCCGTTCTTCAGCAGGTCGCCGATGACGCCGTCGAGATGGGCCTGCGCCTGCTTGCCGTCGCCGCCCTTGGGAAAGCCGACCTCGACGATGCCGATGCCGCCATGCGCGAACGGCTGCACGCCGGCATCCGCGGACAACACCTTGCCCTGCGCGGCGAGGCCGGCCAGCGCGCTGCGCGAGTTGTTCAACACGTCCATCAGCACCTGCATCGCCGCATAGTCCTGCGACTGCTGGCCCGGTGTGCGGAACGCGTATTGCACGGCGCCGGTGGCGTCGGGCGTGGTCTTGGCGATGGTCTGCGGCTTGAACGGCTCCAGCTTGAGCGGCGTGCGCGCAGGCACGTCGCCCTTCGCGATGGAGCCGAACAGCGCCTTCACCTTGGCCAGCGTGGCCTGCGGCTCGACGTCGCCGGCGATCACCAGGATCGCGTTGTTCGGCACGTACCATTTGTCGTAGAAGCCCTGCAGCACCTTGCCCGTGGTCGCGTCGAAGGTGGGGCGCGAACCCAGCGCATCCTCGGCATAGCCGGTACCGGCGTACAGGGTCCGCTCGGCCTGCTGGAAAGCGAGGTAGCCCGGATCGGAAATGTCGCGCGACACCTCCTGCTCGATCGCGCCCTTCTCCAGCCCCCACTCCTTGTCGGTCAGCTGCGCGCCGCGCATGCGGGTGGCTTCGATGTGCAGCAGCACGTCGAGGTATTGCGACGGCGCCAGGAAGAAATACTGGGTCGCGTCATTGGTGGTGAACGCGTTGTTCTCCGCGCCCATCTTGCCGGTCATCTCGTTCAACTGCGCGCCGGTCATGCCGCTGGAGTTGCGGAACATCATGTGTTCCAGCGCATGTGCGGTGCCAGGGAATCCTTGCGGCGTCTCGTAGCTGCCGGCCAGATAGGTGATTTGTGTGGTCACCATCGGCGCCAGCGCATCGCGCACGATCACTACGCGCAGGCCGTTGTCCAGCGTCGCGCGCGTCACGTCGTCCGCCTGCCGCGTCTGAGTTGCCGGTGCGTCGGCGGCGGACGTGGATGGCGCGGCGCCAGCCACGGTGCCGATGCCCAACAGCACGCCCAGGGCGATGGGGGTAAGCCTGCCGCGAAGTTTCATCGAGGGGTTCTCCGTGTTCGGTTCGGGTAGAACGGCGAGTCGTCCTGCGACGGTGCAACCCCCTGGGCACCGGCCGGCCGCCGTCGCCCTGCGGGAAACTCGAACCGCTGCGGCAAACGGCGGCGGATGCAGGGCATCTGCCGCCAGCCACAACCCGGAACGATACGGCCCATGCACCGGCCTCTCCAGCATGACCTTCGGCAGGGTCCAGGCATTCCCCGGGGAGGCACAGGATCGGCGCGGCACAGCGGCCAGCCCGTATAATCCGTCAACCTGTCGATAAGCCGCCCATGAACTCGATACCCGCCGAAGCCCCACGCCCTGCCGACTTCGCCGCCGTGCGCGCGCTCGCCGACGCCGACATGCGCCGCATCGACGCGCTGATCCGCGCGCGGCTGGCCTCCGACGTGGTGCTGATCAACCAGATCGCCGAACACATCATCGCCGGCGGCGGCAAGCGGCTGCGGCCGATGCTGCATGCGCTGGCCGCACGCGCGGCGGGCTACCACGGCGACCAGCACGTGAAGCTGGCCGCGGTGATCGAATTCATCCACACCTCCACCCTGCTGCACGACGACGTGGTGGACGAGTCCGGGCTGCGCCGCGGCCGGCAGACCGCCAACGCGCTGTGGGGCAACGCCGCCAGCGTGCTGGTGGGCGACTTCCTCTATTCGCGCTCGTTCCAGCTGATGGTGGAACTGGACGACATGCGCGTGATGCGCATCCTCGCCGACACCACCAACACCATCGCCGAAGGCGAGGTGCTGCAGCTGCTCAACATCGGCAACGCCGACGTGGGCGAGGCGGCCTACCTCGCGGTGATCGAGCGCAAGACCGCCGTGCTGTTCGCCGCCGCCACCGAGCTCGGCGGCCTGCTGGGCGGCTTGCCCGCGGACCAGGTGGCCGCGCTGCGCCGCTACGGCATGGAACTGGGCTACGCCTTCCAGATCGCCGACGACCTGCTCGACTACACCAGCGACGCCGACACGCTGGGCAAGAACATCGGCGACGACCTCGCCGAAGGCAAACCCACCCTGCCGCTGATCTACGCGCTGCAGAGCGCCACGCCGGAACAGGTGGCCTCGCTGCGCCACGCGATCGAGCACGGCGGGCTGGATTCGCTGGACCGCATCGTCGCCGCGATCCGCGATTCCGGTGCACTGGAACGCACGCGCGCACGCGCCGAGACGCACGCCAACGCCGCGCACGAAGCCCTGTCCGCCCTGCCCGCCTCGCCCTGGCGCGACGCGCTGGCCACGCTGGCGGACTATTCGGTGCAGCGCACGTTCTGATCTCCGCGATGACGACGCCACCCGATTCGCGCCCCGCCGATGCCGACGCGCCGGTGGAAACCCTGTACCAGGGCCGCTGGCTGAGCCTGCGCAAGCGCGGGCGCTGGGAATACGTCGAGCGCAACAATCCCGGCGGTGCGGCCATCGTGATCGCGGTGACGCCCGACGACCGCGTGCTGTTCGTGGAGCAATACCGCGTGGCGATCCAGTCGCGCACCATCGAGATGCCCGCGGGCCTGGTCGGCGATCTCGCCGGCCAGGAGGACGAAGGCATCCTGCTGGCTGCGCAACGCGAGCTGGAAGAGGAAACCGGCTGGCGTTGTTCGCGCGTGGCCCTGCTGCACCAGGGGCCTTCTTCCGCCGGCATGAGCACGGAGATGATCGCCTACGTGCGCGCCTTCGACCTGGTGAAGGTGGGCGCCGGCGGCGGCGATGCCAGCGAGAACATCGTGGTGCACGAGGTGCCGCGGAAAGAAGCTGGCGCGTGGCTGTTCGCGCGCGCCGCCGAGGGGTATTCGATCGACCCCAAGCTGTTCGCGGGTTTGTGGCTGCTGGAACATGGCGGCCGCTGATTGGGGTTACGCAAGGTTTTTTGCGTCTGGGTGCTTTCGCAAGCAACAAAGCGGTTTCGGTCGCCTGCCGGCGCCCGAGTTACTTCTCTTTGCTGGCCCAAAGAGAAGTAACCCAGAGAAATGGCCTTATGTAATCCGCCGGAACTACAAGCGGGCGGTGTCGAGGACGTTGGAACTACGTTCGGCGCCACGTCCTGCACAGCGGCCACACCTCGCCGTATCTGGGAACTGAGGGAAACGAAACATCTGGGAACTGAGGGCAAGACCCTAGGCGCTTCGCTCTGCATGTCTTGCTCGTCATTCCGGCGCAGGCCGGAATCCAGTGGCTGTGATGCTCGAACAGGCGTAGTCGCTACTGGATCCCGGCCTGCGCCGGGATGACGAGCAGAAACGTGGGTACCCCGCCCCGCTTTAGCTTGGCTCGGCTCTCAGCTCTCAGCTTTAGCTTGGCTCTGGTTTGGCTTGGTTTGATTCTGCTCTGACCGTGGCTTCTGCGCGCTGGGAGCGCGCTGCTCTTCGGGGCCCCTATGCGGCGGTGAGGCGGGGACGATCAGGCCGCGCAGCGGGCGAGTCCAGGGATGGACTCGCCTTTTCGACCGGGCAGGAGGCCCGGCCGAAAAGCCCGGCCCCGCCTCACGGACTCGCAGGGCAGGATGCCCGGAGAGCGCCGCATCGGGGTGCCCTTTTCTCTTGGCTACTTCTCTTTTGGGCACGCAAAAGAGAAGTAGCTCGGGCCGCGGCAGCGGCACGAAACCGCCTTGTTACTTGCGAAAGCATCTAGAGCAAAAGCCCCTCCTTCTGCCCCATCCCCACAAGCGAAAGTGGGGAAATCAACACTCGGAGACACCAAGCCAAGCTACCCGCGCGCAGCCGCCACCAGCTCATACGACCGCCGCCTCAACGCATGATCAAACACGTTGCTGGTAATCATCAGCTCATCCGGCTTGTGCCGGGCGATGAACTCGGCGAGTCCCTGCTTCACGGTGGAAGCATCGCCCACCACGGCACAAGCCAGCGCCCGCTCCACCATCAACTTTTCCGTCGCAGTCCAATACGTCTCGATGTCGTCGATCGGCGGCGGAATCAGCCCCGGCTGGCCGCGGCGCAGATTGATGAAACTCTGCTGCTGCGTGGTGAACAGGCGACGCGCCTCGGCATCGCTGCCGGCCACCACCACGTTGATGCCCAGCATGGCGTGGGGCTGCGCCAGCCGCGCCGAAGGCTTGAAGTCGCGCCGGTACAATGCCAGCGCCTCGTCCATCGCGTCGGGCGCGAAGTGCGAAGCGAACGCATACGGCAAGCCGAGCTGCGCGGCCAGCCGCGCACCGAACAGGCTGGAACCGAGTATCCACACCGGCACCTCGCTGCCCGCGCCGGGCACGGCACGCACCGTCTGCCCCGGCGTGGCTGGTGCGAGATAGCCAAGCAACTCCACCACGTCCTGCGGAAATTCGTCGGCGCTTTCGTAATAGCGACGCAGCGCCCGCGCAGTGGCGTGGTCGGTGCCGGGCGCACGCCCCAGGCCGAGGTCGATGCGCCCCGGATGCAGCGCAGCCAGTGTGCCGAACGCCTCGGCCACCTGCAGCGGCGCGTGGTTCGGCAGCATGATGCCGCCCGCACCCACGCGGATGGTCGAGGTGCCGGCGGCCACGTGGCCGATCAGCACCGCCGTCGCCGCACTGGCGATGCCCGGCATGTTGTGATGCTCGGCCAGCCAGTAGCGCGTGTAGCCCAGCCGCTCGGTGAGCTGCGCCAGGTCCAGCGTGTTGCGGAACGCCTGCGTGGCGTCGCTGCCTGCGGTGATCGGCGCGAGATCGAGTACAGAAAAAGGAATCATGGCGGTATCCGGAAACGCGATCACCGCTATCTGGGGGCTGTCATCGCGATTGGCAACGGCGCCTCATGCCGATACGCGTTCCATCGGATGAAATGTCGCAGACCCATCAGCCCCATGGCCTTTGCTCGTCATTGCCACGAAAGCGGGGATGACGGTGCTGACGTGGTTGATCGCCATTCGGTATCAGGCGTCGGGGTGCCGCGCCTGCTACGCTGCCAATGCAGTCCGGTAATACGCCACTTGATCGTTGTACAAGTCGTAGATGCACGGATCGCAGCCGTTGCCGCAGCACTCGCCGGGATCGGGCTCGGGCGGCGGCTGGGGGCGCGGGTCGTCGGGGCTGTCGGTTGGGTTCACGCAGGACACTCGGGCAAATCCGGTTCGCAGTGTAATTCGCACTGGTGGCGCCATCGAAGCGCTGCGATGATCGGGACTCCCCCGTTGCGGAATTCTCCCGATGACGTTGCGCCGCCTTTCCCTGCTCCCCTTGCTGGCGATGTTCGCCTGCCCGCTGCTCGCACATGCCGGCAGCGAACACTATCGCGTGGTCGCCTACGACACCGCGCACCATCCGATTCCCGCAGCCGACGTCGATCGCATCGACACCCTGATCTTCGCATTCGCGCATCCGGCCGACGGCCGTGTGACGCTAGCTCCCGCGGCCCGCGCCCTGCTGCAGCAGCGCATCGCGCTGAAGGCCGCGCATCCCAACCTCAAGGTGATGGTGTCGGTGGGCGGCTGGAGCGTGGGCGGCTTCTCCGAGGCGGCGATGACGGCGGAAAGCCGCCAGCGTTTCGCCGACAGCGCCGCCGCGCTGCTGGTGGACACACATGCGGACGGCCTCGACGTGGACTGGGAATACCCCGGCCATCACGAATCCGGCATCGCCTCCAACCCGCAGGACCGCGAGCACTTCACCGCGCTGATGAAGGCGCTGCGCGCCGCACTGGACCGCGCCGACCACGGCAAGCACTACCTGCTCACCATCGCCGCCGCCGACGGCCCGTTCGTGGACGGCATCGACCTCGCCGCAGTGGCGCCGTCGCTGGACTGGTTCAACATGATGACCTACGACTTCTGCAACGTGATGACGCCGACCACCTGCAACCACACCGGTCTGCACGCGTCCGAGCTGGCGCCGGCCGATGCGCGCACGCTGTCGCGCGCGGTGCGGCAGTTCCTCGCCGCGGGCGTGCCGGCCGCCAAGCTGGTGCCCGGCGTGGCGTTCTACGGCCGCGAGTTCGCCGAAGTCGACCCGGCCCACCACGGCATGTTCCAGAAATTCGGCCACTACCAGGGCGGCCACGACTGGCCCGAGCTCAAGGCCGACTTCATCGGCCACCACGGCTACGTGCGCTACTGGGACGCGAAAGCCCAGGCACCCTACCTGTGGAACGAACAGACGCACCGCTTCGTCACCTACGACGACCCGCAATCCATCGCTGCCAAGGCCGCCTACGTCAAGGCGCAGCACCTCGGCGGCCTGATGTACTGGGAACAGAGCAGCGACCCCAGCGACGAACTGCTGCACGCGGTATGGCAGGGACTGCAGTAACCGCGCGCATCACCTAACAGCATCAGCCAAGGGGAGTTCCACATGACACGCACCAACATCCGCCCCGCCTGCGCGCTGGCCTGCCTGGTGGCGACCTTCGCCACGGCAGCCGCCACGCCCGCCAGCGACCCGGCCGGCAACGCCATGCTCGGTTTCACCGCCAGCGGCGCCACGCAGGAACAGAACCTGGAGCAGCGCTTCGACGCGCTGCTCGATCCGGCCGACCAGCGCGAGTGGCTGAAGCAGATGTCCTCGCAGCCCAACCAGGTCGGTTCGCCGCACGACAAGGCGAATGCCGAGTTCATGCTGGCGAAGTTCCGCGAGTGGGGCTGGGACGCGCACATCGAAACCTTCGACGTGCTCTACCCCACGCCGAAAAAGGAAGCGCTGGAACTGCTGGGGCCGAAACCCTTCACCGCCAAGCTCAGCGAATCGCCGCTGCCCGGCGACGCCACCTCGTCCATCCAGCAAGGCGCGCTGCCGCCGTACAACGTCTACGGCGCCGACGGCGACGTCACCGCGCCGCTGGTGTACGTCAACTACGGCATGCCGGACGACTACAAGGCGCTCGCCCGGCGCGGCATAGCCGTGAAAGGCAAGATCGTGATCGTGCGCTACGGCGGCGGCTGGCGCGGCCTCAAGCCCAAGCTCGCACAGGAGCACGGCGCGGTGGGCTGCCTGATCTATTCCGACCCGCACGAAGACGGCTACTGGCACGGCGACACCTACCCCGAAGGCGGCTGGCGTCCCGCCGACAGCGTGCAGCGTGGCTCGGTGGCGGACATGCAGGTCTATCCCGGCGACCCCACCACGCCCGGCTATGGCTCGGTGCCCGGCGCGAAGCACCTAGCGCTGAAAAACGCCAAGACGCTGATGAAGATCCCGGTGCTGCCGATCTCCTACGCCGACGCCACGCCGCTGCTCCAATCGCTGGGCGGCCCGGTGGCGCCCGCCGACTGGCGTGGCGCGCTGCCGCTCACCTACCACGTCGGCCCCGGCACCGCGAAGGCGCACCTGGTGGTCGAGTCCAACTGGGACCGCCAGCCCGTCTACGACGTGATCGCCACGCTCAAGGGATCCAGCGAACCCGACCAGTGGATCGTGCGCGGCAACCACCACGACGGCTGGGTGTTCGGCGCCTTCGATCCGCTGGCCGGCAACGTGGCACTGCTGGCCGAGGCCAAGGCCATCGGCACCCTGGTCAAGCAAGGCTGGCGGCCGCAGCGCACCCTGGTCTACGCCAGCTGGGACGGCGAGGAGCCGGGCCTGCTCGGCTCCACCGAATGGGCCGAGACCCACGCGCAGGAGCTGCAGGCCAAGGCCGTGCTCTACGTCAACTCCGACACCAACGGCCGCGGCTTCCTCGGCGCGGGCGGCAGCCACTCGCTGCAGCACCTGGTGAACCAGGTCGCCGCCGGCGTCACCGACCCGGAAACCCACGTGAGCGTGCAGCAACGCCTGCGCGCCCGCATGCTGGTGGACGGTGCGGCCAAGGGCGCGGGTGAGCGCGCCAAGGAAGACGCCAAGGCCGCGGCCAGTGGCGGCGACCTGCCGATCGAAGCGCTGGGCTCGGGCTCCGACTACAGTGCCTTCCTCGAACACCTGGGCATCGCCTCGCTCGACCTCGGCTTCGGCGGCGAAGACGAGAACGAAGCCGTGTATCACTCGGCCTACGACTCCTTCGACCACTACGCGCGCTTCGGCGACCCCACCTTCGAGTACGGCGTGGCACTATCCAAGGTCGCCGGCCACATCGTGCTGCGCACCGCCGACGCCAGCGTGCTTCCGCTGCGCTTCGGCGACTTCAGCGACACGCTGGACGGCTATGTGAAGCAGCTGCACGAACTGGTCGACGCCACGCGCAAGGCCACCGACGAACAGCACCGCCTGCTCGCCGCGCATGCCTACGCGCTGGCCGACGATCCCAGCCACCCGGTGGCACCGCCTGCGCGCGACTCCGACGTGCCGGCCATCAACCTCGCGCCGCTGGATCAGGCCGCGCAGAGGCTGAAGCTGAGCGCGCTGGCATACGAAACCGCGTATCACGCGCACGCCGCCAGCGGACTCAACCTCACCGACGCCCAGCGCAACGCCATGAACACGCTGATGGGTCACATGGAACAGTCGCTCACCAGCCCCGACGGCCTGCCCGGCCGCACCTGGTTCAGGCACATGATCTATGCGCCCGGGATGCTCACGGGCTATGGCGTGAAAACCGTGCCGGGTGTGCGCGAGGCATTGGAAGCGCGGCGATGGGATGAGGCGGATCGGTATGCCGCGATCACGGCCAAGGTACTGGATGGCTACCGCACACAGCTTGATCGGCTCACTATGATGCTGAAACAGCCACGCTAAACGCGGTCTTGGAAGGTGCCAGGGATGGCGCCGATCTGCCTGGCTCTTGCTTGACTTGCCGACTCCAACTCCGGGTGAGAGGATCGATGTATAACTGTCTCTCTAGGGAGAGGCTGCAGGAAATAAGCGGCGCGACTGGGGGAAGTCGTTGATTTGTTTGGAAGGCGCGCATTGATCGAGGCTAATATCGCCGCCCTTGGTTGCGATATCAGGTTTTATTTCAACAACCGAATTTAAGCTAACAGTCTATGGAACATAAGGTATTTTTGGAGCGCCTTGATACTTACTTGACCCAGATACGGGAGATATTGTCGCGCTTCCAAAAAAGCCAAAATTCGATCCACATACAGCACGGTGATCAGGCGCGACTCCAGCAACTATCCTTGGAACTGTGCGACTTATTCAATGATGCATTTGGTAAAAATGACTATAGCGCCATGATTATTGATGCCTTCAACAACGGCACAAGCAATTATTTTGGTACTTCTTCATATGCGTCCGTCGAGCAAATCATTAGCATCAGCTCCGCCGCAAAAACACGCATCGTTAACAACCCTGAATTTCTCACAAGACCGACTCGCCCTGCTTCAACAAGCGCATCGCAGATACCATTAGCGGCACCTCAAAAAGTTACGCTTAATTGGCTATTCAACAATGTTCCGTACAAGTTCTGGTTAGCAGCTGGCGGCATCATCGTTGCAAGTTTCGTAGCCGGCGCTTCCGTCACAGCTAAGCTTTCGATCTTTCAACAGTGGTTTGGGCTGGTCTGTGGTAAGTAGGTCGCTAACTATTCGTCCAACCGGACGCTCACCCGCTGCGCGGTCTAGTGCAGGTTAAGCATTAGGCCGTAAACAGGAGATCCGCGTGTCCGCAAAAACAAAACTCCGTAGTGCTCTTCGAGCAATTGACGACGCAGTATCTGCGCTACGTCGAGCGCAACATGACGCAGACCTCCACAGCGTGCACCAAATTCGTCGCGCACTGAGTGAGCTCGATGATGCAGAACGGTACATCAAGCGGGCAATCAGCGAAGTTCCGGATGACTAAGTTGCGGTCTAACATTTCGTTCATGACGCGCGGTTTCGCCGTCGCTTAACCCAGATGCTAGGCCATATGGACATAACATCTCTAGCTTCTGAGTTACTCCTTCGCGCGATCCACAATGTCGAGCACTCCTTCCCAGGGCTCGTACTCATATGGAGGCTCTCTACGTTGGGGATCCTCAGCGCTACCTGGCCGGGCCGCCACCCAAGGACGCTCCATTCACTACAACCGGGGTTCGCGACCCTGCTTTGGGTAATACTAGGCCTCTGCCCTACGCAGAGATTGGAGCTCTTGAGGTGTATGCCATTCCACGCCACAGTTCGCCGCTGGCAGAGTACGACAATAAGTTCACAGCGTTGGCGCGCAGCGTCGTCGCCATCCAAGGTATACGTATTACCAAAAGCGACATCTTTCTGGGCTTCGGGACGGCCTAACAACTCGTTCACGGCTAACGGCTTCGCTGCCGCTTAACTCCAACGTCTGGCTCGCAATGGGGAGATCATTGACATGGAATTGAAGGATTTTGTTGCACAAACCCTCACTCAGATCATTGAAGGTGTTGTTGCTTCTCAGAAAGCTGTCGCAACCCACGGTGCCACTATCAATCCACTCATCAATCCAATGAGTGATTCCTCCAAGCACGGGTTCATAAGCTGCTACGAGGGTTTCGCTCAAGTGGTTAGGTTTGACGTGGCACTTACCGTTACTGAAGGCATGGGCACCAAGGGCGGAATCGGTGTGTTTGCTGGCCCAGTTAGCCTTGGATCATCCGGACAGTCGAACTCTTCCAACTCATCCGTCAGCCACGTTCAGTTCAACGTTCCACTCATCTTACCCAACCCGCCTCCGCGGACCTGACATCTCGTTCAAGTCATATGACCTCGCCACCGCTTAGCTCAAGCATTAGATTGCAATGAACGAGCATACTTTCCAAATCGCCCTCGTGGCCACCGGCGCTCTAATTGGCCTCGCGAGCTCATTATTGGCTGTTTTGCTGACATCGCATCAGGCTAAGGTTCGTCATCGCAAAAGCAGGCTTGCTCACATTCACGAGCTCATTGGGAAACGATGCGCATTACGTGGAAGCGATCCGCAAGAAGAGATGAAAGTTTGGTCGAAGTGGCTGAAAACCAAAGATGCATCGAGGCTCGACCGAATCGCCTTCATGACGGGCTTCGTTGAGACAAATAACATACAGCTGCAGGAAATTATTCAAGCGAACTCTGCACAGCAAGCCATTCTTGCGGAGAGCGAAACTGAAACTGCAAGGCTCCGGCAAAAATTGGACCAACTGATCGAGGAAAGGGCTGCACAGGAATCAATGAAGAGCGCACTAGAGTCGAAGAAGGGAATTCTTGAGGCTAAGGAAAAACAGCTAGAACAAAGTCACAGATCCTCTCAGGATTCCACAACCAGGGGTTTCGACTCAAATGCAACCTAACATTTTATTCGTGGCGAACGGCTACGCCGCCGCCTTACTCGAACGCTAGCTTTCATGCTGATAACGGAGGTTCAATGAAGCACAAGGGAACATTCGAAGACCTTAAGACAATGGTTCGCGCCGTTGGACGGGAAATCACGCAAAGTGGGCCATCCGGCGCAATGCAACAAATCAAGACATCAGACGGAGCGGTTCTCAGTTGGTATGAGTCAACAGGAACCGTTCAATTCCAAGGGGCGAGGGACGCAAAGCAGCGGCTAGAATCGGACCTTTGCAAATACACTGGCGTCGCTCCAGCTTTGCAGACAGAAAATTCTGGTTCTGTCGCTGCAGCGCCGGCCTCCGCTCCTGCGGCAAGCAAGGTCTTTATCGTCCACGGACACGACTCAGTTGCGCGTGAGCAGCTTGAACTTGTCATCCACAAGCTCGGCCTTGATCCATACGTTTTGCAGAATACTGGAGGCGGGGGTTTAACGATCATCGAGGCTCTAGAAGCCGAAATCGGCACACGAGTTAACTCTGCGAAGTTTGGTATTGTCCTGTTGACGCCTGACGATGTTGGATACGCCAAATCCGCAGGCGACAAAGAGGCCCAACCTCGTGCCCGTCAGAATGTCGTGCTCGAAATGGGTATGTTGATTTCGGCGCTTGGTCGTAAAAACGTTGCCATCCTTAAGAAGCAGCATCTCGAAATTCCTTCGGACGCGCAGGGAATTCTTTACATCGCCTTCAATGATCACGTCAAAGAGGTCGTCCCAAAGCTTGTTGACCGGTTGCGCGCCGCAGGTTTTGTTCTCAATCCGGAGGCCATTACCCGTGCATCGAGCTAATTATTCGCTCCACCGGACTGCTTTCGGCAACCGGTAAGCTCGCACGTTAGGCAGAAAGGAGGACTATCGTGAGCATGGCTCCAACTCATACGCAACTCGCCAGCTTGTCAGACGAAGAATTAGTAGTCCGCTACGACCGAGACGCTCAGTGCACTGTTGTTGGCACAGGCTTTTATCGCGAGGAACTAACGCGCCGCGTCCTGGCTCGCGAAAGCGGGCGCGCGTTAGCGCTTACTAAGACCATGGCAAGACTAACTTGGGCCATCTTGGTTCTTACTGTCATCAACGTCTTGGCGGTGCTGTATCCGCTGCTGGTCAAAGCCTAATAATCCATTCAAACCGGGCGGCTTCGTCGCCACTTAACTCAAGTGTTAGGTATGCGAGAAGCCTCAATTCAGACTGGCGAACTCATCGAAGTCGAAGGCGTTGAGTTTCGCTGGCATGTTCATCGCCAGCCGCAGTGGTGTACCGCTGACGGCTGAAAAGGCCTTGCATTGCTGGCATTTCTGCTGCGTTAGCCTACGGCCGGGAGCCAGAATCGCGCGGCAAGCCTTTCGTCTTCGAACTACCCTCACATGCTTAACTATTCGTTCAAGGCGAATGCCTCCAACGCCGCTAATCTCAAGCACTAGGTAGTAAAAGCAAAAGCGCCGCGGGCGTGTATAGCCTTTTGCCCGCGGCTTGTCTGGCTTAGCCTTCGGGCTGAATCACAATGCCTTGATCGGTCACTTGTATTCGCGCCTTCCGGCCAACCATGAAACCAACCTCAGATAGCCAATCACCGCTCAAGCGCAAGAACGGTACTTGCCGTGGTCGGTAGCGGCACCCTATGTCCTTGTGCCGACTTTCGTAAACCTGATAGCCAACAGTCAGTTGGCGAGACTTGGGCGAAGAAGCTTTCTTGGCAGTCATGGTGGACTCCTACGATTCGTTCCATTTCGCCTCCTGTTCAGAGAGGCGGCCGGGTGCTTGAACACGGTCGTAGGGCCGCCCACAGTTTTCCCCTTTCGGGTCTTGTATAGCTGCGCGCCACCCGGCCATAGAAAACGCTAGACACAAAAAAACCACTTGGCTAACGGGAGTGGCTTCCGCCTACGAAGGTGTGTTCAGCACCGCGGTCAAATCTAGCGCTGCCCACAGCTAGGGTCAAATACGGACACGCGTATCGCGCGCCGCTTATCTCAACGCCAAAGGCCGGCTCTCGCCGGCCTTCGTCGCATCTGGTGACCCCGGCGCGATTCGAACGCGCGACCTTCCCCTTAGGAGGGGGATGCTCTATCCAGCTGAGCTACGGGGCCGAGGCGCGGATTCTGGCATGGAACGCCCCCTGCCCGCGAACCGGGCCAGGGGCCGCCCCTGCTAGAATCCCCCTTTTGAAACGGGGCGCACGCACGCGTCCGGCACTGGAGTCCGCATGTCCCACAGCATCCTCTCCGCACTCGGCCTGGCCGAGACCAATTCCGGCACCTACCTCGGCAACGGCGAGTGGTCGAAGACCAGCAACGCCGGCGTGCTGGAGCCGGTGAACCCCACCACCGGCGACGTGCTGGGCCGCGTGAACGCTTCCTCGCAGGCCGACTACGACGCCATCGTCGAGCGCGCCCAGGCCGCCTTCAAGGTGTGGCGCACCACGCCGGCGCCGCGCCGCGGCGAGGCGATCCGCCTGTGCGCCGACGCGCTGCGCGCACACAAGGACGCGCTGGGTTCGCTGGTGGCGCTGGAGATGGGTAAGTCCAAGCCGGAAGGCGACGGCGAAGTGCAGGAGATGATCGACATCGGCGATTTCGCCGTGGGTCTGTCGCGCCAGCTGTACGGCCTGACCATGCACAGCGAGCGCCCCGGCCACCGCATGTACGAGCAGTGGCACCCGATCGGCCTGGTCGGCATCATCAGCGCGTTCAACTTCCCGGTCGCGGTGTGGGCGTGGAACAGCTTCATCGCGGCGATCTGTGGCGACATCAGCATCTGGAAGCCCTCGCCCAAGACCCCGCTGTCCGCCATCGCCTCGATGAAGATCTGCAACGAGGCGCTGAGCAAGGCCGGCTTCCCCGACCTGTTCTTCCTGTTCAACGACGCCGGCAGCGAACTGGCGCAGAAGTTCGTGGACGACAGGCGCGTGGGGCTGATCTCGTTCACCGGCAGCACCAAGGTCGGCCGCCAGGTCGGCGAGCGCGTGGCGAACCGCATGGGTCGTTCGCTGCTGGAACTGGGCGGCAACAACTGCATCATCGTGGACGAGACCGCCGACCTGAAGCTGGCGATCCCGGCCATCGTGTTCGGTGCGGTGGGTACCGCCGGCCAGCGCTGCACCACTACGCGCCGCCTGATCGTGCAGGAAGCGATGTACGACGAGGTGCTGGCCAAGCTGATCACCGCGTACAAGCAGGTGGAGGGCAAGATCGGCGATCCCACCGACCCGGCCAACCTGATGGGCCCGCTCAACAGCAAGGAAGGCGTGGCCGCCTACCTCGACGCCATCGCCAAGGCCAAGGCCGCGGGCGGCAAGGTGGAAACCGGCGGCGCCGCGATCGAGCGCCCCGGCAACTTCGTGCTGCCGGCCATCGTCACCGGCCTCACCAATGACGCCGAGATCGTGCAGCACGAGACCTTCGCGCCGATCCTGTACGTGATGAAGTACCGCGACATCGCGGACGCCATCGACATGCAGAACGCGGTGCCGCAGGGCCTGTCGTCCTCGATCTTCACCACCAACCTCAAGCGCGCGGAAGCCTTCCTGTCCGCCGCCGGCAGCGACTGCGGCATCGCCAACGTCAACATCGGCACCTCGGGCGCGGAGATCGGCGGCGCCTTCGGCGGCGAGAAGGAAACCGGCGGCGGCCGCGAGTCGGGTTCGACGGCGTGGCAGGCCTATATGCGTCGCCAGACCAACACCATCAACTACTCCGATTCGCTGCCGCTGGCGCAGGGCATCAAGTTCGATCTGTAAGCACTCGGTCCGTCATCAGGTTGAATCCGCGCAGGTATTGCTAGTGAACCCCTCTCCCTCCGGGAGAGGGTGGCGGCAGCCGGGAGAGGGTTCGGGCGGAGCGAAACGACGAGGCAAGTCCGAACCCTCACCCCCAGCCCCTCCCCCAGTGGGAGAGGGGAGCAACGAGCCAAAGGATCGCCAGCATGAGCTACCAGCCGCCCCAACGCAGCACCACCAGCTCGATGGCCGTCGTGAGCCTGGTGTTCGGCATCCTTACCTGGTTCATGCTGCCCTTCGTCGGCGCGTTGATCGCGGTGATCTGCGGCCACCTGGCGCGCGCCGAAATCCGCCGCGCACCTATCGACCAGCGTATGGAAGGCGACGGCATGGCCCTTACCGGGCTAGTGCTGGGTTACGTGCAATTGGCGCTCAGCGCGCTGATGCTGGTCTTCGTCATCGCGATGCTGGTCTTCGGCTTCGGCTTCGCGCACTGGCATTGATGTCACCGATGCCTGACGCACCCGCCACCCCACTTTTCGACTTCCGCGGCTGGCGCGTCGCCGTCGCTGGCGGCAGCAAGGGCATCGGCCGCAGCATCGCACTGGCCTTCGCGGAAGCTGGCGCGGCCGTGTCCATCTGCGCACGCGGCACGGAAGCGCTCCAGGCTACGCACGACGAACTCGCCGGCTTCGGCCACGCGACGCACGCGTGCAGTTGCGACCTGGGCGACGCCAACGCCATCGCCACCTGGATCGACTCCGCCGCCGATGCGCTGGGCGGCATCGACGTGCTGGTGAACAACGCCTCGGGCTACGGCTTCAGCGAAGACGACGAAGCGTGGCTGGCGAACTTCAACGTCGATCTGATGGCTGCCGTGCGCGCCTCGCGCTTTGCATTGCCTTATCTGCAGCGCTCGCCGCACCCCAGCATCCTGCACACCAGTTCCATCGCCGCCTTCCATCCGCGCCGCAACGGCTCCGCCTACGCAGCGATGAAGGCCGCGCTCAGTCACTACACCACCTCGCAGGCGATGCAGCTGGCCGGGCAACGCATTCGCGTGAATGCCATCGCACCGGGCTCCATCGAGTTTGCCGATGGCCTGTGGGACAGGCGCAAACACGAAGAACCCGAGCTGTACACCGCCACACTCGCCAAGATCCCCTTCGGCCGCTACGGCAAGCCGGAGGAAATCGCCCACGCTGCCCTGTTCCTCGCTTCACCGTGGGCCGGTTGGATCACCGGCCAGACGCTGTGCGTGGACGGCGGCCAGAACCTTTCAGGTTGATGCCATGAGCAAACTGCAATCCACCGAACGCTTCAGCGATCGCGTCGCCGACTACGTGCGCTATCGCCCCGACTACCCCACCGCGATGCTGGACTGGCTGCATCGCGAACAGGGCGTCACGCCCGCCTGGAAGGTGGCCGACGTGGGCGCGGGCACCGGCATCTCCTGCAAGCTGCTCCTCGACGCCGGCCACGACGTGACCGCGGTGGAGCCGAACGCGGCGATGCGCGACGCGGCGCTCGCTTGGCTGGGCGGCAACCCGCACTTCCGCGCCGTCGACGGTACGTCCGATGCCACCCACCTGCCCGACGGCAGCGTCGATCTGGTGACGGTGGCGCAGGCCTTCCACTGGTTCGATCCTGCTTCCACGCGGCGCGAGTTCGCGCGCATCCTGCGCCCCGGCGGCCTCGCCGCGATCTTCTGGAACTCGCGCCGGCTCACCGGCACGCCCTTCCTCGAAGGCTACGAAGCGCTGCTGCAGCGCTACGGCACCGACTACACCAGCGTGGCCGAACGCTATGCCGACGACGACAGCATGCGCGCGTGGTTCGGCGCCGGCTGGCGCGGCATCGCGCGCTTCGAGCACAAGCAGTCGCTGGATTTCGATGCGCTGCGCGGCCGCCTGATGTCTTCGTCCTACGCGCCGAAAGAAGGCCACCCGCAACACGAGCCGATGATCGCCGCGCTGCGCGAACTGTTCGAGCGCTGCCAGCGGGATGGCCATATCAGCTTCGACTACGACACGCGCATCATCGTCGGCACCCTGGACTGAACATGTACGACCTGCTCCGCCCGCTGCTGTTCGCACTGGACGCCGAAACCGCGCATGGGCTCACCCTCTATGGCCTGGACGTGGCGCATCGCAGCGAGCTGATGCGCTTCGTCGCCAAGCCTGCCGACGAACTGCCGGTGGAAGCCTTCGGCATCCGCTTCCCGAACCCGGTAGGCCTCGCTGCCGGCCTGGACAAGAACGCAGACCATCTCGACGCGCTGGGCGCGCTGGGCTTCGGCTTCGTCGAGGTGGGCACGGTGACGCCGCGACCGCAGGTGGGCAATCCGAAGCCACGGCTGTTCCGGCTGCCGCAGCACGAAGCCATCATCAACCGCATGGGCTTCAACAACGCGGGCGTGGATGCGCTGGTGCGCAACGTGGAGAAGTCCGGCTACCGCGGCGTGCTCGGCATCAACATCGGCAAGAACAAGGACACGCCGAACGAGCAGGCGGTGGACGACTATCTGCTGTGCCTAGACCGCGTCTACGGCCACGCCACCTACATCACGGTGAATATCTCCTCGCCGAACACGCAGGGCCTGCGCGACCTGCAGGAAGAAGCCACGCTGCGCCGCTTCGTCGCCACGCTGCGCGAACGGCAGGAACAGCTCGGCTCGCAAAGCGGCAAGCGCAAGCCGATGCTGCTCAAGATCGCGCCCGACCTGTCCGAACACGAACAGGACGGCATCGCCGAAACCCTGCTCGCCACCGGCATCGACGGCGTGATCTGCACCAACACCACCATCGACCGTGCGCTCGTCGCGAACGATCCGCACGGCAACGAGACCGGCGGCCTGTCCGGCAAGCCGCTGTTCGCGCTCTCCACCGACGTGCTGCGCGGCATGCGCCGGCGCCTGGGCGAGCGCGTGCCCATCGTGGGCGTGGGCGGCATCCTCGATGGCGGCAGCGCCGCGGAGAAACTGGCCGCCGGCGCCAACCTGGTGCAGATCTACTCCGGCCTGATCTACCGCGGACCGCGATTGATCGCCGAATGCGTGGATGAAATCCGCCGCCACCAGGAAAGCGCGCATGCCGCCTGAAAAGACCGACATGGGCGGCTACACGCTCATCGAAAACGCCCCGCTTGCCAACCGCAACACGCTGCGCGTGAACGCGCGCGCGAAGTTGCTGGCCGAGCTGCGCGACGCCAGCAAGCTGCCCGAGCTGCTGGACTTCCCCGCCGTGCGCAACGCGCCGCTGCTGGTGCTGGGCGAAGGCAGCAACCTGCTGCTCGCCGGCGACTTCGACGGCACCGTGCTGGCGATGGAAACCCGCGGCGTGCAGGTGGAACAAGATGGCGATGTCGCGCGCATCGCCGTGGCCGCCGGCGAACGCTGGGACGATTTCGTGCGCTGGTCGCTGGGCCAGGGCTACGCGGGACTGGAAAACCTGATCCTGATCCCCGGCACCGTGGGCGCCGCGCCCATCCAGAACATCGGCGCCTACGGCACCGAGGTCGCCGAGTTCATCGAGAGCGTGGAAGCCTGGGACACGCGCGAACGCCGCGTGGCCCAGCTCGACCGCGCCACCTGCGCCTTCGGCTACCGCGACTCGCTGTTCAAGCGCGAACCCGGCCGCTACATCGTCACCGCCGTGCGCTTCGCGCTGCCCCGCTCGCGCGAACTCAGGCTCGACTACGCCGGCATCCGCGAGGAACTCGCGCGCATGGGCGTGGCCAAGCCCGCAGCGTTCCATGTCGCCGAAGCCGTGGTGCACCTGCGCACGCGCAAGCTGCCCGACCCCGCAGTGATCGGCAACGCCGGCAGCTTCTTCAAGAACCCCGTGGTCGATGCCGTGCAGGCCGAGGCGCTCAAGCGCGAACACCCCGAATTGCCCGCGTGGCCGCAACCCGACGGCCGCAGCAAGCTCTCCGCCGCGTGGCTGATCGAAGCCGCCGGCCTCAAAGGCCAACGCGAAGGCGACGCCGGCATCTCCAACCGCCACGCCCTCGTGCTGGTGAACCATGGCCATGCCAACGGCGGCGAACTATGGGCCTTCGCACAACACGTGATCGCCACCGTGGCGACGAAGTTCGGCGTGCGACTGGAACCGGAACCGGTAGTGGTCGGCGCCCGCTGAGGGCTCGTTCAAGATCTCTGCGTTGCTCGCGCAGCGCAGCGCGCAGCACAGCCTGATGACGAGCCGGAAAGTTTTCGGTTTCCCTCAGCCCCCAGATGTTTCCCTCAGTTTCCAGATACGGCGCGGCGTGGCCGCTGTGCAGGACGTGTCGCCGTGAGTGGTTCCAACGTCCTCGACACCACCCGCTTGTAGTTCCGGCGGATTGAACCAGGCCCTTTCTCTGGGTTACTTCTCTTTGGGCCAGCAAAGAGAAGTAACTCGGGCGCCGGCAGGCGACCGAAACCGCCTTGTTCCTTGCAACAGCACAAAACTCCTCTCCCGCAAAAAAAATGAGGACAGCGCGTCGGGCCACCTCCCGCCCAACCCTTCACGCCACCCGAAGAACCCCCATGCCAGCATGCCCCCTTCGCCACCGAAGGAGCGCCCCATGGCCATCCGCAACGTCGCCGACGTACTGGTCGAAACCCTCGCCAACGCCGGCGTGCGCCGCATCCACGGCGTGGTCGGCGACAGCCTCAACGGCATCACCGAGTCGCTGCGCCAGCGCAAGGAGCTGAGCTGGATCCATTACCGGCACGAGGAAGCCGCCGCCTTCGCCGCGGGCGCCGAAGCGCAGCTCACCGGCCAGTTGGCGGTGTGCGCCGGCTCCTGCGGCCCCGGCAACCTGCACCTGATCAACGGCCTCTACGACGCGCAGCGTTCGCGCACGCCGGTGCTGGCGATCGCCGCGCACATCCCCTCAGTGGAAATCGGCAGCGGCTACTTCCAGGAAACCCATCCGCAGAACCTGTTCCAGGAATGCAGCCACTACTGCGAGCTGGTGAGCAGCCCCAGCCAGATCCACCGCGCCGCCGAGATCGCGGTGCGCACCGCGGTCGCGCAGCGCGGCGTGTCCGTGCTGGTGATCCCCGGCGACGTCGCGCTGGCCGAGTCCTCGGGCCCGGTCGCCGATGCCGCCAGCCTGTTGCCCGTGGCCCCCGTGGTGGTGCCCCCGTCCCGCCAGCTCGACGAGCTGGCCGCCCTGCTGGCCGGCGGCCGCAAGGTCACCCTGTTCTGCGGGCGCGGCTGCGCCGGCGCGCACGACGCGGTGATGCGCCTGGCCGACACGCTGAGGGCGCCGGTGGTGCACGCGCTGGGCGGCAAGGAACACATCGAGTGGGACAACCCCAACGACGTCGGCATGACCGGCCTGATCGGCTTCAGCTCCGGCTACCAGGCGATGATGGATTGCGACACCCTGCTGCTGCTCGGCACCGACTTCCCGTACCGACAGTTCTTCCCGAACGACGCGAAGATCTGCCAGGTCGACCTGCGCGGTGAGAACCTGGGCCGCCGCTGCAAGCTCGACCTGGGCTTGGTCGGCGACGTGGGCGCCACCCTCGAGGCGCTGCTGCCGCGCCTCAAGCCCGCGAGTGACGACGGCCATCTCAAAGCCAGCCTCGCCAACTACCGCAAGGCGCGCGAAGGGCTGGACGAACTCGCCACCGGCAAGCCGGGCCAGAAACCCATCCACCCGCAATACGTGGCGAAGGTGGTGGACCAGATCGCCAGCGAGGATGCGGTGTTCACCTGCGACGTCGGCACGCCCACGATCTGGGCCGCGCGCTACCTGCACATGAACGGCAAGCGCCGCCTGCTCGGCTCCTTCGTGCACGGCTCGATGGCCAACGCGATGCCGCAGGCCATCGGCGCGCAGACCGCGTATCCGTCGCGGCAGATCGTCAGCCTCTCCGGCGACGGCGGCTTCGCGATGCTGATGGGCGACCTGCTCACCCTGATCCAGCACAAGCTGCCGGTGAAGATCGTGGTGTTCAACAACGGCACGCTGGGCTTCGTGGAGCTGGAGATGAAGGCCGCCGGCTTCCTGCCCACCGGCGTATCGCTGGACAACCCCGACTTCGCCGCCATGGCCCGCGCCGTCGGCATCTACGGCGCGCGCGTGGAAGATCCCGGTGACCTGGAAAACGCAGTGCGCCAGGCTTTCGCACACGACGGCCCCGCACTGGTGGACGTACGCACCAACCGGCAGGAACTGTCGATGCCGCCAAAGATCCAGCTCGAACAGGTCAAGGGCTTCAGCCTGTGGGCCCTGCGCACCGTGATGAACGGCCGCGGCGACGAGCTGATAGAACTGGCGCGCAGCAACCTGCGGCTATAAAGAACAGGAGCCCGCCCAATATCCCGCACAGCCACTGATGGCAAACAGGAAACCCCTCAGTTCCCAGATACGGCGAGGCGTGGCCGCGGTGCAGGACGTGTCGCCGAACGTAGTTCCAATCTCCTCGACACCACCTGCTCGTAGTTCCGGCGGATTGAACCAGGCCCTTTCTCTGGGTTACTTCTCTTTGGGCCAGCAAAGAGAAGTAACTCGGGCGCCGGCAGGCGACCGAAACCGCTCTGTCCCTTGCGATAGCGCAAAGCACCCTCCACCTCGTTCGCAGAGAAAACTTTGCCCACACCCTCTCCGCGCTTTCGCCGCAAAAGATGTGGAGTGAAAATCCGCTACGAGAACAATCTCACTTCTTGGCCGGCTTCTCGATATCCGGCAACAGGATCGCGCACACACCGATCAACGGCAGCCACGCACACAGCTGGTAGACATAGCCGATGCCGTCGAGATCGGCCAGCTTGCCCAGCAGCGCCGCACCCAAACCGCCCATGCCGAACGCCAGCCCATAGAACACACCGGAGATCATGCCGAGCTGCCCCGGCACCAGCTCCTGCGCGAACACGATGATGGTGGTGAACGCCGAAGCCAGCACCAAGCCGATCACCACGCTGAGCACGCTGGTCCAGAACAGGTTCGCGTGCGGCAGCATCAAGGCGAACGGCGCCACGCCGAGGATGGAACCGAGGATCACCCACTTGCGCCCCACCTTGTCGCCCAGCGGACCGCCGATCAGCACGCCCGCCGCCACCGCCGCGAGGAACACGAACAGATGCACCTGCGCGTTCTGCACCGACACGCCGAAGGTGTGCATCAGGTAGAACGTGTAATAGCTGCTGATGCTCGCGATGTAGAAATACTTGGAGAAGATCAGCACGGTCAGGATGAACAGCGAGAACAGCACCATGCCCCGCGACAGCTCGCGCACCGGCGCACGGCGCGCGCGCGCCTTCACGCGTCCCGCATGCCGCGCGTACCAGTGGCCGATCTGCACCAGCACCACGATCGCCAGCAACGCCGCCAGCGCGAACCACGCCACGCTGCCACGCCCGTGCGGCACGATGATCCACGCCGCCAGCAGCGGCCCCAGCGACGCGCCGAAGTTGCCGCCCACCACGAACACCGATTGCGCCAGGCCCGGCCGGCCGCCCGAGGCCATGCGCGCCACGCGCGAGGATTCCGGATGGAAGATCGACGAGCCCGTGCCCACCAGCGCCGCCGCGAACAGCAACACCGGGAAGTTCGGCGCATAGGCCAGCAGCAGCAGGCCGCACAGGGTGAAGCCCATGCCCGCGGCCAGCGAATACGGCATCGAGCGGCGGTCGGCCGCCATGCCCACCAGCGGCTGCAGCAGCGAGGCGGTGACCTGGTAGGTCAGCGTGATCAGGCCGACCTGGGCGAAGCTGAGATGGAAGCCGCTCTTCAGCAGCGGATAGATCGCCAGGATCAGCGACTGGATCATGTCGTTGAGCAGGTGCGAGAAGCTGATCGCGCCCAGCACGGTGAACTGGGTGCGCTCCTCGGCAGCCACCGGCATGACCGGCGGAACGGCGGGGTTCAGGGGAATGGCGTCGACGCGGGTCTGCATGGGGGAACCGTCAGGGATCTCGGGGAAAGATCGCGATGGCATGCGTTGCATCCATCGCTGCACGCACGATAATCCCCGCTTGGGCGGCCCGCATGCGCCGCCGGGTCAAAATCTGTCGAATTCGGGCCATCCATGAGACACACCCCCGTCGATGCCTACGAAAACGCGCCGCGCGATGTCGTGGCCGCCGGCAACGACTATGCCGCCGGCTACGTGCTGCCTGCGCACGCGCACCGCCGCGGCCAGCTGCTGTACGCGGCCACCGGCGTGATGAGCGCGGTGACCGACCGCGGCAGCTGGGTGGTACCGCCGCGCCGCGCACTGTGGATACCGCCGGGCGTGCCGCACGAGGTGCGCATGAACGGCGAGGTCTCCACGCGCAGCATCTATGTGCGGCGCGAGGCCGCCGATGCCGCGGGGCTGCCCGCGTACTGCCAGGTGATCGAGGTGTCGCCGCTGCTGCACGCGCTGCTGCTGGAGGCGGTGGAGCTGCCGCTGGAATACGCGCTGGACGGCCGCGACGGCCGCGTGATGGCGCTGCTGCTGGACGAGATCCGCGCGATGCCCGCGCTGCCGCTCAACACGCCGCTGCCCGACGAGCCGCGCCTGCGCCGGCTGTGCCGTGCCCTGCTCGCCGCGCCCGCGCTGGAGATCGACGTGGACGCGATGGCGCACAAGGCCGGCATGAGCCGGCGCCACTTCACCCGGCTGTTCCGCCGGCAGACCGGCATGAGCTTCGCCGCCTGGCGCCAGCAGGCCTGCCTGCTGACCGCGCTGAGCCGGCTCGGCGGCGGCGAACCGGTCACCACCGTCGCAGTCGACCTGGGCTATGCCAGCGCCAGCGCCTTCAGCGCCGCGTTCCGCCGCGCCCTGGGTGCGCCGCCCAGCCGCTACCTGGCAAGGCAAACGCGCCCCGAATGACGGTGAAAGCGCGTCATCCCGGCGTCACAAATCACCGGCACAGTCGCCGTACCATGCACAAAGCGCATGAACCGCCGAGGGTTCTCATGCCCCCAAGGACAACACGCGGCATGCGCCCCACGGATACGACCCCATGAGCTCACGCGCTCCACGCAAGCCCCCGTCCGTCGCCCCAGATGCGACGGCGGCCAACGACGCGACCGCAGTGACCACCATGCCCGACCTCGGCGAGCGCCGGTTGTACATCAACCGCGAGCTGTCGCTGCTGGCCTTCAACACGCGCGTGCTGGACCAGGCGCTGGACGAACGCATGCCGCTGCTGGAGCGGCTGAAGTTCCTGCTGATCTTCTCGCGCAACATGGACGAGTTCTTCGAAATCCGCGTCGCGGGACTGAAGGGCCAGATCGCGCTGGAGCGCGAATTGCCCGGCGCCGACGGCATGGCGCCGCAGCAGGTGCTGGCCGAGATCGCGGTGATCGCGCACCGGCAGATCGAGCGGCAGTACGCGATCCTCAACGAGCGCATCCTGCCGGAGCTGGCCACGCACGGCATCCGCATCGCGCGGCGCGACGAGTGGACGCAGAAACAGAAGCAGTGGGTGCGCCGCTATTTCCGCGCGGAGGTGGCACCGCTGGTGACGCCGATCGGGCTGGATCCCACGCATCCGTTCCCGCTGCTGGTGAACAAGAGCCTCAACTTCATCGTGCAGCTGGAAGGCGTGGACGCGTTCGGCCGCGACTCCGGACTTGCCGTGGTGCCCGCGCCGCGCGTGCTGCCGCGCCTGATCCAGATGCCCGACGACATCGCCGAGCACGGCGACAGCTATGTGCTGCTGTCCTCGATGATCCACGCGCATGCCGAGGAACTGTTCCCCGGCATGAACGTGCTGGGCTGCTACCAGTTCCGTCTCACCCGCAACGCCGACCTCGCGCTCGATCCCGAGGACGTGGAAGACCTGGCGCTGGCGCTGCGCGGCGAGCTGTATTCGCGCCGCTTCGGCAGCGCGGTGCGGCTGGAAGTCGCCGACAACTGCCCGAAGGATCTGACCGCCTACCTGCTCAAACAGTTCGGCCTCGCCGAGTCGGAACTGTACGAGGTGAACGGCCCGGTGAACCTGGCGCGGCTTTTCAGCATCGCCAGCAAGGCGAATTACCCTACGCTGCAGTACAAGCCCTTCGTGCCCGCGCTGCCCAAGCTGCTGAAGCACGCCGAAGACCTGTTCTCGGTGGTCGCGAAACACGACGTGCTGCTGCTGCATCCGTACGAATCCTTCACCCCGGTGGTGGATCTGCTGCGCCAGGCCGCGAAGGACCCGCAGGTGCTGGCGATCAAGCAGACGCTGTACCGCACCGGCGCGGATTCGGAGATCGTCGACGCGCTGGTGGATGCGGCGCGCGCTGGCAAGGAAGTGACCGCGGTGGTGGAACTGCGCGCGCGCTTCGACGAGGAATCCAACCTCTCGCTCGCCTCGCGCCTGCAGCAGGCCGGCGCAATGGTGATCTACGGCGTGGTGGGCATCAAGACGCACGCCAAGCTGATGCTGATCCAGCGCCGCGAAGGCAAGGAACTGGTGCGCTACGCGCACATGGGCACCGGCAACTACCACACCGGCAACGCACGCCTCTACACCGACTATAGCCTGCTCACTTCCGACCAGGCGCTGTGCGAGGACGTGCACAAGCTCTTCAGCCAGCTCACCGGCATGGGCAAGGCGCTGCGCATGAAGAAGTTGCTGCAGGCGCCGTTCACGCTGAAGAAAACCCTGCTGGAGCTGATCGCGCACGAGACCGAGCACGCCGCGGCGGGCAAGCCGGCGCAGATCATCATCAAGGTCAATGCGCTGACCGAACCCAAGGTGATCCGCGCGCTGTACAAGGCCAGCGTCGCCGGCGTGCGCATCGACCTGATCGTGCGCGGCATGTGCTGCCTGCGGCCGGGCGTGCCCGGCGTATCGGAGAACATCCGCGTGCGCTCGGTGATCGGCCGTTTCCTCGAACACAGCCGCTCGTACTGGTTCGCCAACGCGGGCGAGCCGGTGCTCTACCTCTCCAGCGCCGACCTGATGGAGCGCAACCTGGACCGCCGCGTGGAATGCGCCTTCCCCATCGAAGGCCGCAAGCTGCAGCAGCGCATCCACGCCATGCTGCAGCTCTACCTCGACGACAACTGCGGCGCTTCGGACCTGCAGACGGACGGCAGCTATCTTCCGGCTACGCGCGCCAAGGGCGAGGCGCTATGCGACGCGCAGCAGCAACTGCTCGAGAAGTTCTGCGGCGTCTCTGCGTAACCTCGCAGGGATGCGCTTCGTGCGCGACAGTCCGCGCTCCATACGAGGCCGGTCATTCGCTGTGGTCGCGCTCTATGGTCGCGAGGATTCAAGCCATACCGTAGCCGGATGGCCTGCCGCATCCCCATCGGCGTGCCTACGCGCCTTGTGCTTATCCCGAGCCCGCGAAGTGACGCCACAGAAACCGAGAACCGGCTACTCGCCAGCTGCGCGTTGCCGGTGAAGCCGGCTCACACCTGCCGCTTCACCCACGCCACGTAGCGATCCACGAAAGTCTGCAGGAATTTCTGCGTGTTTTCGTTGCCGATGTGGCCCTCGGCATCGATCAGTTCGTCCTTGAAATGCACGAACACCTCGGGCTGGGCCAGCGTCGCCACGTCGAGGTAGGCCAGCGAATTGCGCAGGTGCTGCTGCGCCAGCGCGCTGCCGATGGCGCCGATGGACGCGCCGATCACCGCCCCCGGCTTGCCCGCGAAGGAGTTGGTGCCCCACGGCCGCGAGGCGAGGTCGATGGCGTTCTTCAGCACGCCGGGCACGCCGCGGTTGTATTCGGGCGTGACGAACAGCAGCGCGTCGGCGGATTCGATCTGCTGCTTCAGCTGGCGCGCCACGGCCGGATAGTCGGCGTCGAAATCCTGGTTGTACAGCGGCAGGTCGTCGAGCCGCACGTGATCGAAAACGAACTCCTTCGGCGCCAGCCGTTCCACCGCCTTCGCCAGCCGCCGGTTGATCGACGCCTTGCGCAGGCTGCCCACCAGCACCGCCACCTTGATCGTGCTCATGCTCGAATGCTCCAGGGGAGAAGAAAAGTCCGCAGGCGTCGACTCGCGTCCATGGCGCGAGGCGACGATATCCGCGCGTTGCGCGGGATCAATGCGTGCTCGGCGCTGCAGCTATTTCGTCTGCAGGGTTTGCATGACCTGCTTCGCATCGGCGTGGGCGGCATCCAGCGTGGTCGCCTGCAGGCCGTGCTTGGCCTGGCCCAGCGCCACATTCAGGCGATCCACGGCGGCGACGTCGCCATTGGAATCCGTGATGGCGCCATGCCCCATGCCCTTGCAGGGATCCTCCGCCTTGGCGTCGAAATCCTTGCCCGACGGCCCCACCAGGCAGTTCACCACGTGATGCAGATGCGCGCGCGCCGTCGCCAGGTCCGCCGCACCCATCGCCATGCCGGCATGGGCGGTGGCGATCGCGACCTGCTTCACCGCCGCGCCGTTCGCGTTCGCGTCCGCCTGTGCAGCCATCGGCAGGGCGAGTGCCAGCAGCATGGCCGGCAGAACATGCTTGGAATACTTCGTCATGGCACGACTCCCGAATGTCACGGCATGGGCCGCAGTCTGCCGACTATGACCCAACTTTCGTGAGAAAAGCGGCAAGAACCGCGTGCCGCCGAGCGCCACGCCTGCGTTACGATGCGCGGCCGCCACCCTGGATTGCCTACGTGCCGCACTACACCGGCCCCCTGCTCACCCGCGCCACCGCCGGATCGCTGCTTGCCGCGCGCGACGCCGGCATATCCGAGTGGAACGGCTCGCTGGATCTGGGGCGCACCGCCGGCGCCGCGTCGCTGCATGCGGAGGGCTGGCAATGGCGTGGCGAACGCTACCCCTGGCCGTCCCTGCCGAAGGACCGCAGCATCCACTACTGGGACGGCGAGGCCTTCGCCACGGTGGCCCGTTTCGCCGGCTCGCTCATCAAGCTGGTGCCTACCGAATGGGACGTGCCCACCTTCGAGATCGACGGCATCAAGATGCTGCCCACCTCGAAGGAATCGCCGCTCGACGATGCACGCCGCAAGGTGGCCCTGGTCGAGCCGCACGGCAAGGCGGTGCTGGATACCTGCGGCGGCCTGGGCTACTTCGCCGCCTGCTGCCTGGAAGCCGGCGCGGCGCGCATCCATTCCTTCGAGAAGAACCCAGACGTGCTGTGGCTGCGCACGCTGAACCCGTGGTCGCCCGATCCCGATGCGCCGGCCAGCGGCGGTCGCCTGAGCCTCGTGCTGGCCGACGTGTCGCAGGCCATCGCGCAGGTGGCCGACGCATCGGTGGATGCGCTGCTGCACGATCCGCCGCGCTTCGGCATCGCGGGCGAGCTGTATTCGCTGGCGTTCTACCGCGAACTGGCGCGCGTACTGCGCCGCGGCGGCCGGCTGTTCCACTACACCGGCAGTCCCAACAAACTCACCAGCGGCCGCGACGTGCCGCGCGAAGTGGCCAAGCGCCTGGAAGAGGCCGGCTTCAAGGCGCAGCTGGCGCTGGATGGTGTATTCGCCACGCGGCGCTGAAACCCGGGGACACCGCAGGAGCCGCTACGCATGACGGCTGCTGCTCCCGCAAAGTCACTCCTGCCGCCAGTGCCGCCCACACAGCACCCACGCAATGAGCACGCCCAGCGCCGCGCCCAGCAGTTCGCACAGCGCGCGTGTGCCGATGCCGTCCGGGTCGTGCACATCGGCCAGCTTGGCCTGCAGCACCTGCAGCGAGTCCAGGCGCGCATAGTTGAAATAGAACAGGTTCCAGAAATCCACGCGCCCGGTGAGCACCACCGCGAGAAAGTACGACCAGCCGATCTGCCGCGCATCGCTCCAGTCGTTGCGCCGGCCGATCCGGTGGAACACGAGATACAGCACGAGGCCGACGACGAGGCTGATCGCGCCCGCCTCCATGCCGCCGGTCCAGCCATAGCCCATCCACGATTGGTCGTAGTTCATCGCACCCTGATCCGTCTGCACCAGCCTGCATTATGCCTGCGCGCTAGACTCTTGCCGTTGCCATGCACGCAGGACCGCCATGCCTTTCGCCATCACCGAACGCACCGCCCTGATCGTGGTGGACGTGCAGCCGGATTTCATGCCCGGCGGCACGCTGGCCTGCCACGAGGGCGACGCCGTCGTGCCCGGCATAGCCCGCCTGGTGCGGGCGCGCCGCTTCCGGCACGTGGTGGCCACGCAGGACTGGCATCCTGCCGGCCATGCCTCCTTTGCCAGCTCGCACCCGGGAACGCAGGCGTTCCAGCAGATCGAACTCCACGGCCATCCGCAGACGCTGTGGCCGGACCATTGCGTGCAGGGCACACCGGGGGCCGCACTGCATACGGGCATCGACTGGTCGGCGGCGGACCTGATCCTGCGCAAGGGCAGCGACCCGCAGGTGGATTCCTATAGCGCCTTCCGCGAGAACCACGGCCCGCACGGCACGCGGCCTGCCACCGGCCTGGCCGGGTGGTTGCGCGAACGCGGCGTGGACGAAGTGCTGGTGTGCGGATTGGCGCGCGACGTCTGCGTGCTGTGGACCGCACAGGACGCCGCCGCATTGGGCTTCCGCGCCTGGCTGGCCTGGGACCTCAGCCGGCCGGTCACGCCGGCATCCGACGCCGCCACCCGGTCCACCCTGCAGGCGCAGGGCATCGGCGTGGTCGAACCCGCCGATTTCTGGATCGCCTAGACCCACCCCCTGCCCTTCGGAAGGCCGCCGCCGCGATGAACCTCAAGCCCCTGCTGCCCCCGTGGCGCCGACCGCGGATCATCACCATCGGCGGCCGGCCGTTCGTCAGCCGCGGCCTGTCCGACCGCATGTGGGACGACATCTACCATCACGCGCTGACCGTGCGCTGGCCGGTGTTCTTCCTGACTGCCGGCGCGGCCTTCCTGCTGCTCAATGCGTTCTTCGCGCTGATCTACCTGCTCGGCGACCATCCGATCGCGAACCAGTCCCCGCAGGGTTTCGGCGGCGCGTTCTTCTTCAGCGTGGAAACGCTGGCCACGGTCGGCTACGGCGACATGCACCCGCAGACCCTCTTCGCGCACTGCGTCGCCACGCTGGAGATCTTCACCGGCATGGCCTGCATCGCGGTGACCACGGGCCTGATCTTTGCGCGCTTCTCGCGGCCGCGCGCCCGCATGATCTTCGCCAGCAACCCGGTGGTGCACGCCGTCGACGGCCGGCAGACGCTGATGATACGCGCGGCCAACATGCGGCAGAACCTGATCAGCGAGGCCTACGCCCAGCTGCATCTGATCCGGCTGGAGATCTCGCCCGAGGGCTTGAAGCTGCGCAAGATCTACGACCTGAAGCTGGTGCGCGACCGCCACCCGATCTTCATCCTCAGCTGGCTGCTGATGCACGTGATCGACGAAGACAGCCCGCTGTACGGCATCAGCGCCGAGACGATGGAGCAGACGCAGATGCTGCTGTTGCTGACCATCGAAGGCATCGACGAGACCACCTCGCAGTCCATGGTGGCGCGCCACCAGTGGCGCTACGACGAGCTGCGCTGGAACCACCGCTACGCCGACCTCGTCACCGACGACG
The DNA here is from genome assembly GCF_014843005.1 of Rhodanobacter sp. DHG33. Classification (GTDB taxonomy): domain Bacteria; phylum Pseudomonadota; class Gammaproteobacteria; order Xanthomonadales; family Rhodanobacteraceae; genus Rhodanobacter_A. The sequence continues at coordinate 54,677 of NZ_JACYXM010000006.1, read as the reverse complement.
GGCATGGCCTCAACGTCATCGACTACGGCGTCTTCCATGACGTGCTGCCGCTGGAGGAAAGGGCACCTTCCGCCTAGGGCCTGTTGGCTGCGCCCGGACGCCACACAGGCATGCAAGTCTCGATAGCTTCCGCACTCCATGCTTGCGGAAGCGACGGCAAGCGCCATGCACAACTCGGGACGAGGCATGGGGGCGCAGCGAGATCGGAAAACTTGAACGGCCTAGGCCCAAGACACGCCCTACGCCGCAAGCGCGATACACTGCGTCCCTTCCACCACCCCGGATCCATGCCCATGGCCGAGCGCGAATTCCCGGATTACACCGTACGCTCCGGCGCCAGCCTCGAAGGCTCGCGCTACACGGCGTGGCTGTCCGTGGTGCCGCACGGCCATGGCTTCCCCGTGTATTACGCGATCTGCGAGAACCGCAGCTTCCGTCTGCAGGACGTGGCCGAGCGTGCCGCCGAAGACGCGCTGGCCGCGGTGCTGGCCCTCGAGGAAGACGGCACGCCCGTGTTCCCGGACAACTACACCGGCTTCGCGGACGAAACGCCGGGCAACCCGGCCTAGGCGCCTGTTCAAAGACTCCAGGCGCGCGACCATTCCTGTGGCGTGGCGATGTCGAAACCATGGTCGCGCCGCGTGCGCCGCGCCAGCTTCAGCAGTTCGTTGTCGCGGCTGAGCAGCCATTGCGCACCGCAGGCCTGCGCGAGCTCGAGAAACTTCTGGTCGTCGGGATCGGCGCAGCGCGGCAGTTTCGGCGCCGCCGGTGCCGGCTTGCGCATCGTGTCCGGCAGCAGGCATAGCTGCGCGTCGAACATCGCGACGGCCGCATCCCTTTGCGGAGCATCGAGCGCCAGCTGCGGGTAGACCAGCACCGCCATCCACTCGTCGCGGCAAGCTGCGTCGGTAAGCACGTCCACCGTTCCTGCGCGCAACGCGTCGCGCAAGGCCGCACAGCGCACATCGCCAAACACGAACAGGTCAAGGCAGACGTTCGTGTCCAGCACTGCGCGCGGCGGCGTCGCCATCAGGCCAATGCATCCAGCTGCGCCAGCGCGGCGGGAATCTCCGCCGCGTTCGCCACTTCGCGCATGCGCGGCGCATCCTGCGGATCGAGGCTGTTTTCCAGTTCGTGCGCCCACGTCACGTGGTAAGGCATGTGCACGCCCCAGCCGCCCAGGCGCAACACCGGCTCGATGTCCGAGCGCAGCGAATTGCCCACCATCGCGAACTCGTGCGGCGCGATGCCGAACTCGTCGAACAGGCGCCGGTAGGTCGCCGTGTCCTTTTCGGAGACGATCTCGATGCGGCGGAACAATCCGGCCAGGCACGACTCGGCCACTTTCTTTTCCTGGTGGAACAGGTCGCCCTTGGTGATCAGCACCACCGCATGCTTGCGGGCCACGGTCTCCACCGCCTCGCGGATGCCGGGCAGCAGTTCCACCGGGTGCTGCAGCACGCGCTTGCCGATCCCGACGAGGCGATGGATGTCCTGCGCGCTGATGCGGCCATCGCTGATGGCGATGGCGGTTTCCACCATCGACAACGTCATGCCCTTGGCGCCGTAGCCGAACAAGGCGAGGTTGCTGCGCTCGGTGGCGAGCATACGCGCGTGCACCGCGTCGTCGGCGAGGTCGGCGTAACGGCCCACGATGGCGGCGAACTCGGCGTTGGCCTCGCGGTAATAGTCCTCGCTGCGCCACAGCGTGTCGTCGCCGTCGAAACCCACCATCTTCAACATGAGCGTGTCGCCCTACCTGAATCGAGGAGAAGCGCCGCATTATCCGCGACATCGCCACGGCATGGCGCATGGCCTAAGCTCGCCTCACCCTTTCGTGCGGAGAACGCCATGCGCCGCCACCTTTCGCTGCTGCTGCCGATCGCCCTCGCCGCCTTCGCCGCCATGCCGCCGGCCGCTGCCGCCACGCCGGACAACACCGCGCCGGATGCCGCGCTGCTGGCCGCCTACCACTGGCAACTGGCGCAGGCCACCGATCACGGCGGCCAGCGCATCGATGCACTGTTCGTGCGCCCGGACAAACCGCTGCAACTGGATTTCACCGATGGCCGCCTCAGCGTGCGCAATGCCTGCAACGGCATGGGCGGCGGCTACCGGATCGCGAACGACCAGCTCATGGTCGGCCCGATGATGCACACCATGATGGCCTGCCGCGAACCCGCACTGAACCAGCTGGACGGGCTGATCGGCCAGCGCCTCGCCAGCCATCCCGCCATCGCCGTCACGAAGCACGGCGACACGCCGCAACTGCAGCTGCGCACCGCCTCCGGCGACACGCTGGAATTCACCGGCGTGCCCACGCCCGAGACGCGCTACGGCGGCCCGGGCGTCACCGAATTTCTGGAAGTGGGGGCGCAGAACGTGCCCTGCCAGCAAAGCCAGCCGTGCCTGAACGTGCGCGAAGTCTACTACGACGCCAACGGCCTCAAGACCGGCACGCCGGGCGAGTGGCATGCACTGCCGGCCATCGAGGGCTACACGCATCAGGAAGGGGTGCGCAACGTGGTGCGCGTGAAGCGCTACGACACCGGCTCGTCTTCCCCGTCTTCGGCGGCGTATGTGCTGGACATGGTGGTGGAGACCAGCATTCCGAAGCCGTGAGGCTAGGAAAGAATCTCCAGCCTGCCCATTTGCCGGCGCCATGGCCGGCGGCACGGCGGTTATGAAGGTAGCGGACGGACTTCAGAGTCCGTTCGGCGCCTCTTGCGTCATGCGCCCACGCGCCGGCGCACCGCATCGAAATCGCGCAAGGGGCGCACTTCGATGCAGCCGGTCTTCGCCCACGGCAATTCCGCGGCCATGCGGACCGCTTCCTCTTCGCTGTCGGCTTCGATCAGGTTGAAGCCGGCGAGGTATTCCTTGGTTTCCGCGAACGGGCCGTCCAGCACCACGGTCTTGCCTGCGCGTATGCGTACCGCCTTGGCCGTGGCCGGCGCCTCCAGCTGCTGCGCGTCGAGCAGCTTGCCCTGGGTGCGCAACTCATCCGCGTGCGTGATGCAGGAATGCATGCGCGTTTCGAACTCACCCGGCGGCAGCGCGTTGAGCAGGGTGTCGTCGCTGTAGACCAGTAGCAGGTATTTCATGGTGGCTCGCATCGCGGCGATGGGAAGCACGATGCTCGCACACATCGTGCGCGCGTGCTGCCCCATGGCCGCTGGACCACCCTCGCCTCGACCCTCCTCCGAAGGAGAGGGTGGCCATCCTTAGCCGTGTGCCAGCGCGTAGTCGATCGCTGCGCGCACTGCCGCCGCCTGCGCGTCGTTGCACTGCGCGGGCGTGGCGCGCGGGCTGTCCGGGTAGACCTCGGTGGTGGTGCGGTAGTGCGCGTTGGTGATGCCGGCGCACAGGCCCAGCTTGCGGCAGTCGTACTCGATCACGCCATGCGCCACCACCGGCGAGCCGATGATGGTTCCATCCGGATCCGCCGGCGCGATGTGGGTGACCTTGGCCACCTCTGCGATCACCGCCTGCTGGAAGGCCGGCTCCGGCCGCACGCTGTCCGCGCACAGGTAGAAGCCGTCCGGAATGGTGCCCGCCTCGAACGGCTGGCCGTCGCGTGCGGCCAGCGCGGGACGGTATTCGCTCTCGTCGGTGTCGGTGGTCTCGTGCAGGTCGATGTGCATGCGCGCCACATCGCGCAGCGGCGAGAGCAGGCGCCACAGCGCGGCGGATTCCTGCGCCGGGCTGCCCGCGCGGAAATTGCGGTTGGGGTCCAGCGCGTCCGCATTCCAGCGATGGATGCGCTCGTAGCCCCACGGGCTCACGCAAGGCACGGCCAGCAGGTTGATGCGGCCCGCGTAGCGTGCGGCATCGCGTTCGAGGAATTGCAGCGCGCCGTGCACGCCGCTGGTTTCGTAGCCATGCACGCCGCCGGTCAGCAGCATCACCGGCAGCGCGTCGTTCCAGTGGCGGCTTTTCACGACATAGAGCGGGAAGCTTTCCGGCGCGTATTCCAGCCGGCCGTATTCGGCCACGTCGAAATCCGTACCCAGCGACTCGATGCGGCTCTGCACTTCGTCGGCATAGCTTCGCTGGCGGCTCTGCCGCGAGAGCCACGCGGCGACTTCCGCCGCACCCCAGGGCGTGCCGGGCGTGCCGATGGGATAGAAGGCGCTGGTGGTCATGACGGGCTCCGCTGCGGGGACTGGCCGACCACTCTAGCATCGGCCATGCGCTGCCCCGGCGAGTGTGCGAACTTCCACCCAGGCGCGATGCCACTCGGCACATTCGAGGCGCGATCGCCCGCTGCCGGAAATAAAGAAAGGCTGTCGCGCGGCGCGCGGCAGCCTTTCGGGTTTGCAGCGTTGTCCCCGGCGATCAGTTGCCGGCGGCTGCGCCGGTCGGCGCCGGTTCCAGATTGAAGTTGAGCGAGGTGATCCTGCTGTCCAGACCGCTCACCACATCCGGCGTGAGGTCGTTGGCGGTGTTGCCGCCCAGCACCGCGTCGCGGTTCAGCAGCAGGCCGCAGTGGTGGCTGGTGTAGGCGCTGTTCACCAGCGGCTGCGCCTGCTGGCCGATCTGCTCCATCACCTTGCCCTGGGTCGCTTCCACCTGCGCCTTGAAGGACTGCATGCGCTGCTGCAGCGCCTGGCCCTGCTGCTGGCGCTGCGCTTCGGTCAGCGAGGCAGCTTTCTGCTGGAAAGCCTGGATGTCCGTATTCAGCGGCTGCTGCTGCTGCTGCGCCAGCGTCTTCAGGCGCTCGCTCGCGGCCTGGCCGACCTTGGACTGCGCGAACACCGCCTCGCGCGAAAGCATGCACACGCCCGGCACCGGGTTGCCGCCCATCGTGCCGCTTGCGGCGGGAGTGGTGGCGGCATGCACCGGCGACACGGTGGCAAAGGAAAGGCCAGTCGTGGCGATCAATGCGGCAACAAGCAAGGGACGATGCATGGTCATAGGGCTTCCATAGGATGGGCTGGACTGATGGGTTCCGCAGGCCGGTGCGGCCCACGTCGGGCTATCAGCATACCCGCAGATGATGGCCCGCTGGGCAGATGGCCATGCCGCGGCCCATTCGCGTTCAGGAGCCGTGTTCGTCGCATGTTTTTGCGGAACAGATCTCGGGCACCAGGCCATCGGGGACGGCTGCATTACGGCGCGTCCGAAGCCGCTGCCGCATCGAAAGGCGCAAAGAACGCCTGCACGTCGGCCAGTACCCGCGTGCGCGGCATCGGCGGCAGGCTGGCGAGGAACAGCTTGCCGTACCCCTTGGTGCCGAGACGCGGATCGCACAACACCAGCACGCCGCGGTCGGTGACGCTGCGGATCAGGCGTCCTGCACCCTGCTTCAGCGCGATGGCCGCTGCCGGCACCTGCCAGCCCATGAAGGGATTGATGCCCTGCTGCTCCAGCGCCTCCAGCCGTGCCACCAGCACCGGATCGTCCGGCGCGGCGAACGGCAGCTTGTCGATCACCACCACGCTGAGCGCGTCGCCGGCCACGTCCACGCCCTCCCAGAAACTGGCCGCACCCAGCAGCACGCCATGGCCGGAGTGGCGGAACTCCTCCAGCAACTGATGCCGCGGCGCCGTGCCCTGCACGAACAGCGGCCAGGGCACGCGCTCGGCCAGCAACTCGGCGGCGCGACGAAGCGCGCGATGCGAGGTGAACAGCAGGAAGGCCCGGCCGTTCGACGCATGCAGCACCGGCAGCACGGCGTCGAGCACGCGCTCGGTGTAGTCGCGCGCGGCGGGATCGGGCAGGCCGTCGGGCAGATAGCACAGCGCCTGCTTCGCGTAGTCGAACGGGCTTTCCAGCAGCAGTGCCTGCGGTTCGTCCAGACCGAGCTGGCGCGCGAAATGCTCGAACCGCCCGGCCACCGAGAGCGTGGCCGAGGTGAATATCCATGCCGCCTCGCTGCGCTCGCGCATCGCGCGCAGCGGGGCGGCGAGATCCAGCGGCGTGGCATGCAGGGCAAAGCCGCGCGGGAACAGTTCGTACCAGCGCACGTCGCGTTCGGACGTCTGTTCGAGGATGCGTTCCAGTCGCTCGGCCAGCATTGCGGCGCGCTCGTACGCGTTGGCGAAGCCACGCGAGCGCTCCGCCTGCGAGGCGAGCAGATCCGTCAGCGTGGCCAGCAGTTCGCCGACCTCGTGCAGGCCCTCGCGCACTTCGCCCGACGCTTCCAGCGCGGCGAAGGTGCCGCGCGGCGGCAGCGGCTCCATGGCGAGGCGCAGCTTGCGCAAGGCATTCTGCAAGGCCTCCACCGGTTCCAGCAGCAGGCCGATGGCACCGGTGACGCCGCTGCATTCGCGCAGGCTGTCCTGCGCGAGATCGGCGAGCTGGCGCGCGCTCACGCTCTGCGAGAAGAACTGCCCGGCCAGCTCGGGAACCTGATGCGCCTCGTCGAGGACGAAGGCCGCGGCGCCGGGCAGGATTTCGCCGAAGCCCTCCTGCTTGAGCGCGAGGTCGGCGAACAGCAGATGGTGGTTCACCACCACGAGGTCGGCCTCCTGCGCCTCGCGGCGTGCCTTCACGACGTGGCAGTCGTCGTAGAACGGGCACTCCACGCCCAGGCAATTCTCTGGCGTGGAGGTGACGCGCGGCCACATCGGCGATTCCTCCGGCACCTCGGCCAGCTCCATGCGGTCGCCGCGGCGCGTGCGCGCCGACCAGGCGCGTATCGTCGCCAGCTGCGCGGCCTGCGCCTTGTCGAAGCTCGCGCCTTCGCGCACGGTCTGGTCGAGCCGGTACAGGCAGAGGTAGTTCGCGCGACCTTTCAGCAACGCGGTCTTGACGCGCGAATCCAGCACTGCGCGCACCCTGGGCAGGTCGCGGAAGTAGAGCTGGTCCTGCAGCGCCTTGGTGCCGGTGGAGACGATCACGCGCTCGCCCGAGCGCAACGCAGGCACGAGGTAGGCATAGGTCTTGCCGGTGCCGGTGCCGGCCTCGGCGATCAGCGTCCCGCGTCCGGCGATGGCTTCGGCCACCGCGGCGGCCATCGCCTGCTGCGCTTCGCGCGGCGCGAAGTTCGGCAGCTCGCGCGCGAACGGGCCGTCATCGCCCAGCAATGCGGCGATGCTGACGGGCGTGGTGTCGTCAGTAGCGATCATCAGGACAGTATCGCCGGCGTCGCGCTGCGGGCAAACCGCTTGTGTCGGCTACTCAGAAGCGGTTGACGCCCTGCACGTGGCATTTCGGCACCCATTTTTCCGCGGTGTCGAAACCGGCATCGTCGCCGGCTTCCTTGCGCAGCTGCGCGATGGTTTCCCAGTTGCGCGCGCACAGCGGGCCGAACTTGGGCCCCAGCGTCCACGACTGCTGCGACAGCTTCTGCGCCAGCGTGTAGTTCTGCTGGTAAATCGCGACTTCGGCGCGATCCTGCAGCAAGTCGGGCGAATTCGGACTCTGCTTGATGGCCTGGTCCAGCGTGGCCGCGGCCGCATCGTAACGGCCGGCCTGCACGCTGCTCTCGGCCGCCTGCTGCCATGCGGAGATGCCGGGGTCGGCCAGCGGCTTCACTGCGATCACCGACTGCTCGCGCTCGCCGGCGGCACGGATCGCCGCCACCATGGCGGTCGGCGAGAGCGCCGAACGCTTCGGTGCCTCGACCGGTGCTGGCGTGGCGCAGGCTGCGAGCAGCGCCGCTGCCGACAGCAGGGACCACACGCGCAGGGAACGAGGAACGGCATTCATGTCAGTTTCCGCCGGAGGGAGGTTGGGTGGATGCAGCCGGCGCGCCAGGGTTGGCCGGAGCCGCGCTGGACGATGATGCCGCAGGACTGCCGCCACCGAACAGGGTCTGCCAGAAACCGCAGCCTTCCACATCGCTCGACAGCGACCCGGCCACTACCGGCACCTGCTTCGCGCCCGTGCACTGCGGCTCGGTGGGCTTGCCGTCGGCAGGATTGATCCACGCCATCTGCAGCCCGTCGCCCAGCGTGGTGGACAGCGGACGCGTGGGCAGCTTGGCGAACAGGTTGCGCCACACCGGCAGCGCGCCGGTGGCGCCGAACAGGTGGGCGGGCTTGTTGTCGTCGCGCCCCAGCCAGAACACCGCGAGATGGTCGCCGGTGAAGCCGGCGAACCAGCTGTCGCGCAGGTCGTTGCTGGTGCCGGTCTTGCCGGCGACGTGCAGCGAGGCCAGGCTGGACTCGCCCAGCGAATGTGCGGTGCCGTACAGCGCCACCTGCTGCATCGCCCAGGTGACGAGGCGCACGGCCGGCTGGTATTCGCCGTCGCCGGTCTTCACCTCGTAGCGCTTGATGGTGTTGCCGTTGCCATCCACCACGCCGCGCACGGCGAGCAGCGGCAGCGCGTGGCCGTCGGAGGCTATGTACTCGTACATCTGCGCCACCTGCAGCGGCGAGAGGTCGAGCGCGCCGATCAGCAGCGAGGGACCGGAGTTGACGTTCTCCAGGCCGAAGGATTGCAGGAACCCGCGGATGCGCGGCAGGCCCACCGCGAGGCCGAGTCGGATGCTGGCGAGGTTCCACGAATTGGCCAGCGCGTCCACCATCGGCACCATGCCGTGGCTCTGGTTGTCGTCGTTGTGCGGTTCCCACAGCGTGCCGTTCTGCATGCGCATGCTGATCGGGCTGTCGTCCAGCGCGGTGGCCAGATTCCAGCGCGAGGGATTGGTGAGCGCCACGAGGTAGACGAAGGGCTTGATGGTGGAGCCGATCGGCCGCTGCGAATCCAGCGCGCGGTTGAAGCCCTGATCGCCGGCGAACTTGCTGCCCACGATGGCCAGCACGCTGCCGTCGTGCGAGTCGACCACCACGCCGGCCGCCTGCACCGGGTCGGCGCGCTTGCCCAGGCTCTTCATCGTCGCGTCCACGGCCTGCTCGCTGTAGAGCTGCGCCGCCGGATCGAGCGTGGTGAAGACCGACAGGTTGCCCGAGCGCAGCGTGCCTTCGTCGAAATCGCTGGTGATCTGCTGGCGCACCAGCTGCATGAAAGCCGGGAAGCGGTCGTGCGGCAGCTGGCCGTTCTGGATCACGTCCAGCGGCGTGGCCTGTGCGGCCTTGGCCTGGTCCGCCGGGAGCAGGCCGGTGTCGGCGAACTCCTGCAGCACCAGGTTGCGCCGCGTCAGCGCGTGGTCCGGATAGCGGCGCGGGTCGTAATAGCTCGGCCCCTTCACCAGCCCCACCAGCATCGCGATCTCCTGCGGACGCAGGTCGCGCAGCGGACGGCCGTAGTAGAACTCCGCCGCCGCGGCAAAGCCGTGCACCGCCTGGCCGCCCTGCTGGCCGAGGAAGACTTCGTTGACGTAGGCCTCGAGGATGCGGTCCTTGCTGTAGTGCATCTCCAGCAGCATCGACATCAGCGCTTCGTTGATCTTGCGCTTGAAGGTCTGTTCGCGGCCGAGGAACAGGTTGCGCACCAGCTGCTGCGTCAGCGTGGATGCGCCCTGCACCGTGCGGCCCGCGCGCAGGTTGGCAAACGCGGCGCGCAGGATCGCGCTGAAGTCGATGCCGATGTTGTGCTTGAAATCGCGGTCTTCCACCGCCTGCAGGCCGCTCACCAGCAGCGGCGGCACGTCGGCGAGATGCACGATGCGCCGGTCCACCTGGTCGGCGCCGTACACCGTGGCGATGCGCGCGGGGTCGAGATGGGTCAGCTCGAGCGGCTTGCCGTTGGTGATGTCGCGCACCGATGCGATAGCGCCCTTGCCCAGCACCACTTCGATGCGCTTAGGCAGTTCGCCGCCTTCCGGGCCGGCATAGCCGCGCGAGGAAATCGTGTAGCGCGAACCCTGCATCGTCCAGCTGCCCGCCACCTGGCCGGCGCCGTCCTGGGTGTAGCCGGCGAAGGTGAGCTCGAGCTGCAGCGCCGCCGGCGTCATCGGCTCGCCCGCCTGCAGCGGCAGCGGCCGCGCGAATACGCGCGTGGGCACGGCGAACACCAGGTCGTCGAAACGTTCCTGCACGCGCTTGTTCAGCACCAGCATGTACGGCAGCACGAAGCCGACGAACAGGCCGAGGCAGACCCAGAACGGAATGCGCAGCCACGGCCAGCACAGACGCATGAACGCGCGGAGACGGGTCAACAGGGCCAATGTGGCGGAATCCTGAACACGGGGCTCCGATGATAGGGCCTGTTACCCGGCGCGCATCTGAACGAAATGGGCGCTATTCGGGGCAACCGTTGCTTGCCGCTGGGCTTTGCCGAGGGAAGGAAATCGGAGTGGGCGGCGAGCTGAAAAAGCTCCGTGCCTGATTTTCCAGCGTCGCCAAGGCGACGCTGGACGGCCGGACAGCCATATCAGCCCGCCTTGTCGCCCGCCTTGTGCGCGATCCACGCGCCGATCACGGCCGACACGTAGGGAATCGACTGCGCGGCAAGGATGAACATCCACAGCACGCCCTCGATGTAATGGGTGCCGTAGCTGCGCGCCATGCCGACGATGCACAGCACCAGCGCCACCGCCATCAGCAGTTCCTCGCGCACCGGCGCGAACGCGGCGAAGCTGCTGCCGCCCATGCGGCGGCTCTTGGCGGTCACCACGAACGAGGTCTTCTCGCGGGTGAGGCCATGCAGGATGCCGCGCGCGATGGCATGCGAAAGGCTCATGCTGGCCAGCGAGGCCATCAGCGTGTCGTACCAGCCGCAGGGCACGCGGGCGCGGTACAGCACGATGCCGAAGATGGCCTTGGCGAAGAAGAAGCCAATCACCGGGATCAGGAACAACTGCATCGGCAGGCTGAAGTACTGCGGGAGCGCCACCATGCCCGCGGTCCAGAACAGCGCCATCAGGGTGAAGATCAGGTGCAGCGCATCGGCGAACCAGCTGAACCAGCCGGTGAGGAAGTGGAAGCGCTGGCCGCTGGAAAGCGGTCCCTTCTTCGTCATCCAGCTCCAGCGCCCCTTGAGGATCTGCATCGCGCCGAAGGCCCAGCGGTAGCGCTGGCTCTTGTACGCCTTGAAGTCGGCGGGCGTGAGGCCCTTGCCCATCAGCTCGTCCACGTACACCAGCTCGTAGCCGGCATGCATCAGGCGCAGGCCGAGTTCCGCGTCTTCGCAGATCGTCCATTCCGACCAGCCGCCGGTACCTTCCAGCGCGGTACGCCGCACCATGGTCATGGTGCCGTGCTGGATGATGGCGTTGCGCTCGTTGCGGTGATGCATGCCGATGCGGAAGAAGCCGTCGAACTCCCACGCGGTCATGCGGCGGAAGCGGTTGTGCTCGAAGTCGCGGTGCGCCTGTGGGCACTGCACCACGGCCACCTTGGGGTCGTGGAAATAGCCGGTGAGCGTGGACAGCCAGTCGTGGCGCACCACGTAGTCGGCGTCGATCACCGCCACCACGTCGGCCTCGGGCGAGGTTTCCTTCAGGCCGAAGTTCAGCGCGCCGGCCTTGAAGCCCGGCCATGGTTCCAGGTGGAAGAAGCGGAAGCGCTTGCCCAGCTTCTCGCAGTAGTCCTTCACCGGGCCCCACACCGCCGGGTCCTTGGTGTTGTTGTCGATCACCAGGACTTCGTAGTTCTCGTAGTCCAGCTCGGCCAGCGAATCCAGCGTGACGATCACCATGTCCGGCGGCTCGTTGTAGCAGGCCAGGTGGATGGACACGAACGGCTGCTTCTCCGGCACGTCCGGCCGCAGCATGCCGGCATGGCGCACCCAGCCGCGGCGCCACAGCACCTCGGTGAACTCGAAGCCGTTGATCAGCAGGATGGCGAGGATGGCGATCTGCGCCGGGAACAGCAGCACCAGCATCGTCCAGTCCACCCAGCTCAGGTAGAACTGCAGCGGCAGCGTGGCCGACCACACGACCAGGCCGCAGGCCAGCTGGATCAGCGCGCAGAAGAAGAAGCGCCCCATCAGCTTGAAACGCGCATAGCGCCGCGCGAACCACACCATCGGCCACAGCGCCAGCAGGCTCGCCACCAGGGCCTTCCACGGCCACGCGGTGTCTTCCGTCACCGGGCCGGTGAACGGGAACTTCGGCTGGCGGTCGGCGCTGAACATGCCCCAGTACGCCTCGGTGCGGCCCGAGAGCTGCTCCTTCCAGGGCTGGTCGAAGGCCTCCATCACGTAGTAGTCGAGGTGCAGCTGCTTGGCGACGTTGAACCATTGGCGCAGGAAGATCGCCTCGTCCGACACCGACGGATAGGCGTACTCGTGCCGGTCGCCATTGGACGGCCAGCCGATCTCGCCGATCACGATGTGCTTGTCGGGGAACATCTTCTGCAGCGTCTCGTAGCTGCCCAGCGCATCACCGATCGCGTCCTTGCGCGCCTTGCCGTTCCAGTACGGAAACAGGTGCACGGTGATGAAGTCCACGTGCTGCGCCAGCTCGGGGTACTTCTCCCAGATGTAGTCCGGCTCGGCGGTGGACACCGGCTGGTGCAGCGCGGCGCGCACGCGGTCCAGGTAGGCCATCAGCTGCTCGGGCGGCACGTTGTTGCGGAACAGCACCTCGTTGCCCACCAGCACCCTAGTGATCGTGCCGGGGTAGCGCCGCGCCTGCGCGATCAGCGCCTCGATCTCGTGCTCATTGTTGTCCAGCCGGGTGTCGATCCACGCGCCGGCCAGCAGTTTCAGCCCTTCGCGCTCCGCCAGGCGCGGAACCTGCGAGGCCTGCAGCATCGAGTAGGTGCGGATGTTGGGGCTGTACTGGTGCACCAGCCTGAGGTCGCTGGCGATCTGCTCGTCGCTGGGGAATTTGCCCTGCAGCGGATCCTGGTAGCGCTGGTACGGCTCCAACGCGAAGCCGCCGATGGGGCCGTGCCAGTCCTCGGGGCCGTGCGGCCGGTTGCCCGCCCACCACAGACCGATGTTGAGCGCGGCCACCACCAGGGCCAGCAGCATGGCGACAAGCAGCGAAGGACGACGTTGGAGATTGGAAGGACTGGCGCTCAAGAAAATCCCCGTGGGCGCCACTCCGGGCGCGGACCTAACCCTGTGAGCTTAACCAATGCGTGCCGGCTGCCTCAATAAATGGCGGCCACGGCGGTCAGCGCAAGCTCAGGCCTGTACCGCCGAGATGCGCAGCGTCCATGCCGGCGAACCTGCCAGTTGCCGGCGTACCGCTTGCGGCAAGGTGACCTCGACGCCATCGTTTCCCTGCCGCCACGCCAGCTCGCCATCGGCGCCCAGCACCTGCAGGCGCGCGCCCGGCGCAGGCCGCAGCGAGCGCAGCGTGATGGTCGCCGGCGGCCCCTGCTCGCCTTCGCCGGCCAGCCAGATCGCGTTGACGCTGCCGTCCTTGCCCTGGGTGAAGCGGAACTGGCCTTCGCCGTAGGGCGCGATGGCCCGGCTGCCGTGGATGGCGGAGCCGTTGACCTGCATCCACGAGCCGATGGCCTGCAGCCGGTCCAGCGCTTCCGCCGGCAGCTGGCCGTCGGGCTGCGGCCCGACGCCCAGCAGCAGGTTGCCGCCCTTGGCGACGATGCCGACCAGGGTATGCACCAGTTCGCGCGGCGACTTGTATTTGTCGTGCGGATTCCACGACCAGGAGCCGCCTGCCGTCATACAGGTCTCCCACGGGTACGGCAGCGGTTTGTCCGGCACGGTCTGCTCGGGCGTGCGGTAGTTTTCGTACGGCCCGCTGACGTCGCGGTCGACCAGCACGATGCCCGGCTGGTTGCGGCGCGCCATGGCGGCCAGCCCCGGCATGTCGATGTCCTGCGCCCACGGCACGTCCGAACTGTGGGCCTTGGCGTCGGGGTGCGCGTTCGCGTTCACCCAGCCGGCATCCAGCCACATCAGGTCGATGCCGCCGTACTGCGTGGTGAGCTCGTTGATCTGCGCGTGGGTGAAATCGACGAAGCGCTTCCACAGCTCCGGATACTTGTGCACGTCGTAGTTGTTGTTGCGGTCCGGCGTGGCCCACAGCGGCGACCAGTAGTCCGGATGGTGCCAGTCGGCCTTGGAGAAATACGCGCCGATGCCGAAGCCGCGCTGGCGGAACGCATCGAACACCGCCTTGGCGATGTTGGCGCGCGGGTTGGCGTGATAAGGCACGTCGGGCGCGGTGACGCGGTAACCGGTCTGTGCCGTGTCGAACAGGCAGAAGCCGTCGTGGTGCTTGGTGGTGAACACCAGGTAGCGCATGCCGGCGCCGTGCGCGGCCTCGGCCCATTTCGCCGGGTCGAACTTCACCGGGTTGAACTGCGTGCGCAGCTGCTCGTAGCGCTGCTTCCACTCCACGTAGCCGGCGCCGCCGGGGCGCTTGATCCAGTCCTCCGAGCACAGCGTCCACGACTCGACGATGCCAAGCACGCTGTAGATGCCCCAATGCAGGATGAGGCCGAACTTCCAGTCCGACCACTGCGCCAGCTTCTGCTTCACCAGCGGATCGGTGACGGGCACGTACTCGTCGCCGACGGGCTTGGCATGTTCCTGCTGCGCCACTTGCGCCGCGTCCTTGGCCTGCTTTTCCTGGCCGAAGCCTTCGCCCAGGGGCGCCAGCAGGGCCAGCGCTCCAACACCCTGCAACATGCGGCGGCGGGTCACCATGGAGGGCTCCTCATGTAACGGACAAGAGCCCAAGTCTTGCACAGGGCCCGCGCCTGCACCGGCACCCTGCCACAGGTCATGCTTGACGCCGACCCTAGTGTATTGTTGTATTGATACACATGGATGCTTCTCTACTCACCATTCAACCGAACGCCCCCGAGCCGATCTATCGGCAGATCGTCGAGCAGTTGCGCCGACTGATCGCCAGCGGCCAGCTCGTCACCGGCGACCTGCTGCCTTCCGTGCGCGACGTGGCCGGCTTCCACGCCATCAACCCGATGACGGTGTCGCGCGCCTACGGCCTGGCCGAAAACGAGGGCCTGCTGGAACGCCTGCGCGGCAAGGGCATGGCGGTGGCCGCCACGCAGCGGGCCGCACACACGCAGGTGCAGCGGCTGGCCTTGCTGGAACCGCAGCTGCTGGAACTGGCGCGCCATGCGCGCGAGCTGGAACTGCCGCCGGACCCGGTGCTGCGCCGGCTGTCGAAACTCCTGGAGGAATGACATGCTCGCCACGCTCGCCACCACCGCCCTCGCGCTCTACCTGCTGATCGCCGAACCGCTGCTGGGCCGCCGCGCGCACGACCGCCTGCTGCTCGCGCTGGATGCGGGCGTGCCCGACGCGCGGCGCCGCTTCTATCGCGAGTGGATCTGGCAAGGCTGGGCGCTGCTGCTGGTCACGCTGGCCGTCACCCTGGGCCTGGCCGGCTGGACTCCCGCGCGGCTCGGCCTGGGCTGGCCGCATTGGCCCACGGGCGTCACGGGAAGCCTGCTGGGCGGCATGGCGGTGGGTGTGGGGCTAGCCTCCGCGGGCGGCATCGCCATCGGCTGGATCAGGAGCCGCCTGCGCAACGGCGCAGCGCCAACGCAATCGCTGCACCTCGGCAGCGGCTACAAGCTTCTGCGCATGCTGCCGCGCACGCATACCGAGCGCCGGAGCTTCGCCGCGCTGTCGCTCACCGCCGGCATCACCGAGGAAGTGATCTGGCGCGGCTTCGGCCTGGGCCTGCTGTTCGCGCTGCTGCCGCAGGCACCGGTCGCGGTGGCGATCGTGCTGGCATCGCTGGCCTTCGGCTGGGCGCATCTCTACCAAGGCCGCACGGGCATCCTGGTCACCGCCGCGCTGGGCGCGTTGTTCGCCTGGCTGTACTGGGCCACCGGCAGCCTGCTGCTGCCGATGCTGCTGCACGTGCTGGTCGACCTGCGCGCCGCTTTCCTGCCCGTGCCGCCCGACGCGCCCGTCCAGGCCGGCATGCCGGCGTCATGACAGTTCCAGCGACCCGGCGCGGGGGCGCCAGGGTTGTCGCGCCATCAACACATCTATCGATACGGGGAAGGACCATGAACGCCATGCTTCGCGAAAGCACATCCACCGGGACCGCGCCGCTTGCCGCGCATGGCCTCATGCACAGCTATGAAGGCAGCAGCGTGCTGCGCGGCGTGGACCTCGCGCTGGAGCCGGGCAGCGTGCTGGGCTTGATCGGGCGCAACGGCGCGGGCAAATCCACGCTGATCCGCGCCATGCTGGGCCTGCTGCAGCCCCTGTCCGGCAGCGCCCTCGTGTTCGGCGAGCCGGCGCTGAAGCTCGGCGACGATGCCAAGAGCCGGCTCGCCTACGTGCCGCAACAGCCCGAAGCGCTGGCGTGGCTCACCGCGCAGCAGATGCTGGAATACGTGGGCCGCTTCTATCCGCGATGGGACGCCGACTTCGCCGGCAGGACGCTGGAGCGCTGGAAGATCCAGCCCAACAAGTTGTTGGGCAAACTATCGCCGGGCGAGCGCCAGCGCGTCGACCTGATCCGCGCGCTGGCTTCGCAACCGGAGCTGCTGGTGCTGGACGAACCCGCCGCCGCGCTCGACCCCGTCGCCCGCCGCGAACTGCTGCGCGAAGTGGCGCTGCGCGCAGGCGAGAGCGGCACCACGGTGCTGTTCTCCACCCACATCGTGTCCGACCTCGAACGCGTGGCCTCGGAGATCGCCTTCCTGCACGAAGGCCGCCTGCTCCTGCGCTGCGGCGTGGACGAAACCAAGGAACGCTACGCACGCCTGTGGCTGCCCGCATCGAAGAGCGCCGCCGCGCCCGCCCAGTCATTGAGCCGTCGCCGCCATGACGACGGCAGCCTCAGCCTGGTGGTGGAACGCGACGCGCACGGCCGCTGGCCCGAAGCCGCCGACTTGCCCGGCGCCCGCATCGACGCGCTGGGACTGGAAGACCTGTTCGTGGAGATCGCCGAATGAAACGCCCCGAGACTCACTGCCTGGGAGACAGGACATGCGCCTGAGCGATGTGTTGCTGGTGCCGTGGCGTTCGACCCGACGCCCGCTGCGGTGGCTGTCGTTGTTCATCGTGACCGCCTGCAGCCTGGGCGCGGTGGCAGCGGGCCACTTCACCTCCAACTCCGACTGGTGGTTGGCCAGCACGATGGTGTACTGCTTCGGGGCCGTCTATGCGTGGGCATTCTGGCTCTCGACCACGCTGCTGGTGGCGATCGATGCGCGCAAGCTTCGCTTGCCGGGCATGCAAGGCGCCGTGCATGCCAGCATCCTGCTGTACGCCGCCCTCATGATCGTGGTGCCTACGCTGCTGCTCGGCGCGCTGGGCGCCGACGCGTTGCGGGTGGCCTTGCTCACGGCCCTGGCCGTGACGGGTGGCCTGGCGTTCGTGCTGTTGCCGCGCTGGTGCGCCACGCTGGTCGGCTTCCTGCCCGCCCTGGCCACGAGCATGCGTCACCTCTTCCAACTGCCGTCGTTTTCCGATCCGCGCTGGCTGGCCTGGGGTGCGCTGGCGCTGGTGGTGCTGTCGATCGTGGACATGCTGCGCTGGCGCCAGCTGCTGCGCAGCGACACGGACAACGAACTGGGCCTGGGCAGCGCGATGGTGATGCAGTTCCGCCGGCAGGGCATCACCGGCAACTGGAGCGGCCTGCAGCAATTGGACAGCGGCCTGTTGATCCGCCAGCGCCCGGACTGGATGCAGCCGCGCGCCGACCTGCGCCGCGCCGGGCCGCAATCGACGGTGCGGGCACTGCGCGTGGCGCTCGGCGGCTGGTACATGCCCAAGACCGCGGTCGGCCACCTGCGCGCGGCCGCACCGGTGCTGGTGCCCATGCTGCTGATGATTCCCGTGATGGCGGTGATGTTCGCCGGAGATCACCAGGCCCATGCCTCGCGCAGCGGCCTGATCGGCTTCGGCGCCGGCCTGCTGTGGGGCGTGCTGTTCGGAAGCCTGATGCTCACGGCCATGGCCACCGTGCAGATACGCCAGCGCTGGCAGCGCAACAACGCCGAGCTGCCGTTGCTGGCCTTGCTGCCGGGGTTGGGCGACATGCAGCACGTGCGGCGCAGCCTGCTGCGTGCGGCGCTCACCATGCCGCTGGTGACGCAGCTCCTGCTGCTGCTCGCCATGCTCGCCGCCGCACTGGTTGCCGCGCACTTCGTGCATCTGGGCGGCTACACCCTGCTGCTGATCGCCCTGCCCCAGCTCGCCGCCACCGGCACGATGGTCACGCAGGTGCTGTGCACGCTGGGCGGCCGCAAGCTGCCGACCTGGGGCGAATGGATGATCTACGCTCCGTTCTTCGTGCTGTTCTTCTTCAGCATCTTCGTTCCGGTCACCACGCTAGGCAGCCATCCGTGGCAAGGCGCCGGTGTTGCCCAGCCCGCGCTGCTTGCCGCCTGGATGGCGATGGCCATCGTGCTGGCCTGGCTTGCGCGGCGCGGCTGGCGCGGGCTGCTGGCGCGACCGCATCCGTTCATGCCGAATTGATGGATGGCATTGGTTTTTGACGGAGTCGCCGGTTGGCTTGCACTCTCGAAGGTGCAACGCGGATTCGGACCGCGCTTCACGGCAGGCCAACCTCCGCGAGTCGATGGCGCTGGCACGGCAGCCTTTGCTTCGAGGCACGTGTCTGCGCGGATCATCCTCGTGAGTGTCGTTGCCGACGCCGATTTCTGCTTCACTCTCCATGATGCGGGCTCCGCATCCACCTTCGCAGACGACACAAGGATCGAACGATGAAAAGGCGAGTACTCCGGTTGGCCGCGGCAATTGGCCTGGCCCTGGCGGCAGGCGGCGCGATGGCCGCGACGAACGACGCCGACGTCACCCGCGCCACGCTGGACAACGGCCTGCGCGTGGTGATCGTGCGCAACACGCTGGCGCCGGTCATCACCACGGAGATGAACTACCTCGCCGGCTCCGACGAAGTGCCGGACGGCTTCCCCGGCACCGCGCATGCGGTGGAACACATGATGTTCCGCGGCAGTCCCGGCCTGTCCAAGGACCAGCTGGCGGCGATCGCCGCGAACATGGGCGGCGCGTTCAACGCGGACACCAACGAAGGCGTGACGCAGTACTACTTCATGGCGCCGGCGCAGGACCTGGACGTGGCCCTGCATGTGCAGAGCCTGCGCATGCGCGGCGTGGACATGGACGCCAAGGAATGGGACAAGGAGCGCGGCGCGATCGAGCAGGAGGTCTCGCGCGACCTCTCCAACCCGTCCTTCAAGTTCTACAGCGAGCTGCGCGCGCAGATGTTCGCCGGCACGCCCTACGCGCACACGCCGTTGGGCACGCGCGACTCGTTCGACAAGACCACGGCGGCGATGCTGAAGCACTTCCACGACACCTGGTACGCGCCTAACAACGCCATCCTGGTGATCGCAGGCGACGTCGATCCCGCCGCCACGCTGGCGAAGGTGAAGCAGGAATTCGGCGACATCGCGCGCAAGACGCTGCCGGCGCGTGCCGCGTTCGACTTCAAGCCGGCGACGGCCAAGACCGTGCAACTGCCCACCGACGCGCCCTACGGCTCGGTGTACCTGGGCTATCGCCTGCCCGGCCTCACCTCGAAGGACTATGCCACCGCGATGGTGCTGAGCGGCGCACTGGGTTCGCAGCGTGCCGCACTGGCCGGCATGCGTTTCGACGGCACCGCGCTGTACGGCGCCTTCATCGACCAGAGCCTGCCGCGGGCCGGCGTGGGCATGGCTGTGGGCATCTTCCCCAAGGGCGGCAACCCGCAACCCATCCTCGCGAAGATGCAATCCATCCTCGCCGAGGCGGCGAGCAAGGGCATCGATGCGTCGCTGGTGGATGCGGCCAAACGCAAGGCCATCGCCTCGCTGGAGTTCAAGAAGAATTCGGTGGATGGCCTCGCCAATGCATGGTCGCACGCGCTGGCCTTCCAGGACGCCGAATCGCCCGACGCGATCAAGGCCGCCATCGAGGCGGTGACGCCGGAAGCCGTGAATGCGCTGGCGAAGCGGACTTTCGATCCCGCGCATGCGATCACCGCCATCCTCACCCCGGAAAGCTCGGGCAAGCCGGTGGCGGGCAACGGTTTCGGCGGCGCGGAGAGCTTCGCCTCCAGCCCCGACAAGCCGGTGCAATTGCCGGCGTGGGCGGAGCAGGCATTCGCCAAGCTCGAGGTGCCGAAGTCTTCGCTGGCCCCGGTGTCGTACACCTTGCCGAACGGCCTCAGGCTGATCGTGCAGCCGGAATCCACCAGCGACACGGTGGAGCTGTTCGGCGACATCAAGACCAACCAGGACCTGCAAGCCGCCAAGGGCGAAGAAGGCGTGGCCGAGGTGCTGGACGGGCTGTTCTCGTTCGGTACCGAACAGATGGATCGTCTCGCGTTCCAGCAGGCGCTGGACGGAATCAGCGCACACGTGAGCGCAGGCTCCCGATTCTCGCTTTCGACGCCGTCCGTGCATTTCGCCGAAGGCGTGAAGCTGCTCGCCGACAACGAACTGCATCCTGCACTGCCCGCGCAGGCCTTCGCGGTGGTGCGGCAGCAGGTAGCAGGCGGCATGGCCGGCGTGCTGCAGTCGCCCGCCTTCCTGTACGGACAGGCGTTGGGCAAGGCGCTGCTGCCGGCCAACGACCCCTCGCTGCGCTATCCCAAACCCCAGGACGTGATGGCACTGACGCCGGACAAGGTGAAGCAGTACTACGCGCAGACCTTCCGCCCCGACCTCGCCACCATCGTCATCGTGGGCAGGGTCGATCCGGCGCAGGCGAAGCAGGTGATCGAGCAGGCCTTCGGCAACTGGAAGGCCACGGGGCCGAAACCGGATACCGACTACGCCGCCGTGCCCGCCAACCGTCCCGGCAAGCTGCACGTGCCCGACGCCAGCGCGGTGCAGGACAGCGTGGAGATGGCGCAGACCATCGCCGTCACCTACGACGACCCGGCGCGCTTCGCCATCAACCTGGGCAACCAGGTGCTGGGCGGCGGCTTCTATGCCTCACGCCTTACCCGCGACCTGCGCGAAAAGCACGGCCTGGTCTACACCGTGGGCGTGAACCTCGACGCGGACAAGTACCGCGGCACGTACAAGGTGTATTTCGGCTGCGATCCCGACAAGGTGGGTGCCGCCGGTGCGCTGGTGGTGCAGAACCTCAAGCAGATGCAGCAGCAACCGGTGACCGACACCGAGCTGATGCAAGCCAAGGGCATCCTGCTGCGCCGCATTCCGCTGGGCGAATCCAGCTTCGGCGCGATCGGCAGCCAGCTGCTCACGCTGTCGCAGCAGGGCAAGCCGCTGGATGCGATGAGCATCGCCGGCCGGCACTACCTCGAACTCACCGCCCCCGAAGTGCAGCAGGCGTTCGCGAAGTACGTGCGGCCCGACGGCCTGGTCACCGCGGTGAAGGGACCGGCACCGAAGGACTGAAGCGGTACGTGCACGCCAATGAAAAGGCCCGCCATCGGCGGGCCTTTTCGCATCCAGGTGCCGCATCGCTCACTTCAGCAGCGAGCGCAGCATCCACGCCGTCTTCTCGTGCGCCTTGAGGCGGCCGGTGAGCATGTCCGCGCTGCCTTCGTCGCCGGCCTTGTCGGCCACCTTGATGGCAGCGCGTGCGGTGTTCGCCACGATCTCGTGGCCGTCGACCAGCTGGTTCACCATTTCCTTCCATTCCGGCACGCCGGATTCTTCCTTGATCGAGCTGAGCTTGCCGAACTGGCTGTACGAGCCGGGAGCGAACACGTCCAGCGTGCGGATGCGCTCGGCGATCTCGTCGGCGGCCAGCCACAGCTCGTTGTACTGCGTCTCGAACATCGCGTGCAGGCTGTTGAACTGCGGGCCGGTGACGTTCCAGTGAAAGCTGTGGGTCTTTAGGTAGAGCGAATAGGTGTCGGCCAGCAGCTTGGACAACTGCTTGGCGATGGCTTCGCGGTCCTTCTTCGCGATACCGATGTTCGAGGCCATGGTGTTCTCCGTGCGATGAGTGATGGAACCAAGGTAACGATGCGCCGGCCGCAATGGAAATGAATCCTCGCGATGCCGCCGATAGCGGGAGCCTATCGAGCGTCACGCAAGGGGTTCGTCATTCCGGCGCAGGCCGGAATCCAGCGATGCCAGCTCGTGCTCAAGCCTCAATGACACTGGATCCCGGCCTGCGCCGGGATGACGAGCAAAAACCAGCCGTTATCATGTGCGGCTGAATGAACGACACGAACTGCCCGCCGACCGCCCTTCCCTCGCTGCGCGACTTGCGCCGTGCGCTCGACGGCGTGTGCAGCCGCGACTTCGGCCGCCTGCTGGGGCGCTGGCGCGGTTTGTCGAAGCACGCCGACGAAAAGAAGCTGGCGGCCCTGGTCGACGATATCGCGGCTTCCGCCGCGAAACGCCGCGCACGCGTCGAGGCCAAGCCCGCGATCCGGCTGGACGAATCGCTGCCCATCGCCGCGCGCGCCGACGAGATCGTCAAGCTGATCCGCGAAAACCAGGTGGTGGTGATCGCGGGCGAAACCGGTTCGGGCAAGACCACGCAGATCCCCAAGCTCTGCCTCGCCGCGGGCCGCGGCGAAGCCGGACTGATCGGCTGCACCCAGCCGCGCCGCCTCGCCGCGCGTTCGGTGGCGCGCCGCGTGGCCGAGGAACTCGACACGCAGCTCGGCGACCAGGTGGGTTTCCAGGTGCGCTTCACCGACCAGGTGAGCGAGCGCACGCTGGTGAAGTTCATGACCGACGGCATCCTGCTCGCCGAAACGCAGAATGATCCCTGGCTGTCGGCCTACGACACCCTGATCATCGACGAAGCGCACGAGCGCAGCCTCAACATCGACTTCCTGCTCGGCTACCTCAAGCGGCTCGCCGCGAAGCGGCCCGAGCTGAAGATCATCGTCACCTCGGCCACCATCGATACCGCGCGCTTCGCCGAGCATTTCGGCGGCGCGCCGGTGGTCTCGGTGGAAGGCCGCGCGTATCCGGTGGAACTGCGCTGGCGCCCTGTCGACCAGCTCGCCGGCGAACGCGCGCGCGGCCTGAGCCAGGGCAGTGCCGAACACATCGCCGCCGTGCTCGACGAGGTCATGGCCGACCGCAGCCTGGGTGGCGGTCCGGGCGACGTGCTGGTGTTCCTGCCCGGCGAGCGCGAGATCCGCGACGCGCACCTGTTGCTGTCGCGCCGGCAGTACCGCGAGACCGAGATCCTGCCGCTGTACGCGCGGCTCTCCGCCACCGACCAGGACCGCGTGTTCAAGCCCGGCCCGAAGCGCCGCGTGGTGCTGGCGACAAATGTGGCCGAGACCTCGCTCACCGTGCCGCGCATCCGCTATGTGGTCGACACCGGCAGCGCGCGCGTGAAGCGCTACAGCCAGCGCAGCCAGCTCGAACGCCTGCACGTGGAGCCGGTCTCGCAGGCTGCCGCCGACCAGCGCAAGGGCCGCTGCGGTCGCATCGGCCCCGGCATCTGCTACCGCCTCTACGACGAGGCGGATTTCGCATCGCGCAACGCATTCACCGATCCCGAGCTGCTGCGCTCCTCGCTGGCCAACGTGACCCTGCGCATGCTGGCGCTGAAGCTGGGCGAAGTGGATGACTTCCCCTTCCTCGACGCGCCCGACCCGCGCGTGGTGGCCGACGGCTACCGCCGCCTCGCCGAGATCGGCGCGATCGATGCGGCGCGCGCGCTCACCACCATCGGCCGCACGCTGGCTAAGCTGCCCATCGACGTGCAGCTCGCGCGCATGCTGGTGGAAGCCAACCAGCTGCATGCGCTGCGCGAACTCATCACCATTGCCGCCTTCCTCAGCATCCAGGACCCGCGCGAACGTCCCGCCGACGCGCGCCAGCAGGCCGACGCCGCGCATGCCGCGTTCGCCGACCCGAAATCCGACTTCGTCGGCGTGCTGAACCTGTGGCGCGAGTACGACAAGGCGCACGAGGAGCTCACGCAATCGAAACTGCGCGACTGGTGCTCGCGGCACTTCCTCAGCTTCATGCGCATGCGCGAGTGGCGGGAGCTGCACCGGCAGTTGCTGCTGGTGGTGCAGGAGCTCGGGTGGAAGCTCAGCACTCCCTCTACCCAGCAGGGAGGCCATGCCGTTTCTCCCTCTCCCCACCGAGGAGAGGGTCGAGGTGAAGGGCCGGCTTCGCGAGGCGGTGGAAAGAACAGGCGTGCTTCGCAGGAGCGTTCGCGCGAGCACCCGCCCCTCACCTCGACCCTCTCCCCGCAGGTGAGAGGAGGCGAAGGCAAAGGGCGCGTCATGGATGAAGAGGCAGCGGCATCCCGTCTCTTCGAGACAGTCCACTGCAGCCTCTTGGCCGGCCTCCCCACGCAAGTAGGCCGCAAGGACGAACGCGGCGTCTTCCAGGGCACACGCGAGCGCAAGTTCCAGGTCTTCCCCGGCTCGGCGCTGACGAAGGTGCCGCCGAACTGGGTGTTCGCCGCGCAGATCCTCGACGTGGGCGGCAAGGTGTGGGCGATGATGTGCGCGCGTATCGAACCCGCCTGGGTCGAGCAGCAGGCCGCGCATCTGCTGAAGTCCAGCTGCCGCGACGCGCACTGGTCGAAGAAGCGCGGCTGCGTGGTGGCCTACGAGCAGGTGAGCCTGTTCGGCCTGAACCTGGTCGAGCGCCGCGCGGTGACGTTCGAGAAGCAAGACCCCGCACTCGCCCACGAGATCTTCCTGCTCGAAGCGCTGGCGCGCGGCGACATTGAGGCGCGTGCCGATTTCGTGCGCGCCAACCAGCGCGTGCTGGAGGATGCGCAGGGCATCGAAGCGAAGCAGCGTCGCGAGGGCCTGATCCGCCACGAGGACGAACTGGTCGACTTCTTCCGCGGCAAGCTGCCCGAAGACATCTCGTCCAGCCGTGCGCTGGACGCGTGGTATCGCCACGCGCGCCCTGCCGAGCAGGCGGCGTTGCGCTGGTCGCTGGACGACGTGATGGTGGGCGGCGCGGGGCTCGACCCGAAGGCCTTCCCTGCAACCTTGGAGGTCACTCCGATGGCCGCCGGCGGGGCGCCGGCGGCGGGCGCGCAGCGCTACCGTCTCGAATACCGCTTCGTGCCCGGCGACGAGGCCGACGGCGTCACCCTGCACCTGCCGCTCGCGATGCTCAACGCCCTGCCCGCGACGCGCTGCGAATGGCTGGTGCCCGGGCTGCTCGCCGAGAAGGTCGCCGAACTGATCCGCGGCCTGCCGAAGGCGCAGCGTCGCAACTTCGTGCCTGCACCGGATTTCGCACGCGCCTTCGCCGAGGCCGAAGCGCCCCGCGACGAACCACTGGCGCAGGCGTTGGCCGCTTTCCTGAAACGCACCACCGGCGTGGATATCGGCGCCAGCGAATTCGCCACCGTGGAACTGGCGCCGCATTTCCTGATGCGCTACCGCCTGCACGACGACAGCGGTCGCACACTGTCCGCCGGCCGCGACCTAGCTGCGCTGCGCGCCGAGTGGGAGGGCCGCGCGCGCGAAGCGTTCTCGCGCAAGACCGACGTGGAGCTCACCCGCGAAGACATCACCGCGTGGGACTTCGAGGAGATTCCCCGCGAAGTGCGCTCCAAGGGCAACCTGCTGGCGTTTCCTGCGCTGGTCGACCTGGGAGATGCGGTGGCGCTGCGCGTGTTCGAGCGCCGCGACGAAGCCGCCGCCGCCCACCTCGACGGCGTGCGGCGCCTGCTGCGCAACGCGCTGGCCAGCGACCTGAAGCAGGCGCGCCGCCGTCTGCCGATCGCCAACCCGCTGGCGCTGAAATACGCCGCGCTGGGTGGCGTCGACAGCCTGCGCGAGGACCTGGTCGAAGGCGGCTTCGCCGACCTCCTCGCCCGCCTCGACCTCGACGCGCGCAGCGCCGGCGCGTTCGAGGCCCTGCGCACCCATGCCGCCCGCGAACTGTTCGCCGCCGCGGTCGAGCGGTTGAAACTGGCCGAACCGATCATCGAGGCGCAGGCCGAACTCAGGCCATGGCTGCAGCCGCCCTTGCTGGGCTTCGCGCGCGCCAGCTACGACGACCTGCGCGAACAGCTCGACGCCCTGCTCGCCCCCGGCTTCCTGCGCGAACTGCCGCTGGCGCGGCTCGCGCACTATCCCCGCTACCTCAAGGCCATGCGCCTGCGCGGCGAACGCCTGCGGCAGGACCCGGCGAAGGACCAGCAGCGCATGCTGCAGGTGCTGCCCTACTGGCGCGAATACCTGAAGCACCGTGCCGCCGGTAGCGAGGGGCTGGACGAACTGCGCTGGTTGATCGAGGAATGGCGCGTATCGCTGTTCGCGCAGGAACTGAAGACCGCGGAACCGGTGTCGGCCAAGCGCCTGGCGAAAGCACTGGAAGCCATCTGAGCCGTCCCGGCTATCATCCGGACATCCACAGACGGCCACGACGATGGATGCCACCACGCACAACGCGGCGCAACGGAAGGAACTCGGCGCGTTCCTGGTGGCCTGCCGCGCGCGCGTGTCGCCAGGCGCACTGGGCTTTCCCATCGGCCGCCGCCGCACGCCGGGGCTGAAGCGCGAGGAGGTGGCGCTCGCCGCCGACGTCAGCGCGAGCTGGTACACCTGGATCGAGCAGGGCCGCGACGTGCGCGCCTCGCCCGAGGCGCTGGACCGGCTGGCGCGGGTGCTGCGCATGAGCGACGCCGAACGCGCCTACGTGTTCGCCCTGTCCGGTTATCCGCCGCCGGAAGACACCCACGACGAATCGCTGACCGACGGCCTGCGCCAGTTCGTGCAGGCGCTGGATCCGCTGCCCGCCTACGTGCGCAACCACCGCTTCGACATCCTGATCTGGAACCGCGCGATCGCCGAGCTGTTCGTCGACTACGACAGCCTGGCGCCGCACGAGCGCAATACGCTGCGCCTGATGTTC
This sequence comes from Rhodanobacter sp. DHG33, assembly GCF_014843005.1. Taxonomy (GTDB): domain Bacteria; phylum Pseudomonadota; class Gammaproteobacteria; order Xanthomonadales; family Rhodanobacteraceae; genus Rhodanobacter_A. Next base: position 28,149 of record NZ_JACYXM010000006.1, on the reverse strand, counting down.
CTGCACGAACCCTACCGAACGCTCATCGTCAACTGGGAAGAGATCGCGCGCGGCACCCTCGCCGGCTTCCGCGCCGCCTATGCGCAGGCGGCGGACAAGCGGCCCTTCGACACGCTGATCGCCGAACTGACCGAGCGCAGCGACGACTTCCGCCGCTGGTGGCCCGAGCACGACGTGCGCCGCTTCGACGAAGGCATCAAGCAGCTCGACCATCCCGCGCTGGGCCGGGTCGACCTGCAGTACGTGGCGCTGGTGCCGCAGAACCGCCACGACCTGTCGCTGGTCACCTATCTTCGACGGACTAAAGGCTAGCCTGGCGAGACTGGTGGTACGGCACCCAGGATCGCCACCCGTCTTGTTCCCGCAGGCGCACAGGTCCATGTTTCGCGCATCGACCGCGCAGCGTGCCGGCCACGTACTCACGAGGAAGCCATCCATGCCCGCCGACTCCACCCGTCCGACCACAGCCGACACCGTTTCGGTATCGCGCGACCCTGCCACCGGCAAGCTGATCGCCGAACGCCCCTTCCTTGCCGACGCTGCACTGGGGCCACTGCTCGACCGCGCGCAAGCCGGCTTTGCGCGCTGGAGCGGCGCCACCCTGGCGCAACGCGCGGCGGTGCTGCGCGCGATGGCTGCTTCGCTACGCCAGCGCAGCGAAGCGATGGCGGCGATGGCCACCGCCGAGATGGGCAAGCCGTTGCGCGACATGCGCGCCGAAGTCGAGAAGTGCGCGCACCTATGCGAGTGGTACGCCGACCACGGCCCGCGCCTGCTGGCCGACGAACCCACCGAGGTGCCGGACGGCAAGGCTTACGTCTCCTACCTGCCGCTGGGCGTGGTGCTCGGCGTGATGCCCTGGAACTTCCCCTACTGGCAGGCGATGCGTGCCGCGGTGCCGATCCTGATGGGCGGCAACGCCTTCCTGCTGAAGCCGGCCGAGAACGTGGTGGGCTGTGCCGAGCTGCTGGACGAAGCCTGGCGCGCCGCCGGTCTGCCCGAGGACGCCTTCATCACCGCCCACCTCACCCGTGCGCAGAGCGCCACCGCGATCGCCGATCCGCGCGTCACGGCGGTCACCGTCACCGGCAGCGTGGGCGCCGGCCGCACCATCGCCGGCCAGGCCGGCCAGGCAATCAAGAAAGTGGTGCTGGAACTGGGCGGCTCCGATCCCTTCATCGTGCTCGCCGACGCCGACGTGGAGAAGGCCGCCGAGATCGCCGTAGCCGCGCGCTTCCAGAACGCCGGCCAGGTGTGCATCGCGGCCAAGCGCATGATCGTCGAGCAAGCCGTGCTGGAACGCTTCACCCAAGCCTTCGTCGAGCACACCAAGGCGCTGGTGGTGGGTGATGGCCGCGACGCGGCCACCCAGGTCGGCCCGATGGCTCGCCTCGACTTGCTGGAACAGTTGCACCAGCAGGTGACCGACAGCGTGAAAGCCGGCGCCAAGGTGCTGCTCGGCGGCCAGCGGCTGGACCGCGAGGGCTTCTTCTACGCACCCACCGTGCTCGCCGACGTCAAACCCGGCATGCCGGTGTTCGATGCCGAGACCTTCGGCCCGGTGGGCGCGATCATTGTCGCGCGCGACGCCGACCACGCGGTGGAACTGGCCAACCAGAGCGACTACGGACTCAGCGGCAACCTGTGGACCGGCGACGTCGAGCGCGGCAGGCAACTGGCGCGGCGGCTGGTGACCGGCGGCGTGTTCATCAACGGCTGGTCCGCCTCGGACCCGCGCGTGCCGATCGGCGGCGTGAAGCACAGCGGCTTCGGCCGCGAGCTGTCGCACTTCGGCCTGCGCGAATTCGTCAACGCGCAGACCGTGTGGGTGGACCGTCTCTGAACACGACCGCGCAATCGACACACCATCGCGTAATCAACCTGTGGAACGTCACGACATGACCAAGGGATCCGACCTGCTGGTAGCCGCGCTGGAGAACGAGGGCGTGGAGCGCATCTTCGGCATACCCGGCGAGGAAAACCTCGACGTGGTGGAATCGTTGCGGCACTCCTCCATCGAGCTGGTGATCACCCGCCACGAACAGGCGGCGGCCTTCATGGCCGCCACCTATGGGCGGCTCACCGGCAAGCCTGGCGTGTGCATCAGCACGCTGGGGCCGGGCGCGCTCAACTTCACCACCGGCGCCGCCTATGCCTTTCTCGGCGCGATGCCGATGATCATCCTGACCGGGCAGAAGGGCATCCGCTCGAGCCGGCAGGCGCAGTTCCAGATCGTCGACATCGTCAACACCATGAAGCCGCTGACCAAGTCGGCGCGGCAGATCGTGTCGCCGACCACCATTCCCACCTTGGTGCGCGACGCCTTCCGCATGGCGCAGGAAGGACGTCCCGGTCCGGTGCTGCTGGAGCTGCCCGAGGACATCGCCGGCATGGAATGCGATCCGGTGCCATTGGTGCCGCCGCATGCGCCGGAGGTACCGGTGGCGGGCGCCGAGGCGCTGGATCGCGCCGCCGCGCTGATCCGCGCCGCTAAGCGGCCGCTGGTGATGCTCGGCGCGGCGGCCTCGCGGCCGGCGTCCAGCGAGGCGCTGTCGCGCTTCGTGCTGCGGGCCGGCATACCGTTCTTCACCACGCAGATGGGCAAGGGCTCGGTAGCCGGCGGCTCCGGCCTGTACATGGGCACCGCGGCGCTGAGCGAGCGCGACTACGTGCACGAGGCGATCGACCGCGCCGACGTCATCATCACCATCGGCCACGACACCATCGAGAAGCCGCCCTTCGTGATGCGCCCCGGCGGCCCCACCGTGATTCACGTCGGCTACCAGCCGGCGAGCGTGGAGCAGGTGTACTTCCCGCAGGCCGAGGTCGTGGGCGACATGGGTCGCTCGCTGGCGCTGCTGGCCGACCGCATCGAGGGCCAGGTGCCGAACGCCAAGGCGCTGCTGCCGCTGCGCGAAGGCATCCTCGCCCACCTCGCTGACCGCGCGGACGAAGACCGCTTCACTCCGCAACGCATCGTGCGCGACGTGCGCGCGGTGATGCCGTCCGACGGCATCGTGGCGCTGGACAACGGCATGTACAAGATCTGGTTCGCGCGCAACTACCGCACCCAGGTCGCCAACACCCTGCTGCTGGACAACGCGCTGGCCACCATGGGCGCCGGCCTGCCCTCGGCGATGATGGCCTCGATGCTGTACCCGGACCGCCGCGTGCTGGCCGTGTGCGGCGACGGCGGCTTCATGATGAACGACCAGGAGATGGAGACGGCGGTGCGCCTCAAGCTCAACCTGGTGGTGCTGATCCTGCAGGACAACGCCTACGGCATGATCCGCTGGAAGCAGGCGGTGGACGGCTTCGCCGACTACGGCATGACCTTCGGCAATCCCGACTTCGAGCTGTATGCGCGCGCATTCGGCTGCCAGGGGCATCGCGTCGACGACATCGCGCAGTTCGCGCCCACGCTGGAGGCCGCCTTCCAGGCCGGCGGCGTGCACCTGGTCTCGGTGCCGATCGACTACTCGGAGAACGAGCGCGTACTGGTGAACGAGCTGCGCGAAGCGTTTCCGCCCAACCTGTCCTGACTCCGGCCAGCGGCCCCCGGGCCGCAGGTCGAGTTAAGCCTGGAACGATGGGTCAGCGCGGCTTGCGCCGGCGCCGCTGCAGCGCCGGCACCACCACGGCCAGGATCGACAGCAGACCGAAGGCGGCCCCCATCATGGGGTGCTGCTGCGTGACATCGCGCAGCGACGGCGCACCCGCGTCGCTCCACGCCATCAGCAGCCATGCCCCGAACAGGGTGAGGCCAGCAGCCAGCGCGACGGCCAGCAGGGATCGAAACCAGCGCACGGAGAGGACCTGCCGCAACCGAAAGGGAACCCGCGCGATTCTGCGGCCGCAGGGCGGCCAAGCCAAGCGCCATCGATCCACCTAGAATGGATCATCCCCGATGCGCTTCCGGCCATGACCACGCCTACGCCACCCGCCCGCCTGCAAGCCTGGCGCGACCGCGCCGGCGCGCTGCCGCCTGCACTGAACGCAGCGGTGGAAGCCTGCCTGGCGCGCGCCGTCGACCAGGCCGAATGCGCCGACGTGCTCGGGCTGCTGGCGATGCTCGGCTGCGACGAGCCCACGCAGGCGGCCGCGCTGTGGTTCGCGTTGTCGCGCGTCGACCCGGCTCTGTGGAAAGCCGAGGCGCCCCGCCTGTCGGACGAGGTGCGCCGCCTGGTGGAAGGCCAGCAGGCCGCCGAACAGGTGTGGGCCCTGCACGCGCAGCGCACCCAGGGCGGCGGCTCCGAGGGCCTGCGCCGACTGCTGCTGGCGATCATCCGCGACCTGCGCGTGGTGTTCGTGCTGCTGGCGCGCCAGCTCGCGCGCCTGCGCGCGGCGGCATCGCTGCCCGAGGCCGAGCGTACCGAACTGGCGCGGCTCACCCGCGACATCCACGCGCCGCTGGCCAACCGCCTCGGCATCTGGCAGCTGAAGTGGGAGCTGGAGGATCTCGCCTTCCGCCATCTGCAGCCTGACGTCTACAAGCGCATCGCCAAGCTGCTCGACGAACGCCGCACCGACCGCGAGACCTTCATCCGCGAATCGCTGGACGAACTCGGGCGCTCGCTCGAAGCCGCCGGCATCCGTGCCGAACTGGCGGGGCGGCCGAAGCACATCTATTCCATCTGGAAGAAGATGCAGAAAAAGGGCGTGGAATTCGCCGAGCTGTACGACATCCGCGCGGTGCGCGTGCTGGTCGACAGCGTGGCCGACTGCTACGCGGCGCTGGGCGTGGTGCACACGCTGTGGCCGCACCTGCCGCGCGAGTTCGACGACTACCTCGCGCGCCCCAAGGGCAACGGTTACCGCTCGCTGCACACCGCGGTGATCGGCCCGCGCGACAAGACGCTGGAAGTGCAGATCCGCACCCACGAGATGCACCGCGCCAACGAGCTCGGCGTGGCCGCGCACTGGCGCTACAAGGAAGGCGGCGGCGCCGACGCCGAGTTCGAGGCCAAGGTCGCCTGGATGCGCAAGCTGCTGGACACGCGCGCCGAAGACGAAGGCAAGCTGGCCGCCGACCTGCGCACCGAGCTGATGGAGGACCGCGTCTACCTGCTCACGCCGCGCGGCGAAGTGGTGGACCTGCCGCACGGCGGCACCGTGCTGGACTTCGCCTACCACGTGCACACCGAGGTGGGGCACCGCTGCCGCGGCGCCAAGGTCAACGGCCGCATCGTGCCGCTCACCTACCAGCCGCAGAGCGGCGACCGCGTGGAGATCCTCACCGCGAAGCAGGCCGAGCCCAGCCGCGACTGGCTGTCGCCGCACCACGGCTACCTCAACAGTTCGCGGGCGCGCGACAAGGTGCGCGCCTGGTTCCGCAAGCTGGCGCACGACGCCAACCTCGCGGTGGGACGCGCGATGTTCGAGCGCGAACTGAAGCGCCTCGCCCTGCCCGAGGTCGAGCTGGCGAAACTGCCGGCGCATTTCCACCTCAAGACCCTCGACGAATTGCTGGTCGCGCTCGCGCTCAACGAAATCAGCGCGGGCCAGATTGCGCGTGCGCTGCAGGAAGCGGCACAACCGCCGGAAAGCGACGAAGCCATCGTGCCGACCGCGGCTGCGCGGCCCGCCCCCACGCGCGATCCCGGCGCACTCAGCATCGAGGGCATCGGCAACCTGCTCACCACGCTGGCGCGCTGTTGCCAGCCGCTGCCGGGCGACCCGGTGCGCGGCTTCATCACCCGCGGCCGCGGCGTGTCGGTGCATCGCGCCGACTGCGCCAGCCTCGCGCGGCTCGCGCGGCGCGACCCCGACCGCGTGATCGAAGTGACCTGGGGCAAGGCGCATGCACAGGCTTACGAGGTGGACGTCGAGCTGCGCGGCTACGACCGCAAGGGCTTGCAGAAGGACGTCGCCGGCGTGATCAGCAACGTCGGCACGCCCATCCTCGCCTCGTCCAGCCGGGCCATCGCCAAGAGCGGCGAGGTGGAAATGCACTTCGCCCTGCGCGTGCGCGACTTCGAGCAGCTCTCCACCCTGCTCGGCCGCCTGCTGGCGCTGCCGAACGTGCTGGAAGCGCGCCGCATCGGTGGTGCGCGCGCATCCTGAACGCCCGTTCCGGCACGGCGCGGCGGCGCGGCGACGCGATGCTAAGCTGCAACACGCTCCCTGTGGCCATCCCCGACCCCAGGAATGGACGGGCGGCCTTTGATGTCGCGCCTCCCGGAACCTCCTGGCGATCGCCCCTGACCGCGGGAATCCAACGGACGGCCGTTCATGGCCGCACTCGGTTTTTTTGCGATCGTCCTTAGATCGCGAGAGTCAAACGGGCGGCCATCCAGGGCCGCACTTCTCAATGATTTACATGAACTGTCAATTTCCATGAGCGGACGCCGCGACCAGCACGAATCCGACCACCGCGGACGCACCGAGCCCACGCTGGGCAACCTCGACCAGCTCGACGCGCCGCCCGACCGCGCAACGCTGCGCGACCCGCCGCCGCGCGACGACCTGCCGTCGATGCCGATCGAGCCGCGCAACGCGCGCGCGTCCGCGCCGCAACAGCGAAAGCGTCGCGGCTGGCTGGTGCCGCTGGTCTTGCTCGTGATCTGTGTGGCGGCCGCGATGTGGTACGGGCGGGGCTTCCTGAGCAACAGCCTGCTGCCGCGCACCGAACTCAACGACGTGCTCGGCCGTGCGCAACAGGCGCTGGCGGCCGGCAAGCTGGACGGCAACGACGGCACCAGCGCGCGCGAACTGTTTCAGGCCGCGGTGGCGCTGGAGCCGGACAACGACGTCGCGCGCAACGGCCTGCACCAGGTCGGCATGGCCGAGCTTTCGCAGGCCGACGCCGCCATGCAGGCCGGCCAGCTCGATGTGGCCGCGCAAAAGGCCGCGGTGGCGCGAGAACTGCTGGGCGGCGGCAGCGACGTGGACAAGCTCGACCGCATGATCGCCACCAAGCGCGCGTCCGAAGTGCAGGTTTCGACCCTGGTGGATCAGGCGCAGCAGGCTTTTGCCGCCGGCCAGTACGGCGGCGACCACGGCGCCGGCGCACTGTACCGGCAGGTGCTCACCGCCGATCCCGGCAACGCGGTAGCGCAGCATGGGCTGGATCAGGTGGGCGACGCACTGGCCGCACAGGCGCAGAAGGCCATCGATGCGAACGACGGCGCGAAGGCGGACGCCACCATCGAGCAGCTCGTCGCCCTGCAGCCCAACAACGCCGCCCTGCCCGCCTTGCGCGCCGCCCGTGCGCAGACCAGCCAGCAAGACAATGCCGCACTCGACACCGACCTGCAGCAAGGCGACGAAGCCTTGCGCGCCGGCCGCATCACCGGTCCCGGCGACGACACCGCGTTCGCGCACTACAAGGCCGCGCTGGCGCTGAGCCCCGACAACGCGCAGGCGCAGGCCGGGCTGGGCAAGGTGGCGCAGGCGCTCACCATGCAGGCCAGCGCAGCGATGGATGCCGGCGATGCCGCGCAGGCCGGCAAGCTGCTCGACAGCGCCGCGGAACTGGCGCCGAAGTCCACCGACATCGCCGCAGCGCGCGCGCGCCTGCAGGGCATGCAGGCGCATCCTGGCGCGGCCGCGCCGGCGGGGGGCAACCTGGACATCGCGCAAGCCGCGCCGCCGGCCCTGTCGCCGCAGCAAAGCGCGCAGATCGCCCGTCTGCTGCAGCAGGCCCAGGCAGCCACGCAACGCGGCGACATCATGATGCCGCCCGGCAACTGCGCCTACGACCTCTACCGCAGCGCCCTGGCCATCGACGGCGACAACGCCGCCGCGCAGCAAGGCCTGCACGCACTGCCGGGCGCGGTGCAGCAGCAGTTCAACCGCTCGCTCAGCTCGGGCGACCTCGTTCGTGCCGGCCAGATGCTGGACAACCTCGCCGACCTCGCACCGGGCGACGCGTCGCAGGCGCCCCTCGGCCAACGCCTCGCCAACGCCTGGCTGGATCAGGCCGACCAGCAGCTGGCGAGCGGCAACCGCCTCGGCGCCATGCAATCGCTGCAGCAGGCGCGCAAGCTCGCACCCAACCTGCCGCGCGTGCTCGATCTCGCCACGCGCCTGCAAGCGGGCTCCTGATGACGGTTCTTGTTTTTGGCGGCAGCAGCCAGATCGGCCGTTTCCTCCTGCCACGCCTGCTCGAACACGGAGCCATGGTGACGGCGGTGAGCCGCCGCGCGCGTGCGCCGCAACCCGGCCTGCGCTGGCTGCAGGGCAGCTTGCCCGAAGCGTTGCCGCGCGAGCTGCCGCTCCCTTCCGCCATCGTCAGCTTCGGCCCGCTGTTGCCGTTCGCCGAGTGGCTGTCGCGCGCCGACTTCGGCAGCGAGCCGCCGCGCGTAATCGCCACCAGCTCAATGAGCGTCGAGAGCAAACATGATTCCGGCGTGCCCGCAGAACGCGCCATCGCGCAACTGTTGTGCGACGGCGAGCAGGCGTTGGCCGCGGCTTGCGCGCGCCACGGCGCGCCGTGGACGGTGCTGCGGCCCACGCTGATCTACGGCGCGGGACTCGACAGGAGCCTCAGTCCGATCGCGCGTCGCGCCTGGCGCACGCGCGTCTTCCCGCTGCCTGCGGGTCGCGGGCTGCGCCAGCCGGTGCACGCCGACGACATCGCGCTCGCCGTGCTCGCCGCGCTGGCCAGCCCCGCCAGCGCGGGGCGCATCCTGCCCATCGGCGGCGGCGAACGGCTCACCGCGCGCGAAATGTTCACGCGCGTCCGCCGGACGCTGCCTCATACCAATCTGCCCGTGCCGCTGCCGGCCTGGCTGCTGCACGCGGGCCAGCGCTTCGCGCCGACGAAATGGCGCGGCCCGCTGGCACGGCTCGATGCCGATCTTGTGGCGGACAACGACGAACTCGAGCGGCTGCTCGGCGTCACGCCGCGCGCCTTTCAGCCCACGGCGGACATGTGGTTTCCCGTCAAGGGATGACCTCGACGGCGCAAGCCCGATCCCCCTCGTGCGAGGGGGAATGTCAGGCTCAACGGCGACCGAAACGATCCGTCGCTTCCACCAGTTCGTGGATGTTTCCCGGCTCGAACGCCGAGTGGCCCGCGTCCTGCACGATGCGCAGGTCCGCCTCGGGCCAGGCGCGGTGCAGGTCCCACGCGCTGCGGATCGGGCAGACCACGTCGTAGCGGCCCTGCACGATCACGGCGGGGATCTTGCGGATGCGCTCCACGTTGCGCAGCAGCTGGTCGTCGTGCGCGAAGAAACCGCCGTTGACGAAGTAGTGGCATTCGATGCGCGCGAAAGCCAGCGCGAATTCGTCCTCGTCGTGCGCACCGATGCTCGCCGCATCCTGCTGCAGGTAGCTGGTGGAGCCTTCCCACACCGACCATGCCCGTGCCGCGGCCACGCGCACGGCCGGATCGTCGCTGGTGAGGCGGCGATGATAGGCGCTCATCAGGTCGCCGCGCTCGGCCTCGGGAATCGCTGCGAGATAGGTTTCCCACGCATCGGGATACAGCGCATCGCAACCCTTCTGGTAGAACCACTCCAGCTCCCAGCGGCGCAGCATGAAGATGCCGCGCAGCACGAGTTCGGTGACCTTGTCCGGATGCGTCTGCGCGTATGCCAGCGACAGCGTGGAACCCCACGAACCGCCGAACACCTGCCAGCGGGCGATGCCGAGGTGCTCGCGCACGCGCTCGATGTCGGCGACCAGGTCCCAGGTGGTGTTCTCGCGCAGCTCCGCATGCGGCGTGGACTGGCCGCAGCCGCGCTGGTCGAACAGCACGATGCGGTATACCGCCGGATCGAAGAAGCGCCGGCACTTCGGGTTGGTGCCGCCACCTGGGCCACCATGCAGGAACACCACCGGCTTGCCGTCCGGGTTGCCGCACTGCTCGTAATACAGCGTATGCAGTTCCGAGACCTTGAGCATGCCGCGGTCGTACGGCTCGATCTCGGGATACAGCGTGCGGCGTTCCTGCGTCATGGTCATGCCCGGCTTGAAGAAAATGGAAGAGTGCGGCCATGGGTGGCCGCCTTTTGATTCTCGCGATCAGGAGTGATCGCAAAAGCGTCGACAAGGTGCGGCCACGGATAGCCACCTGTTTGACTCCCGCAATCGGGGAAGATCGGCGGGACTTTAAAAGGCTAACACGGCCAGCCGCGGCGGCAGCCCCGCCAAGTCATGGGCCCGCTATCGTCTTGCCCTTTTCGCATGGAAAACTGGGCGTTCGTCGCCCCCCGCCAAGAGCCCACATGCACGCCACCCGCACCCGCCTATCGGGCCTGTTCGCCCTGACGCTTGCCCTCATCGTGCCCACGGTGCTGCTGGCGACCCCTGCAACGGACGCTCATGCGACCCACGCTGCGCTGCAAGCCAAGCTGGAAGCCCTGGCCACACGCGCGCAGCCCGGAGTGCTCGGCATCGCCGTACTCGACCCGCAGAGCGGCGAACGCTGGCGCGTCAATGCCGAGCGCGCCTATCCGATGATGAGCGTGTTCAAGGCTGCGGTTGCCGCCGCGGTATTCGCGCGCATCGACCGTGGCGAGTTGTCGATGACGCAGACCGTCACGCTGACCCGTGCGGATATCGTCGACGGTTCGGCCGTGCCGTCCATTGGCGCGCACTTCCACGGCGATCGGATGAACGTCACCGTGAGCCAGCTGCTCACCGCTGCCGTCAGCGAGAGCGACAGCACCGCCGTCGACGCACTGCTGCGGCTCGTTCCGCCGCAGGACGTCACCGCCTTCCTGCGCGCGCATGGCATCGCCGGCATGCGCGTGGACACGGGCGAAGCGGGCGTCAGCCGCGTCTTCGAACAACTCGCCCCCGGCCAGCAGCCACCGGCAGACGAGACGGCGCAGGCACAGGAGCTGCGTCTGCAACGCGGTTACCGCGCCTATCTCGCCGATCGGCGCAACCGCAGCACGCCGGATGCCGCCGCGGACTTTCTGCGCCAGCTGCAGCGCGGCGCGCTGCTTTCGCCCGCATCGACCCGCGCCTTGCTTGCGCTGCTGCAGGCGCAGACGCAACCGAACCGCATGCGGCAGGGCGTGCCCGGCAACGTGCGGTTCGCCGACAAATGCGGCACCTCGTACACACTGGACGGACTCACCGCCGCCTACAACGACATCGGCATCCTGACCTGGCCCGACGGCCGCAGCGTGATCGTGGCCGCCTTCCTCACGGTTTCAACCGCCTCGAAAGCCGAGCGCGAGGCGCTGTTCGCCGACCTGGCGCGCACGGTCGCGGCCACATGGCATCACTGACCCTCAATCCGCCTCGAACAGCTTGCCCGGATTGAGGATGCCGTTTGGGTCGAACACCTTGCGCACGCCGCGCATCAGCGCGATCTCCGCGGCGCTGCGCGTGCTGTCCAGATAAGGCCGCTTGACCAGGCCGATGCCGTGCTCGGCCGAGATGCTGCCGCCGTGCTCCTTCAGCGTGGCGGCCAGCAGCTTGGTGACGTGCTCGCATTGCGCGATGAAATCCGCGTCCGCCATGCCGGCAGGTTTGAGCACGTTGATGTGCAGGTTGCCGTCGCCGATGTGGCCGAACCACACCACCTCGATATGCGGATACTCCCGCGCCAGCAGCACCTGCATCGCGTGCAGGAAGGCCGGCACCGCGCCGATGCGCACCGACACGTCGTTCTTGTACGGCTTGTGCGGCGCCAGGCTCTCGGTGATGCCCTCGCGCAGCCGCCACAGCGCGGCGGCCTGGGCCTCGCTCTGCGCGATCGTGCCGTCGACGATCCAGCCCTGCTCCATGCCTTCGCCGAGCACCGCCAGCGCGGCGTCCTGCGCGGCTTCGTCCGGCGCGTCGAACTCGGTGACCACGTAGTACGGATGTTCGCCGTCCAGCGCGCGCTGCGCGCCGTGCGCCAGCACGTGCCTCAGCGCCACGTCGGTGAAGAACTCGAAGGCCTGCAGCGCAAGCTTCGAACGGAACAGGCCGAACACGGCCAGCACCGCGTCCATGTCCGGCAATGCCAGCAGCATGGTTTGCGCCGGCGGCGGCGGATCGGTGAGCCTGAGCGTGGCTTCCACCACGATGCCCAGCGTGCCTTCCGAACCGATCATCAGCTGGCGGAAGTCGTAGCCGCTGGAGTTCTTCACCAGCGCGCGGTTGAGGTCGAGCAGTTCGCCGTTGCCCGCCACCGCCTTGAGCCCGGCGATCCACTCGCGGGTATTGCCGTAGCGGATCACCCGGATACCGCCGGCATTGGTGGCGATGTTGCCGCCGATGGAGCAGGAGCCGCGCGCGGCGAAGTCCACCGGGTAGACCAGCCCGTGTTCGCGCGCAGCCATGTGCACTGCCTCCAGCGGCATGCCCGGCTGCACGGTGAGCGTGCGGTCGGCGGCGTCGAAGCCCAGCACGCGGTTCATCCGCTCCAGGCTCAGCACCAGTTCGCCGTTCGCCGCCACCGCGCCGCCGGAGAGCCCGGTGCGCCCGCCCGAAGGCACGATGGCCACGTCGTGCTCGTTGGCCCAGCGCACGATGCCCTGCACTTCTTCCGCTGTGGCCGGCAGCGCAATGGCCAGTGGTGCAGGTGTCCAGCGACGCGTCCAGTCGCGGCCGTAATGCTCCAGGTCGCCGGGTTCCGAAAGCAGGCGCAATCCGGGCAGGCGGCGGGCGAGATCGTCCAGGGCTGCGCTCATGTGCTCTCCGGTGGGTTATGCCTTGCATGGCGTTCGGACGTCCAAACGACCATGTGCTGCGATGCCGCAATTCTGGCATAGTAGCAGTTCATTCCGCGCCGGAGCCCCCATGAAGACCTCGTTCCCACGGCAAGACATCAAAGTGCTGCTGTTGGAGGGCGTGAGTCGCACCGCGGTGGAGGTTTTCGAGCGCGCCGGCTACAGCAACATCGAATACCACGAGAAGTCGCTGCCCGAGGCGCAGCTGCTGGAGCGCATCGCCGATGCCCACATCGTGGGGCTGCGTTCGCGCACCCAGCTCACCGCCGAGGTGCTGCGCCATGCCAAGCGGCTGATCGCGGCAGGCTGCTTCTGCATCGGCACCAACCAGGTCGACCTGGGCGAGGCGGAGCGGCTGGGCGTGCCGGTGTTCAACGCGCCCTACTCCAACACGCGCAGCGTGGCCGAGCTGGTCATCGCCGAGGCCATCATGCTGTTGCGCGGCATCCCGCAGCGCAGTGCGCAGTGCCATCGCGGCGGCTGGAGCAAGTCCGCCGCCGGCAGCTACGAAGCGCGCGGCAAGGTGCTGGGCGTGATCGGCTACGGCCATATCGGCACCCAGGTGGGCGTGCTGGCCGAGAGCCTGGGCATGCGGGTGATCTTCCACGACGTGGAAACCAAGCTGGCGCTGGGCAACGCGCAGGCTGCCGCCGGCCTGCAGGACCTGCTGCAGCGTTCCGACGTGGTGACCCTGCACGTACCGGAAACGCCGGCCACCAAGTTGATGTTCGGCGCCAAGGAAATCGCCGCGATGCGCAAGGGCGCAGTGCTGATCAATGCTTCGCGCGGCAGCGTGGTGGAGATCGACGCGCTGGCCGAAGCGCTGCGCTCCGGACACGTCGCCGGTGCCGCGGTGGACGTGTTCCCGGTGGAGCCCAAGGGCAACGACGATCCGTTCGTGTCGCCACTGATCGGCCTGGACAACGTGATCCTCACTCCGCACATCGGCGGCAGCACGCTGGAGGCGCAGGACAACATCGGCATCGAGGTGGCCAGCAAGCTGGTGCGCTACAGCGACAACGGCTCCACCCTGTCCGCGGTGAACTTCCCCGAAGTGTCGCTGCCGGAACACCCGAAGAGCCGGCGCCTGCTGCACATCCACCGCAACGTGCCCGGCGTGCTGTCACGCATCAACGAACTGTTCTCCGCCGGCAACATCAACATCGATGCGCAGTTCCTGCAGACCGATGCGGAGCTGGGCTACGTGGTGATCGACGTGGCCGCCGACGAGGCGCAGTCGAACGCGCTCAAGGACAAGCTCGCGGCGATCCCGGGAACGCTGCGCAGCCGCGTGCTGTTCTGACCGAACCGCGATGCGCGGCATCGCGTGTCGCGGCATGGCCGTCGTTCAGCGGCTCGTGCGCTGCGGTGATTTCACCGCCCTGCTCGCCACCGCTTTTTTCACAGCCGCCTTCTTGGGTGCCGCCCCCGCAGCCTTGCGCGCCGCGCGCCGCCGTTCCGTCTCGTGTTGTTCGCGGAACGCGGCGGCATAGGCCTTCAGCTCGCCCTTGAGCTTCACGCCCAGCCCGGGCGCATGCTCCATGTGCTGCTCCATGCGCTGCAGCAGGTCGTAGTCGTGATAGTCGCGATAAGGCTTGAGGTCGAGGTCGGCCGGCACCTTCTGCAGGCGCTCGTCGCCGATCGACTTCACGTACTTCTGCATGAAGCGGTCGTAGGCCTTCCAGGTGACGCGCTGCGCGTTCACCGCGGCCTCCTCCGCGCGCGTGGCGATCTGGTGCGCATGCAGGTAGTGCAGGTCGAGCTGGTCGATCAGGGTTTTCTCGACTTCCTCGTGCAGGATGAGGAAGCGGTCCACCTCGATCGTGCGCCCGCGGAACACGAAGCTCTTCGGCAGGTGACGGTCGATGTAGATGGTCTTGCCGTCGCGGCTGTAGCCGGCGAGGTAGGGAATGTCGTGCTCGCGGTCGAGCTTCTTCACGCGGCGCAGGACCGCGTCCAGCGCGCGGTCCATCATCAATGCCGAGACGTACCAGTCGGGCGCTTTGAGCTTCTCGTGCGGCGCGTTCGGATGGCAGCTGTTCGACGACATGCGACATCTCCTTGTGGATGGGCCCGAGGCCGCAGCCTAGCCGGCCCGCACTGCAATTTCCTGCGCCTTTTGCAACGGACAGGGCAGCCCGTGGCAGGCATGGCCAATCGACTGCATGGCATCGGCACATTCGTGCAGCGACAAATACCTGAAGTCGTCATCCAATGACGGCGCCGATGATGTGAACCGCACCTTGGATGGCTCAAGGTACTTGCAACCATCATTCTTTCGTTTATATTCGATAAATATAGATTTACTTTCTTTTTATTCGAAAGCGGCAATAAATTTGCCGCCAAGGAAAGAAATAAAAGGAAGTTGCGCGCGAATCATGAGGGGGACGGATCAATGCTTCGAAGCATCAGAACCCAATGTGTGCACGGCTGTTTGCAGCCATGCGGCGGCTCGCGCCCCGCCGTCCAACCCCGGCTTCCTGTCTGTTCAATGCATTCCGACAGCCAGCTCGGCCCTGCTGCCGCGACGGCCACGCCATGGCGTGCGGTGCGGCGCCTGACTGGCGAGCAGGTCAATCGTCCCCACCCGGCATGGTGAAGGTAATGACGCGTTCTCGGTTGAGTCTTTGCATCCTCCTACTGCTGGGTTCGCTTTCGGCGCATGCCCAGGTTCGCGTCTGGCAAGGCCGGATGCCGCTTGCGGCATCGGAGGAAGGGCCGCCCGACGAGAACCCGCCCTTCGACATCTACGGCACCGCCAATTTCAGCTACCCGTACACGCTGCGCGAGGACGTGCGCAACACGGAAGCCAACCATCTCTGGCGCGCGCTTTTTCTCGAGAACGAATACCTGAAGTGCACGATCCTTCCCGACCTTGGCGGACACATCTACACGTGCGTCGACAAGATCAACGGCAAGCCGATGTTCTATGCCAACCCGACGCTGAAGAAGGCGCTGATCGGCTACCGCGGCGCATGGTCGGCCTTCGGCGTCGAGTTCAACTTTCCCGTATCGCACAACTGGGTTTCCCTTTCGCCCGTCGACTGGTCCTACGCCCAGGATCCGGACGGAAGCGCCTCGGTGACGATCGGCAACCGCGATCGCGTCTACGGCATGGAGTGGACGGTTCAGCTGGTCCTGCGCCCGGGCAGCACCGTGCTGGAAGAACGCGTGACGCTGTCCAATCCGAGCGAACTGCGGCACCGGTTCTACTGGTGGAACAACGCGGGCGTGCAGGTCCATGACGACTCGAAGATCTGGTACCCCATGCAGTTCACGGCCAGCCACGGCTTCAAGGACATCGACACCTGGCCGGTGAACGCGAAGGGCATGGACCTCAGCATCGTCGGCAACCACAAGGACGGCCCCGTGTCGCGCTTCGTCTACGGCAGCCGCGAACCCTTTATGGGCATCTACGACCCGGATACGGATGCCGGCGTCGTCCACTATGCCAACTACGCGGATCTGCCGGCGAAGAAGATCTGGACCTGGGGCACCGATGCGGATGGCCTCGCCTGGCGCCACGTGCTTTCGGACAACAACAGCGCGTATGCGGAAGTGCAGGCGGGACTTTTCCGCAACCAGGAAACCTACGGCTTTCTCCAGCCCGAACAGATCATCCACTTTTCCGAATACTGGATGCCGGTGCACGGGATCGGCGGCATCTCGCGCGCCAACTTGAATGGCGTCGTGTTCATGACAAGGACGCACGATGCTGCCGGGCATGCGGCATTGACGGTGGCCTTCAATGCCAACCGCCGGTTCCCCGATGCAAGCATCCGCATGCTCGACGGCACCAAAACAGTCTTCCGGGGAACGGCGACACTCGATCCGGCCCAGACCTGGCAACACACGTTCGACGACCTTTCTCCGGCGAAGAAATACACCTTCGTGCTCGAGAACGACAAACATGAAGTGCTCCTCGAACACACGGAAGACCAGTACGACTGGACTCCGCGCAACGAAGTAAAGACCGGCCCCCAGACGACCTATCAGCCACCCGATACGAGCGACGGCCTGCTCGAGCGCGGCACGAACGAAGAGCTCCAGGGCCAATTGATCGCTGCCCGGAAAACCTACGCGCAAGCGCTTGCGGCGGCGCCGGACAGCATGCCTCTCCTGAAGGCACAAGGGCGCCTGGACGTGAATCTGTTCCGCTTCGAAGATGCGTCGCGCCTGTTGATGCAGGTCGAGGATCGCGCCACCTGGGACGGCGAAACGCATTACTACCGCGGCATCGCGGAAGCCTTCCTCGATCATCCGCACGAGGCGCGCCTCGAGCTCGAGGCAGCCTACCGCGATCCGTCCTACCGGGCGGCAGCCGGCGTACTGCTGGCCGAGCTGCTCATCAAGGACAAGGATTTCGCGCAAGCACACGATGTGCTGACCCACGTATGCCACCCGGATACCGCCAACACGGTTGCCCAGCGCTGCATCGAAGACGTGGTGGCAGTGCGGCGCGCGCTGGGGCCGGCTGACCGCGCACGGCAGCTTGTAGCCACCGCGCTTGCCACCTATCCCACGAGCGATTTTCTGCGCAACGAGCAATCCATCCTGGGCCATCCGGACGCACAGCTCGACGCGCATCTCGCGGCCGACCCCGACCGGATTCTCGATCTGGTGATCCAGTACAACCGGCTGGGGCTTTATTCCGATGCTCTGGCGCTGCTCACCCGCCACTACCCGGCCGTGCCGGCCGACGAGTCCGAGCCGGGAACAGTGCCGCCCGACCGGAATCCATTGCTGGCCTACTACCGCGGGTATTGCCGCGAGCAGATGGGCCAATCCGGCGTGGCCGACTATCAGGCCGCTTCGCGCATGCCGTTGCGCTATGTGTTTCCCGAAAGGCGCGAAACGCTCCTGGTCCTTCGCGCGGCGCTTGCGCGGAATCCTTCCGACGCCTCCGCGCACTACCTCCTGGGAACGCTGCTGTTCTCCAAGGGCATCACCGATCAGGCCATCGCGGAATGGCGCCGCGCCGCGGCGCTCAGGCCCGATATTCCATCGCTGGATGCGAGCCTTGGCCGTGCGCTGCTGGAGATCGACCACGCGCCCTCGGACGCCGCCACCGTGTTCCAGCATGGATTCCAGGTCGATCCGGCCAACCCCGCGCTTTACACCGGCATGGACAAGGCCATGCGGCAAACGGGCAAATCGGCTGCCCAGCGCGTCGCCATGCTCGAGAAATTCCCTGCGGATGCGGACATGCCCACCGATCTGGTGCGCGCCCTGGTCAACGCATTGCGCGAGGACGGCAAGGACGATCAAGCCGACGCGTTGCTGGCGAAACATTTCCTGCCACGCAAGGAAGGCGCAGCACCGCTGGTGCCGGAATCCAAAGACAAGCCGGCAAACGTCACGACGCCTACGCATCCGTAATCCGACTGCGGGCGCACTCGACATCGCGAATAGCGCAGACAACAAAAAACCGCGCCTTGGCGCGGTTTCCGGGACATCTAGGATTGCCTAGAGTCATCCGATTGGTCGGGGCGGCCGGATTCGAACCGACGACCCTTTGCCCCCCAGGCAAATGCGCTACCAGGCTGCGCTACGCCCCGACTTTGACTCGAAAGGCGGCAACGTGGCCGCCTTTTGTGCTTCGCGATCATGCGATCGGAAAGCGCGAACTATAACAGAGGAATGCGCTCAGCGGCGCAGCAGGGCCAGAACTTCTTCCAGCTCCAGGCGCACCTGATGCACGATCTGGTGCGACATGCTCGCCTCGACACGCGCCTGCGGGCCTTCCAGCCGCGCACGCGCGCCGGTGATGGTGAAACCTTCGTCGTACAGCAGTGCGCGGATCTGACGGATCATCAGCACGTCGTGGCGCTGGTAGTAGCGACGGTTGCCGCGGCGCTTCACCGGGTTGAGCGCGGGGAACTCCTGCTCCCAGTAACGCAGCACGTGCGGCTTCACTCCGCACAGCTCGCCCACTTCGCCGATGGTGAAGTAGCGCTTGGCCGGGATGGGCGGCAGTTCGGTGTTATTCCCTTGGTCCAGCATAGCCCTCGACTCGCACCTTGAGTTTCTGCCCTGGCCGGAACGTCACCACCCGACGCGCCGAGATCGGAATCTCCTCGCCCGTCTTGGGATTGCGCCCCGGCCGCTGGTTCTTCTCGCGCAGGTCGAAATTGCCGAAACCCGACAGTTTCACCTGCTCCCCCTTCTCCAGTGCTTCACGGACCACCTCGAAACAAGCGTCCACGAATTCCTTGGCTTCACGCTTGTTGAGGCCCACGTCCAGGAAAAGCCGCTCGGCCATATCCGCCTTGGTCAGCGCCATCTCATCCTCGCAACTTTGCCTGGCATGTCTGTTCCAGTGCGGCAATCGCCTGCCGCACGCAACGGTCTGCGTCGTCGTCCACAAGCGTGCGGGAAGCATCCTGCAAAATCAAGCCCATAGCGATACTTTTTCGGCCCGCTTCGACCCCCTTGCCGCTATAACGGTCGAACAGGCGCAGCTCCTTCAGCACGCCACCGAGACTGCTGCGAACGGCCTCGCCGATCTGTGACCAGGTAACGTCTTCCGGCACCTCGACGGCAATGTCGCGGCGCACCATGGGAAAACGCGCCACCGGCTCCGCCCTGGGCAGGCGGCGGGCCAGCAGCGGCTCCAGCGCCAGTTCCAGCACGTGCACGTCCGGCCCCAGGTCCAGCGCCTTGGCCAGCTGCGGATGCAGGGCACCGAGCCAGCCAGCCGTCTTGCCGTCGCGGGCGAGCCGCGCGCCGCGGCCGGGATGGAGCCAGGGCGGCAGGTCGTCGGCGTGCACCGTCCAGCGCTCCGCCTCGCCGCCCCAGGCGAGCAAGGCATCGAGGTCGCCCTTGAGGTCGAAGAAATCCAGGGCGCGGGAGGGCTCGCCCCACTGCTCGGCATGCGCGTTGCCGCTGGCGACAATGGCCAGGCTGGGGGTTTCGACCGGGGGATTGCCCGCGGCGAACACGCGTGCGACTTCGAACAGGCGTACCCGCTCCTGCTGGCGCGCGCGGTTGTGGCGCAGCGCCTCCACCAGGCCCGGCAGCAGCGAGGGGCGCATCACCGCCAGATCGGCGGACAGCGGGTTGGCCAGCGGCACGCCTTGCCCTTCGAAACCCCAGCGCGCCAGCAGGTCGGCGGAGACGAAGGACAGGTTCACCGCCTCGAAATAGCCGCGGGCGGCGAGCTGCTCGCGCAGCGCCAGTTCGCCGATGCGCGCTTCCGGCTCGGAAGACAGCGCCAAGGCGCCCGCCGGCGTGGCGGTGGGAATGCGGTCGTAGCCGAAGATGCGCGCGACTTCCTCGACCAGGTCTTCCTCGCGCTCGATGTCGAAGCGTCGGCTGGGTGCGGTGACCCGCCAGCCCTCGGCCAGCGGCTCGACCTTCATGCCCAGCGCGGTGAAGATGCGCGCGACCTCGGCATCGGGCACGGCCAGGCCGAGCACGCGCACCAGCCTGGCACGCCGCAGCAGGATCGGTTGCGGCGCCTGCATCTGCCCGGGCAGCGTGACATCGAGCAACGGACCGGGTGTGCCGCCGGCGATGTCGAGGATCAGCCTGGTCGCGTACTCGATGGCGATGGGCGGCAGCTCGGGATCGACGCCGCGCTCGAAGCGATGCCCCGCGTCGGTGTGCATGCCGAGCCGGCGGCTGCGGCCGATGATGGCCGACGGAATCCAGTGCGCCGCTTCCAGGAACACGCTGACCGTGGTGTCGGTGACGCGCGTTTCGGCGCCGCCCATGATTCCGCCCAGGGCCACTGCACGCTCGCCCCTGCCGTCACGGCCGTCGGCGACGACGAGGAAATCACCGTCCAGCTCGACGGTGCGGCCGTCGAGCAGCGGCAGCGACTCGCCGGCACGCGCCGGACGCACGACGATGCCGCCTTCCAGCTTGTCCTTGTCGAAGGCGTGCATCGGCTGGCCCAGTTCCAGCATCACGTACTGGGTGACGTCGACCAGGAAGCTGATCGGACGCAGGCCGCTGCGGCGCAGGCGTTCGGCCATCCACACGGGCGTCGCCACGCGGGCGTCCACGCCATCGATCACGCGGCCGGCGAAGCGCGGCACGCGCGGGCCGGCCTCCAGGGCGATCTCCATCCCCACGTCGCTGCCAGCAGGCACCGGAGTCGCATCCAGCGGCTGCACCTCGCCACCCAGCGCGGCGGCGACGTCGAACGCGATGCCGCGCACGCTGAAGCAGTCGGCGCGGTTGGGCGTGAGCTTGATCTCGATGCTGGCGTCCGGCAGACCGAGGTAGGCTGCGAGCGGCGTGCCCACCGGGGCATCGGCCGGGAGTTCGAGCAGGCCCGAGGCATCCGGATCGATGCCCAGTTCCTTGGCCGAGCACAGCATGCCGGACGAGTCGACGCCGCGCAGCTTCGCCGCCTTGATGGCGATGCCGCCCGGAAGCACCGCACCGACCGTGGCCAACGGCGCCACCAGGCCTGCGCGCGCATTGGGGGCGCCGCAGACGATCTGCACGGTGCCGTTGCCCGTATCCACCTCGCACACCTGCAGGCGATCGGCCTCGGGGTGCTTTTGCGCGCTGACGATGCGCGCCACGACCACGCCGGCCAGCGAATCGCCCAGCGCGGCGACGTCTTCGACTTCCAGGCCGATGGCGGTCAGCGTCGCGGAAAGTTCGTCGCGCGACGCCTTGGTCGGCACATGCTGGCGCAGCCAGTTCTCGGAGAATTTCATGTCACGGTTCCTGCGGCGTTTAGGCGAACTGCTTGAGGAAGCGCAGGTCGTTCTCGAAGAACGCGCGCAGGTCGGAGACGCCGTAGCGCAGCATCGCGAAGCGCTCCACGCCCAGGCCGAAGGCGAAGCCGGTGTAGCGCTCCGGGTCGATGCCGCAGTTCGCCAGCACGTTCGGATGCACCATGCCGCAGCCCAGCACTTCCAGCCAGCGCGACTCGCCGTCCTTGGTCTCCCAGCGGATGTCCACTTCAGCCGAGGGCTCGGTGAAGGGGAAATAGCTGGGGCGGAAGCGCATCTCGAAATCGCGCTCGAAGAACGCACGGATGAACTCGGCCAGCGTGCCCTTGAGGTCGGCGAAGCTGGAGGTCTCGTCGACCAGCAGGCCTTCGATCTGGTGGAACATCGGCGAGTGCGTCTGGTCCGAATCGCTGCGGTACACCTTGCCCGGCGCGATGATGCGGATGGGCGGCTGGCGCCCCTTCATCGAACGGATCTGCACCGGCGAGGTATGCGTGCGCAGCAGCCGGCCGTCGCCGAAGTAGAAGGTGTCGTGCATCGCGCGCGCCGGATGGTGCGGCGGGAAATTCAGCGCCTCGAAGTTGTGCCAGTCGTCTTCGATCTCGGGGCCGTCGGCACGCTGGTAGCCCAGGCGCGCGAAGATCGCGGCGATGCGTTCCAGCGCGCGGGTGATCGGATGGATGCCGCCGCGCTCGCCGTCGCGGCCGGGCAGTGTGATGTCGATGGTTTCGGAAGCGAGGCGGCGATCGAGTTCGGCCTGCTCCAGCGCGGCCTTGCGCGCGGCCAGCGCATCGGCAAGGCGCTCCTTGACGCGGTTCACTTCGGCGCCGCGCGCCTTTTTTTCTTCCGGCGGCAACGAGCCCAGCGTCTTCAGCGCGGCGGTGACGATGCCGCTCTTGCCGAGCAGGCCCACGCGCAATGCTTCCAGCGCGTCCAGCGTATCGGCCTTGTCGATTTCAGCCTGCGCTTGAACGGCGCGGCTTTCCAAGTCGTCCATCAATGCGATCCCGGTTTGGAAGTCACAAATAAAAACGGGGAGGAGGCTTTAGGCCTCCTCCCCGCAGACGTTACGCGCATCCCCTGAAGAGTGCGGCCATGGATGGCCGCTTCTTGATCTCGGCGATCAAGGATGAGCGCACAGATTACGCTGCCAGTGCGGCCTTCGCCTTTTCCGCGATCGCACCAAACGCCTTGATGTCGTGCACGGCGATGTCGGCCAGCACCTTGCGGTCGACCGTGATGCCGGCCTTCAGCAGGCCGTTGATGAGGCGGCTGTAGGACAGGCCGAACTGACGGGCAGCAGCGTTGATACGCACGATCCACAGGGCGCGGAACTGGCGCTTCTTCTGCTTGCGGCCGATGTACGCGTACTGGCCGGCCTTGATGACGGCCTGGTTGGCTACGCGGAAAACCTTGCGGCGGGCGTTGTAGTAGCCCTTCGCGCGGCCAATGATCTTTTTGTGACGACGACGGGCGGTAACGCCACGCTTTACACGAGCCATGGTCTAGTCCTCCCGGTTCAGAGATACGGCAACATGCGAGCCACACCCTTGGTGTCGCACGCCTTGACGTGGTTGGTGGCGCGCAGGTTGCGCTTACGCTTGGTCGACTTCTTGGTCAGGATGTGCGACTTGAAGGCGTGACCGGCCTTGAACTTGCCCGAAGCGGTCTTGCGAAAACGCTTCGCGGCCGCCCGGTTGGTCTTGATCTTGGGCATGGGAATGCTCCTTGATGGGGTCGCTCTCTAATGAGAACAGCCCGGTTTCTGACTGATTCGGCGGCGACCGCAAGGCCGCGCTTTCCATCCTGCCGACATCGGTTCACGACCCTTCCTGGCGGGTCGAACTGCTAATTGTACGGGGAAAACGGGACTGGCGCCAGCCCGTGGCGCACATCCGGGCAGGGTGCCTGCCCTTGCCCCATGCGAAACGGCAGCCCGCAGGCCGCCGTCGCCTCACTGCTTCTTCTTGGGACCGATCATCATGACCATCTGGCGGCCTTCCAGACGCGGGAAGGATTCCACCTGGCCGTTCTCGCCGATGTCGGTCTGGATGCGCTTGGCCATTTCCTGGCCCAGGTCCTGGTGCGACATCTCGCGGCCGCGGAAGCGGATGGTGACCTTGACCTTGTCGCCTTCCTCGAGGAAGCGAAGCATGTTGCGCAGCTTGATCTCGTAGTCGCCCACGTCCGTGACCGGACGGAACTTCACTTCCTTGATCTCGACCTGCTTCTGCTTCTTCTTGGCGGCCTGGGCCTTCTTCTGGGCTTCGAACTTGAACTTGCCGTAGTCCATGATGCGGCAGACCGGCGGATCGCCGTTCGGCTGGATCTCGACCAGGTCCATCCCTGCTTCCTGCGCCAGAGCGAGCGCCTCGTCACGGGTGAGGATGCCCAGCTGCTCAGCATCGGCGCCGATCACGCGTACGCGTGGAACGCGGATTTCCAGGTTACGGCGATTACCCTTGTTGTCGGTGGTAGCGATACCACTATCCTCCAGAAGAAGTTTTGATTAGGCCGTGCAACGCCTTCAGCGCTGCGTTTCGGCCTGCAGTCGCCCGATGAAGTCGGCCAGCGGCATGCTGCCCAGATCCTCACCCGAACGAGTACGCACGGAAACGGCCCCCGCTTCCTTCTCGCGGTCACCGACCACCAGAAGATAAGGGATTTTCTGCAACGTATGCTCGCGGATTTTATAGCCGACCTTCTCATTGCGCAAATCGGCCTCTACGCGGAAACCTTTCTCGACAAGGGCTTGCGCCACGTCGCCGGCATATCCGGCCTGGGCGTCGGTGATGCTGAACACCGCGGCCTGCACCGGGGCCAGCCACGGCGGCAGCAGGCCGGCGTGGTGCTCGATCAGGATGCCGATGAAACGCTCCATCGAACCCACGATGGCCCGGTGCAGCATCACCGGATGCTGGCGCTGGCTGTGCTCGTCCACATACTCGGCCCCCAGGCGCTCAGGCATCATGAAGTCCACCTGCATGGTGCCAACCTGCCAGGCGCGGCCGATCGAGTCCTTCATGTGGTACTCGATCTTGGGGCCGTAGAAGGCACCCTCGCCCGGCAATTCCTCCCAGGCGACGCCAGCGGCACGCAGCGCGGCACGCAGCGCTTCCTCGGCCTTGTCCCATACCTCGTCCGAGCCGATGCGCTTGTCCGGACGCAGCGCGATCTTCAACGCGATGTTGTCGAAGCCGAAATCGGCATAGACCTGCATCGCCCGCCGGTGGAAGGCGGTGACCTCAGGCTCGATCTGCCCGGGCGTGCAGAAGACGTGGCCATCGTCCTGGGTGAACGCGCGCACGCGCATGATGCCGTGCAGCGCGCCGGAGGGTTCGTTGCGATGGCAGCCGCCGAATTCGCCATAGCGGATCGGCAGGTCGCGGTAGCTGTGCAGGCCGGAATTGAAGATCTGCACGTGGCCGGGGCAGTTCATCGGCTTCAGCGCGTAGGTGCGCTTCTCCGACTCGGTAAAGAACATGTTCTCGGCATAGTTGTCCCAGTGGCCAGACTTCTTCCACAGCGAGACATCCAGCACCTGCGGGCAGCGCACTTCCTGGTAGCCGCTCTTGCGGTAGACGCCGCGCATGTACTGCTCCACCTGCTGCCAGATCGCCCAGCCGCGCGGGTGCCAGAACACCATGCCGGGGCCTTCCTCCTGCTGGTGGAACAGGTCGAGTGCCTTGCCGATCTTGCGGTGGTCGCGCTTCTCGGCCTCCTCCAGCTGGTGCAGGTAGGCCTTGAGGTCCTTGTCGTTCAACCAGGCCGTGCCGTAGATGCGGGTCAGCATCGCGTTGTTGGAGTCGCCGCGCCAATACGCACCGGCCACCTTCATCAACTTGAAGGCGCGCAGCTTGCCCGTATTGGGCACGTGCGGGCCGCGGCACAGATCGGTGAACTCGCCCTGCGAATAGAGCGACAGCTCCTCGTTGGCCGGGATGCTCTCGATGATCTCCGCCTTGTACGCCTCGCCGATGCCGCGGAAGAACGCCACCGCGTCGTCGCGCGACTTCACGCTGCGCGTCACCGGCAGCGCTTCCTTGACGATCTTCTCCATCTCCACCTCGATCTTTGCCAGATCGTCGGGCGTGAACGGGCGCTCGTAGGCGAAGTCGTAATAGAAGCCGTTGTCGATCACCGGACCGATCGTGACCTGCGCCCCCGGATACAGGCGCTGCACCGCCTGCGCCAGCAGATGCGCGGTGGAGTGGCGCAGGATGTCCAGCGCCTCGGGGCTTTTCTCGGTGACGATCTCGAGGCTGGCGTCGCGGTCGATGGGGAAGCTGGCATCCACCAGCCTGCCGTCCACCTTGCCGGCCAAGGTGGCCTTGGCCAGGCCGGCGCCGATAGAGGCGGCCACGTCCTGCACGGACACGGGGTGGTCGAACGGGCGCTTGCTGCCGTCGGGTAGCGTGATCTCGATCATGGGAAAACGGATGCTCCGGAAACGAAAAAGGACGCCACAGCGTCCTTTCGACAAGGTAGGGCTAGGCGGAAATTCAAGGTGTTCGGTGGGTAGTGGACATGTCGCACACTCGGCCGGCACTTGCGCGCGGGCCACCTTGCCTCTGGGAAACCATGCTGGAAACGTAGTCTAGCGCCGCCCGCGCCGTCAATCGAGCCATGGTCGCAACGGCTACACTGTCGCCCTGCTCGCGAAGGAAGAAACCATGCGCATCCTCGTCACCGGCACCGCCGGTTTCATCGGCGCCGCCCTGGCCGAACGCCTGCTGGCGCGCGGTGACGAAGTGCTGGGCATCGATAATCACAACGATTACTACGATCCGGCGTTGAAGGAAGCCCGCCTCGCCCGTGTTGCCGGCCACGCCGGCTACACCCACCGCCGTGCCGATCTGGCCGACGCTGCCGCGATAAACGACGCGTTCGCCAGCTTCAAGCCGAAGCGCGTGGTGAACCTGGCCGCGCAAGCCGGCGTACGCTATTCGCTGAAGAATCCGCAGGCCTACGTGCAGAGCAACCTGGTCGGCTTCGGCAATATGCTCGAGGCCTGCCGCCATGGCGGCGTCGACCATCTGGTCTATGCGTCCTCCAGCTCGGTCTACGGCGCCAACCGCAAGCTGCCGTTCGCGGTGGAGGATGCGGTGGACCACCCGGTCAGCCTGTACGCCGCGACGAAAAAAGCCAACGAACTGATGGCGCACAGCTACAGCCATCTCTACGGCCTGCCCACCACCGGCCTGCGCTTTTTCACCGTGTACGGGCCGTGGGGCCGGCCGGATATGTCGCCGATGCTGTTCGCCGACCGCATCAGCCGCGGCGAAGCCATCGACGTGTTCAACTTCGGCAACCACAGCCGCGACTTCACCTACGTCGACGACATCGTGGAAGGCGTGATCCGCACGCTCGACCACCCTGCCGTGCCCGACCCGGCCTACGATGCGAAATCCCCGAACCCGGGCAGCTCGAACGCACCCTACCGCGTCTACAACATCGGCAATGACCAGCCGGTGCAACTGCTGCGCTTCATCGAGCTGCTGGAGCAACACCTGGGCCGCAGCGTGGAGAAGAACCTGCTGCCGATGCAGCCGGGC
This sequence comes from Rhodanobacter sp. DHG33, assembly GCF_014843005.1. GTDB lineage: Bacteria > Pseudomonadota > Gammaproteobacteria > Xanthomonadales > Rhodanobacteraceae > Rhodanobacter_A. The sequence goes on along the minus strand of NZ_JACYXM010000006.1, from coordinate 1,281 downwards.
GATGTGCCCGACACCTGGGCCGACGTGTCGGCGCTGCGGCGCGACGTAGGCTACGCGCCAGGCACCTCCATCGAGGAGGGCGTGGAGCGCTTCGTGACGTGGTACCGCGGGTATTTCAACCGCTGAGCGGCCGCCGCACGGATCCGAGCTAGAAAGGCTTGGCCAACACCAGGAAGATCACGCCCAGCAGCAGCAGCACCGGCAGTTCGTTGAGCAGGCGCAGCGTCTTCGTGGACGGTAGCGCACCGCCCTGCTCGCAACGCTTGAGCAGGCGCCCCATCCAGACGAAATAGGCGAGCAGGACCGCCACCAGGGTCAGCTTGGCGTCGATCCAGTGCATGCCCGCAGTCACGTCGGGCAGTTTCGACGGAAACAGCCGCCAGCCCTGCCACAGCGTCAGGCCGAACAGGAACGCCATGCCGAACATGTTGTGGCCGAACTTGTACAGCCTCCGCCCCATCAGCAGCAGCCGCGCCTTCACAGCGGGCTCGTCGCCGGCCTCGGCGAGGTTCACCAGGATGCGCGGCAGGTAGAACACCGTGGCCACCCAGGCGATCACGAACAGTACGTGGAAGCTCTTGACCCACAGATAGACCATCGCAACGCTCCGGCTGCGGGGCGCCCGGCCCCAAAAGAAACGGCGCGAACCGGGGTTCGCGCCGTTGCATGGTATCTGGTGGGCGGTACAAGGATCGAACTTGTGACCCCTACCATGTCAAGGTGAAATTCACCCACCGCGAAACCCATGCGCGATGCGGGCTTCGGCGAAAATTCTAGCGTGTCGGCTACTCACATTCGGGTACATCGACATGCTTCGGGAAGTTGTACGGCGCAATGGTGCACTTTCCCACACACTCAATGCATGGCAACCATCGTCAAGACAATTTTAGGTAACTACAAGGCAGTGATCCGCAAGGCCCGATTCGGCATGCGGATGAAGGCCCCCCCTTTCCGCAAGATGGATGCAAAGGCTTGAGACGGAAGACCGAAAGCGAAATCAAGCATAGTGTTTGGCTGAACTGAAGCTACTAGTATCGTGGACAGGTCTAGCGTCTAGGCATTCGCGTGCCGAACCGGAGCGCATCCATGCTGGCATCATGGCCCTCTCTCGTTTTATCGGGCGCCGCTGTGGTTTTACGGAGCAAGCCCATATGCGCCTGCAGTCTCCATCCTAGGGAAGCAACATAGCCACCGCGGGGAGCGGTGTAAGGAGTGCTGGAAAGATACGGCGCGTCGGACATTCGAGGAACAGCATGAAGCAGAGCCATATCGAACGTTACC
>NZ_JACYXM010000005.1 GCF_014843005.1 Rhodanobacter sp. DHG33 | reverse complement strand
CCCACCCGATCCCATCCCGAACTCGGAAGTGAAACGCAGCCGCGCCGATGGTAGTGTGCATTTGCATGCAAGAGTAGGTCACCGCCAGGGGCTTTATCCTTAAACACCCTCACCGATCTCGGTGAGGGTGTTTGCTTTTGCGAGCATCGAATATCGATGTGAGCAATGTCCCGATACGTGGCACGGAATGCATCGGCAATCGCCTATCATCGAATCGGACAGCCGCTGACATCGGTTGCGGAGCACGATCTTGTTCGTACACGTGGAAACGCGCCGACGACAACAATGGCAATGGGCCACGTTGCTCATCGTCGTCGTGTGCGTGCTTTGCTTCGTCTGGTTGGCCATGCTGCCGCTGCCGCGGCGGATCGCGGTGTTGCTGGAATGGGGCACCGTGCCGGCGAACATCTTCAATGCCCACGAACCACTATGGCCGCAGTTGACGGATCCTTCGCTGCTGCGCCTTTTCACCGCACTGTTCATCCATGTCACCTGGCTGCATTTGCTCAGCAACCTGCTGTTCCTGGTTATCTTCGGTTTGCCAGGCGAACGCACTCTTGGTTCGCTGCGTTTCCTGTTGCTGTTCGTGATCGGTGGAGTTGTGGCGAACTTGATCGGCGCCGTGTCGTTGGCTGGTGTGCGATTGCCGATCATCGGTTGCAGCGGCGCAGTGTCAGCGGTGGTCGGCACCTATGTCGCGCTGTTCCCGCGTGCACGCCTGGGCCTCGTACTGCCACTGGGCCTTTACATGGAGTTCGTGCGGCTGCCTGCCTTCTTGCTGATTGGCATCTGGGTGCTGCTGCAGCTGCTCTTCAGCTACGCCGGCCCCAGTTATGGTGCCTACGTGTGGTGGGCACACATCGGTGGCTTCCTGTTCGGCCTGGTATTTGCCTTGTTCTCGCGCGAGGCGATCACGCGGCGACTGCGCCCCTGACAGTCAGGATTGGCTGCGCTCTTACGACAGCTCGTGATGATGCGTGAAGTGCCGCAGCAACCCGCGCGCAACAGGCGTCGCGGCCACTTCGCGAAAACTCCGTTGCGGATCGAAGCCCTCGCGCTGCATGTCGGTGTGCTTGCGGCGAATATATGCACGCATCACATCGGCGCTGAATTCGGGGTGGAACTGCGTGCTGAATGCCTTCGGCCCGTAACGCAACAGATGATGCGGGTCACGTGCGGAGCGGGCCAATATGACCGTATCCGCAGGCGTCTCGAGCACGCTTTGCTCGTGCGTGGTGTGGGCGCGGAAGACCTTGGGCAATGAGGAGGCGAACGGGTCGTTTGCGGCAGCATCGAGTTTCTCGATCTCAAGCGTGCCGATTTCGCGACCGCCAGGCAGATAGTCCACACGTCCACCCAGCGCATGCGCCATCAACTGATGGCCGTAACAGACGCCGAGCAGTGGCAGCTCGACGTCCATCGCATCGCGGATCCAGCCCGCAGTACGCTCGCTCCATGCGGCACGTTCGGTGACCATCGCGGCCGAGCCGGTAATCAATGCACCGGCTACTGCGTCAGGCTTGGGCAATGCCTCGCCGGCCTCTACATCGATGACTTGCAGCCGTCGCATCGGAAGTTCTGCGGCGAGACGGAACCAGTGCGGGAAATCGCCGTGACGGGCGCGGATGGCGTCCGGCGCACGGCCGGTTCGGATAATCAGGACGGGCTTCATGCGGCTTGGTCGGGCGTGTGGTCGTCGGGTTGCTCGATGGGTGGAAGCACGGCCAGCACTTCCTGCACCGTGGTGATTCCGCGCGCCACCTGCTCGGCGGCGGATATGCGCAGCGGACGCATGCCTTCGGACAGCGCGGTCTGGCCGAAGTTGCCCAGTTCCAGTTGCGACGAAACCAATGTCCGCAAACGTGGCGAGATCGGCATCATTTCGTAGATGCCGGTGCGGCCCATGAAGCCGGTGTTTCGGCATTCCAGGCAGCCGACCGGCACGCACACCTTTTCCGGCAAGGGCAACGGCCAGCCGTGGGTGAGCGCGTTCCATTCGTGCGGGTTCTGCGCGGCTTCCCGCTTGCAGTAGGGACAAAGGGTGCGCACCAGCCGCTGCGCCACCACGCCGGTAAGCGTGGACTGGATCAGGTAGTGCGGCACGCCGAGGTCGAGCAGGCGCGTGACGGCGCTGGGCGCGTCGTTAGTGTGCAAAGTAGAGAGCACCAGATGGCCGGTGAGCGAGGCCTGCACCGCCATCTGCGCGGTCTCGAGGTCGCGGATCTCGCCCACCATGATGATGTCCGGGTCCTGTCGCAGGAGGGTGCGCACGCCGGCGGCGAAATCGAGATCGATGGCTGGCTGCACCTGCATCTGGTTGAATTCGGGCGACACCATTTCGATGGGGTCTTCCACCGTGCACACGTTCATCGCCGGCGTGGCCAGATGCTTGAGCGTGGAGTACAGCGTGGTGGTCTTGCCGGAACCGGTGGGGCCGGTGACCAGCACGATGCCGTGCGGGCGTTCCACCATGTGCCGCCACTGCACCGTCTCGCGCTCGGAGAAGCCGAGCTGGGCGAAGTCTTTCACCACCAGGTCGGGGTCGAAGATGCGCAGCACCATCTTCTCGCCGAAAGCGGTGGGCATGCTGGAAACACGGAGCTCCACTTCGCGCCCGGTGGATGAGCGGGTCTTGATGCGGCCGTCCTGCGGGCGGCGCTTCTCCGCCACGTCCATGCGCGCGAGGATCTTGATGCGCGCGGTCACCGCCGTCATCACCGGCGGCGGCAGTTCGAACACCTTGTGCATCACGCCGTCGATGCGGAAGCGCATCTGGCCGGCCTCGCGGCGCGGTTCTAGATGGATGTCCGAGGCGCGTTGTTCGAAGGCGTACTGCAGCAGCCAGTCGACGATGTGCACGACGTGGCGGTCGTCGGCGCCGACTTCGCCGCTCTTGCCCAGCTCGACGAGCTGCTCGAAGTTGAGGATGGCCGAGGCATCGTAACCGCCGTTGGCTTTTGCATCCTGCGCCAGCTGGATCGAGCGCTGGACGCCGTAGAACTCCTGCAGATAGCGGTTGATGTCCAGCGGACTGGACACCACGCGATGCACGTCCCGTCGCAGCATGTGCGAGAGATCCTTGGCCCAGGCGTCATCGAACGGTTCGGCGGTGGCGAAAGTCACTTCGCCCGTTGCAACCGCGACCGGCAGGATGCGATGCCGCTGCGCGTAGGCATGGCTCACCACCTGGGTGACCGCGGCTACGTTGACCTTCATCGGATCGATCTTGAGGTAGGGCAGGTTGGCATGCCCGGCCAACCATTCGACGAGGCTTTCCAGGCTCAACGGACGCCCGGGATCGCGCTGACTCGCCAGCTTGGCGTTGGCGATCAGCACCAGTGGATGCAGTTCCACCGCGCTGCGGCCGGAACGCGAGCCCAGCCGTACCTGCTTGGCGTCTTCGGCACCCACGTAGCCATCCACCACCAGGGCGGCGAGCAGCTCGTCCAGTTCCAGTCGGCCGCGACGGCCGAGCAGTGTTGCGATTTGCGGTGATGCGGCCATCCGGACAACTCCCCCGTGGCGCGGCGCAACGGCGGAAAACCAGTGCGCAGGCGTGCTGCGGCTATACTAACCCGCTTTATCGAAGCCCACGGAAAGCCATGTCCGCGCGCACCTTTCAGGATGTGATCCAGACCCTCAACCGCTACTGGGCGGCGCAGGGTTGCGTCTTGCTGCAGCCACTCGACACCGAAGTCGGCGCCGGCACCTTTCACCCCGCCACGTTCCTGCGTTCGCTTGGTCCGGAGCCGTGGTCGGCAGCCTACGTGCAGCCTTCGCGCCGCCCCACCGATGGCCGTTACGGCGAGAATCCGAACCGTCTGCAGCACTACTACCAGTACCAGGTGGTGATGAAGCCGAACCCGGAGAACATCCTCGAGCTGTACATCGGTTCGCTGAAGGAGCTCGGCCTCGATCCGCTGGTGCACGACCTGCGTTTCGTCGAGGACAACTGGGAATCGCCCACGTTGGGTGCCTGGGGCCTGGGCTGGGAAGTCTGGCTCAACGGCATGGAAGTCACCCAGTTCACCTATTTCCAGCAGGCCGGCGGACTGGAATGCCGCCCCGTCACCGGCGAGATCACCTACGGCCTCGAGCGCCTGGCGATGTACCTGCAGAACGTGGACAACGTGTACGACCTGGTGTGGACCGAAGGTCCGCACGGCAAGGTCACCTACGGCGACGTGTTCCATCAGAACGAGGTGGAGCAGAGCACCTACAACTTCGAGCATGCGAACGTGCCGGAACTGTTCCGCTGGTTCGACGTGTGCGAGGCCACCGCCAACCAGCTGATCGCCGCCAACCTGCCGTTGCCGGCCTACGAGCAGGTGATGAAGGCCAGCCATACCTTCAACCTGCTCGATGCGCGCCGCGCGATCAGCGTCACCGAGCGCCAGCGTTACATCCTGCGCGTGCGCACCCTGGCGCGTAGCGTGGCCGAAACCTACGTGGCGCAGCGCGAGAAACTCGGCTTCCCGGGACTGAAGAAGAATGCAAAGGAGCTGGCTGCATGAGTGCTGCCAAGTCGCTGCTGATCGAACTGGGCACCGAGGAACTGCCGCCGAAGGCGCTGGACGAATTGTCCGCCGCGTTCGCGCGCGGCATCTGCGACGGGCTGGCCAAGCGCGGTATCGAAGCGTCGTTGGGCGAGGCGAAGGCGTATTGCTCGCCGCGTCGCCTGGCCGTCCATGTTCCGCGCGTCGCCGCGATGCAGCCGGAACAATCGGTCGAACGCCGCGGCCCGGCGGTCAATGCCGCGTTGGATGCGCAGGGCCAGCCTTCGAAGGCGCTCACGGGTTTCGCGCAGTCCTGCGGCGTGACCGTGGGGCAGCTGGAAAAGCTCGAGACCGACAAGGGCGCATGGTTCGTGTTCCGAGCGGTGAAGCCGGGTCAGCCGCTGGCTGCGTTGTTGGCGGAGATCGTGGACGAAGCGTTCAAGAGCCTGCCGATCCCGCGCCCGATGCGCTGGGCCGATCACGATTACGCCTTCGTGCGTCCCGCACACTGGCTGGTGATGCTGCACGGCGCGGACATCGTCGATGGCGAGGTGCTGGGCCTGAAGAGTGGCCGCCAGTCGCGTGGTCATCGTTTCATGCATCCGCAGCCGGTGCACGTGGCCGATGCGGACGGCTGGCTCGATGCGATGCGCAGCGCCAAGGTGTTGGCCGATCCGGCCGAGCGCCGCCAGCGCGTGCGCGACGAGGTGGCGCGCGCGGCGAAGGAAACCGGTGGAGTGCCGCGTCTCGACGAGGCCTTGCTCGACGAGATCAGCAACCTCACCGAGTGGCCGGTGGCGATCGCATGCGGCTTCGAGCGCGGCTTCCTCGCCGTGCCGCAGGAAGCGCTGGTCACCACGATGGAGACCAACCAGAAATTCGTGCCGGTGTTCGACACCGACGGCAAACTCACCGAACATTTCATCGGCCTCGCCAACATCGAGTCGAAGCAGCCTACCGAGATCCGCAAGGGCTACGAGCGTGTGATCCGTCCGCGCTTCGCCGACGCGAAGTTCTTCTGGGACGAAGACCTGAAGACGCCGCTGGCCAGCTACCAGGAACAGCTCAAGAACGTCACCTACCAGCAGGCGCTGGGCAGCCTGTGGGACAAGAGCGTGCGCGTGGCCGAGCTGGCTCGCGTGATCGCTGGTCGAGTCGGCGTCGATGCCGGTGCCGCTACCCGCGCGGCGAGCCTGGCCAAGTGCGATCTGCTCACCCGCATGGTTGGCGAGTTTCCCGAACTGCAGGGCGTGATGGGCCGTTATTACGCCGCCCATGACGGCGAGGCGGCCGAAGTGGCGGTGGCGCTGGACAGCTACTACCAGCCGCGTTTCGCGCGCGATGGCATCGCCGCGGACAAGGTGGGCCAGGTACTGGCGGTGGCCGAACGCCTGGACACCCTCGCCGGCATCTTCGCCGTGGGCATGAAGCCCAGCGGCAACAAGGATCCGTTCGCGCTGCGTCGCGCCGGGCTTGGCCTTGCGCGTACCTTGATCGAAGGCAGGCTCGAACTCGATCTTCGCGCCACGTTTGCCGAGGCGCTCGAGTTGCTGCCCGAAGCCGCTTTCGCGGCTGGCGTGAAACCCGGCAAGGACGGCAAGGTACCCGCGATCGATGTCGGCCAGCGCCGCGCCGCGCTGGTGACGGAGCTGGTCGATTTCGTGCTGGATCGCCTGCGCGGATATTACGCAGAACAGGGCTGCCCGGCCGAAGCCTACGAGGCCGTGCTCGCGGTGCAACCAGAGACGCTGCCCGATTTCGGCCGCCGCCTGCATGCCGTGGTCGAGTTTGCCCGCTTGCCGGAGGCGGCCAGTCTTGCCGCCGCGAACAAGCGCGTGGCCAACATCCTGCGCAAGCAGGCCGAGGAAGGTGGCGAGCAGGCACTGGCCCATGAAGTCGATGCAGCGCATTTCGAAAGCGATGCCGAACGCGCGCTGGCCGAAGCGCTGGCCGCGGCCGGCAAGGACACCGCGGATCCGCTGCAGCAGGGCGATTACACCCGTGTGCTGAAGCGACTCGCGCAGTTGCAGGCGCCGGTCGATGCCTTTTTCGAACAGGTGCTGGTGAATGCCGAGAACCCGGCGGTGCGCCGCAATCGCCTCGCCCTGCTCGGACGGCTCAAGTCGGCCTTCGGCGCGGTGGCCGATATTGCATTGCTGCGCGAGTGATTCCCACGGTTGATTCCCACGGTCATTCCGGACCGAGGGAATCAAACGGACGGTCACCTATGGCTGTGCTTCTCAAACAAAACGCGGCGCCTTTTCGGAGCGCCGCGTTTTGTCTGGATCGTGGGTCGAGCGGGTTCAGGCGACTTCGTGTGTCTTGCCGCGGCGGATGCGCTCGGACAGCTGGCGGTTGAACTTCAGCATGGCGGTGGCGTTGACGCTGGCACCGTCGGAACCCAGGATCTCGTAGAGATGGCTGAGCATGTCGGTATTTTCGGCCAGCGTCATCTGGCTGTTCGCCAGCTCCAGTTCCGACTGCAGGATCTGCATGGCGGTATTCAGCCGGTTCGGATCCACCGAAGCATCCAAGCTGCCCGCCTGGGCATGGCCAATGCGGCGTGGCCGGTGCGAGATGGTTTCGGAGCTGTACTGCGAATCGTCATTGCCCGCGGTGGACGGGTCGACCTGCAGGGCGCCCTCGCCAGCCACCAGCCAGACCAGCGAGATGCCCAGCGTGCGTGCCAGGGTGACGCAGCGTGCTCGCGACGGATCGGTATGGCCATCGCGCCAACTGCGCACCACGCCTTCGGAAAAACCGCACATTCGCGCGATTTCGGTGGCGCTTCCCACGCGCTGGATCAGTAATTTGATGCGATCGGCAAAGGTCGACTGGAGCGGGTCGTGGGGGAGTTTTTGCGTGCTCATGGCGATTGACCGTCAACAGGGCTGTTAGAGTTGTCGCAAAATCGCGCGTCTGCGGGCCGGGAACACAAGATGGCGGCGCGGTAGCAGTATCGAACTGGCTGCTTTCGTGTCGCTTTCTTACGGAATTTCGCCGGTTGTTGCGGTGCAACGCCTGCCAAATTCCCGGTCTGGACGGATGAAATCTTGCTTAAGGCAGGGTAAACGTCGCCAAGAAGTTTCGGTTGACTTGAAAAGGCGGCTGTTTCGCATGCGTTCACGCAAATTTTGTGACGCCGCCGCTTGAATTTCCTGCTGTTGCACTTTTGGGCTATCCTCAAAGTTTCCCCCGCGACGAAACCACGGCCCCGCCGCTGCCGGTTTCCGTGTTTGAACCCCCTAGTAACGAGGCTTACCTATGCGCAAGTTGGTTTTGTCGATGGCCGTACTGGCCTTGGCTGGCTGTGGCTCGTCCACGCCGTCGCAGACGGATGAAGGTGCCGCCGGCGCCAGTTCGACAGCTGCCGTCACGGCCAGCGCGGTAACCGGCACGATCTCGGTGCGCGGCACCACCCAGCCGTCGCCCAACGCGCAATTGGTGATCAACCTGGTCGACGTGTCTCCCTCCGCGGCCGGTTCGGCGCCGGTGGCCACCAAGACCGTGGCCTCGGGTGCCACCTTCCCTTACTCGTTCCAACTGGATTTCAAGCCGGCCGAGATCAAGTCGGCTGACATGTACGTCGTGCAGGTCACCCTCACGGACGGTGCGCGTCATTACGCCATGCCGATCCAGGCGCCGGTGATCACCCAGGGCAACAAGGATCAGGCTTCGATCGAACTGGTGGCCGAGCAGACACCGGCCGAGAAGGACCTGGCCGACTTCAACGCGCTGATCGCGCGCATCGGCGGCATGAAGGTCTCCTCCGGCACCAAGCTCGAAGACAATGCTTCGCGCGGCTGGCAGGTGTTCCGCCAGGACGGCGAGGTCAAGGTGATCCGCGAGCTGGTGGATCGTGGCGACAAGGGCTTCACCAGCACCGACTACGCCTACAAGAACGGTTCGCCGTGGGTGGCCGTGCAGCAGGAGAAGGCCAACAAGGATGCCGCGCCCAGCTCGACCGAGCGCGCAAGCTGGACCGAGAACGGCATGCTGGTGCTGCATGAGCAGCAGAACGGCGACAAGGCCGGCGATCTGAGCTCCGATGCCGCCAACAGCCTGCGCCAGCAGTCGCTGTCCATCTTCAGCCTTGCCGGCGGCAACAAGAAGAAGTAAGCCGCCTCGACAAGGCTGGCATACGAAAAAGCCGTCCGCATTGCGGACGGCTTTTTTATTGCAGCCGACTCTGGTGGCAGAGTCGGAAAAGGCGGCCATCCCTGGCCGTTCTTTCCAGCGGGCCGAAAGATCCGGCCGCAGCGATCAGAAGGCGTACTTCAGGCCCAGGTTGACGCTGTTGTACGTCTGGCTGTTGTCGCTGAAGTGGCCGTTGTAGCTGACCCAGCCGCTGAGCCGCTGGTTGAACTGCGCGGATAGGCCCAGGTCGACGGAACCCCAGTTCTTGTCGGGCGTGAAGCCCGCGAGCGCGAAGCTGCCGTTCATGGTGTTGAGGCCGGCGGTGATGTCGCGCGTATCCGCCTTGCTGTCGTTGTTCCAGCCGATGTCCGCGTAGGGCGTCAGCACGGTGTTGCCGGCCTGCCAGTTGCCCTGCACGCGCCAGCCCAGCGTGCCGATCAGCGCATTGCGCTGCTGGCGGCCGAACCACATGGCGGTGCTGTCGCTGCCGTCTTCGCTGTAGCCGTTGATCTTGATCGTCGCCCACTCGAGGTTGGCGTACGGGCCGGTGCGCAGGGTGCCGAAATCGAACCACCAGCCGCCGGTGAGGCCGCCGCCCAGGTGCGAGCCGTCGGCCTTGCCGGTTTCGCCACGCGAATCGGCGCCGATCTGGATGCGACGGTCGATGTCGCTGAAGTTGGACTGGCCGAAGTTCAGGTAGCCGCCCACGTAGCCGCCGCCCTGGTGGTAGGTGAGGTAGCCCAGGCCGCTGATGTCCTGCAGCTGGTAGCCGCCGCCGCCAGCGAAGCTGGCGTTGCTCTGGCCCACGCCCAGCGCGATGCCGGCCGAGAGGTTGTCGTTGATGTGCGCGTCGGCGCCCAGGGTGAGGTTGACGTCGTTGCTGGTGGTCTTCGGCGAGTTGCTCTGCGCGTCGTAGCTCTGGTGCGCATAGTTCACGTTGACGAAGGCGCGGGTGGCGCCGCCGTTGCTGTCGGCCAGCATTTCGTTGCGGATCGCGCTGGTCTGCGCGGTGGTGCTGGCCAATGCGGTCTCGCCGAGCAGCGAAATCTGGCCAGGCGCGTTGAGTTCGGACAGCACCACCTGGGCCAGCATGGCGTGCGCCGCCGTGGTGGGGTGGACGCCATCGGCGAACAGATAGCTCTGGTCAGCGCCTGCAGCGTAGGTGTAAGGCAGGCCAGAGCCTTGCGGACCGCACTGCACCGAACTGGAGCCGGCACCGCAGGCCGGCGTGGTGACGTTGCTGAAACCGTAGAGCGACGGGTTGGCGATCACCTCGTTGATCAATGCATAGGTGTTGACCGGGATGATGCCCTTGCCCATCTGACCCAGACCGGTGTTGAGCGTGCCGTTGAAGATCACGCTGAGATCGGTCAGCTGCCCGGCAGCCGTAGCGCCTTGCCCGGTGCCGTCGGGCGTCAGGCCGATATTGGGCAGGTTGAACACCAGGATGTTCTTGACGCCGGCGGACTGCAGTGCGCCGATCAGCTTCACTTCCTGCTGGGCGGCCGCGACGATCGAGGCCTGGGCCTGGTCGGCGGTCATCAGCGTGGAGACGCCGGCGGCGGCCTGCACCTGCTGGGTCACCGCGGCGGTCACCTGCTGGGTGATGGTGGGCGTCAGCGCCTGGATCTGCGCGGCGGTGTAGCCGGCGAGCTGCAGCTGGGCGATCTGCGCGGCCACGTTCTGCTGGATCAGCTGCTGCGCCGTGGCTGCGGCGCCGGCCGAGGTAGCGGCGTAGAAGATATCGTTCGCGCCGCCCCACATCGAATACAGGGCATGCGAGTCGACGCTGCCTGCAGCGAGATAGGCGTCCACCTGGTCGGTGATCGTCGGCACCGCGGACGGCGTGCCGGGCGAGTTGGTCAGCACGCCGGCGCCGCCCCAGGCGTAATCGGTGCCGCCTGCGAGCGACGGCCCCAGGGTGTAGCCCAGGCTACCGGCGAGATCCTGCACGGCCACGTGGCCCGGGTTGGTGGTGAATTCCAGCGGCGGTTGGATAGCCGGGTTGCTCGCCAGCGAGATGTTGCCGGCATCGCTCAGGCTGTCGCCGAACACGATGACCTTGCTGAAATCGGTGGCGCTGGCGGCGGTGCTGAACAGCAGGGCGGTGGCGATGGCGCCGACCAGGTGACGGGTACGAAGCATGAAAACACTCCCCACGGCCGGAATGGCCTTGTTAGCTAGACGTTACGGTTACGGTAAGGCATTCCATACGGAACCGCATGCTGCAGCGCATCGCCGCAGCATGCGGTCCGGGCACCGGCTTCAGCGCTTGATCGCGCGCGTCAACGCGTCGGCGAAGGCGCTGTTGGCCGGGGCGGGCGCCTGCTTGGGCGCAGCGCCCGGACGCGGACCACGGGCGTCGCGCTGCCCGGGGCGGGCATCGCCGCCAGCCGGCTTGCCGCGCGCCTGGCCCGGTTCGTCGTCGAGGCGCATCGACAGGCCGATGCGCTGGCGCGGGATGTCCACCTCCATCACCTTCACCTTGACGATGTCGCCGGCCTTCACCGCGTCGCGCGGATCCTTCACGAAGGTGTGCGACAGCGCCGAGACATGCACGAGGCCGTCCTGGTGCACGCCGATGTCCACGAAGGCGCCGAATGCGGCGACGTTGGTGACGCGGCCTTCGAGGATCATGCCCGGGCGCAGGTCCTTCACGTCCTCCACGCCCTCGGCGAAGCTGGGCGCGACGAATTCGGGGCGCGGGTCGCGACCGGGCTTTTCCAGTTCCTTGAGGATGTCGCGCACCGTGGGCACGCCGAACTTCTCGTCGGTGAACTGCTCGGGCTTGAGGCCGCGCAGGAAGCCGGTGTCGCCGATGATGTTGCGCACCTCACGGCCGCACTGGGCGATGATGCGCTCCACCACCGGATAGGCTTCGGGGTGTACCGCGCTGGCATCCAGCGGGTTGTCGCCATTGGGCACGCGCAGGAAGCCCGCGCACTGCTCGAACGCCTTGTCGCCCAGGCGCGGCACCTTGAGCAGCGCCTTGCGGTTGGCGAAGGCGCCGTTGGCGTCGCGGTGCTTCACCACGTTCTCGGCCACGCTGGCGGAAAGGCCGGCCACGCGCGACAGCAGCGCAGCGGAGGCGGTGTTCACGTCCACGCCCACCGCGTTTACGCAGTCCTCGACCCTGGCGTCCAGCGCGCGCGCCAGCTTCACCTGGTTCACGTCGTGCTGGTACTGGCCCACGCCGATCGCCTTGGGTTCGATCTTCACCAGTTCGGCCAGCGGGTCTTGCAGGCGGCGTGCGATGGAGACGGCACCGCGCAGGCTCACGTCCAGCTCGGGGAATTCCTTCGCGGCGGTTTCCGACGCGGAGTACACCGAGGCGCCGGCCTCGCTCACCACGACCTTCGACAGCTTGTGCTCGGCGTGCGTCCTGGCCAGGCCCTTGATGAGTTCGCCGGCCAGCTTGTCGGTCTCGCGCGAGGCGGTGCCGTTGCCGATGGCGATGAGGTCCACGCTGTGCTTCTGGCACAGGCGCGCCAGCGCGGCCAGCGACTCGTTCCACTGCCGGCGCGGCTCGTGCGGATAGATGGTGTCGGTGGCCAGCAGCTTGCCGGTGGCATCGACCACGGCCACCTTGCAGCCGGTGCGGATGCCGGGGTCGAGTCCCATCACCGTCTTGGCGCCGGCCGGCGCGGCCAGCATCAGGTCCTTGAGGTTGTCGCCGAACACGCGGATCGCTTCGTCTTCCGCGCCTTCACGCACGCGGCCGAACAGGTCCAGCGTGAGGTGCAAATGCAGCTTCACGCGCCAGGTCAGGCGTACGGTCTCGCGCAGCCATGTATCGGCCGGACGGCCACGGTCATGAATGCCGGCATGCGCGGCCACGCGGCCTTCGCCTTCGGCGTGGCCCTGCTCGGCCTCTGCCGCGGGCAGCAGGTCCAGCTCGATCACGCCTTCGTTGCGCGCGCGCATCAGCGCCAGCAAGCGGTGCGAGGGAATCTTGCCGACGGCTTCCATGTGATCGAAGTAGTCGCGGAACTTGGCACCCTCGTTTTCCTTGCCCTCCACTACCTTGGCGCGGATCTGGCCCTTGTCCCACAGCCAGTCGCGCAGTTCGCCCACCAGGTGCGCGTCTTCGGCGATGGACTCCATCAGGATCGCGCGGGCGCCGTCGAGCGCAGCGCGCGCATCGGGCACGCCCTTGTCGGCATCGACGAAGGTTTCCGCGAAAGTCTCGGGTGTTTGCGTGGGATCTTCGCGCAGGCCTAGCGCCAGCGGTTCCAGCCCCGCCTCGCGCGCGATCTGCGCCTTGGTGCGGCGCTTCGGCTTGTAGGGCAGGTAGAGGTCTTCCAGGCGCGCCTTGGTGTCGGCGGCGAGGATGTCGTTCTTCAACGCATCGGTGAGTTTGCCCTGTTCCTCGACGCTGGCGAGGATCGCGGCGCGGCGCTCCTCCAGTTCGCGCAGGTAGTGCAGGCGTTCTTCCAGCAGGCGGAGTTGGGTGTCATCGAGACCGCCGGTGACTTCCTTGCGGTAGCGCGCGATGAACGGCACGGTGGCGCCGCCGTCGAGCAAATCGACCGCCGCGCGCACCTGTTCGGTCTTGGCGGCGATGTCCTGGGCAATGCGTTGTTCGATGCTGAGCATGGGATGGAGCGTGTCCTTGCAGGTGGAGCGAGTCGACGATGATAACAAGCAGGCCACATCGCCCCGGAAAAGAAAGCGGCGCCGGGGCGGACCCCGGCGCCGTGTTCGCCAGACGGCGGATCAGGCGTTGAACGAACCGCCGTTGCCCGTCGGCTTCGTGGTCGCATCCTTGAACTCGCTGGCGCGGCCGTTCAGCACCAGGGTGTTGCAGATGATGTCGTGCAGGCCCTGCTTGCGCTGGGTGAAGGCCACCATGATGAAGCCGATGCAGAGAATGATGGCGCTGAGCAGCTTGCCGAAATAGCGCCCGATGGCGCGGCCGAGGCTGATTCGCCGGCCATCCAGGTCGGTGACGCGGATACCCAGGGCCAGCTTGCCCACCGTGCCCTGCCAGGCCGAGCTTTCGCAGAAACCGAAGTACAGCACGGCGATCACGAGGCCGATCAGCATGGCCGGCCATGCGGCAACGAAGTAGTGCACCTGCGCCTCGTGGATGGCCTGCATGTCACCGGCCGCACTCTGGATCGCGTCGTTCATGACCTTCTTCGCGGCGCTGGCGCCGGTGACCGATTCGACCAGCATCTGCGGAATCCACAGGATGATGGCGTCGAGGATGTAAGCCGCCACGCGCTTCCAGAAACCCGCGTAGTCTTCCAGCGACGCGGCCGTGGTCTGGGGGAAACCTGGTGCTGCGGCAGGCGGCGGCGGATAAGAGCCGCCCGTGGCTTGGGTCGTGGCAGGCGTCGCATCGGGGTACAGCACCGACAGCGGCTGCCAGTCGGCGAGGCCTTCGCGCCACGCGAGATCGCTGCCGCTGACCTGGCCGCTGCGCAGCCACGCGCGCACGTCCTCTTCCTTGTACGGGCCATGGCGTTCGCCGTTGCGTCCGATCCAGATTTCCATCGCATGCACTCCCCGGGTGGTGAATGCCTCGATGATGCCATGCCACGTGTTGCGTGGGGTGTGCCGGAAGGCGGGAAATGCTCAGGCGGCGTGGCGCTTCAAATGCACCAGCAGCAGCGAGATCGCCGCGGGAGTGACGCCGCTGATGCGCGCGGCTTGGCCGAGGGTGGCGGGCTGCACGCGCTTAAGCTTGAGCAGCACTTCGGAAGACAGGCCGCGCACCTTGTCGTAGTCGAAGCTGGACGGAATCGCGGTCTGCTCGTGGCGGCGCTGGCGCTCGATTTCGTCGCGCTGGCGCTCCAGGTAACCCGCGTACTTGGTCTGCACCTCGACCTGCGCGGCCACGTCCTCGCGCTCCACGGCGGGGCCGAGGCCGGCGACCGTGGCGAGTGCGGTGTAGTCCACCTCGGGGCGGCGCAGCAGGTCCAGCGCATTGGTCTCGCGGCTCAGCGCGATGCCGAGCTGGCGTTCGATCGCCGCGCCCAATGCATTGTTCGGTGCGGCCCACAACGCGGCGAGGCGCTGCGTCTCGCGTTCCACCGACTCGCGCTTTGCGCGCAGCGCGTCGAAGCGCGCCTGCGGCACCGCGCCCAGCGTATAGCCCTGCTCGGTCAGGCGCAGGTCGGCATTGTCCTCGCGCAAGTGCAGCCGGTATTCGGCGCGCGAGGTGAACATGCGGTAGGGCTCGATGGTGCCGTTGCTGGTGAGATCGTCGATCAGCACGCCGATGTAGGCCTCGTCGCGGCGCGGGTACCACGGCGCCTTGCCCTGTGCGGACAGCGCGGCGTTGAGGCCGGCGATCAGGCCCTGCGCGCCGGCCTCCTCGTAGCCGGTGGTGCCGTTGATCTGGCCGGCGAAGTACAGGCCGGGAATCGCCTTGGTCTCCAGCCAGGGGTTGAGGCCGCGCGGATCGAAGTAGTCGTATTCGATGGCGTAGCCCGGCCGCGTGATGTGCGCGTGTTCGAAGCCCTTGATCGACTGCACCAGCGCCAGCTGCACGTCGAACGGCAGCGAGGTGGAGATGCCGTTCGGGTAGATTTCGAACGTGCCCAGCCCTTCCGGCTCGATGAAGATCTGGTGCGAGGCCTTCTCCGCGAAGCGCACCACCTTGTCCTCGATGGACGGGCAGTAGCGGGGGCCTACGCCTTCGATCTGGCCGGTGTAGAGCGGCGAGCGGTCGAGTGCGCCGCGGATCAGCTCGTGCGTTCGTTCGGTGGTGTGGGTGATCCAGCAGCTCGCCTGACGCGGGTGTTCGTCGCGCGAGCCGAGGTAGGAGAACACCGGCGCCGGATCGTCGCCGCGCTGTTCCTCCAGCCCGGAGAAATCGATGCTGCGCCGGTCGATGCGCGGCGGCGTGCCGGTCTTGAGGCGGTCCGCCGCCAGCGGCAGCTCGCGCAGCCGCGCCGCCAGCGCGCTGGCCGGCGGGTCGCCGGCGCGGCCACCGGCGTACTGGGCGGGGCCGATGTGGATCTTGCCGGCGAGGAAGGTGCCCGCCGTGAGCACAATCGACCTTGCACGGAAGGAAACGCCCATTTGCGTCACCACACCCACGGCGCGGTCGCCTTCCACGATCAGGTCGTCCACCGCCTGCTGGAACAGGTCGAGGTTGGGCTGGCTCTCCACGATGTGGCGGATCGCGGCGCGGTACAGCGCACGGTCGGCCTGGCAGCGGGTGGCGCGCACCGCCGGCCCCTTGGAGGCATTGAGCGTGCGCCATTGGATGCCGGCGAGGTCCGCCGCATGCGCCATCGCGCCGCCCAGCGCATCGATCTCCTTCACCAGGTGACCCTTGCCGATGCCGCCGATGGCCGGGTTGCAGCTCATCGCGCCCACGGTTTCGATGCTGTGGGTCAACAGCAGCGTGCGCGCGCCGGTGCGCGCGGCCGCCAGCGCAGCTTCGGTGCCGGCGTGGCCGCCGCCGATCACGATCACGTCGTAGTGGGTGGGATGGAGCATGGGTGCGTTCTGGTTGGAGCCGGGTAGGTTTCAATGATACCGCGCACACCAAGAGGCACTTGGCATGCAAACTGCTTTACCTGTCCTGCACTTTCATGGGCAGCGGCTGCGCGAATACGTGCGCCGGGATCGGGAGGACAGGGGCCTGATCGCGTGCCATGAAAGGGAGCAGGACGGCGCCCTTCGGGGCGCCGTCGTTTTTTGGTCGACATTCAACCCGGGGCCGTTGCCGGCGCGATGCCCGAATCGCCTCCGTCGTTTTCTGCGACGGAAAAAACGAAACCCCGCAAAATGCGGGGTTTCGTTGTTTAGATCTGGCGCCCGGCGGTCTCAGGAACAGGGGGAATCCAGGATGACCGTAATGCCGGACGCCAGAAACTGGGAAACTTGGATATCTGGCTACCCCGTCCGCCAGATCGTGGATCGATAATCGCCGCAAGAAGGTGAACATGCGGTGACTATGGCGCAACTTTCTGCCGGTGCATGACAGCTGCTGACGTGGTGCGTCAGTTTCGCGCGATGGCCGGATTGCGCTGCGTGACCAAAATCACACTTTGGCACAACCGATGCATGCTCTTGGCAACAGGAAACGGGGAGCTGCCATGGGCGCCAACATCGATTTCGAAAAGGTCTTTCCGCATCACGATCTGCTGATCGAGATCGGCCGCATAGAGATGGCGATGGAAACCCTGGAGGAGCGCGCCGAGAGCGAGCGGGTGGCGTTGCTGCCGCGTCTGGAGTCGCGCATCGTGCGGCTGCGCACCGCGCTGAGCAGCCTGCCGGTATGAACCTGTCCCGGTCGGGCGCAAAGCCCGGCGGGAATGAAGCGGCGGCCACGGCCGCCGCTTTGCGTTTCAGCCCTTGAGCATGTTGCCCGCGATCTCCGCGAGATTGCGCGAAATCTTGTCGTGGGCCATCAAGGACGCCAGCGCGGCATGAGCCGCTTCGCGACGCTGCGGTTCCAGCCGCTGCCAACCGTTGAACGCGGTGGCGAGGCGGGCGGCGATCTGCGGGTTCAGCGCATCCAGCGCCAGCAGGCGTTCGGCATACAGCCGGTAGCCGGCACCGTCGGGGCGATGGAAGCCGGTAGGGTTGCCGTTGGCCCAGGTGCCCAGCAGGGCGCGGGCACGGTTCGGATTCTTCAGCGTGAAGGCGGGGTCGCCCTCCAGCGCCTGCACGCGGGCCAGCGCAGCTTCGCCCGGCAATTGCGCCTGCAGCGCGAACCACTTGTCGAGCGCCAGCGGATCGTTCGCATAGCGCGTGCGGTAGTGCGCCAGCGGCTCGCTGCTGCGCGCGGCGTCGTATCGCGCCAGCACGGCGAGCGCGGCGAGGCGGTCGGTCATGCTGGGCGCATCGCGGTATTGCGCGACCGCATGGTCGCAGGCCTTGCCGGCATCGAGCAGGGCCAGCAGCTGCAGCACGCGCTGCTTGAGGCTGCGCCCGGCCTGGCTGGCGGCGTCGATGTCGGCCGTGGATCGTGCGGCAAGTGCGCGATAGCGCGCGTCCAGCGCATCGCCGCCGATGCGCGTGGCGAGGCGGTGCTGCAATTGCTGGCGCAGTGCATGGATGCGCGTCGGATCGACCGCCGTCTCGCGTTCCGCCAGCTCGATCTCGCCGGGCGGAGTAAGCAGGCCGGCGAGCAGCGCATCGTCGACGCGCGCATCGCCGAACAGGGTGGCCAGCGCGTCGCACCAGGCATCCACGGCATCGGCGGCGGTGCCGTCGCGCAAGGCGTCGATGGCGCGCACGGCGAGCTGCTGGCCGGCCTCCCAGCGGTTGAAGCCGTCGGGATCGTGGCTCAGCAGCAGCGCGAGTTCGGTCGGCGCGTAATCGCATTCCAGGATCGCCGGTGCGGAGAAGCCGCGCAGCAGCGAGGGTACGGGTCGTTCGGCCACGTCGCGGAACACGAAGCGCTGCTCGGCCTCGGTCAGCACCACCACGATCTCGCGGTCGGCCGTCTGGCCGTCCAGATGCAAGGGAAGCATCCGGCCGTCTTTGCCGAACAGCGCCAGCTTCACCGGTATCGGCACGGGCTGCTTGTGCGGTTGCTGCTGGCTGGTCGGAGTGCGCTGCGACAGCGTGAGCGCGTATTCGCGGCGTGCGGCATCGTATTCGCCATGCGCCCGCAACCGCGGCGTACCGGCCTGGCCGTACCACGCGAGATAGGGCGTGAGGTCGATGCCGTTCGCTTCGCCGAGCGCGGCGAGGAAATCCTCGATGGTGGCGGCGCGTCCGTCGTTGCGGCTGAAGTACAGGTCGCTGCCGCGGCGGAAACCTTCCGCACCCAGCTTGCCTGCCAGCATGCGCACCAGCTCGGCACCTTTCTCGTACACAGTGGCGGTGTAGAAATTGTTGATCTCGCGGTACTCGGCGGGGCGCACCGGGTGCGCCAGCGGGCCCGCGTCCTCGGGAAACTGCGCGCGACGCAGCAGGGCCACGTCCTCGATGCGCTTCAGCGGCGCCGAGTTCATGTCGGCGGAGAAGCACTGCTCGCGGTAAACGGTGAAGCCTTCCTTGAGGCTCAGCTGGAACCAGTCGCGGCAGGTGACGCGGTTGCCGCTCCAGTTGTGGAAATACTCGTGCGCGACCACCGCTTCCACGCGGCGGTATTCGTCGTCGGTGCTGGAGTCGGGATCGGCCAGCAGGCACTTCGTGTTGAAGATGTTGAGGCCCTTGTTCTCCATCGCGCCCATGTTGAAGTCGTGGGTGGCGACGACGTGGAACACGTCGAGGTCGTAGTTGCGCCCGTAGGTCTGCTCGTCCCAGCGCATCGAGCGTTCCAGTGCATCCATCGCGTAGTGGCAACTGGCGATGGCGTCGGCCTCGGCCCAGATCTTCAGCTGCACGTCGCGGCCGTCGGCGGTGCGGTAGTCGCGTTCGATCTTTTCCAGCCGGCCGGCGACCAGGGCGAAAAGATAGGCGGGCTTGGGATGCGGATCGGCGAAGCGCGCCCAGTGGCGACCATCGGGCAGCTCGCCCGCACCATCGGGATCGCCGCCGGCCAGCAGCACCGGGAAACGCGCGCGGTCGGCGCGCAGCGTCACGGTATAGATGGACTGCACGTCGGGGCGGTCCGGGAAGAACGTGATGTGGCGGAACCCCTGCGCCTCGCATTGAGTGAGCAGGAAGCCGGTCTCGCGCGGACCGGAAAGGTACAGGCCTTCCAGCGCGGTGTTCGCGGCGGGATGCACGCGCACGCATGTTTCCAGCACGCTGCCGTCGCGCGCGCCGTCCACTTCCAGGCCGCCGTCGAACAGGCGCCACGCATCGGCCGGCAGCGGCTGGCCGTCCAGCGCGATGGCGAGCAGTTCGAGGTTCTCGCCGTCGAGTCGCAGCGGTTCGTCCTGGGCGGGATCGCGGCGCAGCAGCAGCTTCGCGCTCACTTCGGTCGCGGCGATGTCCAGCTCGAATTCCAGTTCCGCCCGTTCCACCCGCCAGGCCGGCGGCCGGTAGTCGGCGAGGCGGATCGGCAGGCTGGGGGCGTCGGGTCGGGCGTTCATGCGGGGACAATCAGGCGAAGGAATGGATCAGGCTAACATGCGGGGTCTTTCCCCCGCCTTCAACCGGAGTTCGCCGATGACGCGCTTTCTTGCCACCGAAGCCATGCTGGGCAAGCAGCCCGTAGTGCAACTGGAAGATGCCGTGGGTGGGCGCCGCGTGCGCATCGCGCGGCTCGGTGCGGCGCTGCTGAACTTCGAGGCGAGCGAGGGCGGCACGTGGTTCGATTACGCCGACGGCTACCGCGACGATGCGGAAATCGTCGCACGCTCCGGTTCGCGCTTCGCGATCATGGTGCCGTTCGGCGGTCGCATCGCCGATGCGCGTTACACCTTCGACGGCCAGCCGCAGGACCTGCAGCCCGGCGTGGTGGGCGACGCGCGCGCCAGCCGCCATGGTTTCGTGCGCGGCACCACCTTCGATCTCGCCGCGCTTGCCGCGGACGAACGGCAGGCGCACGTGACGCTGGCCACGCCTGCGATCCGTCCGCAGCCGGGCTATCCGCACTCGATCGACCTGGCAGTGACGTTCACGCTGGACGCAGCCGGCCTGACGCTGGAAGTCGCGATGCGCAACGTGGGCGACAGCGCGGCGCCGTGCTTCTTCGGCTGGCACCCGTATTTCCGTCTGGCCGATGCACTGGTGGACGGCTGGGAGCTGCAGATTCCCGGTGAAGGGTTGATCCGCACCGGCGCCGACCTGATCGCGCTGCCCGGCGCGGCGGCGTATGTGGCGCTGGACGATGCCCCCGCGATGGATTTCCGTGAGCCGCGCGCGATCGGCGGGCAGATCCTCGACCAGAGCTACAACGAATTGCAGCCGGATGCCGATGGCCGCATCCGCACCCACCTGCGCGATCCGGCCAGCGGCCGTGCGCTGGTGGTGTGGCAGGAGCATGGCCTGATGCATGCCTTCACTTCCGACACGATCAGCCGCGATGTGCGCCGCGCCATTGCGCTGGAGCCGATGGAGTGCATGGCGAACGCGTTCAACCGGCCCGAATGCGCGGATGCGATCCGCCTGCTGCCGGGTGCGGAACGCCGCTACCGCTGCGGCGTGGAGATCGTGAAGGCATGAACGCGCTGCCCGACATCGGCGCCATCCGCGACGCCGCCGCGCGCATCGCGCCGCATGCGGTGGTGACGCCGGTGCTGCGCAGCGCGGTACTGGATGCGCTGGTCGGCGCCGAGCTGCACTTCAAGTGCGAGAACCTGCAGCGCGGCGGCGCGTTCAAGTTCCGCGGCGCGTGCAATGCGGTCTGGTCGCTGTCGGACGAGGAGGCAGCGCGCGGCGTGGTCACGCATTCCTCCGGCAATCACGGCAACGCGCTGGCGCTGGCCGCTGCCACGCGCGGTATCCAGGCGCACGTGGTAGTGCCCGAGGGTGCCGTGCAGGCCAAGCTGGAAGCCATCGCGCGCGCCGGCGGCACGCTGCATCGCTGCGCGCCCACGCAGGCCGCACGCGAAGCGATGTGCGATCAGGTGCAGGCGCAGACTGGCGCCGCGCTGGTGCATCCTTATGCCGATGCGCGGGTGATGGCGGGGCAGGGAACCCTTGCGCTGGAATTGCTGGGCCAGGCGCCGCAGCTCGATGCACTCATCACGCCGGTCGGCGGTGGCGGCCTGGCCGCCGGCGTGGCCATCGCCGCGCATGCGCTGAAGCCGGGGCTTGCGCTGTTCGCTGCGGAACCCGCTGGTGCCGACGATGCGGCCCGCTCGCTGGCAGCGGGCGCGCGCATCGAAAGCCTGTCGCCGGACACGGTGTGCGACGGCCTGCGCGCCTTGATGGGCCAGCCGAATTTCGAAGCCTTGCGCGCGCACCGCGTGGAAGTCATCACGGTGAGCGACGCGGAAACCGTCGCCGCGATGCGCCTGCTGTGGAGCGAACTGAAACAGGTGGTGGAGGTGTCCAGCGCCACCGTGCTGGCAGCGATGCTCAAGCAGCCCCGACGTTTCGCCGGCATGCGCGTGGGCCTGGTGCTCACCGGCGGCAACGTCGACCTCGACGCATTGCCGTGGTGACGCAGGCTCAGGCCGCGGCGGATTCCTCGACGGGCATTGCCGGCTCGGCCTGCGCCGTGGGGTGAGCCCCGGGCAGGTGGTGCGCCAGCGCGTGCAGGTCGAGCTGGTCGACCGGGACCGGGCGCAGGGTGACCGGATCGAACGCCACCTCGCCCGGCTTCCAGCCCTCCCGCCGGAATACCGTGCACAGGAAGCGCTTCGTCGAAGCCCAGTGCAGGCCGAGCAGGCCGTGATTGTTGTCCGCGTCCACCACGGGGTCGCCCACGCCGGTGGGGCGCGGCGGCTCGCCGTACAGCGCGGTGCCGAACAGCACGTCCCAGATCGAGAACACCTGGCCGAAGTTGCAGTTGTGCAGCCCGGGGCGCTCGGGATCGACCAGCATGTGGTGCAGGCGGTGGAATTTCGGATCGACCAGCAGGCGCTCGAACAGGCGCCCGAAGCCGAGGCGCGTGTTGGTGTGCGACAGGTTCTGCACCAGCTCGCCCAGCAGCATCAGCCACGCGAATTCGTCGGGATCCACGCCCATCGCGAGGCCCACCACGGCGAGGATCATCGACTGGATGAAGCCGTCGATCAGGTTGCCGCGGTCGTTCGTCCAGCAGCTCATCTGCCGCGTGCTGTGGTGCATGCTGTGCAGCGCCCACCACCACGGCAGCGCGTGCTGGGTGCGGTGCATCCAGTAGTACACGAAGTCGTATACCAGGTAGTACACGCCGAACAGCACGTAGGGATGGCCGTTGAACCACGGCACCAGGGTGGTCAGCGCCAGCGGCGAGCCGGTGCTGGAAGTGCCCGCGTCGGCACCGCCAAGCAGGTTGCTGAAGGGCATCAGGATCAGGTACGTGAACAGCGGAAAGATGCCCACCAGCATCATCACCGTGTAGTTGCGGTCCACCAGGGTGAGCTTGCGGTCGGTCCACTTCTCCGCAGGGAAGAAGGTTTCCAGCGGCCGGAAGAGGAAGCCGATGATGCAGATCTGCAGCGCGGCGATCAGCAGCGATGCGGCGATGTCGCGCGGATCGCCGGAGAGCTTGCCGAGATGCAGCAGGTCGAGCGCAGGCGTCACCGCATGGGCGCTCAGCCAATCGACCAGGTGTGACCACAATTGAAGCAGCGAAAACATCGGCAAATCCGCGGGGAACGGCAGCCCGCATGATACCGCCGCGGCTTCGGTGTCGCGCTGAATGCGGCCGCGCGAATTTGCGATGCGCTCAGCGCCGCAGTCTCACGCCGCTCACCGCGCACAGCCCCAGCAGCACGAAGGCGATGCCCAGCCATTCCATCGGCCTGGGCTCCTCGTGCAGGATCGCCCACGCCAGCAGCACGCCCACGATGGGCACGCCGAGGCTGCCCACGCTGGCCAGCGTGGTGGGCAAGCGGCGCAGCACGATCGACCATAGCCACCATGCCAGGCTGGACGCCATCAGCACGCTGTACGCCAAACCGGCGACGAAGGCGCCGCTCCACGTGATGCTACGCTGCGGCACCGCCAGCGCCACGATGCCCAGCGCCACGCCACCGGCCAGCATCTGCCACGCGGTGAGATTGAGCGCGGACACCGCGTGCAGCCGGAACAGACGCTTGCTCAGCACGGTGCCTGCCGCCCATGCCGCGCCGCCGGCGATGGCCAGTGTCGTGCTCGCCGCATTGCCCAGTCCGCGCCACGGCTCGATGATGCAGACGAGGCCCAGCGCGGCGAGCGACACGCCCAGCCAGTGCCGTCCCGTGGGCCGCTCGTGCAGGATCAGCCACGCCAGCAGCACCGCCCAGAACGGCATGGTGTAGGCCAGCAGCGCCACGTGGCCCGCGCCGCCGCTGACCAGCGCCCATTGCTCCAGGCCCTGGAACGCCGCGGTCTGGCACAGGCCGATCAGAACGGTGGCGAGCAAGGGCGGCGGCTTCAGCGGCTGGCGCGTCAGCGCCAGCGCCGCGAACAGCACGGTCGCGCCAAGCAGGTAGCGCATCGCCGCGAAGTCGAACGGTCCCGCAAACGCCAGGACCTGCTTCATCACTACCCAGCTGTAGGCCCACAGCAGGATGGTGGCGAGCAGCGCCAGCATGGCGCCGCGCTGCGAGGCAGGTTGATCGGGCATGGGCGATATCGCGTGGAGGAGGCGCGAGTGTATTGCCTCCGGAGGCCGGCCGGCGTTCACTGTGCGCTTCGCGCCGAGCGCGCTCCGCCGGAACCACCGCATGCAACGTTGCCACTGGGCTTCTGCCGACGACGCGCTGATGTGCGCCTACCACGACACCGAATGGGGCGTGCCGCTGCACGACGACAACCTGCTGTTCGAGTTCCTCTGCCTGGAAGGCGCGCAGGCGGGCCTGTCGTGGCGCACCGTGCTGGCCAAGCGCGACAACTACCGCAAGGCCTTCCACGGTTTCGACATCGCCCGCGTGGCGGCGATGAAGGATCGCGAGCTGGAGAAACTGTTGCTCGACCCGGGCATCATCCGCAACCGCCTCAAGGTGACGGCGGCGCGCGACAACGCGATCGCCGCGCAGAAGGTCATCGACGAATTCGGCAGCCTCGATGCCTACCTCTGGTCGTTCGTGGACGGCAAGCCGTGGCTCAACCGCTGGAAGGACAAGAGCGAGGTGCCCGCCAGCACGCCGCTCTCCGACCGCATGAGCAAGGCGCTGAAGAAGCGCGGCTTCCGCTTCGTCGGCACCACCATCTGCTATTCGCTGATGCAGGCGACGGGGATGATCAACGATCACCTCGTGGGGTGCTTCCGGCACAAGGCGTGTGCCGGCGGTCACCGATAGTCGGGCCATCGCTTCGAAGTGCGGCTCGGTCGGCGCGTGCAGCGGGTGGATGCGCCGCAGATCGACTGGACCGCGTCGCCGAGTTGCGCGCGCTTCCAACTGGGACTGTCCGCCGCGCCAGCGCGCCGGCACGCAGCTCCGTGCCAGCCGCATCTACGTGGAGGCGCTGCACGCGGCGTTGCTGGCGGCTTGCCCGGGGACGTGACCGCGCCGCGCGCCTCGGCGATCGCAAAATCTCGCCCCTGTTACGATGCGGCCATGCCACGCATCACCGGGTCCCGCGGATGAAGGGAAAGGCCACATCGTTCGACATCGCCCACCTCGCCGGGGTCTCGCAGTCCACGGTGTCGCGGGCGCTGCGCGGCAGTCCGCTGGTGAGCGAAGAGACGCGGCGGCGCATCCAGTCCGCGGCCGACCGGCTCAACTACAAGGTGGACAAGAACGCCTCCAACCTGCGCCGCCAGCACACCGGCACGCTGGCGCTGCTGCTGTTCGAGGATCCCACCGCCGACGATTCGCACATCAACCCGTTCTTCCTCTCGATGCTGGGTTCGATCACCCGCGCCAGCGCGCAGCGCGGCTACGATCTGCTGATCTCGTTCCAGCAGTTCTCGCGCGACTGGCACGCCGACTTCGCCGGCAGCCAGAAGGCCGACGGCCTGATCCTGCTCGGCTACGGCGACTACCAGTCGCACCGCGACAAGCTGGAGAAGCTGGTGGCGCAGGGCACGCGCTTCGTGCGCTGGGGTGCGGTGCTGCCCGGGCAGCCCGGGGTGTCGATCGGTTGCGACAATTTCGCCGGCGGCCGGTTTGCCACCGCCCACCTGATCGAGCAGGGCTGCCGGCGCATCGCCTTCCTTGGCGACGCCACGCCGCACTATCCCGAGTTTCACGAGCGCTACCGCGGTTATGCGGCGGCGCTGCACGAGGCCGGGCTGCCGGTGGAAGAATCCCTGCAGGCCGACGCCGAGACCACCGAGCGTGCCGGCTACGAAGCGGCCGAGCTGCTGCTCGAACGCGGCGAGAAATTCGACGCGGTGTTCGGCGCCAGCGACCTGATCGCGATCGGCGCCCTGCGCGCCCTGGCCGAGCGCGGCCTGAGCGTACCGGGCGATGTGGCGCTGGTCGGCTTCGACGACATTCCCATGGCCAGCTTCGTCAACCCCGCGCTGACCACTGTGCGGCAGGACACCGGCAAGGCCGGCGAAGTGCTGGTGGAGCAGCTGCTGCGGCTGATCCACGGCGAAGGCGCCGAAAGCGCCATGTTGCCGGCGCAGCTGAAGGTGCGGCGATCCAGCCTGTGGCCCGGAGCTGGCGCATGATCTTGCGAAGAAAATGTGCTCGCTCTCACATTGTGGGGAGGCGGGCGAAGGCATAAGCTGCCTGAGGAACGCTGCGCAAGGGGGGCGGTGATCCATGGGGAGCGATCCGTACGAGGCGGCATCACGCCGTGCCTTCGAGCGCGTTCCCGAGGCGTACCTGGCGCTCGACACGGACGGGCGCTGCACCTACGTCAATGCCGCGGCCGCGGCCCTTTTCGGCGGCCGTAGCGAAGACCTGCTCGGCAAGCAGGTCTGGACGGAATTTGCGGACGAAACCCTGCAGTCGTTCCGCGCGACCTGCGAACAGGCCATGGCCGAACAGCAGGCCCGCGCCGTCGAGGGATGGTTCGCAAAGCCCGGGCGCTGGTTCGTGGGCTGGGCGTATCCGGCCCACGACGGTCTCACGCTGCTGTTCCGGGACATCGACGATCGCAAGCGCGAAGAGTTGCGTCTGCAGGCGCAGCGGAGGCTGATGGATCAGGCCCAGGAGCTGGCGCAAGTGGGCAACTGGATCTGGGAGATCGCCACCGACCGTGTCGAATGGTCGGAGGAGCTGTACCGCATCTACGGCGTGGACCCGGCGCAGCACACGGCCACGTTCGAGGCCTATCTGGCGCGGGTGCATGCGGACGACCGCGAACGGGTGTCCGACGCCATCCAGCGGGCGCTGCGCTACTGCAGCGCATTCGAGTTCGAGGAGCGCATCCAGCGGCCCGACGGGGAAGAGCGCGTGCTGTACAGCCGCGGCGTGGTGGAGGCGGATGCCGACGGCCACGCCGTGTGCATGCTGGGAGTCTGCCAGGACATCACCGAGCGCAGGCGCGACGAACGCATGGCCGCCGGGCAGCACGAGATCCTGCTCGGCATCGCCGCGCCATGCCCTCTGGCGGAAAACCTCGGCAACATCGCCCGCCTGCACGAGGCGCTGAATCCGGGGTCGCTGTGCTCTCTGCTGCTACTCGACGACACCGGCCGATACTTACTGCACGGTGCCGCGCCCAGTTTGCCGCAGACCTACAACCAGGCCGTCCGCGGGCTGGAAATCGCCGATGAATGCGGCTCCTGCGGCACGGCGGCGTGGCGCGGCAAGCGCGTGGTGGTGGAAGACATTGCCACGCATCCGTACTGGACGCGGGGTCGGTCGGTAGCCATGGCGCACGGCCTGCGCGCGTGCTGGTCGACGCCCGTGTTCGACAGCCGGGGCAAGGTGCTGGGCACGTTCGCGGTGTATTACCGCGAGCCGCGTGTGCCGCGCCCGGACGAGCTGGACAGCATCGACCGCCTGCTGCCGCTCACCGGCATCGCCATCGAAAGTGCGCGCCTGCTCGAGCGCTTGCACAAGCGCAATCGCTTCTTCGAGATGTCGCAGGAGATCTTCTGCATCCTCGATCCGCGCGAGGAACGCATCGTGCAGTTCAACCCCTTCCTGCAGCGCCTCACCGGCTACGGCGCCGACGAGCTGAAGGCGCACAGCTACCGGCAATTTTTGCTGCCGGCGTCGGGCGACGCCTCGGCGGAAGCGATCCCGGCGGCCATCGCGCCGGGGCAGACGCGCGAGTTCGTCAACCACTGCATCGCCAGGGACGGCAGCGAGCACCGGCTGGAGTGGACCGCGTTCGCCGCGTCCGATGGTCTGCTCTACGCCGTGGCACGCGATATCACCGGTCGTCATCAGGCCGAGGAGAAACTGATCCACGCGGCCAGCCACGATCCGATTTCTGGCCTGCCGCGCCGCGCGCTGCTGGAAGAGGCCATCGCAGGGATGCTGCGCAATCCGTGGAGCGAAGTCTGGGTGGTATTGCTCGGCCTCGACCGTTTCCAGGTGGTCAACGAGTCGGTGGGCCACGTGATCGGCGACGACGTGCTGCGGCACGTGGCCGACCGCCTGCGTGCGGCGCTGGACATGCAATGGCCGCTTGCCTGCATCGCCGGCGACAAGTTCGCGGTGGCGGCGGAAGGCCTGGATCGGGAGGCGGCGCTCGCGCTCGCCGAGCGCCTGCGCGCCGAAGTGGCGCGGCCCATCGAAGAACGTGATTACCGCCTGCTGCTCACCGCGAGCGCCGGCATCAGCCACTCGCCCGTGCATGGCGATACCCCTGCCGCGCTGCTGCGCGGCGCCGAGGCGGCGATGATGCAGGCCAAGCGCGAGGGCCGTGACCGCATCGGCGAGTTCAGCGTCGCGCAGAAGCATGAGCTGGACGAGCGCGTGCTGTTCGGCGGCCACCTGCGCGATGCGCTGCGCCGCGACGAACTGGTGCTCTATTACCAGCCGCAATACCGCGCGCTCGACCACGCACTCACCGGTTTCGAGGCGTTGCTGCGCTGGAATTGCGGCGATCAGGGCCAGGTGATGCCGGGTCGCTTCATTCCGGTGGCCGAAGCGCTGGGCCTGATGCCGGAGATCGGCGGCTGGGTGTTCGCGCAGGCTGCGCGTCAGCTGCGCGAGTGGATCGACCGCGGCCACCGCCGGTTTACCCTTGCGGTGAACGTTTCGGCCCAGCAGATACAGCATCCGCATCTGGTCGAGCAGGTGGCCACGGCGCTGAAGCGCCACGGCGTGCCGGGGTCGATGCTGGAAATCGAGATGACCGAAAGCGCGCTGATGGAAAACGTGGCGCGCATCCGCCTGACGCTGGCCGGCCTGAAGTCGCTGGGCGTGCGCCTGGCGCTGGACGATTTCGGTACCGGCTATTCCAGCCTCGCCTATCTGAAGCAATTCCCGATCGACAAGCTGAAGATCGACCAGAGCTTCGTGCGAGACCTGCCCGACGATGCCGGCGACGGCGCCATCGTGCAAACCATCATCGAGTTGGGCCACCAACTAGGCATGCTGGTTTCGGCCGAGGGTGTGGAAACCCCGGGCCAGGCCATCTTCCTCGCCGGCATGGGGTGCGACGAACTGCAAGGGCGCAGTTTCGGCATGGCGCTGCCGGCAGCGGACGTCGAGCACTATTTCGTCAATGTGCGGAATCCGTCGTCGGCCTGAAGCATCGCGCCCCGGAAACCTTGCCGCGCCGTATCTGGAAACGGGGGTCATTCCAGCGAGACGCTTTTCGACGGCCGGGCCTGGTGCCCGGCACGAAGAAGCCACACTGCAACGTTTTAGGGCAATGGCACGATGCGCAACGCGCCGACATCGGCATGGTTCAACGGGCCGTCGCTGCCGCCCACGCCGCCGGTGTAGTGCGCGTTGTGCGCGAGGTAGCTCATGTTGAAGCCGTCGTCGAGCGCGAAGCTGCAATGCGCGCCGGCGGCTGCGCTGAATTGCGCGGTGGTGGACAGTTCCTCGCCCACGCTGTGCGGCATCACCAGCGGCACCCGCTGCTCGGCGCTGCCCTCGCAACGTATCGCCAGCATCTTCACCGCGGCGGTGACGCCGGTGGTGATCGGGCCGTGGTCGTTGCGGTAGTTCAACGCGACCTGGTAGTTGCCGGCGGAAGGCGCGGTCCATGCACGCGGCCATGCGCCGTCCACATTCGCGAACGGGCCTTCGCAACGCGACGGGCTCTGCAGGGATTCGAGGCCGCCCGCGCCGGTCTGGGTCAGGCTGAAGCATTGCAAGGCATTCGTAGCGGGCACCGCGAGCGTGCCTTCGATGGCGCCCACGCGCTGGCCGTTGAGGTAGAGCACGCCGGGTGCGGTGCTGTGCACCTGCCAGTTCGCGCCGTCGCGCGCCACTTCCGGAGCGGCCGGTGCCGTCGGCGCGAACGGCGGCACCGTGCTGTGCAGGCCCAGTTCGGGAACCTTGATCGCCTTCAGCTGCACCACGCTCTCGTCGCCGCGTTGCGTGCTGCCGTCGGCCACCAGCAGGTTGCCTTCCAGTTTTTTCGGAAGCTGCAGGGTGATGCGCTTGCCGGGCAGTTGCAGGCTGATCGAATCCCTCTTGCCGAACAGCATCGGCACCAGCGAGACGGGGAGCTTGGGTTCGATATGGCCGTCGTTGTCGAGGCCGAACACGCCTTCGCCCACCAGGGCGAGGTAGGCGGCCACCGACCAGAGCTGGCGCGGCGAATCCACCACCGGTCCGCTGAACTTGCCGTCGTCCACGTGCGGGGCTTCGGTAGTCAGCTCGTAGTTCTCCATGTTGGAGCCGGCCAGCGCGGCGCCGCGCATCATCGAGGTGATCTCGAACGCGATGTGTGCGGGGTCGTCGAGCTTGCGCGCGGCGCGCAGCGCGTAGGCGCTTACGAACGGCCAGATCGCGCGGTTGTGGTAGATCGGCTGGTCGGCGCGCTCGGGCCAGATCACCGGGCTGCCCGCCGGCCACACGGGGTAGTTCGCCAGCGCCTGGCGTGCGCGGTCGCCTTCGGCTACGCCGCTGTCGATGGCCAGCGCGATGCCGAGCAGGTCGTAGGTGTCGTAAGGGGCGCCGTCGCCGCCGATGTAGCTCATGTACATGCCGCGGTCGTCGCGCCAGAAGTGCGCGTTGATCGCGGCCTTCAGCGCATCGGCCTGCGCCTGGTAGTCGGCGGCGCGCGCGTCGTGGCGCTCGCCCGCGAGGCGCGCGGCGAGCTGCAGCGCCTGGTAGTGCAGCACGTTGGTGGACAGCGCGAACGACTGCGCGATGGGCACCACGTCGTTCTGCGTCCACGCGGGGTAGGTCTGCTCGCGCCAGTCGAGGAAGGAGGTCTCGCCGCGGTACAGGCCCATGTTCGCGTCGAACACGTACTGGCGGTCCTGCTCGAGCGTGTTGGCCAGCGCCTTCCAGGTGTCGCTGGCGAACGCGCTGTCGTCGAGCAGGTGGCGCGCGGCGAGGAACCAGGCCACGCGATCGGTGCTCACCGGCCAGCTGCCGCCCGAACCGGTGTCCTGCATCACGAACGGGCCTTTCGGCGCGTCGGGCGCCCGACCGTCGGAGAGCTTGAACAGCAGGCCGTTGCGCGAGCGCGCGGCGTCGTAGCGCCACAGCCCGAGGTCCACCGAGAAGGAGAGGTCGCGCGTCCATACATAGGGCCACTTCTCGCCGGTGGCGAAGCAGTCGCAGGGAATCGGCTGGTTGTGGTCGTAGGCGCCGTCGCGGATCGCGTTGACGGAATCCTGCCGCAGGTCGTCCTGCGCCATGGCGTACAGGCCGTCGAACAGCGGGCTGGCCGTCTGCACCGCATAGGGCGGCGCGGGGATCATCCGCTGGGCGTGCGCCGCGTGCAGCAGGAAGCCGCCGCCGGCCTGCATCTCGATGCTGGCGTTCTGGTTGCGCCATTGCAGGCTGTCGTGCCACATCGGGCCGTGCGCGCCGGCGGTCAGGGCCATCATCATGCTGCTGAAAATGCTCATGCCGAAATATCCGTCAACTGTGGGGCGCCGGCGACACGTTGCCGAACCGAAGGGTTGTGGTGGAGTGCGGATCCGCCCGCTGTTGCTGTTGCCATCTCATTCTCCCTCCCGCCGTTCGGCAGATTCTGCCATCGCGACGCGCACAGCCTGCGGCCAGTCTACGCGCATGCGGGGCCGGAGAGGCCCCGCGCTTCGACACAAGCGACGCTCCTTCCGCCGCGCAGGCGGAAGGAGCGCAGGTTTCACTGCGCGAGGATCGCGCCGTAATGCCCCTCCACGCTCACCGTGACGTTGCCGTTGCTGACGGTGTACTTGTCGCCGGTGATCAGGTCGGTGACCTGGCTGCCGTTGGTCATGCTCTCTTCGTACACCGGCACCGTTACCGTTTCGGTGTTGGCGGTGCCGTTGAGCACCACCGCGATGCGGTTGGTCTTGTCGAAACGGGCGAACGCGTAGATGTCGTTGGTGTTGTCGGTGAGCAGGGTCATGAACGAGCCGGTGCGCAGCGCCGGGTATTCGTTGCGGATGCGGATCAGCTGTTGCGTCAGCGCCACGGCGGCATTGCTCGTGGTGGCCTGGGTCCAGTCGAAGGTGCGGCGGTTGTCCGGGTCGGCGCCGCCCTGCATGCCGTACTCGTCGCCGTAGTAGATGGTGGGCGTGCCCACGTAGGTCATCTGGAAGATCAGGCCCAGGTAGGTCTTCCAGATGTCGCCGCCGCAGCGGGTGGCGAAGCGCTCGGTGTCGTGGCTGCCCAGGAAATTGGTCATGGTCTGCTGCACGTCGATAGGCAGGTCGGCGCGCGTGCCGAGCAGCCAGCTGTCGAGCTGGGTCGGAGTCAGCGAGGCGCTGTTGCCGCTTTCATCCACGCCGCAGATCCATTCCGACGCCGGCTGGGTGAAGCCGTTGTAGTTCATCGCGCTGTCCCACTCGGCGCCGTCGTCCAGCCAGGACGACGCGTCGCCCCAGTATTCGCCCACGATCTCCGCGTTCGCATTCACCGACTTCACCGCCGTGCGCAGCTCCTGCATGATCTGGTGGTTGGTGGTGTCGCTGCCGTTGTTGCCGCCGGCGTCGAGGTACTGCGCCGCATCCAGCCGCCAGCCGTCGATGCCGTAGGGTTGCGCCAGGTAGGTCTGCACCACCGAGCCGGCGTTGCCGTAGATCTGGTTGCGCGTGGCCGAGCCGCTGGCGCCGTAGTCCAGCTTGGGCATGCTGGTGATGCCGAAGAACGTGGAGTAGCTGCTGGGCCAGGTCTGGAAGGTGTAATAGCTGTAGTACGGGCTGGACTGCGATTTGTACGCACCCTGCTGCGGGCAGGTGAGCGAATCGTAGGTCTGCGCGCCGAACCAGCAGTTGCTGTCGCCGCTGTGGTTGAACACGCCGTCCAGGATGACGTAGCCGGCGGGACCGTTGCTGGCGCTGTGGATGTCGCCGATCAGCTGCTGC
The DNA here is from genome assembly GCF_014843005.1 of Rhodanobacter sp. DHG33. GTDB lineage: Bacteria > Pseudomonadota > Gammaproteobacteria > Xanthomonadales > Rhodanobacteraceae > Rhodanobacter_A. Next base: position 221,222 of record NZ_JACYXM010000005.1, on the reverse strand, counting down.
AGCGTGGCGTTGCTGCCGAAGGCCGGGTCGACGGTGTAGTAGTTCTGGGTGTCGTACTTGTGGTTGGTCGGCGAGGAGAAGATCGGGTTCAGGTAGACGATGTCGGCGCCCAGCGTGCCCTTGATGTAGCTCAGCTTCTGGTCGACGCCGGCGAGGTCGCCGCCGAAGAACACCGCGCTGTTGCAGCCGCTGACGTTGGAGGTCACGGCCGTGCCCCAGGCATGCTGTTCGGTGGCGCAGCCGGCGTAGGTGTACTCGCCGTTGGTGACGTCGTTGCCGGTGTTGCCGTTGTAGAAGCGGTCGGGGAAGACCTGGTAGATCACGCCGTTCTTCATCCATGCCGGTGTCTTGAAGCCAGGGACGATAAAGAAGTCGCCGGAGGACGGCTCGCTGCTGGTGATGCCGGCCGCGTTGTACCAGGCGGTGGCGGTGCCGTCGTTGATCTGGAAGCGGTAGTACTTCTCGGACGAGCTGGCGGGGATGGTGCCTTGCCACAGGTCGTAGGTGCCGGTGGCGTCGTTGGCCACCCATTGCATCGCCACCCAGTGGTACTGGCCGTCGGCGCTGTCGTAGTACTTGATGTTGGCGCTGGTGATGTCGCCCTTGAAGGTGCGGAACGTCAGCGTCACCGGTGTGCTCGCCGTGGGTTCGGGAGCACTGTCGTAGACCGGGCCCTGGTCGTGGAACAGCCCGGCCCATTCCACGTTGTTGTCGTTGCTGGCGGCGCATGCGGGCGTGCTCCACAGCGATGCGCCGGACAAGGCCAGCGCCATGCACAGGGCCAGCGGCAGCCTGTGCAGGCCGCGCCGGTCACGCTTCATCGGATCATTCATCGAAACCCCTCCCGGTTGGACTGGGCTGATGTCGCCGTGCTCGCCGGGCCCAGGGCCGGCATCTCCTCGCACGGCGGCGATGGAAGCCATGTCTGGCAGTGAAATCTCCTCGCGCCGCGCCATCCGGCGCGGCGCGGTCTGTCCTCAATGCGCGGCGGCGGCTTGCAGCTTCACGGTGCGCGCTGCGCCGGCGTCGAGCTTGAGCAGGGTGAATGCGCCATAGCGGTCGCTGCCGGTGCTCCAGCCTTCGCCGCTGGCGGCTTCGAGCGCGGCGGCCGTGGCGTAGTGCTGCAGCGAGCCGCTCACCGCGGTGGCGGCAACGCCGTGCACGCGCACGAGATAGCTGCTCAGCGCGGGGCGGTAACTGCCTTCGGCCGCGGCGGTGCTGAAACTCACCGTGCCGCCCGTGCGCTGCGTGGCGAGGCGCTGCTTGAAATACGCGCCGTTCGTGTAGGCGTAGGTTTCGCCGTCGTCGTCGTAATAGTCGAAGTGCGTGGCCTGCGCGGCGGGGAACACGTCGACGTCCATCGTCTTCACCGCGTGTTCGCCGGTCCAGTCCATCACCGGCTGGGTGGGGATGATGGCGCCTTCGCGGACGAACAGCGGGATGTCGTCCCAGGTCTTCGCGTCCGTCGCCACGGTGATGGTCTGGCCGCCCTGGTAGGTCTTGCCGCTGAACCAGTCCGTCCACGTGCCGGCCGGCAGGTAGATCTGCTTGCTGGTCTGGCCCTGGGCGACCACCGGCGATACCAGCAGCCAGTCGCCGAACAGCCACGCATCTACGTCATTGCGCAGCTTCGCGTCGTCCGGCCAGACGAAGTTGAGCGGCTGCACCAGGCCCACGCCGTGCATGGTTGCGCGGCGCTGGTAGGCGTAGATGTAGGGCAGCAGGCTGTAGCGCAGGCGTATCGCCTTGGCGGCCGCGGCTTCGGCCACCGGGCCGTAGCGCCACGGCTGACGCTTCTCGTTGTCGTCGCCATGCACGCGGAAAATCGGCACGAAGGCGCCGAACTCGATCCAGCGCGCGTAGTTCTCGTCCGAGGGATGACCGTGGAAGCCGCCGCCGTCCATGCCCCACTGCGTCACGCCCGTGTCGATGGCGCTGAGCATGCGTTCGCGCTGGCCGGCCATGCTGGCGAAACCAGTGGAGATGTCGCCCGACCACAGACCGTAGGCGTAGCGCTGCGCGCCCAGCCAGAAGTCGCGGTTGATCGACCATGCGCGCAGCTTCGAGTACGCGCGTTGGCCCTCGTAGGTGGCGCGCTGCATGTTGAGGAACTGCGTGCTGCTAGGCGTGGTGTCGGCTTCGTCGTTCCAGAAACCCACGATGCCGGTGTCGAAGCTGTGCTTGAGGTAGTCGTTGAACCACCACGCGCGCGCTTCCGGCTTGTCGAAGTCGATGTCCTTCACCGGCAGGTTCGAGAAGTAGTCGGGGCTGGCTTTCTCGCCGGGCAGCCACAGGTCGTGCGCGGTGGCATAGCGGCCTTCCACGGTGTCCACGTGCACGCGCGGCTTCATGATGCCGGTCATGTGCACGCCCAGCGCGTCCATGTCGGCCTTCAGCTTGCCGGTGGGGCCGTCCGGAAATTTCACCGGGTTCCAGCTGAACTCGCCCCAGTCCTTGCCCCAGTTCTTCCAGTCGAAGTCGAAGGTGAAGGCGTCGAGCGGGATGTGCTTGGCGCGATAGGTGGCGACGATGTCGCGGAATTCCTTTTCGTCGATGCCCCACTGGCTGTTGATGAAACCGTTGGCCCACTTCGGGAACAGCTCCGCGTGGCCGCTGAGGTCGGCGAGCTCGCCGAACAGTTCGGCGGGCGAGCCGGCGAGGATGTAGTAGTCGGCGTCGGGACGCGCGGTCTTGTCGATCGCGATGCGGCCATGCGCGAGGTCGAAGTCCGCGCCGTCGCAATCCACCAGCACACCGTAGCCCGCGGTGCTCCACACGAAGGGTGCGCCGGGATGACCCTGTTCGCCGGCCTTAGCTACCTGCTTGCCGTCGCGCAGCATGCCGGCGCTGGTGTCTTTCTCGAAGGCGTCGTAGCCGCCGATGCCGTACAGCGCGTCGCCGGCAGCATGGTCGAGCACGATGCGGCCTTGCGCGAGCGCGGCGAGGTCGGCCTGTTGCAGCAGCGGATGGCCCTTGGCGTCGCTCACGTCGAGCTTGCCGCTGGCACGGTGCCAGGTGGCGACGAGGCGGTCGGAACGCAGGGTCACCGTGTCGCCGTTCTGCTGCACCTTCGGCTGGAATGCCGTCGCGCTGACCGGTTGCGGATCCATCACCAGGCTGGCGGGCGTGGCGCCACTCTTCGGCAGGTAGTGCACATGCAGTACGCCGGGCGCGGCCAACTGCAGCGTGACGCTGCCGTCGCCCATGGCGAGCTTCAGGCTGTCGCTGCCGACGCTCTGCACCTGCGCGACGGCGGCGTCGGGTGCGGCGAACGCGGCAGGAACGAGGCCCAGGCCCAGCAGCACGGTGAGTGCAAGCGTGTGCCGTTTCAATGTCGTCATCATGCGGTTCCTTCGAGAATCAATGCAGGATCGCGCTGCCGTAGGCAGGCAGTCGCAGGCGGCCGTCGGCGACGGCGGTGCCGGGGAGAGTGTGCTTGAGCAAGGTGTGAAAACGTTGTGCCGGAAGGGCCACGGTTTGCGCCGTGCCGGACAGGTTGTGCAGCACCAGCACGTCGCCCTGAGCGTCGTCCAGTTCCCACGCGGCGACATGCTCGCCGGCATCGCGCCAGTTGTGCAGCACGCCCGTGCGCAAGGCGGGGACGTCGCGGCGCCATTGGATCAGCATGCGATACCAGTTGAGCAGCGAATGGGGATCGGCCTGCTCGGCCTCCACGGTGACGGCGTTGCCGTCGCCCGCGCTCCAGCCTTCCCACGTCGTTTCGCCCGTGCCCTTGCCGCTGCGGTACCAGCGCATCGGCTCGCGCAGGTGCTCGTCGGGCTTTTCGCCGCGCATACCCAGCTCCTCGCCGTAATAGACGAAGGGATGGCCGGGCAGGGTGAGCAGCATCGCGGCGGCGGTGCGCATGTGCTCGGGGTTGCCGTCGAGCTGGCTCATCACGCGTTCCTGGTCGTGGTTGGACAGGAACGGCGCATCGTCGAAGCGGCCGTGTGCATCGGCGAGGAAGGCGCCGTACATGCGTTCCAGCGTGGCGCCGATGTCGCGGTCGCGCTCCTGCTTCGCGCTGTCGACCAGGCGCGTGGCGAGCGGGAAGTTGAACACCGCATCCAGCGAAGCCATCCACGGCGGCAGCTCGTCCTCGTTGTGCCGCGCCACTTCGCCGACCAGCCACGCATGCGGATTCGACGCGGCTATGCCCTGGTGGAATTCGTGCCACCACGCGAGGTTTTTCTTCAGCGCGACCGGGCTGTCCATGTCGGTCTCGCTGTCATCGTAGATGTGCTGCGCGGCGTCGAGACGGAAGCCGTCCACGCCCTTGTCCAGCCAGAAGCGTCCCACCTTCACCATTTCGGCGCGCACGGCGGGGTTGTCGTAGTTGAGGTCGGGCATCGAGGCGACGAACACGCCCAGGTAGCGGTCGCCGTCGGGCAGCGCGTGCCAAAGCGCATCGCCGGTGGCGCTGATCTGCTTGAGGTCGGTGGCGGGCGTGGCCCATTCGTACCAGTGGCGGTACGGGCTGTGCGGATCCTGCGCGGCCTTGAACCACGGCGACTGGTCGCTGGTGTGGTTGATGACGAGGTCCATCACCACCTTGATGCCGCGCTTGTGCGCTTCCTGCACCAGCCGCTCGAAGTCGGCCATGCTGCCGTACTGCGGATTGATCGCCTCGTAGTCGGTGATGTCGTAGCCGTGGTAGCTGGGCGAGGGGTTGATCGGCATCAGCCAGATGCCGTCCACGCCCAGCGACTTCAGGTAATCGAGCTTGGCGGTGACGCCGTTGAGGTCGCCCACGCCGTCGCCGTTGGTGTCGTACCAGCTGCGCACGAAGATTTCGTAGTACGTGTCGGAGGGCGCCTGTGCCGTTGTCGCAGCAGCAGGTACAGCGGCCGCTGCGGGCGATGCGGGCAACAGCAGCGCCGCGGACAGCAGCAGCGCAAGGCGAAGGTGGAGTTTCATGGAGCCTCCGTCGGTTTTTCTCGGAAAGATCGCCGGGAGCGATTTTCGACATCGCCCCAGCGATGGCCCGAAGCGTGACTGCCAAAGATGGCCGCCACCAAAAAAATGCCCCGCCGGACGGGATGGTACGCGGCGGGGCGGTCGGGGATCGGCAATCGCCGGAAATCAGAACTTGTACGAGGCGCCCAGCGAGTAGGTGCGGCCGTAGCGCTCCCAGATCAGCACCTGGCGCGGATCGTTGTTCTGGTAGGTGGAGAAGATCTTGTTCGACAGGTTGGTGCCCGTCGCGATCAAGGTCAGGTTCTTGAAGGTGCCGCTTTCGAAGGTGTAGCTCACCTGCGCGTCGTAGCTGCTGCCGCCCTTCAGCGTCTGCTCGATGCGCGAGGCACTGATGCCCGACACTTCGCCCAGGAAGCTGGAGGTGTAGTCGTCGCTGACACGAGCTTCGAAGCCGCCATGCTGGTAGTACAGCGTGCCGTGAGCCACCCACTTCGACAGACCCGGCACGGTGATCGGCGTGGGATTGCCGCCGTACACCAGCGAGCTGTCGTTGTGGGTGCCGGTCAGGATGGTACCGAAGCCGTTGAGCACCGGCGTGAGCAGGTTGAACGGCAGGTTCAAGGTGGCTTCTTCACCGCGTATGAAGCCATGGCCGTCGTTGGTCGGCATGGTGGCGGTGCCGTACGGCGTGCCGAGCTGGGCCTGCTGGGCCGGGCTCAGGTAGCTCGGGATGAACGCGCTGAAATCGTACAGCGAGCCTTCGCTCGGGTTGATGTAGTCGTGCAGGCTGAGGAAGTAGGCCGACACGGCGACGTAGCCGCCGCCACCGCCGTTGCGGCACAGGTCCGAGTTCTTCTGGTCGGCGTCGTTGCACTGGTAGCCGCCGGTGATCGGACCGGAGAAGTAGTGCTCGTAGCTGATGTTGTAGTTGTCCGCCATGGTGGGCAGCAACCGGGCGTTGCCGGTGGTCGAGCTGAAGTACGACTGGCTCGGGTTGGTGCTCGACAGATTCGCGATGCTGCCGCTGATCGCGAGGCTGGCGTTCATCTGGTCCATGCGCGGCTGGGCCATGGTGCGGGCGGCGCTGACGCGCAGGTCGTCGTTGTCGGTGAAGCCGAAGATCAGGTTGGCGCTGGGCAGCCAGCGGGTATAGCTGGTGCCGCCGGTCACCGGGATCAGCTGGGTCTGGCCGCCGGTGAGCGAGCTGCCGGGCGCCACGCGCGCACCATCCGAGGTCTGGTTGGTGTGGTCCACCTGGATGCCGAAGTTGCCGCGCAGGGCGACGGCGCCCAGGTTGGTGTCGAGGTTGAACTGCAGGTAGGGGTTGAAGTCGCGCTCATGCACGCGCCAGTTCGGCGGCAGCGGCAGCGACGACATGAAGGTGGGGACTTCGACCAGGGTGCCGTTGTCGATCAGGCTGAACGGGTTGTAGCACTCCTGCGAACCCATGCCCATCCACGCCAGCGGGCTGCAGTTGCTGCCGCTGAACGGTGCCGTCATGACCGCGGTGCCGCTGCTCAGGGTGCCGCCGCCCAGGGTCAGGAAGTCCTGGGTGATGTTGTAGGTCTTGTTGCGGGTGGTGTCGGACAGGCCGAACTTCATGCTGGAGAAGATGCCGCTGTTGAAGTCGCGTTCGACGGCAATGCGGAAGTTGGCCAGCCAGTCGACGGTGTGCGGTGCGTTGATGAAGCCCGCCTGCACCACGTTGTTGCCCGCGCCCCAGGCCTCCGGGTCGGTCAGCACCACGCCCTGGGTGTAGTTCAGCGAGGGAACGGCGTAGAGCATGCCGTCGGGCAGCTCGGCGAAGCCGAAGTAGCCGGGCTGGCCACGCGTGCCAGCCGCCGCATCGTAGTAGCCGGTGCCCGAATAGCTTTCCAGGTTCACGTCCTGGCGGGTGGCGCGCGAATAGTTCGCGTTGGCGTCGATCGACCAGTCCTCGTTGATCGTGAACTTGTTGTCCCAGTTGAAGTTGTAGACGCGCGCTGTGGTGCTGTTGAAGTCGTTGCGGATCACCGGGTCGATGTTGCTGTAGACGCCGCCCTGCACGAAGCCGTTGACCACGTTGGTGGGATTCAAGGTCGGGCCGGGCTGGATCGCGCCGTTGCCCCACAGGAACGGCAGCTCCATGCCCTTGGCTACCTGGGTTTCCTTGAAGTTGTCGTAGGTGAGGTCGAGCGTGCTGGTGTAGTGCTCGTTCGGCTGCCACTCGAAGGTGGCCAGCAGGCCGTTGCGCTTCATCGAGTCGGTGATGCCGTAGTTCTTCGAACCGCCGATCACCTGGTCGCCGTTGCTGTCGGCCAGGTAGCCCCACGGCGCCTGGTGCTCGATCTGCGTGGGGTTGTTCTCGAGGTCCACGCCCAGGGTCACGCCGAAGGTGTGATCGGCGAACTGGTCCACCCACACGCCGTTGACGTTGTAGCCCTTGTTGCTCACGCCCGTGCCCTCGTCCGGGGCCAGCTGGGACATGCTGTTCCAGATGTACTTGGCGTTCACCGCCGCCTCGGGGCCGCTCTTGTCCAGCGGACGGATGGTATGCATGTCGGTGGTGCCGGCCATGCCCTGGCCGACCAGGTCGGCCTCGGGCGAGAGGTGCACCACCACGTTGTCGAACCAGCTCGACGGGTACTGGTCGAGCGCCACGTCACGGTTGTTGTTGGTGCTGACCTGCTGGCCGCCGTTGACCAGCACGGTGGAGAAATCGGGGCCGAGGCCGTGGATGTTCAGCACCTGCGGGCGGCCGTCCACATTCTGCGCCGAGATGCCCGGCAGGCGGCCCAGCGCGTCGGCGATGGAGGCGCCGGGCAGCTTGCCGACCTGTTCGGCGGACACGGCTTCGACGATGGTGTCGGCGTTCTTCTTCAGCGCGGTGGAGTTCTCGATACTGCTGACGAAGCCGTTCACCTGCACGGCCTGCATCTGCTTGGCCTTTTCCTTGTCCTTCTTGGTGTTGTCGGTGGACGTGGAATCGGTGCCGGTGGTGCTCTGCGAGCTCGTCTGCGTGTCCTGCGGTTGCGCGGCGCTGGCGGCCGCGGTCGCTGCGCTGGCCACCGTGCAGGTGCCAATGCAGGCCGTCGCGATCGCCATGGCCAGCAGCTTGTGCTTCATCAACATGTTTTCGTCTCCCCACGAAGAAAATTTTGGTGGTTTCGTTGTCGCGCGAACCGTGCGGCGATTCCGTCACCGTTGAAAACCGGCGTGTGCCAGTGCGCCCCTTTCGCGTGACTGCATGTTATGGCGGTGTTTTCTCGGCAATGCATTTCCTGCATACGTATTCATCCGGCCCTGCAAATGCCGACTTTTGCTTTGCAGCAAAGCGCGGCGGCGAGGCGCTGGCGAAGCGGCCAAGCCTTGCCGTGGATCGATGCGGAGCGAGCCGTGCGATATCGCGCGATCCACCGCAACGACTGCGCATGACGCACCCGCAGCACGAATGAATACGTATGCACATTCATGCAGGTCGTCATGAGGCTGGGGCTAAGCTGCTGCGCACTTTCCGGCGGCAGGGATTTGTCTGCCGGTCTTATTCGACTGGGGATTTGTTTCAATGAGCGATACACCCTGGTGGCGCGGCGCCGTCATCTACCAGATCTACCCGCGTAGCTTCCTCGACACCAACGGCGACGGCGTGGGCGACCTGCCCGGCATCATCGAGCGGCTCGATTACGTGGCCGGCCTTGGGGTGGATGCGATCTGGATCGCGCCGTTCTTCAAATCGCCGATGGCGGACTTCGGCTACGACATCGCCGATCCCTGCAACGTCGATCCGCTGTTCGGCACGCTCGCGGATTTCGACGCGTTGCTGGCCAAGGCGCACGCGCATGGCCTGAAAGTGATGATCGACCAGGTGCTCAGCCACACCTCGGACGAGCATGCATGGTTCAAGGAGAGCCGGCAGAGCCGCGACAACGCGAAGGCCGACTGGTACGTGTGGGCCGACGCGAACGAGGACGGCACGCCGCCGAACAACTGGCTGTCGATCTTCGGCGGCAGCGCGTGGCAGTGGGAGCCGCGGCGCGGCCAGTACTACCTGCACAATTTTCTCGCCAGCCAGCCCGACCTCAACTTCCACCACGCGGACGTGCGCGCCGCGGTGCTGGACAACCTGCGCTTCTGGCTGGACCGCGGCGTGGACGGCTTCCGCCTCGACTCCATCAACTTCTGCTTCCACGACGCGCAGCTGCGCGACAACCCGGCGAAGCCGAAGGCGATGCGTACCGGCCGCGGCTTCAGTGCGGACAACCCTTACGCGTTCCAGTACCACTACTACAACAACACGCAGCCGGAGAACCTCGCGTTCCTGCAGGATCTGCGCGCATTGATGGACCGCTACCCCGGCATCGCCACGCTGGGCGAGATCTCCTCGGAGGATTCGCTGGCGACGATGGCCGAGTACACCCGCGACCATCGCCTGCACATGGGCTACAGCTTCGAGCTGCTCACCGACGATTTCAGCGCCGCGTACATCCGTGACACGGTGCGCGCGCTGGAAGCGAAGATGACCGAAGGCTGGCCGTGCTGGGCGATCTCCAACCACGACGTGGAGCGCGTGCTCAGCCGCTGGGGCAACGGGCACGCGTCCGCCGCGATGGCAAACCAGCTCACCGCGATGGTCTGTTCGCTGCGCGGCTCGGTGTGCGTCTATCAAGGCGAGGAGCTCGGGCTCACCGAGGCCGAGCTGCCCTACGAGGCATTGCGCGATCCCTACGGCATCACCTTCTGGCCGGAGTTCAAGGGCCGCGACGGCTGCCGCACGCCGATGCCATGGAGCGACGGCGAGCACGCCGGTTTCACCAGCGCCGCACCCTGGTTGCCGGTGCCGCCCGAGCATGGCGCGTTGAACGTGGCGAGCCAGCAGGTCGATCCCGCCTCCGCGCTCAACGGCTACCGCCGCTTCATGCGCTGGCGCCGCGACCAGCCGGCGCTGCGCCTCGGCGGCATCCGTTTCCTCGACACGCCAGAGCCGGTGCTCGCCTTCGTGCGCGAGCTGGATGGAGCGAGCGTGCTGGTCGCCTTCAATCTTTCCGCCGAAACGGTGGAATGCGCGTTGTCGCTGCCGGGGACGTTGCAGCCGCTGCAAGGTCATGGCCTGGAATCCGGTTCGCTCGATGGCGGGAACCTGCGCCTGCCCGCCAACGGCAGCCTTTTCGCACGCATGGTCTGAGGTCCGAATTTCCGCAATACGCCCGGGGAGTGTTTCCATCCTCTGCGGAATGCGGCACGGATACGGCATAGCGGCGTGAGGCCGCAACGCTGGGAGTGGGCATCGCCTGTGGGCGCAGGCATCATGGCGAGCCGTCCCTTCCGGTTTCCATCCGTGTCCGCGCGTACTTCCCCCGCTTCCGTGTTCCTGGCGGTCAGCATGCTGCTGATCAGCATGGGGTCGTACCAGCTGGGCGCCGCGTTGGCCAAGCAGCTGTTTCCCGCGATCGGCGCGCAGGGAGCCACCGCCTGCCGGCTGGGCCTGGGGGCGATGATCCTGCTGCTGGTGCGGCGGCCGTGGCGTTCGTGGCAGCGGGGCCGCGACTTGCGCGCGTTGTGGGGCTACGGCCTGTCGATCGGCGCAATGAACCTGGTGTTCTACCTGTCGTTGCGCACGATCCCGCTCGGCATTGCGGTGGCGCTGGAATTCACCGGGCCGCTGGCGCTGGCCCTGTTCGGCTCGCGCAGACTGCGCGATTTCATCTGGATCGCCCTGGTCGTGGTCGGCCTGCTCCTACTGCTGCCCTTGCGCGGGCAGGCGCATGCGCTCGATCCGGTCGGCGTGCTGTATGCGCTGGCCGCGGGCGTGGGCTGGGCGTGCTACATCGTGCTGGGCCAGCGCGCGGGTGCCGCGCATGGCGGCGATGCGGTGACCTGGGGTACCTCGATCGGCGCCTTGCTGGCGATTCCGGTGGGCGTGGCGCATGCCGGCAGTGCGCTGTTCAATCCGGCCCTGCTGCCGTTTGCGCTGGGCGTGGCCGTACTCAGTTCCGCGCTGCCGTATTCGCTGGAGATGGTGGCGCTGACGCGCCTGCCGACGCGCAGTTTCGGCACCTTGCTGAGCCTGGAACCGGCCGCCGCGGCACTGGCCGGCGTGGCCCTGCTTGGCGAGCATCTCAGTGCGCTGCAGTGGATGGCGATCGGCGCCATCATCGTGGCGGCGGCGGGTACGGCGCTCAGCGTGCAGAAGCCGATCGCCGAGCCGTTGGTGAATTGATGGCGGTTTGCTTGCCGCATGCCTGGGCTTGCTGCAAGCGGCATGACGGTTCCAGTCGTTTCGCTGGCGCCAGACCAACTTTCCCTGCCGGCCTAAAGAATTGGCGTGGCTCGATGCGCCGGAACTGCAGGCAAGCCGTGTCGGGGGCTTGGGGGTGACGCCTATGCGATAGACGGTGTGGCCATGCTGCGCCGTCTCTGGGGACGAGGCAGGGGTTCTCAGCCTTGGCTCAGGCGCGCCAGCCTCAATTCCAGCCACCGGTCGATGTCGGGCCACTCGCGGTCGACGATGGAATAGCACACGGTGTCGCGCAGGCTGCCGTCGGGGCGGCGCTTGTCGTTGCGCAGCACGCCGTCGCGGTGGGCGCCTAGACGTTCGATGGCACGTTGCGAGTCGAGGTTGCGGTGGTCGGTGTGCAGCACCACGGCGACGCAGCGCAGCGTGTCGAAGGCATGCGCGAGCAGCAGGCGCTTGCAGGCGGTGTTGAGGTGGCTCTTCTGCCAGCGTTTGGCGTACCACGTGTAGCCGATGGCCACCCGCGGCAGCTCCGGCGCGATGTCGTAGTAGCGCGTGGTGCCCACGATCTCGCCGCTGCCCAGTTCGCGCACCGCGAACGGCAGCATGTTGCCGTCGCGCTGGCCGGCGAGCGCCTTCTCCACGTATGCGTGGGTCTTGCCGGGGGCGGGCGCGCTGGTGAACCACAGGTTCCACAGTTCGCCGTCGGCGGCGGCCGCCTCCAGCGCGGAGACGTGGGCCAGGGTGAGGGGTTCCAGCGCAACGTGGTCGTCGCGCAGCAGGATGGGTCCGGCGAAGGGCGTCATGCGTCGAGGTCGGGGATCAGCTTGCTTTCCAGCCGTGCGATATGGTCTTTCAGCAGCAATTTGCGCTTCTTGAGGCGCGTGAGCTGCAGCTCGTCGCGGCCGATGGCGGTGGCCAGCTGATTGATCGCTGTGTCGAGGTCGCGATGTTCCAGTCGCAGTTCGGCGAGCAGCTGGGCGGTTCCGGCGTGATCCTGCATGGCGGTGCGCGGCGGTGCGGATGATGGCCTAGTGTAGCGCCGCCGGAAGCGGGTCGGGCAGGCGGGTACAATGGGCGTTCCGCCGTAACGATGTCCGCCATGTCCGCGCTGCCCGAATCCGCCGCCACGCCAGCCGCCGAGGCCGAACGCCTCGCCACGCGGCTGCGCCACCTCACCGGCAAGGCGATCACGGATTTCCGCATGATCGAGGACGGCGACAAGGTGATGGTGTGCCTGTCCGGCGGCAAGGATTCCTACACTTTGCTGGACATGCTGCTGCAGCTGCAGGCCAAGGCACCGGTGCGCTTCGAGCTGATCGCGGTGAACCTGGACCAGAAGCAGCCGGGCTTTCCCGAGCACGTGCTGCCGGAGTACCTGCGTTCGCGCGGCGTGCCGTTCCACATCATCGAGCAGGACACCTACAGCACGGTCACCCGGGTGATCCCGGCGGGCAAGACCATGTGCAGCCTGTGCTCGCGCCTGCGGCGCGGCTCGCTGTACACGTGGGCGGCGGCGAACGGCATCACCAAGATCGCGCTGGGTCATCACCGCGACGACATCCTAGCCACCTTCTTTCTCAATCTGTTCCACCAGGCCAGCCTGAAGGCGATGCCGCCCAAGCTGCGCTCGGACGACGGCCACCACGTGGTGATCCGCCCGCTGGCCTATTGCCGCGAGAGCGAGATCGCCGAATACGCCGCCCTGAGGGAATTCCCCATCATCCCCTGCAACCTGTGCGGCTCGCAGGAGAACCTGCAGCGCAAGCAGGTGCGGCGCATGCTGGACGAGTGGGAGCGCGAACATCCCGGCCGCAGCGAGACCATGTTCCGCGCGCTGGGCAACGTGGCCCCTTCGCAGCTGGCCGACCGCAAGCTGTTCGATTTCGAGGGGATTGGCGCGGACGGCGGCGAAATCTGACATCATTGGGCGTTCGTCCGTATGGACGTCCATACTTCCATTTGAACATCCCCATTCAGAGCAGCAGCGAGAAATCACGTGTCCATCTTTGCTTCCGTTGAAATGGCGCCGGGCGACCCGATCCTCGGCCTCACCGAAACCTACCTCGCCGATCCGCGCAAGGAGAAGGTGAACCTGGGCGTGGGCATCTACGTGGACGAGCAGGGCAAGGTGCCGGTGCTGGGCGCGGTGCGCCAGGTGGAACAGGCGCTGGCGCGCGACGACCAGCCGCGCAGCTACCTGCCCATCGACGGCCTGCCCGCATACAACCGCGCGACGCAGAAGCTGCTGTTCGGCGAAGGCGCGCCGATCCTCGAGGCGGGCCGCGTGGCCACCGCGCAGACCATCGGCGGCAGCGGCGCGCTGCGCGTGGGCGCGGACCTGCTCAAGAAGGTGCTGGGCGCGAACGCGAAGCTGGCGATCAGCAACCCCAGCTGGGGCAACCACCATGTGGTGTTCCGCACCGCCGGCTTCCAGCTGATCGATTACCGCTATTACGACGACGCCACCCACGGCCTCGATTTCGCCGGCATGCTGGAAGACTTGGCCAAGCTGGAACCCGGCACCGTGGTGCTGCTGCACGCCTGCTGCCACAACCCCACCGGCGTGGACCTGGACGCCGCGCAGTGGGCGCAGGTGGTGGCGCTGATGAAGGACCGCGGCCTGCTGCCCTTCGTGGACATGGCCTACCAGGGCTTCGACAAGAACTCCGCCGCCGACGCCCTCGCGGTGCGCCTGCTGGCGGATTCGGGCATCCCCGCCTTCGTGGTGGCGAACTCGTACTCCAAGTCGTTCTCGCTGTACGGCGAGCGCGTGGGCGCGCTGAGCTTCGTCGGCGCCGACCGCAACGAGGCCGCGCGCCTGCTGTCGAACATCAAGACCACCATCCGCGCCAACTATTCCAGCCCTGCCACGCACGGCGGCAAGCTGGTGGCCGGCGTGCTGGAAAGTGTCGAGCTGCGCGCGCTGTGGGAGCAGGAGCTGGGCGAAATGCGCGGCCGCATCCACACCATGCGCGCGGCCTTCGTGGACAAGCTCGCCGCGCTTGGCGCGCCGGACTTCGGCTTCATCAACAAGCAGGCCGGCATGTTCTCCTACTCGGGCCTGAGCAAGGCGCAGGTGGATCGCCTGCGCGAGGAGTTCGCGGTCTATGCGCTCTCCAGCGGCCGCATTTGCGTGGCGGCGCTCAACACCGGCAATATCGACTACGTGACACGGGCCGTCGCCGCCGTCTGCGCCTGATCCCGTCGCCTCGTCGTTCCCGCGAAGGCCGCCCTGTGGCGGCCTTCGCATCTGCATGGATACCCAATGTTCTTCCGCAATCTCACTCTGTTCCGCTTTTCCCCCGCCGTTGCCGACGACCTGAAGCGCCTCGATGACGCGCTGGGCGAGCATCGCCTGCGTCCCTGCGGCCCGCTGGAGATGTTCACCAAGGGTTTCGTGCCGCCGGTCGGCCGCGGCGACGAAGCGCCGCTCACCCATGCGATGAAGCACTGCACGTGGCTCACCGTGGGCGGCGAGGACAAGCTGCTGCCCGCCGCCGTGGTCAACGACGAGCTGCAGCGCAAGGTGCGCAAGATCGCCGACGAGGAAGGCCGCAAGGTGGGCGGACGCGAGCGCAAGCGCCTGAAGGAAGACCTGCTCACCGAACTGCTGCCGCGCGCCTTCGTGCGCAGCTCGCGGCTCTCCGCCTATGTGGACACGCAGCACGGCTGGCTGGTGCTGGACACCTCCAGCCGCAAGAGCGCCGAGAACGCGCTCAGCCAGATCCGCGAAGCGCTGGGCAGCTTCCCCGCCGTACCGCTGGCGCCGGAAGAAGGTCCGCGCGTGCTGATGACCGACTGGCTCGCCAACGGCACGCTGCCCGCCGGCCTCGCGCTGGGCGACGAGGTGGAACTGCGCGACCCGGCCACCGCCACCGGCGCCATCGCCAAGTGCCGCCGTCAGGATCTCGACGCGGAAGAGGTGAAGGAGCACCTGCGCAACGGCAAGCAGGTGTTCCAGCTCGGCCTGGTGTTCGACGACCGCATGAGCTTCGTGCTGGGCGAGGACCTGATCGTGCGCAAGCTGAAATTCCTCGACGTGGTGACGGAAGAGCTTGGCGACAGCCATGAAGATGCGGCCGCCGAAGCCGACGCCGGTTTCGCCCTGCTCACGCTGGAACTGGAGCGTTTGCTGGCCAAATTGGAGGAATGGTTCGGCCTGCCGCGTCCCGCAGACGCATGAGATTGGCGCCAAACAAGGGTTTCCGAGGCCCGTGACTCAAGGCCCTTGCGTCGGGGCGTAGTCCTCGCCGCATACTGTTCGTCCGGGCTGGCCAGATGGGCCGCGCCCGGTCGGGCAGGCAGCAGGATTATGGCGCAGCATCTCGAAGGCGACTGGCTGGAACTGGCGACCGCAAGCGGCAATACCATCCGCGTGCTCAAGGCCGCCCATCCGCGTGCGCGGCGCTTGCGCCTCACCGTCACGCCCAAGGGCGCGCGCGTCACGTATCCCGACGGCACCCACCCTTCCCGCGTCAGTGCCTTCCTGCGCCATCACGCCGATTGGCTGGAGCAGAAGCTCGACGAACTGAACCTCATCGTGAAGCCTCTGCCGCCGTTGCGCGTGGGGCACGCCACCACGTTCTCGCTGCGCGGCGAAGAAGTCGCGCTGGACTGGGGCGAAGGCGTCTACCCGAAGGTGGAAGCGTCGGCCGGCGGCATCACCCTGGTCATCCCGCGTCCGCATACCCGCGCGCTGCTGGTGGCGCGCGGCCTGCTGGCCTCGCATCTGGAAACGCTGATACGCCGCGACGTGTCGCGTTGGCTGGCGTTCTACGTGCCGCAGTTGGGCCTCGCCCCCACCGCGTTGAAAGTGCGGCCGATGAAAAGCCTGTGGGGCAGCCTCGACACGCGCGACCGCATCAACCTCGATCTCGCGCTGGCGCTCGCGCCGCCCGCCGCGCTGCGCTACGTGCTGGTGCACGAACTCTGCCACCTCAGGGTGCGCAGCCACGCGCCGCGTTTCTGGGCGCAAGTGGAGCAACTGATGCCGGAGTGGCGCGAACAGCGCGACTGGCTGCGCGTCAACGGCGCCACGCTGAAGGCGGAGCTGGACAGGCTGATTGCCGACGTGGCGGACTGAAAGCGTAATCCCGCTGAAAATGGAGCCTTGCGTAAATAAATTCGATTTGCGCATTTGGGTCCGACTGCTTCCGGGATTTGCCACTGGCGAGTCGTCTTTACAGATTTCCCGCCTCGCGTAGACTTTCGAGGACGCTCAATTTTCAGGGGAAGATTAATGTCCAGGCGCTTTTTGCTGTCGGTGGTTCTTGTCCTCTCATGCAGTTCGATTTATGCGCAGACAGTAGAGGCCCCCCAGTTGAAATCTGGGGATACTTGGGTTTATTCCCGCACGGTGCAGAAAGGCACCAGGGGTTGGGATAACAAGGTCATGGTGTCCACCCTTGAGCAAGTCGAGGGTGACCGAGTCCTGGTCAGCACGACACAGCAGGGCTCGACGCAACCTCCTTCCGAACACTCCTTCGGACTGGATTGGAGCCGCTCCCGCGATGTCGACGGCAAGCAGACGGTTGTGAATCAGCCGCTGAATTTTCCATTGAAGGTGGGCAAGAAATGGGAAATTGACTATGCCGAAACCAACCCGCCGAGCAATAAGGCGCACTCCAGCGAAACCGTCCATGAAACCTATACGGTAACGGGCTGGGAAGACGTTCAAGTGCCCGCTGGCACATTCAAAGCCCTGAAAATCGAGGCCGAGGGCCAATGGACTGCAGTGATGGCGCGGGCAGTGGTCGGTGGAACCAGGACGGTGGCTACCGCGGAAGGTGTGGCCGCAGTGTCGCAGGCGAACCGTATTGATCCTCGAGCGATCAGCGGCCGCCTTTACAAGGCATTCTGGTATGTCCCTACCGACAAGCGCTTCGTGAAATCGGTGGAGGAGTATTACAACTCCAACGATGTGCTTTCAGAGCGCGATGCCGAGGAGCTCGTCTCATTCAAGCCCGGAGGCTGATGGAGATCGAGCCATCAAGACGTGCATGAGCATTCGAGGCATCGGGTCGAGCTCATACCGATGAGCTGACAACCGTCACTCGATCCCTGCACGGCAGCGGCGCATGCTGCGCCAATCTTCTCCGCAGGCTGCCGTCATGTCGTCCTTCGAGAATTACGCCAACCTTGCCGTGGCCGTCATCTGGGTCGCCTGGCTGCTGTACTGGTTCGTCAGCGCGTTCGGCAACAAGACGGCGGCCCGGGTGGATGGCTGGGCGTCGTTCCTGGCTTATCGCGTGCCGCTGATGGTTGCCTATCTGTTGTTGTTCGGTCCGAGGCTGGGACGGTTCTGGCCGTGGCTGGCGCAACGTTTCCTTCCGCATACCATCGCGTGGCCGTGTGTCGGGCTCGCCGTGCTGCTGCTGGGCCTGGGGTTCGCCTGCTGGGCGCGCGTGGCATTGGGGCGCAACTGGAGCGCTACGGTGCAGCTCAAGCAGGATCACGAATTGGTGACTGCGGGGCCTTACCGCTGGGTGCGCCATCCGATCTACACCGGCATGTTGTCGGGCGTGCTGGGCAGTGCGCTGGTGATAGGCGAATGGCGTGGCCTGGTTGCGTTGGCGCTGATCTTCGCCGCATTCGCCTACAAGCTGCGGCACGAGGAAAGCTGGATGCGCGAACAATTCGGCGCCACCTACGTCGACTATATGCGGCGCACGAAGGCGTTGATTCCAGGCGTGCTGTAGAAGATCCGCTTGATCGATGCAGTGCCGTGTTCCGCACGTCACGGACGCATCGCCCCGCATGGGATCGACGTCCTCACCGGACGCGCTTAAGAGCGCTTGAAGATTGCGCGGCCGGAATTGATCCGAGTCGCGTGTAGGGCTTTTCTGATTATCTCGTGGGCGTAATTCGGTGCGTGCGAGGCGAGGCCGATACGAGGATGGAGAAGATGCACGCGCCCATATACTTCCGTGACTCAAGGGGCGATTAAATCGATCGTGCCATTGCAACCAAGGAGGAATGCCAATGAAGTCACGTTACGCCAGGATTGCCGTTGCCGGGCTGATGCTCGCGCTGGGGGCAGTGTCGATCCAGTTGCTTACTCCCGCCACGGCTTTCGCGCAGGCCGCGGGCACTGCCGCGATGACCAATGCGGACGTCGTGAAGCTGGCCAAGCTGGGCTTCGGCTCGGAGGTGATCAAGGCAAAGATCGACGGTGCGCCTGCAGTCGATTTCAAGGTGGAGGTCGATGACCTCGTGAAACTGAAGAGCGCCGGCGTTTCGCAGGACGTGATCTCGGAAATGCTCAAGCGTGCCGAAGGCGGCGGCGCTCCCGCGGGTGCGGGCGCTGGTCCGGCCGTCATCCCGGGCAATCCCGCGGATGTCACGCTGGTCACGAAGGACGGCGGCAACGTGCACCTGCGCGGTGTAGCGGGGACCATGAGCACGACGAATGCTTTCGTCACGGTGCTGATGCACTACAACTATCCGGGTGTTGCGGCCGGCGTGCGTACGCACGATACGCGGCCCTCGTTCATCGTCAATTCGACCGAGCAGCCGAAGGGCCGCATCTACATCGTATCGCTCGAAGTGGACAACGGTGACCAGGATCGTTCGATGAAGCTGGGCAACTCCCGCTTCTGGGGCGGCATGAAGAATTTGGGCGCGCCGGACAAGGACAACCAGATCGACTACGACGCGGTGGCGATCGGCAACGGCAACCAGTGGAAGCTGACGCCGACCAAAGATCTGAAGCCGGGCGAATACGGCCTCTACAGCGGCGAGATGTTCGACTTCGGCGTCGACAAGTGATGCCACTGGCCGCGTAAGCGAGCCGGTTCGGGGCATCCGTAAACAGAAAGGGAGCCGCTTGCGGCTCCCTTTCTGTTTCAGCATCGGGCAATCGCGCGCGGAGTCCGCGCCTGCATGGCACCGCTCAATGCGACAGCCCGAACGCGGTGATGATCTGCGCGGTTTCCTCGGGCTTCTCCATCTGCGGCATGTGGCCGCAACCGATCAGCGTGCTGGCGCTGATGCCCGGGGCGTGGACGAGCCCGTTGCGCAGGCTGTCCATCGCGGAGATGTCGATCACCTTGTCGCCGTTGCACCACAGGCCCAGCACCGGCATGGTGAGTTTGTCGAGGCGGTTCTGCACGGCGAGGTACTGCGAGGGCTCGCGCAATTCGTCGAATACCTTGGCCATGAAGGCATGGTCCTTCACATTGTTCGCCACGAACACGTCGACGAAGCGGCCAGGGACCTCGGGCCGCTTGGCGAACACGAGATCGGTGGCGCGCCAGAAGCCGTCGCGGTCCGAGAACGCGAACGGATCCTTGCCAGCCAGCGATTCGCGCGCGAAGGCGTTTTCGTTGAACTTCAACCCGAAGCTATCCAGCAGCGCCAGCGCGCTCACGTGCTCGGGATGCTCGGCGGCGTAGACGCCGGCGACGGCGCCGCCCATCGAGTGGCCCACGAGCATGAAGTGGCCGAGGTCGAGCGTCTGCACGAAGGCCTGCAGGCGATCGGCCTGGTTGTCGATGTTGTAGCTCGCATCCATGTCGCGCGAGGACTCGCCCCAGCCGGGCAGGTCGGGGATGACGAGGTGGAAATGCGGCGTGAGCTGCTTGGCCACGTCCAGCCACACGGTCTTGCTGTCGGCGAAGCCATGCAGCAGCACGATGGTGGGGCCGTTGCCGCCTTCGTAGTACGACCAGCGCGTGTCGCCGGCCTGCACCGACTTCTTGTCCAGCTTGGCGGCCATCGCTTCGCGGGCGTAGTTGGCGCTGAGCAGCCATTGCGGCGCGAACAGGTAGCTGCCGCCCAGCAGCACGCCGAGCACCACCGCCACGATGGCGAGGAACTTGAGGCGGCGGATGAGCATGCGCTGCCAGAGCGGCCGGGTGGAGTTGACGATCTTGGACATGGGTCGAATCCTGCAGGGTTTGAATTCCCTCCCCGGAGTGCAGGGGAGGGAAGGGCCTTACTTCGCAGCGGCCTGCTTTTGCTTCGCCTTCGCGAACAGCCGCTCGACGGCCTGCTGCGTCATCGGGTGATAGCCGTCCTTCGCCTTGGCGTAGACCTGTTCGGCGTAGGCCAGCCCTTCCGGCGTATTCGCGAAGGCGCGGTACACCGGCAGGGTGAGGTAGAGCCGGCCGATGCGCGTCATGTGCTCGGCGGCAGCGGGCCATGCGGCCTTGTCGCCGGCTGCGATGGCATGCACGTACCAGCGCATGCCGATCTCCGCGTTGTGCGTGCCGGTGAGGTGCCATGCGGCGTCGATCTGCTGCACCTGGGCCAGCGTGGGCGTATCGGGCAGGCGGTCGAGGAAATACATCCACTCCTGCGTGTTCCAGCCCTTGGCGTCGAGCCTGGCGGCGGGCAGGGTGCCGGCGAGGAAGGCGCTGCGCTGCTTGTCGATGGCGTCGAACTGCGGCGAGTCGGGGATAGGCGCATCCTTGGGGATGCCGGTGCCGTACACCCAGTCCTGCACTTCGTCCCAGCGCATCTTGTCGGGGTATTTCTCGATCAGGTTCGGCTTGAGGTACGCCAGCATCTGCTCGGTGGTGATGCTGTGCCAAGCGAAATGGTCGAAGTAGCTCTTGAGCCAGGTATCGAAATCCTTGCGGCCGAACTTCTGCTCCAGCGTGCGCAGGAACCAGGAGCCCTTGTCGTAGGCCACGTCGGAGAGCGCGTCGTCGGCACCCACGCCGCGCGGTTCGGGCGCCAGCTTCTGCGAGTTGGCGGGCATGTCGTTTATGCCCTTCTGCAGCGCGCGGATGGCCAGCAGGGTCTCCTCGTCGGCCTGGCGCTTGCCGTACAGCGCCTCGGTGATGCGGCCCTGCACGTAGGTGGTGAAGCCTTCGTTGAGCCAGCCGTCGCGCCACGAGGCATTGGTCACCAGGTTGCCCGACCACGAGTGCGCCAGCTCGTGCGAGATCACGCTGACCAGGCTCTTGTCGCCCACGATGATGGTCGGCGTCACGAAGGTCATGTTGGGATTTTCCATGCCGCCGAAGGGGAAGGACGGCGGCAGCACCAGCAGGTCGTAGCGGCCCCAGCGGTAGGGGCCGTACAGCGACTCGGCGGTCTGGATCATCTTCTCGGTGTCGGCGAACTCGCGCGCGGCCTTGTCCACCACGGAAGGCTCGGCGTATACCGCCGAACGCGGCCCGGTTTCCTTCACCGCGATGTCGCCGGCGGCGATGGCGAGCAGGTAGGAGGGGATCGCGTGCGGCTGGTCGAAGCTGAAATCGCCGTCGAGCGGGTGCTTCGCGTCGTTCAGCGCGCTCATCACCACGCGCACGTCCTTCGGTGCGGTGACGTGGGCGTCGTAGGTGAAGCGGATCGCCGGCGAATCCTGCAGCGGCACCCAGGAGCGCGCGTGGATGGACTCGGACTGCGAGAACATGAAGGGCAGCCTCTTGTCCGCCGTCTGCGCGGGCGGCAGCCATTGCAGGCCGGAGGCGTCGGGCGAGGTGACGTAGGTGATGCGCACCTGCGCCGGATGCTGCGGCGCCTCGATGGTGAGCTTGCTGCCCAGTTCCTTGTCCGACGGCGCCAGCGCGTACTTCAGCGCCTGTGTCTTGCCGCCGGCATCGACGGCGTCCACCGAAGCGATAGTCAGCGCCCGTGTGTCCAGTATCAGCGCGGGAGCCTGCGGGTTCTTCCAGTCCAGCTTGAGCGTGGCCACGCCGTCGAGCTGTTTGTGCGGGAAGTCGATCTTCAGGTCGAGATCGAGATGAGTCACCACCACCTGGTCGGGCTGGGCGTAGGAGTGCGGATCGTTGGCGAGGGCGGCCAGCGGCAGCGCGAACGCACCGAGGGCAAGGACGGGAAGCAGGCGCATACAGCGGCTCCGGCGGGGAAACGGAAGCGCGAAGTATGCCACCGCCGTGCTGCCGGCCGTTCCGCCGGGTCGATACGCCCCGGCGGAACGGGAAGGGGGCAGCCGATCCGCCCCGCCGTGTAAAATGTTCCATTTTTTGACCAGGGACATGGCGAAAGCTTCCACACGGACGCCCGTGCTGGGCCCGGCGTTCATCCGCCTGCTGGCCCGCTTCAGCGAGGCCGACCTGCCGCGCACGCCGCCGGTGCTGACCGAGCGGCTGGCCGACTGGTTCGACTGGAACCGCGCCCTCGTGCTGTCGCGCGCGCTGGATGGCGGCCTTCCTGCCGCCGAGGATGGCGCGGATACCGGGGATGCCCACGATGCCGAGTGCGTGCGAGCGCGCCATGCGCTGCAGCAGGCCATCGACGCCGACATCGCGCCGGCCATGCCCGCACGCAAGGATGCTTCCGCCATCGACGACGAGTACCACCCGTATCGCCAGCACTGCATGGCCGTGCAGCGTGCGATGCAAAGCGCCACCGGCCAATTGCGCGGCCGCCTGCGCGACGCGCTGGCCCGCCAGTCGCCGGCCAAGGCGCGCCTGGCCGAGGTGGATGCGGTGATGGAAGCCGTGCTCAGCCCGCGCGAGCAGATGCTGCTGGCCAGGGTCCCCGGCCTGCTTGGCCATCACTATCAGCGCCTGCACGAAGCCGGCGCACCCCATTCCACCGGCGCCAACGCGCCGGACGACGCCTCCGCAACCGGCCTCTGGCTGGCACGGTTCCGCCAGGACATGCGCATGGCGCTGCTGGCGGAGCTGGAGGTCCGTTTCCACCCCATCGACGGCCTGCTCGCAGCGCTGCGCACCGAATGACCATGTCCAGAAACTTCCTGATCCCCGTCGTGTTCCTTGCCGGCCTGCTGGCCGTGTGCTGGATCGGCATCGGCTACCTCGGCAATCACACGCTGGCCGCCGCCGTCGCCGCGCTGATCGCCGCCTGCTATCTCGCCGGCGCGTTCGAGCTGCTGCGCTACCGTCAGGCCACCGCCACGCTGGTGCGGGCGCTGCCGTCCATCGGCGAAGCCGCCGACAACCTCGGCAGCTGGCTGTCGCAACTGCAGTCCGGCCTGCGCAACAGCGTGCGACTGCGCGTCGAAGGCGAACGCGTGGGCTTGCCCGCGCCCGCATTGACGTCCTACCTGGTGGGCCTGCTGGTGCTGCTGGGCATGCTCGGCACCCTGCTGGGCATGATGGCCACCCTGCGCGGCACCGGCCTGGCGCTGGAAAGCGCCACCGATCTCGACGCCATCCGCAGTTCGCTGGCCGCGCCGGTCAAGGGCCTGGGCTTCGCCTTCGGTACGTCGATCGCCGGCGTGGCGACCTCGGCGGCGCTGGGCCTGCTGTCGGCGCTGGTGCGACGCGAGCGTACGCAGGCGGTGCAGCTGCTCGATGCCGGCATCGCCGCACAGCTGGGCCATCATTCGCCGTCGAGTCAGCGCCGCGAAACCTTCCGCTTGCTGCAGGAGCAGAACGCGCTGATGCCGGTCTTGGTGGAGCGCCTGCAGGCATTGGCCGAGACACTGGAACGCCAGCAACAGGCCGCTGGCGAACGCCTGCAGACCGGCCAGGAAGCGTTCCAGCAGCGCACCGAGGCCGCCTACACGCAGCTGGCTTCCATGTTGCAGCAGGCGCTGCACGATGGCATCGCCCAGCAGGCCAATGCCGTCGGTGCCGCGTTGCAGCCCGTGGTGGATACGACCATGGCGGGCCTGGCGGAGAAGTCGGATCACCTTCATGCGGCCATCGAACAAGCCGTGCGGCGACAGCTCGACGGACTCGACAACGCCGTGCAGGGCGCGGCCAGCGCCGCCCGCGACAGCTGGAGCGCTGCCGTCGCCGAGCAGCAGCGCGGCAACGCGGCACTGACCGATGGCCTGCAGCATGTGCTGCAGCAGTTCGCCGACACCTTCGAGCAGCGTTCGGCGGCATTGGTCGACGGCGTGGCCGTACGGCTGGAAGACAACAGTGCCCGCATCGCCGAGGCATGGAATGGTGCGCTGGGCCGCCAGCACGAAGCGCACGACGCCCTCGCCAAGCGCAACGAGCAGGCACTGGCCGCCGCTTCGGCCAGCTTCGACCAGCATGCGCGCACGCTGGTCGACACCTTGCAGCAGTCGCATGGCGAACTGCAATCCGCCCTGGCCGCGCGCGACGAACAGCGGCTGGCGCAGTGGTCGCAGGCGCTGGCGGGCATGCTCGCCACATTGGATGAAAACTGGCAGCGCAACGGTGCACAGGTGGCGCAACAGCAGCAACAGATCTGCGATGCGTTGGCGCATACCACCGGCGAGGTCTCCGCGCGCCTGCAGGCAGCGACTGACGGTGCGCTGGACGGCATCGCCGGCAACGCACTGACGCTGAGCGAGGCCGCCTCGGCATTCGCGCAGCGCAGCGATGCGATGATCGAAGCCCTGCAGCACTCGCACGGCGAACTGCAGGCCGCGCTGCAGGCACGCGATGCCGAGCGACTGGCGCAATGGCGCGATGCCTTCGCCGCACTGACCGACGAGTTCGGCCAGCGCTGGGAGCAGGGCAACGAACGGGTGGCTGCACACCAGCAACAGGTTTGCGCCACGCTGGAAAAGACCGCACAGGCCATGAGCGAGCAGGCGCAGGCGCAGGCACGCGACACTCTGGCCGAAATTTCGCGGCTGGTCGCCACCGCCTCCGAGGCGCCGCGCGCTGCGGCCGAAGTGGTGGCCGAGCTGCGGCAGAAACTGTCCGACAGCATGGTGCGCGACACCGCCATGTTGGAGGAACGCGGCCGGCTGCTGGAAACCCTGCAGACCCTGCTCGATGCGGTCAACCACGCTTCCAACGAGCAGCGTGGCGCCATCGACGCGTTGGTCGCCACCTCGGCCGACCTGCTGGAGCGCGTCGGCAACCGCTTCACTGCGCAGGTCGAAAGCGAAGCCGGCAGGCTGGACGAAGCCGCGGCCCATGTCACCGGCAGCGCGGTGGAAGTGGCCAGCCTGGGCGAGGCCTTCGGCGGTGCGGTGCAGCTGTTCGGGCAATCCACCGAAGCGTTGAACGAGCGCCTGCAGGGCATCGAGTCGGCGCTGGACAAGTCGCTGGCGCGCAGCGACGAGCAACTGGCCTATTACGTGGCGCAGGCGCGCGAGGTGATCGAGCTGAGCATGCTGTCGCAGAAGCAGATCATCGGCGAGCTGCAGCAACTCGCCGGCACGCGCAGCGACGTCGAGCCCGCAAGCGCATGAGCGACGAGATCGAATTCGAGCCCGGCGCCGAGTCCGGCGCCACCACCTGGGCCGCATTCGGCGACCTGATGTCGGTGTTGCTGGGCGCCTTCGTGCTGATCCTGGCCAGCGTCATCGGCATCCAGCTGCTGCTGCACCATCGCCTGGATCAGGAGGTGAAGCAGCGCCAGGCCGAGGCCGCCCGCCTCAAGACGCTGGAGCAGGCGCTGGCTGCACCGCTGGCAGCCGGGCGCGTGACGCTGGTCGATGGCCGTATCGGCATCAGCGGCAATGTGCTGTTCGCGCTCAATTCCGATCAGTTGCAACCGGAAGGTCGCGAACTGCTGCAAAGCCTCGCCGGCCCGTTGCGCGACTATCTGTCGGCGCGCGACGAGATCCTGATGGTCAGCGGCTTCACCGACAACCAGCCGGTGCGCGCGACGAATGCCCGCTTCGCCGACAACCTGGAGCTGTCCGCCGCGCGCGCGCTCACCGTGACCCGTGCGCTGATTGCCGACGGTGTGCCGTCGTCGTCACTGTTCGCCGCCGCGTTCGGCGCCGAGCAGCCGGTCAGCTCCAACGATGACGCCGCCGGCCGCGCGAAGAACCGCCGCGTGGAAATCGCGCCGATCCCGCGCAGCAAGACCGATGCCCACTGAGCTGCCCGACGTCCATGCGCGGCTGGCCGCGTGGCGCGAGCAGGGCGCCGACCGCATCGACCCGCTGCGCTTCGCGTTGATGACCGCGATGGCGCAACGCGCCGCGCATCACGACGGCGCCTTGCGGCATCGATTGGATGCGCGCTTGCATGAGCTCGCCGAAACCTACGCTGGCTTGCTCGCCAATCCACCCGAGGCCAAGCCTTCGCACCGCACCGGCGAAAGTCCGCTGAAGCAGTTGTTGACCCAATTCGCCGACGCACCGCGATGGGATGGCGCGCCGCAGACCGTGCCTGCCGCGCCGCCCAGCAAGGAGGCTTTCGTCGCCATCGCCGCGCCGATGCCGGTGCTGGACGAGTTCCAGCAATTGTGGAGCCGCATCCGCATCGACAGCCTGCTGCGCCAATGCCTGGATTCCTTGCCCGACGATGCCGGCCCGCTGCACTCCCGTGTGCTGACCTATCGCGCCATGGAGCTGATGCGCGATGTCTCATCCGAATACCTGCAGCACTTCATCGCCTATGCCGACGTGCTGACGTGGATGGAGCACCTGGGCAGCCGATCATCTGCCAGCAACGACGCCAATGCTCACGTCGCGCGCAAACCCACGCGCACCAGTGGTTCACGCCGAAAGAAACAGGCGACCGATACGGAGCCTTGAGCCGACCCGGCAATCAGGGATATCGAACAAACTTCGACGCCCTTGCCTCTCGCCAGCGCAATGGGCCAGAGACGATCAACCGTAGCGGTCCGCCAACCTGTCGGTAGCCTCCACCAGCGCATCGACGATGGCCGCATCGGCGGCGCTATGCCCCGCCAGCACGATGCGCAGCTGCGCCTCCGGCCACGCCGCATGCAGATCCAGTGCGGTCTTCACCGGGCAGATGATGTCGTAGCGCCCATGCACGATGGTGGCCGGAATGCGCCGGATCTTCGCCACGTCGCGCAGCAGCTGGTCAGGTTCCAGGAACATGCCGTGGCGGAAGTAGTGCGCTTCGAGTCGCGCGACGCTCATCGCCTTGTGCGGCTCGGAAAAATCGCCGGGCGCGTCGGGATCGTGCAGCAAGGTGGTGCTGCCGCCTTCGTAATCGCTCCATGCTTGTGCGGCGGCGAGACGCAGCGCCTCGTCGTCGCTGTCGAGGCGCTTCCAGTACGCCTCGATCATGTTGTCGCGTTCGGCGGCCGGAATGAAATCGCGGAAGCGCGCCCAGCGTTCGGGGAAGATGAAGCGCGCGCCGCCGTCCGCCTCGTTGAACCAGCGCAACTCCTCGTCGCGCGCGAGGAAAATGCCACGCAGCACCAGCCCAAGCACGCGTTCGGGATGCGCTTCGGCATAGGCCAGCGCCAGCGTTGAGCCCCACGATCCGCCGAACACCACCCAGCGTTCGATGCCCAGCTCCTCGCGGAGTGCCTCGATGTCGGCGACGAGGTGCGCCGTGGTGTTGTCGGTGAGATCCGCGAACGGCGTGGACTGCCCCGCACCGCGCTGGTCGAACAGCACCACGTGCCAGCGCTTCGGATCGAAGAAGCGGCGATGGTAAGGCGCGATGCCCGCACCGGGGCCGCCATGCAGGAACACCACCGGCAATGCGCCGGGCGTTCCGCATTCCTCCACATGCAGCGTGTGGCGCGCATCCACGGCGAAGCGGCGTGTGCGGAAGGGTTCGATCTCGGGGTACAGCTCGCGCATGGCGGTATTTCGTGTCGGGGATGATGTCGCGGCCATGGTAGGCCATCGTGCCATCGCACGGTCATCGTCATGCCCTGCCTATGCCGCCGCATTGCCATTTTCCGAGGTAGGCAGCGTCAATGCTTTCGCGCAGACTGGCCAGCCAACCACGACGAGGAAACGGCCATGCAGCGACGCCAGTTCTTGCGCAATGCCGGAATGACGCTGGCGGCGGCCTCGGGTGCCGCGTTGGCCGGTTGCATGCCGGCCGGGACGCGGCGTGCCGTTACTGCAGCCGGTGGACAAGGCCCTGCGGTGTGTCTTCGACCCGATGCGCTGGAGCTCGCCCCGGTGCGCGCCGAGGTGGATCGCATCACCGGCATCTATGTCTGCACGCGCCCGTTCCGTGCCGCAGGGCCGCGCATCGAAACCGAACGGCTGGGCGATAAGACCCTGGTGCACAACTACGGTCATGGCGGCAGCGGCTGGTCGCTGTCGTGGGGCTCCAGCACCCTGGCTCTGCAGATGGCACAGGCCACCGGCGTGCGCGAGCTGGGTGTGATCGGCTGCGGTGCGCTCGGCCTCACCTCGGCGCTGCTGGCCCAGCGTGCGGGACTCTCGGTGCGCATCTACGCCAAGCAGTTGCCGCCCGATGTGTTTTCGATGCGTGCCACCGGCCTATGGACGCCCGACTCGCGCATCTGCGACGCCGCCCATGCGGCCGACCTGGGGCCGCGCTGGGAGACGATGGCGCGCACTTCGTTCGGCATGTATCAGACCTTGCTCGGGCTTCCCGGGCGGCCGATCGAGTGGATCGACGGCTACAGCGTTTCCGATACGCCGCCAGGCCACGGTGCGTCGGAGCCCAGCGACGAGCCGACCTATGGCGACTTGTCCGACCGCATCAGCGACCTCGGGCCGGACTCGGTGCCGCTGCCGGCGGGCAGTCATCCGTTCCCGCAACCCTACGTGCATCGCTGGACCACGATGATGTTCAACATCAGCACCTACGCACGCATGCTGATGAGCGATTTTCTCGCTGCCGGCGGTCACATCGAGGTGCGCGAGTTCCACACGCCGGGCGACCTGCTGCAGCTGCCCGAGGCCACTCTGATTAACGCCACCGGCTACGGCGCCCGCGCCTTGTTCGGCGACGATTCGATCGTGCCGGTGCGCGGCCAGACCGCGCGGCTGATCCCGCAGCCGGAAGTCACCTATGGCCTGGGCATGCACGGCCTCACCATGGTGCCGCGCAGCGACGGCCTGCTGGTGCAGGTGATCGGCGACACCGGCAACTTCAACAACGCCGACCTCACGCCCGATCGCGCCGCCTCCGAAGCGGCGGTGCGCCGGCTGGGCGACCTGATGGCGCGGATGCGCCGCGGCTGAGCTCAGCCGCGGCCGAAATCGAGCGCCGCGGTGAGGTCGCCCGGCGCCGGACCGCCGGCGGCCATCATCGCCTTGTCGCGCATCGCGATGCCGGGCAGCGGTTCCAGCCCGAAGCGGCGGTTGAGGAAACGCTGGATGGAGCCGGTGTCGTAGATGGTGTGGTCGACGTGGCCCTTCTTCGCGTAAGGCGAGATCACCAGCGCGGGGATGCGCGTGCCCGGCCCCCAGCGGTCGCCCTTGGGCGGCGCCACGTGGTCCCACCAGCCGCCGTTCTCGTCCACGGTGATGACGACCAGGGTCTGCGACCACAGCGGGCTCTTCTGCAACGCATCGATGACGGCGGCGATGTGCGCGTCGCCCGCGGCGATGTCGGAATAGCCCGCATGCATGTTGAGGTCGCCCTGCGGCTTGTAGAACGCGACCGCGGGCAGCGTGCCGTTCGCGATGTCGGCGATGAAGTGATTGGTGGCGGCCTCGCTGCCGGTGCCGCCGTCGCGCAGGTGCTGTGCGCGCGCAGGAGTGCCGGGCGCGAACGCGCGGAAATAGTTGAGCGGCTGGTGGTGCTCCTGGAAATTCGGCCCGTAGGGGAAACTGTCGTGCGAGCCGCGCACGCCCTTGCCGTCCAGCGCCAGCTGCCAGCCGCCGCCGTACCAGGCCCAGTCCACCTTCGCCGCGCTGAGGCGGTCGCCGATGCTGGCATGCAGCTGCGGCGGCAGCGTGCTGGGATCGGCGGGATCGGCCAGTGCCGGATTCTTCGGGTCCTTGGTGAAAGCCGGCGCATACGGCGGCCCCATCGTGTTCACCGCCCAGAAGTCGGGCGTGAGCGCCATGCGCGAAGCGAACTTCGGCCGGCCCTGCATCGCGCTGGCGGGAGAGTCGTCGGCGAGCTTCGGACACGTGCCCGTGGGATCGTCGCCTTCCAGTTGCGTGATCTGGAACTGCGCCGGCGTCTTGTCCGCATCCGGGAAGAACGGCGGCTGCGCGGCGACGAGATACTGGTGGTTGAGGAAGGAGCCGCCAAAGGCGCCCATGAAGAAGTTGTCGCACAGCGTGAATTGCTGCGCCAGCCGCCACAGCGCGAAGTTGTCCGCGCCGGTGGCGTAATGGCCCATCACCAGCGCGCCGCTGTCGCCCCAGGCTACGAAGCCATTGTTCTTGCCGCCGTTGATCTGCAGCTGGTTGTTGTAGAAGCTGTGGATCAGGTCGCGCGTGACCAGTGCGTGCGGCAGCGGCTCGCCTTCGGGCGTATGCAGCGCGAACGGCGCGTTGGCGATGTCGCGGATGGCATCCTCGGCGATCTGGTAATCGCGGCCGTCCAGCGTCTGCTTGTGCGGCACCAGGCCGTGCCAGATCGGCGGCAGCGTGGCCAGCGGCTTGCCGTCGCGGTCGAGCTGCTGGAACTGTTCGGGCTTCAGCGCGGACAGCGGCTGCGCGAGGCCAGGGAAACCGCCGAACAGGTTGTTGAAGCTGCGGTTCTCCGCGTAGATCACCACCACGTGCTTGATGTGCTCGCGCAGCGCGGCGTCCAGCGCACTGCTGCCCGCGGCACTTGTCGCGCCGGTGCTGCCGCCGCGATCGCTGCTCTGGCAGCCGCCCACGGCCAGTGCGGCGCCGGCCAGCGCGATGCCGCCCAGCAGTCGGCGGCGCGCAGGGTCGGCGGGTGCGTCGTCGGCGGCGGCGGTCGGAGCAGGTGGCAGTTTCTCGGTCATGGCGTTGGGTTCATTGGGTAATCAGGGGAGCGTACATGCGAGGCAGGTCGCGGTGCGCGTCAGTCCAGCGGCAGCTTGCGCGCGGCGTCCCACATCGCGCGGGTGACCGCGCGATTCGCGTGCGGTGCCTGCAGCACGATCAGCGTGGTGGTGCTGATGCTGGAGTGGATCTTCAGCAGGCGGTCGAGCACGCTTTCGAGATGGTTGATGGACATCGCCACCACGCGCAGCAGGGCGGAATCCTCGCCGGCGAGGCGGCGGCAATCCAGCACTTCGGGAATGTCGGCGACGATCAGGCCGATGCGCGCGCAGATGCCGCCGTCGCAGCGCAGCCGCACCATCGCCTCGATGCGGTAGCCCAGCCGCTTCGGCTCCACCACGGCGCGGTAGCCGCTGATCACGCCGGTATCCTCCAGCCGTTTCACGCGCTCGGCCACGGCTGGCGCGGAGAGCTTCACCTTGCGGCCGAGTTCGGCGTAGCCCAGCCGCGCGTCGCGCTGCAGGGCTTCCAGCAACTGCCAGTCTTTGCTGTCCAGTTCGGGTTTCGATTCCAAGGCGGCATCCTCCGATTTATATTTCGATCGACGGCGAAACATCGGTATCGCCTGCCGATGCATTATTCCGCGACATCGCAGGCAAGACTAGGATGCGCACTCCCCACTGCAGGAACGCCACCCATGAGCGCCACCGAGCGCCTCGACGCACGCGCATTGATCTGCATCGCGATCGCCCTGATCACGTGGTCGTCGGCGTATGCGGCGATCGCCTACGCGCTGGCATCGTTCACGCCGGGCGAAGTCGCATTCTCACGACTCGCCATCGGCTCGCTGTGCTTCGCCGCGCTGCTGGCGGTGAAGCGCGTGCCCCTGCCGGCGAAGCGCGACTGGCCGCTGCTGTTCGTGCTCGGCCTGATCGGGCTCACGACCTACCACGTTTGCCTCAACTGGGCGGAAACGCGCATCGCCAGCGGCACCGCCTCCATCATCATCTGCCTGGTACCTGCGGCGACCGCGGCGGTGTCGGCGCTGTGGCTGCGCGAGCGCCTGAGCCTGCGCACCTGGATCGGCCTCGCCATCGCGCTGGTCGGCACCGTGTTGGTGGTGCTGGCCAGCGGCCAGAGGGTAGAAGCCGACCCGAAGGCACTGCTGGTGCTGGTATGCGTGCTGGCTTCGGCGATCTTCTTCGTGGGGCAGAAGTCGATGTTTGCGCGCTCCAGCACGCTGGCGGTCACCGCCTTCACCTTCTTCGCCGGCACGCTGGGCTGCGTGCCGTTCGCGGGCGGTTTGCCGCAGGCGCTGGCGGCGGCGCCGTGGTCGCATATCGCCGCGCTGCTGTGGCTGGGCATCGCACCGAGCTTCATCGGCTACCTGGCATGGAACATCGCGGTGCATCGTGCCAGCGCCTCGCGCGTGTCCAGCTTCATCTACCTCTCGCCGCCCATCGCCATCGTGATCGGCTGGGTATGGCTCGGTGAAGTGCCGGGTGCGATGGTGCTGGTGGGTGGCGCCATCGTGATCGGCGGCGTGGTGCTGGCGAACGCGCGGCGCAAGGTGCTGCCTGCGCCGGTGGCAGTGTCGGAGCCGACATGAGCGGCGTCGAAGTTCTGCGCATCGCGGCCTTTGCCGATGGCGATGCCGGCGGCAATCCGGCCGGCGTGCTGATCGCCGATGCGTTGCCCGATGCGGCAGCGATGCAGCGGATCGCCGCCGAAGTCGGCTTCTCGGAAACCGCCTTCGCTGCGCGTCAGGGCGACGGTTGGCGGGTGCGTTATTTCTCGCCCGAATCCGAGGTGCCGTTCTGCGGCCACGCCACGATCGCGCTGGGCGCGGCATTGG
Source organism: Rhodanobacter sp. DHG33 (assembly GCF_014843005.1). Lineage (GTDB taxonomy): Bacteria > Pseudomonadota > Gammaproteobacteria > Xanthomonadales > Rhodanobacteraceae > Rhodanobacter_A. Next base: position 188,789 of record NZ_JACYXM010000005.1, on the reverse strand, counting down.
CGCTGGCGCACGGCGACGGCGTATTCGCGTTGACCCTCAACGAGGCGAAGATCACCGTCGAAGGACACAGCGCGGGCGACATGCTGAGCGCGGCGCTGCAGTCGCCGCCAACACGCAGCGCACTTGCACCGCCGGCGCTAGTGGACGAGGCGCTGGCGCTGTTCGGCTACGGCCGCGCGGAGCTCGACCCGCGCCTGCCGCCCGCACTGATCCACGGCGGTGCGGACCATCTGTCGCTGGCCTTGCGCAGCCGCGAAGCGCTGGCGGCCATGGTCTACGAAATGGACGCCGGCCGCGCCCTGATGCGGCGCGCCGGGCTGGTCACCATCCTGCTCGCCCATGCGGAGACGCCGCGGCGTTTCCACACCCGCAATCCCTTCGCCTCCGGCGGGGTCTACGAAGACCCGGCCACCGGTGCCGCGACCGCAGCCTTCGCCGGCTACCTGCGTGACCTGGGCTGGCCGCACGGCGGCGAGATCGAAGTGCTGCAGGGCGTGGACATGGGGTGTCCTTCGCGCCTCAGTGCCGGGATTCCAGCGGAGCCGGGCAGTTCCATCCGCGTCGCCGGCCGGGCGCGGCTGATGTAGCCATGCCCGCCGGCGGCGCCTGCATCGTCCAGACCATCACCCAGGGAGTGCAACGTGTACGAGCTCTACATCGCCAACAAGAATTACTCCTCGTGGTCGCTGCGGCCGTGGGTGCTGCTGCGCGAGCGCGGCATCGCGTTCACGGAAAAGCTGGTGCCCTTCGACGGCGGCGTCGGCGCGAACTGGACGACGTTCCGCAGCTTCTCGCCTACCGGCAAGGTGCCCTGCCTGCTCGATGGCGATACGGTGGTGTGGGATTCGCTGGCGATTGCGGAATACCTCGCCGAGCGGCACGCCGGCATCTGGCCATCCGACCCGAAGGCGCGCGCATGGGCGCGTTGTGCCGCCGCCGAAATGCATTCCGGCTTCACCGCGTTGCGCGGTGCCTGCACGATGAACTGCGGCGTGCGCGTGCGCGTCGATGCGCCGAGCGACGCGCTGCGCAGGGACCTGTCTCGCATCGACGAGTTGTGGAACGAAGGCCTGGCGCGTTTCGGCGGCCCCTTCCTCGCCGGCACGGACTTCAGCACGGTCGATGCGTTCTTCGCGCCGGTGGCCTTCCGCATCCAGAGCTACGGTCTGCAGCTTGGCGCGGCGGCGATGGCCTATGCACAGCGCCTGCTCGACCTGCCCGCGATGCGCGAGTGGTACGCCGCGGCGCTGGTGGAATCGTGGCGCGATCCCGAGCATGAGGACGAAGCGCGTCAGGCGGGCACGTGGCTGCAGGATCTGCGTACGGCGGGCTGAAAGCCTTTGAGCGGGCTCTGAGCAGCCTCGCGGCCAGTGTCACCTTGGCCGCGAGGCACGAACCTGCGTGGACCGCCTTGCCTGCCAGTGCCCCAGCGCGATCAGCACCCATGCGACCGCGACGAAGGCCAGCAGCACGGCGCAGGCATCGATCAGTACCCGCAGGTAGCCCAGCGCGGCGACGTCGAGAAACGGATACGGATATCGGCCGTCCATCGCGCCACGCAGCAACACATAGATGAAATACGCAGCCGGATACGCCTGCCAGGCGAATGCCTGCGGCCAACGCAGCGTCTGCTTCGGCACCGACAGCCACCAGTGCAGCAGGAACAGCGCCGGCATCGCCACGTGCAGCATGTTGTCGGCCACGGCCCGCCAGCCGTGCGGCTGCCACAGCTGGCGCAGCATCAGGTTGTAGACCAGCGCCACGATGATGATGCTCATGGCGGTCGCGGTCTGCACACCCGTTCGCACGAGATAGCAGCCGAGCGCGCCGCGTGATCGGTGCGCTGCCGCCGTCAACACCAGGGCCGCCAGCACGTTGGTGAGGATGGTGAAGTAATCCAGATAGATCCAGACGCCGTGCCAGATACCCCGGCCGCTGCCGATGCTCATCTGGATCGTCAACAGCAGCTGCAGCGCCAGCGTGATCCAGCCCAGCAGCGCGGCCACGGCGGCGAAGGTGCGGAGGCGGTCCGGTGGTTGCTGCATCGGTGTGCCGGTCAGCGGAGCATCAAAACTTGTATGCCCGGTGGATCGCCACGATGCCGTTCGACAGGTTGCGCACTTCCACGCGGCCGAAGCCGGCGCGTTCCATCATGCCCTTCAGCGTCTGCTGGTCGGGATGCTTGCGGATGGATTCGGCGAGGTACTGGTAGCTGTCGGCGTCGCCGGCGAACAGCTGGCCTAGCTTGGGCAGTACCTTGAAGGAGTGGAAGTCGTAGAGCTTGCTGAACAGCTCGCTCTGCACGCGCGAGAATTCCAGCACCAGCGCGCGGCCGCCGGGCTTGAGCACGCGACAGATATCGGCCAGCGCCTTGTCCTTGTCGGTGACGTTGCGCAGGCCGAAGGCCATGGTCACGGCGTCGAAGCTGTTGTCGGGGAAGGGCAGGCATTCGGCATTGAGCTGGGCCCAGCGCAGGCCGGTGACGAGGCCGCGGTCGGTCATGCGGTTGCGGCCCACGCCGAGCATGGCGGCATTGATGTCGCCGACGACGACTTCGCCCTGTTCGCCCACCACGGGCTTGAGCAGCGCAGCGATGTCGCCGGTGCCGCCGGCGAGATCCAGCACGCGGTCGCCCTTGCGTACGCCGCTGATCGCCACGAAATGGCGCTTCCACAGACGGTGGACGCCGAACGACATCAGGTCGTTCATCAGGTCGTAGTTGCGCGCGACCGAAGTGAACACCTGGCCGACCAGCTTCTGCTTGTCGGCGACGGGCACGTCGCGGAAGCCGAAATGGGTAGTGGTTGCGGGCTGATCGTTCATGGCGTCATCAATGGGAGTAATGGACCGTCACAGCGGCAGGTCGCGCTGCGTGCCTTCGGTTTCTTCGGTGCTTGCGGGAGCGTTGGCTGGGTGCGCGTGGTGGATCGCGTGTTCGTTGGCCACGTGGCGCTGATGCAGTTCCGCACTGGCGTCAGCACCAACATCGGCACCGGTGAGCGGTGCGGGTGTGTGCGCGGCCGGCTCGTGGATGTCTTCGTCGAGCATGGTGTCGCGTTCGCCGCCCGGCGTGATCTTGAGGATGGAGTGGCGCATCTCGCGCGACAGGATCACCCGCGCGTCGCGCACCATCTCGTCCAGCGCGCTGTCGTAGTCGAGCTTGCCGGCCTCGTCCGTCCACACCACGCGGCGCTCGCGCAGCTTCTGGATGAAGCCGCGGAACAGCGCCTTGTCGAAGAACTCTGGCGCGTTGAGCTCGTCGAGCAGGGACAGCCGCTGCGCGGTGAGCGTGCAGGTGTTTTCCAGTTCGGCGGCGGTGAGCGCGTGCGGTCCGTGCTTGGCCAGCGCGGCGATGGCGATGTAGTAGCGCTCGAAGGCCTGGATCAGGCTGCGCGCGATGATGCGCAGCTGGTAGGCGCTGTCGTCCTGGCCCGGCGCGCGTTCCAGCATGCGGCCGTCTCCGGTGGCTTCGAGCAGGCCGCGGCGCACGAAGAAGTCGATGGTGGCCTGCAGCTGTGTGCCGAAGCCTTCCTCGTCCCAGGCCAGGAACAGCTCGCCCTGCAGGAACGGATAGATGATGCGGCCCAGCCGCTGCACCGAGGCGCGCGACACGCGCCGGTTGTTGAGGAAGCAGCAGGCCACCCATGCCGAGACGGCCATCAGGTGCAGCACGTTGTTGCGGAAGTAGCTAAGCAGGGCGGCCTGTTCGCCTTCCACGTCCAGCACGTCGCCCAGCGGATGCTTGATGCGGCGGATCCAGCCCATCTGCTCGCCGTAGGCGATGATGCCCGCGGGATCCATCGGCGTGATGGTGATGCGGTCGGAGTAGGGCAGCTCCAGCAGCAGCGACTTGGTGAGCTCGAGCTGCGCGAGCAGGTCGTTCTCGGCCATCGCGTGCTTGGGCGTAGCCAGCAGGGTGAGCGCCAGCAGGTTGATCGGATTGACGTCGGCCGCGCGGTTGACGTTGACCTGGATGCGCTCGGCCAACTGGTCGATCGTGCCGCTCAGCCATTCGGGGCGGGCATCGGGGTCGTTGCCGGCGCTGCGCCAGTCGCTGCTCGCCGCTTCCAGCAGCGGGGTCAGCTCGATCGGTTCGCCGAAGTTGATCGTGACGTGGCCGTAGCGCTGCTTGAACAGGCCGCCGATGCCGCGCAGCAGGGCGAACAGGGTTTCCTTCTCCTTGGGCTGGCCGCTGAGCTCGCCCGCGTAGCTCTTGCCTTCCATCAGCTTCTCGTAGCCGATGTACACCGGCTGGAACAGCACCGGCCGGCGCGGCGCGCGCAGGAAGGCGCGCACCGTCATCACCAGCATGCCGGCGCGCGGCGCCAGCAGGCGCCCGGTGCGCGAGCGGCCGCCTTCGATGAAGTACTCCATCGGCACGCCGCGGTCGATCAGCTGCGCCATGTATTCGTTGAAGATCACCGAGTACAGCGCGTTGCCCTTGAAGGTGCGCCGCATGAAGAACGCGCCGCCGCGGCGCAGGAACGGCCCGATCACCGGCAGGTTGAGGTTGACGCCCGCGGCGATGTGCGGCGGCACCACGCCGGACATGTGCAGCTGGTAGCTGAGCAAGAGATAGTCGGCGTGGCTGCGGTGGCTGGGCACGTACACCACTTCGTGCCCGGGCGCGGCGGCGCGGGCCTTGTCGAAGTGGTGCATGGCGATGCCGTCGTACAGCTTGTTCCAGAAGTTGGACAGCAGGAACGTGGCCGAGCGCACCACCGGATGCGAGTAGTCGGCGGCGATCTCCAGCATCATCTTTTGCGCGCGCTGCTTGGCCTTGGCCTCGCTGATCTTTTCCTTCGCCGCGGTGGCGGCGATCGCCGCGCGCACCGGTTCGGCGCGCAGCACGTCGTCCACCACGGTACGCCGGTGCGACAGGTCTGGTCCGATCACCGCGGCGCGGATGCGGTGGAAGTGGGTGCGCAGCACGCGCCCCAGCTTGCGTGCGAAGCGCGGCGGCGGCAGGTCGCCGGATTCCGCCAGCACCTCGCGCAGCGATACCGGCGCGGCGAAGTGCACCACGGTGTCGCGGCCGTTGAGCAGCAGCGCCAGCAGGCGGCGGAAGCGGCCCACCATCACCCAGTTCTCGGAGAACAGCACGCTGAACCAGCCCGAGTCGCGGTTCGGCGCGCGGCCCACGTAGATCGACACCGGCACGATCTGGATGTCGCGCTCGGGCAGGCCCTCCAGCGAATGCACCAGCTGACCCAGCGGCTCGTTCGGCGAGCGGTGGCGCTTGCGGCCGAACAGCCAGCCGTCGCGGCGCATCAGCGCGAACACCGAGCGCTTGCGGCGGGTGCCGGTGAGCGGCTGCATGGGACTGGGCAGGCCGGCCTCGCGACAGGCGCGGTCGAGGATCAGCGCGTCGGAAAAGCCGTCGCGCTCGATGACGTAGCACACCGGCACGCCTGCCTTGAGCAGGGTGGCCGGTTCCGCCGGGTCGCGGCGGATGCGTATCCACGGCTGCAGCAACTGCCCGGCCAGGTGGAACCACCAGGGCGTGCGGCGACGGGGTGAATCCATGGTGGAGATGTTTTGCATCCGCCTATTCTACCGGCTGGTTTGTAAAACCATGCTTGAGCGTGTGGTGAGTAACGGCGACCGCAGGAAAGCCCCCTGTGTCCGAGGCGCTGGCGCCGGTCAGAGCAACACGAAGCACCCCTGCGGGGCGGCCGAAATCAGTGCGCTGCCACGCTGCCTGCCGCGGCCGGCTGTTGCAACTGCTCGTGCGCCTTGCGCACGTTGTCGATCAGCGATTCGCTGTACCAGCGGCCGTCCTGCTGCACCAGGTTGGTTTCGGCGGTGAGCGGCTTGCCGAGCAGGGTGTAGTCGATCTTCACCACGGCATGGCCGTTCTGGTTGGAAACGGTGCTGAGCTTCACCGAATCCAGTGCCTCGTCCACCTGCAGGCCATAGATCGCCAGTGCCTGCTTGAGGCCGGCGTAGCCGGTGGCGTACCTCGCCATGGCGGCGTCGAAATCCATCGTGCGCAATTGTTCCGGGCTCTTGAGATCGAGCTTGCGCGCAGTGCTCACCAGCACGCCTATGGTCTGCTTCGCCTTGGCCTGGTCGAACCACGGCGCCTGCTGCGCCCACGGCGTCAGCACGTCGATCAGCTGGGTGGCCTGGGCCTTCTGTTCGGAGCCCAGGCTCTGGTTCTGCGCCACGCCGTTCTTGAGGAAGGCACCGTACATGGCGACCAGCACCGGCAACTGGTCCTTGTATTGCTGCTGCATCTGCTCGAGCTTGGGCTGCAGCTGGGCGTAGAGCTTGTTCTCCGCATCGGGGCCGGTGAGCTGCTGCACCGACGCGTCGAACTTCGCCTTGTCGTCGGCGCTCACCGGCGGACGGTTGGCGTTGTGCTGGCTCCAGTCGGTGCGCAGGGTGGCGTAATCGGCGGGCGGCAGGACGTGTTTCCACAGGCCGTTGAAGTCGCCGGCTTTCAGCAGGTCGATCGAGCCCTGCACGGCCGCTTCCGGCGTGCTGCCGCCGGCTTGCGAGGCTTCGTTGCCGTGGCAGGCGGCCAGCAGCGCCAGTGTGGCGAGCAGGGGCAGCAAGGGACGGCACAGGGAGCGGAAGCGCATGGGCAGATCCAGTGGGAATGAAGGAACAGGGTATGCGGCGCGGCAAGCGGCAAACAAGGGCCGCCCGCAGAAACCTGCGTTGCTGCTTTGATGGAGCGCGCCATGGATGGTCGTCTGCTGGACGTCCGCGATCGGGACTATCGCAAAGGCCGGCGTCCGCTCATTTGATCCATGCGATCCGGAGCGACCGCAAAATGCGGCCCTAAATGAAAGAAAACCCCGCGGGCGCGAGCCTCACGGGGTAATCCGGCAGGGCCGGAAGGGAAATGGCCTTGCCTGCGGAAAACGGCGGTCAGCAGCAGGTAGGCGAGGCAGATATTACTTGGGTGTTAAATCTAAGGCAATACTTTTGTTATTGCTTATAACTTATTGTTTTTGATCAATTATAGCGCAAGGAATCCAGCTTCTTCTGGCGCTGCTCCGTCGCCGGCGCGCTCCAGTCGTTGTTGAACAGCGCCGGCTCCCACGAACCGTAGGTGGGGTTGGGCAGCACGAACCAGCGCGTGCCGATCCAGCCCATGTAGTCGGCGATGGCCTGCTTGCGGCCGGCCTCGGTGTTGGCGAGCACGTCCACGAAGTCCCCCAACTGGTCGCCGAACTGCATCAGTACACGGTATTTGCGGCTCACCAACTGGCGCCGGCAACCTTTCTCGGTGCCCACCTGGTCGCAGCCCGGCTCCACCGTGCCCAGGCCGAGGAAGGCGTCCGGGCCGGAAACGGGGAAGCCCAGCTGCCGCAGGTTGGCCAGGGTGGCGGTGTCCAGGTCCTGTGCCCGGTTGGAGAGGTAGATCACCGCGATGCCGTGCGCGGCGGCGAACTGCGTGAAGGCCAGCGCGCCGGGCATGGCGCGGGCGCGCTGTTCCTTGCACCACGCGGCCCAGCTGGCTTCGTCGTAGCTGCCGCCGCTCTTTACCAGACGGGCCTGGTAGGGCGAGTTGTCCAGCACGGTTTCGTCGATGTCCAGCACGACGGCAGCGGGCAGGCCGGTGGCGGGCGTCACGCGGTCGTCCTTGGACAGGGCGTCCCAGTTCGGATCGTGCAGGGCTTCCAGCAGGCGCGACTGCGCATCGCGGTAAGCCTGGATGTAGATCAGGTCATGCTCGATCGCGGTCTGCGTCCACGCCACCGCGTTGAGGTTGTCGTTGGCGGCGGCTTCGGACACGGGAGCTGGCGCGGACGCGGCGGCGGGATGGGTCGGCGCGCTGGCGCAACCGGCGAGCAGGACGGACGCGGCCAGGGCCAGCGGCAGGTGAAGTCGCATGAGGGATCTCCAACGAAAAGCGGCGAGTCTGCCGGGAGTTTAAGGCAGTGATCTGACAGACTGGCGCCAACCCCATCCCGCCGGAACCCGCATGAACGATCCGACGTCAGCCGCGCCTCGCGCCAGTTCCTCCGTCATCCAGATCGCCAGCTACGTGCTCGCAGGCGCGGTGCTGTGGCTGGTGCTGCAACTGCATCTGCTCTCCGCCCTGCTGGCGGGACTGCTGGTGTACGAGCTGGTGCAGGCGGCGACGCCGTTGCTGGGCCGGCGCATTCCAGGCGACCGCGCACGGGTGGTGGTGGTGGCGGTGCTGGGCGCGGTGGTGGTGGGCTTGCTGGTGCTGCTGATCCTCGGTGCGATCAGCTTCTTCCGCAGCGAACTGGGCAACCCCGACGTGCTCTGGCAACAGCAGCTGATGCCGCTGGTGGACAAGGCGCGCCAGCAGCTGCCGGCGATGCTGGTCGACCACCTGCCCGACAGCGTCGACGACCTGCGCGATGGCCTGGTCGCGCTGGCCAGCAAGCATGCAACGACCTTGCAGACGGCGGGCAAGGGCGCGGCGCGCGTGTCCGTGCACATCCTGATCGGCCTGGTGCTGGGCGCCATTGTCGCGTTGAGCCGCACTCGGCCGGCGCATCAGGTGGGGCCGCTGGCGGCGGCGCTGGGCCAGCGCTGCCAGCGCCTTGCCGTGGCGTTCCACGACATCGTGTTCGCGCAGATCAAGATCTCGCTGGTCAACACCGCGCTCACTGCCGTGTTCCTGCTCGGCGTGCTGCCGCTGCTGGGCATCCATGTGCCGCTGGCCAAGACGCTGGTGGCGGTCACCTTCATCGTCGGACTGCTGCCGGTGATCGGCAACCTGCTGTCCAATACCGCCATCACCATCGCGGCGCTGTCGGTATCGCTGGGCGTCGGCATCGCCGCGCTGGGCTTCCTGATCGTGATCCACAAACTGGAGTACTTCCTCAACGCGCGCATCGTGGGTTCGCAAATCCATGCGGCGGCGTGGGAATTGCTGATTGCCATGCTGCTGCTGGAGGCGGCTTTCGGCCTGCCTGGCGTGATTGCGGCGCCGATCTACTACGCCTATCTCAAGGGCGAACTGGAGGCCGGGCGGCTGATCTGATCGGCGATGCAATTGCGTTCGTTGCGCTTTGTGCGTCGAAAGTTTTTGCGCGCAATATGTTGATGAATCGTTAAATCTTGTGGTAAAGAAAGCGACAGCACGATCTTGCGAAGAGCCGGTTCAATGGGGATTGACCGGTTCGCACCCCGGGTTCGCCGGCGCAGGCGTGCTGAATGTCCGGTCCATGCCGGGCTCAACGCTTCTGCACACCACAAGGGATATCAAACATGATCAAGTCGAAGCTGGCCGTCGCTGTGGTCGCAGCCCTGGCGCTTGGCTCCCTTTCCGTCGCCGCCTACGCGCAGGATGTCCAAGCGGCGTCCTCGTCTGGCGCGCAGGGCCAGAGCTCGCAGCAGAGTCAGAGCGCTAGCCAGTCGGCTGACAGCAAGAACGCCAAGAAACTGGAGGCGGTCACGGTCACCGGCTCGCTGATTCCGCAGACCCAGGTCGAGACCGCTACCCCGGTCATCACGATCACCGCGGACCAGATGAAGAAGCAGGGCTTCAGTACCGTGGCCGAGGCGTTGCAGCAGGCGTCGTTCGCTACCGGCAGCGTGCAGGGGGCGGCGTCCTCGGCGTCGTTCACCCAGGGTGCGCAGACGTTGAGCATGTTCGGTCTGCCCGTCGGCTTCGTGAAATACCTGGTCGATGGTCGGCCGATGGGCAACTTCCCTGCCTTGTACAACGGCAGCGATGCGTTCAACAGCCTCAGCGGCATCCCGATGGACATGGTCGATCACATCGACATCCTGCCGGGCGGCCAGTCCTCGCTCTACGGTTCGGATGCCATCGCCGGCGTCATCAACATCGTGCTCAAGAAGCATATCGACGCACCGGCGATCGACGTGCGCGTGGGCGGGTACAGCGAAGGCGGCGGTGCGGACCGCCGCATCAGCTTTGCCGACAGCTTCAGCTGGGGCAAATTCAACTCGCTGGTCGGCGTGCAGTTCGAGAAGTCCCAGCCGATCTGGAACTACAGCCGCGACCTGACCAGCCAATTCTTCACCCAGGGCACCAGCGCGCCGGTGGCTTCGCGCGACTACCTGGTCAACGCGCGCGTGGGCGGCTACCAATTCGAAGACCCGAACAACTGCTCCAGCGTCACCGGCCAGTTCAACGGCAGCGAAGGCAAGCGGTACCGCAAGAATTCCGGCTATTACTGCGGCTCGTTCGACACGCCCGGCTACGCCACGATGAAGAACGACGAGAAGACGGTCAATTTCTACACGCACAACACGTTCGACGTGAACGACAACCTGCAGTTGTACGGCGATCTGCTCTACAACTACGACGAGCAGAAGTACTCCACGGGTTCCAACTACATGTGGTGGGGCACGTCGATCGACTACGGCTACATTTACGACACGAATCTCGGCAAGCTGGTGAATCTGCAGCGCGCGTTCTCGCCGGAAGACGTCGGCGGCTACCAGAACATCATGAACAAGAACTACGAGAATTCGTACATGCTCACGCTGGGCGGCCGCGGCAGCATCGGCCAGAACTGGGACTACGACCTCGGCTTCACCCATTCCGACGACAAGCTGATCGAACACAACTACCAGCGTTTTGACGGACCGATCGACGCGTACTTCCGCTCGCATGTGCTCGGCCAGCAACTGGGGCTCTACAACGGTTATTACCCCGAGTTCGCGGTGAACTACGGCGCGTTCTACACGCCGATGTCGCCGTCGGATTTCCGCAGCTTCACCGGGTACACGGACACCGACGCCAAGACCTGGGACAACATGCTGCGTGCCCAGTTGACCAACGCGTCGCTGTTCAGTCTGCCTGGTGGCGATGCTGGCGTGGCAGTGGTGCTCGAAGGCGGCAATCAGGGCTGGAACTACACGCCCGATCCGCGCCTGCTCAACGGCGACGTGTGGGGCACCACCGACGTGCAGGGAGCTGGCCATCGTTCGCGCTACGCGGCCACCACCGAGCTCAAGTTTCCGCTGCTGAGCCAGCTGACCCTGGACGTCTCCGGCCGCTATGACAGCTACCACGTGGCCGGCCAGGACGTTGGCCACGGCACCTACAACATCGGCCTTGAGTACCGTCCCTTCGATACCCTGCTGCTGCGCGGCCGTTACGGCACTGCGTTCAAGGTGCCGACCCTGGCCGACGAGTTCCAGGGTCTGAGCGGCTACTACAACTTCGTCACCGACTACGCCAACTGCGCACGCCTCGGCTATACCGGTGCGAACGTCGAAAACTGCCCCAGCAGCTACAGCGATGTGCAGTTCTTCGGTCAGCAGTCCGGCAGCGCCAAGCTCAAGCCGATCACCGCCACGGTCTGGAGCTACGGCCTGGTATGGGCGCCGCTCGAACGCATGTCGCTCAGCGTGGACTACCTGCACTGGGACATCAACAACGAAGTGAACCAGGAGAGTTCCGATCAGCTGTCGAACGCGGAATACCTGTGTGACGTGGGTACCATCGCCATGAACACCCAGACGTGCCAGGCGGCTTTTGCGCAGATCGTGCGTGGCCCGGCGACGACCTTGAACGGCATTCCGCTGCTCGGCGACATCGAGGAGATCTACACGCCGAAGGTGAACGTGTCCAATGAGCAGGTCAACGCCATCTCCGCCAATTTCAGCTACGCGCACGGCATCGGTTCGTGGGGCAGCCTGATCTGGAACGCGTCCTACAGCGACGAGCTGAAGCATACGTATCAGGATTACCCGAACGATCCGGCCATCGACCTGCTGCGCCATCCGGGTTGGAGCACCGACTTCAAGACCAAGGCCAATGCCTCGCTCACCTGGAACAAGGAGAACTGGAGCGCGACGCTGTATGCCAACCGCTACGGGCGTACGCCGAACTACCTCGCGACGTATTACGACAGCTATGCCTACGCAGGCACGGGCAAGCTGCCGGCATGGACGGTGTACAACGCCAGCGTGACCTGGCATCCGCTCAAGAGGCTGGGCCTGTCGTTTCTGGTGAACAACCTCTTCAACAAGATGCCGCCGATGGATCACAGCTACCCGGGCACGTCGGGCTCGCCGTACAACTCAAGCAACTACAACGTGTACGGTCGTGCGATGTATCTCGAGGCGAACTACAGGTTCGGCGTCCCCGAGTAAGCAAGTCCGCGTTTTATCGGTTCGATCGACGGCCCCGCTTCGGCGGGGCCGTTTTTTGTGTCGATCGAGCAGGCCGGCAACGGAATAAAGAAAGCGAGAATGGGTTCGGTATAACCGGCCGCCCAGGGCCTGCCTTTTCGCCGACGGAAGCTCAGCGCGCCGAGTCGATTCCGGCGTCGGCGAACAACCGGCGCAAGTCCTGCAGCTGCGATTCGTAGTTCCGCCATTGGCCGACGGCGCGGCTGTAGATCGGCGAGCGCACCTGCCAGGAATTGGGCGTATTGACGGGCGCGGCGTTGTCCTCGGAGCGCAGGCAGGCGTCATCCCACGGCAGCTCGCAGAAGGCCAGCAGTTCGCGCGCGGTGGCCTCGGTGTTTTCCACCAGCGATTCGTAGCGCACTTCGTGGACGCGGCCGGGCAGCACCTTGCGCCAGTGCGCCATCAGGCGGTCGAACTGGAGGGTGTAGCAGCCGATGTCGTCGAGATTGAAGGAGTAGTCGTAGAAGCCCGATTCCTGGTCGAACAGGTGACGGAAGTTGCCGATGGAGGTGTCCAGCGGGTCGCGGCGCAGGCAGACGATCTTCGCGTTCGGCAGCGCGCGGGCGATCCATCCGGCGTAGAGGAAGTTGTGCGGCATCTTGTCGATGAAGCGTGGCGTTTCTCCGCTCACCGGCCGCGTGCTGGCGAGGTACGCTTCGCCGAGTTGCCGCCAATCGATGTGCCGGGTGCGCGCGACGAGGTCCGCTTCGCCCAGCAAGGCGGTGGGACAGCCGGAGGCGCGCTGGATCATGGTGGGAAAGTTCTGCAGCTCGCCGGCGGAACGCACGTCGGGATGGCTGGAAAGCACGCGATCCAGCAGGGTGGTGCCGGTACGCGGCATGCCGATGATGAAGATGGGCTCGCGCGTGGGATCGCCCACGGCTTCCGTCTCGGCGGCAGGGAAGGCGCGCACGATGGCGTCGAACATCGCCCGGTCGCGTGCGAACGTATAGGGCCGCATGCGACGGCCGGCCGTCTTGCCGCGCGTGTAGTGCCCGAACGCCCGGGGGTAGTCCCCGAGGTCGTCGCATTCCTTGCCGAGGGCGATATTGAGCAGCAGCTGCGCGCCGAGATCGTTGGCGTGGCGTTCCAGCAGCTCGTGCATGCGCGCGATGTGGTTGTGGCCCATCGTCTGCTTCTGCAGCTGGGCGAGCAGGAGGTGCGCGTACCAGTGCCGCGGTTCGATCCGCACGCAGGTTTCCAGTTCCTGCTCGGCGCCTTCGGTGTCGCCAAGCGAATTCAGCGCATAGGCGAGGTTGAGGTGGTTGATGGCCTGCTCGGGCGACAGCGCCACGGCGCGGCGGAATGCCTTGGCCGATTGCACGTGCGCGTTGGCTTGCTTGTACACCGTACCCAGCGTGCCCAGGGTCTGCACGTCGTCGGGCGACAGGGTCATCGCACGATCCGCCACCTGCCGTGCCTCGCGGAATCGCCGGCACAGCGCCAGCGACTTCGCGTACTGCGCCGCGTAGTCGGCGCGGCGCGGCTCCAGCTGGGTGGCTTTCAGCAGGTGCTCCAGCGCCATCGGCATCTGCTTCACGTGTTGCATCTGCATGAAGGCCACGCCGACCATGAAATGCACGCGCGCATCGTCCGGTGCAAGGGCGAGTACCTGGGCGGCGCGCTGCTGCACGCGCGGCCAGTCGTTCTGGTTGAAAGCAGCGACGAGCTTGCTGTAAGCCCGGGTCGAATCGATCACGGTAATCCCCCTGGAGCCGGGAAAATAAGGCGGCCGGCCGCCACCCGCACAATGGAAGTCAGGCGTCCGGCCGTCAACTAGGTACCTGCCAGCATGGCCTTGATCCGCGCCATGTGCGATTCGGCGGTTTCGCGCACGGCCTCCTTGTCCGCCTCCGGGTCCTTGCCCTGCCAGTGCAGATCGGTCTGCGGCAGTTCGTGCAGGAAGCGGCTGGGCTGGTTGCTGTGCACTTCGCCGTAGCGCTTGGTCTTGGCCGACCACGACAGCGTCAGCAACTCTTTGGCGCGGGTGATGCCCACGTACATCAGGCGGCGCTCTTCGTCGATGCGGCCCTCGTCGATGGCGCCGTCGTGCGGCAGCGTGCCGTCCTCGCAGCCGACGATGAAGACGAAGCGGAACTCCAGGCCCTTGGCGGCATGCAGCGTCATCATGCGCACCGCGTTGCCGGGATCGTCGCGGTCGGCGTGACTGAGCAGGGCGAGCTGGGCGGCGAGGTCGCCGGCGCTGTCGCCCTTCTGCATGGCGCGGAACCAGTCGGTGAGTTCGCGCAGGTTGCCCAGCTTGCGTTCGCGCACGCTGGCGTCCGGCGTGCTGGCGGCGAGCTGGGCCGCGTAACCGGTGCGCTTGAGGATGCGTTCGACCAGGTCCGCCGCGCTCTCGTGCAGCGAGGCGCTGCGCAGTTCGTCCAGCAGGTCGGAGAATGCGGCCAGCGCGGCGGCCGGGCGCGGCGTGAGCTGGCGCAGCACGCCGTCGCTGCGGGTGGCTTCCAGCAGCGAGCAGTGCCTGGATTGCGCGAGCTGGCCCAGCTTCTCCAGCGTGGTCGAGCCGATCTCGCGCTTGGGCACGTTCACCACGCGCAGGAAGGCGGCATCGTCGTTCGGGTTGGTGAGCAGGCGCAGGTAGCAGAGCAGGTCCTTCACCTCGGCGCGATCGAGAAAGGAAAGCGCGCCGGTGAGGTGGTAAGGCACGCGCGCCAGGCGCAGCGCTTTTTCCAGCGGACGGGCCTGGAAGTTGCCGCGATAGAGGATGGCGATGTCGTGCCAGCGCGCCTTGTGCTTCTCCGCCAGCGTGGTGGCGAGCGCGGCCACCTTCTCGGCTTCGTGTTCGGCTTCCTTGCACTCCAGCACGCGGATCGGCGCGCCCTCTGGGTGCTCGCTCCACAGCTTTTTTTCGTGCGCGTGCGGGTTGTTGGCGATCAGCGCGTTCGCGGCGCGCAGGATGCGCTTGCCGCAGCGGTAGTTCTGCTCCAGCTTGATCACGCGCAAGTTGGGCCAGTCGCGGCCGAGCTGGTCGATGTTCTCGGGGTTGGCGCCGCGCCAGGCGTAGATGCTCTGGTCGTCGTCGCCCACGCAGGTGATGCCGCCGCGTTCGCCGGTGAGCGCCTTGAGCAGACGGTACTGCGCGTCGTTGGTGTCCTGGTATTCGTCCACCAGCAGGTAGCGCAGGCGCTCGCGCCAGGCGTCGCGGCATTCGGCGTCGCTTTCCAGGATGCGCAGCGGCAGGCGGATCAGGTCGTCGAAATCCACCGCGTTGAAGGCGGCGAGGCGCGCCTGATAGAGCTCGTAGATGGTCGCCGCCTCCAGCTCGCGCGGGCTGCGCGCGGCGGCCAGCGCTTCTTCCGGCGAGAGGCCGGCGTTCTTGGCGCGGCTAAGCAGGTTGCGCAGGTTGAACAGCACGTCGGGTTTCGCGCCCTTGGGCGCGAGTTCCTTGACGATGCCCTCGCTGTCGTCCGCGTCCAGCACGGAGAAACCGCGGCGCAGGCCGGCACGTGCGTGCTCGATCTGCAGGAACTTCAGCCCCAGCGCATGGAAGGTGCATACGGTGAGCGCGGCGGCGTCCTCGACGGACACCAGCTTGCCCACGCGCTCGCGCATCTCGCGGGCGGCCTTGTTGGTGAAGGTGATCGCGGCGATCTTCGACGCGGCAAGCTTCCGCCGCCCGATCAGGTGGGCGATCTTCTGCGTGATGACGCTGGTCTTGCCCGAACCCGCGCCAGCCAGCACCAGCAAGGGTGTGTCGCAGTGTTCGACGGCGGCCTGTTGTTGCGGGTTGAGCATGGATCGCGGCGGTGCATGAGGCGGCGCTGGATGGTAGCAGAGGGGCGGCGGGAAGCCGCTCGGGCCGCTATTCGTTGTCTTCGCCTTCCAGGTAGATCGGCAAGCCGGCGTTGCGATAGAAATTGAAGATCAGGCTGGTCTCGATGTGCGCCACTTCGGGGCGCGTGGTGAAGGCGTCCAGTGCGAAGTCGCGCAGGTGGTCGCTGTCGTGCACCGCCACGTGCACCAGGTAATCGTTGGCGCCGGCCACGTGGTAGAAGCTGAGCACCTCGCGCAGGGTCATCAGATAGGCATGGAAGGCGTCGAGATCGGCGCGCGCATGGCGGGCCAGGCGCACGCTGATCATCGCCTGCAGGCCGATCCCCACCGAGCGCGGCTGGATTTCCGCGTGGAATCCCTGGATCGCGCCTTCCTCGCGCAACCGGCGCACGCGCTCCAGTGCGGTGGAAGGAGCCACGCCGATGCGTTCGGCCAGGGTCTTGTTTGGCAGCCGCGCGTTCTTCCGCAACTCCCGCAGTATGGCGAAGTCGGTTCGGTCGAGGCGCATGGATTGGCCGCTTTGCGAAATATTGTTCGGAATCATGCCTTGATGTGGCATGAGAGTTCTAGTCTCCATGGGAATTCACGAATCATGGGGTGGGATATGCGTGGCATCGACGGGCTGCATCAAGACACCTTGGCCGTGCATGCGGGACGCGAGGATTTCGCCGAACTCGGCGTGCACGCACCGCCGCTGGATCTGTCCACCACCTACCCGGTGCGCAACCTGGATGTCGGTACGGCGAGTTTCGATGCCCTGGTGGGTGGCGAAGCCGCGGCGGCCAATCCGATCTATGCGCGCCTGCACAACCCGACGGTGGCGCGCTTCGAGGCGGCGCTGGCGAAGCTGGAGGGTACGACCGATGCGGTGGCCTTCGGTTCGGGCATGGCGGCCATGTCGGCCTGTCTGCTCGCCGCCGGCCAGCGCGGCAAACATGTGCTGGCGGTGCGGCCGCTGTACGGCACCAACGATCACCTGCTGGCGTCGGGCTTGCTCGGCATCACGACGCGCTGGGTGGAACCGGATGGCATCGCCGCCGCCATCGATGCGGATACCGCGCTGGTGGTGATAGAAACGCCGGCCAACCCGACGCTGGACCTGATCGACATCGCCGCCGTGGTGCGCGCGGCGCGCGGCGTGCCCGTGCTGGTGGATTCCACTTTCGCCACGCCGGTGCTGCAGCAGCCGGTCGATTTCGGCGCCACCCTGGTGCTGCACAGCGCCACCAAGTTCCTCGGCGGCCACGGCGACGTGATCGCCGGCGTGGTGGCCTGCAATGCCGAGTGGGCCAAGGCACTGCGCCAGGTGCGCGCGGCGACCGGTGGCCTGTTGCATCCGCTGGGTGCCTATCTGCTGCATCGTGGCCTGCCCACACTGGGCCTGCGCGTGCTGAAGGCCCAGGAGAATGCGCAGCGCATCGCCGAACGGCTGGCGCGGCATCCGGCGGTGGCGAAGGTCTGCTATCCGGGACTGGGCACGGTGGCGAATGCCGCCCTGGCAAGTACCCAGATGCGCGGACCGGGCAGCCTGATGGCGTTCGAAATGCATGGTGGTCATGCCGCCGCGGCCGCCGTGATGGCGGCAGTGCGGCTGGCTACTCCTGCGGTGAGCCTGGGCTCGGTCGACACGCTGATCCAGCACCCGGCCGGACTCACCCACCGCGTGGTCGACGCGGATACGCAGCGGCGCTGCGGCATCACCCCGGGCCTGCTGCGGCTGTCGGTGGGTATCGAGCACGCCGACGACTTGTGGGCCGACCTTGCACAGGCGCTGGATGCCGCACGGCAGGCCAAGGCAGCCTGATCGCGCAAGCATGGCTTGATGAGAGCGTTGGCATAGGAGAGCCCGCTTATCCCTGATGGGAGAGCGGGCCCGATTCGTCGCTGCACGCACCAGGTCGTACCCAATGGACCGGAACTTGCCGGCGGCCGCGCTACCATGCACGTCCACGAACGTCGCGCATCGCCATGGCCAAGCTCTACTTCTATTACTCGGCGATGAACGCCGGCAAGACCACCACGCTGCTGCAGAGCGCGTACAACTACCACGAGCGCGGCATGCGCACGATCATCCTGACGCCGGCGCTGGACAACCGCTACGGCGAAGGCGTGGTGGCTTCGCGCATCGGCCTGAAGGCGAACGCGCGGCGCTTCGGCGGCGACGAGAACCTGCTTGCGCTGGTCGAAGCGGACATCGCCGCGCACGGCACGCTCCACTGCGTGTTCGTGGACGAGGCGCAGTTCCTCGCCAAGCAACAGGTATGGCAGCTCACCGACGTGGTGGACAAGCTGCGCGTGCCGGTACTGGCCTACGGTCTGCGCACCGACTTCCGCGGCGAGCTGTTCGAGGGCAGCCGCTACCTGCTGGCCTGGGCCGACGAGCTGCAGGAGATCAAGACCATCTGCCACAGCGGCAGCAAGGCCACCATGGTGGTGCGCGTGGACGAGCAGGGCCGAGCAGTCACCGAAGGGCCGCAGGTTGAGATCGGCGGCAACGACCGCTATGTCTCGGTGAGCCGCGCCGAGTTCAAGAAGATCACCGAAGGCCGCGGGCGCATCGAGTTGCAGCAGAGCGTGCTGCCGCTGGACGATCAATCCTGAAAAATCCGCGGGGCGCGGATTTTTCGAAATGGATACTTTGACTTTTCAAGGCAGGCAGATGACCGAAGCACAGCAAACCCCCGAGTGGCCGCGCCCCTACTGGCAGCCCGGCAGCGGCGAAGACGCGCTGCTGCAGTTCTTCGTGTTCGGCAAGTTCGACCCGCAGGAACTGGTGATCCCGGCGCGCCGCTACGGCAGCCATGGCCTGCCCGGCGGCGTGGACCTCAAGCGTTTCCAGAACCTGGAACTGCGCAAATGGGAGGGCTACCCGCTGTCCGGGACACTGGGCGAGATCATGCGCGACGAGGCGCCCGAGGCGTACGAGCAGGCGCGCATCGCACCCGAGGTACTGGTGGTGCACGGCCAGCTGAAGGACAGCCCCAGCCTCGATTACCTGCGCGACACGCTGGGCGTGCTCGCCGCGCTGCTCGACATCGGCGGCCGCGTGGTCCTCGACCCGCAGATCATGGGCCTGCTCGATGCGGCGGCGTGGCGTGAACGCTACCTGGTGCAGGGCGGTGCGCCGCCGCGCAACCACGTGCTGATCCTGCGCAGCGACGAACCGGACAGCGACCGCTCCTGGGTGCACACGCGCGGCATGCGCAAGTTCGGCCGCCCCGACCTCAGCTTCCGCCGGATACCCGCGCACGAACTGGATCGCGCTGGCGCGCTGTGCGAGAAGCTGGTGGAGATGCAGGCGCTGGGCACCCGTTTCGCCGCGGGCCAGGCGCTGGAAGTGGAAGGCATGCAGCAGTCCTTGGTCGCGCAGCCGGGCGGCAGCCTCGACGATCCGGAATTCAACAATCGGCACGTGGAATTCCGCTGGCCGTTCTGATCGGTATTCACTCGCCGGCGAAACGAAAGAGGGCGGCCATGGGCCGCCCTCTTTGCATGCGTGACGAAAGCGACGCTCAGCCGGCGACGATGAAGCGCTGGCTGTCGTCCATGAAGGCCTTCTCGCCGAAGCCATTTTCGTGCGAGCCGAACGGCATCTGCGCACGCAGCTTCCACGATGCCGGCACGTTCCAGGTCGCGCGGGCTGCGTCGTCCACCAGCGGGTTGTAGTGCTGCAGGCTGGCGCCGAGGCCGGCGTCAGTCAGCGCAAGCCACACCGCGAACTGCGCCATGCCGCCCGACTGCTCGGACCACACCGGGAAGTTGTCCGCGTAAAGCGCGAACTTCTCCTGCAGACTCTTCACCACGTCCTGGTCCTCGTAGAACAGCACGGTGCCCGCGCCGGCGGCGAAGCTGTCCAGCTTGGCGGCGGTCTGCGCGAAGGCCTCGGCCGGCACGATCTTGGCGAGCGCCTCCTTGGCCAGCCCCCAGAACTTCACGCTCTGTTCGCCGAACAGGATCACGGCGCGCGAGCTCTGCGAGTTGAACGACGACGGCGTGTGCTTGATGGCCTCCTGGATGAGGCCGTTCAGGGCGTCCTTGTCCACATTCACGTTGCGGCCCAGCGCGTACTGGGTGCGGCGCTTCTTGAGATGTTCGATCACGGCGTTGCTCATGACGTTGCTCCTTAAAAAGAAAAGCCGAACCCGCGGAACGACGGGACGTTCCGGCCTTGTGCGTGTGTGTTCGGGATGGCGCTTATGTTGAGTGCGAGGGGCCGCGGCGGGTAGCCGGCAATCCGTGGTTACACTGTTTCCTCCGGGAAACGCTGCCCGGTCAGTGTTGGCAGCGCGGGCACCAGAATGTGGAACGTTGGCCCAGTACCGTCTGCCGTATCGCCGTGCCGCAGACCTTGCACGGCTCGCCTTCGCGGCCATAGACCATCAGCTCGCGGAAGAAATAACCCGGTGCGCCGTCGGGGGCGAGGAAGTCGCGCAGCGTGGTGCCGCCACGCTCGATGGCATAGGCGAGGATGCGCTTCACTTCGGCAGCCAGCCGCGCATAGCGGGCGCGCGACACGCCGCCGGCTTCGCGCCGCGGATCGATGCCGGCGGCGAACAGCGCCTCGCTGGCGTAGATGTTGCCCACGCCCACCACCACCGCGTTGTCCATCAGGAACAGCTTCACCGCCGCCGTGCGGCCGCGTGAGAGATGCCAGAGCAGGTCACCGTCGAAAGCGTCGGTGAGCGGCTCGGGACCGAGCTTCGCCAACAGTTCGTGAGTGGTGCCTGGAGCTTGCCAAAGCAGGCAGCCGAAACGGCGCGGATCGGTGAAGCGCAGCACGCGCGGGCCGACATGTGCGCCACGTTCCAGCGCGATGTCGACGTGGTCATGTAAGCCGAGCGGCGCGTCGGGAGGCAGCACGCGCAGCATGCCGCTCATGCCCAGATGCAGCAGCGCACTGCCGGCCTGCGTGTGCAGCAGCAGGTATTTCGCGCGGCGTTCCACCGCCTCGATGCGCTGGCCGGGCAGCAGTTCGGAGACCTCGCGCGGAATCGGCCAGCGCAGGTCGGGCCGGCGCAGCGTCACTGTCGTCACGCGCCGGCCGACCAGATGGGGTTCGATGCCGCGGCGGGTGGTCTCGACTTCGGGCAATTCAGGCATCAGTGCATCCCGATGTCTTGCTGCTTCTGCTGCGGCGCCTGCGGCATGAACCGCAGCGACACCAGCGCCACGCGTGCGCCTGCCTGCACGTAGCATTGCGGACCGGTGGCGGATGTCGCGCCGAAGGCGAGGCGCTGGTCGTCCAGCGTGAGTATGGCCTGGGGTGGTGCGAGGCCGATCCTGGCAGCATCGAAATCGGCGGCGGCGTGCCATTCCAGCACGGGTGCGTCCGCGGCATCCGCGAGCGCGGCCACGTAGCGGTCGTCGGCGCGCTGGCCGTCGTCGCGCCACCAGTGTGCGTCGTGCTTCGCGTAGTGCGTGGCAGGTGCGTTGCCGAGTTGCAGCGTCACCTGCGTGATCGTTGCGGGATCCAGTGCGAGCAGGTTGCCCGGCCGGTCGTGTTCGTCGCGCTGCCATTGCCATAGCGCCAGCAGGGCCAGTGCCGTGGCACCGAGCAGCATCAGCAGCCGTGAACGCGCAGCCCGTTTCATGCGAGGCGGCGGCGCCAGGCGATCAGGCCGCCGATCGCGAGCAGCAGCAGCGGCAGCAGCACCATGAAACCCACGCTGGCGGCATCGAGTTCGTTCTGGCTGATGCGCAGCAGGCGGTCGGGCACGCCTTCGCGCGGCAGGTCGACGAGCGCATCGTCGCCCAGCAGCCAGTTGAAGATGCGTTCGCCCAGCGCGCGGTTGCCACCCTGGCCGAGGTAGGCGTTGGAAAGGAAATCGCCGTCGCCAACCACCACCGCGCGCTGTTCGCGCTTGTCGGGACTGGGCGAGAGCCGCGCCAGCGTGAAGCCGAAATCCAGCGGCCCCTTGAACTCGCCCGCTGCGGTGTCGTAGTGGATGGCCGACGGGTGCGCGTTGTCGATCGGATGGAACTCGGTCCAACTCTGCGCACTGGAGCGCAGCAGCGGCGTCGCCGTCCAGCCGTCCGCACCGGTGCGCGCCAGCGCAGCCACCTGCGGGAAGCGTGTGGCGAGCTGCAAGCCCAGCGTGACCGGATTGGGCGGATACTGCGCCACCGCCAGCACGCGCGGGTCGGCCAGGCCCAGCGCGGCGCCGCCGCCGTCCACCAGCACGCCGGGCAACACCTGCACGCCCAGCGCGGCAGCCAACGGCTTGAGGCCGAGATCGTCGTTCGCCGGATCACGCAGCCACAGCAGGTTGCCGCCGTCCTGCAGATAGTTCACCAGCGCTTGCGTCGCGCCGGCCGGAAGGTCGGAAGTGGGGCTGGCCAGCACCACGAGATCGGTGCCCTGCGGCACGGCGGCGGCCTGCGCGAAACTCAAAGGCACCGCACGCAGGCCGCTCTGCGCAAGCTGGTCCATCAGTGCGGTCATGTCCGCGCCGCCCTCGCCGGAAGGCAGGCGCTCGCCGTCGCCGGTGACGAAGGCCACGATGCGGTCGTTGCCGCGGATCAGGCGCTGCAGCGCGTTCGTCACGTCGCTTTCGGAAAGTTCCGTCAGCCGCTGCTCGTGGCCGCGGTAATGCAAGATGAGTTCGCCGTCCACGGCGATGCCCAGCTCGCGCATCCGTGCCGGGTCCTGCTGCGGGTCGACGAAGCGCAAGGCAATGTCGGGCTTGGCCTGCTGGTAGCGCTGCAGGAAACCGGCGACCTGTGCGCGCAAGTCGCCTTGCGGGCTGGCATAGCTGACGATCTCGACCGGGCCGTCCAGCTTCGCCAGCACGGCGCGGCTCTGCGGCGACAGGCTCAGGCGGCCATTCGCCGTCCAGTCGGAAACGTGCGCGTAGCGCGCGCTGAAAAAACCGAGTGCACCCGCGCCGGCCAGCAAAAGCAGGGCGAACAACCAGCCGTCCAGACGTCTGGAAAGTTTCATGTCAGCCGCGCTCCTTGTCGGCAGCGAGGCGGCGCGTGGCCAGCGCAAGGCACACCGCGATCAGCAGCACGAACCAAAGGATGTCGGCGGTGGAAACCAGCCCGCGCAACAGGTTCTGCTCGTGCGTGCTCATCGCCAGCCAGTTGATCGCGCCGTCGTTGAGGCCGGCCATCTGCGCGCCGAGATTCACCGTCCACAGCGCGAGGCCGATCAGCAGGCCCAGCACGGCGGCGATGGCGGGATGCGTGGTGAAGGCGGAGGCCGCCACGGTCAGCGCGGCCAGCGCGGCCAGCATCAGGGCCATGCCCAGCGTGGCGGCGGCCAGCTTGCCCCAGTCGGGCGTGGTGGCGTGCGCCAGCGACAGCGGCATGGCCAGCGTCAGCGCCAGCCACAGCAGCAGCCACAGCAGCAGGGCGAAGTACTTGCCCAGCACGATGCGCGACGCCGGCAGACCGGCGGCGAACAGCAGCGGCAGCGTGCCGTTGCGACGCTCGCCGGCCAGCGTGGACATGGCGAGCAGCGGCACCACCAGGAATGCCAGCTGCGCGAGCTGGCCCAGCAGCGGCACGGCGACAAGGTCCACGTAGCCCGGGCTGTCCGGCAGCGCGGCGCGCTTGATCTCGCCGGCGAGGAAGTCGCCCAGCAGGCGGGTGAAGCACCAGCCCAGCCAGGCGAGGCTCAGCGCCAGCAACACCCAGGCCAGCGGCTGCACGCGCAGGCGACGCACTTCCATCCGGAACATGGCGGCGAGACTCATGCGGCGCGCGCCTGCATGGCGATTTCGAAGAAGCGGCGCTCCAGCGCGGCGTGGTCGTCGCCGCGCACCGGGCCTTCGTAGCGCAGGCGGCCTTCGTGCAGGATCGCCACGCGGTCGCACACGGCGGTGACCTCGACGAGCACGTGCGTGGAGAGGATCACCGCTGTCCCGGCCTTGGCCTGTTCGCGGATCAGCTTGCGCAGCGCCCCGACCTGCACCGGGTCGAGCGCATTCGCCGGTTCGTCCAGCACCAGCAGGGCCGGGCGATGCAGCAGCGCGCAGGCCAGCCCGAGGCGCTGGCGCTGGCCCTGCGACAGCGCACCTGCCAGGCGGCGTGCCAGCGGCTGCAGCTCCAGCCGTGCGACGATGGCTTCGCGAGCGGCGCGCAGTTCGGCGCCACGCAGGCCACGCAAGCGGCCGTGGGCGTCCAGATGCTCGGTCACGGTGAGTTCCGGCCATACCGGCGCGCGTTCCGGCAGCCAGCCGATCAGGCGCCGCGCCAATTCCGGCTGTTCCAGGAAATCCTCGCCGTTCAGGCGGATCGCACCGCTGTCCGGCCGCAGCGCGCCCGCGATCATCGCCAGCGTGGTGGATTTGCCGGCGCCGTTGACCCCCAGCAGGCCAAGCACCTGGCCGGGTGCCAGGGCGAGGCCGAGATCCTGCACCGCCACGCGGCCGGCGCGGCGGCGGGCGACCTGTTCGAGTTGCAGGACGGGTAGTGCGGCGGCTTGGGCGGCAGTCATCCCGCGATTGTCGGTGCGGCCCCGGTTTCACACAACCTGCGACGGTCACGGTTAACGAAATCCCAAGTGCCCACCACCTACCATGGTCGATCGCTACGCAAACATGCTGGCGAGTACGGCAAACCCTCACCTAGACTGCACTTTAGAACCCGTCCCGAGTCCCGCCCCGATGCTCGATTCCGTGCTGAATTTCCTGTCCCACGGCCTGACCCATGCCAGTTGGGTCAGCATGCTGGTCTACCTGCTGGTAGTCACCCAGCTCACCATCTTCACGGTGACGCTGTACCTGCACCGCAGCCAGACCCACCGCGGCGTGGATTTCCACCCGGCGCTGGCACACTTCTTCCGCTTCTGGGGCTGGCTCAGCACCGGCATGGTCACCAAGGAGTGGGTGGCGGTGCACCGCAAGCACCACGCCAAGGTGGAAACCGAGGAAGACCCGCACAGCCCGGTGATCTTCGGCATCAAGAAGGTGTTCTGGGACGGCGTGTCGCTGTACCGCGACGCCTGCGCCTCGAAGGAAGACATGCAGCAGTACGGCCGCGGCACGCCGGACGACTGGGTCGAGCACAAAGTCTATGGTGCGCACCCGTATTCCGGCCCGGCATTGATGCTGATCATCAACCTGGCCCTGTTCGGCGTGATCGGTGCGGCGATCTGGGCCGTGCAGATGGTCTGGATCCCGTTCTGGGCCGCGGGCTTCGTCAACGGCGTCGGTCACTGGGCCGGTTACCGCAACTTCGAGAGCGCCGACACCTCGCGCAACCTGATTCCGTGGGGCTTCTGGATCGGCGGCGAAGAGCTGCACAACAACCACCACGCCTTCCCCAGCTCGGCCAAATTCGCGCTGCGCAAGTGGGAGTTCGATATCGGCTGGGCGGCGATCTGCGCCTTCCGTGCCATGGGCCTGGCCAAGGTGCTGCGCGTGGCGCCCACGCTGGACGTGCGTCCCAACGTGCCGCTGCCCGACGCCGAAACGCTCAAGGCCGTGCTCACCCATCGCTTCCTGGCGATGACCGACTACTACCGCAACGTGATCGTGCCCACCCTGCGCGAGGAAGCCACGCACGCCGGCGAGAGCATCAAGGCCGTGCCGCGCCGCCTGCGTCGCGCGCTGGCCGACGGCGGCCGCTGGCTGGACACGGACAACAGCAGCAAACTGCAGGCCATGCTGGCCAAGCGCCCGAACCTGAGCACCGTGTGCGAATTCCGCAGCCGCCTCGCCGCCCTGATGGAGCAGCGCGGCGCCGAGCAGACGCTCAAGGGCCTGCAGCAGTGGATCGTCGAAGCCGAGCAGAGCGGCATCCGCGTGCTGCAGGACTTCGCGGCCCGGCTCAAGGGTTATGCGGTCGCGGCCTGAGGCTCGCCGCAAGGTCGTCAACGAAAAGCCCGCCGAAATGGCGGGCTTTTCGTTGGTGGCGGTGGCGCCGCGCGGTGGACCTCAGAGCTGATCCGGCCCCTTGCGCAGCCAGCGGTCGATCAGGCCTTTCTCGTAGCGCAGGGTATCGTTGCCCGGCATCGCCAGGCCGTCGTACATGAAGCCGGGATCGCGCAGCTTGCGGGCGCCTTCGCGGATCACCTTGCCGCTGGCATCGAGCAGCTGGAAGTGCAGGTCGATACGCGGCGGATAGATGTCCTTGACGATGCGCACGTCGCGCATCGGGTAGGGCCGCCACGGCTCGAAGTTGCCGGCGCGGTCGATGTCCGTGATCACGATGTCGAGGCGTTCGCCCGGCGGCAGCATCTTGCCGGCGCGGACCTCGGTGTAGGACTTCAGGGTCTTCAGGTAACTGTCGTCGTCGAGCCGGGGCGACAGCGCGCGCACCTTCTTCGTTTCGGTGAACTGCTCGGGATGGTCGTAGGTGACCGTGACGTTCGTGGGCGCCGCGTCGGCGGCCATGGCAGGCGCTCCGAGCAGCGCCAGGGCGGCGAGTAGCACATGCAGGACGATGCGGCGGTTCATGGCGGTTTCCTCCGGCGAGGGCGGTGTCGCCCGTACATGAACGATAACGCCGTTGCATCGTCGCGGTGCACCTGGCGGAGGTGCGGCAAGGCATGTCCCGTTCAGCCGCGCGGGCAAGAAAAAACCCGCCACGAGGGCGGGTTTCTTCCGGAAGCGGCGATCGATTACTTGATCTTGCCTTCCTTGTAGATCACGTGCTTGCGCACGACCGGATCGTACTTCTTGAACTCGAACTTTTCCGGCGTGTTCTTCTTGTTCTTCTGCGTGGTGTAGAAGTGGCCGGTACCGGCCGAGGAAATCAGGCGGATCTTGTCTTGCTTGCTGTTAGCCATGATTCGTCTCCTTAGACCTTCTCACCGCGGGCACGCAGCTCGGCGATCACGGCCTCGATGCCCTTCTTGTCGATGGTGCGCAGCGCGTGGTTGGAAACGCGCAGCTTGACCCAGCGGTTCTCGCTGGCGACCCAGAAACGGCGCTCGTGCAGGTTCGGCAGCCAGCGGCGGCGGGTCTTGTTGTTGGCGTGCGAGACGTTGTTACCGGTCTGCACACCCTTTTGGGTGACTTGGCAAATGCGGGCCATGATGAGCTCCGTAATGTTCTGTTGACCGCCCGTTGGCCAGGGCGACATCGGCCCAGCGGCGCCAGGCGCCACGCGATGCTGGAGGGTGTTGCGCTCGCTTCGCCGCGAGGCCCGCATCGCATAGCGGGCTCCCCGAACGGGTCGGGTCGGCATGGTGAGCCGCGCATTATCCAGCAAAAACAGGCCGGTGCGCAATCTGCCGGGGTGATTGCGTATGCACGGAGGCGGCAGGTATGAAACAATCGACCTCTTTGACGCCATACATACCGAGGATTCCCATGGCAGAAGTCACCGCCAACGGCCAGGCCGACGCACAGGGCGGCATGCCGCAGCTCGTGCTGCAGAAGATCTACGTGAAGGACGTGTCCTTCGAGGTGCCGGGCGCGCCGCATATCTTCCAGGAATTCAACGGCGAAGCCGAACAGGCCGCGCCGCAGGTGCAGCTGAACCTGGGCCACAAGGCCATGGACCTGGGCAACGACCTCTATGAAGTCGTGCTCAGCGTCACCCTCACCTGCACGCTGGGCGAGCGCACGGCCTACCTGGCCGAGGTGGAACAGGCTGGCCTGTTCACCATCGGCGGCTTCGGCGACGCGGAGCGTTCCGGCGTGATCGGCAGCTACTGCCCGAACCTGCTGTTCCCGTATGCGCGCCAGGTGATCTCCTCGATGGTGCTGGAAGGCGGCTTCCCGCCGTTCCTGCTGCAGCCGATCAATTTCGACGCCCTGTACGCCGAACAGCAGCGCCGCATGGCCGGCGGCGGGGACGCACCGTACCAGCTCAACAGCTGAGCCCGCGCATGACGCAGCATCCGACCCTGGCGGTACTCGGTGCCGGTTCCTGGGGCACTGCGCTGGCCGCGCTGACGGCACGCAACGGCGTGCCGACGCGGCTGTGGGGTCGCGACCCGGACGCGCTGGCGGCGATGGCCGCGGCGCGCTGCAACCAGCGCTACCTGCCGGGCATCGAATTGCCGGCGGCGCTGGGTTACGAGCCTGATTTGGCGACTGCCGTGCGCGGTGCGGCCATCGTGCTGCTGGTGGTGCCCAGCCATGCCTTCGCCACGATGCTGGACGACGTGGCGCCGCTGCTGGCGCCCGGCGCCACGCTGGCCTGGGCTACCAAGGGTTTCGAACCGGGCACCGGGCGTCTCCTGCACGAACTGGTGACGCAGCGCTTGCCGGGCCATCCGGCCGCGGTGATCACCGGCCCTTCGTTCGCCAAGGAAGTCGCGGCCGGCCTGCCCAGCGCGGTCACCGTGCATTCGGAAGACGCCGCCTGTGCGCAGCGCGTCGCCAACGTGCTGCATGCTCCCAACCTGCGTGCCTATACCGGCGGCGACATGCTGGGCGCGGAGCTCGGCGGCGCGATGAAGAACGTGCTCGCGGTGGCCACCGGCATCGCCGACGGCATGGAGCTGGGCCTCAATGCCCGCGCCGGCCTCATCACCCGCGGCATGAACGAGATGTTGCGCCTCGGCGTGGCGCTGGGCGCGCGGCCGGAGACACTGATCGGCCTGTCCGGCCTCGGCGACCTGGTGCTCACCTGTACCGGCGACCTCTCGCGCAACCGCCGCCTTGGCCTCGCCTTGGGCAAGGGCATCGCGATCGACGAGGCGGTGCGCCAGATCGGCCAGGTGGTGGAAAGCGTGCTCGCCGCCGACGAGGTGGCGCGCCTGGCCGACCAGCACGCGCTGGACCTGCCGATCAGCGCCGGCGTGCGCGCCGTGCTGCATGGCGAAGTCACGCCCGCCGAAGGCCTGAAGATGCTGATGGCGCGCGAGCAGAAGCCCGAATACCCGCACGGCCTGTTCGGCAACGCCTGACCCATCACCCGGCGTGGAATTTCGCCGCAGGGGTGCGCCCTGTGCGCGATGACGCTTTTCGCAAAGCGCTATCGCGCACAGGGTGCGCTCCCGTGCGATCCGCCTGCTAAGCTCGGCGTTTTGGTCGTCGCCACGGGGTGCATGCGCATGCAGCAGCCGGACGGGAAATCGCACGCCACATCGGCCGGCAGCCTGCCGCCGACCTGGCGGCGCCTGCTGGATGCGCCCAAGGCGCCGGCCGGCGACGAGCCCGTGGTGCTCGGCTTCTTCCTCGAAGTGATGCCGGACGAAGGCGCCGCCGCAGCGCACCTCGACGTGGCGCCGGTGTTGCTGGCGGTGGGCGAGCACGGCCGCTACCTGAGACCCACGCCGCTGGACGGCCATTCGCTGGTGCAGGCCCCCTTGCCGCCGCATGAGCAGCGCCTCGCCGCCGCCGTGCTGGGCCTGCCGCAGAGCCAGCGCAAGAGCCGCAACTACGCGCGCCTGGGCGGCCATGTCGGCGACAGCCTGCTGATCGAGCTGCTGGACACCGCGCCCTGTTTCCTCGGCGGCCTGGCCGGGCTGCGTCTGTCGCGCGGCCGGGCGCATGCGCTCAACTGGCATTGGCAGCTGGAGTCGGATGGCAGCCAGCGGCTGCTGCCGCAGCTTCCCCACAGCCAGCGCCTGCTGCGCATCGACGGGCTCTGGTATCTCGATGCCGAGCACGCCACGTTGGGCCATCTGGAAGCCGCGGCGGAGGAAACGGCGTGGCTGGACCTGCCGCCGCTGAAGCACGACTACGGCCGCAGCCTCGTCGAGGCTTTGCCTGGCAGCCGGCTGGCCGCGCGCATTCCGGCGCCGCAGGTATTCGACGAATTGCAGCGCGCCGAACTCGCGCCCAAGCCGGTGCTGACCCTGCACGCGCTGACCCGCCACGCGCGCCTCGCCGCCGGCACGTCGCCACTGGCATGGGCGCGGCTCTCCTTCGACTACGCCGGCGAACGTCTGCCGGGCCGCGGCGGCGAACCGCTGGTGCGCCGCGTGCGCAACGGCCAGCTGGTGGAGATCGTGCGCCGCCGCGCAGAAGAGCTCGCCACCATGGAACACCTCGAACGCGCCGGCCTCACGCCGGCCGTGGATACCGAGGGGCTGCCCTGGGACATGGCCGATACCTTGCCCGACGACGCCTGGCTGTTCCCCGGCACCGGCCACGCCGGCGCGCTGGAAGTGAACACGCCGGCGCGCTGGCTGGCGCTGCGCCCCAAGCTGGAAGCCGACGGCTTCGTGCTGGAGTACGCGCCCAGCTTTCCGTTCGAAGTGCTGGAAGGGCCGGTGCGCTGGTACGGGCAGGCGGCCGAAGACGCCGACGACCATGCCTTCGATCTGGAAATCGGCATCGAGGTGGAGGGCAAGCGCCACAACCTGCTGCCCGCGGTGGCGCAGGCGCTGGCCGAGCACCAGCTCAACCTCAGTCCCGCGCCGAACGAGCCGGAAGACGCCGTGTGGTACGCGCCGGTGGACGAGCGCCGCCGCGTGCCGGTGCGGCTCAAGGAACTGCGCGGTCTGCTGGCGCCGCTGGCCGAATACCTGGAGAAGCCGCGCACCAAGCTGCACCTGCCGCGCGTGCAGGCGGGGCGGCTGGACGAACTGGCCCAGGCGCTGCCCAGCGACGGCGCGCTGGAAGCACCCGAAACGCTGCGCGGCTTCACCACGCGCCTGCGCGATGCCGCCGAGCGTGCCAGCGACGCTTTGCCTGCCGGCCTCACCGTAGAGCTGCGGCCGTATCAGCGCGAAGGCCTGCGCTGGCTCAATGCGCTGGCCGAAGCCGGCGTGGGTGGCGTGCTTGCCGACGACATGGGCCTGGGCAAGACCCTGCAGCTCATCACCCATCTGCTCGCGCTGAAGGAACACGGTGCGCTCAACCAGCCCGCGCTGGTAGTGGTGCCCACCAGCCTGATCCCGAACTGGCAGGCCGAAATCGCGCGCTTCGCGCCCGGGCTCAAGGTGCTCACCCTGCATGGCCCGCAGCGCGCCGATGCGTTCGCCCAGCTCGGTACCCAGGACATCGTGCTCACCAGCTACGCGCTGCTGCCGCGCGACGTGGTCGCCCTGCGCAAGCATCAGTTCGCGCTCACCGTGCTGGACGAGGCGCAGCAGGTGAAGAACCCGCGCACGCAGGCGCGCCGCGCCCTGCTCAGCCTGCGTACGCGCCGCCACGTGTGCCTTACCGGGACGCCGCTGGAGAATCACCTCGGCGAACTGTGGTCGCAGGTCGACCTTGCCGTGCCCGGCCTGCTCGGCGACGAGAACGCGTTCCGCCGCTTCTACCGCGCCCCGATCGAGAAGCAGCGCGACGAGGAATGCCAGCAGCGCCTCAACCGCCGGCTCGCTCCTTTCATTCTCCGCCGCACCAAGGCGCAGGTGGCTTCCGAACTGCCGCCCAAGACCGAGATCACCCGTCGCGTGGTGCTGGAAGGCCGCCAGCGCGAACTCTACGAAGGCCTGCGCCTGTCGCTGGCCGAAGAGTTGCGCGAAGTGATCGCCCAGCGCGGCATCCAGCACTCGGGCATCGTGGTGCTGGACGCGCTGCTCAAGCTGCGCCAGGTCTGCTGCGATCCGCGCCTGGTGAAGCTGGAGGCCGCGCGCGGCGTGCACGGCTCGGCCAAGTTCGAGCTGCTGATGGACATGCTGCCGCCGCTGCTCGACGAAGGTCGCAAGGTGCTGCTGTTCTCGCAGTTCACCGGCATGCTCAAGCTGATCGCGAACGAGCTGGAGCGCCGGCGCATCCCCTACGTCACCCTCACCGGCGAGACGCGCGACCGCGCCACGCCGGTGCAGCAGTTCCAGCAGGGCGAGGTGCCGCTGTTCCTGCTCTCGCTCAAGGCCGGCGGCGTGGGCCTCAACCTCACCGCCGCAGACACCGTGATCCATTACGACCCCTGGTGGAACCCCGCCGCCGAAGCGCAGGCCAGCGACCGCGCGCACCGCATCGGCCAGGACAAGCCGGTGTTCGTGTTCCGCCTCATCACCGCCGGCACGGTGGAAGAGCGCATCGAGGAACTGAAGGCGCGCAAGGCCGAACTCGCCGAAGCCGTGCTCGAAGGCGGCGGCAGCCGCGAGAAGCTCAGCTTCGACCAGGACGACCTGGACGCGCTGCTGGCGCCGGGCTGACCGGCGCCTTGCAGGCCGCGCTGGCTTGCCCGCATCCCTGAGTCATCGCCCGGCCATGGACGGACGTTCGCTCCTTCGTCCATTCTTGGATTGCGTGCAGGCGACTCCCGGTGCGGGACATCTGGAGGCCATGCATGGGCTTCGAGGAAAAAGATGTACGTAGAGATCAGGCCCGGCTGCGAGACATGGCGTGCGCGCACCAGCGTGCCGCGCCACTGCCATGCCGGCGCTTATGCGGATGTTGTCCTCTCGGGCGGTTTCGAGGAGAGCGGCAGCAGCGGACGCTTTCGCGTGCGCGCCGGCGACGTGCTGATCCACGACAGGTTTCATGCGCATCTCAACCGTTTCGAGCGGCATGACACGCGAATCCTCAGCTTCATCCTGCCGCTAGCGGTCGCGTTTCCGTTGGGCCGCGTCGCGGATGTCGATGCGATTGCGCGCCTGTCCGAACGCGATGCGCCAGCAGTGGCCGAGCTGGTCGGCGAGCAGCTCGCCGAGCGGCCCGCGCCGGAGGAGGATTGGCCCGATCTCCTCGCCAAGGCGATGCTGGCCGATCCCAGCCTGCGCCTTGATCGCTGGGCCGATGCGCACGGTTTGTCCGCCGAAACATTGTCCCGCGGATTCGGGCGCGTTTTTGCCACGACGCCCGCCGCGTTCAGGGCCGAGGTGCGGGCGCGCAAGGCATTCGTGCGCATCACGGAAACGGCTGCGCCGCTTGCGGAGATCGCTGCGGAAGCCGGCTTCGCCGATCAGGCGCACATGACGCGCTCGATAAGGGCGCTGACCGGCGTGCCGCCGCGCCTCTGGCGGTCAAATCCGTTCAAGACGGAAATCGCGCGGACAGGTTGAATGGGGGCATGAACAACCCTGTCGTTTCCGCGCCGCCTTTCCGGCTGAAGTGGTGGCCTATCCTGATCGCCGCCGCGATGGGCCTGGGCTTGCAATTCCTGGCCTCCACCGGCGCGAGCCTGACGATTCTCCGCCTGCACCGACAGGTGCTATCAGGCGGCAGTCCGTCCTGGCTTTTTATCTATCTCCAGCATGGCTACGCGCTGCTGCTGACGCTGGCCTGCATCGCGGCCCTCAAGCGCTGGTGGGTGCCGGCGGACTACGGACTGCACTGGCCGCGCGGCAAGACCTATATCGGCCCGGCGGTCCTCTGGGGACTGCTTTTCGGCGTGCTGATGACACTGGTCGACTACGCACCGCAACTGCTGTGGGGTACCCGGCCGGACATCGGATTTCCACTGACCCGATCGAATGTCTGGAGCTGCATCGTCTTCAGCGGCGTATTCGTCGGCCCTACCGAAGAAATTCCTTTCCGCGCATTGCTCGTCAGCTTCCTCGCCGCAACCATGCCCGGCAAGTTGCGCCTCGGGCGTTTCGAAATGAACGGAGCCGGCGTCATCGTGGCGCTGCTTTTCGCGCTGGCGCATATGGCGAGCTTCTGGACGCAGCCGTGGCCGCTGGCGTTGGGCCAGCAACTCTATGCCGTCGCGCTCGGCGTGCTTTACGCCTATTGGCTGGAGAAATCGGGCAGCATCGTCGCGCCGATCATCGGCCACAACGTCAGCGACGTGACGGAATATCTGATCACGCTGGCGTGGCTCGGCGTGTTCTAGCTGTCGAGCTGGGACGCGAAGCGGTTGATCGTCCCGCGAGAAGTGGCCTCTCGATCGGAAGCGCACGGGTCGTCGGCATGGGGCGCTTGCGCAGCGCACTTCCTGCGAGAGGCGCAAACGCTTTGATGAAGACCATCGCACTCGCGCGGAACAAACTTGACCCGCCGCGGCAGTGCGCGACCTTCAGGGGCAGTGTCTGCTGCGGACATCAACATTGGATACAGACATGCGTCC
The DNA here is from genome assembly GCF_014843005.1 of Rhodanobacter sp. DHG33. Taxonomy (GTDB): domain Bacteria; phylum Pseudomonadota; class Gammaproteobacteria; order Xanthomonadales; family Rhodanobacteraceae; genus Rhodanobacter_A. The sequence goes on along the minus strand of NZ_JACYXM010000005.1, from coordinate 155,078 downwards.
TGCCGAGGCCGGCAGTGGATGCGCACGAAGCGTGTTGTGCCGCACGCAGACAGTGTGACGAATACCGCGGTACCGGCATGCCGGGCCAAATTGCAGCGATAACCGGGCAATTTGGTATGAAGTTGGCTTGTTCCCATGTGTCGAATACAGGCGCATCATCGGCGCCGTGACACACATACCTCGGGGGGGCATGAACAAGCACATCTGGCACAAGGATTCGATCGGTTTCTGGTTTTCGGTCTGCGTTTATTTCAGTGCATCCGTCGGCTGGTTGATGGTGCACTTCCAGATCGTCCGCTGAGCACTTCCACCAACGGATTCGGAAGTGTTTCACCGCACGGGGTTCAACCACGTTGAACCCGCGAGGCGTCATCTCCCTCGAAAGAATGACTGAGGCGGCTCGGGCGCGCTCTAGCTGGGTTCCTGCTCGTGCGCATCCGGCGCGAATTTGCCGTCCTCGGCCAGGCGCGCGAACAACCCGCCCTGGCGGATCAGATCGTCGAAGCGGCCCTGTTCCACCAGTCGACCCTGGTCCAGCACGAGGATCAGGTCGGCATTGCGCACGGTGGACAGGCGGTGCGCGATCACGAAGGTGGTACGGCCGCGGGTGAGCGCGTCGAGCGCACGCTGGATGCGCGCCTCAGTGGCGTTGTCCAGCGCGCTGGTGGCTTCGTCCAGCACGAGGATGGGGGCGTCCTTCAGCATCGCGCGGGCGATGGCGAGGCGCTGGCGCTCGCCGCCGGACAGCGAACGGCCGCGCTCGGCGACCAGCGTCTCCAGGCCTTCCGGCTTGCGGGCGATGAAGGCGGCGGCCTCGGCGGCAGCGACGGCTTTCTCAATGTCTTCGAGGCCGGCATCCGGCCTGCCCACGCGCAGGTTGTCCAGGATGGACCGATAGAACATGCCCGGATCCTGGAACACCACGCCGATGTTCTGCCGCAGCGAATCAAGCGTGACGCCACGGATGTCGCGGCCGTCGATGGTGACGATGCCGCCGGAGGGATCGTAGGCGCGATACAGCAAGCTGAGCGCGGTGCTCTTGCCGGCGCCGGTGGGCCCGACCAGGGCGATGGTGTCGCCCGGCGCGGCGCGAAAACTCAGTTCGTGCAACGCCGGCTGCACCGGGTCGTAGCCGAAGCTGACCTTGTCGAACACCACTTCGCCACGGACGCGCGGCAGCGCGATCGCATCCGGCGCCTCGACGATGGCCGGGCGCTGGTCGAGCACGGCGAAGTAGTCCTCCAGCGATTGCGTCTGGAAGAACAGCGTGGAGAGAAAGCTGGCGAACTGCTCCAGGCGGCCGATCAGCATGATCGCGAACCCCACGAAGCTGACGATGCCGCCCACCGTGATCTCGCCGCGCGCGTGCAGCGAGGCGCCGAGCGCGAAGATCGCCACGATGGTGAGCGTGCTGGCCGCGCGGTTCAGCACCGACAGGATTGCCCAGCCGCGCAGCACCGGATACTGCGCGGCCAGCACGCGCGTCATCATGTCTTTCAGCGCCGCGGCTTCGGCGCTCAGCCGGGTAAAGCTCTGCACCACGGTGACGTTGCCGAACACGTCGCCGGCGCGCGTGGCGATCTCGTTGTGCAGCTCTTCCACTTCGCCTTGCGCCTTGTGCGTGCGGCGCACCGTGATCGCATTGGAGACCGCGAAGCTGAGCATCAGCCCGATCATCAGCAGCGCCAGCTTCCAGTTCATCGCCAGCGCCACCGGCACCATCACGAAAATGGACAGCAAAGTGGCCAGATGTTCGCGGAAGAAGCTCAGCCACAGGTTGAACAGGTTGCTCACGCCGTTGTTCATGATCCGCGCGAGGCGGCCGGTGTGGTACTCGCCGTGGAAGGCCAGCGGCAGTGCGGCGGCATGCTCGAAGAACGCCGCGATCGCGGCCAGCCGGCGGCGATGCGCGAGGCGGTCCGCGTGCAGCGACGCCCATACTGCCGCCGCGACCCCGCCGAAGCCGACCAGCGCCCACAGCGCGATCAGCCGCGGCGCGTCGCCGGCATGCGTGGAGGAAAGCGCATCCACCACGCGGCCGAACAGCACCGGTTCCAGGAAATAGACGCCGGCCAGCGCGAGGTTGGCCAGCACCAGCGCGATCGCAAGCCTGCGCTCGGGGGCGAGCAGCGCGAGCACGCGCACGTAAAGTCGCAGGATGGACATGGCGGGCGGCACTCCTTGGCGTCCGGTGGGTCGGGGGCAGGTCCCTGATTCTGCCGTCATGCGGGTGAAAGCGCTGCGGCAGGAATCCTTCTGCCTCGCGAGAAGGCAGCAACTTTCAGGCGTAGCAGCGTCGGTGGAACGGCGAAGCCGGCCCCGGTAAGCCAGTATGAATGCCTTGATGGGGCGAGCCGAATCGCGCGAGGGTGCCGTCGAAGCACGGCGTTGCGACGTGCCTGAATCCTCACCACCCAGCCCGTCTCCTGATGCAAGAGAAGAGCGAAGTATTTATGCCCGCGCGGCTATCTCGTCGATGCGCTTCAGCATGTCGGCGGGATCCTCGTACACCCGCAGCGCACCGGCGCGGGCGAGTTCGTCCTCGCCGTAGCCGCCGGAGAGCAGGCCCACGCCGATCGCGCGGGCGCGCTGCGCGGCCAGCATGTCCCACACGCTGTCGCCGACGACGACGGCGTGGTGGATGTCCACGCCCAGCCGCTCGGCGGCGGCGAGGAACAGATCGGGATCGGGCTTGGCGTGGCGCACCTGGTCGCGCGTCACCACCGGCACCTTGGCGGGATCGACACCCAGTGCATCCAGGTTGTGGATGGCCGTGCGCAGCTGGCCGCTCGTGGCGATGGCCCAGGGAAGGTCCTGTTCGGTGAGGTAGGCCAGCAGCTCGCGCGCGCCGGGCAGCGGTTTCACCGCGCCCTGCGCGTGCAGCCGGTTGAACGCCTCGGCGTGGGTGTCGTAGAGCCGCTGGCGGCGCTCCTCGCTGATCTCCAGCCCGGTCTCGCGCAGCAGCACGCGGGTGAACAGGCCGCCGCTCATGCCGATGCGGCGATGAATGCGCCACACGGAGAGGTCGATGCCCTCGGCATCCAGCGCCTCCTTCCATGCCAGCACGTGCTGGTAGACGCTGTCGACGAGGGTGCCGTCGAGGTCGAACAGGAAGGCGGTGTTACGGCGTGGCATGGCGGATCCGTGGCTGAGGCGGAGCGGGAAGGTTTGCGATCGCGTGGGGAGCGATGATGAAAAGTGTGGCCAAGGCGGCCACCCGTTTGATTTTTGCGATCAGGGACGATCGCAAGGAGCAAGACTGTGTCCCGCCGTACGCAGCGCGATGGCCGCCGCGCCGAGCAGGCCGGGCTCGGGGTGGATGATGGCCAGCGTGGGTACGCGCTCCATCGTCTCGCGGAAACGCCCCTTGGCCTCGAAGCGCTCGCGGAAGCCGCCGCGATGCAGCCACGGCAGCAGGAAGGGCAGCACGCCGCCGGTGAGGTAGACGCCGTCCCAGCCGCCCAGGCTCAGCACCAGGTCGCCGGCCACGCTGCCGAAGATGCCGGCCAGCGTCTCCACCGTGCGCACGCACAGCGGGTCGCTGCCGGCCTCGGCGTGCGAGGTGATGTCTTCGGGCGTGTATTCCTCGGGAGCCTGGCCGGCGATGTCGGCCAGCGCCAGGTAGAGGTTCACCAGGCCGTTGCCGCAGATCATGCGCTCGTTGGAGACGCGGCCGAAGCGCGCGTTGAGTCGGTGCAGGATCTCCACGTCCTCGGCGGTGTGCGCGGCGAACCCGGCATGGCCGCCTTCGCTTTCCAGCACGATCCACTGTCCGTCGCGCCACAGCAGGCCGGCCACGCCCAGGCCGGTGCCCGGGCCCATCACCACGAAGGTCTGCGACTGCGGCTGGTCCAGGTGCGGGGCGCTCAGCGGGCCGACCGGCGCCAGCGCGTCGGCGGCCAGCAACGGTATCGCCATGCTCTGCGCGGCGAAGTCGTTCACCAGATGCACGGCTTCCATGCGCAGGTCGGCCTGCAGCACCTGCGACGAAATCGCCCAGGGGTTGTTGGTGACCTTCACCGTCTCGCCGCCGGCGATGCGACCCGCCGCGGCGATCACCGCCTGCCCGGCCCGGCAGCCGGTATCGGCGAAATACTGCCGCGCGGCATCGGCCAGCGAGGCGAAGTCCTTCACCCGGTAGCGCCTGACGCTGTCCATGCGCAATGGCGTGGCGACGCTGTCGCCGGCCAGTGCGAAGCGCACATTGGTGCCGCCCAGATCGGCGAGCAGGGTGGGGGAGTTTCCTTGGGACATTCGGGGACGACCTGCAATAGCGCACGAGCACAAGCGGTAAGCGTGCCTTGTCAGGCCGGGGTACGTCCACTGTGTGCATACGTATGGAGCCGGAACGCCACGGATACGAGGCATCGGGTACGGGTGGATTCACCCGGATCGGGGTCGTGTGGCGGCCTCAGGCGCGCTTTTTACCTCCCGAGCCGGCAGGTGGAGCGCCGGCGGTGGGCGCGTCCTGCGCTGCCAGCGCGCTCAGCAGCGTTTGGCCGTCTGGACTGCCAAGCCCGGTGCAGGGATCCCAGCCCTTGGCGGCGGCATAGGCGCCGTTGTTGCCCTGGGTGATGTCGCGGAAGGCGGACTCGCCGATCTGGTAGAGCGCGACATGCACGTCGCCCACGGCGCGGCCCAGCGACTGGTTGCAGCGGGCCAGCAGCGCGGCCCACAGCGGCGCCACCGCGCTGGTGCCGCCGATCACCTGGTCCTGGCCGTCCACGCGCACCTGGTAGCCGGTGAGCGGGTCGGCATCGCCCGCGACGTCGGGCACGCCGCGGCCTGCGAAGCCGTTCGGCGCCTTCGGCACGTTGCTGCCCTGTTGCCAGGTCGGCAGGGCGTAGTCCGTGCTCACGCCGCCGCCGGTGGCGCCCTCGTTCGAAGCGGTTTCGTTCCACACCACTTCGCTCTTGATCGTGCTCGCACTGGCGGTGAGCGTGGTGCCGCCGCAGGCCAGCGAATACGGGCTGGAGGCGGGGAAGTCCACGTGCGGCTGGCCGTCGCTTTCGCCGTCGCTGGAGCCGCTGTCGCCCGCGGCGACAGTCACCGAGACGCCCAGTGCGGCGGCGTCTTCCAGCGCGCTCTGCATCGCGGCGAGCGAGGACGCGCTCCAGCTGGCCTCGGGGCCGCCCCAGCTGATCGAGATCACCGAAGGTTTGCGCTGCGTGTCGTGCGCGGCCTGCGAGATCGCCTCGTAGAAACCCTGGTCGGTGTTCGGCGCGAAGTACACCGCGATCGCCGCGCCAGGCGCCAGCGAGCCCACCACCTCGATGTCCAGCATCACCTCACCGTCGGCCTCGCCGCCGGGGCTGTTCTTGCCGCCCGATACCGCGACCGCGGTCACCGTGGGTTCCGGGCTGATGCCGAGCGCGGTGAAGTAGGTGGTGAGGTCGGTCTGGCTGAAACCGCCGCCCAGCTCGATCAGCGCCACGCACTGGCCGCTGCCGTCGGTGTTGGCGGGGAAGTTGTAGAGCTGCCCGACCTGCGGCGGAGTGTAGGTCTGGTTCGGCGTTGCGAGCGGCTTGCGGAATTGCGGCTTGGCCACCGGGCGGCGATCCAGACCCAGCACGGCGATCACGGATGGGGCGATGTCGGTCGGAAGCGCGGGAGCCCGTTCGCAACCCACCACGTATCGACGCAGGCCGGGCCAGCGATAGCGCCCCAGCTGCACGCCGAACGCGCGCTGCAGCGCGTCCACTGAGCCGCGCAGATGGAGCACGCGCCGATGCGGGTCGCAGCCGGTCTCGACGAGGCCGTATGTCTTGGCATGGCCGCGCATGCGCGCTATGTCGGCCGGATCGGCGCCGCAATGCGCGCCGAATTCGCCGCGCGGCCAGCGCGGGCGTTGCGGCCACGTTGCAGGTGTCGGCGGCTGCCCCATGCGACGTAGTACCACGGTGACCGTCAGTGGCGTGCGGCTGGTGTGCGGGCCGAGGTAGCGCGCGCCTGCGGGCAGCGGATGGTCGGCGTGGGTGGCCTGGCGTGGGGACGTGTTCATGGCAGTGCCTCGCGTTGGGTCGCGGCCAGCCTGCCCGGGTCGATGTATGCATTGCGTGTGTTTGATGTTGGTGCTTCGTAGGTTTGCGGTCCCGGGCGGGATCCGCGCCATGCGGCGCTAAAATGGGCGGATTCCCGCACAAGGTCCCGCCATGAGCTTCCCCGCCATCCGCCCCCGCCGCATGCGCCGCGATGCCTTCTCCCGCGCGCTGATGCGCGAGCACACCCTGCTGCCCAGCGACCTCATCATGGTGGCCTTCGTGATCGAGGGCGAGACGAAGCGCGAGCCGGTGCCTTCGATGCCGGGCGTGGACCGACTCTCCATCGACGAGCTGCTGAAGCTGGCCGGCGAATGCGTGCGGCTGGGCATCCCTGCGCTGGCGCTGTTCCCCTCGCCGGGGCAGGACGTGAAGAGCGAGGATGCGCGCGAGGCGTGGAGCCCCGACAACCTCATGCACCGCGCCACTCGCGCGCTGAAGGCGAAGTACCCCGAGCTCGGCCTGGTCGGCGACGTGGCGCTCGACCCCTACACCACGCACGGCCAGGACGGCCTGATCGACGAACACGGCTACGTGATGAACGAGCCTACCGTCGAGGCGCTGGTGAAGATGTCGCTGGCGCAGGCCGACGCCGGCATGGACGTGGTGGCGCCTTCCGACATGATGGACGGCCGCATCGGCGCGATCCGCGATGCGCTGGAGGCTGCCGGCCACATCCATACCCGCATCCTCGCCTACTCGGCGAAATACGCATCGAGTTTCTACGGCCCGTTCCGCGACGCGGTGGGTTCGTCCGCCAACCTCGGCAAGGGCAACAAGCACACCTACCAGATGGATGTGGCCAACAGCGACGAGGCGCTGCGCGAAGTCGAGCTGGACATTCAAGAGGGAGCGGACATGGTGATGGTGAAGCCGGGCCTGCCCTACCTCGACGTGCTGCGCCGGGTGAAGGACGCCTTCGGCATGCCCACCTTCGTGTACCAGGTGAGCGGCGAGTACGCCATGCTCAAGGCCGCCGCGCAGAACGGCTGGCTGGACGAGAAAGCCGTGGTGCTGGAAACCCTCACCGCCTTCAAGCGCGCCGGTGCCGACGGCATCCTCACCTACTTCGCGGTGGATGCGGCGAGGTGGCTGCGGGGAGAGTGAGCCCGGTGCCGTGCGCCGACTGGAAGAACGGGCCTGCCATCCATGGACAGGCCCGCAGTACGGCTGTTTTTCAAGGCACTTCTGTCACCGGTGAACCTTTCCGGACGGTGTAGGCCACCACGAACTTCAGGGGCTTTCGGGCATCGGCGTTGGCGAACACGGTATGGGCCGTCATGGCCTGGTCGTGAAAACCCTGTCCGACGGTCAAGGTGACGGGAGCCTCCGTTCCGAATGCGGAGCGCGCCTTGCCCTCGACGATGTATCCGATGCCCTCGACCGGGTGGTGATGCAGTGGTGCCGCGATACCCGGTGCGAAGGTGATCAGGTAGAGCCGGGTTTCGAGATCCGTGCCCGGCACATCGCTATGTTCAAGTTCGATCCGGCTGATGGATGCCGGCGTCGCTGCGGCATCGGGTGCCGGCGGTGCGTTAGCCGATGTCGCGGCGATTGCCGGTAGTGCAAGCAGGGCCAGGATGCATTGGAGCGGAGCTGCGGTCTTCATGTGGTTGCTCCGTGGGCGGGGCGAGGAGGCGGTCCGGACGCGGGGGCTGCGAGAGGCAGTGCGTCAGCCCGTGGCGGCCTGCTGGATCGCAGCGCCAAGCTCCTCGTTGGTGTAGGCCTTGCCGCCGATGCCCCAGGCGCCGTCGAGCGCGTACGTCACGTTGACGAAGGTCCGTTCGCGCGGGTGCGGACTGCCCTTGAGCCGGTCGATGATGTCGGTGACTTCGCCCACGAAGGCCTGCTTGACGCCGGCGTCGGGAAAAGTCGCCGCCGGTACTTTCACCTCGACGATGGCGAGCGATTGCGGCCGACCGCCGGCGTAGCTGGTCGATTCGGGGCTCACGACCACATGGCCGATGACGTTCGGCGTCATGAAGGCGTTGCCGTCGAGGCCGTGCACGCGCAGCAGCGCATCGGCGATGAGGGGAAACACTTCGCGCTCGCCCTGCGGGGTGAGCAGGCCTTGGCTGAGCTGGATGGAAATGGGCATGGCAATAACTCCTAAAGAAATCCGGTGGATTGATCGGGTCGTGAACCTTGCGACTGCGCCACGTCCGCCATATAACGGTCGTGACGCGGCGATCGTTTCATAACGATCGTTATGTAGTCAAGTACCACATTGCGACCGTTATTCGGAGATTTCGATGGCACACAAGGCGGGACAGAAAGAAGCGGGCAGGGCGAAGATCCTGCAGAGCGCCGGGCGGATGTTCCGCAGCCATGGATTCGGCGGTTGCGGCGTGGATGGCCTGGCCAAGGGCGCCGACGTGACATCGGGAGCCTTCTACGCACATTTCAAGTCGAAGGCGGATGCCTTCCGCGAAGCGGTGGTCGTGGGGTTGTCGGACCTGCGGCATGGCGTCGAGCAGATGCGCGAGCGGCTGGGCGACCGTTGGCGCAGCGGCTTCGTCGACTTCTACCTGGGCGACCGTCGCACCTGCGATCTGGCCGACAGTTGCGCCGTGCAGAGCCTTTCCAGCGAAGTGGCGCGCGCCAGCGACGACGCGCGTCTGGCCTACGAAGCGGAGCTGCAGGGAGTCATCGAGGCCATGGCCGCCGGATTGAACGGCAAACCCAAGGCGCGGCGCGAGGAGGCGATCGCGCTGCTGGCCTTGCTGGTGGGCGGCGTCACGCTGGCCCGCGCCGTGCAGAATCCGGCCACCAGCGATGCGATTGCGGCAGCGGTGCGCAAGGCGGCCCATGCGATGGAGACCTCGGAAGCGCATTGATGCCGTTGCGGGCACCATGGATCGAGAAGTTGTCACGCCGCCTCTAACGGTCGTCGGGCGAACGATGATGAGCGGCGGCGCGAAAGTGGCTGCAGCCATCCTGCCCGGAAAAATCCAGACAGGTGGCCGCCCCACGGCCTAACCGGCAAGCAGAATCCCGACAGGTTTCCACCTCGATCGAGCAACCTTGGCCACGCGCCAAGCAAAGGAGCGTTATGAAGCCGTGGGGTATGGCCCTGGTTCTGCTGATCGCATGCGCCAGCGTGCACGCAAGGCCGGCAGTCTGGCAGCCGGGTGCCGGGTTCACGCAGATGCCGCTGTGGCCGGGCACGCCGCCCGACATGAAGGCGATGCCCGGGCCGGAAAAGACGGACACCGGCACCGAGCTGCTCGCCGGCAAGACCGTGACCGCCGTGCGCAATGTGTCGCAACCCACCCTGACGGTCTATGCGCCGCAGGGAAAGAACACGGGCGCTGCCGTGGTGGTGATCCCCGGTGGCGGCTTCGAGATCCTGGCCATCGACCTGGAAGGCACGGAGATCTGCGACTGGCTGACCTCGCGTGGCATCACCTGCGTATTGTTGAAGTACCGCGTACCGAGTCCGCCTTACGACTGGCACACCGACAGCCGGCCGCACAATTACCAGGTACCGACGATGGCGCTGGAGGACGTGCAGCGCACGATGGGCCTGGTGCGCCTGCACGCGAAGGCATGGAACATCGATCCGCACAAGGTCGGCGTGGTCGGCTTCTCCGCCGGTGGTTTCCTGGTGGCGGAAATCAGCACGCACTACGGCAAGCGCTTGTACAAGCCGGTGGACGCGGCCGATAAGGAAAGCGCGCGCCCGGATTTCGCGATGGCGATCTACCCGGGGCACCTCGCGCTGGAGAACGGCAAGTTGAATCCCAACGTGCCCGTCACCCACGACACGCCGCCCACCTTCATCGTGCAGGCCGAGAACGACAACGTGGACGGCGTGCAGCAGGCGCTGACGTATTTCGCCGCTCTGAAGGCAGCCGACGTGCCGACGGAGATGCACCTGTATGCGCAGGGCGGGCATGCTTTCGGCGTGCGGCGCACGAACCTGCCGATCACCCACTGGACCGATCTGGCGGATGCGTGGATGCAGACGATAGGTATGCTTCCCCGCTGAGACAGCTCAGGCGCATTGCTACAAATTCTTGTGGGGCAATGGACTCGCAAGAATCGTCCCGGGAAGACTCCGCGCGCTGTGTTGGCAATGGTCTGCGGAACGGCCGTCGCGGATCGTGGTCACGAAATTCCATGATTGCGACCGTGCCCGTACCGTTCTGCGACGCAGAATGACGGACGAATTTCCATCCGATACCCGTCGTCATCTAGAAGCCTTGGTCATGCGCCGGGGCAAAGGGGCATCATGAAAGCGTGGTTCGTATTCTTCGCTCTACTGTTCGCATGTGCGGGTGCGCATGCGGCGCAAACAGTCTGGCAGCCTTCCGCCGGTCACCTGCAGATGCCATTGTGGCCAGGTACCGCACCCGACATGAAAGCGATGCCGGGGCTGGAGTACGCGGCGCCGCGAAAGGAGCATCTGATCGCGGGCAAGCCGTGGCTGGAAGTGGCCGACGTGTCGCGGCCCACGATGACGGTCTATGCGCCGCAGGGGAAGAACACGAACGCCGCGGTCGTGGTGATCCCTGGCGGCGGCTTCGAAGTGCTGGCCATGGATCTGGAAGGCACCGAGATCTGCGACTGGCTGACCTCGCGCGGCATCACCTGCGTGCTGCTGAAATACCGTGTGCCGGGCGCGCCTTACGACTGGCATTGCAAGTGTCGGCCCGATGACTACGAAGTGCCAACGATGGCGCTGGAAGACGTGCAACGCACCATGGGTCTGGTGCGCCTGCACGCGAAGGCGTGGAACATCGATCCGCACAAGGTTGGTGTGGTTGGCTTCTCCGCCGGCGGTTTCCTGGTGGCGGAAATCAGCACGCACTACGGCAAGCGCTTGTACAAGCCGGTGGACGCGGCCGACAAGGAAAGCGCGCGCCCGGATTTCGCGATGGCGATCTACCCGGGACACCTCGCGCTGGAGAACGGCAAGTTGAATCCCAACGTGCCCGTCACTCACGACACGCCCCCCACCTTCATCGTGCAGGCGGAGAATGACGATGAGGACGGCGTGCAGCAGGCGCTGACGTATTTCGCCGCTCTGAGGGCGGCCGACGTACCGACGGAGATGCACCTGTACGCGCAGGGCGGCCACGCCTTCGGTTTGCGGCGCACGAACCTGCCGATCACCCACTGGACCGATCTGGCGGATGCGTGGATGCAGACGATAGGCGTGCTTCCCCGCTGAGACGGCTCATGCGTATTGCGCGATGCCGTTGCCGAACGACCAGTTCTCTTTGGCAGTTTCCAACAGGTTGATGAAGACATCCTCGGGCCGTAGGCCGGGATCGGCAGCGAGGTTCTCGGCCACGCGGCGATAAAACGCCTGCTTCTGCGCCACCGTACGCGTGTTGTTGCAGGCGATCTGCACGATCACCAGGTCATTGCTGCGCGCGATGCCGAGGTAGTTCGGGTCGCAGTCGAATTCCTCGGCGTCGTGCTGGTGGATCAGGATGAAACGATCGTCTTCCGGCACGTTGAAGGTTTCGCGCATGGCGGCGTAGATGCCGTTGCGCAGGGCGGCGAGATGGGTGGCGGACTTGCCGCGGCGCAGGGAGATGCGGACGAGGGGCATGGGGTCTCTCCGATGGTTGTCGTGGGGTGCATCACCGCGGTTGCGATACGTGGCCGACGCGGTAGGCCTGGCATCCTGCGCCAGCGAGGCCGGAGCGCATTTCAGGCCACAGCCGGAAGCGCCCTAGCGTCCAGTTGGCCGGGTCGCAGGCAGTGACCGCGGCAAGCGCGCCGTCGGCCATCGCGGCGTGCGCGGATTCGGCTTCCCTGCGCTGCCAGTCCGCCAGGTCGGCGTGGTCGGGCAGGGCCACGACCTCGCGCGTGGCGTAGCTCGCACCGCGCAGGTCATGGGTCAGTTCCGCCTGCCATGGTATCCAGCTTCGCACTGCGGGGCGCCCGAAGTCCTGCGACAGCGCGGCAAATCCGGCACCGCCGAGGAAAGCGTTCATGCCTGCGCTGTCGCGCCATAGGTAGAACGGCGCGTAGAGGTTGTCGCGGCTGGGCCATTCGCCGTCGTCACGTGCGGCATACAGCCATGCTTTGAACGCGAGGCCGGGAAAGTCGTCCAGCAGATGGCCCTTGTCCGCGATGCGGCGGCGGATGATCCCCATGTCGTAGTCGACAGGAAGGGTGATGGTGTATTGCATCGCGATCATGGCGCACGCTCCGCGCGGATCTTGCGCAGCACGCCGATGGCCGAGAACGCGCAGGGCCAGCCGGCGTAGAACGCGAGGTGGGTGATGAGCTCGATCAACTCCTCGTCCGCGAGGCCGTTGTCGCGGGCGCGGTCGAGGTGGAACGGCAGCTGCTCGGTGCGATTCAGGGCGATCAGCGCCGCCACCGTGGCGATGCTGCGTTCGCGCGGGCCGAGCTCCTTGCGCGACCAGACGTCGGCGAACAGCACCTCGTCGGTGAGGTCCGCCAGTTTCGGGGCGATGTCGCCGATGCTCTTGCGTGCGTAGTGCGGATCGTGGGCCATCGGGAAGTCTCCGGCGTGCAGTTGACTGGAGCCACGATAGCGGCCGATCATGATCCTGAAAATCGGGAAATTCTGCACTAATGATCCCGAAAAACAGGATGATTGCCATGCCTCGCGTCAATTTCGATATCGATACGCTGCGCAGCTTCGCCACGGGCATCGAACTCGGCAGTTTCGCGCAGGCGGCCGAGCGCCTGAACCGTTCCACCTCGGCGGTGAGCGCGCAGCTCAAGAAGCTGGAACTGCAGGCCGGCACGCCGTTGCTGCGCAAGGCCGGCCGCGGCATGGCGCTCACTGAAGCCGGCGAAACGATGCTGGGCTACGCCCGACGCCTGCTGGAGTTGAACGACGAAGCCGTCGCCGCGATCCGTGGCGTGGAGCTGGCGGGAAGAGTGCGACTGGGCATGCAGGAAGATTTCGGCGAAAGACTGCTGCCCGCGGTGCTTGGCCGTTTCGCGCGTACGCACCCCAGGCTGCGCATCGAGGCACGCATCGCGCGCAACGCGGAGCTGCTCGACGGCGTGAACAAGGGCAAGCTCGACCTTGCGTTGGCATGGGAGGCCGGTGCGGCAAGCCCGCACGCGGAACGCGTGGGACGCTGGCCGATGCGCTGGGTCGTTGCGGCCGACGCATCCACGCCGAAACTCCACCAGCGCGGCGAATCGCTGCCGCTGGTGGTGCTGGAATCGCCCTGCCTGCTGCGCAGCGCGGCCATCGCGGCATTGGATCGCGCAGGCATCGCCTGGCGCATCGCCTTCAGCAGCACCAGCCTTGCCGGAACCTGGGCCGCGGTGAATGCGGGATTGGGCGTGAGCGTACGCACGTCGCTGGGCCTGCCGGACAACGTGCGCGCATTGAGCGCGAAGCAGGCGGGATTGCCTGCGCTGCCCATGCTCGGCCTGGCGCTCTACCGCGCCGAGGCGGAACCGTCCCCGGCGGTGGCGCAGCTGGCGGGCATCATCCAGCGCACATTGGCAGCAGGGTGATCGCGACACCCGTGCGCATCCTGTGCGCGAATGTCCCGTCGCTTCGATCAGGGCCATAAAGCTGACGCGTGCAGGAAGTGCTCTTGCGGCGCCAAACTGCGCGAGGCGTTTTCAGTGCGCGTGCTTCGGAGGAACCAGCTTGATCTCGTAGAGCTTCGGCCAGCACTTGCCGGTAACGAACAGGCGGTCGTGCTGGGCATCGTAGGCGATGCCGTTGAGCACGTCGTTGACCGGGTCCGCCAGCGTACTGGCCGGCGGCACGAGGCCGCCGAGCTCGATCCAGCCGACCACCTTGCCGCTGGCCGGATCGATGCGCGCGATGCGCGTGGTGAGCCACACGTTGGCGTAGATCTGGCCCTTTACCCATTCCAGTTCGTTGATGTTCGCGAGCGGCTGGCCGTCGGCGGTCACGTCGATCTGGCCGGTCTGCTGCAGCGTGTCCGGATCGAGGATGCGGATGGTCGGCGTGCCGTCGCTCATGTAGAGCCGCGTGCCGTCGCTGGTGAGCGCCCAGCCTTCGCCGGCATAGGGGAAGCGCGCCTGCGGCTTCAGCGTGGCGAGGTCGTAGACGAAGCCTTCGTGGTTCTGCCAGCTGAGCTGGATCAGCTTGTCCTTCCACACCGCGATGCCTTCGCCGTAGTCCGGCCACGGCGTGGGTGCGGACTGCAGCACCTTGCCGGTCTGCAGATCCACCTTGCGCACGGTCGAGCTGCCCACCTGGCCGGTGCTCTCGTAGAGGTGGCCGTCCAGGTAGAGCAGGCCCTCGGTATAAGCCTTGGTGTCGTGCGGATAGCTGCGCACTACGTGATAGCCGTACACGGGGATGGAGTCTTGTGCCTGCAGTGGGGCGACAAGGGCGATGGCGAGCGCGGCGATGGCGGCGAGGGTTTTCATGGTCGGGGATCATCCCATGGTCTGGCGATGCGGGGCAGCACCGGGCATGAATGGCGATTGGGGTGTGCTAGCGATCGCGCGGCTGAGGCGGCTGTTTCTCTGGATTTGCAGGAGAGCGAGGTTGAGGCGATGGGCTAGGGTTTTTGCCGTTTCGCATGTGACCGGCGGGTGTCCGTCATCGCGTCAGTCCCTGGTTAAAGGGGCGCATGAAGCCCGGCTCTCCGCCATCAAGCGGTAGACAAGCAAATCCCGGCCGCACATCCACGACCACCGTGGAATAATCAACCCTCGCAAACGGATCGGAGCGCACGTGGACAGCCATCATTTCCTCGAGGTGGCCGTGGTGTTCCTGCTGGCCACGGTGGTCGCGGTGCCGCTGACCAAGCGCTTCAAGCTGGGGGCAGTGCTGGGCTATCTGCTGGCCGGCGTCGCGATCGGTCCGCAGGCGTTGCGACTGGTGGTCGACAACGGCGGCATCGGCGCGATCTCCGAGTTCGGCGTGGTGCTGATGCTGTTCGTGATCGGCCTGGAGCTGTCGCCGCAGCGCCTGTGGGTGATGCGGCGTTCGGTGTTCGGCACTGGCCTGCTGCAGGTGCTGGCGACCAGCGCGGTGATCGGCGTGATCGCATGGTGGTTGCTGGGCTTCACGCCGGGGGCGGCCTTGATCGTGGGCGGCAGCCTGGCGCTTTCGTCCACCGCGTTCGGGTTGCAGATACTCGGCGAGCGCAAGGAAGCCGGCTCGGCCTACGGGCGGCAGGCCTTCGCGATACTGCTGTTCCAGGATCTGGCGGCGATCCCGCTGATCGCCCTGGTGCCGCTGCTCGCCAGCACGACGCGGCATGGCTTCGACCTCGCCGGTGCGTTGCGCACGGTGGTGGTGATCCTGGCGGTGGTAGTGGGCGGCCGCTACCTGCTGCGCCCGGTGTTCCGTTTCGTGGCCAAGGCGGAAGCGGTGGAAGTGTCCACCGCCACCGCACTGCTGGTGGTGATGGGCGTGGCGCTGCTGATGGAAGCGGCGGGGCTGTCGGTGACGCTGGGCGCTTTCCTCGCGGGCGTGCTGCTGGCCGATTCGGAATACCGCCACGAGCTGGAATCCAACATCGAACCGTTCAAGGGCCTGTTGCTGGGCCTGTTCTTCATCAGCGTGGGCATGTCGATGGATGTCTCGCTGCTGCTGCGCGAGCCCGTGCTCGTGCTGGGCCTGGTGGCCGCGCTGTTGCTGCTGAAGGGTGCGCTGGTGTGGCCGCTGGGACGCATCGTGGGCGGGCTGGAACGCGGCGATGCGCTGCGCCTTGCGGTACTGCTGGCCTGCGGCGGCGAGTTCGCCTTCGTGGTGCTCAAGCTCGCCGACGAGCAGGGGCTGATCGCCGCGCGCGTGCACAACCTGCTCGTGCTGGCGATCACCCTGTCGATGGCGCTGACGCCGCTGCTGGTGGCGGCGTTGGCGAAGCTGCTGGGCGCGCGCAAGGTGCGCCAGCCGGCGCGCGAATTCGACACCATCGTGGCGCATTCGCCGCGCGTGATCATCGCCGGCTATGGCCGCATGGGGCAGATCGTGGCGCGCGTGCTGCGCGCGGAAGGCATACCGTTCGTGGCGCTGGACCATTCGGTCGAGCAGATGGACCTGATCCGCCGCTTCGGTCGCTGGAACGACATCTTCTACGGCGACCCCGCGCGTCCCGAACTGCTGCGCGCGGCGCAGGCGGACAAGGCCGAGGTGTTCGTGCTGGCCAGCGACGAGCCGGAGTCCAGCCTGCATGTGGCGCGCGTGGTGCGGCGCATGTATCCGCACCTCAAGATCGTGGCCCGTGCGCGCAATCGCCAGCACGTGTGGCGGCTGATGGATCTGGGCGTGGACGAACCGATCCGCGAGACGCTTTATTCCAGCCTCAAGATGACCAAGCAGGCGCTGATCGCGCTGGGCCTGACGCCGGAGCGCGCGATGGATCGCGTGGAACGCTTCCGCCGACAGGATTCCGAACTCATCAAGGCGCAATACCTCGTCTACGACGACGAGGCCAAGCTGGTGCAGACCACCAAGGAAGCGCTGGCCGACCTCGACAAGCTGTTCGAGGCCGACGACGAGCCGGAGGCGCGCGAAGCGCGCGAGCGCGACTCGAGTACGCCGTTGACGAGCCCGGACTGACCGATGATCCGTCCGCCGGTCCTGTGGTATCTGAGAGGTTCCTGAGCACGTAATTTCTTGCCGTCAACGAGGTTCGGTATCCGACGTTGCGATGGGCATGCCCAACTCGCCACGTCCGCTCGTCATCCGCTTCGGCCGCCTCGGCGACACCGTGCTGTTGCAGCCGCTGCTGCACAAGTTGCAGCAGCGCTACGGCGCTCCCTGCGACCTGTTCGCCATCGGTGGCTGGCCGGCGGAGCTGTACGCGGACCAACCCGAGGTGGCCGAAGTGTCCGTGCTGCAGTCGCCGCGCCGCCCGCTGCTGTTCAGCCGCGAACGTTGGCGCGCCATCGGCTGGTTGCGCCAGCGGCGCGATGCGCCGGTCTATGTGTGCGAGCCGCGGCCGCGTGCGCTGCTGCGGATCCAGAGCACGCTCCAGCTGGCGGGTGTGCCGGCAGCGCACCGCGCGTATCTGGCCGACACGCCACTGCTCGAGAACGAACATTGGGTCGACCACCTGTTGCGTTTCGGCGATTGCACGCCACCCGCCTTCCGTGGCCGCTGCGACGATCTGGTAGTCGATCCCGGCGCCGCGCCGCAGCTGCGGGTCGATGCCGCGGCACAGGCCGACTGCGAGCGCTGGCTGCATGCGCGCGGCTTGCACGATCGTCCGCTGGTGCTGCTGCAGCCGGCCAACAAGCGCACCTTGCGCTGGAACGGCGTGCGCGCGGTCGCGGACGACGACAAGGCGTGGCCGCTGCAGCAGTGGGCCGCGCTGGCCTGGACCATCCTGGAGACGCTGCCTTCGGCGCGGGTGCTGCTGTGCGGCTGCCCGCGCGAAGCCGGCCACCTGGAAAGCATTCGCGCCATCGCGGACAGCGAGGCGGTGATATCGGTCGCCGACGAACTGCCGCTGGGGCGCCTGAAAGCCTTGCTGGCCCGCGCCCACAGCATGGTGTCGGTGGACACGGGGCCGGCGCATCTCGCCGCCGCGCTGGGTTGTCCGCTGGTCGTGATGTTCGGCGGCGCCTCGCCCGCGCATTGGGCACCGCGTGCCGCGCCCGGTGGCGTGGTGACGGTACTGGGCGGCCCGCCGCACAGTACCCGGGTGGATGACTGCACCGTGCAGCAGGTCGCCGATGCCTGGCGCAACCTGCTGCCGCTGCCGACGCGCATGCGCTGGCAGGCAGTGGCCTGACCGCTTCGCCCGCGGGCCACGGAGAAACGGATTCGCTGGCCGACGATCAGGCCGTTGCGAGGGTGGGCAGTAATTTCTCCCGCACGAGCCGGCGCAAGTCGCGGAAAGGCATGGCCGGGCCCATGTTGGCGTTGCACAGAATGGCGGTGGTCAGACCTTCGTCGAGCCAGGTCTCCAGGCAGGCGGCATAGCCGTTGACGAAGCCGTAGTGCATGGCGCTGCGGCGACCGTGGTCGGGCGGCGGCAGCAGCAGGCCCATGCCGTACTGCACGTCGCCGTAGGAGCGGTCGTCCGCGGGCGAAAAGCGGTGGCTGCCGCTCAATCGGCCGTCGCGCAGGCGTCCCGGTGTCAGCATCATGCGGACGTGCCGAGCATCGAGCAGGCGGTTGCCGAACAAGGCGTGGTGCCAGCGGCACAGGTCGCCGGTCGTCGAGCGCATGGCTCCGGCGCCTCCGGTCTGTGCGATATCGATGAACTCGGCATGGGCGAATGCGCCGGGTTTGCCTTCGATGGGGGTATAGCCGTCGGCCCTGCCGGGTACGACGGCGGCCGCGGTGTCGAACGCTGTGGCGTGCAGTTCCAGTGGGCGAAAAATCATTTCGCTCGCGGCATCGGCCAACGGTCGATTCGTCACCTGCTCGATCACGGCGCCAAGCACGGTGTAATTCGCGTTGCTGTAGAGCCACGCCGTGCCGGGCGGGAAGTCGAAGAGTTTTTGCTGGCGGCTGACCGCCTTGGCCAGATCGACTTGCGAATTCGTGGATGGCGGAACGTCGGAGGTGTCGTCGTCGTGCAGGCCGGCGGTGTGATTGAGCAACTCGCGCAGCGTGAAGGCGGGCGCCTTGGCGAAGAAGGGCAGATATTTCGCGGCCGCATCGTCCAGCGACAAGCTTCCCTGCGCCTGCAGTCGGAGAATCATGGCCGCGGTGAACTGCTTGGTCAGCGAGCCGATGCGGAAGATGCTGCCGCTGACGACCGGCGTCTGTGTTTCGAGATTGGCCAGCCCATAGCTTCGGACGTACCACGGCTGGCCGCGTAGCGAGATCTGCAGGCCGATGCCTGGGCAGGCGCCGGCCTTGATCGCGCTTTCGGCAGCCCGATCGAAATCCTGCGCGAGACGGAAGGGGCGAGCGGCGGCGCCGACTGCCAGCGCTGGACGGATGGACAGGGCCGCGGCCAAGGCCGCGCTGCCGCCGAGAAAGTCGCGTCTGGAAAAGGCCACCATCGACTCCGCGATCAGGAAACCTCGGTGAACTATCCCGACGGCAACCGCGGCGAGCCAGTGGCGTTGGTCATGCCGGATGCCTGCGCTTCATTCCGTCGAAGGCAGGACAGTCATGGCGAACACGTCATTCCGACGGCTGCGCCGGTTGCCGCAGCGTCTGCCGCACGCTGGGGATGGCGCTGCTGCGCACCGCGAGCTCGTGGGCGATGTCCACGTAGCCGATCTGGCGGGCGACGTCTGCCGCGGTGCGGCCGAAAGCATCGGTGGCGCCGCGGTCAGCGCCGCGCGACAGCAGCACGCGGGCCGGCGCGAGCAGGGCATGCATGGCGCAGGCGTGCAGCGCGGTGACGCCGCGCTGGTCGGCGTGCGCCACGTTGGCGCCCGCCTCCAGCAGTGCGGGCACCAGTGCACCGAGGTGGGTGGCGTCGCATTCGCTGCCGGGACGCTGCGAGGCGCCGAGCAGCAGCAGCAGCGGAGTCTTGCCTTCGCCGTCGGCGCGGTCGACGGTGGCGCCGTGCTTGAGCAGCACGTCGAGCAGGCGGCGCGCGCGCAGGCTGTCGTTGTGCTCGAAGCCGAATTGCGCAGCGGCATGCAGCGCGCTGTGGCCGCGCGCATCGACGGCATCGACGTCGGCCCCGGCGGCGAGCAGCGCCTCGGCCAGTTCCGGGCGACCCATCGCCGCGGCCACCATCAGCGCGGTGTTCTGGTTCGGCAGGCGCTGGTCGACCTCGGCCTTGCGCTCCAGCAACAGCGTTACGGTGCCTTCGCGGCCACCGGCCACTGCAGCGACCAGCGGCGTGATGCCGTTGGCGGTGGCCAGTGCGGGATCGGCGCCGGCATCGAGCAGGCAGGCCGCGATCTCACGGTGACCGGCGCCGCAGGCGTGCAGCAGCGCGCTGGCGCCGTGCGCATCGACGGTGTCGACGGGAAAGCCCAGATCCAGCAGGCGTTGCACGGCGGTCAGCGCGCCGGCCTGCGCCGCCGCCGGCAGATCGTCGGCGCGCAGCGGACGGCGCGGACGTGGCCAGTGGCCCCAATCCAGCCAGCGGTCGATCGCGGGATGTTCCAGCGCCAGGCCCAGTGGCGTCTCGCCGTTGGCATCGGCGGATTCGGCGTCGGCGCCGTGGGCGATCAACGCGCGGACCATGGGCAGCGCGGCTTCGCCGTGCTCCAGCGCGGCGAACAGCGGCGTGCGGCCGTCGCGGTCGCGGCAGTTCGGGTTGCAGCCGCGTACGAGCAGGGCGTGCAGCAAGTCGGGCAGGCCGTTCACCGCGGCGAGCTGCAGCGGCGTGCGCTCGCGTGCATCGGGCCCGAAGGGATCGGCGCCGCGTTCCAGCATGGCCAGCGGCAGCGCCGAGCCCTGCGTCGAACCGGCCAGGCGCTGCAGCGCCTGCGCCAACAGGCCGGCGCCGGCTGGCGTGGAGCCGGACTGCAACAGATCCTCGATGGCTTCGGTGGAAGCGGGGAGTTGCAGCAGCAGGGCGTCGAACAGGCGGCGCCCCAACGGCGGCAACGCAGCGCGTTCGCCATCGGCAGCGACGGACTCGTCGTCGTGCGCGTCGTCGGGTTGCTGCGCGGCGAGGCGCGCTTCGGCATCGAGACCGTGGTCCAGCAGCCAGCGCCGCGCCTGGCTCAGGCCGGGCTGCGCCAGGTCGAGGTAGAGCTGGGCGAGTTGCGCTTGCGGCCATTCGCGCACGCGTGCGGTGAAGCCGGAGACGATGGCCCAGTGGCCGAAGCGCAGCGCGTCGAGCAGGTGTGCCGGCGTGTCCGCGCCGCTGGACAAGGCCATCTGGCCGATGCTGGTGGGCAACGGCGTTTCCGGGTCGAGCAGGGCGACCAGGTCCCAGCGGCCGGTGGCGGCGGCGTGATCGAGTGCGCTGCGGCCGTCGCTACCCGGTGTCTTCGGTTCCGCGCCCAGCGCGAGCAGCGCACGCACGGTGTCGGCATGCGCACGCGGCGATTGGCAGGCGAGCGTGAGCGCGTCGCGACCGTGGCTGTCGCGCGCGCGGGCGTCGGGCTGCGTTTCGGCGAGGCGCTGCACGATGCCCACCGCGCCGGCACGCGCGGCTTCCATCAATGCCGTGCTGCCGTGGCGGTCGGCCAGCGCGGCGTCGGCGCCGGCGGCGCACAGTGCGCGAGCGATCTGTTCGTGGCCTTCGGCTGCGGCGGCGATCAGCGCGCTGCGGCGGCGCGTGTCCACCGCATTCACCGCAGCGCGGTGCTTGAGCAGCAGCTTCACGCCGGCAGGATCGTCGTCGGGAATGCCGGCGGCGGCGACCAGCGCGGGTTCGCCGTTGGCGGGAGCGGCCTTGGCGCCGCGTTCCAGCAGGAATTTCGCCAGCGTCCAGTTGGCGGCGCGGCAGGCCACCGCGAGCGGGCTGGCGCCGGACCGGTCGAGCGCGTTGATCGGTGCGCCGGCGTCCAGCAGCATCGCCGCCACCATCGGTTCCTCGCCGAGCACGGCGCCGTGCAATGCGGTGCGGCCTTCGCCGTCGGCGGCGAGCGGATTGGCGCCGTTGGCGAGCAGGGTCATCACCGCTTCGGCGCGGCCGTGCAGGCTGTCGCGCGTGGCGGCGAGCAGCGGGGTGAGGCCGCCGCTGGCGCGGTTGACGTCCGCGCCCTTGGCGATCAGCGCGCGCAGCAGGCGGGTATCCGGCAGCAGCGCCGCGAGCATCAGCACGGGACGCTGGTCGCGGTCGCCGGGCAGCGGTGCGGTGGCCGGATCGGCGCCGGCCTCGACCAGTGCCAATGCGCGTTCGATGTCGCCGTCGCGGGTGGCGGCGAGCAGGGCGGCGGCCTGTTCCGGCGTACCGGCTGTGCGCTCCTCTTCGCTCAATGGGGCGACGACGACGGGTGCGGCCGGCTTTGCAAAGGCCTCACCGGCCAGTTCGGCGCGACGGCGATGCTGGTCGTGCTGCGCGCACAACAAGGTGCGCAGCGTGCGGTTGGCCACGATCAGGCAGCCCAGCGGCAGCACCAGCACGCCATACAGCGCCAGCGCCGCGGTGCGGATTTCCGAAGGCAGCACGCCATAGAGGCCGCTCAGCGCGATGGTGCCCCAGGTCATCACCAGCAGGGCCAGCGCGGCGGGCAGGAAATGGCTGAAGAAGCGTTCCTCGCGCGACAGGTGGCGGCCGAACATCAGGCTGCGCAGGGTGGCGGTGAAGATCCACGAGCCGTCGTGCTTCGCCGGATAGGCGTCGTCCCACACGAACACCAGGCCGAACGCAGGCCACGGCCGCCACAGCACGGCCAGCGCCAGCACCAGCGTGGCGACCAAGGCCAGGGCCGCGACGAGGCTGTGCGACTTGCTCAGCGCCAGCATGGGCCACGCTACCAACACGAACACGATCACCGCGTAACCGGTGAACATCACCAGGTGCGCGGCACCGCGGCGCAAGACGGTACGCGCGAAGCTGGGCTCGGGTTCGAAACCGATGGCATGGCACACCGCGGCCATCGTCAGCGCGTTGGCCAGCAGCAGCGGTATGAGGGTCAGCGGATGGGCGACCGTACCGGCCAGCGCCACGGCGAGCAGCCCGGGAACGAACCAGGCGAGTGTCTGCAGGAGTGGCGGGCGTCGGCGCGATTTGGTCTGGGTCATCGTCACAGTATAGGAATCGTGATGAAGGCAGACGGTAACCTCGCGTTAACGCGGAAACCGCAGGTTCAATCCTGCTGCGTGCCGCGCAGGGGCGCGCCGTAGGCCGGATGGTTGGCGCCGGTCAGCGCGCTCTCCGGCGGCAGCTGCAGATGCCAGCCCTGTTCGCCCAGGTGCGCCAGTACCTGGGCGGCGTCTTCGCGCGGCAGGCGGCGCTGCGGGTCCAGCTGCAGTTCCATGGCGAAGCGCAGGTCGCCCAGCATGCTGCGCAACGATTCGGGCAAGACGCCGAAACCGTCGCGTTTAGCCAGCCATAGATAGGTGTCGGGCTTGCGGCGGCTGGCGTAGATGTAGCACTGCATGGCGGTCTCCTGATTCGCGGCGGCGAGGGCGCGGATTATCGCTGCGATTGCTGCGCCAGCACTTGCAAGCCCCGGAACGAGCGGGCACAGTGCCGCGCAGGGATGTTAAACGCCCGTATGAATTTCGTGTGGAACCTGTCCGCATGCGAATCGCCCAACACCTATAAGCAAAGCAGGAGCCCGTGATGCACAAGTCTCTCCGTTCCCTTTCGAGTGCCTCCCGTCCGCTGACGCTCGCCGCGCTCAGCCTGGCCGTCGCGGGCGCCCTGGTCGCGCCGGGCATGGCCCATGCCAGCGCCTTCCAGTTGCATGAGAACAGCGCACAGGGAATGGGCCGCGCCTATGCGGGTTCCGCCACGGCCGGCGGCGATCTGTCGGTGGTCGAAAACAACCCGGCGGCAATGAGCGACTTCGACGGCACCTACGTGCAGGCCGACATCACCGCGGTCAACTTCAGCGCCAAGTTCAGCGGCACGGCCACCGACGCGCTGGGCCGCCCGATCAGCGGCGGCAACGGCGGCGACGCCGGCACCACGCTGCCGGTGCCTGCGCTGTCGATCGCCACCAAGGTGAGCGACCGCGTGAACCTCGGCATCGCCTTCGACGTGCCCTACGGTTTCCAGACCGAATACGACAGCAACTGGGTGGGCCGCTACGACGCCATCAAGACCCTGCTGCGCTCGTACGACACCACGCTGTCCGCCTCGTTCAAGATCAACGACGAGTGGAGCATCGGCGCCAGCGCCATCGCCGAGCGCACCAATGCGCAGCTGACCAACGCGATCAACTTCAACGCCGTGGGCCTGGGCATCCAGCAGGGCATCGGCGAGAAGGCCGCCGCGGCCATCGCGCAGATCCAGGCCGCCGCCGCGGCCGGGCAGATCTCGCCGACGCAGGCCGCCGCCATGGCCCAGGCCGCCGCCGCGCAGGCGCAGGCCGCCGCCTCGGGCGTGGCCGCGTTGACCCCGCAGGGTTCGGACGGCTACGCCAACGTGCAGGGCAACAACTGGGCCTGGGGCTGGCAGATCGGCACCTACTGGAAGCCGACCGCGAACGATCGCGTGGCGCTGGACTACCGTTCGCGCATCACGCACGACATCGACGGCACCGCCAACTTCACCACCACGCCGGGCTACGATCTGCTGCTGCAGAACCCGCAGCTGTCGGGCAGCATCCCGGCGTTCCAGCACACCAACGGCACGGCCCGCCTGACCAACCCGGCCACGGCAACCTTCAGCTACTGGCACCAGGAGTCGCAGTTCGGCATCGGTGCGGACGTGTCGTGGACGCAGTGGAGCGTGATGCGCAGCCTCACGGTGAACTACGCCAACCCGACGCAACCGGCCACCACGCTGCCGTTCAACTGGCGCAACACCTACTACGTCTCGGTGGGCGGCGAGTACTACGCCACCGACAAGCTGACCCTGCGTGCGGGCGTGGCTATCGACCAGGCGCCGATGGATGCCGGCAACCGCGATCCGCGCGTGCCTGACGCGGCGCGCCACATGGTCACCTTCGGCATCGGCTACAAGGCCACCGACAACTTCCAGATCAATGCGGCCTACGCGCACATCTTCGTCTCCCACGCGGGCGTGAACGGCGCGGTCGATGCCACCGGCGACATCCTCACCGGCAGCTTCGACGACTACGGCAACCTGCTGAGCCTGTCGGCGCAGTACAAGTTCTGATCGCTTCGGCGAAAGGAACACTCTCAAAAGCCTCCCCGTTCGCGGGGAGGCTTTTTTGTCAGGTGCCGCTGCAGCAGCCGCTGCCTTGCTGGATCGGCGGACACTTGACCGTGCCGTAGGAACAGAACACGCAGCAGTCTCCCGGCAACGGCCGGAGCAGCGCATGGCAGGACTCGCATTCGTAGAACCACTGGCACGCGTCGGTGGGCATGACCTCTCGCTTGGCCGTGCCGCATTCGGGACAGGTGATGGTCGACTCAAGCGTGATGCTGGACATGCGAGCGACTTTACACGGCCCGACAGACATGCCGCGAAAGCAAATGGCAGAGCGTTATGCCCGGGCAGAACAGGCCATGCGGCGTCTTGGTGCTGCTAGCCACCAACGCGTCGGAGCCATCAACCACGCTTGAGCATCAACCCCAGCATCTGCCGAAAGCGCTTGCCGTAGGGCGGGTTGAGCAGGCCAGCGCCATTCCAGCGTGCCTGGCGGAACACGGGTTTCATGTGCGAGAAAGTGCGGAACCCGGCTTCGCCGTGGTAGCCGCCCATGCCCGAAGCGCCGACGCCGCCGAACGGCAGCTCGTGCTGGGCGATGTGGTAGAGCGTGTCGTTGACGGTGACGCCGCCGGCGTGGGTGCGGGCAAGCACGCGGTCGATGAGGGACGAGTCCGTCTCGAACAGGTACAGCGCCAGCGGGTGCGCGCGCGCACCCACGTAGGCGATGGCTTCGTCCAGCGTGTCGTACGGCAGCAGCGGTAGCAGCGGGCCGAAGATTTCTTCTTGCATCACGGTCATGTCGTCGCGCACGTTCGCAAGCAGCACGGGCGGCAACAGGCGTCGCGCGGCGTCGGGTGCGGCGTCGCTCAGCGGTTCGATCGAAGCGCCGGCGGCTTTTGCGTCGTCGCGCAGCGCGGACAGCCGCCCGTAGTGGCGCTCGGTCGCGATGCTGGCGTATTGCGGGTTGCGCGCGAGGTCGGGGTACAGGCGCGTCACCGCCGCACGCGCGGCGGCGATGAATTCCGCCATTTGCGCGCGCGGCAGCAGCACGTAGTCGGGCGCGATGCAGGTTTGTCCTGCGTTGACCAGCTTGCCGAACAGGATGCGTTCCGCCGCCTGCTCCATGCGCGCGCCGGGGCCGAGGATCGCGGGCGATTTGCCGCCCAGTTCCAGCGTCACCGGGGTGAGGTTGGCGGCTGCTGCGCGCATCACGTGGTGGCCCACGGCGGTGGAGCCGGTGAACAGCAGATGGTCGAACGGCAGCGCGGAGAAGGCCTGGCCCACGGTGGCGTCGCCGTTGATGACC
Organism: Rhodanobacter sp. DHG33; assembly: GCF_014843005.1. Classification (GTDB taxonomy): domain Bacteria; phylum Pseudomonadota; class Gammaproteobacteria; order Xanthomonadales; family Rhodanobacteraceae; genus Rhodanobacter_A. Next base: position 129,177 of record NZ_JACYXM010000005.1, on the reverse strand, counting down.
TGCACTTCGTCGTTGCGGAAGTATTTGGTGACGAGTTCGGCGAACAAGGCGGAGAGGCGCGGCGTGTATTCGCTCATCTTCAGCATCACGCGGTTGCCGGCGGCCAGCGCATCCACCAGCGGCCCCACCGCGAGATACAGCGGGTAGTTCCACGGCACGATGATGCCCACCACGCCCAGCGGCTGCGGATGCAGCTCGGTGCGTGCGGGCAGGAACAGCAGGTCGGCGAAGCGGCGCTTCGGCCGCATCCAGCGCTTGCCGTGGCGCAGGGCGTGGCGCACGGCCGAGAGGCTGGGAAAGATTTCCAGCAGCTCGGTTTCTTCCGTCGGGCGGTTGCCGAAATCGGCGTGGATCGCGGCGGCGATGCCGTCGCGGTGCGTTTGCAGAAGGCGTTCCAGTGCGCGCAGGCGCTCCGCGCGCGTCCGCCAGTCCGGCGAGAGATCGCAGGACTGGGCCTCACGCATGTGCTGCAGGGCGGCGGCGAGATCAGGCATGGTCACCACCTCGCGTGCAGTTCCATGCCCCAGGTGCGCGGCGGCATGATGTTGGCGTAGGGCGTGCCGAACACTTGCCCCGCGGTGTTGTCCACGCCGTATACGTAGCGATGGTTGAACAGGTTGCTGGCGAACACGGCCACGCCCCAGCGGTCATGTGCGGCGTCCCAGCCCAGCCGTACGTCGGTGCGGTTCTGCGCGGTGCCCACGGAGAAATTGGGACTCATCTGGCAGGTGCCTTGCTGCTGCGAGCCGCTGTTGCAGCGGGTTCTGGAGCGGTAGCCATAGGTCCAGTCGAAGCTCACGTCGCCGTTGGCCACGTCGCGCCATGTATAGCTGGCGTGCGCCGTATAGGAATACTTCGGCGTGCCGGTGGGCTGGTTGCTGACGTCGATGTCGTTCTGCACGGTGTTGAGGTAGGTCTGGTCGATGTAGGCGGCATTGAAGCCGATCTGCAGTGCGTCGGTCGGCTGCCACTGCAACTCGAGTTCCGCGCCGCTGGCCTGTTCGTTGCTGCTGCTGATGCCATAGTGCGGGATGGTGGTGTCGGTGAACAGGATCAGGCTCTGCTGATTGAGATACCGATAGTGGTAGATCGATCCGTTGAGCAACAGGTTCGCTGCCGGAAACAGCGTCTTGACCCCCGCTTCGTAGTTCCACACCGTCTCGGGCGCATAGGTCGAATTGAACTGCTGGAAGCCGAAGCCGCCGGCCTGGTAACCCTTGGCCACCGAGACGTAGCCCATGATGTTCGGCGTGAACTTGTAGTCGAGTACCGCACGCGGGCTGACGTCGGTCCAACTGCGGTTGGCATTCACCAGCACGCCCACCGGCGAACCGGTGCCCTGGGTAAAGATGACGTTCTGACCGAATGCGGCCAGCGCGTATTGCGCATCGGGCGGAAGCATCGCGGTGATGCCGGCGTTGTTCAGCGCCAGTACGGTGGCATCGAACTGCGGCGCGTCGCGCGGCGGGTTGTACCAGCTGAAGCTTTTCTGGTCGTGGGTGAAGCGCACGCCGGTGGTGAGGTTGAGGCTATCGCTGAGGTGCCAGATCACATCGCCGTATACCGCCCACGACTTGTAGTTCTCGTCGTTCATGATGCGCTCGCGCCACATGTCGCCGAGCAAGGTATAGGGTAGCCCCATCGCGGCCAGCCCCTCGCTGATGTCGGTGAGCGGAGTGCCCACGCCCATTACGTTCTGCGCCAGGGTGTCGAGGCTGTCGGTGGTGACGCCGGCCTCGCTGGTCTGGCGTCCCTGCTCGCTGTACCAGCTGGTGCCGGCCACCCAGTCGATCAGGTCGGTGTTGCCGCTCAGCTTGAACTCCTGGTACCAGCTGTTGTTGTGCTCGTAGTTGCCGGTTTCGAGGTAGTCGACGATGTGGTTGGTGCCGTCGTAGTCGCCCAGATTCACCGTGTCGAAATTGCGCCAGGCAGTAGTGGAGGTGAGGCTGCCCCAACCGAAGTTGTGGTCGATGGTGAGCGTGCTGCCATCGAAACGCCGCTTCTCGATCGCGTTCACTGCATCGTTGTAGAGCGGAGTGTGCAATGGATTGAGGAAAGTGGCCGGGTCGGCCGGGAAGGGCGCGCGCTGGTTGGTGTCGTTCGAGAGCGGGATCAGCCCGAACGCCGGATGCGGCGGTTGCTTGAGCTGTTCGTGGTCCCAGGACAGCAGCACGCGGGTATCCGGCGTGAGGTTCCAGCGGAACACCGAGCGCGTGCCCCAGTCGTCGTTGACACCGTAGTGTTTGCCGGTGGCGGCATCCTTCACCCAGCCGTCGCTCTGGTTGTCCATCACGCTGACCCGCAGCGCCATGTCCTGGTTGAGCGGGATGTTGACCAGCGCGTCGCCGTAGCGCTCGCCGTAGTTGCCGATACGCAGCTTGCCCTCGGCCTCGAAATGGTCGCTGGGCTCGTTGGTGACGATGGAAATGGCACCGCCTGCCGCGTTGCGGCCGAACAGAGTGCCCTGCGGGCCTTTCAGCACCTCGATGCGCTTGAGATCGTTGAAGGCCAGCAACGTGCCGCCGGTGCTGCCTGCATAGACGCCGTCGATGTATACGCCCACCGGCTGGTCGACGCCGATGCCGAAATTGCCCGAGGACTGCACGCCGCGCAATTCAAACGAAGGCTGTGTGGGCTGGGTGGCTCCCACCACCAAGCCGGGCACGAAGATGTCGATCTTGCTGATATCGGTGGCGGCCAGCGTGTCGACCTGCTTGGCCGAGACGATCTGCAGCGCGATCGGTACGTCCTGCACTTCCTGCGCACGACTCTGGGCGGTGACGGTGACGGCACCGAGCTGTTTGGCCTTGTCGGTGTCGGGCTTCTTGTCGGCGTCGGACTTGGAGTTCGCGGATGCGGTGTCCTGCGTGGGTGCGGCAGCCTGGTCGGCCAGTATCGGCAAGGGCGTGCACAGCAGCAGGACGGTGCCGCCGTACAGCATCTGGCGCACTACCGCGGACAGTGGTCGTTGGCGCATCGTCATACCCGTTCTCCCCAGGCTTGGTCACGCATGGCGCGGAGACCGCGCCGAAAGTTTTCGTCCCCTGCGACTGCGCTCAATGCACGATGTCGCAGTTCCCCTTGAGCGAAAGAATCCACGCGCGGATCAGCGCCTCGCCCTCGCGATCCACGGTGCTGCGGCCGATCTCCGGCATCATCACGCCGGGCCGGGTGGAGCCGATGCGGTTCATGATGATCGACTCGTCCGGCTTGCCTGGCACGATGTCGAACAGGCGACCGCCGGTGGCCGGTCCGGCCGCCTCGGGCGATTTGCAGATGCCGAGATGGTGGTCTTCCGGCACGTCCGGGCCGAGCGAGAAACCGGTGACGCTGGCCTCGCCGTTCGGGTTGTGGCACATCGCGCAGTTGATATCGAGGTAGGCCCGTGCGCGCGCATCGAGCGACGCGCTGGGATCGCGCCAGTTGGCGGCCTTGGGCACGTCGGCCAGCTTGGGCATGTCCATCAGGTAGCCCACGCCGACCAGGTGTTCCAGCTGGTTCTCGCGGCCGCTGCCGTAGTCGTAGTCGCGGTTGAGGTGGCGTGCCTTGGGGCCGATCGGCAGGATGCTGCGGCCGATCATGTCGGCCTCGTGGCAGTTCACGCACTGGCCTTCGTCGGGCACCACGTAGTTGAAGTCCTCGCGCTGGCCCTGCGCATCGACGAGAGTGAGCGCCTGCACGTCGCCAGTGCGCACCAGGTTGGCTTCGGTCTGCTGCGCATTCCACACGTAGACGAAGGGCGTCCAGCCTTCCTTGCGGCGCACCAGCAGGCGCGTTTCCACCAGGTGCACGCTGGCGAGGCGCAGCCCCTGTCCGGCGAAGTCGCCGCTGTAGTCCTGCGTGCGCGCCACGTCGCTGTATTTGCCGTCGGCGGCGCGCGGGTAATAGAAGGTCTTGGAGATGATGGTGCCGACCGGGAAGTCGAACGTGTTCTTCGCGTCGTATTTCGCCGAGACGCCCTTGGGCATCCACACCGTACGCAGCTTGTGCACGTAGTCGGTGAACAGGCGCGTGTTGAGGTCGTACGGCACCACGCCGGCGTTGAGCTCGAGCTTGCCGTCGCTGGATTCGAGCACGTGCCAGTCGCTGAGCTTGGTCGGTCGGCCATCGGCGTGGAATGCGACTGGCGGCATGCCGCGCTGGCAGCCGGCCAACAACAAGGCCAGCAGGAGCGACACCAGCGGCGCGGCGGCGTGTTTCGCGGACTTCACCATCGCGCCCTCAGAGCTTCGGCTCGGGGTTCAGCGTCACCGCCGGCAGCTTGTCGATCGTGCACTGGAACGGCTTCATGTCCGTATTCGGGTGCTTGTAGCCGTCGGGGCCGTCGGCATCGACCACGCCGCTGACGTCCTGGATGCAGATGCGGTCCTGCGGAGGCAGCGTCTTGTCGGTGAATTTCGGGTCGCTGTAGCCGTCCCACAGCACGTCGGGGAAGTGGCCGCCGATGCCGAACATCGCGATCTTCAGCGTCTTGAAGTCCAGCCCGCTGGGCGAGTCGCCGCCGCCCTTGAGGCGGTTGCCGTAGATGAAGATGCCCTTCGGGTACGGGTCGTAGCCGGCCGCCACGCCGGTCTTGCTGGCGTAGTTGGTGGAGTAGAAGCTGGAGACGATGATGTTCGCCGTCTTGTTGTCGGCGATGTCGTTGTCGAAGATCTCCACCTTCGGGTTGGAGTTCACCACCACGCCCGAGCCCGCCGGCACGCTGGCCACCGCCGAGCCGTTCGCCGCGAAGTTGTCGTGGTTGTTGGCGATGACCTGGTTCTTGAACACGCGCGTGCCGCTGCCTTCCATCAGCAGGTCGGGCATGTTGAACACCAGGATGCCGCCGGAGTTGTTGGTGGCGGTGTTGCCGTACACGTCGGCATTCACCGTGTTCTCAATCTCGATGCCGGCCACGTTCTGCTCGGCGCGGTTGTTGCGCACGATCACGTTGTTGGACTGGCCTACGTAGATGCCCGAGTCGGAGGCGCCGATGGCTTCCGAATCCTCGATCAGCACGTTCTGCGTCTTCACCGGATAGATGCCGTAGGGGCCGTTGCTGGTCTGGGAGCCGCCCGTCCACTGCGTACGCACGCCGTGGATGGTGATGTTCTTGCCGTGGTTGATCTTCAGCGCATCGCCCTTGGTGTCCTCGATGGTGAGGTTCTCGATGGTGAAGTCGTTGGCGTTGACCAGCAGGCCTTCGGGGCCGACCACCTGGCCCTTGAACGAGAGCACGGTCTGGTCCTTGCCGGCGCCCTTGATGGTGACGCCGTCGGTGCGCAGGCTGAGGCCGCGCGTGAGGTGGTAGTGACCTGCGGGAATGTCGATGACGGTGCCGGGCTTGGCGTCCAGCAGCTGTTCCTGCAGCTTCGATTCGAAGCCGGCGTCGGAGGCATTCTGCGGCGCGGGCGCCTGCTGGCTGCTGCAACCGGCAAGTACGACGGCGAACGTCGCGGCGATGAGCGTCTTGCGCATGATCGTTGAACTCCCCATTCGAACGGCATTGCGGATGGCCCACTGTCCCGCAAGACATTGCAGTTGGGGAGGGCAAAACGGCCAAGTCGCGGGGGGCAAAACGGCCAGTGTTGGCCGTGGAAGGCGATCAGGCCGCGCCGCGGCGAGCTTCCTGCGGCGCCATGCCGGTCCAGCGCTTGAAGGCGCGGCGGAATTCGCGCGGGTCGCTGAAACCCACCTCGCCGCCGATCTCGGCCACGCTCAAGTCGCCGGCCTGCAGCAACTGCAGTGCGCGCTCGGCGCGCACGCGGTCGTGGATCTCGCGGAACACGCGTCCGCTTTCGGTGAGCCGTCGGCGCAGCGAGCGTTCGCTGAGGTTGAGCGTGCGCGCCACGTCGTTGAGCGTCGGCTGCTGGCGCAAGCGGCCGCGCAGCAGGCGTTCCACCGCGGCGACGATTTCCTGGTGCGGCTCGCCGCCGTCCGGCGTGCGTTGCTGCGCGCACAGCGCCAGCGCCTGTTGCGCAGTGAGCGGGTTGTAGCCGGGCAGCGGGCGGCCCAGCCATTGCGTGTCGATCAGCAGGCGGCAGCGCGGCGCGTCGAAGCGCAGCTCGCAGCCGAACAGTTGCGTGTACTCGTCGGCGTGCTCGGGGCGCGGATAGGCCAGCTCCAGCCGCAGCGGCCGCAGCTCGGCGCCGACCAGCTCGCGCGCGATCAGCGTCGAGCTGGCAAACAGTTCCTCGCAGAAGAACGGCAACAGGCTGGCGTCGTCGAACAGCGGCAGCGCGACCATCGCCACGGCGTGCTCGTCCACCGGCTCGAACGCGAGATCGAGCAGGCAGCCGCAGATCTTGTGATGCGCGATGCCGGCCAGCATCGCCTCGCCGAAGGTGCGCGAGGTCATCATCGCCAGCCCCAGCAGGCCGAAGCCGCCGATGCTGCCTTCGCGACCGATGCGCAGCCCGGCGTCGCGCACGCCCGCCGCGCCCAGAGCGGCGAGCGCGCGGTGCACGAACAGGCTGGCCTGCCGGTAGGAAACGCGCAGCGCCGGGTCGGCGATCTGCGCGCGATTAAGTGCCAGTCCGCCGAACCACGAGCGGCTGTCCACGCCGCAGGCGTCCGCGAGTTGGGTCAGGTAGAGCAGCTTGTTGGTGGGGAATTCCGCGGCGGTGTAGCGCGGATCGTCCGTCGCCGGTGTGGCGTGCGCGCTGGAATGGAAGCCGATCATGCCGGCGGGACGTGCCATGGTGCCGATGCTCCGACGCAGCCAGGCCAAGGCGGCCTGCGATCCGGGCTTTCTAGCACGTCTGTGCCGCCAGCCGCTTGTGCATTGCGCAAGCAATTGGACTGGAGGCTGCTTTCGAACAAGTGTCGGCAGAGAGCATCCCCGGCGCGACGAGTGCCGGGGATGCTCTCCGCCGCGTGGGTGGTTTAGTGCAGGCCGCCGCTCGCGTAGAGCTTTTCGCCGGTCAGCCAGCCGGCATCATCGGACGCCAGGAACACTGCAATGGATGCGATGTCCTGCGGCTGGCCGATGCGGCCCAGCGGCGTCTGCGCCACGGCCTGGGTCTCGAACTCCGAGCCGATGAAGCCAGCGGTGTGGGTGCCTTCGGTCTCCACGATGCCCGGATTCAGCGCGTTGACGCGGATGCCGCGCGGGCCCAGCTCCCGTGCCAGCGCACCCGTGATGCCTTCCACTGCCGACTTGGTGGCCGTGTACACCGCCGAGGCCGGCGGCGTGATGCGGCTGACCAGCGAGCCGATGTTGATGATGCTGCCGCCCTGGCCGAGGTGCTTTGCCGCCGCCTGCGTGGTCAACAGCAAGCCCAGCACGTTGACGTCGAATTGCTTGCGGTAGTGCTCTTCGGTGATGGCCTCGAGCGGCGCGAATTCGTAGACGCCCGAATTGTTGACCAGGATGTCGAGGCCGCCGAAATGTTCGACCGTCTGCGCGACGATGGCCTGCGCGTCGGCCGCATCGGCGACATTGCCCTGCACGGCAAAAGCCTTGCCGCCGGCCTTGGTGATCTCGGCCACTACGGCGTCGGCGCCGGCCTTGCTGGAGGCGTAGTTCACGGCGACGGCGGCGCCTGCGGCGGCGAGCGCCTTGGCGATGGCTGCGCCGATGCCCTTGGATGCGCCCGTGACGAGGGCGGTCTTGCCTTGGAGCTTGTTCATGGATGGGTTCCTGCGAGTGGGCGTGGGGAATTTGGTTCTTCGTTACCGTAGTTCAAGATATATGAACTATAGAACAAAGCACAAGGGCCGGCTAGAATGCCGCCATGCGCCCACTGTTCCATCCCTCGATCGACGACGTCTCCGTGGAGGGCATCCTCCATGCGCTGTCCGATCCCGTGCGTGCGTCCATCTATGCCAAGCTGGCGGGCCTGGACTGCGCCGCAACCTGTACTGCCTTGCAGCAGGTCAGCGACCGCACCATTCCCAAGTCCTCGCTGTCGCAGCACTTCCGCGTCCTGCGCGAAGCGGGCCTGGTACGCAGCGAGCGCTTCGGCGTGGAGATGCACAACACCACGCGCTGCGCGGAAATCGAGCAGCGTTTCCCCGGCCTGATCCCCGCGATCCTCAATGCGCATCGCGCGCAGGCTGGAGCCGGGATGGGAAGAGAGAAGCCGACGGCGGCGAAGAAGAAGGCAAAAAGTCGCTGAGCGTGATGTTGCCGCAGATGCCGATGAAGTGATCCACTGGTCGGCGGCACACCGGACATTGCCGGGCGCCGTTTTCGCGTTGTGGCGCGTTACGGCTTGCGGTGCTGCTCCGCCCATTGCGTGATTTCCCTGGGGGTAGGGATATCGCGATCCGCCGTGGTGGCAAGCGCCGTGCTGACCGTGGCGGCAACCAGGCGGCCCTGGGGATCGATCAGCAGCAGGGCGGGATACGTCGTGACGCCGAGCGAATCGATCCACGACTGGGCCCCTACAAGACTGGGCACACGCAGATTCCGTTGCTTTGCGAATGCCAGCGCGGTGTCGCGTGGATCATAGGTCACAGCAAGCAGCTTGAAGTCCTTGTGCTGTAGCGCCAATGCGTTGAGCGTGGGCACTTCGGCGATGCAGGGGATGCATTCGGCGAAGTAGAAGCTGAGCAAGGTGTAATGGCCCTTGAAGTCAGCATTCGTCACGCGCTGGCCCTGCGCAGTGCGAAGGTCGAAGGCGGGCAGTGCGGCACCGGGTTTGAGCTTGAGCGATAGCGTATTGGGCGCCGGAGCCTGGTGGGCGGAGTTGATGCGCAGCACGACGTCGGATTGCGCATTGACGTCCTTGGAGAAGGATGCGCCGGGAGTGCGGGCCTGACGCATGAAGTCGTCGTAGCCGATGGGCCTGCCGCTGCTGTCGAGGAAAGTGATTTTCGCGTTGCTGGGCAGCAGCATGGCGGAAATCAGCTGCTGTTTCTGGGCTGCGGTTTGCGCGTAAGCGGCGGAGCCGGCGAACAGACTGGCAAGCAGGCAAGCGATCGCAGGCAGACGAGGCATCGCGGTTCCTTATGGATGTGGAGCCGCGAGGCTAATACAGGAACCGGTTCGAGGTGGAGACTCCCCTCACCCTCAACAGAATCGAGGGCGAGGGGAATGGTCTTACTCGCCGATGGTCAGCAGCGACGCGTTGCCGCCGGCCGCCGTGGTGTTGACGGTGAGCGTGCGCTCGCCGGCGAAACGCAGCAGGTAGTGCGGACCGCCGGCCTTGGGGCCGGTGCCGGACAGCGACTCGCCGCCGAACGGCTGCACGCCGACCACCGCACCGATCTGGTTGCGGTTGACGTAGCAGTTGCCGACGCGGGCGTGGCTGCGGATGTATTCCACGGTGTCGTCGATGCGGCTGTGCACGCCGAGCGTCAGGCCGTAGCCGGTGGCGTTGATCTGCTCGACCACCTGCGGCAGTTCGCTGCCCTTCCAGCGCAGTACGTGCAGCACCGGGCCGAACACTTCGCGGGTGAGGGTGGCGAGCGCGGGGATTTCGTAGGCGCGCGGCGCGAAGAAGGTGCCGTTGGCGGTGGCGGCCGGGTCGAGCGGCACTTCGCCGATCTTCTTCGCTTCCTTGTCCATGCGTGCGGCGTGGTCGACGAGGATCTTGCGCGCGTCTTCGTCGATCACCGGACCCACGTCGGTCGAGAGCTGGCCGGGATCGCCCACCTTCAGCTCGGCCATCGCGCCGGCGAGCATGCCGACCACTTTGTCGGCGATGTCTTCCTGCACGAACAGCACGCGCGCGGCCGAGCAACGCTGGCCGGCGGACTGGAAGGCGGAGGCGATCACGTCCTTGACGATCTGCTCAGGCAGCGCGGAGGAGTCGGCGATCATCGCGTTCTGGCCGCCGGTCTCGGCGATCAGCGCGGCGATGGGTGCGTTGCGCGCGGCCAGCGCGCGATTGATCGCCCACGCGGTTTCGGTGGAGCCGGTGAAGGCCACGCCGGCCACGCGCGGGTCTTTCGTCAGGGCCGCGCCGACGGTGGCGCCATCGCCCGGCAGGTACTGCAGCACGGCTTCGGGCACCCCGGCTTCGTGCAGCAGCTTCACCGCGGCGTAGCCGATCAGGCTGGTCTGCTCGGCGGGCTTGGCGATCACGCTGTTGCCGGCGGCGAGCGCGGCGCTGACCTGGCCGAGGAAGATCGCCAGCGGGAAGTTCCACGGGCTGATGCAGACGAACACGCCGCGGCCGTTGAGGAACAGCTGGTTGCTCTCGCCAGTGGGGCCGGGCAACTGCTCGGGCTGGCCGAACAGGCGGCGCGCCATGGTGGCGTAGTAGCGCAGGAAGTCGGCGGCCTCGCGGATCTCGGCGATGGCGTCGGGCAGGCTCTTGCCGGCCTCGCGCACGCAGAGCGCGATGAATTCGGCGCGGCGCGCTTCGAGCTGCTCGGCGGCGTGCTCGAGGATCGCGGCGCGGCTGGCGGCCGGCAGGCGGTCCCAGTCGGGCTGGGCGGCGACGGCGTTGGCCAGCGCCTTGTCCACCAGCGCAGCGTCGGCGCTGACGTAGCTGCCCACGGTCTGGCGGCGGTCGGCCGGGTTGGTCACCTGCACGGTGGGGCCGTTGCTCTTGGCGCCGGGCACCAGCGGCTCGGCATTCCACGGGCCGCACTTGCCGTTGACGGCTTCGGCGGTGGCCTTCAGTTCGTTGTCGTTGGAGAAGTTGATGCCCATGGAATTCTTCCGGAGTTCGCCGAACAGGTTGACCGGCAGGGGAATGCGGGGATGCGGGATGGAGGCGAAGCGGCGCACCGTTTCGCAGGGGTCGGCCACCAGGTCGCGCACCGGCAGCGATTCGTCCACCACGCGGTTGACGAAGCTGGTGTTGGCGCCGTTTTCCAGCAGGCGGCGCACCAGGTAAGGCAGCAGGTCTTCGTGCGTGCCTACCGGCGCATACACGCGGCAGGGCACGTTGAGGTTCTGCGCGCCGATCACTTCCGCGTACAGGTCGGTGCCCATGCCGTGCAGGCGCTGGAACTCGAACGGGCGGCCGCGCGCGATGTGGTGCACGGCGGCGATGCTGTGCGCGTTGTGCGTGGCGAACTGCGGATAGATCAGCTCGCTGCCGGCGTCGAACAGCTTGCGCGCGCAGGCGAGGTAGGAGACGTCGGTGTTCGGCTTGCGCGTGTACAGCGGATAGCCGGCCAGGCCCTGCTCCTGCGCGCGCTTGATCTCGGCGTCCCAGTAGGCGCCCTTCACCAGGCGCACGTACCAGCGGCGACCGGCGGCGCGGGCGGTCTCGATCAGCCAGTCGATCACGAACGGCGTGCGTTTGGAGTAGGCCTGCACCACGATGCCCAGACCGTTCCAGCCCTGCAGCGAGGGATGCGCGAACACGTCGCCGATGATGTCCAGCGAGAGCTCGAGGCGGTCGGCTTCCTCGGCGTCCACCGAGAGCGCGATGCCTTGCTTCATCGCCAGTTGCGAGAGTTCGAGCAGCTTGACGGTGAGGTCGCGGCGGGCGATCTCGCGCTTGGCCACTTCGTAGCGCGGGTGCAGCGCGGAGAGCTTCACCGAGATCGACGGCGCGTCGGTGTGGTTGGCGAACGGGCCGCGCGCGCCGATGCGGGCGATCGCGCGACGGTAGTCCTCCTGGTAGCGCTCGGCGGTCTCGGCGGTGAGCGCGGATTCGCCCAGCATGTCGTAGGAATAGCGGTACACCGCGTATTCCTTCTTGGCGCAGCGGTCCAGCGCCTCGTCGATGGTCTGCCCCATCACGAACTGGTGGCCCATGATGCGCATGGCCTGGCGCACCGCGAGGCGGATCGCCGGTTCGCCGGCGCGGCCGGCCAGGCGCTTCAGCGCGCCGGTGAAGTCGCGGCGGGTTTCCTCGGCCAGGTTCACCAGGTGGCCGGTGAGCATCAGGCCCCAGGTGCTGGCGTTGACGAACAGCGACTCGCTCTGGCCCAGGTGCTTCTTCCAGTCCGCGTCGCCCAGCTTGTCGCGGATCAGCTTGTCGGCGGTGGCCTTGTCGGGGATGCGCAGCAGCGCTTCCGCCACGCACATCAGCAGCACGCCTTCCTCGGAGGACAGGTCGTACTGGCGCATGAAGGATTCCACCGCGCTCTGATCCTTGGCGCGGGCGCGCACGCGGGTCACCAGGCCGGCGGCGACGTCGATCACCTGCTCGCGCTCGGCGGGCGGCAGGGTGGCCTGGGCGAGCAGGTCGTTGACCGCTTCGGTTTCGTCGCGCAGCCACGCGGCGGTGATGCGCGCGCGGGCCGGCTCGGCGCCGGCGGGGAGTTCGGGGCTGAGAATGGGTTGGGTCACGGCAGGGTCGATGCGGTGGGAAGGGGTGAAACGGAACGCGGGATTGTACGCCGTGCGCGGCTTCGCCGCCGCAATTTGGCTTTGCGGCCGGCTCCGCAAGGGGATCGCCGGCGTCCTTGCCCCCTGCGGCCATGCGACCTATCATCGAAGCGCTCTTGGCACGCCGGATCTCCATGATCGTGCTTCGACCAGCCGCCGCCGGCTTGCCCCGCGTGTCGATATGGCTAAAGCCTAATCGCGCGCTCGACCGGCGCGGCCTGCGTCGGCTCATCGTGCTTCTGGTGGTGCTGGCGCTGACGACCGCCGTCCTGGGCGCGTGGGTGGGGAATGTATTCGCTCCGCTGTTCGCCCTGGTCGAGTCGTTGGCCGTGGCGGTTGCCCTGCATGTGGCCTGGCGGGGCGGCGGCCGCGGCGAGCGCATCACCCTCGACGAAACGTCGCTGGAGGTGCAATCGCTGCCGGGGCGGCGCCGCGTGCGTTTCCAGTCATGCTGGGTACGCGTGCGGTTGGACGAGGGGGATAACGGATGTCATCGCCTGCTGCTTTCATCGCACGGGCGCGAGCTGGAAATCGGCCGGTTCCTTGCCGAACAGGAACGTGTCGAGCTGTTGCGGAAACTCAAGCTGCTGCTGGGCGAGGTCAACGGCCAGTTGCGCGGATAGGTTCAACAAAGGGCGAGAGCATGACATCTGGCAGCATCCGGACTGGCAGGATCGAACCGAACCAGCATCGAACACCCCCCGGCCGATGGGCCGGCATCCGGCGCGCCGGCGCGGTGTCACTGGCCCTCGCGCTGGCCCTGTGCAGCGGCCTGGCGCAGGCCAACCCCGAACCGGGACAGCTCAACCTGACGCGCGGCGTGACCACCTGGTCGGAAGTGCCGTACTTCCTCAACAACGTCGTGCTCGGCGTGTGCGTGGTCATCGGCATCCTGGTGTTCGGCGCGATGTTCATCGCCATGTTCCGCTTCCGCAAGTCGCGCGGCGCGGTGCCGGAAAAGTGGTCGCACAACACCATGGTGGAGGTCATCTGGACGACGATCCCGGTGCTCATCCTGGTGGCCCTGGCGTGGCTGGCTACCGGCGGCCTGGTCTCGTTCGCCGACACCACCGGTTCGCAGATGACGATCAAGGTCACCGGCTACCAGTGGAAATGGCGCTACGACTACGTCGATTACCTGGGCAAGCCGATCAGCAAGGTCGGCTACATGTCCAAGCTCGACGCGCTGAGCGACAAGACCCGCCAGCTGCATTCGGGCCTGGACCCGTATGCGGTGACGACCGACGGCTACAACACCTACCTGATCAACGTGGACAAGCCGCTGGTGCTGCCGATCCACACCAAGATCCGCTTCGTCATCACCAGCGATGACGTGATCCACTCGTGGTGGGTGCCGCAGTTCGGCTGGAAGATGGACGCCATCCCCGGCATCGTCAACACGGCCTGGACCAATATCAACGAGACCGGCACCTACCGCGGGCAGTGCGCCGAACTGTGCGGCCAGGACCACGGCTTCATGCCCATCGTGGTGAAGGCCGTCTCGCAGGAGGACTTCGCCAAGTGGCTGGCCGACCAGCAGCAGGCCAGCGCGCCTGCGCCGGCCGCCGCCTCCAGCGCCGCCGCGCCGGCTTCCGCGCAAACCGCCGCTGCACCCGCGAAGGCGGGCAACGGCTGATCTGCCGTCACGGCAACCCCATTCCGAAGAGCAGCCCGCCGCGGCTGCGCCATCGACAGACTTGAGGCAGAGGTGCGCAATGGCCCACGAAGCCACTCACGATCACCACGACGACCACCATCACCACGCACCGCAGGGTTTCTTCCAGCGCTGGGTGATGTCCACCAACCACAAGGACATCGGCACGCTGTACCTGGTCTTCTCGCTGCTGATGTTCTTCATCGGCGGCAGCTTCGCGATGGTGATACGCGCCGAGCTGTTCAAGCCGGGGCTGGACCTGGTGCAGCCCTACTTCTTCAACCAGATGACCACCATGCATGCGCTGGTGATGATCTTCGGCGCGATCATGCCGGCCTTCGTCGGCCTCGGTAACTGGATGATCCCGCTGATGATCGGCGCGCCGGACATGGCGCTGCCGCGCATGAACAACCTCTCGTTCTGGATCCTGCCGTTCGCGTTCACGCTGATGCTGTCCACGCTGTTCATGGCCGGCGGCGGCCCGGCCGGCGGCTGGACGATGTATCCGCCGCTGTCGCTGCAGTCGGATTCGCTGGCCTACGTGGTGTTCGCGATCCACCTGATGGGCATCAGCTCAATCATGGGCGCGATCAACATCATCGCCACCATCCTCAACATGCGCGCGCCAGGCATGGACCTGCTGAAGATGCCGGTGTTCGTGTGGAGCTGGCTGATCACCGCCTTCCTGCTGATCGCGGTGATGCCGGTGCTGGCCGGTGCGGTGACCATGCTGCTCACCGACAAGTACTTCGGCACCAGCTTCTTCAACCCGGGCGGCGGCGGCGACCCCGTGCTGTACCAGCACGTGTTCTGGTTCTTCGGGCATCCCGAGGTGTACATCATGATCCTGCCCGCGTTCGGGATCATCTCGGAGATCATCCCCACCTTCGCGCGCAAGCCGATCTTCGGCTACCGCGCGATGGTGTACGCGATCGCCAGCATCGCCTTCCTGTCGTTTATCGTGTGGGCGCACCACATGTTCGCGGTGGGCCTGCCGCTGGGCGCGGACATCTTCTTCATGTACGCGACGATGCTGATCGCGGTGCCGACCGGCGTGAAGGTGTTCAACTGGGTGGCCACGATGTGGGGCGGCTCGATGACCTTCGAGACGCCGATGCTGTTCGCCATCGCCTTCGTGATCCTGTTCACCATCGGCGGCTTCTCCGGCCTGATGCTGGCGATGGTGCCGGCGGACTTCCAGTACCACGACACCTACTTCGTGGTGGCGCATTTCCACTACGTGCTGGTGACCGGCGCGGCGTTCGCGATCATGGGCGCCACGTACTTCTGGCTGCCGAAGTGGACCGGCCACATGTACAGCGAGTTCTGGGGCAAGGTGCACTTCTGGTGCAGCGTGGTGTTCGTGAACGTGCTGTTCTTCCCGCAGCACTTCCTGGGCCTGGCGGGCATGCCGCGCCGCATCCCCGACTACAACGTGGCGTTCGCCAACTTCAACATGATCAGCTCGATCGGCGGCTTCCTGTTCGGCGCCTCGCAGCTGATCTTCCTGGGCGTGGTGGTGCACTGCGCCTTCTTCGCGAAGAAGAAGGCCACCGACCGCGTGTGGGAAGGCGCCAAGGGCCTGGAGTGGACGGTGCCGTCGCCGGCGCCGCACCACACCTTCGAAGTACCGCCGGTGGTGCGCGACGAAGAGCTCGCGCACGGCCACACGGACGATTGACGCGAAGGACGCATGCGCATGGCCAGCCATACCGCGAACGGGCAGATCGAGCAGAAGCGCCGCCACGGCGTGCGCCGTACCGTGACGGTGCTGGCCATCGTGGTCGGCGCGTTCTACCTGCTGTCGTTCGCACAGATCCTGTTGATGAAGTAGTCGAGGCGGTTCGCCGCCACATTGGGTGAAGCGGTCGCGGCACGGGCCGCTTCACAAGAAACTCCACGGAGTCTCAGCATGTCCCAGCAGCACGACGTCTACTACGTACCGAGCAAGAGCCAGTGGCCGATCGTGGCCGCGGTGGTGATGTTCCTCACCGTGTTCGGCGCGGCGCACTGGCTGAATGCGGAGCCGGGCGATACCGGTTTCGGCAAGACGGTGATCACCATCGGCGCGATCGGCGTCCTCTGCATGTTCTTCGGGTGGTTCCGCTCGGTCATCAAGGAATCGCTGGCCGGCAACTACAACCATCAGGTGGACACCTCGTTCCGCATGGGCATGATGTGGTTCATCTTCTCCGAGGTGATGTTCTTCGGCGCCTTCTTCGGTGCGCTGTTCTACATCCGCAACTTCTCGGTGCCGTGGCTGGGCGGCGAGGGGCACGGCGTGCTCACTCACCAGTTCCTCTACGAGGCATACAGCGGCGCGTGGGGCACGGCCGGCGGCAACGGCCCGCTGCATGTCGGCGGAGCCTTCAACACCGTGGTGCCCTGGGGCCTGCCGCTGCTGAACACGCTGATCCTGCTCACCTCCAGCGTCACCGTGACCATCGCGCACCATGCGCTGCGCGCCGGCCATCGCGGCAGGATCCTGCTGTTCCTGGGCCTTACCGTGCTGCTGGGCGCCACCTTCCTGTACTGCCAGGCGCACGAGTACATGGAGGCGTACAAGGAACTCAACCTCACCCTGCACAGCGGCGTGTACGGCTCCACCTTCTTCATGCTCACCGGCTTCCACGGCCTGCACGTGACGCTGGGCACGATCATGCTGGCGGTGATCTGGTGCCGCGTGCTGAAGGGTCACTTCAACAAGGAACACCACTTCGCCTTCGAGGCGGTGGCGTGGTACTGGCACTTCGTGGACGTGGTGTGGCTGGGCCTGTTCCTGTTCGTCTACATCCTGTAATCAAGGGCTTCAGGTCCTGACTGATTCGCCTGGATTTCGCTGAAGCAAGGCGCAGTGCCCTGGCACGAAAAGGCTCGATGAAGGGGGAGCCCGATGGAACGAAGTGCGTCACGATGGGTGTGGCTGGGAGTCTGCGCGTCGATGGTCTGCGCAGGCGCGGTGCAGGCCGGCGAGTGCAAGCTGGCCAAGTACGGCACCTTGCCGGTGGAGGTGGTCGGCGAGCGGGCCACCACGCAGATCAAGATCAACGGTGTCGATACGCGCCTCATCCTTGATACGGGCGCGGAATTCAACTTCATGTCGCGTGCCAATGCGGATGCGCTGGGGCTCAGGCTCTATCCCGCGCCGTTCGGGTTCCACATGGGCGGTGTCGGTGGCAGCGCCAGTGCCCAGATTGCCAAGATCAAGGACTTCGGCCTGCTCGGTACGGATTTCCATGACATCCCCTTTTTGGTCGGCGGGTCGGACTCCGGAGAGGGTTTGCTGGGCGCCAGCTTGCTTGACGTGGTGGATCTCGAAATCGATCTGGCTCAGGGCAAGTTGACGCTGTTCAAGTCGGACGGCTGCGGCAAAACGGAGTTGGCCTACTGGGCCACGGGTCGTAGTTACAACGTCGCCGATTTGCAACCCAGCGCCAACCGGTACGACAACCGCAGCTTTGTCGACGTAACGATCAACGGCAAGGTGGTGCACGCCCTACTGGACACCGGGGCTCCGGTCACCGTGCTCGGCCGGCGCGCCGCCGAACGTGTGGGCATTGATCTGAATGGGCCGGGCGTGAAGGCGGGCGGCGGCACCCACGGCATCGGCACCAAGACCTACCGGACCTGGATCGTGCCGATCGACACGTTCTCGGTAGGCACCGAAACGATCCAGCACAGCCAGATGCAGGTGATGGACGGCAATATCGGCAACGGCTCGACCGACATGCTGCTGGGCATCGATTTCGTCCTGGCCCATCACATGTATATCGCCAACAGCCAGGGAAAGATCTATTTCACCTACAACGGCGGCCGTGTGTTTGCGCTGGACACCAAATCGATCGGCGCCAACGAGCCGGCCGATGCCGCGGCGAGCGACGCAGGCGACGAACCCAGGACGGCGGCCGACTATGCGTTGCGTGGGCAGGCGCGACTGGCGCGCGGTGAATTGGCGAATGCGCAGTCCGACCTGGATGCGGCGATACGGCTGGCCCCGAGCAGTGCCGACGACTATCTGATACGCGCCCGCATCCTGCTCGCCGAGAAGCACCGTGACGCGGCGTTGGGCGACCTGGACAAGGCGCTGGACCTCGACCCGAAAAATCTCGATGCGTTGCTGCTGCGGGCCCGGCTGCGGTACGGGAAAAAGGACGAAGCTGGCGTCGAGGCGGACATCGCGGCTGCGCGCCAGCTCGCGCCGTCCGGCTCGATGCAGTCCTATGCCATCGCGTCCCTGTATGTGGCCATCGACCAGCCGGCCAATGCCCTGCCTTTGCTGGACGACTGGATTAGTGCGCATAACGCTGACGCTACGCTCGGCGGTGCGCTCAACGCGCGCTGCTGGGCGCGTGCGCTGGCCAACCAGGCGCTGGACGATGCCCTGCGAGATTGCCGCAAGGCGATCAAGCGCGATGGCAATCGTGCGGCTTACCTGGATAGCCTCGGCATGGTCTACCTGCGGATGGGCAACAACGCCGAAGCGATCAAGGCATATCAGGAGGCCCTCGCCCAGTCGCCGCACGAGGCATGGTCGCATTACGGCCTAGGCCTGGCCGAGTTGCATAACGGCCAGGCCGATGCTGGCAAGGCCGATCTGGCAACGGCGCGCTCGCTCGACTCGCAGATCGATGCGAGTGGCGCCAGGTTCGGCCTGGTTGCGCCGGACATGCCATCGGGCAACCGGGCTTCCGGCGAGCAGCCTTCCAACTAGCCTAGCGTTGAGCCGTACCGGCATCGACCGTCCGTCTGGGTCGGTCCTTGCGCGTCCTGTCGATGAGCAGGGGTACTGGCATCCTTCCATGCCAACGCTTCAGATCATATGGCCGGTCGATGCCAGACCTTGGGAGTGCAGACGAGTCGACCGTCGTCGCGGCCGCTACAATCAACCAGCACCGCCTACGTCGTGCGGTTGCAGCCAGCCCATCCAGATGCCGAACACGACCATGCCGATCAGCAGCAGCGACAGCGCGATGCGGCGGGTCAGCGCCCAGGCCATGCGCTTGTCGTCGTGCTTGTCGGTCATCATGTAGTACAGCGCCTGGCCGAGGCTGAAAATCACCACCAGCAACACCACCACCACCGCGTATTTGTAGATGGGGCCCACGTGACTGATCCGGTCGATTCTGTTGCAGCGAGTATACCGACCGGGGGCCGTACGTCGTGCTAGGCGGATTCCGCCGCCCGCCGTGGTGGGCCATCGCGCTGACCGTCGCGGCTGCCGTGCTTTTCGTGCGGCTGGGTTTCTGGCAGCTGCATCGCGCCGCGTACAAGGACGACCTGCTGCGACGCTATGCCGCGGCCGCCGTGGCGCCGCCGCAGCCATTCGACCTGGTGGCGCTGCAGCCGCCGCCCGATGCCTACCCGCGCGTGCAGGTGCAGGGCAGTTACCTCGCGGACCGCGTCTACCTGCTCGACAACCCGAAGCACGACGACCTCGGCGGCGTGGAGGTCTACGTGCCGTTCCGCCCACGAGGCGGAGACCGCCTGCTGCTGGCGGATCTCGGCTTCCTGCCAGGCAATGGCACTGGCGCGGCACCGCAACTGCCGCCACTGCCGCAAGGCATGCAGAGCTTGCGCGGCCTCTACCTGCCGTCGCCGGGGCACGGCATCGAGATGGGCGGCAACGCGTTGCCGCGGCAGGCGCATTGGCCGAAGACCACGATCTATCTGGACATGGGCCAGATCGCCGCCGACCTCGGCGACAAGCTCTATCCGCGCGTGCTGGCACTGGATGCCGATCCGTCGTCGATCTACGTGCGCGTGCATGCGCTGGATTTCGGCGACATGCCGCCGGCGCGGCACCGCGCCTATGCGTTCCAGTGGTTTTCCTTTGCGATTGCCGTGGTGGTGATCCTGCTGGCGTTGAACCGCAGGCGCGGTTCGCGTCGTCGTTCCTGACTTTCCGGATGTCCCTATGAATGCTGTCGATCCCGTCGCGTTGCGCAAGAGCCGCATGAAGCTGTTGCTGGTCGCCTCGATCTTCGCCGCGCCTCTCGTTCTGGCGATGGCGCTCACGCTGGCCGGCTGGCAACCTACTGCGAAGGGCAACGGCCTGCCGGTCACGCCGCAACGCAATTTCGCCCAGGAACAACTGCCGGTGCACATGGCGGACGGCGGTACCTGGGCATGGCATGACAGCGAACCGCGGCTCACCCTCGTGGCGCTGCCCGGGCCAGGTTGCGCCGCGCATTGCTACGAAGTGCTGACCGCGATGGCCAAGGCACGCGTGATGCTCAACCGCAACCAGTCGAGGCTGCGCTTGCTGTACGTGGGTACGCCGCCCGCCGATGCCGCGCAACGCGGCGGCATGGCGAACTACTGGAAGCTCGGTACGGACACGGACGGCAAGCTGGCGCAATGGCGTCCGCAGCAGCCGGACAGCGTCGGGGCGTTGCTGGTGGAGTCCGATGGCACGGCGCTGGCGAGTTATCCTGCCGGTTTCGATGCCTCCGGGCTGGCCCAGGATCTGCAGAAGGTCGTCAAGTGAAGTCGTTGCACGTGCGGAAAATCCTGCGCTGGCTGTCGTTGCTGGCGGCCGTGTTCGCGTTCGGACTGGTGATGTTCGGTGCCTTCGTGCGCCTGTCCAACGCCGGCCTATCCTGTCCGGACTGGCCCACCTGCTACGGCCAGGCGACCTGGCCGCAGCACGCGCAGGCGGTGGCCAAGGCGGATGCCGCCTTCCCCGACCGCCCCTATGAGGCGCACAAGGCCTGGCGCGAGCAGGTGCACCGCATGCTGGCCGGCACGCTGGGCGTGCTGGTGCTCGGGTTGGCGCTCGGCGTGGCGTGGCGCGACCGGCGCATTCGCATGCAGGTGATCGCGGCTGCGGTGTGTGCGGCACTGGGCGTGACGCTGTACATGCGCGGCGAGTACGCGGTTTCGTCGATGCTGTCCGCCCTGGCAATCCTGCTGCCCATGCTGGGCGCATGGCGATTGCACGCCGATGGCGCGCGCCGCGTGGTCGTGCTTGCGCTGGCGGTCATCATCTTCCAGGCCATGCTCGGCATGTGGACGGTGACCTTGCTGCTGAAGCCGATCGTGGTGACCGGGCACCTGCTGGGCGGCATGACCACGTTCGCCTTGCTGGGCTATGCCGCCGTGCGTTTTGCCGGCGTCGGTGCAGCGGACGACGGCTTGGCGGAACTGCGCAAGCTGGTGGTCATCGGCATCGTGCTGCTGGCTTGCCAGATCGCGCTGGGCGGCTGGACCTCGTCGAACTACGCGGCGCTGGCCTGCGGCTTCGGCGATGCGGCGTTCCCGCAATGCCTGGGTCAGTGGTGGCCGCCGGCCGACTATCACCAGGGCTTCGTTCTTTGGCGCGGCATCGGCGTGGACTTCGAAGGAGGCATCCTCGACCAGGACGCGCGCACCGCGATCCAGATGGTGCACCGTATCGGCGCCCTGGTGGTGTTCTGCTATCTCGGCTGGCTGTCGCACCGGCTGGCACGGCGCGGCCTGCGCTGGTGCGGCATCGCGATGGGCGTGGCGCTGGTCTGCCAGGTGCTGCTGGGCATCAGCAACGTACACTTCGGCCTGCCGCTGCCGGTGGCCACTGCACATAACGGCATGGCGGCACTGCTGCTGTTCACGCTGGTGGCGACGCTGGCGCGTACGCAGCGCAGGCCGACCGCATTCGGAGCGATGGCATGAGCGTGCTGGGCGAATACCTGCAACTGACCAAGCCGCGCGTGGTCGCGCTGCTGGTGTTCTGCGCGGTGATCGGCATGTTCCTCGCGGTGCCGGGCATTCCGCCGTGGCGCGCGCTGGTGTGGGGCACGCTGGGCATCTGGCTGGCCTCCGGCTCCGCGGCGGCGTTCAACCACCTGATCGACCAGCGCATCGACAAGCTGATGGCGCGCACCGCGCGGCGGCCGCTGGCCACCGGCCATCTCAAGCCGTGGCAGGTGCTGGTGTTCGCCGTGGTGATGGGCGTCGTGTCGATGCTGATTCTGGCGTTGCTGGTGAACGGCCTCACCGCATGGCTCACCTTCGGCGGCCTGATCGGCTACGCACTGGTGTACACGGCTTACCTCAAGCGCGCCACGCCGCAGAACATCGTGATCGGCGGCCTCGCCGGCGCTATTCCGCCAGTGCTGGGCTGGACCGCGGTGACCGGCGCGCTGCATCCGTTCGCGCTGCAGCTCTGCCTGATCATCTTCGTGTGGACGCCGCCGCACTTCTGGGCGCTGGCGATTTTCCGCCGCGAGGATTACGCACGCGCCGGCGTGCCGATGTTGCCGGTGACCCATGGCGTGGCGTACACGCGTTGGCAGGTGCTGTTCTACACGGTGCTGCTGGTGCTGGTGACCCTGCTGCCTGCGATCACCGGCTGCAGCGGCTGGCTCTACCTCGGCGGTGCGGTGGTGCTGGGTGCGGGCTTCCTGTACTACGCGATCCGCCTGCTGAACCCGCCGGACGAGTTCTTCGCCATGCGCGTGTTCAAGTACTCCATCGTCTACCTAATGGCGCTGTTCGCTTTCCTGCTCGTCGACCACTGGGTGACCGAGCCGTTGCGGCAGGGGCTGGCGTTCCACCGATTGGGCTGACCGATTCGTCTTTCATGCGTTGACTCGGTCGCCGCCACCCCGCAAAATAGATGGGTCGCGCGACTGTGCCATCGTCGCCGGCATCCTGTCCTGACTAACCAAGGCATATGGACGTTTACCCTAGTCGCAACGTCGACATCCGCTCGCATCGGGTGCCGGCAATGCATAACAAGCTGAACGCCTGCGGCAGCCGCCAGCGGTCGGCCGGTCTTTTCCTCGACTAGGAAACGCCGGCCCATCCTCGACGGCGTCGCACGCCGCAACCGAGGAGATGGGCCCATGAAGCTCCTTCGCGATTTCTTTCGTCTGCGGACTCCCCGCCGCAGCCTGTCCGTCGCACGTCGCGATGCGCGTCGCCGTGTCTACGTGGTGACCGTGCCGGCGCCGCTGGCCGCGTCGGCCGCCGAGCCGCAACGCAAGGCCGAGGCGCGCGCCGCCGCGCCGTTGTCGTCATCCCGTCATCTGCAGCTGGCTCACTGATGCACGCGCGCGTGCCCCGCAGGTGCTGGCCTCCGCCAGTGCGTCGGGCGCACGGTCTGCGTCCGGCGGCCTGCCTGGCCGCCGCGAGCCACCCATCCGGCGTTCCGTCCAGCTAACCCGGCCCTTGCGCCGACACGCTGCCGCGGCGCGCGACACCACCAAGAACGGTAGCGATCCATGAGCAAGTCCTTCTCCCGCTCGACCGTCAAGGCTGCGGCCGCGGCGCATGTGCCTGCGGCACAGGAAGCGTTCCGCGACAACGACAGCCTGCTGGTCATGCTCGAGACTTCGCTGCACGGTCTGGACGAGGAGAGCATCACCGAGCGGTTGGACCGCGACGGCGCCAACGAGGTGTCGCACGAGAAGCCGCCGCACTGGTCGGTGCAGCTGCTGCGCGCCCTGAAGAACCCGTTCATCGTGGTGCTGGTGATACTGGCGATAGTGGAACTGGTCACCTCGCCGGACGATCCTTCCGGCCCGATCATCATCGGCGTGATGGTGGCGATCAGCGTGGTGCTCAGCTTCACGCAGGAATACCGTTCCTCGCGCGCCGCGGAAAAGCTCAAGGCGATGGTGCGCAACACCGCCACCGTCACGCGCCGCGCCTCGGACGGGCACAGCGAGCGGATCGAAGTGCCGGTAGGCGAGCTGGTGGTGGGCGACATCGTGCATCTGGCCGCCGGCGACATGGTGCCGGCGGACCTGCGCCTGCTGGCCGCGAAGGACCTGTTCATCAGCCAGGCCATCCTCACCGGCGAATCGCTGCCGGTGGAAAAGGCAGCCCCGGCGCAGGCGCACGCGGTGGAGGGCGGCGCGCACGGCACGCAGCAGGGCAATCCGCTGGATTTGCCGACCGTGGGCTACATGGGCACCAACGTGATCTCCGGTACCGCCACCGCCGTGGTGGTTGCCACCGGTGCGCGCAGCTACCTCGGCTCGCTGGCGCACAGCATGAGCGGGCAGCAGGTGCAGACCAGCTTCGACCTCGGCGTGCGCAGCGTGAGCTGGCTGCTGATCCGCTTCATGCTGGTGATGGTGCCGGTGGTGCTGGGCATCCAGTGGTACAAGCAGGGCTTCCTCAACGCGCTGACCTTCGCGCTGTCGGTGGCGGTGGGTCTGACGCCGGAGATGCTGCCGCTGATCGTCACCGCGAATCTCGCCAAGGGCGCGATCGCGATGTCGAAGCGCAAGGTGGTGGTGAAGCGCCTCAACGCGATCCAGAACTTCGGCGCGATGGACGTGCTGTGCACCGACAAGACCGGCACGCTCACGCTGGACAAGATCGTGCTGGAGCGCCACCTCGACCTCGACGGCGAGGATTCGGAAGACGCGCTGGAATACGGCTACCTCAACAGCCACTTCCAGACCGGCCTGAAGAACCTGATGGACAAGGCCGTGCTGTCGCACCGCGACCTGGAGCCGATCGTCGCGCGCTACCGCGTGGTGGACGAGATCCCGTTCGACTTCCAGCGCCGCCGCATGTCGGTGGTGCTGGCCCAGGGCGACGACGGCAGGCATCTGCTGGTGTGCAAGGGTGCGGTGGAGGAAATGCTCTCCATCTGCTCCACAGAGCGCCGCGGCGACGAGATCATTCCGATGACCGACGCGCGCCGCCAGGAAATCAAGGCGATGACGCGCCACCTCAACGAGGATGGCCTGCGCGTGCTGGTGGTGGCGATCAAGCAGGAGGATCCGCACAGCCGCGCCTACGGCGTGGCCGACGAAGCCGGCCTCACCGCCGTGGGTTGCCTGGCCTTCCTCGATCCGCCCAAGGACACCGCGGCCACCGCGATCGCCGCGCTGCATCACCACGGCGTCGAAGTGAAGGTGATCACCGGCGACAACGAAGCGGTGACGCGCAAGATCTGCCGCGAGGTGGGCCTGGACGTGGAGCATTCCGCGCAGGGCCGCGATGTCGAGCCGCTGGACGACGATGCGCTCGACGAACTGGTTAGGCGCACCACGGTGTTCGCCAAGATGTCGCCGCTGCAGAAGGCGCGCGTGGTGAAGTCGCTGCGCCGCCAGGGCCACACCGTGGGCTTCCTCGGCGACGGCATCAACGATGCGCCGGCGCTGCGCGAGGCCGACGTGGGCATCTCGGTGGATACCGCGACCGACATCGCCAAGGAATCGGCCGACATCATCCTGCTGGAAAAGAACCTGATGGTGCTGGAGGAGGGCGTGCTCGAGGGCCGCATCACCTTCGGCAACATCATCAAGTACATCAAGATGACCGCCAGCTCGAACTTCGGCAACGTGCTGAGCATGATGGTGGCGAGCGTCTTCCTACCGTTCGTGCCGCTGCTGCCGCTGCAGATCCTGGTGCTCAACCTGCTGTACGACATCTCGCAGCTGTCGATCCCGTTCGACCGCATGGACGAGGAATACCTGCGCAAGCCGCGCAAGTGGGATGCCAGCGACATCGGCCGCTTCATGTTCTGGATCGGCCCGACCAGCTCGATCTTCGACATGACCACGTTCGCGCTGCTGTGGTACGTGTTCGGCGCGAACGGCCCGGCGCACCAGGACCTGTTCCAGTCGGGCTGGTTCATCGAGAGCCTGCTGACGCAGACGCTGGTGGTGCACATGATCCGCACGCGCAAGATTCCGTTCCTGCAGAGCGTGGCGGCGGCGCCGGTGCTGGGACTGACCACGGCGATCATCGCGATCGGCATGATCATTCCGTTCACGGCCGTGGGCGCCAAGCTCGGCATGGTGCACCTGCCTGATGCCTACTTCGGCTGGCTGGCCGCCACCGTCGTCGCCTACTGCGCGCTGACGCAGCTGGTGAAGGTCATCTACATCCGGCGCTTCGAACGCTGGCTTTGACTCGACTCTCGCCCCTTCGAGGGTGAGAGTCGCCCTCGCCGTTCGCCCTGGACCGAGTCCGGGCAAATCTCTGCGCGGGCTCGCAAGGGCGCCGCGGGGGTACGGCATCCATGGCGCTTTCCTGCGCACGCCTGCCGATGCAAGCTACGGCAGGCGTGAACGCCGCGCAGGCGCCGTGCCCGTTCCGCTTCGGCGTGGCGCAAGCCGCGCCCCGATTCCATTCGGAGATCATCATGAAAGGAACCCTGATCCTGCTGGATATCGCAGGCTACGTGGCCCTGCTGCTGTGGGGCACGCACATGGTCACCAGCGGCGTGCTGCGCGGCTACGGCAGCGCGCTGCGCCGCTGGCTGGGGCGCTACCTCAGCCATCGTCCCGCCGCGTTCTGCTTCGGCCTGGCCATGACCGCGCTGCTGCAGAGCAGTACCGCCACCGGCATGATGGCCACCTCGTTCGCGGCGAACGGTTTCCTCGGCCTGGTGCCGGGGCTGGTGGTGATGCTGGGCGCGAACGTGGGCACCACGCTGGTAGTGCAGCTGCTGTCGTTCGACGTCGCGCTGGTGGCGCCGGTGCTGGTGCTGCTCGGTTTCCTGGTGTATCGCCGCAGCGACGATGCTCGCTTCGAGAACCTGGGCCGCTGCGCGATCGGCCTGGGCCTGATGCTGCTGGCGCTGCACATGCTGGTGGTTTCGATGGCGCCGGTGGAGGACACCGCGCTGCTGCGCACGGCACTGCACAGCCTTGCCAGCGAACCGGTGATGGCGGTGCTGGTGGCGGCGCTGCTCACCTGGGCCTGCCATTCCAGCGTGGCGGTGGTGCTGCTGATCGTCTCCCTGGCCACCACCAACGTGGTCGATGCGCAAGGCGCGCTGGCGCTGGTGCTGGGCGCCAACCTCGGCGGCACCCTGCCGGCGCTGCTCGACGCCAGCACGCCGGTGGCGCGCCGCCTGCCGCTGGGCAACCTGCTGGTGCGCGCCTTCGGCTGCGTGGTCTGCCTGCCGCTGCTGCAGCCGCTGACTACATTGCTGGCTCATCTGGGCGATTCGCCGGCGCGCATGGCGGTGAACTTCCACACGGCGTTCAATCTTGTCCTGGCGCTGCTGTTCATCCTGCCGGTGCAGCGACTGGCGCAATTGCTGGTGCGTCTGCTGCCCGATCCGCCGAAGCCGGCCGACGCCGGGCTGCCGCAATACCTGGACGAGGGTGCGCTGGACGCCGCCAACGTGGCGCTGGCCAACGCCGCGCGCGAAGCGATGCGCATGGGCGACATGGTGGAGAACATGCTCAAGGGTCTCGTCGAGGTGTTCGGCAAGGACGACCGCGCACGCGCGGCGGCGATCGGCCGGATGGATGCGGTGCTCGACCGCCTCGGCGTGGCCATCCGCGAATACCTCGCCGAGCTGGGCAACGAGGCGTTGAACGAGGAGGACGGCGAGCGCAGCCAGGAGATCCTCGGCTTCGTCATCAACATCGAGCACGTGGGCGACATCACCGCCAACAACCTGATGGAGTTCGCGGCCAAGAAAGTCGCGAGCGGGCAGGACTTCAGCGCCGACGACATCCAGGACCTGGCGCGCATGCACGCGCAGGTGATGGAAAGCCTGCAGCTGGCCTGGGCGGTGTTCCTGCGCAGCGACGTGCGCGCGGCGCAGCAGCTGGTGGCGCGCAAAGAGGTGCTGTGGCGGCTGGAGAACGAGATCTCCGAACGGCACATCCGCGCTCTGCGCGAGCGCCGCGACGACGGCGGTGCGGGGGATGTCTACCTGCGCATCCTGCGCGACCTCAAGCGCATCCACTCGCATCTCGCGGCGCTGGCGTATCCGGTGCTGGAGCGTGCCGGCCTGCTGCAGGACCGCCTGCGCGATGCCGCGCAGGCGGGTGCCGCATCGCGCTGAGCGCTCAGCCTGCGGGACGCACGTCCAGCGTCATCGCGTGGAAGTCCATCGTCACCACGCTGTGCGCGAAGAGCGGGTTGCCCACGGTGGCCTCGAACAGGCCATCCGGCTGGTGCACCGGGTTCTTGCCCGAGCCGACGAAGTAGACCGTGGGGTTCGTGCCCAGCAGACGACGGTCGGCGAAGCCCAGGCTGCGGGCCGTCGAAGCCAGCATCTCGACCCCGCTGTCGGTGTATTGGAACAGCTTGGGCGTGCCCTGCTTGTGCAGATCGAGCCCGGCGAGCGCGGCGTCGTAGACCACCATGGTGCCGGTATACATGGTGTCGATCTGCGCATGCACCGGATGGCCGTCGACGGTGAAGGGTCCGCCGACCACGATGGGTGGCCCGTAATGGCCGAAGTGGATCAGCTGCAGCGTACCGGTGCTGTGCGCCGCGACAGTGCCGGCAGCGACGGGCGCGGAGATCCGCAGCAGATGATGCGGATAATCGATCTGCAGGACGCGGTCCTTGAACGCGGTATAGGCCAGCGTGCCGTCGGCTGGCAGGGGGGCGGGGCCGAAATTCGCCGGGCCGGCCACGGCGAATTCCACCGGGAGCGACGCCTTGCCGAGCATGAGCACGTGCCGTCCGCCATCTTGGAAGTCCGGCAACGGCTTGCCGTCGCGTAGTACCGGCGTGGTCTGCCATGCCATCGACTTGGCGGCGTCGGCCAGCATGAACGAGTCGGTGTCGCCGGTATCCAGTACCAGCGTGCGCGGCGATCCGCCGTCGATGCCGGCCTGGAAGCAGATCATGCCGCTGCAATCATGGAAGGGCACCACGGCGGCGAATTGCGGCGCGGTCTCGGCGGCGCAGAGCGAGGTCACCAGGGGCGTTGCGGCGAGTGCGGCGAGGGCAAGCAGAACCTTTCTGGACATGACCAGTACTCCTGCATGGGGAGTGGACAGTTCAGTGCGGCGGCGGCGGCGCTACCAGTGCGGGAAGTCATCGGCAGCCGTGCGACGGCGTCGCCGGCTGGATTCCGAGCGATTGGGGATGCCCTAGACGAAGCTCAATCGTCCTGGCTGATGCGTTGGCGACTGTGCCGCCACCACAGCCACAGCACGCACAGCAGCACCAAACCGACCAGCAGCCACAGGCTGTTCTGGCCCCGGTGCATCCATTTCATCAGCCACACGTGGTTGTCGGCGCCGAAGTAACCCAGGTACACCCATACCGGCACGCTGATCAGCGCGGCCAGGGTGTCGATCAGCAGGAAGCGCAGCAGCGACACCTGCCGCGTGGCGCCGGCCGTGGCGTAGATGGTGGTACGCATGCCGGGCAGGAAGCGGGCGACGAACAGCACGCGGTTGCCGTAGCGCGCGAACTTGTGCTTCACCATCTCGTAGCGTTCCGGCGGCAGTACGCGCGCCACCCAGCGCCACTTGAGCATGCGCGCGCCGTAATGGTGGCCGAGCATGAACACGGTGGCGTCGCCCAGCAGCACGCCGACCATGCACATCGCGAACATCACGTGCACGTTGGCGTAGCCCAGCCCCGCGATCACGCCGCCGGCGACCAGGGTGACGTCTTCCGGAAGCGGCAGGCCGAGGCCGCAGATCATCAGTGCGATCCACACCGCCACGTAGCCGTTCTCGGCGAAGATCGTGATCAGTCGTTCAAGCAGATCCATCAGCGTCCCAGAGATGCGTGGGCCTGCATGTTCCCATATTCGGCGTGACGGACGGCATCGGCATCAATCGGGGGATGCGGCCGTCGGTCGGACGCGCGCGGCCAGCAGGTCGCGCAGTTCGGTCTTCTCGGCATCGTCGAGCGGGCCGCCGCGCATCTTCGCGACCAGCGCTTCGCGGCGCAGGGCCACGGCCTGTTCGTCCATGCGCGCCAGCGCCTCCATGAACTCGGTGCGCTGCGCTTCCGGCTCGCCCACCACGGCGGCGGCCATCAGTTTTTGCAGCGCGGGATATTCCGTGCGCTCGGCGAAATGTTCCACCAGCCGCGCCGGGTTGATGCCGGGGCGGCTGCGGGCGAGGTCGAGCAGTTCGGCGAGCAGGGGGACGCCGGGCTTGTCCAGCCGCAGGAAGCGATAGGGCTTCTCCACCTGGTCCGCCATGCCGGGCTGGGCCAGCAGCAGGGCGATGGCGCTGCGTACCAGCGAGCGCTGCGCGGCCACGGGCCGCTGCACGGGTGCGGCGGCATGGGCTGCGAGGCGTGCGCTTGCGCCGCTGCGCCGTTCCAATTCCTGCGCCATGAGGTCGCGGAACGCGCCGTCGGGCAGCCGCGCGATCTGCGGTCGCGCACGCTCGGCGAGGCGCGCGCGGCCGTCGAGGCTGGCCATGTCCACGTCGCGCGACAGTTCGTCGAAGAAATAGTCGGAAAGCGGCGTGGCGTTCTTCAGGCGCTGCTCGAAACCGCCCTTGCCCTCCTTGCGCACCAGCGTGTCCGGGTCCTCGCCTTCGGGCAGGAACAGGAAATAGGCCTGGCGTCCGTCGCGTAGCCGCGGCAAGGCGGCGTCCAGCGCTTTCCAGGCGGCCGCACGGCCGGCACGGTCGCCATCGAAGCAGAACACCACGTCGGGCGCGGCGCGGAACAGCAGCTCGGTGTGCTCGGGCGTGGTGGCGGTGCCCAGCGTGGCCACCGCGATGGGCAGGCCGGCCTGGTGCAGCGCGATCACGTCCATGTAGCCCTCCACCACCACGATGCGCTCGAGCTTGGGGTTGGCCTGCTTCACCTGCCACAGCGCGAACAGCTCGCGTCCCTTGTGGAACAGCGGCGTCTCGGGCGAGTTGAGGTATTTCGGCGACTGCTCCGAACTCAGCACGCGGCCGCCGAACGCGATCACGCGCCCGCGGCGGTCGAGGATGGGGAACATGAGGCGTTCGCGGAAGCGGTCGTACTTGCTGCCGCGCTCGCCGGTGGAAACCATGCCGGCCTCGGTCAGCAGCTCCATGCGCCGGGGGCTGTTGCCCAGCGCCTTGGTGACGCCGTCGTAGCCGGCCGGTGCCCAGCCGAGGCGGAAGTGCGCGATGGTGTCCGCGTCCAGCCCGCGCTTCTTGCAGTACGCCTGTGCCTCGGCGTTGCGCGGCAGCTGCTCCTGGTACCAGCGCGCGCTGGCGTCGAGCAGGGCGTAGAGGTCGGTCTTGTCCTCGCGCGGGCGGTCGTCGCGGCCACCCTCGCGCGGTACGGTGAGGCCCACCGACTGCGCCAGTTCCTCCACTGCGTCGGGGAACTCCAGCCGCTCGTAATCCATCAGGAACTTGATCGCGCTGCCGTGCGCGCCGCAGCCGAAGCAGTGGAAGAACTGTTTGGCGGGGCTGACGTAGAACGAGGGCGTGCGCTCGTCGTGGAACGGACAGCACGCTGTCCACTCGCGTCCCGCTTTCTTCAACGGCACGCGCCGCTCGATCACGTCGACGATGTCGACACGGGCGAGCAGTTCGTCGATGAAGCTGTCGGGGATGAGTCCGCGCATAGATTGCCTAGTTTAGGCCATGGGGGCTAAGCGGCCACGCATGGGTGGCGGGGCGGCCAATTCGCGGGGCGGGGCAGGGCAACGCCGGCATCGCTGGTTAGCATGGGCAAGGCTTCGGCGGGGAGACGGATGATGGGGGACATTCCGGCAGTGCGCTTCCGCGCAGCCACGGCCCAGGACGCGGCTGCCGCGGTACCGCTGATCCACAGTTCCGGCCCCGCCGCATTCGACTACGTGTTCGCGGTACCGGGGCGCAGCACGGCGCAGGCCTTCCTGCACCGCGCCTTCGCCGATGGTGCGGGCGAGTTCGGCTGGCGCAACCACATCGTGGGCGAACTGGAAGGCGTGGTGGTGGCGGCCGGCGCGGGTTTCGGCGCCGAGACGGCGCTGGCGTTCACGCTGGCGGCGGCGCGGCAGATCCTCGCGCATTACGGCCTGCGCCATGCGCCCGGCGTGATCGTGCGCGGCCTCAGGGTGGAACGGGTGATCCCGCCGCCGTCGCGCGGCATGCACTATCTCGCGCACCTTGGCGTATCGCCCATCCTGCGCGGCCAGGGCATCGGGAAGGCCTTGATCGACGAGTTGATCCGGCGCGGCGTGCAGGCCGGCCGCAACCGCATGGTGCTAGATGTGGCCGTCAGCAATCCGCGTGCGCAGGCGCTGTACGCGCGGCAGGGGTTCGAGGTGACCGGCGAGCAGGCATCCGCCCTGGCCAACGCGCAGGGCGCGGTGCCGGGACATCGGCGCATGGAGCGCGTGGTGGACCGGTAGCGTCCACCCCTTCTTCCTTCCTGGAGGAGAAGGAGCGGACGAACCGATGGATCGCACCGCCGGCATGCGGCGGTGCGATGGTGTCTCCGGCCGGGTGCTACAGGATGTGGAACACCCCGATCACGGCCAGCACGGCGATCAGGAACAGGATCAGGAAGATCGCGAACAGGAATTTGGCGATGGTGGCGGCCGCGCCGGAAATGCCGCGGAAACCGAGCATGCCGGTGACCAGCGAAACGATGGCGAAGATGATGGCCCACTTGAGCATGCATTCCTCCTGCGGCCATGGGCCGCGCGCGAAAGGGTGCCGGGCGATGCCCTGACCCTTCCGCTTGTAACAATGCATTCGTGAACGCGGTGCATGTGGATGGCGGGCGATGGCCCGCCATCCACATGCAGCCGCAGTCACCGTCGCGGTATGGCGGCAGTTACGGCCATTCGCGCGATCGATGCGCGGCGCCGCGACGGTTATCGGTGCTTCAGCCGGCCAGCTTCGCCTTGATCAGGGTCGAAACCTTGCCCATGTCGGCGCGGCCGGCGGCCTTCTCCTTCACGGCGGCGACCACCTTGCCCATGTCGCGCGGCGAGCTGGCGCCGGTGGCGGCGATGGCCTCGGCGATCAGCGCGTCCAGTTCGGCGTCGTCGAGCTGGGTGGGCAGGTAGGTCTGGATCACCGCCATTTCGGCGCGCTCGACCTCGGCGAGGTCCTCGCGGTTGCCGGCGACGTACTGGCTCACCGAATCCTTGCGCTGCTTGAGCATCTTCTCCAGCACGGCCAGGGTCTGGGCGTCGTCCAGTTCGATGCGCTCGTCCACCTCGCGCTGCTTGACCGCTGCGAGGATCAGCCGGATCACGCCGAGGCGATGCTTGTCGCCGCCGCGCATGGCGGCCTTCATGTCGTCGGTGAGTTGCTGCTTGAGCGTCATGGCGAGGGTCCCGGTGGGTGGATTGGCGATTCTACGGAAACGACAAAACCGGCGTTGCCTTGCGGCAACGCCGGCCAGTCGAATCCGGATGCGTGCGGCGGCAGCGGAAGTCGCGCCAGCCGCGTGTCCTGCCTGTGCGGCGCGCAGGCGCCGCAGCAAACTCAGTACAGCCGGGTCTTGCGCGAAACGTCGCGCGACAGACGGCGCAGGTGACGCTTCACCGCGGCAGCACGCTTGCGCTTGCGCTCCTGGGTCGGCTTTTCGTAGAACTCGCGCTTGCGGGTTTCGGCCAGGACGCCGGCCTTTTCGCAGGTACGCTTGAAACGACGCAGCGCGACTTCGAACGGCTCGTTCTCGCGGACTTTGACGTTGGGCATGGATACTCCGGGTGTTAATCTGTCCCGCTTCCGGGACTGTTGAATACAGCGAGCCGCGAAGTATACCGTGACGTACGAGAAATTTTCAAAGCCCCAGCCAGAAACCGAGGCCCGGCTGCCCGTGACGGGCAAGCCGGTGCTTGGCATCGAGACTTCCTGCGACGAAACCGGCGTGGCGATCCTGCGCTGGGAGCCGGACGCGCCGGGCCAGGGCCTGCTGGCCCACACCCTGTACAGCCAGATCAAGCTGCACGCCGACTACGGCGGCGTGGTGCCGGAACTGGCCAGCCGCGACCACGTGCGCAAGCTGCTGCCGCTGGTGCGCGAGGCGCTGGCCCAGGCCGGGATGACGCCGGCCGACCTCGGCGGCGTGGCCTACACCGCCGGCCCCGGCCTGGTCGGCGCCCTGCTGGTGGGCGCGGCGGCCGGACGGGCGCTGGCCTGGGCGCTGGGCGTGCCGGCGATCGGCGTGCACCACATGGAGGGCCACCTGCTGGCGCCCCTGCTGGAAGAAGACCCGCCAAAGCCGCCCTTCGTCGCCCTGCTGGTTTCCGGC
Organism: Rhodanobacter sp. DHG33; assembly: GCF_014843005.1. Taxonomy (GTDB): domain Bacteria; phylum Pseudomonadota; class Gammaproteobacteria; order Xanthomonadales; family Rhodanobacteraceae; genus Rhodanobacter_A. The sequence continues at coordinate 95,452 of NZ_JACYXM010000005.1, read as the reverse complement.
GGCCACTCGCTGCTGGTCCAGGTGAAGGCCATCGGCGAATACACCATCCTCGGCGACACGCTGGACGATGCCGCCGGCGAGGCCTTTGACAAGACCGCCAAGCTGATGGGGCTGCCGTATCCTGGCGGCCCGGCGCTGGCCAAGCTGGCCGAGCAGGGCCGGCCCGGTACGTTCCGCTTCTCGCGGCCGATGACCGACCGGCCGGGGCTGGATTTCAGTTTCTCCGGGCTCAAGACGCAGGTGCTGCTGGCCTGGCAGCGTTCCGACCAGAGCGATCAGACCCGCGCCGACATTGCCCGCGGGTTCGAGGAGGCCATCGTCGACACCCTGGTCATCAAGTGCCGCCGTGCGCTGGAGGCTGCCGGTGCGCAGCGGCTGGTGATCGCCGGTGGCGTGGGCGCGAACCGCCGCCTGCGCGCCGAGCTGGCGGCGGCGGGCGAAAAGGACGGGTTCCGCACTTATTTCCCGCGTCTGGCGTTCTGCACCGACAACGGCGCGATGATCGCGCTGGCCGGCGCGATCCGCCTCGCCAGCGGCCAGCATCAGGGCGAGGCGGTCGAGGTGCGTCCACGCTGGAACCTGGAAGACCTGCCGGCGGCCTGATACCCGCGTTGTAGGAGCGCATCCTGTGTGCGATTGCCTTGCGCTTGCTTCGATCAGGGCAAAAGGCAGTCGCGCCTAGAGTGGGCTCTTAATACGTGCCTGGGCTCGCGGTTCACCACTGCGTGCGGCCGGGCAGCAGGCCCTGCAGTTCCGCATCGGTGAGGTTGCGCCACTGGCCCGGTTTCAGGTGCCCGAGCTTCACATTGACGATGCGCACGCGGCGCAGCTGGGTCACGCGGTAGCCGAACGCCGCCGCCATCAGGCGGATCTGTCGGTTCAGGCCCTGCGTGAGCACGATGGCGAAGCCGAACTTGGCGATCTTGCGCGTGCGGCAGGGCTTGGTCATCTGGCCGTGCACGCGCACGCCGCGCGCCATGCCGGCGAGGAACTCCTCGGTGACCGGCTTGTTCACCGCCACCAGGTATTCCTTCTCGTGGTTGTTCTCCGCGCGCAGGATCTCGTTGACGATGTCGCCGTTGCTGGTGAGCAGGATCAGTCCTTCCGAATCCTTGTCCAGCCGGCCGATGGGAAAGATGCGCTGCGCGTGGTCGACGAAATCGACGATGTTGTCCTTCACCGTGGCGTCGGTGGTGCAGGTGATGCCCACCGGCTTGTTCAGCGCGATGTAGGTGGCCTTCTTGGCGGCGGGCGTGGCGGCGAGGATGCGCGCCTTGACGAGCTCGCCGTCCACGCGCACCTCGTCGCCTTCCAGCGCTTTGGCGCCGGTGCCCACGACTTCGCCGTTGATGGTGACGCGGCCCGCCACGAGCCATTCGTCCGCTTCGCGGCGCGAGCAGAGGCCCGCTTCGCTGATGTATTTGTTCACGCGCATGGAGCAGTGCTTTCCTGTGGCAGCCGTCCCGCTCGCTTCGCGGCTCGCGGGCAGGCCGGTCTCGCCGGTCTGGTCTGCCTATTGTGGATGCAGGCAGGTTTTCCTGCATGGGTGCGCGGTGCGGCCCTGTCGCCGAAGTGCGGGCGGTGCTAGAAAGAGCGCTCCAATCGCATGGGAGACAGGGGATGGCTGGCAAGTTCGCCCGCAGTTGGGCACTGATGAAGGCAAGCACAGGGGTGTTGCGTTCGGACAAGTCGCTGCTGGTGTTCCCGCTGCTGGCGGGCGTGTGCAGTGTGATAGTCGCGGCGAGCTTCCTGGTTCCCGTGGTGCTGGCGATGGTCGGCCATCACGCCGATGTGGACGAGCGCCATTTCTCGCCGCTGTACTACGTCGTGCTCTTTGCGTTTTACCTTGTGCAGTATTTCGTGATCGCTTTTTTCAATACCGCGCTGGTCGGCGTGGCGCTTGCGCGTTTGCGTGGGGAGCCCGCCAGCATGGCCGACGGCTTTGCGTTGGCGCGCTCGCGGGTGGGCAGCATCTTCGGTTATGCGCTGATCGCCGCCACCGTGGGCCTGCTGCTGCGCATGCTGCAGGAGCGGCTGGGCCTGATCGGCCGTTTCGTGGTGGGCCTGCTCGGCCTGGCGTGGACGGTGGCCACGTTCCTGGTGGTGCCGGTGCTGGCCAGCGAAGGCATCGGCCCGATGGACGCGGTGAAGCGCAGCGCCGAACTGCTCAAGGGAACCTGGGGCGAGAACCTGATCGGCAACGCGGGGCTGGGTGTGGTGTTCGGCCTGGTGATCTTCCTGGTGGTGCTGCTTTTCGGTGCGCTGATGGTCGGCGCGGCGGCCACCCAGTCGGTCGTCGCCATGGCGCTGACCGGTGCGCTGGCGGTGGTCGCCTTCATCCTGCTGGGCCTGGTGCAATCCACCCTGCAAGGCATCTACTCCGCCGCGCTGTACCGCTATGCCGAGGCGGGCGAGGTGGGCGGCGGTTTCGATCAGGCGCTGCTGGAATCGGCATTCCGGCCCAAGCGCTGATTCACACCGTGAGCGTGCGCCCGCCGTCGACGCGGATGATCTGACCGGTCACGTAGGGTGCGTCGCGCAGCAGCCACAGCACGGCGCCGGCCACGTCTTCGGGCGAGCCGGCGCGTTGCATCGGGGTGCGCGCGAGCATGGCCTGCTGGTCATCGTACGGCTTGCCGTCGCTGGGCCACAGCACGGCGCCGGGCGCCACCCCGTTGACGCGTATTTCGGGGGCGAGGTCCAGCGCCAGCGCGCGCGTCATCGCCGCCAGCGCGGCCTTGGCCATGCAATAGACCGGATGGTTCGCCAGTGCGCGCTCGGCGTAGATGTCCACCAGGTTGACGATGGCGCCGCGCGATGCGCGCAGCGCGGGCATCGCAGCTTGCGCGAGGAAGAACGGCGCCTGCGCGTTCGACGCGAAAAGTTCGTTCCACTGCGCGACGCTGACTGTGCCCATGGGTGTGGGGAAGAACGCCGAGGCGTTGTTGACCAGCGCATCGAGACGGCCGAAGTGCGCGAGCGCGGCGTCCGTCAGCATAGCCGGCGCCTGCGGATCGGCCAGCTCGGCCTGCAGCACGAGCGTGCTGTGGGTGCGTCCGCGTTCCAGTTCGGCAGCCAGCGACTCGGCTTCGGCCCGCGAGCGCCGGCAGTGCAGCACGAGGTCGTAGCCGGCGGCATGCAGGGTGCGCGCGATCACCGCGCCCACGCGCTTGCCGGCACCGGTGATCAGGGCGACGGGGCGTTCGTGGCGAGGCGGCATGCGGTGGGTCCTGCACGAGTCGGATGGCGAGAGCTTGCCGGATAGTCGCCCGCGCGTCACTCACGCATCGTCGGAAGGACGGCGTTTGCGCGTGACGGCCTTGCGCGCCGCGCCGGCCAATTTGCGGGCACGCGAGGGCGGCCGTGGCGCCGCTACCTCGGCGGGTGCGTCGCCGCCTTCGTGCTCGATGCCGTGGCTGAACAGTTCGATGGTGGTGGCGGCCACCTGTCCGGTGTCGTAGTAGGCGTAGGCGCCCACGCCCAGCGCACCGATCACCGGCAGCCAGCGCGACATGCCTTCGCCCAGGGCGCGCTGGCTGAGCTTCACGCCGAGCTGCTTGGAGATGCGCTCCACCACGGCGAACGACATGCGGCGGAACAGCAGGCGATCGCCCATGCGCACTACCAGGTCACGGAAGGCCTGCGCGGCCGTGTGGCGGAACAGGCAGTACAGCATCTGTTCGCGGCCCAGTTCGGTGTGCCGGCCGTAGGCGGCGGCGATGTCGCTGACCATCTGCGCCTGGATCTTCCAGATCGCCATCAGCTCCGGCAGCACGGTGAGCCAGCCCAGCGGCCCCGGTGGCAGCGCCAGCGTGCCGGAGGTGAGTGCGGCGCGCTGCGCTGCGCGGCTGGCGATCTGGCGCGCCTTCGCCTGCGGGTCGTCGGCGCCTTCCACCTTGCTGACCGGGATGCGACTGATGAAGTCGAGGATGGCCTGGGTGATCCGGTTCGCCTCCTCCTGTCCACCGATCACGGCGGGAACCTGGCGGCTGCCGCTGGACTTGTCGGACTCGCTCATGGCGCAACTCCGTGTAGTGCTGAGCGGCCAGTCTAGGGTGGCGGCATGAAGCCCGGATCAATGGCCGCGTGTCGACCATGACTTGTGGCCCGTGTCGGGCTGGGTTCCATCTAGGTAATGTTATAACATTACAGTTCATAACCCGGCCGCCCAGCCGGATCGCCGCCTCCCCGGAATCGGAATCCCGACCCATGAAGTTTTCCCCGCTTGCCCTGAGTCTTGCTGCTGCGCTGTGCGCGACCTCCGTCCACGCGCGTGCCGATGACGTCACGCTTGTCCCTGCTCCTGCCACCACCGGCGGCACGACCACCAGCGGTACGACGGACGGCGACGACAGCCAGCAGGCCACACGCAACAAGCGTGCGCCGAAGGTGCAGAACCTTGGCGCGATCAGCGTCACCGCGGCGCTCGACCAGGCGCGCAACGCGCTGTCGCCGGATACCGGCTCCAGCCAATACGTGATCGACTCGAAGGACATCCAGGCGCTGCCGCTGGGCGCCTCCACGCCGCTGAACCAGGTCGTGCTGCAGGCGCCGGGCGTGGTGCAGGATTCCTACGGCGGCCTGCACGTGCGCGGCGACCACGCGAACCTGCAGTACCGCATCAACGGCGTGATCATCCCCGAATCCATCTCCGGCTTCGGCCAGACGCTGGATGCGCGCGCGATCCAGAGCGTGAGCCTGCTCGACGGCGCCCTGCCCGCGGAATACGGCCTGCGCACCGCCGCCGTGGTCGACATCACCACCAAGAGCGGCGCCGACCTCGGCAACGGCGGCAGCATCGGCGTCACCGGCGGTTCGTTCGGTACGTTCAATCCCAACGTTTCGCTGTGGGGCAACAGCGGCAACTGGAGCGCGTACTTCACCGCGAACTACCTGCAGAACGATGTCGGCATCGAGAACCCCACCGCCAGCCGCACGCCGATCCACGACCACACCAACCAGGTCAAGGGTTTCGGCGACATCACCTACCTGATCGACAACGACACGCGGCTGAGCTTCATGTTCGGCTTCGCCAACAACCGCTTCGAGATCCCGGACAACCCGGGTCAGACACCGCAGTTCGGCTATCTCGACGTGACCAACTTCAACTCCGCCGACTTGAACGAGCAGCAGGACGAGCAGACCCGTTTCGGCGTGCTCTCGCTGCAGGGCAAGCTGGGCGGCACCGACTACCAGGTCTCGCTGGGCCAGCGCTACAGCGGCCTGCAGTACCTGCCCGACGACATCGGGGACCTGATGTTCAACGGCGTGGCTGGCGCCATCAACCAGGCCGATCGGCAGAGCACGCTGCAGGCGGATTTCTCCACGCCGCTGAGCGACACCCACATCCTGCGCTACGGCATCTACGGCAGCTACGACCGCGCCGCCACCAACACCAACTCGCTGGTGTTCCCGGCCGACGCCGATGGCGCGCAGACCAGCACCACGCCGCTCGGCATCTTCACCAGCGACCAGATCGTCGCCAAGACCTGGTCCGCCTATGTGCAGGACGAATGGAGCATCGGCCAGAACTGGACGGTGAACTACGGCCTGCGCGGCGACGAATACAAAGCTTTCAACACCACCCAGAGCCAGCTCAGTCCGCGCATCGGCGTGGTCTGGCAGGCCGGCGAGAACACCACCATTCATGCCGGCTACTCGCGCTACTTCACGCCGCCGGCCACCGAGATGATCACCGCCGCGAACATCGAGGCCTTCACCGGCACCACCAATGCGGTGAAGGACTATGGCGACAACGAGCCGCTGGCCGAACGCTCCGACTATTTCGATGCCGGCATCTCGCAGAACATCGGCAGCGACTGGACGCTGGGTCTGGACACCTACTACCGCAAGGTGAATCGCCTGCAGGACGAAGGGCAGTTCGGCACCGCGCTGATCTACTCCACCTTCAATTACCGCCTGGGTCGCGTGGCCGGCACGGAGTTCACCGCCAACTTCAACGACGGCCCGTGGTCGGCCTACTTCAACTTCGCCTGGAGCAAGGCGATGGGCAAGGACGTGATGACCAGCCAGTACAACTTCGACCCGGCGGAGCTGGCGTACATCGCGGCCAACTACATCTACCTGGACCACGACCAGAAATACACTTCTTCCGGCGGCATCAGCTACACCCTGGGCGACGGCACCAAGTTCGGCGCCGACTACCTGTTCGGCTCGGGCCTGCGTCGCGACTATGTGTCGCCGGACGGTAGCAGCATTCCGAATGGCGCCAGCATGCCCGCCTACTTCCAGCTCAACCTCGACGTCTCGCACGACTTCACCTTCGACCACTTCGGCAAGCTGCACACCCAGCTGGCGCTGATCAACGCGCTGGATCGCACCTACGAGCTGCGCGATGGCACCGGCGTCGGCGTGGGCGCACCGCAGTACGGACCGCGCCGCGGGCTGTACCTAAGCCTGCAGAAGGATTTCTGACGCAGCGGGGCGGCGCCGTAACCGGACTCCGGTTACGGCGTGCTTGACCGTTCGGTCGCGCCGAACGCGCGGCCTGCCTTTTCCTGCGCCACTACGTCGCGCCACCAGCGGCTACCGGTGCGCGGCGCATCGATGTCGAAGCGTTCGCCCATCACCGGCGTGGCGATGCGGATGCCCTGTGCGTTGCCCAGTTCCAGCACGCGCTTGAACGGCTCGAACCATGCGTGCATGGACAGGTCGAAGGTGCCGTTGTGAATCGGCAACAGCCAGTTCCCGCGCAGATCCGCGTGCGCCTGCACCGTCTCTTCCGGTTGCATGTGCACGTAGGGCCACTCGACGTTGTAAGCGCCGGTTTCCATCAGGGTGAGGTCGAACGGTCCGAAGCGCCGGCCGATCTCGGCGAACCCCGCGAAGTAGCCGCTGTCGCCGCTGAAGAACACGCGACGTTGGCCATCGTCGATCACCCACGAGCACCATAGCGTGCGGTTGCCGTCGTGCAGGCCGCGTCCGGAGAAGTGCTGCGCCGGCGTGGCGGTGAAGCGCACGCCATCGACTTCGATGCCCTGCCACCAGTCGAACTGGCGCACCTTGTCCCTGGGTACGCCCCATTCGACCAGCCGGTCGCCGACACCCAGCGGCGTGAGGAACACGTCAACCTTGCCCATCAAGGCCTTGATCGCGGCATGGTCCAGGTGGTCGTAGTGGTCGTGCGAAAGGATCACGCCACGGATCGGAGGCAGCGCGTCGATGGCGATCGGCGGCGCGTGAAAACGCTTTGGCCCTAGCCACGAAAAGGGCGATGCGCGCCGCGAGAACACCGGATCGGTCAGCCACCATTGGCCGCGCAGCTTGAGCAGCAGCGTCGAGTGGCCCAGCCGATACAGGCTGCGATCCGGCGCTGCATCGAGCTCCGCCCGCGTCAGCTTGCGCACCGGGATCGGTGCTCGCGGACGCGTGTTCGAGGGCTTCTCGAAGAAAACCTCCCACATCAGTTTCCAGCGCGATTTGCTGTGCGCCAGCGCCGGCCGCGGAGCGAGGTTGCGGAAACGGCCATCGGCGGAGCGCAGCGATGCGGTGCCGTCATTGCCTGATGCGAGCGAGCCGGTGGAATCGGTCATGGCGATCTGTCCTGCGGGTTTTCGGCGCAAGCCGCGCGAGTGGCGGATTTGCCGATGCGTCGATGATCACGTGGGGATGGATCCGGACGATGCAAGGCAGCCGCGATGCCGCATGGGCATTCCGCCTGCGTACCGCTCGAGGCTCACTCGCGACGTGCGGCGCGCGGACTGGTTCCTGTCCATCGCTTGAACGCACGCGAGAACGCCGCCGGTTCGGCGAACCCGACCAGATAGGCCACCTGGTTTACCGAGGCCTTCTTTCCGCTCAGATAGTGAAGCGCCATCCTATGGCGCAGTTCGTCGAGTAGTTTCGTGAAAGTGGTGTCTTCCGCCTTCAATCTGCGGAACAGGGTCTGCCGGCTCAGTCCGAGCATCCTGGCCACCCGGTCGATGCCGATGTCGCCGGTATGAAGCATGGGGATGAGCAGGCTTTCGATGTGCCCGCGCAGGGTGGTCGAGCTTTCAAGGCGATCGAGCAAGGCCTGGGCGCGTTCGCTGAGAATGCCGAAGACGTAGCGCGACGGCTGTTCGATGCGCTCGGACAACCATGCATCGCTCGCCATCACCACCGCGTTCCGGTCGCTGTCGAATGTCACGGGCACCTGAAAGATGCGTGCGTACTCGTCACGATATGCCGGCGCGGAGTGCGTCACGTGAATCGCCTCGATGAGCGGCTTCTCTCCCTGCGTGCGACGTGCCATGCAGACCAGGCGCGCAAAGCTGGATTCGGTGAGTTCGGGGAAGTCGTTGGGATTGCCTCGCGTATCGATCAGCCAGAGCCGGCCGGCCTTGCGCTCGAGGAGGTGGCGGCTCCCTTTGGTCAATCCGTCCACATCCACGACGAGCCGTTCGTAGCGGTTCCACTGCGCGAAGGCTTCGGCCCCTGTTTCGCTGGCCATGCACAGCAGGCCGACGATGGATATCTCGGCTAGGTCGAACGTCTCGCCGAAGTGCAGCGCGAGCGCGGGATCACCGCTGAGTGTCTGGCCCGCGCGCATGAGGGCCACGTAACTGGCTAACGGCAAGCGGTTGTCCGGATCCTGCAATTGCTGCGGATCGATGCCGCACGCTTGGGTCAGCGCTTTCCGATTGGCGCCTTTCGACACCGCGAGATTCATCAGGGCATGCGCGATTCCCGCAGCAATGGTGGCGCTGGCCATGGCCCGTACGTCCCGGATGGAATGCCGCGATGTTACCCAGGATCACGTTCCTGATTCATGCGGCCATGTCTGCGCGAAGGGACGCTGCATAAGATCGCCACATCCGGGCGAGGCAGCAGGCTCCGCCCATGACGCAACCTCGATGCGCGGAGACGGGGGCTGGGACATGAGCGATCGATACGGTGCCGCAGTGCAAATCCGCTATGCCCGGACCGCCGGGTTTGTCTACCTGCTGCTGATCGTGCTCTACATGGGCGGCCAGTACTTGATTTCGCATGTCGTGGGATCAGGGGATTTCGCCGAGCGTCTCGCACGCATCGCCGAAGGGCAAACGCTTTATCGGGCTGCGCTGGTGCTGCAGTTGCTGGCATCCGTATTCACGGTGCTGCTGGCGTATGCCTTGTATGTGGTCCTGAAGCCCGTGAACGAACGCATCGCGCGCATGGCGCTGTACTGGCGGCTTGGCGAGGCCTTTTGCTGCGTGACCGCGTTCATCTCTTTCGGCACGCTCAGCCTGCAGGCCGATCCCGAATACCTGCGGTCCTTTGGCTCGGCGAAGCTGCAAGCCGCGGTCGACCTGGCCAGGGCTGCGGATTTCGCATCGTTCAATATCGCGACCCTGCTCTTCGGTTTCGGTTCCACCCTCTTCTTCTATCTGTTCATGCAAACACGCTATATCCCGCGCCCGCTTTCCGCGTTTGGGGTGTTTGCGTCGGTCGTCGCCTTGCTGACCAGTCTCGGTGATCTTGTATTTCCTGCCTGGTCGCACGCGATCCAGATGGGCTGGCTGCCTATCTTCCTTGCAGAGATCACGACTGGCATCTGGTTGCTGGCGCGTGGCGTGAAGGTCGCCTCGTCGCCTGTAGCCGCATTTGAATCTTCGGTACCAGGATAGAAGGCATGGACTGGCCCTGAATCGGCTAGTCCGCCTCGAATGCCCCGCGCACCCATTGCATGCATGCGCTGGCGGCCGGGCCGTCGTAGCTGACCACATCGAAGCGGCAGGAACGCTGCGCGTGTTGCGGGTGGGCGGCCAGCCACAGTTGTGCGGTGCGGATCAGTTTGTCCTGCTTGCCGCGCGTGACCGAGGCGAGCGCATTGCCGTGGCCGGCCCGCACGCGGTAGCGCACCTCGACGAACACCACGGTGTCACGGTCCAGCATCACCAGGTCGAGTTCGCCATGGCGTGTGGTGTAGTTGCGGGCGAGGGGTTTCAAGCCGGCGCGTTCGAGCTCGACGCTGGCGCGTTGCTCGAAACCGGCGCCGGTAGCGCGCATCAGTGGACGGAGGATGCAGCCGCCGGTTGCGCGCCGCTGCCGGCGGGCGCGGGTGTGCTGCCGGACGAAGCCGGCAGGTCGTCCACCTGCAGGTCGCCGCTGAGCGGGCGGGCGACCCCGTTCTGGAATTTCGCCCAGGTCAGAACGCGGCTGATGCGGCCGAACTGGTCGGCGGTGAGCTGGCCGCTGGCGCCAGGCAGGTAGCTGCCCGGATGGTCGTGCAGCCAGTCGAGGTAGGGCAGCAGATTCCATGCGTCCATGCCGAACGCGAACAAGCGTGCGTTGCCGTCGCGCGCGGTGGGCAGCAGGGTGGCGACGTCGTCATGGTTCGGCAGTCCGGGCTGGGCATTGAACAGCCACGGGGCGTCGCAGAACTCCACGCCGTTGAGGTCGCCGTCGGCGGTGGGGTTGTCGTTGCCGGCATAGATGTGCGAGGTGCCGAACACCGGCAAGGTGATCTTGGCGAGCTGCAGCTGCGGCATCAGCAGACGCGCCTGCTCGGGACGCATGCTGATGAAGATGCCGGCGTCGCTGCCTGCGCCAGCCAGGCCCAGCTGGGCGATGGTGGCGGCGTAGTTGGCACCCCCAGTGGGCAGGGTGGCCATGCCGGTCACGTTGCCGCCACGGGCCTGCAGTTCGGCCTTGAAGGCGTTGGCGGCGCGCTGGGCGAAGTCGTCGCTGGAGATCACCACGTAGGCTTGGTGCAACCCGCGATCGACCATGTGGTCGGCAGCCTGGGCGCCCTCGGTATCGGGCAGCAGGCCGAATTCGCTGGCGCCGCTGGCAGGGAGCTGCTTGCCGTCCGCATGGTTCAGCGCCAGCACCGGCACCGGCAGCGTGGCTTGGGTAAACACCGCGGCGACCGCGCCGCGAGTGAGCGGACCGACCACGAGCTGCGCGCCGTCGCTCACGGCTTGTTGATAAGCCTTGGTCGCGCCGTTGGCGGTGCCCTCGGTGTCGTAGATGTGCACCGAGGCGCGCGGAGCATGGGTGCGCGCGCTCTCGGCGTAGGCGGCGAAGAAGCCCTCGAGGATCGCGTTGCCCGCGCCGGCATAGGGGCCGCTCTGCGGCAGCAGCAAGGCCACGTGGGCGGGCATCTTGTAGCCCTCGCGCACATCGGCGTTGGCGCCCGGCAGCAGGGTGCCCACCGGCTGCTGCAGGGAAGGCGTGGGCTGCGCCACGGCGACGCCGAGCTGACTCAGCGCTTCGTTCGTCCAGGACAGCATGGGATCGCCAGCGCTCATCGCGGCAGCGCGCTGTTTGAGCGAGGCCACGTTGAGCTTGGTCAGTTCGGCCAGGATCTGCTTGCGGTTTTCCGCGCGGTCCAGCCCCTGCAGTTTGTCGTCCATCTGCACGCGGGTGCGGGCGGCGCCCCAGTGGTCGCCGGTGGCGGCTTGCGCGCGAGCGCGCAGTTCGTACATGCGCAGTTGCAGCGCGTTCGGCACGGCGACGGTGGGTTGGGTGGTGAGCCGCAACGCGGTGGCGTCGTCGTGGTGGCGCAGCGCGAGTTCGGCGCGCAGCAGGTCGAAGCGGACGGTGTCGTCGCCCTGCAGGTTTTCGCGCTTGATCAGCGCCAGCGTGGGTGCGGCATCGTCGATGCGGCCTTCTTCGCGCCACGACTCCGCGGCGAGCAGGCGGTAATGGTCGGCGCGGTCGCCGTATTGCGATGCCAGCGCGAGCCAAGCCTGTGCGGCCTGGTCGAACTGGCCCTGCTGCACCAGGGATGCAGCGCTGTCCGCGGCGGTGGTTTCGGCGGCCGAAGGCTTCGTGTTGCCGGGGACGCAACTGCTCAGGACCAATGCGCAGGCCAGCAGCAGGACGGGGCCAAAGGTCGACAGGGAAGGCCGGGGGACGGGGCGCAGGCGCATCGGTACTCTCAATGTCGGCATGTTTGCGTCGAGTGTGCGCGATGATAGCCCATCGTTTCCGTGATCCGGGCCAGCAGGAGCTTGCGCATGTCATCCGTTCAACCCGGCTGCCTGTGGGTGGTCGCCACGCCGATCGGTCATCGCGACGACTTCTCCGCGCGCGCCATTGCCACGCTGCGCGAGGTGGCGGTGATCGCCGCCGAGGACACGCGCCACAGCAAGCCGCTGTTGCTCCATCACAACATCGCCACGCCGATGGTCGCCTTGCACGATCACAACGAGCGCGAGGTGGTGGACGCCATCGTGCGGCGCCTGCAGGGCGGCGAGTCGGTGGCGCTGATTTCCGATGCGGGCACGCCGCTGATTTCCGATCCCGGGTTCCGGCTGGTGCGCGCGGCGCGTGCCGCCGGTGTGCGGTGTGCGCCGGTGCCCGGCGCCTGCGCAGCCATCGCGGCGTTGTCGGTGGCAGGGATGCCCAGCGACCGCTTCGTATTCGAAGGTTTCCTGCCGCCGAAATCCGCGGCGCGCCGTGCGCGCCTGCAAGAGCTGGCGGGCGAGCCGCGCACGCTGATCTTCTACGAATCGTCGCATCGCGTGGCGGAGAGCCTTGCCGATATGCGCGCGGTATTCGGCGACGAACGCGAAGCGGTGCTGGCGCGCGAACTCACCAAGATGTTCGAGACGGTGATCGGCGAGCCGCTGGCGCAGCTTGCGGAACGTGTGGCGAACGATCCCGATCAGCAGCGCGGCGAATGCGTGCTCCTCGTCGCCGGCCGTGGCGAAGAAACCGATGCGAAGCTGGCGGAAGGGCAGCGCATCTTCGCCATCCTGCGCGAGGAATTGCCGCCGGCGAAGGCGGCGAAGCTGGCTGCGGCGATCAGCGGCGCGCCGCGCAAGGCCTTGTACGAATCCTGAGGCGGCGCATGCAGCGCGCTTTTCGGCGCGCCGGCCACTACAATGGGAGGCGGAGTCGGCCGGACAGTCGCGTCGCACGCGAGTGCGTCGAGGAAAGTCCGGGCTCCACAGGGCAGAGTGCCAGGTAACGCCTGGGCGGTGCGAACCGACGGCCAGTGCAACAGAAAGCAAACCGCCGATGGCCCGCAAGGGCACAGGTAAGGGTGAAACGGTGCGGTAAGAGCGCACCGCGCGCGGGGCCAACGCCGCGTGGCACGGTAAACCCCACTCGGAGCAAGACCAAATAGGGGAACGATAACGCGGCCCGCGTTGTTCCCGGGTAGGTTGCTGGAGCCAGGCGGCGACGCCTGGCCGAGAGGAATGACTGTCGCGCCGCAAGGCGTACAGAACCCGGCTTATAGGCCGACTCCACCCTCTGATCTCCCCTAACCCCCGGCGCATATGTGCGCCGGGGGCTGGATACGCACGCGCATGGAGCGGGATGAACGACGGTTCATGCCCTGGCCGGCCCGGTCGGTTGTCCGGAAGGGTTTCAACCCTCGTCGCACCAAATACTTTTTGGAAAAATTTCCCTGTATTCAAATACCTTGGGAATGTTTCTCAGAAAGTGCTGGAAACACAGTCACAACTTCGCCTTTCTCCTTGATTCACAAGCAAAAATCCCTTGACAGTCTCAGGGGGCGAGACTATCGTGGATTTCAGTGTGAAATCGTGGGTAATCGTGGAGTCTGTTCGTGTTTCAGGGCGAAACCGCCATCACTGTCGACGACAAGGGCCGGCTGGCCATACCGACCGCATACCGCGAGTTGGTGGCGGGCGCCTGCGCGAACCGGCTGGTGATCACCTACAACCCGTTCGAGCTGGGCTGCCTGTGGCTGTTCCCGCATGACGAGTGGGCAAAGGTGCGCGATCAGGTCAATGCGCTGCCCAAGGTCAAGGCCGCCCATCGCGACATGCAGATGAAGCTGGTGGGTGCCGCGACCGTGGTCGAACCGGACAGCGCCGCGCGAATCCTGCTGCCAGCCAGCCAGCGTTCGGCGGCGGGCATCGAGAAGAAGGCGGTGCTGCTGGGCATGGGCAACAAGTTCGAGCTTTGGAGCGAACAGGCCCACCTGGCCAAGATCCGCCAGACCATCGGCGAAGACGAAATCACCAACGACATGGCCGCGCTGCAGCTGTAAGCGCGGCACGCGGATTGGCGGACGGGCAAAGGGACGGGAGGTGCGGCATGGCCGAATTGCGGCACATCCCGGTAATGCTGGACGAAGCGATGGAGGGCCTTGCCGTGCAGGCAGGCGGGCGTTATTTGGATGGCACGTTTGGACGCGGCGGTCACGCCCGCGCCGTGCTGTCGCGCCTCGGCCCCGACGGTCGCCTGCTGCTGATGGACCGCGATCCGCAGGCGATTGCCGAAGCACGCAAGTCGTTCGCCGGCGAACCGCGCGTGACGATACGCCACGCCAATTTCTCCAGCATGGCCGAGTGGGACGAAACCGCCGCAGGGCTGGACGGCGTGCTGCTCGACCTCGGCGTGTCTTCGCCGCAGCTGGACGAAGCCGCACGCGGCTTCAGCTTCATGGCCGATGCGCCGCTGGACATGCGCATGGACACCAGCCAGGGCGAAAGCGCGGCGGATTTCCTCGCGCACGCCAGCGAGCGCGAGATCGCCGACGTGCTGTGGCAGTTCGGCGAAGAGCGTTTCAGCCGCAAGATCGCCCGCGCCATCGTCGAGCGGCGCGCGGAAAACCCGATCGCGCGCACCGGCGAGCTGGCCGCGCTGATCGAGCGCGTGGTGGGCCGGCGCGAACCGGGCAAGCACCCGGCCACGCGCAGCTTTCAGGCGCTGCGCATCCGCGTGAACGGCGAGCTGGATGCCGTGCAGCGCGGCCTGGATGCGGCGCTGTCGCGGCTGAAGCCCGGCGGCCGGCTGGCGGTCATCAGTTTCCATTCGCTGGAAGACCGCATCGTCAAGCAGTTCATCCGCGATCACGCCGGCCGGGTGCAGGGCAGCCGCCGCGGGCCGCCGGTGGCGGCGAAACCGGCCGAACTGGCTGCGGTGGGCAAGGCCCAGTTTCCTTCCGACGCGGAGCTGGCGGTGAATCCGCGCGCCCGCTCGGCCGTACTGCGGGTGGCCGAAAAGCTGCCGACGGCAGGTGACGCATGAAGGCGATCCAGACCGTCCTCATGCTGGCCCTGCTGGCCGCCACGATCGCCAGCGCGATCAGTGTGGTGTGGGCGCGCCATGAAGGCCGCGTGCTGTTCGTGCAGCTGACCGCGCTGCAGAACGAGCGCGACGCCATCAACATCGATTACGGCCGGCTCGAACTCGAGCAGGCCACGTTCGCCGAGCCGCGCCGCATCGACGAAGAAGCCCGGCAGCAGCTGGGCATGGTCGATCCCAGCCCGCAGAACATACGGTTGCTGCGCCGATGACGAAGTGGCGCGACCGCATCCGTCCGCAGCCGCAGCGCGCCACGTCGCCGAGCCGGCGACGCGGCGCGGGTCCCAGTGCGCGCAAGCGCATGGTGCTGGTGGTGGGCGTACTTGGCCTGATCTCGCTGGGCCTGGTGGCGCGCGCGTTCGATCTGCAGGTGGTGCGCAAGCAGTTCTACCAGAAGCAGGGCGATGCGCGTTTCCTGCGCGAAGTGCCGATCCCGGTATCGCGCGGCACCATCTTCGACCGCAACGGCGAACCGCTGGCGGTGTCCACGCCGGTCACCTCGATCTGGGCCAACCCGGCCGTGCTGCTGGCGAATTCCGACCGCATTCCCGCGTTGGCCAAGGCGCTGGGCGGCGATCCGCAGCAGATCGAGCAATACCTGGAGCAGCGCTCCGACCGCGAGTTCGTCTACCTGCGCCGGCAGATGCCGCCGGAGGCGGCTCAGACCGTGCTCGACCTGGACATTCCGGGCGTCAACGGGCAGCGCGAATTCAAGCGCTTCTACCCGTCGGGCGAAGTGACCGCGCACGTCCTCGGCGTCACCAACATCGACGATCACGGCCAGGAAGGCCTGGAGCTGGCGTACGACGACTGGCTGGCCGGCAAGCCCGGCATCAAGCGCGTGATCCGCGACGGCAAGGGCCACGAGGTGGAAACCCTGGAGCAGGTGCGCGCACCCAAGCCGGGCCAGAACCTCACCCTCAGCATCGACCGCGGCATCCAGTTCCTCGCCTACAACGAACTGAAGAACACGCTGGACAAGTTCAACGCCGCCTCCGGTTCGATGGTGGTGATGGACGTGCACACCGGCGAGATCCTGGCGATGGCCAGCCTGCCCACCTACAACCCGAACGCCCTGGCCGGAAGCAAGCCGGTGCAGCGGCGCAACCGCGCGGTCACCGACGTGGTGGAGCCGGGTTCCACCATGAAGGCGTTCACGCTGGCCGCGGCGCTGTCCAGCGGCAAGTACACGCCCACCGGGCCGGCCATCGATACCGGCAACGGCCACTGGTTCTTCTACGGCCACGACATCCACGACGACGATCCGAACGGCGTGCTCACGCCCACCGGCGTGCTTACCCGTTCGAGCAACGTGGGCGCGGCGAAGATCGCGATGACGCTCGACACGTCGCTGATGTACAACACCTATCGCGCCTTCGGCTTCGGCAACAGTACCGGCAGCGGCTTTCCCGGCGAATCGTCGGGCTTGCTCCGCGTGGGGCGCGACTGGCGTCCGCTGGAAAAGGCCATCATGGCCTACGGCTACGGCCTCAACGTCACGCCGCTGCAGCTGGTCACGGGCTACGCCACCATCGCCGACGGCGGCGTGATGCACACGCCCACCTTCATCAAGGGCGACGACAGCCCGGGCAAGCAGATCATCTCGCCCACGGTGGCGCACGAACTGGTCAGCATGCTGGAGACGGTGACCGGTCCCAACAGCACCGGCGCGAACGCGCGCATCGCGAACTACAGCGTGGCGGGCAAGACCGGCACCTCGCATCAGGCGATCGCCGGCGGTTACGCCAAGGACACCTACAACTCGCTGTTCGCCGGCATCGTGCCGGCCAGCAATCCGCAGCTGGTGGCGGTGGTGGTGATCAACGGCACCACCAAGGGCGGCTATTTCGGCGGCACCGTATCGGCGCCGGTGTTCGCGTCGGTCATGAGTGGTGCGGTCCGTCTGCTCGACATTCCGCCGGACAACATCGGCCGCTGGTACGTGGGCGGTCCGCTGCAGGGCAATGGCGGCCTGGTCGGCAGCCAGACGCCGGCGCCGCCGCCTTCGGCCAACGACGTGCCGGTGCACGAGGCGCCGGTCGACGAAGCGCCGGTGGAAGGAGGCGCGCCATGAACATCGGCCACCTCGACCAACTGCTGCTCGGCATCGCGGACGCGCCGCTGGCGGCCAACCCGGGCGCCTCGCGCATCGTGGTGTCCGGGCTGACGCTGGACTCGCGCAAGGTACGCCGCGGCGACGCGTTCTTTGCCTTGCGCGGCACGCAAGGCCATGGCATCCAGTTCGCCGCCAGCGCGGTGCAGCGCGGCGCGGCCGTGGTGCTGGCCGAGGCGCCGGCCGTCGAGACCGCGCCGTTGGACGTGCCGGTGCTGTGGATCGACGGCCTGCACGGGCAGGTCGGCGAAATCGCCTCGCGCTTCCATGGCCGTCCGTCCGAAGAGTTGCGCGTGGTCGGCGTCACCGGCACCAATGGCAAGACGTCCACCGTGCAGTTGCTGGCGCAGGCGTTGGAATTCCTCGGCCATCGCGCCGCCACCATCGGCACGCTGGGCGCGGGTCTGCATGGCCGGCTGCGCGAAGGCGAGCGCACTACGCCGGATGCGATCAGCGTGCATGGCCTGCTCGCCGAATTCCGCGATGCCGGTGCTACCCACGTGGCGATGGAGGTGTCCTCGCACGCGCTGGAACAGGACCGGGTCGGTGCGGTGGATTTCGAAGTCGCCGCGTTCACCAACCTCACCCGCGATCATCTCGACTACCACGGCAGCATGGAGGCCTACGGCGAGGCCAAGGCCAAGTTGTTCGCGTGGCCGGGTCTGCGCGCCGCGGTCATCAACGGCGACGACGCGTTCGGCGCGCAGTTGCTGGAGCGGCTGCCCGCGGAGGTGCGCGCACTGCGCGTCAGCGCGAAGGGCGATGCGGCGGCGGACGTGGCGGCGAGCAACGTGGTCAGTTCCGCCGAAGGCCTGGCCTTCGTGCTGCGCACGCCTTGGGGCACGCATACGTTGAAGAGCCACTTGCTTGGCTTGTTCAACGTGGCCAACCTGCTCACTGTCGCGGCCTGCCTTGGCGCGCTGGGCGAGCCGTTCGAGCGCATCGTCGCCGCGCTGGAAAAGCTGCAGCCGGTCAATGGCCGCATGAGCCGGCTTGGCGGGCGCAACGGGTTGCCGCTGGTGGTGGTGGATTACGCGCACACGCCCGACGCGCTGGAGCAGGTGCTGAGCGCCGTGCGCGCACACTGCCGCGGGCGGTTGATCTGCGTGTTCGGTTGCGGCGGCGAGCGCGATGCGGGCAAGCGCCCGCTGATGGGCGCCATCGCGGCGCGTCTGGCGGATGTAGCCATCGTCACCGACGACAATCCGCGCGGCGAGAACGGCGATGCCATCGTGGCGCAGATCGTGGCCGGCATGGGCGGGGCGCGCGAATACGGCGTGCAGCGCGACCGCGCCGCCGCCATCGGCCAGGCGCTGGACATGGCCGCGGCCAACGACGTGGTGGTGATCGCCGGCAAGGGCCACGAGACTTATCAGGAAGGCGCCGGCGGCAAGCGCCCGTTCGACGACATGCTGGTCGCGCGTGCGGCACTGGAGCGTCGCGCATGATGCAACTCGGCACCATCGCGATGTGGACGCATGGCCATCTGCTCGGCGACGACGCCGCGGTGAACGGCGTGGCCATCGACACGCGCAAACTCAAGCCGGGCGACCTGTTCGCCGCCTTCAAAGGCGAGCACGTGGACGGCCACGACTATCTCGCCCAGGCCCACGCTGCCGGCGCTGCCGGTGCGCTGGTGGCGCGCAAAGTGGACAGTCCGTTGCCGCAGGTGCTGGTGGACGACGTGGAAGTGGCGCTGGGCGATCTCGCCAGCGCGGTACGTGCGCAGCGCCACGCGCGGGTGATCGGCATCACCGGTTCCAACGGCAAGACCACGGTGAAGACGCTGACCGCCTCGATCCTGTCGCTGCACGGGCGCACCCACGTCAACACCGGCAGCTACAACAACGAGATCGGCCTGCCGCTGACCTTGCTGGCGATGCCGGAGGACACCGAATACGCGGTGCTGGAGATGGGCGCGGGCAAGCCGGGCGACATCGCCTACCTCGCTGCCATCGCGCGGCCCGATATCGGCCTCGTCAACATCATCGCGCCCGCGCACCTTGAGCGCATGGGCAGCGTGGAAGGCGTGGCCGAAACCAAGGGCGCGCTGTACCAGGCGCTGCCCGCGGACGGTGTGGCGATCATCAATGCGGACGATGCGTTCGCCGGCTTTTTCGCGGGCCTCGCGGGAGGGCGGAACGTGCTGCGCTTCGGCCTGGAACATCAGGTCGACATTGGGGCGGAGGATGTGCAGCCGCGCGCGGACGGCTCGCGCTTCGTGCTCGTCACCCCGCAAGGCAAGGCGGCAGTGAATCTGACCTTGCCCGGTCGCCACAACGTGGCCAATGCGCTGGCGGCCGCGTCGATCGCGCTGGCGCTGGAAGTGCCGCTCGCCACCATCGTGGCAGGGCTGGAAAAGGCCAGTGCAGTCGCAGGCCGCCTGCGCCGCATCGCGTTGCCGGGCGGCGGCATGTTGGTCGACGACAGCTACAACGCCAATCCCAGCTCGATGGCCGCGGCGATCGACACGCTGGCGCTGGCGCAGGGCGAACGCTGGCTGGTGCTGGGCGACATGGCCGAGCTCGGTGCCGATGCGCGCGCGCTGCATGCCGGCGTGGGCGCGAAGGCGCGCGAACGGGGCATCGAGCGCCTCTTCGCGGTCGGCCCGCTGGGTGAGGCGGCAGTCGAGGCTTTCGGCGTCGGCGGCGAACACTTCGCGGACAAGGCGAACCTGATCGCCGCGCTGAAGGCCGGCCTGCACGGTGGCGTGACCTGCCTGGTCAAGGGTTCGCATTCGGCGGGCATGGAACACGTCGTGAAGGCGCTCGAAGGCGCGGTCAAGAAGGAGGGCGCATCCGATGCTGCTTGAACTCGCGGACTGGATGGCGCGGCACTTCACCACGCTGCATCTGTTCCAGTACATCACCTTCCGCACCATCATGGCCGCGCTTACCGCGCTGGCGGTGTCGCTGCTGCTGGGCCCGGCACTGATCCGCAAGCTCGCCGCGCTGAAGGCGGGGCAGGTGGTGCGCAGCGACGGTCCACAGTCGCATCTGTCCAAGGCCGGCACGCCGACCATGGGCGGCGTGATGATTCTGCTCGCGGTGAGCGTCGCCACCCTGCTGTGGGCCGACCTGCACAACCGTTACGTGTGGGTGGTGCTGGCGGTGATGGTGAGCTTCGGCCTGATCGGTTTCTACGACGATTACCGCAAGCTGGTGCTGAAGGACAGCCGTGGCCTCGCCTCGCGCTGGAAGTATTTCTGGCAGTCGGTGTTCGGCCTGGGCGCGGCGCTGTTCCTGTATTTCACCGCGCCGCACGCCGTAGGCAATGTGCCGGTGGCGGAGACGGCGCTGTTCGTCCCCCTGTTCAAGCACGTGGCGATTCCGCTGGGCGTGCTGTTCGTGGTGGTGGCGTATTTCATCGTGGTGGGTTTCTCCAACGCGGTGAACCTCACCGACGGCCTCGACGGCCTCGCCATCATGCCCACCGTGCTGGTGTCCGGCGCGCTGGGTCTGTTCGCCTATGTCGCCGGCAACAAGGTGTTCTCCGAATACCTCGGTATCCCCTCGATTCCCGGCGCGGGCGAACTGGCGATCTACTGCGGCGCGCTGGCCGGGGCCGGGTTGGGTTTTCTGTGGTTCAACACGTATCCGGCACAGGTGTTCATGGGCGACGTGGGCGCGCTGGCCATCGGCGCGGCGTTGGGCTGCATCGCAGTGATCGTGCGGCAGGAGATCGTGCTGCTGGTGATGGGCGGCGTGTTCGTGCTGGAAACCGCCTCGGTGATGATCCAGGTGGTCAGCTTCAAGACCACCGGCAAGCGCGTGTTCCGCATGGCGCCGATCCACCATCACTTTGAGTTGAAGGGCTGGCCCGAGCCGCGGGTGATCGTGCGCTTCTGGATCATCAGCGTCGTGCTGGTGCTGGTCGGCCTTGCCACGTTGAAGGTGCGCTGAGATGTTCGGCTTCGGCACGGAACAGGCGATCAAGCGGCAGGGTCCGCGCGGCAGCTTCGACCCGTGGTTGCTGGTCGCGCTGGTCGGGCTGGTCAGTGTCGGCCTGGTGATGGTGACGTCCAGTTCCATCGCGGTGGCCGACACCAGCCACATGGGCGCGTTCTATTACCTGAAGAAGGATCTGCTGTTCCTGACGCTGGGCGTGCTGGCGGCCGGCCTGGCGATGCGCACCGAACTCAAGCTGTTGGAGAAGAACGCCTTCCCGTTGCTGGCGTTGGCGTTCGTGCTGCTGCTGGCCGTGTTCGTGCCGCATTTCGGCATGCGCATCAACGGCGCGCGGCGCTGGCTCAACCTGGGGATCACCAGCTTCCAGCCGGTGGAGGCGGTGAAGCTGATCCTCGTGGTGTACATGGCGAGCTACCTCGTGCGCCGCCGCGACGACATCGAGACGACCTTCCTCGGCCTCATCAAGCCGATCGCGGTTGCCGGCATCCTCGTGCTTTTGTTGCTGGCGCAGCCCGACTTCGGTTCGGCCACGCTGGTGATTTCGGTGACCATCGCGATGGTGTGGCTGGGTGGCGCAAAGCCGATCTATCTGTGCGTGATGGGTCTGCCGCTGATGCCGCTGCTGTACATCGCGGCCACCGGCGAAAGCTACCGCGTGAAGCGGCTCACTTCCTTCATGAACCCGTGGGAGCATCCGTTCACCGACGGCTTCCAGCTCACGCAGTCGCTGATGGCGATCGGGCGCGGCGAGTGGACGGGCGTGGGCCTAGGTTCCAGCGTGCTGAAACTCTCCTACCTGCCCGAGGCGCACACCGACTTCATCTTCGCGGTGATCGGCGAGGAGCTGGGCCTGGTCGGCGTGATACTGGTGATGGGCCTGTTCGCGCTGGCGGTGGGCCGCGGCCTGGTGATGGGCCTGAAGGGCGTCGAAGTGGGCCAGCGTTTCGCCGGCTATGTCGCGTTCGGCATCTCGCTGATGCTGGCGATGCAGGCCATCGTGTCGGTGGGCGTGAACCTCGGCGCGTTGCCCACCAAGGGCCTGACCCTGCCGCTCATCAGCTACGGCGGTTCGTCGATGGCGTTGACTTGCGCGATGGCCGGTGTGCTGCTGCGCGCCACGTACGAAATCAACCGCGCGCTGGACGCGCGCGAGTCGGTGCGCCGCCGCCCGGATGCGCCGCTGGCGGCCCAGGCCGGCGAAACCGCGTCGCTGCCGGTGGGAGAGATGGCATGAACGCCGACTCCCGTCCCGTGCTCATCATGGCCGGCGGCACCGGCGGCCACATCTTCCCCGGCCTCGCCGTGGCCGAAACGCTGCGCGCGCAGGGCGTGCCGGTGGCGTGGCTGGGCGCGGTCGGCGGCATGGAGACGAAGGTGGTGCCGGCGCACGGCATCGAGCTGCACGAAATCCGCGTGGGCGGCTTGCGCGGCAAGGGCTGGAAGACGCGGCTCGCCGCGCCGCTGATGCTGGCGCGCGCGCTGTTGTCCGCACTCGGCGTGCTGCGCAGGCTGAAGCCGCGCAGCGTGCTGTCGATGGGCGGCTATGTGGCCGGCCCCGGCGGCCTGGCTGCGCAGCTGTTGCATCGCCCGTTGCTGGTGCATGAGCAGAATCGCGTGGCCGGTTTCACCAACCGCAAGCTCGCCGCGCGTGCGCAGCGCGTGCTCGCGGGTTTTTCCGATGCGCTTCCCGATGCAGAATGGGTAGGCAATCCGGTGCGTGCCGCCATCGCTACGCTGGCGGCGCCGGCGCAGCGGTTCGCGGGGCGTAGCGGACGCACGCACCTGCTGGTGCTCGGCGGCAGCCTCGGTGCCCGCGCGCTGAACCTCGCATTGCCGCAGGCGCTGGCACTGTTGCCGCCGGAGCGGCGTCCCGAAGTGCTGCACCAATGCGGCAACCGCGGCATCGACGAGGCGCGCGAGGCTTACGCGAAAGCCGGTGTCGAAGCGCAGGTGGTGCCCTTCATCGAAGACATGGCAGGCACCTACGCCTGGGCCGACCTCGCCGTCTGCCGCGCCGGTGCGCTCACGCTGGCCGAACTCACCGCGGCCGGTCTCGGTGCGGTGCTGGTGCCGTTCCCGCACGCGGTGGACGACCACCAGACCCGCAACGCCGAGGCACTGCTCGCCGCCGGTGCCGCCGAATTGATTCAGGAACGCGATTTGAACGTGGAACGACTTGCGCAGCGTCTGGACACGCTGCTCGCCGACCGTGCGCAACTGCTCGCCATGGCCGAGGCCGCGCGCACGCTGGCCAAGCCCGACGCGGCGGACACCATCGCCCGCGCCTGCATGGAGGTGGCCGCATGACGCCGCGTCGCCTCCTAGCGCACGAAGACTTGATGTCGACCTTCCGCCGCGTGCATTTCATCGGCATCGGCGGCGTGGGCATGAGCGGCATCGCCGAGGTGCTGCACAACCTCGGTTACGCGGTGTCGGGTTCGGACAAGTCCAACTCGCCCACCGCGCAGCGCCTGGCGCAGCTCGGCCTGGTGGTGCACGTGGGCCACGATGCCGCGAACGTGGGCGACGCCGACGTGGTGGTGACTTCGAGCGCGATCCACGCGGACAACCCCGAGCTGCGTGCCGCGCGCGCAGCTCGTATCCCGGTGATCCCGCGCGCGGAGATGCTGGGCGAGCTGATGCGCTTCCGTCGCGGCATCGCCATCGCCGGCACGCACGGCAAGACCACCACCACCAGCCTGGCCGCCAGCGTGCTGGCCGAGGCGAATTACGATCCCACCTTCGTGATCGGCGGCCAGCTGAATGCCGCGGGCGCCAACGCACGGCTGGGCACCGGGCAGTACCTGGTCGCGGAAGCCGACGAATCGGACGGTTCCTTCCTGTTGCTGTCGCCGGTCATCGCGGCAGTCACCAACATCGACGCCGATCACCTGGAGAACTACCACGGCGATTTCGCCGAGGTGAAGAAGGCTTTCGGCGATTTCCTGCACCGTCTGCCGTTCTACGGTCTCGCCGTGCTGTGCGTGGACGACGCCGAAGTGGCGCAGCTGGCGAAGACCACCACGCGCCGCGTGATGACCTACGGCATCGCCAGCGCGGATGCCGACGTGCGCGCCTCGAACGTGGTGCAGAGCGGCTTCCAGATGAGCTTCGACCTGCACCTGCCGGGCCGTGCGGAGCCGCTGCCCGTGACGTTGAACCTGCCGGGCCGGCACAACGTGCTCAACGCGTTGGCCGCCGCCAGCATCGGCTGGCAGCTGGGTGTCGGTGCGGAAGCGATCGCGCACGCACTGGCGAATTTCCAGGGTGTGGGTCGGCGCTTCCATCGCCGCGGCGAACTGGCGTTGGACAAGGGCGCAGCGCTGCTGGTGGACGATTACGGCCACCACCCCAGCGAGCTGGCTGCAGTGTTTGCCGCGGCACGCGGCGGCTGGCCGGAGCGCCGCCTCGTGGTCGGTTTCCAGCCGCACCGCTACAGCCGCACACGCGATCTGCTGGACGACTTCGCCAACGTGCTGGCCGAGGCTGACGTACTGGTGCTGACGGACGTCTATCCGGCCGGCGAGGCGCCGATCGCCGGCGCCGACGGCCGCGCACTGGCGCGTGCGGTACGCGCGCGCGGCAAGGTCGACCCGGTGCTGGTCGATCACCCGCGCGAACTCAAGGACACCTTGCCGGCGCTGTTGCGCGACGGCGATCTGCTGCTGCTGCTCGGCGCCGGCGACATCGGCGCGGCGGCCGTGGAACTGGCGCAGCTGGGCCAACTCAAGACCAAGGGCGCCGCGTGATGGCAACGAATTCCCAAACCCGCATTTCCAACCCCGTCGAGTTCGGCCGTGTCGCCGTGGTGATGGGCGGCAGCTCGGCCGAGCGCGAGGTGTCGCTGGACTCGGGCCGCAACGTGCTGGCGGCGCTGAAGGCGCGCGGCGTGGACGCGCATGCCATCGACGGCATCCCCGCGCTGCTCGATGCGCTGCGCGCGGGCCACTTCGCACGCGTGTTCAACATCCTGCACGGCCAGCACGGCGGCGGCGAGGACGGCGTGCTGCAGGGCGCGCTGGAATCGCTGAAGGTGCCGTACACCGGTTCGGGCGTGCTGGGTTCCGCGCTGTCGATGGACAAGACGCGCTCCAAGCGCGTGTGGCAGTCGCTGGGACTGCCCACGCCGAAGTTCGTGGCGCTGCCGCGCGGTGCCGATGCCGTGGCGGTGCACGCTGCGGCGCGCGAGATCGGCTTCCCGCTCATCGTGAAGCCGGCTTGCGAGGGTTCCAGCGTGGGCGTGACCCGCGTGTTCGAGGAGGCGCAGCTGGACAGCGCGGTCGAACTGGCGGCGAAGTATCCCGGCGATCTGCTGATGGAGACGCTGATCGAAGGCGACGAACTCACCGTCGGCATCCTCGGTCGCGAAGTGCTGCCTTCCATCCACATCGTGCCGAAGGGCGCGTTCTACGACTACAACGCGAAGTACATCGCCGAAGACACGCAGTACCTGTGCCCCGGGCTGCAGGGCGACGCCGAAAACGCGCTGCGCACGCTGGCGCTGACCGCGTTCGACGCGCTGGGCTGCGCCGGTTGGGGCCGCGTGGACGTGATGCGCGACCGCCAGGGCCGCAACTGGCTGCTGGAAGTGAACACCGCACCCGGCATGACCTCGCACTCGCTGGTGCCCAAGGCGGCCCGCACCGCCGGCATCGACTACGAAGCGCTGTGCTGGCGCGTGCTGGAAACGAGTTTCCGGGAGGGTGCATGAGGGGAAGCGCCCGCCTCGTTGCCTGGTGCCTGGTCGCTGCCCTGCTGGCGCTGCCCATCGTGGGCGTGCTGAACGGCTGGTTCGCGGCCAACCGCTGGCCGGTGACGCAGCTCACCGTGCAGGGCGAGTTCAAGCACGTGGGCATGGAGCAGATCCGTGCCGCGGTGCTGCCGCGCCTCGGCAAGGGCTTCTTCGCGCTGAACCTCGACAACGTGCAGCAGGCCGTGGCGGCGCTGCCCTGGGTGGAATCGGTGGAGGCGCGCAAGCGCTGGCCGGACACCCTGCAGCTGCGCGTGATCGAGCGCCAGCCGTTCGCGCGCTGGAACGAGAAGCAGCTCATCAGCCGGCAGGGCAAGGTGTTCGACGCGCCGGTCAATGCCGCCGACACCGCCACGCTGCCCGACCTGCAGGGGCCGGACGACCGCCTGGCCGAGGTGGTGAGTTTCTATGCCGACGTGGGCAAGGCCTTCGCCGGTACCCATCTCTCGATCAACGGCGTGGCGCTGACCGCGCGCGGCAGCTGGAGCGTCACCACGACCAGCGGCGCGCGCATCGTGATCGGCGACCGCGATCTCGCCGGCGACCGGTTGCGCCGCTTCCTCGATGTCTATCCGCAAATGATGGCCGGTCACGACCAGGGTTTCGTCTACGCCGATCTGCGCTACGCCAACGGCTTCGCCGTGCGCTGGCCGCAGCAGGCGCCAATCACCACCAAGGCCGCGACCACGCGCCGCTCATGAGAACGCTGCCTATGAAGACGCGCAACGACAAGCAACTGGTGGTGGGCCTCGATATCGGCACCTCCAAGGTGACTGCCATCGTGGGCGAATACGAGCCGGGCGAGCCGATCACCGTGATCGGGATGGGCACCCACGTCTCGCGCGGCATGCGCAAGGGCATGGTGGTGGACATCGAATCCACCGTGCACTCGATCCAGCACGCGGTGCAGGAAGCCGAGCTGATGGCCGGCTGCGACATCCGCGCCGTCACCGCCTCGATTTCCGGCAGCCATCTGGAGACGCGCAACTCGCACGGCAATGCGGCGATCCGCGACCGCGAAGTGACGCCCAACGACCTCGACCAGGTGCTGGAGGCGGCTAGCGCGGTGGCGATCCCGGCTGACCGCGAAGTGCTCTACAAGGAGTCACAGGAATACCGCATCGACGGCCAGGACGGCATCCGCTCGCCGGTGGGCATGAGCGGCGTGCGGCTGGAGGCCAACGTGCACCTGGTCACCGGCGCGGCGACGGCGGTGCAGAACATCCGCAAGTCGATCCAGCGCTGCGGCCTGTCGGTGGACGAACTGGTGCCGTCGGCGGTGGCCAGTGCGCGGGCGGTGCTCACCCCCGACGAGCGCGAGCTGGGCGTGTGCCTGGTCGACATCGGCGCGGGCACCACCGACATCGCGATCTACACGCAGGGCTCGATCCGCTACACCGCGTCGCTGCCCATCGGCGGCGACCAGATCACCGGCGACATCACCTATGCCGTGCAGACCCCGACCGCGCACGCGGAGGAAATCAAGATCAAGTACGCCTGCGCGCTGACCGGGCTGGCGCACGCCGACGAGACCATCCAGGTCCCCAGCGTGGGCGACCGGCCGCCGCGCCGGCTGGCGCGGCAGGCGCTGGCGCAGAGCGTGCAGGCGCGCTACGAGGAAATCTTCGAGATGGTGCAGGACAAGCTGCGCAGTTCCGGCTACGACAGCCTGGTGGCGGCCGGCGTGGTGCTCACCGGCGGCGCCTCGCAGATGGAAGGTGCGCTGGAGCTGGCCGAGGAGATCTTCCACAAGATGGTGCGCCTCGGCGTGCCGCAGGAAATCAGCGGCCTCGGCGAAGTCATCAGCAGTCCGCTGCATGCCACGGGCGCGGGCCTGTTGCTGCACGGCTCGCGCCACAACGCGCCGGTGCGCGGCAGCGGCGGGTCGCTCGGTCAGGTCGGCGGCGTGATCGGCAAGTGGAGCAGCTGGTTCAAGAAGAACTTCTAGCGGTACGCCGGCGGGCGTTCGGCTGGAAGCGGCAGGTTTTTGGCGGCGCAGGAGGCGCAGCCGCGGGCGACGGGATAGTTGCCCACCACCGTGGAGCGGCAGGAGCCGCCTCCCGCGGTTACAACGACAACAACTCTGGAGGACGGGAAATGTTCGAACTGATCGAGAAACTCGCACCAAACGCAGTCATCAAGGTCATCGGCGTGGGCGGCGGCGGCGGCAACGCCGTGGCGCACATGATCAACGCCAACATCGAAGGCGTGGAGTTCATCGTCGCCAACACCGACGCGCAGGCGATGAGCAGCTGCAACTCGCGTACCCACCTGCAACTGGGTGCGAACGTCACCAAGGGCCTGGGCGCGGGCGCCAATCCCGAGGTCGGCCGCCAGGCAGCGCTGGAGGACCGCGAACGCATCGAGGCGATGCTGGAAGGTGCCGACATGGTGTTCATCACCGCCGGCATGGGCGGCGGCACCGGTACCGGCGCCGCGCCGGTGGTGGCGCAGCTGGCCAAGGAGAAGGGCATCCTCACGGTGGCCGTGGTCACCAAGCCGTTCCCGTTCGAGGGTCGCCGCCGCATGCAGGTCGCCCAGAAGGGCATCGAAGACCTGTCGCAGCATGTCGATTCGCTGATCACCGTGCCGAACGAGAAGCTGATCAGCGTGCTGGGCCGCGAGGTCACGCTCGTCAACGCGTTCAAGGCCGCCAACAACGTGCTGCAGGGCGCGGTGCAGGGCATCGCCGACCTCATCACGGCGCCGGGCCTCATCAACGTCGACTTCGCCGACGTGCGCACCGTGATGAGCGAAATGGGCCTCGCCATGATGGGTACCGGTGTCGCTAGCGGCGACGACCGCGCCCAGGCCGCGGCCGAGCAGGCGATCAAGAACCCGCTGCTGGAGGACGTCAACCTCAACGGCGCCTGCGGCATCCTGGTCAACGTCACCGCCGGCCCCAACCTCACCATGCGCGAATTCGACGAGATCGGCCGCGTCATCAACGACTTCGCCAGCGAAGACGCCACTGTGGTGATCGGCACCTCGCTCGATGCGGAGCTGAAGGACGAAGTGCGCGTCACCGTGGTCGCCACCGGCCTCAACCGTGCCCCCTCGCGCCAGAGCGTGCGCACGGTGGAGCAGCGGCAGGTGGAGATGCGTGCGCGTCCGCGCCCGGTGGTGCTGCGTACCGGTACCGGCAACGAAGTGGTGGACTACGCCCAGCCGGAACAGGTGTTCAGCGCCAATCCGCGCAGCGACGCGCCGGTCAAGGGCCAGGATAGCGGCCCGGATTACCTGGATATTCCCGCCTTCCTGCGCCGTCAGGCCGACTGAAGTGGCAGGTGCCTGAACCTGGCACCCACTACTTGTTAAAAGGAATTGAACGAACGCCTGTCAAATGGGTCAGAGTTGAAACATGCAGGGTGGATTCGGGGCTGGTGTCACGATTCGACGGCTTGGCTGTAAGCGAACCGTCGTTTGGTGCGTTCGGGCTTGAATTCCGCAAGACGATGCGACAAGGAAGCGCATGATCCGCCGTTCCGGGCTCCGGCCCCGAGCTGCGGTCCATCGCCCCGGCGCCGGAAATCCCGTCCCGGCCCGGGGTGATGTGTCGTCTCCGCTCGCTGATCGGGCGGCCGCAGGGACATGTTTCATGGTGCGTGCCCGGCTGGGCGCGCAATGGCTCGACCAGACTGTACGGTACGGTTTGCTATTGCAGCTGGTTAAAACTGTGTTAGCATCCGCCCCGGAATGGCTGCTACTTGGCAGGTACCAACAACAATGATCAAGCAGCGCACGCTCAAAAACATCATCCGCGCCACCGGCGTGGGCCTGCACACCGGCGACAAGGTGTACATGACCCTGCGACCCGCCGCACCCAACACCGGCATCGTGTTCCGCCGCACGGACCTCAATCCGCCGGTGGACATCCGTGCCCGTCAGGACAACGTCGGCGATACCCGTCTTTCCACCACGCTGGTGAACGGCGACGTGCGCGTCGCCACGGTCGAGCATCTGCTCTCCGCGATGGCCGGCCTCGGCATCGACAATGCCTACGTGGATCTGTCGGCTCCCGAAGTGCCGATCATGGACGGCAGTGCCGGCCCCTTCGTATTCCTGCTGCAATCCGCGGGCATCGAAGAGCAGAACGTCGCCAAGCGCTTCATCCGCATCAAGAAGCCGGTGAAGGTGCAGGAAGGCGACAAGTGGGCCAGCTTCGAGCCGTTCGAGGGCTTCAAGGTCGGCTTCTCGATCGAGTTCAACCACCCGATCATCAGCAAGCGCACTTCGCGCGCCGAGATCGACTTCTCCACCACCTCGTTCGTGAAGGAAGTGAGCCGCGCGCGGACCTTCGGCTTCATGCGCGACATCGAGATGCTGCGCGAACACAACCTCGCGCTGGGCGGCTCGATGGACAATGCCGTGGTGCTGGACGATTACCGCGTGCTGAACGAAGACGGCCTGCGCTACGAGGACGAGTTCGTCAAGCACAAGATCCTCGACGCCATCGGCGATCTCTACCTGCTGGGCCACAGCCTGATCGGCGCCTACCACGCGCACAAGTCCGGCCATGAGCTCAACAACAAGCTGCTGCGCACCCTGATGGCCGACGCCTCGGCCTGGGAAGAAGTCAGCTACCAGGACGATCCGGCGACCTCGCCGATCTCCTACGCCCATCCCGCTCAGGCGATCTGACCGCTTCGTTTCGCCGCGGACCAACCGGTCGGCAAGAACAGAAAGGCCGCCGTATCGTGAGATGCGGCGGCCTTTTAACTTGTAGCGTGGCCAGCATCCGGTGCCCGTTGGATTCCGGCGATCGAGATGACTGTGGACTCAGTGCGAGGGTTTGCCAGGTTCGGCCAGCGCAGCCAATTGCCCGAACAGTTCCTTCCATTCGGGGTCGGTCGTGGCCGCTGCAGCGGCGCGCAGATGGCTGGCGGCGGTAGGCGACAACGTACGCGTGCGTTCGGGCTCCAGCTCGATTTTCGGAAGCGGGCTTACCTTTATGCCGATGGTTTCCGCGCGGATGTCGAGGCTGCGGGCGGCGGCGAGAATCTGCGCCTGCAGCAGGCGCAACCGCGTGGCCCAGGCAGGCGTGCTGGCCAGGAACAGCAGCCGTCCGCCACGCAGGTTCGCGAAGCGCACCTGGTCGCGCAGCGGCAACGGCAGCGTCTGGCGCAGTGCGCGGTCCAGCGCGTCCAGCGCGGCGGCCTTGTTGGCGAGGCTGGCGAAGGAGCCGCAGGCATCAAGCGCCTGTGGGCCGCGGGATGGGGTGGCGCGGGACATGGACCGATGGTTCCGGGTAGGGCGTGCTTCGATGATACCCGCGCGCCACCCTTGAATCCTCCGGCCGATGCCGCCATGCCGGGAGTCGGGCGGGTTGGCCATGCTGCCTGCCGTCCGAGCCCCTGTAGTAACATGTCCGTTTGGTCTGCGCCAAGGCGCGGCCTCGTGTCCACGTCATCCGGAAGATCGATGTTCAATCGCGTCCTCACCAGCATCTTCGGCAGCCGCAACGAGCGCGTGCTGCGTCAGTTGTCGCGCATCGTGACGCGCATCAATGCGCTGGAACCCGAATACGAGAAGCTGGACGACGAGGCGCTGCGCGGCAAGACCGTCGAGTTCAAGCAGCGCGTCGCCGGCGGCGAGTCGCTGGACAAGCTGCTGCCCGAGGCGTTCGCGGTGGTGCGCGAGGGCGCCAAGCGCGTGCTCGGCATGCGCCACTACGACGTGCAGCTGATCGGCGGCATGGTGCTGCACCAGGGCAAGATCGCCGAGATGCGCACCGGCGAAGGCAAGACCCTGGTGGGCACGCTGCCGGTGTACCTCAACGCGCTGGAAGGCAAGGGCGTGCACGTGGTCACGGTGAACGACTACCTGGCCCGCCGCGACTCGGCGCAGATGGGCAAGCTGTACAGCTTCCTCGGCCTCACCACCGACGTGGTGTGGCCGGGCATGGACCATGCCGACAAGCACAAGGCCTATGCCGCCGACATTACCTACGGCACCAACAACGAGTTCGGCTTCGATTACCTGCGCGACAACATGGCGCTCAGCAAGGAGCAGCGCTACCAGCGCGGCCTCAACTACGCCATCGTCGACGAGGTGGACTCGATCCTGATCGACGAGGCGCGCACCCCGCTGATCATCTCCGGCCCGGCCGAGGATTCGCCGCAGCTCTACATCGCGGTGAACAAGATCGTGCCGCGCATGATCCGCCAGAAAGAGGAAGAGAGCGAAGGCGACTTCTGGGTCGATGAAAAGCAGAAGCAGGTGCACCTCTCCGAGGACGGCATGCAGCATGCCGACGAGCTGCTGCGCGAAACCGGCGTCATCAGCGAAGACAGCGGCCTGTACGATTCCAAGAACCTTGCGGTGGTGCACCACCTCAACGCCGCGCTGCGCGCCAACGCGATCTACCAGCGCGACGTGGACTACATCGTGCGCGATGGCGAAGTCATCATCGTCGACGAATTCACCGGCCGTACCCTGCCGGGCCGCCGCTGGTCGGATGGTCTGCACCAGGCGGTCGAGGCGAAGGAAGGCGTGCCGATCCAGCGCGAAAACCAGACGCTGGCCACGGTGACGTTCCAGAACCTGTTCCGCATGTACAAGAAGCTGGCCGGCATGACCGGCACGGCCGACACCGAGGCGTTCGAGTTCCAGAGCATCTACGGCCTGGAAGTGGTGGTGATCCCCACCCACAAGCCGATGATCCGCAAGGACAACGCCGACCTGGTCTTCCTCGGCCAGCAGGCCAAGTACAACTCGGTGATCGAGGACATCAAGGATTGCCACAAGCGCGGCCAGCCCGTGCTGGTGGGCACCACGTCCATCGAAGTGTCCGAGCTGCTGTCCAACCAGCTGCGCGCGCAGAAGATCCCGCACGAAGTGCTGAACGCCAAGCAGCACGAGCGCGAGGCGCACATCGTTGCCCAGGCCGGTGCGCCGGGTTCGGTCACCATCGCCACCAACATGGCCGGTCGCGGTACCGACATCGTGCTCGGCGGCAGCCTCGAGGCCGCGCTGGCCGCGCTGCCGGCCGAAGCCACGGATGCCGACCGCACCCGCGTCAAGAGCGAGTGGAAGAAGCTGCACGAGCAGGTGCTGGCCGCCGGCGGCCTGCACATCATCGGCACCGAACGGCACGAGTCGCGCCGCATCGACAACCAGCTGCGTGGCCGCTCGGGCCGCCAGGGCGATCCGGGTTCGTCGCGCTTCTTCCTTTCGCTGGAAGACAACCTGCTGCGCATCTTCGGCGGCGAAGGCCTGATCCGCTGGATGAAGCGCTTCGGCATGAAGGAAAACGACGCGCTCGAAGACAAGATGATCAGCCGCCAGATCGAGAAGGCGCAGCGCAAGGTCGAGCAGCACAACTTCGACATCCGCAAGCACCTGCTCGAATTCGACGACGTCGCCAACGACCAGCGCAAGGTGATCTACCGCCAGCGCGACGAGCTGCTGGAGGGCGAGGACGTTTCCGCCACCGTGGCCGACGTGCGCAACGACGTGGTGGAGAGCATGGTGCGCGACCACGTGCCGCCGGACAGCATCGATGAGCAGTGGGATATCCCGGGACTCGACCGCAGCCTGGAAAGCAGGTTCGGTCTGTCGATGGATCTGCCGCACTGGCTGGAGCAGCAGAAGGAAGCCGACGCGGGGATCATCCTCGAGCACGTGCGTGGTGGCGTGGATGGGTTGTTCCAGGCCAAGGAAGCCCAGGTCGGCGCCGAGACCATGCGTGCGCTGGAGAAGCACATCATGCTCACCGTGGTGGACAACGCCTGGAAGGAGCATCTGGCCAACATGGACTACCTGCGCCAGGGCATCTACCTGGTGGGTTACGCGCAGCAGGATCCCAAGCAGGCGTTCAAGCGCGAGTCGTTCCGGCTGTTCTCCGACATGCTCGACCGCATCAAGGGCGAAGTGGTGCAGATGCTGGCGCGCATCCGCATCCGCAGCGAGGAGGAAGTCGCTGCGATGGAAGCCGAACAGCAGCGCCTCGCCGAGAATCTGCAGCGCCAGATGCTGGCTAGCGGCGGTGGCGCACCCGGTGGCGGCCTCGAAGCCGCTGCGGCTGCCGGTACGAGCGGCGCGCCGCAACTGCAGCAGCCCGACGGCGCGCGGGTGGGTCGCAACGATCCCTGTCCTTGCGGATCGGGCAAGAAGTACAAGCACTGCCACGGTCAGCTGAACTGATCGCGCGGGGGCGCGCACACAGAAACGGCCGGGGCGACCCGGCCGTTTTTGTTTGTAGGAACGACTGGATCAGTCCGATCGCCGGGCCACGAACATCGCCGATTCGAGCCTGAAGTCCAGCGTTGCCGGGTCGATTTGATAGTAGGCACGCACCTCGTCGGGCGCATGCGCGAACAATTGCCGTATCGCCGCTTCCAGCACGGGCGGCGTGCGCATGCGTGCGAGCCAGCTGGCGAAGCCGATGTCCAGGCGCCAGTCGTGCTCGTCCTGCAGGTCGAAGCCGGCATCGGCGAGCATGGCGCGCCATTCGGCGCGGCCGTAGTCGCGCACGTGCGAGGTGTCGCGCAACAGTTCGACGGCCTGCAGATGGCTGTCCAGCAGTGCCGCATGCGGGCCCTGCGGGCCCACCACGTCGATCAGGCACAGCGTGCCGCCGGGAGCGAGTACGCGCGCGGCTTCGCGCAATGCGGCCGCCGGATCGCCCCAGTGATGGGCGCTGTAGCGGCTGGCGACGAAGGCGAAGCTGCCGTCGGCGAAGGGCAATTTTTCGGCGGAGCCGTGCTGCACGCGTACCGATGCCAGGCCGCGCGCGGCGGCGGCCTGCGACACCACGTCGAGCATCTCGCGAGAGAGATCGTAAGCCACCACTTCGGCGGCGTGCGGCGCCATCGCGAAGCTGGCGTGGCCCGCGCCGCAACCGAGGTCGAGTGCGGTGGCGCCGCCGGCCACGCGGGCGGCAAGCTCGGCGAGCTGGACGAGGTCGCGACCCTGCGCGTGCACGCTGCTGGTCAGGTAGGCCTGCGCCTGCGATCCGAACTGCTGGACGACGGCACCTTGGTGTTCCATCGGGACGGCTCCTGCGGGTGGGGAGCGATCACGCTAGCACGCGTAGTCAATCCGCGCCGGGTACCCGCTTGCGTTCCGGTTCGGCGGCGACGGTGGTGTATTGCGGCTCCTCGCCGTCCAGCCGCAGCGCGGTGAGCTGGCCGCCCCACACGCAGCCGGTGTCGATCGCATACACGCCGAGACCGGCAAAGCGACCGAGCGCGGACCAGTGGCCGCAGACGATGCGCGTCTCGCGCCGGCGCATGCCGGGCACCTCGAACCACGGATACAGCCCGGGCCGTTGCGTGCCAGGCTCGCCCTTCGCTTCGAAGTCGATGCGCCCGTTGACGTCGCAATAGCGCATGCGGGTGAGCAGGTTGATCGTGGCGCGGTGGCGGTCCAGGCCCTGCAGGCGGCTCGACCAGCCGGCCGGGCGGTTGCCGAACAGGTTGCGCAGGATGCGCGGATGGCGCGGGCTGGAGAGTTCGCGTTCGACCTCCTGTGCGGCCCGCTGTGCCTGGCGCAGCGTCCACACGGGTGCGAGGCCGGCATGGATCATCGTCCAGCCGAGCGCCTCGTCGTGATGCAGCAGTTTCTGCGAACGCAGCCATTCGAACAGCACCGGCGCGTCGTCGGCGAACAGTACTTCGCGCAGTTCCGGATTCACTTTGGCCTGCGCCTCGGGCTTGCGCAGCGCGATCGCCAGCAGGCTCAGGTCATGGTTGCCTAACGTGACGACGCATTGCTCGCGCAGGCTGTGGATCAACCGCAGCGTGGCCAGCGATTCGCCGCCGCGGTTCACCAGGTCGCCGCAGAACCACAGCCGATCGTTGGCCGGGTCGAAGCGCAGCTTGTCGAGCAGGCGCTGCAGTTCCGGGTAGCAGCCCTGCACGTCTCCGATTGCGTAAGTGGCCATCCTTGCTCAGCCGTCAGTGCAGCGTTCGGGGAATGGATAGCGTGAACGACGGAATCGGTGCCTCGAAACGGGTGCCGTCGTCGGCCACCATCTGGTAGCTGCCGCCCATGATCCCGACCGGCGTCTCCAGCACGGCGCCGGAGGTGTACTCGTAATCGTCGCCCGGCCGCATCCAGGGTTGTTCGCCCACCACGCCGTCGCCGCGCACCTCCTCCACCTTGCCGTTGGCGTCGGTGATCACCCAGTGCCGGGCCAGCAGCTGCGCGGGCACGCTGCCGGTGTTGCGCAGGGTGATGGTGTAGGCAAACGCGTAGCGGTTGTCGTCGGGTCGGGACTGGTCGGCGACGAATCGGCTGCTGACCTGCACGTCGATCGTGTAGGGATTGTTTTCGCTCATGCGACGATTGTACGGGCGAACGCCGGTTCGCGCAGCGTCGCGAACAGGTGAAGGTCAGCGCGCGGCGAGCCGCTTCGCCAGTCGCACGAAGTCTTCCGGCGCCAGCGTTTCGGCGCGCGCCTTGGGGTCCACATCGGCTTCACGGATGGCGTCGCTGTCGAGCAGCGGCTTGAGCGCGTTGCTGAGCGTCTTGCGGCGCTGGCCGAAGGCGGCCTTCACCACGTCGTACAGGAGCGCGGGATCGGCGTCGTGGCGTTCGTGCGGCGCCAGCGGCACCACGCGCACCACCGCCGAATCCACCTTCGGCGGCGGACGGAACGCCTCCGGCGGCACTTCGAACAGCGGCACCACGCGGCAGGCCAGCTGGAGCATCACCGACAGGCGGCCATACACCTTGCTGCCCGGCTCCGCGGCCATGCGGTCGACCACTTCCTTCTGCAGCATGAAGTGCATGTCCTCGATGGCGGACGCGTGCTCCACGCAATGGAACAGGATCGGACTGGAGATGTAGTAGGGCAGGTTGCCGGCGATGCGCAGGCGCTCCACGCCTTGACGATGCGCCAGCGCGGCGAAGTCCACCTTGAGCACGTCGGCGTGGATCACGGCGAGTTCGCCCACGCTGGCCGCACGGTCTTTCAGTGCGGGGATCAGGTCGGTGTCCAGCTCGATCGCGGTGAGCGAGTGCGCGGCCGCCAGCAGTGGCAGCGTGAGCGCGCCTTCGCCGGGGCCGATCTCCACGAGGAAATCGCCGGCGCGCGGCGCGATGGCGCGCACGATGTCGTCGATGTAGCGGCGATCATGCAGAAAGTGCTGGCCGAAGCTTTTCTTGGGGCGGGCGGGAGCGTGGTTCATGCGGAATGGGCGGCGAGTTCCAGAGCCATGTTCGCGGCGGCAATCAGGCTGGACGGATCGGCGCGACCCGTGCCGGCTAGATCGAGCGCGGTGCCATGGTCGACCGAGGTGCGGATGAAAGGCAGGCCGAGGGTGAGGTTGACGGTGCGGTCGAAGGCTTCGCTCTTGAGCACCGGCAACGCCTGGTCGTGATACATCGCCAGCACTGCGTCGTAGCGTGGGCGCTGGGCGGGCACGAAGGCGGTATCGGCCGGCAACGGGCCGATCAGTGCCATGCCTTCGGCGCGCAGCGCGTTCAGCAGCGGGATGATGGTGTCCAGTTCCTCGCGGCCGAGATGGCCACCCTCGCCGGCGTGCGGATTGAGGCCCAGCACGGCGATGCGCGGCGCGGCAATGCCGAACTTCGCGCGCAGTTCCGCGTGCACGATGCGCAGCG
This sequence comes from Rhodanobacter sp. DHG33, assembly GCF_014843005.1. Lineage (GTDB taxonomy): Bacteria > Pseudomonadota > Gammaproteobacteria > Xanthomonadales > Rhodanobacteraceae > Rhodanobacter_A. Next base: position 58,116 of record NZ_JACYXM010000005.1, on the reverse strand, counting down.
TGCGCTCCAGCGATTCGCGCGTGATGGCGGCCGGTACCGCGCCCAGCGGCAGGTGCGTGGTGGCCAGCGCCACGCGCAGTTCGGGGCTGGCCAACATCATCACCACGTCGGCGTTGGCGCGTTCGGCGAAGAATTCGGTGTGGCCGCTGAAGCGGATGCCGGCTTCGTTGATCGAGGCCTTTTGCAGCGGCGCGGTGACCACGGCGGCGTAGCGGCCGGCCATGCAGCCGTCGGCGGCTTCGGCCAGCGTGGCGAGCACGTGATGCGCATTGCGTGGATCGGGTTGGCCCGGAACCTCTTCGGTACCCAGCGGCACATGGTGCACGCGCAGGCTGCCAGGCTCGCGGTACTCCCGCTGAGTGCCGTCATCGTCGATCAGTGCGATGCGCAGGCCGCAACGGGCGGCAGCGCGGGCGAGCAGATCGCGATCGGTGATGGCCACCAGGTCGGCCGCCAGCGGCGTGGCGGCCAGTCGCGCGATCAGTTCCGGACCGACGCCTGCCGGCTCACCAGCGGTGACGGCGAGCCGGGGGAGCGCCATGCCGGCGGCTCCCGGTCAGGAGGATTTTCCGGCGCCGGCCGGGGTGTTGGTGTCGTCGCGCAGCTCGGGCACCAGCACCTTGATGTAGGCGTTGGCGCGCAGGTCGCGCAGGAAGTCGTCGTAGGCCTGCTCCGCCTTGCGGTTGCCGATGGCCTGGCGGGCCTGGTCGCGTGCCATCTGGGTGGTCAGGTCGCTCTGGCGCGTACCCAGCAGCTGCATGATGTCCCAGCTGCCGTCGCCGGTCTGGAAGGGCTTGGAGACCTCGTTGTCCTTCAGCTGGCTGATCTGCTGGGTGACGACGGTGCCCCAGGCGTCCTGGGCGAACCAGCCCATGTCGCCGCCGATGTTGGCGGTGGTGTCGTCCTTGGAGTTGTCCTTGGCCAGCTTGGCGAAGTCGGCATGCTTGTTGACGATCTGGTCGTACAGCTCCTGCGCCTTCTGCTGCGCCTGATCGGACGTCATCAGCTCGCTGGGCTTGATGAGGATCTGGCGTGCGTGGTACTCGGTGACGATCTGCTTGGACGGCTCGCGCTGGCCGATCAGCTTGAGGATGTGGAAGCCGGTGGGGCCGCGCAGCGCGGAGCTGACGTCGCCGGGCTTCATGTTGGCCACGGTGTCGGCGAAGGCGGGCGGCACCTCGTCCATGCGGCGCCAGCCGAGGTCGCCGCCGTCCAGCGCGTCGGGCGCGTCGGAGTAGCGGATGGCCGCGGCGTGGAAGTCCATGCCGCCCTTGATCGCATTGATCGCCTGCTCGGCCTTGGCCGCGGAAGCCTGGATCGCGGCGGCGTCGGCTCCGCTGGGGATGCTGACCTGGATATGCGCCAGATGGATCTCGCCGGCCTTGTAGTTCGGGCTGGCGAGCAGGTTGTCGATTTCGCTGTCGGTGACCGATACCGAGTCGTGCACCACGCTCTGGTGGAGCTGCTGCACGGTCAGCTGGTCGGCGAGCTGCTGGCGGAAGGCGCCAAAGTCCTGCCCGGTGTGCTCGACCTCGGTGCGCAACTGGTCGGGGGTCATCTTGTTCTGCTGCGCCACCTGGGCCACGGCCTGGTCGACCTGGTTGTCGGAGACGTGCACGCCCTGGTCGTCCGCCTTCTGCAGCTGCAGCCGCATCAGGATCAGGCGATCCAGCACCTGCTTCTGCAGCACGTCCTGCGGCGGCAGCTGGCCGGGCTGGCTGGCGTACTGCTGCTGGATCGCATGCACGGCGTTGTCGAGCTCGCTTTGCAGGATCACGTCCTCGTTCACCACGGCCACGATGCGGTCCAGCTGGTTGGGCGACGAGGTGACGCCCGCGCCGGCATTCGGCAGCAGCTGGGCATGCGCAGGCAGCGCGAGCGCGAACACGACGATGGACAGGAGCGGGGCGAGGAATCGCTTCATCAGGGAGCAGCCAAAAGAGGGATACAGCGGATTATTGATAGCCGAGAATATCACGGCGCAGCAGGGGATCGATCTGGCCGCTGGTGGAGCCCAGGCCCTTGAAGATCACCTGGAACATCACGACGTTGTCGCGCAGGTTGGCCGGCCCGGTCACCGGCACGGTCGGCGCGACGCCGTAGTAACCCTGGTTCACGTAACTGCGGTCGACCAGCTGCAGGGTCACGCAGCAGCTGTCGTATTCCACGCCGGCTACGGCTTCGATGGTGCCCTTCAGCGAGTTGGTCACGCCCTTGAGCGGTTCCGCATACGTCCACGAGCCGATCAGGCGCCAGCGGTCGGACAGGGGATAGACACCCGAAACGGTGTATTGATCCATCAGCCCCTGGCGGTAGCGGTAGGCGAAGTTGATTATGCCGTCCGTGCCCACACGCCCCTGCAGCTGGAACATCGCCATCTGCGTGTCGTGGGTATTGGGGGACCACTGGTAGGAGGTGCTGGCGCGCCAGCGGTCGTTGAGCTGCATGTCGATCTGGGCGACGTAGGCCGAGCCGCTCCAGTCGGTGATGGGCGCCACGGTGTTCGAGCCGATCGGCATCTGCACCCGCTGCGGGGTGAAATAGCGGATCTGGCCGAAGCTGGCAGACAACTGTTCCACGCCGCTGTCGTCGAGCAGGCGGGTGGTGATGGCGGCCGTGAGGTTGTTCGCGTTCATCTGGCGGTCGGCGCCGGCGAACTGGTTGGTGGAGAACAGCTGCCAGTAGTCGAACGTCATCAGCGCACTGTCGAACAGCGGCAGGTTGTTCTGATCGCGGTATGGCGCGTACAGGTAATACAACCGCGGTTCCAGCGTCTGCGTGTAGTCGTTGCCGAACAGCGAGATGTTGCGGTCGAACACCAGACCGCTGTCCACGTCGACGATGGGCATCGAGCGGCTGGGCGACTGCTGGGTGAAGGGCGACGACAGGCCGCTGCCGAGCAGGCCGAAGTAGCCGTACTGCTGGTAGCCGTTGCTGAGCTGGTAGTCGGTATAGCGCCATTCCACGCGTGGGCGCACGAACCAGCCCTGCGTACCGAAGTCCGCGGCCAGGTAGGGTTGCAGGTCCTCGCGGTTGCCTTCCACATAGCCGGGCTTGCGGAACGCAACGAACTGGTTGTTCATGCCGAATTCGAGCCAGTTATTGATCGGCCAGTCGAAGTTGAAATTGCCGTACGGCAACTGCCGGTAGGGCAGCGACGCATCGGTGAGGAACGGGTTCATGTTCTGGTAGGCGTCGCCGCCTACCGATGCGTTCCACCACGCAGTCCCCCACTTCCCACTGCCAGCCACCTGGGCGTTGGAGGTGAGTATGTAGATCGGCGGGCCGCCCAGTTGGTTCCCGAAGTCGTAGAAGAAATTGTTGTCCGAGCTACGGTCGATCGAAGTGGTGAAATTCCAACTGCCCCACAGGTGGGTGGTGTCCTTGATGGTGTAGCGGTAGCGGTCCGTGCCGGGCGTGTTGGCGGTGGTGCCCACGTCGTTCGTGCCGTGGTCGTTCGGCAGGTACTGCACGTCGAACGTGCCGTTGCTGCCGGGCAGCAGGTAGCGGAATTCGGTGTCCAGCATCACGCCGCGCGAGGTGTAGATGCGCGGGTCCAGCGTGGCGTCGTAGTTCGGCGCCAGGTTCAGGTAGAACGGCGCGCTGAGGACATAGCCCGAGTGGCCGCTGTGGCCGATGACCGGGTAAAGGAAGCCGGTCTTGCGCCGGTTGTCGAGCGGGAAACTGAACCAGGGCAGATACAGCAGCGGCACGTTGCCGACACGGAAAGTGGAGTCGCGCGCCACGCCCACGCCGTTGACCTTGTCCATCACGATGGACTGGCCGCGAAATTCCCACAGATGGTGGCCGACATCGCAAGTGGAATAGGTGGCCTGCGTGTAGCGGGTGTGCTGGACGTCGAGCTCCTGCGCCTGGCGGGCCACGCCGTTGCCGCGCGAAGTCAGCATCTGGTAGCGCACGTCGTCGGCGATACCGACGCCCGAGGCGTCGTTGCCGCGTGCGTGCGTGGAGGACATCAGCTGCGCGTAGTCCTGGTAGCGCACATTGCCGCGTGCGTCGTAGTCGGTGGTGTCGTCGTTGTAGTCAACCGTGTCCGCCTGCAGCCGTTGATCAGCTCGATCCATGCGTACATCGCCGGTCAAGTGATAGACCGTCTGGTCGGCGCTGTCGACGTGCTTCGCCGACACATAGGTCTTGCTGGTTTCGCGGGCGCCGCTGTCCTTGCTCAGCGTGGGGTCGTAGAACTCCAGCATGGCGTTGGGGTGGCACATGACGTAGTTGTACGGACGCGGCGGGCAGGTGAAGGAGCCCAGCGGACAGGCCTGTTCGCTGCCGTCCAGCGAGGTGCTGCGATGCGGGCCGCCGCTACCGGCTTCGGCCGGGCCGCCGATCAGGGCGAGGGCAGCGGCAACCGCCAGCAGGCGGCGTGGAGGGAGCTTGCGCGTCACAATGGAAACCCGGCGGTCGTGTGGTCGGTAAAGCTAGCAGAAACGCCCCAGATCAGGCAGACACAAAGGCTGCCGGAGGCAATCGAGGATTCAGGCATGAACGAACCCGGGCTGGTCAGGAGCGACGCCGAATGGCGCGCCGAATTGAGCCCCGAGCAGTATGCGGTATGCCGCTGCTCGGCCACCGAGCCGCCTTTCAGCGGCAAGTGGTATCGCCACCACGCCGAAGGAACCTACGTGTGCGCGGCCTGCCGCAGCGTACTGTTCGGTTCGGACAGCAAGTACGATTCCGGTTCCGGTTGGCCCAGCTTCTGGCAGCCGCTGATCCCGGCCGCGGTATCCAGCCACGACGACGACAGTCACGGTATGCGCCGCATCGAGGTGCGTTGCGCGCATTGCGACTCGCATCTTGGCCACCTGTTCCCTGACGGCCCGCGGCCTACCGGACTGCGCTATTGCATCAATTCGGCGGCGCTGGATTTCGTGCCGGAGTGAGCTTGGGGGATGATTTTTGCAATCATCGATGATTGCAGAATCAAACGGGCGGCCATCCTTGGCCGCACTGCTCAATCCATCAACGCTTCGACGTGCGCCGACGCGCTGGCCGCCAATGCGGCGAGGTCGTAGCCGCCTTCCAGCGTCGAGACCAGCCGGCCATCGGCATGGCGGTTCGCCAGCTCGACCAGCTTCGCGGTGATCCAGGCGTAGTCCTCGCTGCCCAGGCAGAGGTTGGCCAGCGGATCGCGCTGGTGCGCGTCGAAACCCGCCGACACCAGCACCAGCTGCGGCCTGAAGGCGTGCAGCCGCGGCAGTAGGTCGCCCTCCCATAGTTCGCGGAACAGGTAGGGGCCGTCGCCGGCCGACAGCGGGCGGTTGAGGATGTTGCCCTCGCCGCGCTCGTCCGGATGGCCGGTGCCCGGGTACAGCGGCATCTCGTGGCTGGAGGCGAACAGCACGCGTGGCTCGCGCCAGAAGATGTCCTGGGTGCCGTTGCCGTGGTGCACGTCGAAATCGGCGATGGCGACGCGTTTCAGCCCGTGCGCCGCCAGCGCATGGGCTGCGGCCACCGCCACGTTGTTGAACAGGCAGAAGCCCATCGCCGATTCGCGCGTGGCGTGATGGCCGGGCGGACGCACCGCGCAGAACGCGCGGCGCACGTGGCCGCCGTCGAGCACGGCATCCACCGCGGCCACCGCCGCGCCCGCCGCACGCAGAGCGGCCTCGGCGGAACCGGGCGAGAGCACGGTGTCCTCGTCCAGCCGCCGCGTTTCGCCTTCGGGCACGGCGGCGAGCATGCGTTCGACGTGGTCCGCCGCATGCACGCGCAGGAGTTGCTCGCGGCTGGCGCGCGGGGCTTCCACGCGATCCAGGGCGGCGTAGCGGTCGTGGTCGAGCGCGCGCAGCACGGCAGTCAGGCGAGCAGCCACCTCGGGATTGCCGGGGCCGTTGTCGTGCCCCAGGCAGGCGGGGTGCGTGTACAGCCGCAGCATGGCGGCTGCCTCAGCCGGCGGAGGGCTTGCGCCGCCGCTCGTGCTGCCACAGCACTTCGCCGTGGCCGCCGCTGCGGGCCAGCACGCGGCACAGCACGAACAGCAAGTCGGAAAGGCGGTTGAGGTAGCGCTGCGTCTGCGGGCGCACGTCGGGTTCGTCCCGGCGCAGCGCGATCACCTCGCGCTCGGCGCGGCGGCACACGGTACGCGCCAGATGGCAGCATGAAGCGGCCATGCCGCCGCCGGGCAGGATGAAGTCCTTCAGCGGCGGCAGCGGTTCGTTGAAGGCGTCCAGCACGCTTTCCAGCCGCGTGATGTCGGCATCCTCGATCATCGCCATGCCGGGGATGCACAGTTCGCCGCCGAGGTCGAACAGCTCGTGCTGGATCTGGGTCAGCGCCTCGCGTACCGCATCGTCCACGCCCGGGCAGGCCAGCACCATGCCGATGGTGCTGTTGAGCTCGTCCACGGTGCCGTAGGCGGCCACCCGCGGGGAGTCCTTCTGCACGCGCGAGCCGTCGCCCAGTCCCGTGCTGCCGTCGTCACCCGTACGCGTATAGATCTTGGAGAGGCGGTTGCCCACGTCAGTGCTTGGCGTGCGCGCCGTGCTGCGACAGGCGCGACAGCTGCACTGCCAGCACGTGCACCACCGCACCGAGTCCGACGTAGAGGGAAGTGCCGCCAAGGAAGGGCAGGTACCAGTCGCCGAGGTTGGCGAACCATGCGCCGAAGCTGCGCGGCGCCGGCACGCTGGCGCTGATCCAGTAGAAGCTGCCGTTGGAGATCAGGTAGCAAGCGCCTTCGGTGACGAGCAGCGCGGCGACGGCAAGGCCCAGCGTGCGCAGGTCGAGACCCGACTGCCGCTTCGCCAGCCAGCTGCCGCCCAGCCACAACGCGCCGTAGGACGGCACCAGGAACCAGTAGGCCGCCGAGACGCAGTAGTGGTCCCAGAAATTGATGCCCATGCCGGAGATGACGAAGTAATCCACCAGCACCGCCTCGGCCATCAGCAGCGGGAAGGCCCAGCGTCCCTGGCCGCGCAGCCAGAAGCCGGCGAGGAAGAACACGCCCCACGAGGCATCCCACAACGCGTGGTGCAGCAGCGAGGGATGGAAGCGGGTGACGCCCATCACCAGGGCCAAGGCCAGGAAGATGGCCAGGCGTCGGGTCGTTGTGGTTGCCATGTGTACTCCGTGCAGCGCAGCTGGATTCAGACGCACAGTTTAGCCCAAGAGCCCGCCCGCGAGCCCTGTGCCCATGCGGCTGGCGATGCTGGACAGGTTCCGGGGCAGCCGGCGCGATGCGATGGCGCGTATCATCCCGCGCATGAATTCCTCCGCATCTCCTGCTGGCGGCGTGCTGATCGTCGGCGGTGGCCTGGTCGGCGCCAGCCTCGCCATCGCGCTGGATGCCGCCGGCGTGGCCGCCACCCTGGTCGAAGCCGCCGCGCCGCGCGCCGACGCCCAGCCCAGTTACGACGAGCGCAACCTCGCGCTGGCCCGCGCCACCGTCAACGGCCTCGCCGCCATCGGCGTGTGGCCGTACGCCGCCGCGCAGGCCACGGCCATCCGCCATATCCACGTCAGCCGCGCCGGCGAGTTCGGCAGTGCACGCATCGATGCGGCCAGGCACGGCGTCGATGCGTTGGGCTGGACGCTGCCCGCGCGCGAACTGGGCGTGGCCCTGCTGCGCCGGCTGGATACCTGCACGCGGCTGACCCGACTCGCGCCCGCGAAACTGGAGGCGCTGGAAATGCAGGCCGTCGGCTGGCGCGCACGCATCCGTACCGCCGACGGCGAGCGAACGGTCGACGCCGCGCTGCTGGTGGGCGCTGACGGCACCGAATCCTTCGTGCGTGCGCAGCTGGGCATCGAAGCCGAGCGGCTCGATTACGAGCAGACCCTGTTCGTCGCCACCGTCACGCCCGAACGCGCCCACGCGGGCCGCGCCTTCGAGCGTTTCTCCGATCAAGGCCCGGTGGCGCTGCTGCCGCTGGCGCAGGGGCGCTGCGGGCTGGTGCTCACCGTGCCCGCCGAACAGGCCGATGCCGTGGCGGCCATGGACGACGATGCTTTCGCCGCGCTGGCGCAACAACGCTTCGGGTGGCGGCTGGGCCGCCTCGCGCGGCCCGGCAGACGCTATCCGTATGCGATCCATCGCGTAGCCGCGCGGCGGCTCACCGGCCCGCGCGCGGTGCTGGTGGGCAACGCGGCGCAGACCGTGCACCCCATCGGCGCGCAAGGTTTCAACCTCGGCCTGCGCGATGCGCTGACTCTCGCCGAGTTGGTCGCCGCGGCGGACGATCCCGGTGCTCCCGGCTTGCTTGAGCGCTACGCCGCACGGCGCGAACCGGACCGCGAGGGCACGATGGCGATGAGCCACGCCCTGGTGCGCCTGGCCTGCCTCGAACAGCCGATGCTCGCGCCGCTGCGCTCGCTGGCGCTGCTCGCCAATGACCGTTTCGCGCCCTTGCAGGACCGCCTGGCGCGGCACGGCATGGGCTTCCGCGGCGAACCGCCGCGCGCGGTGCTGGAGCGCCTGCCATGAGCGCCCCCGCCGAACGCCGGCGCGCACCTTCGCTGGACGTCGCCGTGGTCGGCGGCGGCATGGTGGGTGCTGCTGCCGCGCTGGCGCTGGCCAAAGCCGGCTTCGCCACCGCTTTGCTGGAGGCGCGTGCTCCGCAGCCCTGGAACGCCACCGACGAGGTGGACCTTCGCGTGGTGGGGCTGGCGCCGTCGTCGATCGCCTTGCTGGATGGGCTGGGCGTCTGGACGTCCATTCGCGAGTCGCGCTCCGGTCCCTACTCGCATATGCACGTGTGGGACGGCGAAAGCGGCGCGGCCATCGATTTCGACGCGGCGGACGAAGGCCGCGACCTGCTCGGCCACATCGTCGAGAACAGCCTGGTGCAGTGGGAACTCTGGCAGGCGCTGCAGTCCGCGGGCGTGCGCCGGCTGTGCCCTGCCGAAGTGCGTGGTTTCGAGGCGCGCGAGGATCGCGTGACGCTGGAACTGGCCGGCGGCGAAAGCCTGTCCGCGCGCCTGCTGGTGGCTGCCGACGGCGCCGCCTCGCCGTTGCGCGACATGGCCGGCATCGGCACCCGCGGTCACGACTACGCGCAGCGTGCGGTAGTGGCCCATGTCGTCACCGAGCGGGCGCACGAACGGACGGCGTGGCAACGTTTCCTGCCTACCGGCCCGCTGGCCCTGTTGCCGCTGGCCGACGGGCGCAGCTCCATCGTGTGGTCGTTGCCCGAGGACGAGGCGCAGCGCGTGTTGGCACTGGACGATGCCGGTTTCATGCAGGCGCTGGGTGTCGCCAGCGATTTCCGTTTGGGGCGGATCGTATCCACCACGAAACGCGCCGCTTTCCCGCTCAGGCTGCAGCTGGCGGAAAGTTATCAGGCCGAGCGCTTCGTGCTGCTGGGCGATGCCGCGCATGCCGTGCACCCGCTGGCCGGCCAGGGCGTGAACCTGGGCCTGCGCGACGTGGCCGAACTGCGCGACGCGCTGGTCGAAGCGCACGACGCCGGTCGCGATTTCGCCGCGCCGCACGTGCTGCGCCGCTATGCGCGCCGCCGGCGCAGCGCCGACACGCTGGACGCGCGCGGCTTCGATGCGCTGGCGCGCATTTATGCGTGGCAGGCGCCGCCGCTGGTCGCCGCGCGGGGCATCGGCGTACGTCTGCTCGACCGGCTGGCGCCGCTGAAGCGCCGCATCGCGCGACATGCCGCCGGACTTTGATGCTTTCTTTTGGCGTTCGTCCGTGAACGCGGAAATCAAACGGGCGGCATCCTTGGCCGCACTCTTCACGAAAAGCCGCTACTAGCCGAGTCTCGCCGCTAATCAGGTTTCATATGAGGGAGGGTTACGCCATGCGCCACATCCGTTGTCTTGCCGCATTCCTGCTTGCCGGTTTCGCCTTCGCCGCACAGGCGAAGATGGTGCAGCGCCCGGTGGAGTGGACCCAGGGCGGCACGCGCTTCCACAGCGTGCTGGTCTACGACGACGCCAGCGGCGCGAAACGCCCCGGCCTGGTGATGGTGCCGAACTGGTTCGGCGTGAACGACGAGGCGATCAAGAAGGCGGAAATGATCGCGGGCAAGGATTACGTGATCCTGCTCACCGACATGTACGGCGCCAACGTGCGCCCGCAACTGGACAACGACGCGCAGGCGCAGGCTGCCGTCAAGCCGCTGTACGCGAACCGCGCGTTGATGCGCTCGCGCATCAACGAGGCGCTGGCGCAGCTCAGGCTGCAGGCGAAGGATGCGCCCATCGATACCGCCAGGCTCGCCGCGATCGGCTTCTGCTTCGGCGGTGCAGCGGTGCTGGACCTGGCCCGCAGCGGTGCCGACGTCGCTGCGGTGGCGTCCTTCCATGGCGACCTCTCCACCGACGATGCGTCGATGGCGAAACACATCAAGGCCCGCGTGCTGGCGATGAACGGCGCCGACGACACGTGGACGATGAAGGACGCCGACAAGTTCATGGACGAGATGCGCCAGAGCCCTGCCGCCTGGCAGTTCGTGGTGCTGGGCCACGCGGTGCATTGCTTCACCGAGGAAGGCGAGAATGCGCCCGGCTGCAAGTACGACGCGAAGGCAGCGGCGCGTTCCTATCGCTTGATGCATGCGTGGCTGGACGAGGCGTTTGCGGGACGCGATTGATCGCTTCGCTGGATCGCCTGCCGGCGGCGCGGCTTCGCTGGCAGGCGTTTAAGGCGTGGCTTCGTGGGGGCGGCGGCCCGATGGCGCGCTCAAATGCACCAGGCGCAGGCAGCCGATCAGAAGCGCCAGCGCACCCGGCTCGCAGTTGTAGAGCTGCAGCGCGAACGCTCCCAGCGCAGCGGCCAGCCATGCCAGCGCCCGTGTGCGGCGCAGCAGCGAGAGCGCGGCGACGATGACGGCGGCAATGCCGTAAACCTCGTAGAGAAAGCCCATCACCAGCGCCTGCCGCAGCGGGCACCAGGCAGGCGCCTGTGTCGAGGTGCACAGATCCGCCAGCGCGGGCTGCTCGATCAGGCCGTAGCGCAGCCATGCGGCGCCGAGGCCGACCAGCGCGATCAGCAGCCAGGGAATCAACGCGCGTATTTTCATCCGTGGTCTCCGTGGGACATCGGCAGCCGGATTTCCGCCGCCAGCGCGAGATGGTCGGAGAACGCCTGTGGCAGTGTCCATACTTTTTCCACTGCCACCGTGGACGAGGTGAGGATGTGATCAAGCGCCCGCTTCGGTTTCCAGCTCGGGAAAGTAGGCGTGGCCTGCACGGGCGGCTGCAGCCGCGAGCGCGCGAACAGCTGGCGCATCTCCGGACTCCCCACGTCGGTGTTGAGGTCGCCCATCAGCACGGCATGCGGATGGTCTTCGAGGATCTCCGCGATGAAGCCCAGTTGCCGCGTGCGCGTGAGGGCACCCAGCGAGAGGTGGGCGATGATCACGGTCAGCGCATGTTCGCCGGTACCGAAACGCACCAGCAGCGCGCCGCGTCCGCGGCCGGGCAGCGGATAGTCCAGCACCGTGCTGGGTTCGATGCGGCTGATGAGGCCGTTGGCGGTGTGCGACAGGCCCGCCACCGGCCGGTTCGGCTGGTGGCTCCAGAACGGCATGCCGGCGGCTTCGGCGAGATAGCGCGTCTGGTTGAGGAAGCCGGAACGCAGGCTGCCGGCATCGGCTTCCTGCAGGCCGATCACGTCGAACTGCGGCAGCAGCGCGGCGAGACGGTCGAGATTGTCGATCTTGCGGCGTCCCGGCAGCACGGCGGTGAGGCTGCGGGTGACGTATTCGCTGTAACGCTGCACGCTGGCGCCGGCGAGGATGTTGCAGCTCAGCAGGCGCAGCTGGCGTTTGGCGTGGAGGGGAGCGGTACGTTCCATGGGGCCGTGTACGGTACACGCACAAGGCCGCAGCGGACGTGAACGTCCGTTGCGGCTCCTGTCGGGGGGATTACTTGCCGGCCTTGTTCGCCGCGTCCAGTTCGCGCTTGGCCAGCCACTGCGCCACTTTGGACAGCTCGTCCAGCGTCTTCACCTGCGTCACGCGGTACTTGCCGTCGATCACGAGCGTAGGCGTCCCGTCCACGCCCCATTTCCGGATCAGGTCCAGGTCGGCCTTCAGCTTGGCGGTCGCTTCCGGCGAGTTGGCGAGGCGCATGAACTCGGCCCGGTTCACGCCCTGGCTGGCGTAGAAGTCGGCGAGGTCGTCCAGCGAGTTCATCGGATAGTTCTGGACGAACTTTGCCTGGAACAGCTGGAGGTGCGTGCGATCCACCACGCCCAGCTTGTCCGCGGCGTAGTAGGCGCGTGCGAACGGCAGCCACTCGTCGCTGAAGGGCGCGGGCACCAGTTCGAACTTCACGCCGGGCGGCAGCGATTTCTTCAGCTTCTCGGCGATGGGCGAGAACTCGGCGCAGTGGATGCAGGCATAGGAGAACACCTCGGCCACTTCCACCTTGCCCTCGCTGCTGTAGCGCTGGTACGGCGCCGGCAGGGTCACGTATTGGTCACCCTCGGTGTACGGCGCCGAGGCGCTGGTGCTGGATTGCGCGGTGCAGGCAGCCGTCAGCAGAAGGCCGGCGAACAGGGTCAAGGTGCGCAGGGAGGCGAGATGCTTCATCGGTGAGTGCTCGGCAAGACGGTAGGGATGCGATGCGCCGGCTTACTTGCCGGCGGCTTCCTTGGCGACCAGCCACTGGATCACCTGGATCGTGCGCTGCGCCCCGCCTGCGTCGTGCGGCGAGACGCGGTACTTGCCATCGACCACGAGGTTGGGGGTTTCGTTCACGCCGTAGGCCTTCTGCATGTCGTCGGCCTGCTTCATCTTGGTGTTCACCGAGAAGGAGTTGGCCACCGCCACGAACTCCTTGGGATCGACGCCGAACTTGGCATAGAACTTGGCGATGTCCTCGATCGTGGGCCACGCGCCCTTGGGCTTGGGCTGGCCGGTGGAAAGGTCGTAGGTGGCCGTTTCGCCGGTCTTCCAGGTGGCGTCGTAGAACGCGTCGTGGGCCTTGGCGCGCACGCCCAGCGCCTCGGCGGCGAAGTACGCGCGCTGGTAGACCACCCAGTTTTCGTCGGGGCGCATCGACGAGGGCAGGTAGTGCACCACGGCGTTCGCGGGCAGGCTCTTCTCGATCTGGTCCATGAAGCCGTGGAAGGCGTTGCAGGCCGGGCAGGCGTAGGAGAACACCTCCAGCACCTCGATCTTGTCGGTGGGGATGTACTTGGGCTGGGCCGGGTCGATGCGGTAGTAATCCTTGCCTTCGACGAACTGGCCGTTGTCCACGAAGGGCAGGGCCGAGGCCGCGGGCTTGGCGGCGGCCGTCGCCGTGGCTGCCGCGGCCGGTGCGGCGGCGCTGGCGCTCGCAGCCGGTTGGGCGGCTGCAGTGCTGGCCGGTGCCGGCGCAGTCGCGGCAGGCTTGGCGGCGGAGCTAGTGGCCGCAGGCGTGCTCGGCGCCGCGGTGCCGTTGTCGGAGGATTGGCCGCAGGCGGTCAGCGCCAGCAGGGCGGCGCACAGGAACGGCAGACGCTTCAACATGGAATTACCTCGGGGTGGGTAGAGCAATGGCAGGCTCCGGCCGCGGCCGGTGCCGCCGTAGTCGTCGATCAGGGAGTGGCGGAAGGCTGTGGCAGGTCGCCGGCGGTGGCGGGGTGCAGGCCTTCGATGTAGCTGGCCACGGCGGTGATGTCGCCGGCGTCCAGCTTCTGGGCGATGCCGGGCATGATCTGCGAGTGCGCATCCGTGCCCCAGGCGCCGCCGTCGTGCCAGGCCTTCAGCACGGATTCGATGTACTGGGCATGCTGGCTCGCCAGTTGCGGAAACTCCGCGCCGGGATTGCCGCGGCCGTCGATGCTATGGCAGGCCATGCAGGCAGGGATGCCGCGCTTCACGTCGCCCTCGCGGAACAGTTGCTGGCCGTGCTCGACCAGCGCCTGGTCGGCCACGCCGGGCAGCGCGGTCTTGCTGGCGAAGTACGCGCCGATGTCGTGCATGTCCTGTTCGGACAGCGGCGTGGCCATGCCCAGCATGATCGGGTTCTGGCGCTTGCCGCTCTTGAAGTTCTCGAGCTGGTGGGCGATGTACTGCTCGCTCTGGCCGGCCAGCTTGGGGTACTGCGGGTCGGTGGAGTTGCCGTCCATGCCATGGCAGGCACCGCAGGCGGCGGCCTTGCCCTGGCCCGCGGTGGCATCGCCCGGCTTGGTCGCCGTCTCGGCAGTGGCCGCGGCAGCGGCGGGTGCCGGCGCGGCCGAAGCGGCGGCGGCAGGATGGGCGGTCGTAGCGGCCTTGGCCGGTGCGGACTGCGCCATCGCCGCACCCGCGGTCAAGGCGAAGAGCAGGGCTGCGGCGGAGCCCAACGCAGCGGGTCGAAAACCTGCGAACCGAAAACCCATACACTTCCCCTCTCAGAAACTGTCGAAGGCTGCCATCGCCGGTCGGTATCGGCGCCACGGGCAGAAACCATCGGATTATCCCCATGCCTTCGCGCTCCGGTCAAACCATGTCCAATCCACTGCAAGGCGCGCATTTCGTACTCGCCGCCCACCGCGTCAACCAACTACCCGCCGATCAAGGTGCCGAGGTGGCGTTCGCCGGCCGTTCCAATGCGGGCAAGTCCAGCGCGCTCAACGCGCTGACTGGCCACAAGGGGCTGGCGCGCACCTCCAAGACCCCGGGCCGTACCCAGCAGATGGTGGCGTTCGCGCTGCCGCCGCTGGTGCAGGGCGCAGGCGAGGCGCCGCTAGTCGCGCGCCTGATCGACCTGCCCGGCTACGGCTACGCCAAGGTGCCCGAGGAACTGCGCGCGCACTGGAGGCAGGAAATCGACGTTTACCTGCATCGCCGGCAAAGCCTGCGCGGCGTGGTGCTGATCGCCGACATCCGCCATCCGCTCAAGGAGTTCGACCGGATGATGCTGGACTTCTGCTTCGCCACTGGTCTGCCTTGCCACCTCCTGCTGACCAAGGCCGACAAGCTGTCGCGCAACCAGGCCGCGCAGGCGCTGGCGGCGATGCGCGAGAGTTTCCCGGACGGCCTGCATGCCACCGCGCAGGTGTTTTCCTCGCCCGCCGGTACCGGCGTGGGGGATGCGCGCGAGCGCGTGGCGGAATTGCTGCGCACGCCGCGCGGGTGATGCCGGCGGAGCGAAGTGCGCGGCTAGGCCGCCAGGTGCTCCATGAACACCGCGCACAGCGCCTCCATGCCGGCGCGGTCGTCGGCGTCGAAGCGCGCGATCACCGGGCTGTCCACGTCCCATACGCCCAGCAGGCTGCCGTCGGCCTTCACCAGCGGCACCACGATTTCCGATTGCGAGGCAGCGTCGCAGGCGATGTGGCCGTCGAAGGCGTTGACGTCGCGCACCAGCTGGGTCTGCCCTGTCTGCGCTGCGGTACCGCACACGCCCTTGCCCAGCGCGATGCGGATGCAGGCGGGCTTGCCCTGGAACGGGCCGACCACCAGCTCGGTGCCGTCGTACAGGTAGAAGCCGCACCAGTTGAGGTCGGGCAGGCTGTGGAACACCAGGGCGGAAAAGTTCGCCGCGTTCGCGACCAGGTTGCTTTCGCCGGCGAGCAGGCCGCGCGCCTGTTGCGCGAGGTCGGCGTAATGCTCGTGCTTGCTGGTGGCGTGGTTGGTCTTGATTTCGAACATGACGGAGCGGCCCGGTTGTTGCAGACTGATGCGACAAGATGGGATATCGACGGCTTACGCACAAGGGGAATCGCATGAGTGGGCAGCGTGAGACGGCACGGGAAGGGCGCATCGAGGCGCACCGGCTGGACGGTTTCATCGATGCCGTCTTCGCTTTCGCGGTAAGCGTGCTGGCGATCGCGGGCGCCGAGGTTCCACACAGCCTGCACGACCTGATGGTGGCGCTGAGCCGGATCCCCGCCTTTGCCTGCAGTTTCGCGACGCTGATGCTGTTCTGGCACCGGCATGTGCAATGGCGCGACCGGTTCCGCACGCACGACACCTTCAGCATCGTGCTGAGCCTGGCGCTGGTGTTCTTCGCCCTGATCTTCGTGTATCCGCTCGATATGCTGTTCTCGTCGATGTTCAACGCGATTTACGCGGCCTTCGCGCACGCGGACATGCCCGAGGCGCCCCAGATCACCAGCGTTTCGCAGGTGAAGGCGCTCTACATCTGTTATGGCCTGGCCTACGGCTGCATGGCAGGCTGCCTGGCCTGCCTGTACCGGCACAGCATCCGGCGCATGCAGGGCGGACGCGTGGAGCACATCGAGGCGCGGGAGGTCTATTACATCCAGCTGGGCTCGATGCTGGTGGCGCTGATTTCGCTGGTGGCAGCGTTGGTTCTACCGGTCAGCGGGGCCTGGAGCGCAGTGCCCGGATGCCTCTACGCGCTGCTGACGGCGGTGTACTGGATCACGGGCAACTGGTCGCGCCGGGAGCTGGCGCGCGCGGCATGACGGCTGCCGCATGGTTCATCGCCGGCACCGACACCGGCATTGGCAAGACGCATGCCGCCTGCACGCTGTTGCATGCCTTGCGTGCGGCGGATCTTCGCGCCACCGGCATGAAGCCGGTCGCCAGCGGCTGCATGGAAACGGCGCACGGCCTGCGGAACGAAGACGCGCTGGCCTTGCGCGACGCCAGCAGCGCACCGTTGCCGCCGTACGAGCACAGCAACCCGGTGGCGCTGCGCGATGCCTTGTCGCCGCACCTCGCGGCGGCGCATGAGGGCGCGACGATCGCGTTGCCGCCCCTGCGCACTGCGTTCGATGTGCTGTGCGCCGGGCACGATGCCGTGGTGGTGGAAGGCGTGGGCGGCTGGCGGGTGCCGCTGGCACCGGGTCTGTTCGCCTCCGACATTCCCGGGCAATGGGGCTTGCCGGTGATCCTGGTGGTGGGTTTGCGGCTGGGCTGCCTCAACCATGCGCTGCTCAGCGCGGAGGCGGTGCGCGCCGATGGCTGCCGGCTTGCCGGGTGGATCGCCAACCGCGTCGATCCCGCGATGGAGGCGGTGGAGGAGAATCTCGCCACCCTGCGCGAGCTTTTGCCTGCGCCCTGCCTCGGCGTGTTGCCATATGGCGTGGCGCCGGCGCAGGCTTTCACGGAAATCGAACTCACCGTCCTGGCAAGCTGAGTTCACAAGGAGGGTCCATGAGCAGCCGCAACCACTATTACCTCACCATCGCCGACCTCGTGCATGCGCGCGGCAGCGATGCGGCCTTGAGCTGGGATGGTGCCGGCCCCGCCGATTTCGCCGCCGCCCTGCAGGAGGCGCTGCGCACCCGCACGTTGTTCGAGCGCTGGCAGGCGGCGCAGCCGGATCCGGACGCAGTCGATCCGTCGCTGGGCACCACCGATACGCAGGCACAGGTGCAGGCACGTGTGGTCGACCTGCACGTCGAGGCGGATGTGCTCACCAGCCTGCCGATGGGCCTGCTGCGCCAGCGCCTGAACTGGCTGATCGGCTCGGCGTGGCAGTTGCGCGACGTGCGTCCCGCCTGATCCGCGCCCGCCGTTTTCGCTGCGCTGCGGCTGGCGGAGCCGCGGCGCTGTCGTTACATTCGGCGGCCAGTTTCTTTTCTGTTCGCGCCTCGCGCGCACCCATCGGGAATTTCGCATGCTTCGCTTACGCACTCTCGTGATCGCCACCAGCATCGTCCTCGCCGCCTGCTCGCAGGGTTCGAACGAAGGCAGCCAGCCGGCGCCGGCTTCCACCGCACCGGCCAAGCCCGCGAGCGCCGCCGCGCCGGTGGCCGATGCGAACGCCGCCAATCCGTTCTTCGCTGCCAGCACGCTGCCGTTCCAGGCGCCGCTGTTCGACAAGATCAAGGACAGCGACTACCAGCCGGCGATCGAGAAGGGGATGGCCGACCAGCTCGCCGAATGGCAGAAGATCGCCGACGACTCCGACGCGCCCACCTTCGAGAACACCTACGTGGCGCTGGAGAAGAGCGGTGCGCTGCTCACCCGCGTGCTGGAGACGTTCAACGGTGTCACTTCGGCCAACACCGACGACACCCTGCAGAAGGTGCAGGAGGAAGAGGCGCCCAAGCTTGCCGCACACATGGACGCGCTGTACCTCGACGGCAAGCTGTTCGACCGCGTGCAGAAGGTGTACGACGCGCGCGCCACGCTCAACCTCGATCCCGAATCGCTGCGCCTGGTCGAAGTGACCTACCGCCAGTTCGTGCACAACGGCGCCAAGCTGTCCGATGCCGACAAGGCCAAGCTGAAAGCGCTCAACCAGCAGGAATCCACGCTGGAAGCGCAGTTCAACAACAAGCTGCTCGCCGCCGCGAAGGACGGTGCGTTGGTGGTGGACGACAAGGCCAAGCTGGCCGGGCTGTCGGACGAGGACATTGCCGCCGCCGCGCAGGCCGCGAAGGATCGCGGGCTGGCCGGCAAGTGGGTGATCGTGCTGCAGAACACCACGCAGCAGCCGGCGCTGCAGTCCCTGAGCGACCGCGACACCCGCAAGGCGCTGTTCGAGGCCTCGTGGAACCGCGCCGAGAAGGGCAACGCCGACGACACGCGCGACATCATCGAGCAGCTCGCGCAGCTGCGCGCGCAGGAGGCCAAGTTGCTGGGCTTCCCGAACTACGCCGCGTGGACGCTGCAGGACCAGATGGCGAAGACGCCGGAAGCGGCGATGGGCTTCATGGAAAAGCTAGCGCCCGCCGCCGTGGCCCGCGCCAAGCAGGAGGCCGCCGAGATCCAGGCGCAGATCGACAAGGACCAGGCCGCGCTGCACCAGCCCACCTTCAAGCTGGAGCCGTGGGATTGGCAGTACTACGCCGAGCAGGTGCGCAAGGCCAAGTACGACCTCGACGAATCGCAGATCAAGCCGTATTTCGAGTTGAACAACGTGCTGCAGAACGGCGTGTTCTATGCCGCCAACCAGCTCTACGGCCTCACCTTCAAGGAGCGCCATGACATTCCGGTGTACAACCCGGACGTGCGCGTGTTCGAAGTGTTCGACAAGGACGGCAAGTCGCTGGCGCTGTGGTACTGCGACTACTTCAAGCGCGACAACAAGAACGGCGGCGCTTGGATGGACAACTTCGTCGGCCAGTCTAAGCTGCTGGGCACCAAGCCGGTGATCTACAACGTCGCCAACTTCACCAAGCCTGCGGCGGGCCAGCCGGCGCTGCTGTCGTGGGACGACGTGGTCACCATGTTCCACGAGTTCGGCCACGCCCTGCACGGTATGTTCGCCGACGAGCAGTACCCCACCCTGTCCGGCACCGCCACCGCGCGCGACTTCGTGGAGTTCCCCTCGCAGTTCAACGAGCACTGGGCCAGCAATTCCAAAGTGTTCGCGAACTTCGCCAAGAACTACCAGACCGGTGCGCCGATGCCGCAGCCGCTGGTGGACAAGATGCAGAAGGCCGGCAAGTTCAACAGTGGCTACGCCATGACCGAACTGGTGGCCGCCGCCATGCTCGACATGAACTGGCATATGCTCGGCGCCGACGCGCCCAAGCAGGATACGGACAAGTTCGAGGCCGCGTCGCTGAAGAAGGACGGCGTTGACCTCAGCTACGTGCCGCCGCGCTACCGTTCCAGCTACTTCCTGCACATCTGGAGCAACGGCTATTCCGCCGGCTACTACGCTTACCTGTGGACGCAGATGCTGGCCGACGATGCCTTCGTGAACTTCAAGGAACACGGTGGCCTCACCGCCGAGAACGGCCAGCGCTTCCGCGACATGATCCTCTCGCGCGGCAATACCGTGGAACTGTCCAAGCTCTACAAGGACTGGCGCGGCCAGGATCCCAGCATCGAGCCGATGCTGGAGAACCGTGGCCTGAAGGATGCGCCGAAGAAGTAAATCGACGCGTTCCGCTCCACGAAAAAGGCCGGCGATGCCGGCCTTTTTCGTGGACGTTGCTCAATACGCGAATTCCTTGAACACCGGGTCCACGCTGCCGCCCCAGGCGCCATGGAAGAGTTCCAGCTTGCGCTCGGCGGGTGTCTGGCCGGCTTCGACGATTTCGAGCAGCGGCTCGAGGTAGATGCGTTCGTCGGCGTCGTTGCGGTTGAGCCTGGCCCGGCGCGCCAGGCCGTGGGCGGCGATCTTCAGCGTTTCGCTCGCGAGGTCGCGCACGGTGCCGTGGCGGAAGGGCAGTTTCAGCGCTTCCTTCGGCACGCCGTTGCGCAGCGCGTGGCGCTCGGCCATGGAGAAATCCTTGACCAGGTCCCACGCCGCATCCAGCGCCTCGTCGTCATAGAGCAGGCCCACCCACAGCGCGGGCAGCGCGCACAGGCGGTTCCACGGACCGCCGTCGGCGCCGCGCATTTCCAGGTACTGCTTGAGCCGCACCTCGGGGAAGGCGGTGGTGAGGTGGTCGGCCCAGTCCTTCATGGTGGCTTTTACGCCCGGCGCTGCAGAGAGCTCGCCGGCCATGAAGCGCTTGAAGTCCTGCCCGGCTAGGTCGATGTAGCGGCCGTCCTGGTAGCTGAAGTACATCGGCACGTCCAGCGCGTAGTCCACGTAGCGCTCGTAGCCGAAGCCGTCCTCGAACACGAAGTCCAGCATGCCGGTGCGGTCGGCGTCGGTGTCTTCCCACACGTGCGAGCGGAAGGATTGGTAGCCGTTCGGACGTCCGTCCGTGAACGGCGAATCGGCGAACAGCGCGGTGGCGATGGGCTGCAGGGCGAGGCTGGCGCGGAATTTCTTCACCATGTCCGCTTCGCTGGAGAAGTCCAGGTTCACCTGCACCGTGCAGGTGCGCGTCATCATGTCCAGGCCGAGGCCGCCGACCTTGGGCATGTATTCGCGCATGATCTTGTAGCGGCCCTTGGGCATCCACGGCATTTCCTCGCGCCGCCACTTCGGCTGGAAGCCCATGCCGAGGAAGCCGACGCCCATCGGGTCGGCGATGGAGCGCACCTCGTCGAGGTGCTTGTTCACCTCGCAACAGGTCTGGTGGATGGTTTCCAGCGGCGCGCCGGAGAGTTCGAGCTGGCCGGCGGGCTCCAGCGTGATGTTGGCCTTGCCGCGGACGAGCGCCACCGGGAATTCGCCTTCGCGCGAAATCTCCCAGCCGTGCTGCGCGGCGATGCCTTCCAGCAGGGCACGGATGCCGCGCTCGCCTTCGTACGTGGGCGGCCGCAGGTCGTCGGTGCGGAAACCGAACTTCTCGTGCTCGGTGCCGATGCGCCAGGCCTCGCGCGGTTTTTCGCCGGCGGCGAGGTAGTCGATCAGTTGCTGGCGCCCTTCGATGGGCGTGCTCTTGACGGCGCTGGGGATGGACACGGGCGCAACCTCGCGGTGGGGAGCACCGACTATGGAGGCGCCACGCGGCCACGAAAAGGGGGTGACGGAAAATTTTTGTACGGGACGGTACAGGTGGCTGCCGGGCCAGCGTCAGTGGGCACCCGTCGCGGGGCAGGCCAGTCGTCGTATCAGCGTATCGGGCAGGTGGCTGCGCTTGCCGATGGAGGCGAGCGTGACGCCGGGTTTGCGGATGAGGCGGTCGCTCGCGCAGGCATCGGCGCCATGGTCGAGCAGGCGCTGCGTGACATCGGCGTAGCCCTGGATGACGGCTATGGTCAGGGCGTATGGGCCGCGCGAGGCATCCGGTTTCGGCGAAGCGGCGGCGCGGACCATGACGTCGGCGTGGTGGCGCAGGAGCACGTCGAGTGTCGCCGTGTCGTCGCAGTTGGAGGCGACGATCAGGGCCGGTCCGAAAAGATTGGCGCTGTTGTCCGTCAAACCCTGCGCCTGCAGCGTCTTGACCGTTGCCGGTCCTCCGAAACGCGGGTCGCGCCCCACTGCATCGAGCGTCTGGCGATAGAAGGCCTGCTTGAGCGGCGGCAGCAGTGCCGGGGCATCCACCGCCGCGCCATCGTCCAGCAGGCCGTCGGCCACGGCTGGCTGGTAGGCGCTGGATGCGGTGAGCATGGCGATCTGGCGCCAGCGCGCCTGCTCGGAGGCGGGCAGGGCGGCAAGACCCCGGCGCACCTGCGGCAGCTTGCCGTCGATGGCATCGACCATCACCGCGGCGACGGCGGGCGGAGCGTCGTAGACGTCCTGCAGCCACATGGAGCGAATCGTGGGCAGGGCCTGTCGGCAGATGTTGGTGTTGCCGTTGGCGGGCATCGATTCCGCGGCAATGGCGGGTTGCAGCACGCAAAGTGCGCAGGCGATCAGGGCGAGGCGAGCGGACATTTCGTGTTTCCTCGTCGGATTGAAGAGTTGGATTTCGGTCTTTGCAAACACTAGCTATGGCGGATGCCGCAGTTTTCGCAGGATCCAGGTCTTGGCCGGCATGCCCCAGCGCAGCTCAGCGCCCTGCAGCCGCCACGTTGGTTGTCAGCGTGCCAAACGCCTTGCCGATCTCTGCGTCGGTGAAGGCGCAGTGCCCCTGGCCGGTGGGTGTGAGCACGGTCAAAAGACGGGCATTGCCGGCCGCGCGTACCTGGTCCGGGTAGATGCCATGGAGCCGCGCGGGAATCGTTTGATCAAAGGCGTTCCACTCCATCACCACCGGCGCATCGATCCGGCCGGTGAGGGTGACATTGCGGCGGGCATAGGCCAGCGCCGCGGGCGGCGCGGCGTAGCGGTGTACGCGCCGATTGAAGGCCGTGTCGTCGCCAAAACCCTGGTAGACGGTCTTGCGGTTGTCCACGGGCATGCCGCCGGCACGCCGTTCCAGTTCGCGCAGCACCATGTAGTAGAGCGACAGCGTGGGCAGCGACTCGGGAGTCTCCTCCAGGCGCCGCTCCAGGATGGCGGCCTGTTCCGGATGCGCCTTCAGCGCCTGCGCGAATACTGCGGGCGGCACGAACGCGGGCGAGTCCGGGGCGGCCAGATCCGGCAACACGCCGGGAATCAGCGCATCAAAGGCAACCAGCGGCGTCAGCGAGCCGCGCGAAATCAATTCGGGCGTGGAGACCGTCGCGCCGCACATGAACAGTGCGCCCGCATAGGTGTGCGGATGGCGTTCGAGGCTCGCCGCCCCTTCGAGGGCACCCAGCGAAAACCCCACCAGGTACGTGCGGTGCGGGCGTCCGATGCTGCGCTCGACGAACTGGCGAAGCCGCTCGTTGTCGGCGATGGCATCGCCCACCGCCCATCCCTGCGACGCGTAGGCGCTTTGCGCGACCGCATAGCCTTGCTTGAGGAAGATGGCCGTTTCGTCGGCCGGCTTCATCGGCGTCGCCCGTGGCGCCCCTGCCGGCACGTAGCCGTGCATCAGCATGACCAGGTCGCCGTTCCAGCTCGCAGGGACGTCAATGCGATAAGGGGCGCCCTGGAGCGTGCCGGTATGGGTGTACGGCGGGGTGTCGGTGGCGGATGCAGCTGGAACAACCGTGCCGGCAGACGCAAGCAACACAACACACAGCAGGAACCGCTGAAACTGTCGCATGCCGTCGCCTTGGGAGGGTTGGGTCGGGCCACGTTAGCACACGGCAAATGCCTCGCTGCGACGCGTGGGCGGCCGCAAAAACGAACAGGCCGGCATGTGCCGGCCTGTTCCTGTTCCATCGAAGCGGATCAGCGCTTCATCGAATTGAAGAACTCGTCGTTGGACTTGGTGTTCTTCATCTTGTCGAGCATGAACTCCATCGCGGCCAGCTCGTCCATCGGGTGCAGCAGCTTCCGCAGGATCCAGATCTTGGCCAGCATGTCCGGCTCGATCAGCAGGTCCTCGCGGCGGGTGCCGGAACGGTTGATGTCGATGGCGGGGTAGACGCGCTTCTCGGAGATGCGGCGGGACAGGTGCACTTCCATGTTGCCGGTGCCCTTGAATTCCTCGTAGATCACCTCGTCCATCTTGCTGCCGGTGTCGATCAGCGCGGTGGCGATGATGGTGAGGCTGCCGCCTTCCTCCACGTTGCGCGCGGCGCCGAAGAAGCGCTTCGGCCGCTGCAGCGCGTTGGCGTCCACGCCGCCGGTGAGCACCTTGCCGGAGCTGGGCACCACGGTGTTGTAGGCGCGGGCGAGGCGGGTGATCGAGTCGAGCAGGATCACCACGTCGCGCTTGTGCTCGACCAGGCGTTTGGCGCGCTCGATCACCATCTCGGCGACCTGCACGTGGCGCACGGCGGGTTCGTCGAAGGTGGATGAGATGACCTCGGCGCGCACGGTGCGGGCGATTTCGGTCACTTCCTCCGGACGCTCGTCCACCAGCAGGATGATCAGGTGGGCGTCGGGATGGTTGTACTGGATCGCCTGCGCGATGTTCTGCAGCATCATCGTCTTGCCGGACTTCGGCTGCGAGACGATGAGGCCGCGCTGGCCGCGGCCGATCGGCGCTACCAGGTCCAAGATGCGGCCGGTGATGTCCTCGCTCGAACCGTTGCCGCGCTCCAGCTTGAATGCCTTGCGCGGGAACAGCGGGGTGAGGTTCTCGAACAGCATCTTGTTCTTGGACGCCTCCGGCGGATCGCCGTTGATGTCGTCCACGCGCAGCATCGCGAAGTAGCGCTCGCCTTCCTTGGGGTGGCGCACGCGCCCGGTGATGTAGTCGCCGTTGCGCAGATTGAAGCGGCGGATCTGGCTGGGGCTGACGTAGATGTCGTCGGGGCCGGCCAGGTAGCTTTCGTCGGCCGAGCGCAGGAAGCCGAAGCCGTCCTGCAGGATTTCCAGCACGCCTTCCGCCCAGATGCCGCCGCCGGAACGGGCGTGCGCCTTGAGGATGGAGAAGATCACGTCCTGGCGGCGCGCGCGCGCCACGCCTTCGCGGATGCCCAGCGACTCGGCGTAGGCCAGCAGCTGCGGCGCCTTCATGCGCTTCAGCTCGGTGAGGTTGATCAGGCGGTCGTCCGCGCCCGGGTCGGCGTTGTCGTCGTCCACCGGCAGGCCGTGCGGGTTGTTGTAGCGCGGATTGTTGTTGCCGCCGCCACTGCCGCCCTGCTGCTGGCGCTGCTGGTTGCGTTCATGGCGGCGACGACGGCCGCGGCCCTCGCGGTCGTTGCGGTTGTTCTGGCCCTGCTGCGGGTTCTGCGACTGGCCGCCTTCGCGCGCCTCGGGCGTGGCGGAAGCGGCGGGGTCGCTGGCCGGTGCGGCGGCGGGAGCCGGGCTCGGGGCAGGAGCCGGAGCTTCGGGCGGCGCTGCGCTGGGGCTTGCAGACGGCGCTTCGCCGGCAGGCTTGGCGCCGCGCGGCTGGCGACGCGGTGCGCGCGGACGCGACTCGGTCGAGGTCTCGGCGCCGCTGGCGTCGTTCGGGGTGGTGCTATCGGTATCGGACACGGGCAATCCTCGCGGGGCGCCGTTGGAAACAGGAGGGAAGTGTGCGTCGCGCCATTGAAGGGCGCAGGGGGAATCAGGAGGATTCCCGACGGACGCGCGGAATCTAGCACCCGCCGCGCGTAGCCGTAAAGCGGTGTACGGCGGCGGGTGATGAAACGGCGATCAGATCGCCTTGTCGATCATCTGGGCCAACTGGCCCTTGCTCACGGCGCCGATCTGGGTGGCCTCGACCTTGCCGTTCTTGAATACCATCAGGGTGGGGATGCCGCGCACGCCGTAGGTGCGGGGGGTCTTCTGGTTGTGGTCGATGTTGATCTTGGCGATGCGCAGCTTGCCCTGGTACTGGGTAGCCAGCTCGTCGAGGATGGGGGCGATGGCCTTGCACGGGCCGCACCATTCGGCCCAGAAGTCCAGCAGCACGGGGGTATCGGACTTCAGCACTTCCTGCTCGAAGGCGTCGTCGCTCACATGGGTAATCAGGTCGCTCACCGGGGTCTCCGAAAGAAGGGAGGAAGGAAGGTTCGGCGACCGCACGGCCTGCATCGGCTACACTGGGGCGCCCAAGAAGCGCGGGTCGAACCGGGAAAGAGGGGTCTGGCCATTGCGGCCGGGTGCCTCATTGCAACGTAACTCGGGGCGCGATTCAAGCGATTCAAGGGCAGCAGCGGACAGTTCCGTTGACATAGGCGAGACGATTCGGGCGTTTGCACCCGGGGTCGTCGAGTCCTTTCGCCTATGCCAGCGGGGCTGCCGGTTGCGTCGCCCCACCGCCCGGCGCCACGCGCCGCACATCCAACCGCTCCGCACGCGCCTCCCGCGACCGGAGCCGGGCCGGCCCACGCCTGCGCCCGCATCCCACTGGCTTTCCCTATCCATGTCGCAAACCGTACTCACCGATACCTTCTATACCAATTTCGACCTCCACCCATTGCTGCAGCAAGGCCTGGCCGAGGCCGGCTTCACCCGCTGCACGCCGATCCAGGAACTGACCCTGCCGGTGGCGCTCACCGGCCGCGACGTCGCCGGCCAGGCGCAGACCGGCACCGGCAAGACCTGCGCCTTCCTCGTCGCGCTGATGAACCGCCTGCTCACCACGCCGGCCGTGGCCGAGCGCAAGGACAGCGATCCGCGCGCCCTGGTGATCGCGCCCACCCGCGAGCTGGCGATCCAGATCGACAAGGACGCCCGCAACATCGGCCGCCACACCGGCCTCAAGACCGCCCTGATCTACGGCGGCGTGGACTACGACAAGCAGCGCCAGCAGCTGCATGACGGCTGCGACATCATCATCGCCACTCCGGGCCGCCTGCTCGACTACTACAAGCAGCAGGTGTTCGGCTTCAACGGTGTAGAGGTGATGGTGATCGACGAGGCCGACCGCATGTTCGACCTCGGCTTCATCAAGGACGTGCGCTACATCTTCCGCCGCCTGCCGGCGCGCGAGCAGCGCCAGGTGCTGCTGTTCTCCGCCACGCTCAGCCACCGCGTGCTGGAGCTGGCCTACGAGCACATGCACAACGCCGAGAAGCTGGTGGTGGAGAGCGACAACGTCACCGCCGACAAGGTGCGCCAGGTGGTGTACTTCCCGGCCAAGGAGGAGAAGCTGCCGCTGCTCCTGAACCTGATCGACAAGCACCAGCCCAAGCGCAGCATCATCTTCGTCAACACCAAGGCCGCGGCCGAGCGCGTCACCGACCGCGTGAAGCGGCACGGCTGCCGCGTCGGCGCCATCTCCGGCGACGTGCCGCAGCTCAAGCGCCAGAAGCTGCTGCAGCGTTTCCAGGACGGCCAGCTCGACATCCTGGTCGCCACCGACGTGGCCGCGCGCGGCCTGCATATCCCCGCGGTCAGCCATGTCTTCAACTACGACCTGCCGCAGGACGCGGAGGATTACGTGCACCGCATCGGCCGCACGGCGCGCCTCGGCGCCGAGGGCGATGCGATCAGCTTCGCCTGCGACCTGTACGCGATGAGCCTGCCGGACATCGAGACCTACATCGGCCAGAGCATCCCGGTGGCGGCCATCGAACCGGAGTTGCTGGTGATGCCGAAGCCGCGCGACGTCGACCCCGAATTCGCCGCGAATGCCGCCGCCGACAGCGCAGCGTTCGGCGACCGCGTGGAGCCGCGCCACGACGACAAGAAGGCCGGGCGCCCGCGCCGCGGCGGTCGTGCTGGCGAGGGCGGCTCGCGCGAAGGCCGTTCGCAGGAGTCGCGGCCGCCACGTGCGCCGCGCGTCGAACGCACCGAAGCGACCGACGCCCAGGCCACAGCGCCTGCCAGGCCGGTGGCGAACGGCGAGACCGCCGGTGCCGCGGGCGAGGGCGAACACAAGCGCCGCCGCCGTCGTGGCGGTCGCAATCGCCGTCGCGAGGGTGGCGACGTGGCGGCCAACGCCGTGCAGGGCCATTCACAGCAGGCATCCGCCGAGGGCGGCCGCCCGCCGCGTGGCGAGCGTCGCCCGCCGCGCGAGAACGCGGAAGCGGGTCGCCCCTCGCGGCAGGTCGCTGCCACCGCCGGCGAATCCGCGCATCCGAACAAGCCCAGCCTGTTCCGCCGCCTGACGCGCCTGTTCACCGGACGCTGACCGGGCCCGTCGCCGGGGCTGAACCGGCGACTGCTCGCGTTTGCGCATGCGGCGCGACCTTGCGCGCCGCATCCCTTATCCTTGTCGGCGTTACGACAGGCGGCGGGGACGCGCAGTGATCCAGTTCGATCAGGTGAGCAAGCATTACGCGGGCGGCCACGAGGCCCTTTCGCAGCTTTCCTTCACCGTGCCCACGGGCGAGATGGCCTTCGTGACCGGCCATTCCGGCGCGGGCAAGAGCACGCTGCTCAAGTTGCTCGGCGTGATCGAGCGGCCCAGCCACGGCATGATCACGGTGGACGGGCAGAACCTCGCCAAGGTGCGCGGTCGCGGCATACCCAAGCTGCGCCAGCGCATCGGCATGGTGTTCCAGAACCATCGCCTGCTGATGGATCGCACGGTGTTCGCCAACGTCGAGCTGCCGCTGACCATCGTCGGCATCTCGCGCCAGGAGCGTGCGCGGCGGGTGCGTGCGGCGCTGGAGAAGGTGGGGCTGCTTTCCTACGAGCGCCAATTGCCCGCCACGCTGTCCACCGGCGAGCAGCAGCGCGTGGGCATCGCCCGCGCCATCGTGGGTCGGCCTTCGCTGCTGATCGCCGACGAACCCACCGGCAATCTCGATCCGCAGCTCGCGCTGGAGATCATGGGCCTGTTCGCCGAATTCCAGCAGGTGGGCGCTACGGTGCTGATCGCCAGCCACGACCTGCCGCTGATCAAGCGCATGCGCAAGCGCGTGGTGGTGCTCGACCACGGCCGCCTGGTGGCCGACCTCGCCGCCGAGGAGGTGCTGTGAGCATGAACACGGAAGCCGCTACCGCGCCGCCGCGCAGCGAACCCACCCATACCCGCCGGGTATCCAGCTGGCGCGAGCACCATGGCTGGAGCGCCGCGGACAGCTTGCGCCGGCTCGCCGCGCGTCCGCTGGGCAGCCTGCTCACCATCGCGGTGATGGGCCTGGCGCTGGCGCTGCCGCTGGCCTTCTACCTGCTGCTGGGCAACGTGCAGCAGATGGGCCGGGCGCTGGGGCAGGATCAGGCGATCAACGTGTTCCTGCAGCCCGACCAGGGCGAATCGCAGGCGCAACTGCTGGCGAAGCAGCTGGGCGAGCGTTCCGACGTGGATGCCGTGACGGTGAAGACGCCGCAGCAGGGGCTGGACGAACTGGCGAAGATGCAGGGTTTCTCCGGTGCGCTGGACGCGCTGGACCAGAACCCGCTGCCCTACGTTCTGATGGTGCAGCCCAAGCCCGGCCTCGACGCATCCACGGTGGGGCGGCTGGTGAGCGACCTGCACGACATGCGCAGCGTGGCCCAGGTGCAGGACAGCGGCACCTGGCGGCAACGGCTGGACGCGCTGCTCGGCGTCGGCGACCGCGTGGTGCTGGCGTTGGCGCTGATGCTGGCGTTGGCCGCCCTGCTGGTCGTAGGAAACACGGTGCGGGTGGACATCGCCAGCCGCAGCGAGGAAATCGGTGTGTTGCTGCTGGTAGGGGCCAGCGGCGCCTTCGTGCGCCGGCCCTACCTCTATGCCGGCATCTGGTACGGCCTGTTCAGCGGCATCCTCGCTGCGCTGCTGGCGCTGGCGATCGAATTCGCGCTGAGCGAACCGGTTGCTCAATTGAGCCAGGCCTATGATGGCAAGCTGCACATCGATGGCCTGCCGCTGTGGCTGCTGCTGGCGACCCCTGTGGCCGCTGCGGTGCTGGGCTGGCTGGGGGCGCGGCTGGTCAGCGCATGGCAATTGCGCAAGGCGGTTTGAACGGTGATGTCGGGATCATGAGTACGAGTCTCAGCAATCGGCTGGTCAGCACCGAGCCGCGCGTGCTGGTGGTCGATGGTTCGCGCATGGTGCGGCAGCTGCTGGCCCGCATGCTGCAGGCCGAGTTGCCGGGCGTGGAAGTGGTCGGCTGCGGCAGCGGCGGCGAGGCGCAGCAATTGCTCCGCGAAGGCGTGTTCGATTTCATCACTGTGGCGCTGCGCCTGCCCGACATGGACGGCCTGGAACTGGCGCGCTTCGTGCGCGAATCTACCCCGCAGGCCTACGTGCCGATCGTGGTGGTGTCCGGCGACGTGGATGACCGCCTGCATCGGCGCACGCTGGGCGAGGACGTCACCGACTATTTCGACAAGTCGCTGGGCTTCCAGGCGCTGGCCGAATTCATCCGGGGCTACGTGCGTCCCGAGGGCAGCGCCGAGGGCGAGGTGCTGTACGTGGAGGACAGCCGCGTGGTGGCGTTGGCCACCCGCCGCATGCTGGAGAAATACGGCCTCACCGTGCATCACGTGGTCAGCGTGGAGGACGCGCTGGCGATGCTGGAAACCGCCCGGGTGCGCGGCGAGGTGGGCGCCGATGTAGTGCTCACCGACGTCAGCCTGAAGGGCGAGCTCACCGGCGGCGACCTGCTCGAGCGTATCCGCGGCGAGTTCGGCTACGGCAAGGGACGCTTGCCGGTGCTGGTGATGACCGGCGACGAGAATCCCGCCAACCAGGCCGCGCTGATCAAGGTGGGCGCCAACGACTTGGTGGAAAAGCCGGTGGACGAAAAACTGCTGACCACCAAGCTGCTGTTCCAGCTGCGCGTGGCGCGGCACCTGCGCCAGCGCGGTGCGGACGCATGAGCGAGGTGCGGCTGGAACCTTCGTGGAAGGCGCGCATCGGCGCCTACCTGCAGCGCCCCGAGATGCAGGCGCTGGCCGAATTCCTGCGCGCGGAAAAGCGCGCGGGCAAGGCGGTCTACCCACAGGGGGCCGAGATCTTCGCCGCGTTCGACCACACGCCGTTCGATGCCGTGCGCGTGGTGATCCTCGGGCAGGACCCGTACCACGGTCCCGGCCAGGCGCATGGCCTGTGCTTCTCGGTACGCCCGGGCGTGCAGACGCCGCCGTCGCTGGTGAACATCTTCAAGGAAATCGACCGCGATCTCGGCATCGCGCCGCCCGACCACAGCTGCCTCACGCCCTGGGCCGACCGCGGCGTGCTGCTGCTCAACGCCGTGCTCACGGTGGAGCGCGGCCTGGCCGCCTCTCATCAGGGCAAGGGCTGGGAGGGTTTCACCGACGCGGCCATCGACGCGCTCAACCGCGAGCGCGAAGGCCTGGTGTTCATGCTCTGGGGCAGCTATGCCCAGCGCAAGGGCCAGCTCATCGATACGCGCAGGCATTGCGTGCTGAAGAGCGTGCATCCCTCGCCGCTGTCGGCGCATCGCGGCTTCCTCGGCTGCGGGCATTTCTCCGCCGCCAACCGCTACCTGGAGAGCCAGGGGCAGGCGCCGATCGACTGGTCGTTGCCGCCGCGCGCCGCCTTGCCCGGCTGACCGATCAGCCCGTCAGTTCCGCCCACATCCGCAGCAGGTTCGCGTGCGAGCGGCTGATGGCGTCGAAGGTTTCGCTCTTGCCCTCGCGGCCGAAGATGTCGCGCTTGGCGCCTTCCAGGTCCCACAGCAGTTCGCGCCGGGCCGGGTCGCGCACCATGCTCTGCACCCAGATGATGGCCGCATCGCGCACGCCACGCGTCACCGGGCTGACGTGGTGGAGAGTGTTGGCCGGATAGGCGATGGCGCCGCCGGCGTCCAGCTTGAACTTGTATTCCATGCCGCCGCTGGCATGCGTCACCAGCTCGCCGCCGTCGTAGCTGCGCGGGTCCGAGATGAACACGGTGATGGCGATGTCGGTGCGTACTGCATTGCCCATGCCGCCCATCACTGGTGAATCGACATGCGCGCCGTACTCCATGCCGCCCGCGTAGCGGTTGAACAGCGGCTGGGTATTCGCCGCCGGCAGCAATGCCGCCTGCAGCAGCGCATTGCGCTGGAAGGCAGGGCGCACGATGTTCGCCATGCGCGCGTAGTTCGCGCTGCCGGTGTCGATCTGCTGGTTCTTCTTCACGGTACGCGCCGACCAGCCGGCGGTGGCGGAGCCATCGACGAAAGGGGCGGATTGCAGTTCGGCGCGCAGCGCGGCCAGCTCCTGGGCGGTCAGCACATCGGGTACACAGACGATCAAGCAGATTCCCCTCGCGGCGTGGCGTGTCCCGGCATTGTAGTGAGAACCGTCCCGCGACCGTTTCAAGCCCTGCCGAACGGCCCATGCCGGGCCTCGCCGCGGGGTGCAGGATGGACAAACGATCCGTATTCCTGTACGATTCGGTTTACTAAAGGCCGTGAACTATCCGCGGCTTTAGCACTCCAAGCACCAGAGTGCTAACCTGAAGTCCTTGTACTGGAGGTTTTCCATGTCCCAAGCCTTGGCGACCATCCCCTCGACGCTGCCCAGCGTGGTCGGCAGCCTGGATGCCTACATCTCGGCCGTGCACCGCATCCCGGTGCTGAGCCAGGATGAGGAGCAGGACCTGTCGCGCCGCTACAACGAGCAGGAAGACCTGCCGGCGGCGAAGAAGCTGGTGATGTCGCACCTGCGTTTCGTGGTGCACGTGGCGCGTGGCTATTCCGGCTACGGCCTGCAGCTCGCCGACCTGATCCAGGAAGGCAACATCGGCCTGATGAAGGCGGTGAAGCGTTTCGACCCCGACCAGGGCGTGCGCCTGGTCAGCTTCGCGGTGCACTGGATCCGTGCCGAGATGCACGAATTCATCCTGAAGAACTGGCGCATCGTGAAGGTCGCCACCACCAAGGCGCAGCGCAAGCTGTTCTTCAACCTGCGCAAGAGCAAGAAGCGCCTGGGCTGGATGAATGCCGAGGAAGTGCGCACGGTGGCGAAGGACCTGGGCGTGCCCGAGGCCACGGTGCGCGAGATGGAATCGCGTCTGTCCGGCCGCGACATCGGCTTCGAAGCCCCGGCGGACGCCGAGGACGACGCCAAGCCGGCACCGGAGGCCTTCCTGGTCGACGAAGGCGCCGATCCGTACGACAACCTCGCCGAAGCCGACCAGAGCGACAACCAGCTCAATACTCTGTCGAGTGCGCTGCGCAACCTGGACGAACGTTCGCGCCACATCATCCAGCGCCGCTGGCTGGACGAGGACAAGGCCACACTGCAGGAACTGGCCGACCAATACGGCGTCTCCGCCGAGCGCATCCGCCAGGTCGAGGCGAACGCGATGAAGAAGATGCGCGGGCTGTTCGCCGCCTGAGCGTCGAAGCGCACAATGGATGCGCAGCAGCAAACGGCCTCTGCACGAGGCCGTTTGCCGTTTGAGGCCTGCGCCACGACACGGGAACCCACGATGCCCCGCATCCTGGTCATCGAAGACGACGAAGTCACCGCACGCGAGATCGTCACGGAACTCGCCGCGCACGGCATGGTGGCGGACTGGGCCGCCACCGGCTGCGCGGGTCTCGAGTACGCCTCGGCCGGCACTTACGACCTCATCACGCTGGACCGCATGCTGCCGGGCATGAGCGGCATCGATGTCATCACCGCGCTGCGCGAGCGCCGCGTGGAGACACCGGTGCTGATGATCAGCGCGCTGAGCGAAGTGGACGAGCGCGTGCGCGGCCTGCGCGCGGGCGGCGACGACTATCTCACCAAGCCGTTCGCGCCGGACGAGATGGCGGCGCGAGTCGAGGTGCTGTTGCGGCGGCATCAGCCGCAGGCGGAGAATCGCCTGCGCGTGGCCGACCTCGAGCTCGACCTGGTGCGGCACGTGGCCTATCGCGGCGGCCAGCCGCTTTCGCTCTTGCCCACGGAATACCGGCTGCTGGAGTTCCTCATGCGCAATTCCGGCCAGGTGCTCAGCCGCACGATGATCTTCGAACACGTCTGGGGCTTCCATTTCGATCCGGGCACCAACGTGATCGACGTGCACATCGGCCGCCTGCGCCGCAAGATCGACGTCGCGGGTCTGCCTGCGCTGATCCGCACCGTGCGCGGCTCGGGGTATCGCCTTGCGCCCGCTGATTGACGTCTGGCGCTCGGCCACCTCGCGCCTGATCCTGATCTACGGCGCGTTGTTCGTGGTGTGGAGCGTAGTGCTGCTGGGCGCGACCCAGTGGGAAAGCTCGCGCTACCTCACCCATGTGCTCGACCAGATCGTGTCGCAGCGCATGGAGTACCTCATGCAGATGGACATGCAGCACCTGCCGCAGGCGGTGGATGCCGCGGGCACGCTCGATCCTCACGGCATCATGTCTGCAGGGCTGTTCGATGCGCAGGGCAAGCCACTGGCCGGCAACATCGCCAGCCTGCCGCAGGACCTGGTGGCGGATGGCAGGCTGCATCCGCTGCCCAAGGGCGTGGTGCGCACCGATCGCCTGCACAGGGACGTCGGCGCGCGCGCGATGGGGCAACGCCTCGCCAATGGCGAACTGCTGGTGCTGGCCAAGGACACCAGCACGATCGACGGACTGGGCGCGATCATCCGCCGCACCCTGCTGTGGGGCCTGTCGTTGACCGTGATTCCCGGCCTGCTCGGCGGTCTTCTGCTCAGCCGCGGCCCGGCGCGGCGCATCCGCGAAATCCAGCTGGCCACCGAGCCGATCCAGCGCGGCGACCTCACCAAGCGCCTGCCGGTGAGCCGGCGCGGCGACGAGCTGGACGTGCTGGCCGGCATCGTCAACACCATGCTGGGCGAGATCGAACGCCTGATGGGCGAGGTGAAGGGCGTCTGCGACAACATCGCGCACGACCTGCGCACGCCGCTGACGCGCCTGCGCGCGCGGCTGTACCGGGCGCAGCAGCAATTGGACGGGCGACCCGAAGCCACGCTGGTGGAGGCCTGCGTCGCCGATATCGATGCCGTGCTGACGCGCTTCCGCGCCTTGCTGCGCGTATCCGAGCTGGAAGACCGGCATCGCAGCGCCTGCTTCAGCGAGGTGGACTTGGAGCGCGTGCTGCAACAGGTGCACGATTTCTACGCGCCGCTGGCCGAGGACCGCGGCCTGCGCTTCCTGCTGGAACTGGCTCCCCTGGCGCCGTTGCGCGGCGATGCGCACCTCCTGTTCGAGGCGTTCGCCAACCTGGTCGGCAACGCGATCAAGTTCACTCCCGCCGGTGGCCGTGTGCTGTTGCGTGCGCGGATGGAGCGCAGCGGTCCCCGCGTGGACGTGCTGGATGGCGGCCCCGGCATTCCCACCGACGAACGCGGCGCGGTGACGCGGCGTTTCTACCGCGGCGACAACAGCCGCAGCACGCCGGGTTCGGGCCTGGGTCTCAGCATCGTCAGCGCCATCGTGCGCCTGCATGGCTACGTGCTGGAGATCGGCGACGGTGAAGGCGGCGGTGCGTGCATCAGCATGCATTGCCTGACGGAAGCGGCGGTCGAAGCGGCTTAGATCCCGGGTCCTTGCGTTGTCTGCGGGAGTAAAGAGCCGTCCAGATGAAATTATCTTCATGCAGGCGGGCGCGCTCCGCGGGGGCATGCGTGGGAAAATTACCGCGATGCAACATCGGCGCTTGGAATCCCCCGCATGCTAGATCTAGTCCGGATCGCGCTTTCGCGACCGTATACCTTCGTCGTCCTCGCCCTGCTCACTCTCATCACCGGCACGCTCGCAGCCATGCGCATGCCGGTGGACATCTTCCCGAGCATCAACATCCCGGTGATCGCGGTGGCCTGGCAGTACACCGGCCTGCCGCCCGACCAGATGGCCGGCCGTATTGATACGCCGTTCGAGCGCGCGCTCACTACCACGGTGGACGACATCGAACACATCGAGGCGAACTCGTACAGCACCTTCGGCATCATCAAGATCTTCTTCCACCCGGGCGCCAACATCGCGGTCGCCAACGCCCAGGTCACCGCCTTTGCGCAGACCATGCTGAAGCAGTTGCCGCCGGGCGCCACGCCGCCGTTGATCCTCAACTACAGCGCCTCCACCGTGCCCATCATCCAGCTGGCGCTGTCGGGCAAGGGGCTGAACGAGCAGAACCTGACCGACATCGGCATCAACCAGGTGCGCACCCGCCTCGTCACGGTGGAGGGTGCCGGCATCCCGTACCCGTTCGGCGGCCGGACGCCGCAGGTGATGTTCGACCTCGACCCCGCCGCATTGCAGGCGCGCGGCCTCACCGGCAACGACGTCGCCAATGCGCTGGCCGCGCAGAACCTGCTGACGCCGGTGGGCACGCAGAAGGTCGGCAACACCGAGTACGTGGTCGACCTCAACAACGCACCGTCCGGGTTGGAGGACTTGGCCAACCTGCCGATCAAATCGGTGAACGGGGCGATGGTCTACATGCGCGACGTGGCCAACGTGCACTTCGGCAGCGCGGTGCAGACCAACATGGTGCACGTGGACGGCAGCCGCTCGGTGCTGCTCAGCGTGTTCAAGACCGGCGCCACCTCCACGCTGGACATCATCAGCGGCATCAAGAACATGCTGGGCGTGCTCAAGCCCATGCTGCCCGACGCGCTGGAGGTCAAGCCGATCGGTGACCAGTCGGTGTTCGTCACCGCGGCGGTGACCGGCGTGATCCGCGAGGGCGTGATCGCGGCGGCGCTGACCAGCCTGATGATCCTGCTGTTCCTCGGCAGCTGGCGCTCGACGGTCATCATCGCCGTGTCGATTCCGCTGGCGGTGCTGGGTTCGGTGGCGATCCTCGCGGCGATGGGCCAGACGCTCAACATCATGACGCTGGGCGGCCTGGCGCTGGCGGTGGGCATCCTGGTGGACGACGCCACGGTGACCATCGAGAACATCAACTGGCATCTCGAGCACGGCAAGGACGTGGAGACCTCGATCATCGACGGCGCGGCGCAGATCGTGACGCCGGCCTTCGTGTCGCTGCTCTGCATCTGCATCGTGTTCGTGCCGATGTTCTTCCTCGAAGGCGTCGCCCGCTACCTGTTCGTGCCGATGGCCGAAGCGGTGATGTTCGCGATGATCTGCTCGTTCATCCTGTCGCGCACGCTGGTGCCGACGATGGCGAACTACCTGCTGAAGGCGCACGCGCCCGGCGTGGGCGCACATGGCGACGACGGCACGCACGCGCCGTCGCGCAATCCGCTGGTGCGCTTCCAGCGCGGCTTCGAGGCGCGCTTCGAGAAGATCCGCGCCGGCTACCACGGCATGCTCGGGCTGGCGCTGAATCATCGCCGCGTGTTCGTGATGGGTTTCCTCGCCTTCGTGGTGGTGTCGTTCGGGCTCACGCCGTTCCTCGGTCGCAACTTTTTCCCGTCGGTGGATGCCGGCCAGATGCTGATCCACGTGCGCGTGCGCGTCGGCACGCGGCTGGAGGACACGGCGGCGCAGTTCAGCCGCATCGAGCAGAGCATCCGCCAGATCATCCCGCCCAAGGACCTGGAAACGGTGGCGGACAATGTCGGCGCGCCCTTCCTGTCCTCGATCAACACGATCTACAACAACACCGGCACCATCGGCGAACAGGACGGCGACATCCAGATCGCGCTGCGCGAGGGCCATGCGCCGACGGATGATTACGTGAAGCGCCTGCGCGAGGAGCTGCCGAAGCGCTTCCCCGGCGTGACCTTCGCGTTCCTGCCGGCGGACATCGTCAGTCAGATCCTCAACTTCGGCACGCCGGCGCCGATCGAGCTGCAGGTGCGCGGCCGCGACCTGCCGCAGGACTTCGCCTATGCCAACAAGCTGCTGGCGCAGATCCGGCGCGTCACCGGCGTGGCCGACGCGCGCATCCAGCAGTCGCAATCGCTGCCCACGGTGAAGGTGAACCTCGACCGCACGCGTGCGCAGTACACCGGGACCACGGCGCGCGACGTCACCAACAGCATGGTGGTGAACCTCGCCGGCAGCAGCCAGGTGGCGCCGACCTATTGGCTCAACCCGAAGAACGGCATCACCTATCCCATCGTGATGCAGACGCCGCAGTACCGGCTGGACAGCTCCGCCGCGCTGGCCGACCTGCCGGTCAACGCCAGCGGCAATCCGAGCACGGTGCTCGGCGGTATCGCCGACATCAAGTACGGCCGCGCCGATGCGGTGTTTTCGGAATACGACATCCAGCCGATGGTGCAGATCTTCGCCAGCACGCAGGGGCGCGACCTCGGCGCGGTGGCGGCGGACATCCAGAAGATCATAGCCGCCAACGCCAAGGATGCGCCCAAGGGCTCCACCGTGGTGCTGCGCGGTCAGGTGCAGACCATGAACAGCGCGTTCTCGGGCCTGCTGTTCGGCCTGCTCGGCGCGATCGTGCTGATCTACTTCCTGATCGTGGTGAACTTCCAGTCGTGGGCGGATCCGTTCGTGATCATCACCGCGTTGCCCGCCGCGTTGGCCGGCATCATCTGGATGCTGTTCGCCACGCACACCACGTTGTCGGTGCCAGCGCTCACCGGCGCGATCATGTGCATGGGCGTGGCCACCGCCAACTCGATCCTGGTGGTGAGTTTCTGCCGCGAGCGGCTGCACGTGCATGGCGATTCGGTGCGCGCCGCGCTCGAAGCCGGCTTCACCCGTTTCCGTCCGGTCTGCATGACCGCGCTGGCGATGGTCATCGGCATGCTGCCGATGGCGATGGCCCTGGGCGAGGGCGGCGAGCAGAACGCGCCGCTCGGCCGCGCGGTGATCGGCGGCCTGGTGTTCGCCACCGTGTCCACCCTGCTCTTCGTCCCAGTCGTATTCAGCATCATCCATCGGCGCTATGGCGAGAAGCATGCGTCGCAAGGCCATTCCGGAGAGATCCATGTCACAGCTTGATCCGCACCCCCAGCCGCAAGCCGCGCCGCGCGGTCTGCGCACGGCTGGCATTGCCGCCGCCGTGGTGGCCGCGATCGTCGTCGTCTATGGTCTGGTCAGCCGCGTGCACGGCACGGAACAGATGCGCGACTGGACGCAGCAGCAGGCGCTGCCGGTGGTCACGCTGGTGCAGCCGGAAACGGCCGCGGGCCAGCCCTCCCTACAACTGCCGGGCCGCCTGCAGGCGTTCGTGAGCGCGCCGATCTACGCCCGCGTTTCCGGCTACCTCAAGAGCTGGAACACCGACATCGGTGCGCACGTGAAAAAGGGCGACCTGCTCGGCACCATCGAAACGCCGGATGTCGACCAGCAGCTCGCGCAGGCGCAGGCCAGCCTCGGCGTGGCGCAGGCCAACGCGAAACTGGCGCAGATCAGTGCCAAGCGCTGGCAGGCGATGGCCGGTACCGACGCGGTCGCGCAGCAGGACATCGACCAGCGCACCAGCGCGCAGAACGCGGCCGAGGCGCAGGTGAAGGCCGCGCAGGCTCAGGTCGACCAGCTCGAAGTGGAGAAGGGTTTCGCCAGGCTCGTCGCGCCGTTCGACGGCACCGTCACCGCGCGCGACACCGACGTGGGTGCGCTCATCAACGTCGGCAGCGGCGCGGGTCCGGAACTGTTCGTGGTGTCCGATACCAGCAAGCTGCGTCTCTACGTCAACGTGCCGCAGAACTACGTGCCGCAGGTGCCCAAGGGCACGCACGCCGTGCTGCGCGTGCCGGAGCATCCGGGCCAGACCTACACGGCCACCGTGCTCGACTCGGCGGGGGCGGTCAGCGCCTCCAGCGGCACCACCCTGATGCAGCTGCTGGTGGACAACGCCAAGGGCGAGCTGATGCCCGGTGGTTTCGCCAGCGTGGATCTGGCGCTCGGTGCGGCCCATACCAATCTGAGCGTGCCGTCCAGCGCGCTGGTCTTCAACGGCAACGGCATGCAGGTGGCTACGCTGGGTGCCGACGACAGCGTTACGTTCAAGCAGGTGACCGTGCTGCGCGACGATGGCAAGCGGGCGGTGATCGGTTCCGGCCTCGAAGCGGGCGACAAGGTGATCGACAGTCCGCCGGACGGCATCGGCACGGGTGACCACGTGCGTGTGGCCGAGCAGTCGAAGGCGGGCGATTCCCATGCGAAGGGCTGACCGCCTCCTGCTCGCGCTGCCGATGGCCGCGGCGCTGGCCGGCTGCAATCTGGCGCCGGCCTACAAGGTGCCAGCCACGCCGGTTGCCGCGCAGTACAGGGACACCGGTCCGTGGGTGCAGGCACAGCCGGCGGATCAACTGCCGCGTGCGGACTGGTGGTCGCTGTACGGCGACCCGCAGCTCGACCAGCTGCAGCAGCGCCTGCTTGCCAACAACGCCGACCTCGCCGCCGCGCTGGCGCATTACCAGCAGGCGCAGGCGCTGTTCCGCGAAGCGCGCTCCGGCTATTTCCCGCAGATCGGCGCCGGTGCGGGTGCCGTGCGCCAGCGCCAGTCCGACAACGCGCCCTTGCGTGGCGCCACGTCGCCGGCGGACTACGACACCTATACCGCGGGCGCACAGCTCAGCTACGAAGTGGATCTGTGGGGACAGGTGCGCGACACCGTCGCCGCAGGCAGGGACGAGGCGCAGGCCACGGCGGCCGACCTCGCCTCCGTGCAGCTCAGCCTGCAGGCGCAACTTGCCGACAACTATCTCGCACTGCGCGGCCTCGACCAGCAGCTGCAGCTGCTGCAGCAAAGCATCGACGCCTACCAGAAGGCACTGCATCTCACCCAGCAGCTGCACAACGGCGGCATCGTCTCCGGCCTGGACGTGGCGCGCGCGCAGACGCAGCTGTCCACGGTGAAATCGCAGTGGTCGCAGACCGTGGCCCAGCGCGAGGCGATGCAGGACGCCATTGCCGTGCTGGTGGGCGAATCTGCCTCGGAGTTCAGCCTGCCGGCGCAGACGGCGGCCGTCCCGTTGCCGCAGATTCCGGTGGCGGTGCCGTCGACCCTGCTGCAGCGGCGTCCCGACATCGCCGCGGCCGAACGCCGCACCGCCGAAGCCAATGCCGAAATCGGCGTGGCGCGCTCGGCCTACTTCCCGTCGCTCACGCTGGATGCCCAGGGCGGTTTCCTCAGCAAGCGCTACGCCGACCTGCTCACCGCGCCCAACCATGTCTGGGCGATCGGCCCCTCGCTGCTGTTCGACATTTTCGACGGCGGCAAGCGCAAGGCACAGGTGGCAGCCGCCAAGGCCGCGGCGGATGAGGCCGGTGCGAAATACCGTGGCGTGGTGCTCGGCGCCTTCCAGCAAGTGCAGGACAACCTCGCCCAGCTCGATCGCCTCGGTTCGGCCATGGTCGATCAGCAGGCCGCCTCGACCGCCGCGCAACGCTCGCTGGATCTGGCGATGAAGCAGTACAAGGTCGGCGCCACCAGCTATCTCGATGTGGTGCAGGCGCAGACCGCGGCACTGCAGGCGCAGAGCGGTGTGCTGAGCCTGGGTACGCAGCAGCTGCGCGCCAGCGTGCAACTCATTCGTGCATTGGGCGGCGGTTGGTCGCGTGCGCAACTGGCGCAGAAACCCGTGCACGGTGGCGGGACGACGGCCGGCGGTTGATGCCGGCTGTCGTGCGTGCGCTCACTCCTGATCCGCGCGTCCGCCGGTGCCGGTGATGATTCGCGCGTGGCGCTCCTGGGTCCAGTAGGCCATCGCCCAGTCCAGCATCACCACCAGTCGGTTGCGGAAGCCGATCAGAAACCAGATGTGCGCGCCCAGCCAGATCCACCAGGCCAGCAGGCCGGATAGCCGCAGTTTGCCGAACTGCGCCACTGCCGCCATGCGGCCGATGGTGGCCAGCGATCCGGCATCGCGATAGCGGAACGGCATGGCGCGGGTATCGCCGCGCAGGCGGGCGGCAAGCAGGCGGCCGACGTGCAGGCCCATCTGCTTGGCCGCGGGCGCCACGCCCGGTACGGGGCGGCCGTCCTGCTGCACGCTGGCGAGATCGCCCAGCACGAATACCTCGGGATGGCCGGGCAGGCTGAGATCGGCCTGCACCTGTACGCGGCCGGCGCGATCCAGCGGCGCATCGAGCATGCGGCCCAGCGGCGAGGCGGCCACACCCGCGGCCCACAGCACGGTGCGCGCCGCGATGCGCTGGCCGCCCAGCGCCACACTTTCATTGTCCACCGCGGTCACGGCTTGGCCCAGGCGCACCTGCACGCCGAGCTGCTCCAGCTGCCGCTGCGCCTTGGCCGACAGCTCGGGATCGAACGCCGCCAGCACGCGTGGTCCCGCTTCCACCAGCAGGATGTTGGCCGTGCGCGGCTGCGCGCGGCGGAATTCGCCGCTGAGCGTGTGCCGGGCGATCTCGGCCAGCGTGCCGGCCAGCTCCACGCCGGTGGCGCCGCCACCCACCACCACGAAGTTGAGCCATGCCTGGCGGCGCACGGGATCGTCTTCCTGCTCGGCACGCTCGAACGCGGTGAGCACGCGGCGGCGGATCGCCAGCGCGTCGTCCAGCGACTTCAGGCCCGGCGCGTTGGCGGCCCAGTCGTCGTGGCCGAAATACGCATGCGTGGCGCCGGTGGCGACGATCAGCCAGTCGTAATCCAGCCGCTCGCGATGCAGCTGCACCTGGCGCTGCGCGAGATCGATGCCGATAGCCTCGTCCATCAGCACGGTGACGTTGCGCTGGTGGCGAAGGATCTGCCGCAGGGGCGCGGCGATCGATGGTGCCGACAGCCCGGCGGTGGCGACCTGGTACAGCAGCGGCTGGAACAGGTGATGGTTGTGGCGATCCACCAGCGTGATGCGCGCCGCGATGGAGGCCAGGCTGCGCGTGGCGGTGAGTCCACCGAAGCCGCCGCCGAGTATCACGATGTGGGGCAGTGCATCGGGCATGGCGAGATTCCTTGGGCACTGCCCGCCATTGTAGGCCACGCCATGGCGGCTCGAAGCCGCAGACTGCAACGCGTCCGTCAGTGATCCGCCGATCCCCAGCCCGGCGGCATCACGATGAGCAGCATCCGCTTCTTCCACGAATCCGCATGCCGGATATCGCGCCAGAGCAGGCTGAGTTCACCGAAGTAGGTGTCGGTGAAATTGTTGGGCTTCTGCGGCCGGCTCAAGCCATAGCGGGGCCGCACTTCGGGAATCTCGCGGCGCAGCGTGCCGAACAGCTTGTCCCAGATCGGCAACGCGTTGCAGTAGTTCGTGTCGATGTATTCCGGGTTGCTGGAGTGATGCACGCGATGGTCCGAAGGCATCAGCAGCAGCGTGTCGAGGAAGCTGCCGGACTTGCCGGACGGCCAGAGCTCCTCGCTGAAATGGATCAGCGATCCCCAGCATGCGTCGATCACCATGCACAGGATCAGCAGCTCCATCGGCACGCCCAGGATCGAGCAGATCGCCGTGCGTATGAAGTTCGCATAGGTCCCCTGCAGGAAGAAGGCGGCGAAGATCACGCCGAGATTCATGTGCGTGGGTGCATGGTGCGGCGAGTGCAGCACCCACAGCAGCCGCACCTTGTGGCAGGTCCAGTGGTAGACGAAGTGGCTCAGCTCCCACACGACATAGGCGTAGAAGAACCAGACGACATGCAGCGGCGCGGTGAACGGCGCGAACGCGGCGAAATGCCGTTGCGTCCACAGGAATACGTCGATGTTGATCAGCAGGCCGAGGACCCAGTTGAACGCGTACATCAGCACGGGGATCTTGTAGACCGCATAGAGCCTGTTCGGCGAGCGATGGTAGGCCCAGGCGAGAAAGGCGATCTCGCACATCAGGATTGCGGGGAAGATCGGCGAGACGACCGCTTCGATGCCCTGGATGCTCTTGAACGATGCCAGCGTCAGGTGATGCGCGGAACGCAGCGTCTCGAGGCCGCCAAGGCCGAAGAAGTTGACCAGCGCTTCGGGCAGTTTCATGCGGCCTCCCATCGTCGTCCGCCCGATGCTAGCGCGATGTGGAATTTGCCGGGGCGAGCACGCCCTCAGTAGAGATCGATGGGATCCACGTCTAGCGACCAGCGCACCCTGCGCGCGGAAGGCAGGCGCGCGAGTTGCGCGGCCCATGGACGCAGCGCGGCGTGGAGTTCGCGGCGGCCGGCGGCCTCCAGCAGCAGTTGGCCACGCTGGCGTCCGGCGCGCAACGGCATCGGCGCGGGCATGGGACCGGCGATCTGCAGGCCATGATTGGCGG
The DNA here is from genome assembly GCF_014843005.1 of Rhodanobacter sp. DHG33. Taxonomy (GTDB): domain Bacteria; phylum Pseudomonadota; class Gammaproteobacteria; order Xanthomonadales; family Rhodanobacteraceae; genus Rhodanobacter_A. The sequence goes on along the minus strand of NZ_JACYXM010000005.1, from coordinate 14,687 downwards.
GCAGCGCGCCGCAGGCCTCGGCGAGGAAGGCGTCGACTGCGTCGCGCTGTGTGGCCTCGGCGCGCAGCAGCACTTGGTGCGCGAACGGCGGCAGCATGCCTTGCCGCCGTTCGGCGAGCAGGGTCTGCGCGGCGGCGGCATAGCCTTGGGCAAGCAGCTGGCGCAGCAGCAGGTGATCCGGGTGATGGGTCTGCAGCAGCACGCGGCCGGGCTTGGCGGCGCGGCCGGCGCGGCCCGCCACCTGCACCAGCTGCTGTGCCAGCCGCTCGCTGGCGCGGAAATCCACGCTGAGCAGGCCCTCGTCCACGCCGACGATGGCGACGAGGGTGAGGTTGGGCAGGTCGTGGCCCTTGGCCAGCATCTGGGTGCCGACGAGGATCGCGGGCTTCGCCTCGTCGCGGAGATCGCCCAGCAGTTGCTCGAAGGCATCGCGACGGCGCGTGGTTTCGCGGTCGATGCGCAGCACGGGCACGTCGGGGAAGCGCGCGGTCAGTGCTTCTTCCAGTCGTTCGGTGCCCTGGCCCTGCGGCTTCAGTTCGCCGGCGCCACAACTCGGGCATGCGGTGGGAATGCGCGCGTGATGGTCGCAGTGGTGGCAGATCAGCGTGCGCCGCCCGGCGTGCAGGGTCATCGGGTGCTCGCAGCGCGGGCAGTCGGCGTGCCAGCCGCAGGCGTGGCAGTACAGCACGGGGGCGTAGCCGCGGCGGTTCTTGAACACCAGCACCTGTTCGCCGCGCGCCACGGTGTCCGCCACGGCGGCGAGCAGGGTGGGCGAGAGGCCGTGTTCCAGCCGTTGCGCGCGCATGTCCACGATCTGCACCGTAGGCGCGCGCACCGCCCCGGGACGCGCGCGGAGGTGCAGCGCGCGATAGCGGCCGGCTTCCACGTTGGCCAACGATTCCAGCGAAGGCGTGCCCGAGCCCAGCAGCACCGGCACGCCCAGCGCGCGGGCGCGCACCACGGCAAGATCGCGCGCGTGGTAGCGGAAACCCTCCTGCTGCTTGTAGGCGCCGTCGTGCTCCTCATCCACGATCACCAGGCCGGCATGCGGCAGCGGCGTGAACACTGCGGAGCGGGTGCCGAGTATCACCTTGGCCTCGCCCTGGCGTGCGCGCAGCCATGCACGCGCGCGTTCGCCTTCTGCGAGGTTGGAGTGGATCACCTCCACCGGCACGCCCAGACGTTCGCGCAGGCGGCGCAGCGTCTGCGGGGCGAGGCCGATTTCCGGCACCAGCAGCAGCGCCTGTTTGCCTTGCGCCAGTACGCGCTCGATCAGGGCGAGGTACACCTCGGTCTTGCCGCTGCCGGTGACACCGTCGAGCAGGAAGGGCTGGTAGCCGCCGAGGTTCGCCGCCACGGCGTCCACGGCCTGCTGCTGTTCCTCGCTGAGCGCGGGTGCGTTGCGCGTGGGGGTGTCGGTGCCGGCGCTGCGCTCGCCGCGTTCGACGAGTCCGGCGGCAAGCAGTCGCCGCGCCGCCGCGCGCCAGTCGGGCAGGCAGGCATCCAGTTCGGCGGCGCTCAACGCGCCGCCGGCGAGTTCGGCGAGCAGGGCGCGACTGCCGCCGCGACGGCTGCCGGCGTCCAGAGCACTGCGCCCGGTCGTGGTGAGCGACCAGCATTCCTCGCCCAGCGCAGGCAGCGGCTTGGCTTCGCGGAGCGCCAACGGCAGCGCGTTGGCGTAGGCCTCGCCGGGTGCGGCGAGCCAATAGTCGGCCGCCCAGGCCAGGGTCTGCATCAGTTCGGCGTCGAGCAGCGGCGATTCGTCCAGCAGGCGTATCGCACGCTTGAGCTTGCCCGTGCCTACCGAGGCTTCCACGCCGGTATCCACCACCACGCCCACGGCCTGGCTGCGCCCGAAGGGCACTAGTACCCGGCAGCCCGGCTGCACGTCGCCACCCGCGGCAGGTGGCAGGTAATCGAACAGGGTAGGCAGGGGTACCGGCAGGGCGACCCGCAAGACGGCGGACATCATGGTCGGCAGTTTAACGGTGAGGTCCATCCCGCCGAAGCCGCATTCTCCGCGCGCAGGTCGGATGGCGCTGGGCTTGCGGCGACTTGTTGCCTGTAGGTCGAGAAATCGGACGCAAGTCACTCTGCGGTGCAGGTTTTTCTGCTTATCCACAAAGCCTGTGGAAAAGTCTGTGGACGAGACGGGGACGAGGGGCGCCGAAGCGCATGGCGTCGCCCTTGGCGACGTTCTGGACACGTTTTGGTCACGTAAAAAAGTGTTTCTTTATCAATGTGTTGAAAATTTCGTCCAGCGCGCATTCATAAAGTTGCCAAACGGGAGGGGGCGCCTTGACAGCCCCATGACGCTGTGCAAAACCGCTGCCGGCGGTGTCCGGAGCTCAGTTCGCCACCCCCAGCGCAACCGCGCTGATCAGCACGAAAAGCAGCAGCCAGAAGTAGAACCAGCCGACGCACCAGTACTTCAGCAGGGTCATGGGCCAGCCCTGCCGGTAGATGCGTTTCTGCATCAGGAGCAGGTAGATCGGGGCCCACCACAGCAGGATCGTGCGCAGCCACCGCAAGGGGTAGTCGACCCATGCCGCATGCGGCACCAGCCAGACACCCAGCAGGTACAGCAGCATGTAAAGCAGCAGCCATAGGAACAGGAAAGCATGGCTGTGCAGCGCCACGATCAGGTGTTCCATGTAGAGCCGCCGCTTGAACACGTAAAACAGTTCGAGCAGCAGGGCGAACACCGGCACCAGCACGAACATGGCCGCGGGCAGCTTGCCGAAGACGCCGCCGATCATGCGATCCTCGGCGGCCTGGCGGACTTCCGGGCTGCCGTGTCGGTAGTCGCGCACATTGTCCACGAAGTGCTGGCGCATGAGCGCCAGTCGCCGGTTGGCGAAATCCGGCAACCAGCCGATCTGCAGCGGCCGCATCGACTCGCCGGTTTCGCCGCGATCGACCGTCGGGGCCGACGCGCTGGACGCGGGCAGCGGCTGGGCATGCAGTTCGACCAGCCGCTTGTTGGCGGCAGTGCGCAGGAGCTGTTTGTCGGTGCTGACGGTGGCGGCCATCGTGTCGCTGCCCAGAGTCTCCACGGCATCGAGGGCATTGAGCTTCTTGTCGAGCAGCTCTTGCACTTCGTCCGCGCTGGTGGCTTGCGCGAAGTCGCTGCCGCGGTCGCTCAGCACTTTCTGCTGGTGCTGCGAGAGGCCTTGGTCGATGGCCGACGAGGTCGTCAGGTGCAGCACGAAGAAGCACAGCAGACTCAGCACGAACATCAGCCGGAACGGCGCGATGTAGCGCATGCGGCGGCCGGAAAAATATTCCAGGGTCAGGAAACCGGGCTTGAGGAACAAAGGCGGCAGCGTATGCACGATGCGGCTGTCGATGTGCAGCACCGTTTCCATGGTCTCCTCGACCATGTGGTGCATGGGCTTGAGCACGCTGTGCACGGACTGGCCGCATTCGTGGCAGAACTCGCCCACCAAAGGCGTCGTGCAGTTGGCGCAGTACTGGCCTTCGTGGCTGACCAGGGATTTCATTGCGTGCCCCTCTTGGCGTTGCAGCCTGCGATCTTGGCACAGCAGGAGTCCGTCATGACGCCTCGGCTAGAATAGATGTGTCATGAAAGCCTTTCTCCCCGAGCGTGCCCGCGTGCGGCACGAAATCGGCGCCACGGTGCGCCTTGCCCTGCCGCTGATCCTGGCGCAGTTGGCCGCGGTCGGCAGCAACGTGATCGATGCGGTGCTCTCCGGCCACGTGGGCGCCCATGTGCTGGGTGCGGTGGCGGTGGGCGCCAGCATCTGGTCGCTGGCCATCGTCAGCGGCATCGGCATGATGATGGCGGTGCCGCCCTCGGTGGCGCAGCTCGATGGCGCAGGCAGGCGGGGCGAAGTCGGTGCCGTGTTCCGCCAGGCCTTGTGGCTGGCGCTGGGGATGGGAGCGCTGCTGTGGTTCGCGGTGCGCCATGCGGGGCCGTTGATCGACCTGATCGGCGTGACGCCCAGCCTGCGCAACGACGTGCTGCGTTTCCTGTTCGCGATCAGCTGGGGTGCGCCCGCGCTGACCTGTTATTTCGCCCTGCGCGGCCTGTCCGAGGGACTCTCGTTGACTCGGCCGTCGATGTACTTCAGCTTCGGCGGCCTCCTGCTCTTGATCCCGCTGGGCTACGTGATGATGTTCGGCAAGCTGGGCATTCCGCCGCAGGGCGCGCACGGTTGCGGTATCGCCACCGCCACTGCGCTGTGGCTGGAGATGCTGGGTTTCCTGGTGTACGTGCTGAAGCACCGCAACTACCGGGGACTGAACCTGTTCGAGCATTTCGAGCGGCCGGACTGGCGGCGCATCGGCGCGTTGCTGCACGTGGGGGCGCCGATGGCGGTGACCCTGCTGGCCGAGGGTGGCCTGTTCGTGGCCACCGCGCTCGTCATCAGCACGCTAGGCGAAGACGTGATCGCCAGCCACCAGGTGGCGCTCAACGTCGCCACGCTGTTCTTCATGGTGCCGCTGGGTCTGGCGATGGCGATCACCGTGCGCGTGGGCAACGCGGTGGGCCGCGGCGATGCGCGCGGCGTGCGCTATGCCGGTTTCTGCGGCATCGGCCTGACCCTGGTCACGCAGATGGTGTCCGCCGCGGCCATGCTGGTGCTGCCGCACCTGATCGCCACCCTGTACACGCGCGATGCGAAGGTGATCGCGTTGGCGGCGCAGCTGATCGTGCTGGCCGGGCTGTTCCAGTTTTCCGACGGCATCCAGGTGGCCTCGAACGGCGCGCTGCGCGGGCTCAAGGACACCCGCGTGCCGATGGCGATCACGCTGTTCGCGTACTGGTGCGTGGGCATGCCAGCCGGGTGGTGGCTGGCTTTCCATCGCGGCATGGGCGCGCGCGGCATGTGGATGGGCCTGATCGCCGGCCTTTCGGTGGCGGCGGTGATGCTGTTCGTGCGCTTCTGGCGCAGCGCCTGGCGCGAGCGCTGGCGAGCGCATCAGCCGGTGCCGGAAGAGGCCCTGGCGCAAGCCTGACGCGCCGCCGCGCGAACGGCTACGCTAGCGGTCATCTGCAAGGAGCCTGCAATCATGCCGCCACCCCCGATGCCTTCCCGCCCCTCGCCGTCGCCGATGGCGACGCCGCCGCGCCGCAATGGCTTCTGGGCAGTGCTGTGCGGTATCGGTCGCGGCATCAACGTGGTGCGGCTGCTGATCGTCAACGCGGTGTTCTTCTTCCTCCTCTTTATCGTGTTGCTGGCGATCGTCGGCGGCATCGCCGCCAGCCACACGAAGACCGCCGTGCTGGACGGCAGCGTGCTGGTGCTGCAGCCCGAAGGCCAGCTGGTCGAGCAGTACAGCGTCGATCCGCTGCAGCGCACGCTGGCGAAGCTCTCCGGCGGCAAGACCCAGCAGGTGCAATTGCGCGACCTGGTGGACGCCATCGATGGCGCGGCGAAGGACAAGCGCATCAGCCGCATCCTGCTGCTGCCGGACGAACTGCATGCCGGCGGTTTCGCCGCGTTGCGCGAAGTGGGTGCGGCGCTTGACCGTTTCCGCGCCACCGGCAAACCGGTGATCGCCTGGGCGGCGAGTCTCGACCAGGGCCAGTATTACCTGGCCGTCCATGCCGACCGCGTCCTGCTCGATCCGCAGGGCGGCCTGATGCTCACCGGGCTCGCCAACTACCGGCTGTTCTACAAGGACCTGCTCGACAAGCTGGGCGTGGACGTGCACCTGTTCCGCGTGGGCCAATTCAAGAGCGCGGCCGAGCCGTACATCCTCGATCACGCCTCGCCGGCGTCGAAGGAGGCGGACGGCTTCTGGATGGGGGGACTGTGGGACGAGTACCTCGCCGAGGTGGCGAAGCTGCGCAAGCTCGATCCGGCGACGCTACGCGCCGACGTGGACAACCTGCCGCAGACCATCGCGAGCACCCAGGGCGATCTTGCCCAGCTCGCGCTCAACGAACACCTGATCGACGGCACCGCGACTCGCGCCCAACTGCTGGCATCGTTGCGCGAACAGGGCGTACCTGCCGCGAAGAACGGCCATGGCTTCCGTTCCATCGATCTTGCCCATTACACCGCGGACACGCAGAAGGATGCGGACCCCTTCGCTCACGGCGTGACCGTGGTGGTGGCAGAGGGCGAGATCGCCGGCGGCAAGCAGCAGCCGGGTTCCATCGGCGGCGAATCCACCGCGGCGCTGATCCGCGCCGCGCGCGAGGACAAGCGCACCGAGGCCTTGGTGTTGCGCGTGAATTCGCCCGGCGGCGAAGTCTACGCCGCCGAACAGATCCGCCGCGAGGTGGCGCTGACCCGCGAGGCCGGCATCCCGGTGGTGGTATCGATGGGCGACGTCGCCGCCAGCGGCGGCTACTGGATCTCGATGAACGCCGACCGCATCGTCGCCGAGCCGAACACCATCACCGGCTCCATCGGCATCTTCGGCATGTACTACTCGGTGCCGAACACGCTGGCCAAGCTCGGCGTCCAGAGCGACGGCGTGGCGACGGGGCCGATGGCCGGCGCCTTCGACATCACCCGGCCGCTCGATCCCAGGGTGGGTTCGGTGATCCAGGCGATCATCGACAAGGGCTATCGCGACTTCGTGGGCGGCGTGGCCAAGGCACGCGGCAAGAGCTTCGACGCCGTCGACGCCATCGCGCAGGGCCGCGTGTGGACGGGCAGCCAGGCGCTGGACCGCGGCCTGGTGGATCAGCTCGGCGGCCTCGGCGATGCGGAGGACGCAGCGGCCAAGCTGGCCAAGCTGGGCACGGACTATTCCGTGCGCTACCAGCAGGCGCCGATGGGCGTCGTCGAAAGTTTTCTGGTCGGCTTCGGCCAGAGCGCCAGTGTCGAGTTGCTGCAGAGCTGGGGCCTGCGCCTGCCGCCGTGGTTCGCCCAGGTGCATGCGATGGTGGCGCCGGAGCTGTCGCTGCTGCGCAACGCGAAAGCCGGTACGCCGAACGTCTACGCCTACTGCTTCTGCTCGCCGACGCCCTGATTTCCTTGCCTCGGGGACTGGTCCCCGAGGCGGCGGGCGTGACGGGACGGTTGGGGCTCTATGGCTGCGCCACCGCTGCGTCGTACCACTCGCCGTGGCGCGTCACGCGTATCGGCATGCCGAACGCTTCGCCCAGCGTCGCATTGGTGAGCGTGGCGGCCTTGTCGCCTTCGCGCAGCGTGCGGCCATGCTTCAGGAGGAGCACCCGCTCGATCTCGGGCAGGATTTCCTCGACGTGGTGGGTCACCAGCAGCAAGGTGGTGCCGCCGCGTGCCAGCGTGCGCAGGGTTTCCAGAAAGCGGCGGCGGCTGACGAGATCCAGGCCCGCGCAGGGTTCGTCCAGCAGCAGCGCGCGCGGGCGGTGCACCAGGGCGCGGGCGATCAGCACGCGGCGCGCCTCGCCGGTGGACAGGCTGGCCATCTCGCGGCCGATCAGGTGGCCGGCATCGAGCTGCTCCAGCGCCTCGCGCGCGCGTTCGCGCATGGTGGCGGTGACTTCGTGATTGAGCCATAGCCCGCGCGAAGAGAAGAAGCCGGATACCACCGCGTCGAACACTTCAAGCGGCGTGTCGGTGGTGTAGTCGCGTTGCAGCGCCGGCGAGACGATGCCGAGCAGCCCGCGCAGTTCGGCAACGTTCCAACGGTCGCGGCCGAACACGCGCACCGGGCTGCGGCCGTCGCTGGGCGCCAGCGGGTAGAGCTGACGCCCGATGAGTTGCACCAAGGTGGATTTGCCCGAGCCGTTGGCGCCGAGGATGGCGGTATGCCGGCCGGCTTCCACGCGCAGGCTGAGGCGGTCGAGCGCGGGATGGTCGCCGCGCATCACGGTGGCGGCATCGATTTCGATCAGTGGTGGTTGGGCGATGTTGGCATCCATGCGTGGAACGATGCCGGCAAACATCGATACGTGCAAGACATTTGGCCGTCTTGACGGCCAAATGCGATCACTGCGTCTGTGCGTCGATCTGCTTGCTCTGGTCGGCGGCCTGCTTGTTCGCCATTTTCTGCACGTCCTTCGCGCGCTGTTCGTCGGCCTTCATCGCATCCCACGGTGTGGCGACGCGGCTGCTGGCCGCGGCGGCAGGCTGCGCGATGGGTTCCGGCGGTTTGCCGGAGCAGGCGGTGAGGGCGAGCAGGCACAGCAGCGGCAGCAGGGTTTTCATCGCGCGAATCTCTCGTTGGCTGGCGCGGAGTGTCCCGCCGCGAGGCTCCGCGGGCAAGGCCATCGTGTAAGCTCGTCGCATGAACAGCCGCATCGACGCTTGGCAACTGCGCGGTCATACCGCCCTGGTCACGGGCGCCAGCAAGGGCATCGGCCATGCCACTGCCCGGGAGCTGGCCGCGCGAGGCGCGAACCTGCTGCTGGTGGCGCGCGACGAGGATTATCTCGAGCAGGTGCGCGTGGAGCTCGCCGACGAGAACGAAGGCATCGAGGTCTACGCGCTGGCGGTCGATCTCGCCGAGGCGGAGGACCGCCTTGCCGTGTTCGACTGGGTGGCCGATCTCGGCCTGCCGCTGTCGCTGCTGGTCAACAACGCCGGCGGCAACGTGCCCAAGGCAGCGCTGGAATACGGCGACGACTACCGCGCGATCTTCGAGCTGAACCTGTTTGCCGCGTTCGAGATGTGCCGGCTGGCGCATCCGCAGCTGGTGCAGCATGCGAACGCGGCCATCGTCAACGTAGGTTCGGTGTCCGGCATCACCCACGTGCGCACCGGCGCGCCCTATGGCATGAGCAAGGCCGCGCTGCATCAGCTCACCCGCAACCTCGCGGCGGAATGGGCGGTGGACGGCATCCGCGTCAACGCGGTGGCGCCGTGGTACATCCGCACACAGCGCACCGATCCCGCGCTGGCCGACGGCGATTACCTGGAGGAAGTGCTGGACCGCACGCCGCTGCGCCGCATCGGCGAGCCCGAGGAGGTGGCGGCAGCCATCACCTTCCTGTGCCTGCCCGCGGCGAGCTACATCACCGGGCAGGTGCTGGGCGTGGACGGCGGCTTTCTCAACTACGGGTTTTGAGCGGCAGGCACGACGGCTTGGCGGAGGCTCCCGCTCAGAGGTCGGGCTCGTGCTCCTCGGCGGCGAAGCCCAGGGTTACCGCGCCTTCGCCCACGTTGACCATGCCGGTGATGCTCATCGGCGCCTCCAGCAAGGTGACGCCGCATTCCTCGCAGGCCGCACGCAGCCCCGCGTAACCGGGCAGATGCGACAGCACGGCCAGGTCGCCGCCGTAGCTCGCACAGACCACCGGCACGAGCAGGCCGGCGCGCACGCGGGCGGCGGCGTAGTCGAACAACTGCTGCGCGCCCTGTTCGAAGCCGCGCGCTTTGCCCACCGGTCCCGTCTCGCCGCGAAAGCAGCGCAGGATGGGCTTGATGTCCAACGCCGACCCCAGCATTGCGCTGAACAGGCCCACGCTGCGGTCGTTCTTTTTCTTGGCGCGCGCGCGCAGGTAATAAAGGTCGCGCGGCATCATGTAGGCGTAGGTGTGGTTGGCGACGAAGTTGACCCGTTCGCGGATCATCGCGGGATTCTCGTCCGCCGCGATCATGCGTGCCGCTTCCCACACCGCCGGCGCAGTGCCGGCGAACAGGCTGCGCGTGTCGATCACCCGCATGAGGAACGGCCCCGCTATGCCGGCCGGCTCGCGCACCGCGCGATAGCCGCGCAGCACCGCGAAGCTGGCGCGCATCACGTTATCGTGGATGGGGCTGCGCGTGGCGGTGACGGTGAGGCAGAACACGCAGTCGTGCTCGATCACCAGGCGGTCGAGGAACAGTTTCTGCACCTCTTCGGCCGTGGTCGGTTCGGTTTCCGCGGAATGGCTGCGGTTGCCGAGACGTCGGCTGATGAAGCGCTGGATTTCGGCGGGATTGCGGTCGTCGGTGAAGGTCTCGTCGTTCACCTTGATGGTGATCGGCAAGACCAGGATGCCGTGCTGCTCCAGGAACTCCTGCGGAAGGTCGCAGGACGCGTCAATCGTCAGTCCCATGCGCATGTGCCATACCCCCTGTGTCATGCCACCTGCAATGACGCTCGCAAGATAACACGGCGTTGTGCGGGTCGGTTGCAGCCATAATGACCGGCGAATCTAAAGAGGGTTCCCGCCGGCGTGGCGTCGCCGGCACACAACGGACAAGGCAATGCCAATGAAAGAAAAACAAGAGATCGTCGCCAACTGGCTTCCGCGCTACACGGGTACGCCGCTGGAGGCGTTCGGCCGATACATCCTGCTTACCAATTTCGGCCATTACGTGGATCTGTTCGCCGAATGGCACGGCGTGGAGGTGCACGGCCGCGATCGCCCCATGCCCAACGCCACTGCCGACGGCATCACCCTGATCAACTTCGGCATGGGCAGCCCCAATGCCGCCACCGTGATGGACCTGCTCGGTGCGATCGAGCCGCAGGCCGCGTTGTTCCTGGGCAAGTGTGGCGGGCTCAAAAAGAAGAACCAGATCGGCGACCTGGTTCTGCCGATCGCAGCGATCCGTGGCGAAGGCACCAGCAACGACTACCTGCCGCCCGAAGTGCCGGCGCTCCCCGCGTTCCAGTTGCAGCGCGGCGTCTCCACCATGATCCGCGACCTGGGTCACGACTACTGGACCGGCACCGTCTACACCACCAACCGCCGCGTCTGGGAGCACGACGAGGCGTTCAAGGAGCGCCTGCGCCAAACGCGCAGCATGGCGATCGACATGGAAACCGCCACCATCTTCGCCGCCGGCTTCGCCAACGAGATCCCCTGCGGCGCACTGTTGCTGGTGTCCGACCAGCCGATGATCCCCGAGGGCGTGAAGACCGAGGCCAGCGACCGCACGGTCACCGAGAAATTTGTCGAGGCGCATATCCGCATCGGCATCGAGGCGCTGAAGCTGGTTCGCCGCAACGGCCGCAGTGTGAAGCACCTGCGCTTCGAGGAAGACGGCGACGGGGAGTGACTCCCGCAGGTGGCGTTTGTCTCGATGTGTGTAAACAGCGTGGCCATGGACGGCCGTGTTCTTACGGCAATTTCGCAGAAAAACACGTTCTGCACCGCCGATATATGAGGCGGTGCGTTAGTGTCCTTAGCAGCAAGGCGTTACTGGCGTGTCGTACACAGTGGCAAATTCGTAATTAATTATGTTTATGAGTTGCTACGCATTATTTTTCGATATTCGCTGACAAATCGCACTTAATTTGCGATTCAAGATGTCAAGAAATTGTTGACAGTTGCCATTCATAAAAACTGGATTAAAAATAGCTGAAGCTTTCATCTGTAACGGATGGGGTGGATTTCAGCGGGCAGTGATCGCGGGATCACAGGCAGATCCCGATCCCTCGTCACTGTGCTACTAGAGTTGAAGATTTATGCCTGATTCACAGGCATGCAAAGGCGTCACAGCCATCCAGTGCAAACCGGATGCGGCGAGGTCATTAATCCAACTGCCCGTGGGGCTGTTTTTGGGGAGATTGAAATGAACAAAAGCTTCGAACGAGGATTGCAATATCGCCGCACCGCACTGGCCACCGCACTGGCAGTTGGCTTGGGTGTGACTGGTCTGGCCTATGGCCAGGCGACGACCGGTTCGGTGTTCGGTACCGCACCGGTGTCGGCGGGCGAAACGGTGCGTATCGTCAACAACCAGACGGGTCTTACTCGCGAAGTGGCGGTGGACAGTACGGGCCGCTTCGGCGCCAACCAACTGCCGGTGGGTGACTACACCGTATCGCTGATGCAAGGTGGAAACGTGATCGCTTCGCGCGACCACGTGCAGGTGAGTGTGGCTGGCGGTGCCGCGGTGCCGTTTACCGCCGCCGAAGCGGGCAAGAACGTGCAGAACCTCTCCAGCGTGACCGTCACGGCCAACTCGGTGCCGGCGATCGACGTGTCCTCGACGCGCCAGACCTCGGTGATTACCGCGAAGGATCTGAAGACGTTGCCGCTGGCCCATAACGCCGAATCGATCGCCCTGTTGGCGCCTGGTGTGGCTGCCGGCAATAGCGGTTTGGGCACTGGTCCGGCCGGTACGCCGTTGGTCTCCTTTGGTGGCGATTCGGTGGTGGAGAACGCGTACTACATTAACGGCTTCAATACCACCGACCCGGTGGGCAACGCAGGCGGCATCGCCCTGCCGTACTTCGCCATCGCCGAACAGCAAACCATCACCTCGGGCTACGGCGCCGAATACGGCCGCTCCACCGGCGGCGTGATCAGCCAGGTGGGTGCCCGCGGCGGCAACGACTGGCATGCCGGCCTGTATGCCACCTTTGCGCCGAGCTGGGCGCAGACCGGTTACGACAATGAGTATTTCGCCAATCCCGCATCCACTACCGCGGGTCAGCAGTATGGCGACATTTACGAGAACCGTCGCCAGAACAGCAGTTGGAGCACGGTGTACGACGCCTACCTGTCCGGTCCGCTGATCAAGGACACGCTGTTCTTCTACATCACTGGCGAGATCGAGCACGACAATACCAAGACCACGGGTTCGGTCGACGATCCGTACTACTTCACTCACGGCACTACCTTGCCCAAGTTCTACGGCAAGCTGGATTGGAACATCAACGACAGCAACACGTTGGAGTACACCAACATCCAGTCCAAGGTGAACGACCAGTTCCACAACACCTACAACTACGACTACAACACGAACTCCATCGGCGGCTTCGCGGCCGTTGACAATCCGATCTACGCCAGCAAGTTCAATGTCAACATCCTGAAGTACACCTCGTACATCACCGACAACCTTACGCTGAGCGTGCTGGCCGGCAAGATGAAGAGCACGTACTACAGCCAGATGGATAACTACCCCGGCTTGGATCCGTCGCTTCCAGGTATTCTCAATGTTTACAACCAGAACCCAGATGTTCCTGGCTCGGGCAGTACGAATCCCAATCCGGACACTATCGCTTCCGGGGATCACAAATCTTCGGAAAATAATTTCCGCCTGGATTTGGACTGGAAACTGGGGAACCATGACCTGCGGTTTGGTATAGACAACCAGCGTAGCACGGATATTGACGATGGCACATTGAGCCAGTGGTCGTATAACGGTGTAGCCACACCTTCGCCGGGCTACCGTTGGCAATACGAAGTAATGTCCAACCCTGCCAATCCGAATGTGCTCTGCAATAACGTCGGTCAGTGCGTTAGCAGTGCGGTGACGGCCGCCAATCCCAATGGGTACTACGCCCAGAAGACCGTGTATGGCGGTGTAGCGTCGTTCACGGTGCAGCAGAAGGCGCAGTACATCGAGGACAACTGGCAGGTCAGCCCGAACCTGCTGTTGAACCTGGGTCTGCGCAATGACCAGTTCACCAACTACAACGGCGACAACATCCCCTACATCCGCATGACCAAGCCGCAGTGGGCGCCGCGCTTGGGCTTCAGCTGGGATATCTTCGGCGACAGCAGCGCCAAGCTGTACGGCAACGTGGGGCGCTACTATCTCGCGCTGCCCGCGGGCTTGGGTGCCCGCATGGCGGGTACGAACAGCTACCTCAGCCAGTACTACACCTATACGTCCATCGATGCGAATGGCGTGCCGCAGGGGCTGCAGCAGCTTCAGGTGTCCGGACCGGGGATCACCAATCCTTACCAGCAGATCTCGCCCGATGGCGAGCTGGGTACGCCGAAGGATCCGAAGGTGGTCGCTGCGGCCAGCCTGAAGCCGATGTACCAGGACGAGTACGTGCTGGGCTTCCAGAAAGCGTTCAATGCATTCGGTCAGTCGCTGGTGTGGACCTCACAGGCCACTTGGTCGAAGATGAAGGACATCATCGACGACACGGGCACCATCAACCTGCCGGCCGATGCGGCGGCCAGTCTGGCGGGCCAGGAATCGGACGTGCTGGTCAATCCGGGCCGCAGCAATACCTTGCGCTATTTGTCGACTGATGGCACCTACAAGACCTTCACTTGGAATCCCAAGACGGCATCAGACGGTACTGTGACCGGGTTCCCGGCAGCTTTCCGTAACTATTACAGCCTGGAAGAGTCGCTGGAGCATCCGTGGGACGGCAAGTGGATGGGCAAGATCGACTACGTGTTCGCCCGCAGCTACGGCACCACGGAAGGCCCGACAGACTCGGCGGTTGGCCAGATAAGTAACGCCTCCGGCGCGGCGGGTGGTCATGCGTCCGGCTCGATCACTGAGGCGTGGGACTTCCCCGCGCTGATGCAGTACTCGAACGGCGATCTGCCGAACATGCACAAGCACACCTTGAAGGCCTATGGCACGTATGCCATCACGCCGGAGTGGCTGGTCAGCGGCTCGTACATCATCCAGTCGGGTGCACCGATCACCTGCCTGGGCTACTGGGGGCCGAGCGAGTCTGACGTGGACGGTTACGGCGAGGCTTACCACTGGTGCGGCGGCCAGCCCTCGCGCCCAGGTGATGCGGGCAATACACCGTGGACCCATCAGCTGAACCTGGGTCTGAGCTACATTCCGGCCTGGGCGGGCAAGCACCTGACTCTCCAAGTTCAGGTCCAGAACGTGTTCAATGAGCAGAAGGCCACGGCTTACATCAGCACCTATGGTTCGACCGCCTCGCCGGATCCGACGTACCTGCTACCAGTAAGCACAGAGCTTCCGCGCTATGCCCAGTTCAGCGTGAAGTACGACTGGTAAGGCGCATTCTCCAACCTCATGCCGCTGCGACTGGCGGCATGAGGGAAGGGAAGATGAAACGAACAAGGCCGCCGGGTAACCGGCGGCCTTGTTCGTTTCAACCTATTCGTCTCA
>NZ_JACYXM010000004.1 GCF_014843005.1 Rhodanobacter sp. DHG33 | reverse complement strand
CCGCACACGGACTTCGAGGCTGAGGTGTACGTGCTGTCGAAGGACGAGGGTGGCCGTCATACCCCGTTCTTCAAGGGCTACCGTCCGCAGTTCTACTTCCGCACCACCGACGTGACCGGCGCGATCCAGCTGCCGGAGGGCGTGGAGATGGTGATGCCGGGCGACAACATCAAGATGACGGTGACGCTGATCCACCCGATCGCGATGGACCAGGGCCTGCGCTTCGCGATTCGCGAAGGCGGCCGTACGGTCGGCGCCGGCGTGGTGGCCAAGGTCATCAAGTAAGTCCTGGCGGCGGGTCGGCATGCCGACCCGCCGCTTCGTTGAGGGGGATTCCGGCGTATTGACGCCTGGGTCTTCCCTTGCGAAAAATTTGTGGTTATACTTTGCAGCTCACTTGCCGGGCGAATCTGATTTCGACCGGCTCACCGCGAAATGAGGCGCAGGAAGTGCTTCGAGTTCGCAGGCCGTGGACGGCCATCGCATTCGGCATGATTCCGGGTTGATTCCCGTCGCCACGCCAAATTGCGCAGCAGGATTTGCGCCAGGCGAGCAGACCGATGCTCGCTTGGCGTTTTTCGGGTTGGGGTTTCGCCTCGGTGCAGCCCTGATGGTTCCAGAGAGCAGTGCGATGCGGTGAGAAGCCGCCTCGTTGCACATTCAAGTTCTTTTGATAACAGGACACGGTTTATGGCGAACCAGAAGATTCGCATTCGGCTCAAGGCGTTCGATCATCGTCTGATCGACCGTTCGGCCAGCGAGATCGTCGAGACGGCCAAGCGCACGGGCGCCACGGTGCTCGGCCCCATCCCGCTCCCGACCAAGATCGAGCGTTACACCATTCTGGTGTCGCCGCACGTCGACAAGGACGCACGCGACCAGTACGAGACCCGTACGCACAAGCGTGTGCTCGACATCGTCGATCCCAACGACAAGACCGTGGACGCGCTCATGAAGCTTGATCTCGCCGCTGGCGTCGATGTTCAGATCAAGCTCGGTTGAGCGATAGACAGGATACGAACATGAGTATCGGACTGGTAGGCCGCAAGTGCGGCATGAGCCGGCTCTTCACTGAAGACGGACGCTCGATTCCGGTGACGCTGATTGAAGCGACCCCGAACCGCGTCACCCAGCTGAAGACGGAAGACAACGATGGCTACAGCGCGGTGCAGGTCGCGGCGGGCGTGAAGCGCGCCAGCCTGCTGACGGCGCCGCTGAAGGGCCATTACGCCAAGGCCAAGGTTGAGCCGGGTCGTGGCCTGTGGGAGTTCCGCGTGTCCGCCGACGACCTCGGCAAGTACAGCGTGGGCGCGGAGATCAAGGCGGACGAGGTGTTCTCGGTCGGCCAGATCGTCGACGTCGCCGGCGTCTCGAAGGGCAAGGGCTTCCAGGGCACCATCAAGCGCCACAACTTCAAGATGGGCGACGCGACGCACGGTAACTCGCTGTCGCACCGCGCGCCGGGCTCGATCGGCCAGCGCCAGACGCCGGGCCGCGTGTTCCCGGGCAAGAAGATGTCGGGCCACATGGGTGCGGTGAACCGCACGCAGCAGGGTCTGGAAGTGGTCAAGGTCGACGCCGAGCGTCACCTGATCGCGGTGAAGGGCGCTGTCCCCGGTGCGACCGGCGGCGACGTCGTCATCCGTCCGACCACCAAGGGTTGAGGAGAGACGCCATGGAACTGAATGTCATTGGCGCCAAGCCGCTCAGCGTGTCGGACGAAGTGTTCGGCGGCGAGTTCAAGCAAGCCCTGATCCACCAGGTGGTGGTTGCGTACCAGGCCGGCGGTCGCGCCGGTACCAAGGCGCAGCTGTCGCGTGGTGAGCTGTCGGGTACCACTAAGAAGTTCAAGAAGCAGAAGGGTGGCGGCGCCCGTCACGGCGACTACCGTGCCCCGATCTTCGTGGGCGGTGGCGTGACCTTTGCCGCGAAGCCGCGCAGCTACGAGCAGAAGGTCAACCGCAAGGCCTACCGCGTCGCGATCCGCTCGATCCTTTCCGAGCTGAACCGTCAGGGTCGTCTGAAGGTGGTCGAGGGCTTCGGCGTCGACCAGCCCAAGACCAAGGCGATGATCGCCAAGCTCAAGGAGCTCGAGGTTTCCGGTCGCGTGCTGCTGGTCTCCGAGGATGCGAACGAGGCGCTGTACCTGGCCGCTCGCAACATCCCCTACCTGCACGTGCTGGACGTGATGGCGCTGAACCCGGTCAGCCTGGTCGGTTCCGACCATATCGTCATGACCGTCGACGCCGTGAAGAAGATCGAGGAGTGGCTGGCATGAGCAACGAACGCATTCTCGACACGCTGCGCGCGCCGCACATCTCCGAGAAGTCGGCTCGCGTCAGCGAGCACAATCAGTACGTTTTCGTGGTTGCCCCAACGGCGACCAAGGCCGATGTCCGCGAGGCGGTGGAGAAGATGTTCGACGTCAAGGTCGAGCAGGTGAACCTCGTCAACAGCAAGGGCAAGGCCAAGTCCTTCCGTTTCCGCGCCGGTAGCCGTCAGGGCAAGCGCAAGGCCTACGTGCGCCTCGCTGATGGCCAGACCATCGACGTGTCGGCCAAGGCCTGAGCCAGGAGTTCCTCGAGATGGCACTAATCAATCACAAGCCAACCTCGCCGGGTCGTCGTGACGCTGTCAGCGTCCGCACCGAGGGGCTGCACAAGGGCGCTCCCTATGCGCCGTTGACCGAAAGCCAGTCGAAGACGGGTGGTCGCAACCATTTCGGTCGCATCACCACGCGTCATCGCGGCGGCGGTCACAAGCAGGCTTACCGCATCATCGACTTCAAGCGCGACAAGGAAGGCATTGCCGCCAAGGTCGAGCGCATCGAATACGATCCGAACCGCACCGCGCACATCGCGCTGCTGTGCTACGCCGACGGCGAGCGCCGCTACATCATCGCGCCGAAGGGTGTGCAGGTGGGCGACCGTCTGCTGTCCGGCCACGACGCGCCGATCAAGGTCGGCAACTGCCTGCAGCTGCGCAGCATCCCGGTGGGTTCCACGATCCACTGCATCGAGATGAAGCCCGGCAAGGGCGCGCAGATCGCTCGTTCCGCCGGCGCCTCGGTGCAGCTGGTGGCCCGCGAGTCCGGCTACGCCACGCTGCGCCTGCGCTCCGGCGAAATGCGCCGCGTGCCGGTCGAATGCCGCGCCACCATCGGTGAAGTCGGCAACGGCGAGCACAGCCTGAAGAAGCTCGGCAAGGCCGGCGCCAAGCGCTGGAAGGGCATCCGTCCGACCGTTCGCGGCGTCGTCATGAACCCGGTCGACCATCCGCACGGCGGTGGTGAAGGCCGTACCTCCGGTGGCCGTCATCCGGTCAGCCCGTGGGGTACGCCGACCAAGGGTTACAAGACCCGCAACAACAAGCGCACGCAGCAGTTCATCGTGCGTCGTCGCAAGTAACAGGAACCCGACATGCCACGCTCTCTTAAGAAAGGTCCGTTCGTCGACCTTCACCTCGCCAAGAAGGTGGAAGCCGCGGTTTCCGCCAACAACAAGCGTCCGATCAAGACCTGGTCGCGCCGCTCGATGATCCTGCCCGAAATGGTGGGCCTGACCATCGCCATCCACAACGGCCGCCAGCACGTGCCGGTGCTCGTCAACGAGAACATGGTCGGGCATAAGCTCGGCGAGTTCGCGGTGACCCGCACCTTCAAGGGCCACGTCGGCGACAAGAAGGGCAAGTGATGAGCACCGAAGCCAAAGCGATCCTGCGCAGCGCCCGCATCTCGGCGCAGAAGGCACGCCTGGTGGCAGACCTGGTCCGCGGCATGCCCGTGGGCCGGGCCAGCGACGTGCTCCAGTTCACCAACAAGAAGGCCGCGCACATTGTCCGCAAGGTGCTGCTGTCGGCCGTCGCCAACGCCGAGAACAATCTCGGCGCCGATGTCGACGAGCTGAAGGTCTCGCGCATCTTCGTGGACGAAGGTCCGGCGATGAAGCGCATGTATGCCCGGGCCAAAGGCCGCGGTTCCCGCATCCTGAAGCGCACCAGCCACATCACCGTGGTCGTTGGCGAGTAAGAGGAAGAAGACGATGGGTCACAAAGTTCATCCCACCGGCATCCGCCTCGGCATCGCCAAGGACTGGAACGCCAAGTGGTACGCCAACAAGGGCGACTACGCGAAGTATCTCGTGGCGGACATCAAGGTCCGCGAGATGCTGAAGAAGAAGCTGGCTGCCGCCGGCATCTCGAAGATCCAGATCGAGCGTCCGGCCAAGACCGCGCGCGTGACGATCCACACCGCCCGTCCGGGCGTGGTGATCGGCAAGAAGGGCGAGGATATCGAGAAGCTGCGCAAGGAAGTCAGCGACCTGATGGGCGTCCCGACGCACATCAACGTCAATGAAGTGCGCAAGCCCGAGCTGGACGCCCAGCTGGTGGCCGAGTCGATCGCGCAGCAGCTCGAGCGCCGCATCATGTTCCGCCGCGCGATGAAGCGCTCGGTCGGCAATGCGATGCGCCTGGGCGCGCTGGGCATCAAGATCAACGTGTCCGGCCGTCTGAACGGCGCCGAGATCGCCCGCTCCGAGTGGGCCCGCGAAGGTCGTGTGCCGCTGCACACTCTGCGTGCGGACATCGACTACGGCACCGCCGAGGCGAAGACCCAGTACGGCATCATCGGCATCAAGGTGTGGGTCTACAAGGGCGAGATCTTCGACGTGACCCAGATCGGCCAGGAGCCGAAGGACGAGTCCCCGGCGCCGTCGTCGCGCCGCGAGGGTGGCGAAGGCCGTCGTGACCGCGAACCGCGTCGTGATCGTGATGGCGAAGGCCGTCGCGAGCGCTCGGCGAAGTAAGGAGAGTTGCCATGTTGCAACCCAAGCGAACCAAATACCGCAAGCAGTTCAAGGGCCGTAACGACGGTCTGGCGCAATGCGCCAACCTCGTCAGCTTCGGCGAATTCGGCCTGAAGGCGACCACCCATGGCGCGCTGACCGCGCGCCAGATCGAGGCTGGCCGCCGTTGCATCACCCGCTTCGTGAAGCGTGGCGGCAAGCTGTGGATCCGCGTGTTCCCGGACAAGCCGATCACCAAGAAGCCGATCGAAGTGCGTATGGGCGCCGGCAAGGGTGGCGTGGAGTTCTGGGTCGCCCCGATCCAGCCCGGCCGCATGCTTTATGAAATCGAGGGCATCGACGAGGTTTCGGCACGCGAGGCGTTCCGCCTGGCCGCC
The DNA here is from genome assembly GCF_014843005.1 of Rhodanobacter sp. DHG33. Classification (GTDB taxonomy): domain Bacteria; phylum Pseudomonadota; class Gammaproteobacteria; order Xanthomonadales; family Rhodanobacteraceae; genus Rhodanobacter_A. The sequence continues at coordinate 579,288 of NZ_JACYXM010000004.1, read as the reverse complement.
GCCAAGCTCTCGGTGCAGACCCAGTTCGTGACCCGGGCGGTGATGTGATATGGCCATCAAAGATCTGACCACCAAGTCGGCCGAAGAGCTCAATCAGCACCTGCTGGACCTGCGCAAGGAACAGTTCAATCTGCGCATGCAGAAGGGTGCCGGCCAGCTCAATCAGCCGCATCAGCTGCGCCGCGTCCGGCGCGACATCGCCCGCACGAAGTTCGTGCTCGGCGGCAAGAAGTAAGGGACCGCCGATATGAGCGACAACCAGAAGCAGGCGCGTACCCTCGAAGGTCGCGTCATCAGCAACAAGATGGACAAGACGGTCACCGTCCTGATCGAGCGCCAGGTGCAGCACGGCCTGCTGGGCAAGATCGTGCGCCGGTCGACCAAGCTGCACGCGCAGGACGACCTCGGCGCGAACGAGGGCGACCTCGTGCGCATCGCCGAATGCCGTCCGCTGTCCAAGACCAAGCATCACCGCGTGGTCGAAATCGTCACCCGCGCGGTCGTCTAAGAGGAGGGTGCAGACATGATCCAGATGCAAAGCACGCTCTCCGCGGCGGACAACAGCGGTGCCAAGGAACTGATGTGCATCAAGGTGCTCGGCGGCTCCAAGCGCCGTTACGCCGCGATCGGTGACGTGATCAAGGTCACCGTGAAGGATGCCATTCCGCGCGGCAAGGTGAAGAAGGGCGAGGTGTACAACGCCGTGGTGGTGCGTACCGCCAAGGGTGTGCGTCGTCCCGATGGCTCGCTGATCCGTTTCGACGGCAATGCAGCGGTGCTCCTCAACAACAAGCTCGAGCCGATCGGCACCCGTATTTTCGGGCCGGTCACCCGCGAGCTGCGCAGCGAGAAGTTCATGAAGATCGTCTCGCTCGCGCCCGAAGTGCTCTGAGCGAGGTCCTGAACATGAACCGTATCCGCAAGGGTGATCAGGTCCTCGTGATCACCGGCAAAAACAAGGGTCAGCGCGGCGAAGTGCTGCGCGTGGAAGGCGAGCGCGTGTTCGTCTCCAACGTGAACCTGATCAAGCGCCATACCAAGCCGAATCCGCAGGCCAACCAGGCCGGCGGCATCGTCGAACGCGAGGCCTCGATCCATCTCTCCAATGTGCAGCTGTTCAACCCCGCCACGAACAAGGGTGAACGCGTTGGCACCAAGACGCTCAATGATGGGCGCAAGGTCCGCGTGTTCCGTTCGAGTGGCGAGGTCGTGGACGCGTAAGGATTAATGACATGACGCGCCTTGAGACGTTTTACAAAGAGCAGGTAGTGCCGAAGCTCACCGAGAAGTTCGGCTACCAGAACGTGATGCAGGTTCCCCGCATCACCAAGATCACGCTGAACATGGGCGTGGGCGAAGCCGCGGGCAACAAGAAGATCCTCGAGAACGCCGTGGCCGACATGGCGAAGATCTCGGGCCAGAAGCCGATCACGACCAAGGCGCGCGTTTCCGTGGCCTCGTTCAAGATCCGCGACGGCTGGCCGATCGGCTGCAAGGTCACCCTGCGCCGCGCCCAGATGTTCGAGTTCCTGGACCGCCTGATCAACATCTCGCTGCCCCGTACCCGCGACTTCCGCGGCGTGTCGGGCCGCGCCTTCGACGGCCGTGGCAACTTCAACTTCGGCGTGAAGGAACAGATCATCTTCCCGGAAATCGACTTCGACGCCGTCGATGCGATGCGTGGCATGGACATCGCGATCACCACGACCGCGAAGACCGACGCCGAGGCCAAGGCGCTGCTGGAAGCCTTCAGCTTCCCCTTCCGCAATTAAGCGCGCTGTAACTGATAGACGCGAGAGAATAGATATGGCAAAGACCTCGATGGTCAACCGCGACATCAAGCGGACCAAGCTCGTCAAGAAGTACGCCGCCAAGCGCGCCGAACTGAAGGCGATCGTGCTGAGCACCACCGCCTCCTACGAGGAGAAGATGGATGCGCAGGGCAAGCTGCAGAAGCTGCCGCGCGACGCCAGCCCGATCCGTCAGCGCACCCGTTGCGCCCTGACCGGTCGTCCGCGCGCCGTGTACGCCAAGTTCAACCTCGGCCGCAACAAGCTCCGCGAAGCCACCATGCGTGGTGACGTGCCGGGCCTGCGCAAGGCCAGCTGGTAAGACCCAAACTGGGGCAGGGCGGACGATTCCGCCCGACCCGATGCGGCGGCAGGCCTGCAAGGCTGCCGCCGTCGGCGCAATTCCCGCGCCGATATTCGCAAAGCCGGAAAAAGCTGCTATAGTCGTCGGTCTGCGCAACGCAGGCTGCCGCCTTGTCGGCATCACAATCTAGAAGATTTCCGGTTTTATCGGATATCGGTGCACTCTGAAGGATGTTTTCATGAGCATGACTGATCCCATCGCCGACATGTTTACGCGTGTCCGCAATGCCCAGCTGATGGGCAAGCAGACGGTGAGCATGCCGTCGTCGAAGCTGAAGGTGGCCATCGCCAACCTTCTCAAGAACGAAGGCTACGTTCTCGACGTGCAGACCGCCCAGGCGGAAGGCAAGCCCGTTCTCGAAATCCGCTTGAAGTATTTCGAAGGCCGTCCGGCCATCGACTCCATTTCCCGCGTCAGCCGTTCCGGCCTGCGCATCTACCGCGGCAAGGATGAATTGCCGAAGGTGCTCGGTGGTCTGGGCATCTCGATCATCTCGACGTCCGCCGGTCTGCTGACCGACGCGCAGGCCCGTGCCAAGGGTCTGGGCGGCGAAGTCATCGGCCAGGTCGCTTAAGGAGCCGACGATGTCACGTGTTGCCAAGAAGACGATCAACCTGCCGAAGGGCGTGGAGCTGAAGGCTGCGGCCGACGGCGTTTCCGTGAAGGGCCCGAAGGGGACCCTGTCCATCCACGCGCTGCCCGGCGTTTCGATCAAGGTGGACGGCGAAGCCGTCAACATCCAGTTGGCCGAAGGCGCCGACGACAAGTTCGGCGGTACGGCGCGTGCGCTGCTGGCGAACATGGTCAAGGGCGTGTCCGAAGGTTACGAGCGCAAGCTGGAACTGGTCGGCGTGGGTTACCGCGCGTCCATGGCCGGCAAGGCGCTCAACCTGAGCCTGGGCTTCTCGCACCCGGTGGTGTTCGAGGCTCCGGCGGGCATCACCCTGGAAACCCCCACGCAGACGGAAATCCTCATCAAGGGTGCCGACAAGCAGGTGGTGGGCCAGGTAGCCGCCAAGATCCGCGCCTTCCGTTCGCCGGAGCCCTACAAGGGCAAGGGCGTGCGCTATGCCGGCGAGAAGATCACCCTGAAGGAAGCCAAGAAGGCGTAAGTGAGTTAACCGCTCACACAAGCCGATCCGCTTTCGAGGAACAGACAGATGAACAAGAACGAATCCCGCCTGCGCCGTGCCAAGTCCACGCGCGCGCACATCCGCAAGCTGGGCGTAGCTCGCCTGTCGGTGCATCGCACCGGCCAGCATCTTTACGCCCAGGTGTTCGACGCCTCCGGCGACAACGTGGTGGCCGCTGCCTCCACCGTGCAGAAGTCGGTCGCCGAGGGCCTGAAGGGCACCAAGAACCTGACCGCCGCCGCTGCAGTGGGCAAGGCTGTCGCCGAGCGCGCGCTCGCTGCCGGCGTGGAGTCGGTGGCGTTCGACCGCTCCGGCTTCCGCTTCCACGGCCGCATCAAGGCGTTGGCTGACGCTGCCCGCGAAGCTGGCCTGAAGTTCTGATTGAAGAGCCCGGCCAGGACGGCCGGGCAGCTTTCGCGGCATGGATGCCGTGTCGTGAATCGACCAAAACAACTCCAAGCGGCCCAGCCGCAAGCAAAAGTCCCGGATGATCCGGGCATACGGAAAAGACTATGTCTTCGACTGATCGTGAAAATTCAGACGGCCTGCTCGAGAAGCTGATTGCCGTGAACCGCGTGGCCAAGACCGTCAAGGGTGGCCGCCAGATGAGCTTCACCGCGCTGACCGTGGTCGGCGACGGCGAGGGCAAGGTTGGCTTCGGCTATGGCAAGGCGCGCGAAGTGCCGGTCGCCATCTCCAAGGCCATGGAGCGCGCCCGCCGCAACATGGTGAACATCGACCTGAACAACGGCACCCTGTGGTACGCCATCAAGGCCAACCACGGTGCGGCCCGCGTCTACATGCAGCCGGCCTCCGAAGGTACCGGCGTGATCGCCGGCGGTGCCATGCGCGCCGTGCTGGAAGTGGTCGGCGTGAAGAACGTGCTGGCCAAGGCCGTCGGTTCGCGCAACCCGATCAACCTGGTGCGCGCCACCATCAAGGGCCTCCAGGCTGTCGCTTCGCCGAAGCAGATCGCCGCCAAGCGTGGCAAGACCGTGGAAGAGGTGCTGGGCAATGGCTAAGAAGAACGAAACCGCCGGCACCGTGCGCGTGCGCTTGGTGAAGGGCCTGCGCGGCGTGCAGGCGCGGCATCGCCTCAGCGTCAAGGCGCTGGGCCTGAACAAGACCAACGACGTCCGCGAGCTGAAGGACAGCCCGCAGGTGCGCGGTCTGATCAACACGGTCTACTACCTGGTTCAGGTGGAGGAATAATCATGCGTCTCAACGACATCAAGCCCGCCGCCGGTTCGCGCAAGACGCGTCTGCGCGTGGGTCGTGGTATCGGCTCGGGCCTCGGCAAGACGGCCGGCCGCGGTCACAAGGGTCAGCACGCCCGCGCCGGCGGCACCCACAAGTACGGCTTCGAGGGCGGCCAGATGCCGCTGCAGCGTCGCCTGCCCAAGGTCGGCTTCCGCTCCAAGCTGAAGGCCGAGAGCCAGCAGGTGTTCCTGTACCAGCTCGCCAGCCTCAAGGCCGACGTGATCGACGCGATCGAGCTGCACAAGGCTGGCCTAATCGACAGCCGCGCCAAGAAGGTCAAAGTGGTGCTGAAGGGCGAAATCGGTCGTGCAGTGAAGCTGTCGGGCCTGCTGGCCACGGCTGGTGCCAAGGCTGCCATCGAGGCAGCCGGCGGCAGCGTGGAGTAATCGCGTGGCCCAGGCCAACGGCAGCGCACTCGGCAAGCTCGGCAAGCTGACCGAACTCCGTCAGCGCATCTTCTTCGTGATCGGTGCGCTGCTGGTGTTCCGCCTCGGCTCGTTCATTCCCGTGCCGGGCGTGAATCCCGACGCGATGACCAACCTGGTCAACGGCAACGGCCTGATGGACATGTTCAACATGTTCTCGGGCGGTGCGCTGGCGCGCTTCTCGGTGTTCGCGCTGGGTGTGGTCCCGTACATCTCGGCGTCCATCGTGATCCAGATGATGGGCTCGGTGGTCCCGAGCCTGCAGGCGCTGCGCAAGGAAGGCGAGTCTGGCAAGCGCCGGATGACGATGTACACCCGCATCGGCACCGTGGGCCTGGCGCTGTTCCAGTCCTTCGGCATCGCGGTGGCGCTGCAGAAGCAGGTCGCGGCGGGCGGTGCGCCGGTGGTCTACACCCCGGGCTTCGGCTTTGTGCTCGCTTCGGTGGTGGGCCTGACGGCCGGCACCATGTTCCTGATGTGGCTGGGCGAGCAGATGACCGAGCGCGGCATCGGCAACGGCATTTCGCTGCTGATCTTCGCGGGTATCGTCGCAGGCCTGCCGGGCGCGGTGGTGCATACCCTGGGCATGTCCAGCAATGGCGAGCTCTCGGTGCTGATGCTGTTGGTGGTGTTTGCGATCGTGCTCGGCGTCACGGCGTTCTGCGTGTTCATGGAGCGCGCGCAACGAAAGATCACGATCAACTATGCGCGCCGCTCCGGTGGCCAGCGCGGTTACCAGAACCAGAGCTCCAGCCTGCCGCTGAAGATCAACATGTCGGGCGTGATTCCGCCGATCTTCGCGTCCAGCCTGCTGATGTTCCCGGCGACGGCCGTGAGCTGGTTCGGCGCCGGCCATCAGTCGCGCTGGCTGCAGGACCTGACCCAGGCGCTGAGCCCGGGCGAGCCGCTGTGGGCCATCGTCTATGCGGTGCTGGTGATCGGTTTTGCGTTCTTCTACACCGCCATCGTGTTCAACTCGGAAGAGACGGCGGACAACCTGAAGCGCTCCGGCGCGCTGATCCCGGGCATCCGTCCGGGCCGCGCCACGGCCGGCTACATCGACGGCGTGATCACCCGCCTGACCGGTGTGGGCGCGCTGTACCTGGTGCTGGTCTGTCTGGTGCCGTCGTTCATGCAGAAGTTCTGGCATGTGCCGTTCTACTTCGGTGGCACGTCGCTGCTGATCGTGGTGGTCGTGGTGATGGACTTCACCTCGCAGGTGCAGGCGCACCTGGTCAGCCACCAGTACGAAAGTTTGCTCAAGAAGGCCAATCTCCGTCGCAACTAGTGGCTGCTGGACGCGGGAGAAGGGTCGAAAACCCGGAGGGTCAGGCGGCGTTGAGCGCCGCAGGGCTTTCCTGACAAGTTGATTCAAGATAGAATTGCGCGTTTACCGCGCACGAAAGCACTCGGAGAAAGCACATCATGGCGCGCATCGCAGGTGTCAATTTGCCGGTCCAGAAGCATGTCTGGGTTGGTCTGCAGAGCATTTATGGCATTGGCCGCAGCCGGGCCAAGAAGGTCTGCGTGGACGCTGGCGTGGTTCCGACCACCCAGATCAAGTCGCTCAGTGAAGGCGAAGTGGAAAAGCTTCGCGCGGAAATCGCCAAGTACGTCGTGGAAGGCGATCTGCGCCGCGAAGTGGGCATGGCCATCAAGCGCCTGATGGATCTGGGCTGCTATCGCGGCCTGCGCCATCGTCGCGGCCTGCCGGTGCGCGGCCAGCGCACGCGTACCAACGCACGCACCCGCAAGGGTCCGCGTCGCGCCATCAAGAAGTAACGGATCGAGAATATGGCCAAGCCTGTCAAGACCAAGAAGAAGATCAAGCGCGTTGTCACGGATGCCGTGGCCCACGTGCAGGCCTCCTTCAACAACACCATCGTCACCATCACCGATCGCCAGGGCAACGCCCTGTCGTGGGCGACTGCCGGCGGCGCGGGTTTCCGCGGTTCGCGCAAGTCGACCCCGTTCGCTGCCCAGGTCGCCGCCGAGAAGGCTGGTCGTGCCGCCGGCGACTACGGCGTGAAGACCGTGGAAGTGCGCATCAAGGGCCCGGGCCCGGGTCGTGAGTCGGCCGTGCGTTCGCTGAACGCCTTGGGTTACAAGGTGCTCAACATCATCGACGTCACGCCGATTCCGCACAACGGCTGCCGTCCCCCCAAGAAGCGTCGAGTCTAAGGAGCACAACCATGGCACGTTATCGTGGAGCTACCTGCAAGCTCGCCCGCCGCGAAGGCGCCGACCTGAGCCTCAAGAGCCCGGCACGCGCGATCGACTCCAAGTGCAAGCTGGAGAACAAGCCCGGCCAGCACGGCGCCAACAAGCGCATGCGCATGTCCGACTACGCCGTCCAGCTGCGCGAGAAGCAGAAGGTCAAGCGCATCTACGGTGTGCTCGAGCGCCAGTTCGGCAACTACTACACCAAGGCTTCGACCCTCAAGGGCAACACCGGCGAGAACCTGCTGCGCCTGCTCGAGAGCCGTCTGGACAACGTCGTCTACCGCATGGGTTTCGCGGTCACCCGCGCCCAGGCCCGCCAGCTGGTTTCGCACAAGGCGGTGCTGGTCAACGGCAAGAAGGTCAACATCCCGTCCTACCAGGTCAAGCCCGGCGACGCGATTGCGCTGACCGAGCGCGCCCGCGCCCAGCTGCGCGTGCAGGAAGCGGCGACCGTGTTCGACACCATGGACCTGCGTCCGGGTTGGGTCGAAGTCGACAGCAAGAAGTTCGAAGGCACGTTCAAGGCGGTGCCGGATCGCGGCGATCTGCCGTCCGACATCAACGAAGCCCTGATCGTCGAACTTTACTCGAAGTAATCACCGGAGCCCTGCATGGCAGTTTCGTCTACTAGCGTGCTGCGGCCGCGTGGCCTCAGCGTCGAACAGCTTGGCGCCAACCGCGCCAAGGTGGTGGTCGAACCGCTCGAGCGCGGTTTCGGTCACACCCTGGGCAACGCGCTCCGTCGCGTCCTGCTTTCCTCGATCCCCGGCAGCGCCATCGTCGAGGTCGAGATCGACGGCGTGCTGCACGAATACACCACGCTTGAGGGTCTGCAGGAGGACGTGATCGAAGTCCTGCTGAACCTCAAGGACGTGGCGATTCGCCAGCACACCGGCGACGAAGTCACTCTTACCCTGTCCAAGAAGGGCAAGGGCGTGGTCACGGCCGGCGACATCGTCGTCGACCACTCGGTGGAAATCATCAACCCCGAGCACGTGATCTGCCACCTGACCAAGGATATCGCGCTCAACATGCGCCTGAAGGTGCGTCGCGGCGTGGGTTACCAGCCGGCCAGCTCCCGCGTCCATCCGGACGACGAGGCTCGCCCGATCGGTCGCCTGCAGCTCGACGCCTCGTTCGCGCCGGTGCTGCGCGTGGCTTACGAAGTGGACGCCGCTCGCGTCGAGCAGCGCACCAACCTCGACAAGCTCGTGCTGGACATCGAGACCAACGGCACCATCGGTGCCGAGGACGCGGTGCGCAAGGCGGCCGAGATCATCAACGACCAGCTGTCCGTGTTCGGTGACTTCTCGCGTCGCGAGAGCGCTACCGACAAGGCCGAGAAGAGCGGTTTCGATCCGCTGCTGCTGCGTCCGATCGACGATCTGGAGCTCACCGTGCGTTCGGCGAACTGCCTGAAGGCCGAGAGCATCTACTACATCGGCGACCTGGTGCAGAAGACGGAAGTCGAGCTGCTGAAGACGCCGAACCTGGGCAAGAAGTCGCTCACCGAGATCAAGGACGTCCTTGGCTCGCGCGGCCTGGCCCTGGGCATGAAGCTCGAGAACTGGCCGCCGGCCGGTCTCTCGCACGGCATGCAACTTGGTTAATGAGTTGTTTGTGCGATCGTCCTTGATCGCCATGTAGCAAACCCTCAACCGGAGTGCATCTTGCGCTCCGGTTGAGTGCTAAAAGCGGCCATCCATGGCCGCACTCCTCACATGAGCTTTTGCTCCGATGGGGATTTTAAAAAGAGCCTCGCTTCGATGAGGCCATAAAAGCGGGTAACCGCGGGGTGTTGGACATAGGTGCCAACGCTTCATAACAACAGACCACATAGAGAGTATTCGCCATGCGCCACATGAAATCCGGTCGCAAGCTCAACCGCACCAGCGCCCACCGTGAAGCGATGTTCAAGAACATGGCTTCGTCGCTGTTCAAGCACGAGCTGATCCGTACCACCCTGCCTAAGGCCAAGGAACTGCGCCGCGTCGCCGAGCCGCTGATCACCTTGGCCAAGACCGACGGCGTCGCCAACCGCCGCCTCGCTTTCGCGCGCCTGCGCGACAAGGAAGCGGTCGGCAAGCTGTTCGTCGAGCTGGGCCCGCGTTACCGCGAGCGTCCCGGCGGTTACCTGCGCATCCTGAAGTGCGGTTTCCGCGACGGCGACAACGCCCCGATGGCCTATGTCGAGCTGGTCGGCCGCCCTCAGGCTGTCGAAGCCGCCGACGCCGAGTAAGCCTCGCGACATACGGACATCCAGACGTCCAAAAGAAAACCCCGGCCGGGCGACCTGCCGGGGTTTTCTTTTGCGCGGAGAGGCGCCTGGCAGGCGGATGCTGACAGTCAGGCGGCAAGCGGGTAATGTCGCGTCTCCGCCTCATTTTTCTCCGCCCATGAATCCCTTGCGTTGGTCGTTTCGCATCAGCCTGCTGGCGGGCTTCCTCGTCTGTGCCGGCCTGATCGGCTTTGCGCTGTATGCGCAGTACGTGCTGCAGATGGATCCGTGCCCGCTGTGCATCCTGCAGCGCGTGGCGTTCATCGCGCTGGGCGTGGTGTTCCTGATCGGCGGCCTGCATGCGCCGCGCGGCGGCGGCCGCTGGTTCTATGTGGCGCTGCTGGTGCTGGTCGCGCTGGTCGGCATCGGCATCGCGGCACGCCATCTGTGGATACAGTCGCTGCCGCTGGATCAGGTGCCGAGTTGCGGTGCACCGCTGGGTTACCTGCTGGAGACCCGTGCCAGCAACGGCGGTCTGGTCCGCGTGCTGCTCAAGGTGCTCAGCGGCTCCGGCGAATGCGCGCGGGTGCAGCCCATCCTGGGCCTGTCGATGCCGTGGTGGTCGCTGATCTGGTTCGTGCTGCTCGCGGTGTGGTCGGTACTGGCCGGTGCGCGTGGCACGAAGGGGCGGGTGCGATGAGCGGCACGGTATCGAACATCAACTGGACGCCATCGTCCTGGCAGCAGCGCGAGGCGTTGCAACAGCCGCAGTACGAGGATGCCGCCGAACTGGCGCAGGCCACTTCGCAGCTCGCGCAGCAGCCGCCGCTGGTGACTTCCTGGGAAGTGCTGGCGCTGAAGCAGGCGCTGGCCGAGGCGCAGGAAGGCAAGCGCTTCCTGCTGCAGGGCGGCGATTGCGCGGAGAGCTTCGCCGACTGCAGCAGTCCGATCATCTCGAACCGGCTCAAGGTGCTGCTGCAGATGAGCCTGGTGCTGGTGCACGGGTTGAAGCAGCCGGTGCTGCGCGTGGGGCGCTTCGCGGGCCAATACGCCAAGCCGCGTTCGGCCGACACCGAGACGCGCGACGGCGTGACCTTGCCCAGTTTTCGCGGCGACGTGGTCAACGGCCCCGAATTCACCGCCGCGGCGCGTCGTCCCGACCCGCAGCGGCTGATCAGCGCGCATGCGCACTCCGCGCTGACGATGAACTTCGTGCGTGCGCTGATCGACGGCGGCTTCGCCGACCTGCACCATCCGGAATACTGGGACCTGGCCTGGGTCGAGCATTCGCCGCTGGCCGCCGAATACCGCCACATGGTGGCGGGCATCGGCGATTCGCTGCGCTTCATGGAGACCCTGGCCGGACCGATCGCCGGTTTCACCAAGGTGGATTTCTTCACCTCGCACGAGGCGCTGCTGCTGCATTACGAACAGGCCCTCACGCGGCAGGTGCCGCGGCACCCGGGCTGGTTCAACCTGTCCACGCATTTTCCGTGGATCGGCATGCGTACCGCGGCACTGGATGGCGCACACGTGGAGTACTTCCGCGGCATCCGCAACCCGATCGCGGTGAAGGTCGGCCCTTCGGTGACGCCGGATCAGCTGTTGCCGCTGGTGGATGCGCTGAACCCGCAGAACGAACCGGGCCGGCTCACGCTCATCCATCGCATGGGCCACGCGAAGATCGCCGAGGCATTGCCGCCGTTGTTGCAGGCGATGAAGCGCGAGGGCCGCCGCGTGCTGTGGGTGGCCGATCCCATGCACGGCAATACCGAGAGCACTTCGAACGGCTACAAGACGCGCCGTTTCGACAACATCCGCGGCGAACTCGACCAGGCCTTCGATATTCATGCAGCGGCCGGTACGCGTCTCGGCGGCGTGCACCTGGAGCTCACCGGCGAGGACGTCACCGAGTGCACCGGCGGTGCGCGCGGGCTTTCCGATGTCGACCTGCAGCGCGCCTACAAGTCGATGGTCGATCCGCGCCTCAACTACGAGCAGTCGCTGGAGCTCGCGATGCTGATCGTGCGCAAGTCGTCGGGTGGGCAGACGGACTGATCGTTGCGGGAGGCGGTGGATTCAGCCCACCGTCTCCAGCGCTTCCTTGCTTTCCCGGGCGTCGCCATCTTCGGGTGGCGGGAAGTGGTACCAGGCCTCGTGCGGCGAAACCTGCCTGCACGACAGACACTGCGTCATCGCCCAGTAATGCCCGCAGCCGGGGCAGCAACCGGCCGTCCAGAACGTGTTCCATAACGTGCCGCAGCCGGAGCCGGGTTCGCGCGACGTGCACTTCCAGCGGCTGTCGGGGCGCGGCTCCCATGCGCAGAGCGGGCAGTGGATGTGCGGCTGGCGTTCCATGTCGGCTATCCGCTACCCGTTATTTCGACGATGCCATCACCGGCTTGCCGTCCACCGTGTCCAGGAATTTCGGCGGCTGCCATGCATGCGTGTGCTGCTCGAAGCCGTAGGCGATCGAAATGAGCGTCGGTTCGCTCCACTTCGCGCCGAACAGCACGATGCCCACCGGCAATCCGTGCGCCCAGCCGGCGGGCAGCGTGATCGAGGGATAGCCGGCCACCGCGGCAGGCTGCGAGGGGCCGCCGATGTTGGGATCGCCGCTGACCACATGGTCGCCCAGCACGAGATCGGTGGTGAAGGCCGGCCCCCATGACGGCGCCAGCAGCGCATCGAGGTGCTGCGATTGCAGCGCCGCGTCGATGCCTTCGGGGCCGGAGAACCGCTTCGCCTTCGCGAGCGCGTCGCGGTAGGCCTGGTCAGTGAGCGGGCCGCGCGCCTGGGATTGTTCGAAGATCTCCTGCCCGAACCACGGCATCTCTTCGGCGGCATGCGCGTTGTCGAACGCGATCAGGTCGGCCAGCGTGTGCACCTTCAGCCCGGTACGCGTGGCGAGGTAGGCATTGATGTCGTGCTTGAAGTCGTACTGCATCACGGTGGACTCGGCGTCGCTGAGTTCGTTGATGTGCGGCACCTGCACCGGGTCGACGATGATCGCGCCCTGCGCCTTCATCGCGGCGATGGCGTCGTCGAGCACGCGGTCGGCGTTCGGCTCGATGCCGCCCAGCGCGCGCACCACGCCGATGCGCTTGCCGCGCAAGCCGTTCGGGTCGAGGAACTTCGTGTAGTCGGTGGCATGCTGACCGGCGTCGGCGGTGGCCGGGTCGCGCGGATCGCTGCCGGCGATCACCGAAAGCAGGGCGGCGGCATCGGCCACGTCGCGTGCTATCGGGCCGGCGGTGTCCTGGTTGGCGCTGATCGGTACGATGCCGGCGCGGCTCACCAGACCCAGCGTGGGCTTGATGCCGACCAGGTCGGTCATCGAGGAGGGGCAGATGATGGACCCGTCGGTCTCGGTGCCGATGGCCACCGTCGCCAGCCCGGCAGCCACCGCCGCGGCGGAGCCTGCGCTGGAGCCGCAGGGGTTGCGGTCCAGCGCGTAGGGGTTCCTGGTCTGGCCGCCCACGCCGCTCCAGCCGCTGGAGGCGTGGTTGGAGCGGTAGTCGGCCCACTCGCTGAGGTTGGTCTTGCCGAGGATCAGCGCGCCGGCCGCGCGCAGCTTGGCGGTCACGGTGGCGTCGTGCGGCGCCGGTGCGCCCGCCAGCGCCAGCGAGCCGGCGGTGGTCTGCTCGCGGTCGCCGGTATCGATGTTGTCCTTCAGCAGCACCGGGATGCCGTACAGCGGTCCGTGCTGCTTGGTGCGCTTCGCATCGAGCGCGGCCGCGATCTTCAACGCATCCGGATTGGTCTGCAGCACCGAACGCAGGGCGGGGCCGTTCCGGTCGATGCGCTGGATGCGCGCGAGGAAGTCCCGCGTCAGCGCCTTGCTGTCCAGGCTGCCGTCGTCCATCCGCTGCTGCAGCTGGGCGATGGAGGCGTAGTCGTCGTCGTGCTGCTGCGCAGCCAGCGGCATGCTGGCGAGCAGGGCGGCGGCGAGCAGCGAGCAGGCGAACGGTCGGCGCGTCATGACATCCCCCGAGGGTTGCGACAAGGTGTCGCGATGCGCGCAGCATACCCGGTCGCGCCGCCCGATCTGCCTATACTTCGGCGCATGAAGCCAGCCATGCCTCGTCTGACGCGTGCCCGCACCACATGCCTCGTGCGATGCCTGCTGGTGTTTGCTTTGCTGTCGATGTCCCCCGCCTTTGCCGACACCCCGGTCGCGGCATCGAGCGCCGCCGCGCCCGCGGTGCCCGACACTTTGCAGCAGCGCATGGCCGCCTGTGTCGCATGCCATGGTGCGCATGGCGAAGGTTCGCCCGGCAGCGGCTTTTTCCCTAGGCTTGCCGGAAAGCCGGCGGGCTACCTTGTCCGGCAGCTCGCGGATTTCCAGAGCGGCCTGCGCAAATACGCACCGATGGAATACACCGTGCGCGGCCTGAGCCCGGACTACCTGCGCGAGATCGCTGGGTACTTCGCGGCGCAGCAGGTGCCGTATGCGCGTTCGCCCTTGCCGGCATGGCCGGCGCAAACATTGGAGCGCGGCGAGCAGCTCGTCGCGCAGGGCGATGCCTCGCGCGGCATTCCTGCCTGCTCGCGTTGCCACGGCAGCCAGCTCACCGGCGTGCAGCCGGACATTCCCGGCCTGGTCGGCCTGCCTTACGACTACATCAGCGCCCAGCTCGGCGCATGGCGAACGCACACGCGCGCCACGGTGGCGCCGGATTGCATGGCCGAAGTGGCTGGGCGCCTGAGCGAGTCCGACATCACGGCCGTGGCGGCATGGCTGTCCAGCCATGAGCTGCCTGCCGACATGCACGCGCAACCCGCCGGCAGCGTGCAGCCGCCGCTGCACTGCGGCGTGCTGTCCGGCAACGGAGCGGGCACATGATGCGGTTGCGGCGCGTTTTGCCCGTCGCGATCCTGCTGGCGCTGGTGTTGCTGGCAGGATGGCTGCTGTGTCCGCAGGGGAAGGCGAGCGTGCCGCGTGGCGCCAGCACGGTGAGCGACGCCAGCCTGCGCGATCCGGCGCTGATCGCGCGCGGTGCGGCGCTGGCCGCAGCCGGCGATTGCGCTGCCTGCCACACCGAGCAGGGTGGTGTGCCTTATGCCGGCGGCCGTCTGTTGCCCACGCCGTTCGGCGCCATCGCCACTTCCAACCTCACGCCCGACCGCACCACCGGACTTGGCGACTGGAGCTTCGAGGATTTCTGGCAGGCGTTGCATGCCGGTATCGGGCGGCAGCGCGAGCCGCTGTATCCGGCGTTTCCCTACACCTCGTACACCAGGCTCATGCGCGACGATGCGCTGGCGATCTACGTCTACCTGCAATCGCTGCCACCGGTGCATCGCGCGAACGTGCCGAACGAGCTGGCGTTTCCGTACAGCGTGCGCCGCCTGCTGGTGGCATGGCGTGCGCTGTATTTCCGGGAGGGGACGTACCAACCCGATGCGAAACGGACGGCTACCTGGAATCGTGGCGCCTATCTCGTGCAGGGCCTGGCCCATTGCAACGAATGCCATGCACCACGCAATGCGCGGGGCGCGGTCGTGCCCGAGCGCTTCCTCGCCGGTGGCGAAATTCCCGCGCAGCACTGGTACGCACCCGATCTCGGCATGCAGGCGAATGGCGGTCTCGCGGGCTGGAGTGCGCAGGACCTCGTCGATCTGCTCAGGACCGGCCAATCCGCGCGCGGCGCTGCCTTCGGCCCGATGGCCGACGTGGTGCGCCAAAGCACGCAGCACATGAGCGATGCGGATCTGCGCGCCATGGCCGACTACCTGGGCACGCTGCCTGCGCGTCCCGTGCCGGCCGCAGCGCCCGATCTGCCGGATGCCGACCATCTGGTGCAGAAAGGCGCGGAGGTTTACCGGCAGCGGTGTTCGGATTGCCACGGTGCCGACGGCCGCGGCGTGTCCGGCGTCTATCCGCCGCTGGATGGCAACGCCTCCGTCGTGGAGCCCACCGGCATCAACGCCATCCGCGTGGTGTTGCTGGGCGGATTCGCCCCCAGTACGGCCGCCAATCCACGGCCTTACTCCATGCCGCCGTATGCGCAGCAACTCGACGACGCCGAGGTCGCCGCCGTGGTCAGCTACATCCGCCGCGCATGGAGCAACCATGCGGGTGCGGTGGGTCCGCAGGACGTCGGCAGATATCGGCACACGCCCGAGGATTAGGGAGTGGTCGCTGTGTCGCCGGCAGGCGTCTCTTCGTACAGGGTCCGTACGACCAGGAAAGCCATCAGCACGATGAGGATCGCGTAGACGTACTGCGTCCGTGCCACGCCGATGCCGAACGGAAACCAGATACCTGGCACGCCGAGCGTATCCACCAGTTCGGGGCCGAACAGCGCAGCCATGATCGAGGCCAGCACGGCGAGCGCGAGGATCCGCATCGGTCCGTTGCGCACGATGCGCGTGACGATCACGGCGAACAGCGCGATCGACCCGAGCCGGCTGCAGGTCGTCATGGCCGCCGAAGGGAGCAGGGCGCCAAGCAGGCCGATGACCATCAGCACCGCGGCGGCCACATCGACGCTTCGCCACGGACGCAGGCACCAGCGGTTCCAGGCCCATGCCCAGGCGGCCACGGTCGGCACCCACATCACCGATGCCAGCCACGTATAAGTGGCCAGATCCTCGATATCGGTCCACGCGACGATCGCGTTGCCGAGGCGCCTGGCTGCCGTCAGCGCGAGCGCGATGCTGGCCAGGACCAGGAAACTCCGGCGGTTGCTGCGAGACCGGTATCCGAGCGCCAGGGCGACGACGGCAAGCATCGCGAGCGGCTCGATCAGATCGACGATGTAGCCGGCGATGGTCCGCTCCCACTGCGCGCGGTGCAGTGCATCGCTGACCGGTCGCGGCGCCAGGATTGGTGCGGTGTGCATGCCGCCGCCGTCGGCGCTGACGCCGGAGCTGGCGAGCATGTAGGTGCGCACGGCGAGCACGCCGCGGGTACCGGCCGCATCGGCAGGAAGGGCGAACAGCAATGGCCGCGTGCCGACGAGGCGCGGCTTCGGGCCGAGCCGGCCCGAGCCGCCCAACAGTTGGCCGTTCCAGTACAACTCGTAGCCGTCGTCGACGAGAGTCGGCCCGAGGATGTCCCACGACGCACCTCCGGCCGGCACCGTCACCACCCGCCGGTACCACGCGTAGCCGTGATAGCCGGGATGGCCGTGCGCCATCCACCCGCCCACGTAGTCGGGCAGACCCACGTCGCCATCGTGACTGCCCGGCGACGCGGTCATGTCGAACGTCTCCCAACGGGTATCGTCCGTGCCGGCATCCGCCCAACGAGGATCGTCGCCTATGTGGAATCGCCAGGAGCCATCGAGCAGGGTGGCAGCGGCACGCAGCGCCGGCGGATCGGGACGCCCGCCGCTCGCCAGGTCGGCAACGACGGCGGCCAGGATGACCAGAGTCGTCAGGATGATGCCGATGAAGAGCCTGCGCCGTTTCGCGTCGATCGACGATGCAACCGGAGGTGACGGTCGGGACATCATGCAATGGCCTCATCAGGTTCGATCGGAAAGATTTTTTGCCCGGTGACGGATGCTTTCCTCAGACGAGCGGCAAGTGCTCCTGGTCCTGGTTTGGTCACCTTCCATGAACCTCGCGATGTGCGTATCAAGGACAGGCGGCTTCATGGATGAAACCATCCGCGCCTACGAGCGCCCCGCGTTCTTCGACGGCTTGCGCAGCACGGCGTAGATCACCGGCAGCACCAACAATACCAGCGGCACCTGCACCAGCATGCCGGCGATGATCGCCACCGCCAGCGGCTGCTGCATCTGCGAACCCTCGCCGAGTGCCAGCGCCAACGGCAGCAAGGTGAGGATGGCGGCGAGGGTGGACATCAGGATGGGTCGCATGCGGTGATGGCCGGCGTGGCGCAACGCCTCGTGCAGCGGCATGACCTGCTCCGCCTCGCGGAACTCGGTGAAGTAGAAGATCGCCAGCTCGGTGACGATGCCCACGATCATCGTCATGCCCATCATCGCCGAGATGTTGAGCTCGATGCCGGTGACCCACAGCCCAACGAATACCGCGGACAGCGCCAGCAGCGGCGCCACCATGATGGCCAGCGCCACGCGGAAACTCTCGTACAGAAACAGCAGCAGCGCGAACACCAGCGCGATCGCCGCGAGCATCACCAGGCGCAGGTCGTGGAAGGCGGTCTGCTGCTGCGCATAGAGGCCGCCCAGCTCGTGGTACATGCCCGGCGGCAGCAGGCCGGGCTTGGCCAGCACCTGTTTCACGTCCGCGGCGGTGGAGCCGAGGTCGCGGCCCACGATGCGTGCGGTCACGGCGATCATGCGCTTGAGGTTGTCGCGGTTGATCTCCGGCTGGCCCTGCACGGCGCGAAGGGTCGCAAGTTCGGACAGCGGCACCACGTGGCCGTCGGCGGCGCGTATCGGCAGAGCGGCAAGTTGCTCCACCTGCGCACGCGATGCAGGCGGCAGCCACACGCGCACGCCCATCATCTTCGGGCCCTGCGGCAATTGCGCGGCCACGTTGCCGGCCATCGCATCCGACACCTGCTGCGTCACCGTCACTGGGTCCAGGCCGAGCAGGCCGGCCTTCACCGGATCGACGCGCACGTCCAGTGCGTCGCCAGCGGGATTGATGCCGTTGTGCACCTCGGCGATGCCGTCGACCTTGCCGATCGCGGCGGCCACTTTCCTCGCGGTGTCGTCGAGCTGGGTCTCGTCGTCGCCGTAGAGCATGATCTCGATGGGCTGCGGCACTTCGGTAAGGTCGCCGATCAGGTCTTCCATCAGCTGCGCGACGTCGACGTCGAGGCCGGGCACCTTGGCCGCGATCTCTTCGCGGATCTGCTCCATCACGTCGGCGGTGGCGGGGCGCGAGCCGGTCTTCAGACGGACGAAGAAGTCGCCGGTGTTCGCTTCGGTAAGGCCGCCGCCGAGTTGCAGGCCGGTGCGCCGCGAGTAGGTGTCCACGTAGGGGTTGGCGCGGATGATCTTTTCGACCTGCTGCAGCAGGCGGTCCGTCTCGTCCAGCGAGGTGCCGGGCGGCGAGAGGTAGTCCAGCGTGAAGCCGCCCTCGTCCATCTGCGGCATGAAACCGCTGCCCACCTGCCGGTAGGCCAGCGCACCCGCCAGCAGCAGCGGGACCACGCCGATCAGCACCAGCACGGGACGCTGCAGCAAGCGTCCCAGCGTGCGTTCGTAACCCGCCAGCAGCCGCTGCGAGAAGCGGCCCGGCGGATGTTCCGCGGCGTGGCGCTCGTCGATCAGCCATTCGGCGAGCAAGGGCACCGCCACCCAGGTGAGCAGGTAGGAGATCACCAGCGCGCTCGCCATGGTCAGCGACAGCGCCTTGAAGAACGCGCCGGTGACACCGCCGAGGAAGGCCAGCGGCAGGAAGATCACCACCGTGGCCGCGCTGGAGCCGGTGAGCGGTCGCGTGAACTCCCATGCTGCGCCCGCGATGCGTTCGCGCACCGCCCCGCCGCCGTCGCGCAGCCGGCGCATGATGTGTTCCAGCATCACGATCACGTCGTCGATCAGCAGGCCCACCGCGGCCGCCATGCCGCCCAGCGTCATCATGTTGAAGCTCATGTGCAGCACGGTCAGCAGCAGCACGGTGATCGCCAGCGTGGCCGGCACCACGATCAGCGCGACCAGGATCACCCGCGCGTTGCGCAGGAACACGAACAGCACCAGCCCCGCCAGCACGATGCCGATCAGGATCGCGTCGCGCACGCTGCCGGCCGCGCCCAGCACCAGTTGGGTCTGGTCGTACCAGTTGGCGATGTGCAGGCCCTTCGGTGCCTGCCGCTGGTAGTCGGCCAGGCGTTGCTTCACGTCGTTGGCGATCTGCACGCTGTTGCCGTCGGGCTGCTGGAACACCTGCATCAGCACCGCGTCGTGGCCGTCGGCGGTGGTGCGCACCCATTGCGGCTCGTGGTCCATCACCACGGCGGCCACATCGGAAAGGCGCAGCACGCCATGCGCATCGGCACGCAGCACGATGTCGCCCAGGGCCTTGAGGGTGGACGGCTGGTTGTCGGCAAGGAGCAGGTAGAGCTTGTAGTGATCCTGCAGGCGCCCCATCGACTGGATGGTGGCGGCGTTGGTCACCGCATGCTCCACGTCGGTGAGCGCGAGGCCCTGCGCGCGCAGCTTGGCTGCATCCACGTCGACGTGGAACTCGGCCACGTCTCCGCCCTGCACGTCCACCTGCGCCACGCCGGCCACGCCGGAGAGCAGTGGGCGCAACTGGAACTCGGCGATGTCGTGCAGCTGCGCGGGCGTGAGCGTGTCGGAGCGCAGGCTGTAGGCCAGGATGGGGAACACGGTGGGATCGAGCCGGATCGCCTGCACGTCGACGCCGGTCGGCAGGTGCGGCATCACTTCGCCCATCGCGGCATCGACGTCGAGCAGGGCGCGGCCCATGTCGGCGCCCCAGTCGAAACCGATGTTGATCTCGGCGCTGCCGCGGCTGGTGGTGGAGCGCAGCTCGCGCACGCCGCGCACCTGGCGGATCGCTTCCTCGACCGGCCGCGTGACCGTCGCCACCATCTGGTCGGCGGGCTGGTCGCCGGCGTCCAGGGTCACGCGCACGCGCGGGAAGGACACATCGGGGAAGAGCGACACCGGCAGGTTGAATGCCCCGAGGATGCCGCCGATGGCGAGGATGAAGGCGAGGAACAGCAGCGAGCGGCGATGCCGGTGCATCCAGTCGGTGGTCGTCGACGGCGTGGCTATCACGGCTTGCTCTCGCTGTCGGCCTTGTCGTCCGCCTTGCTGTCGTCCGTGCGTACCGCCGAGCCGTCGTCCACTTCGTAGGCCCCTTGCACGATCACCGGCAGTTTGCCGTCGAGCTCACCGAGCACGCCCACGGTGTCGCCCTGCGGCTGGCGCAACTGCACGTTCACGCGGTGCGCCTTGCCGTGGTCGAGCTGGAACAGGTAATCGCCCTGCTCGTCGTTCAGCACGGCGGCGCGCGGCACGGCCCATGCGGTGTAGTCGTCGCTCTGGATCGTGGCATCGAGCGCGGTGCCGACCAGCAGCGCCGCTTGGCTGCCAACGGCGATCTCCGCCTGCACGGGCAGCAGGTGGGTCTGCGGATCGATCGCGCTGCCCACCATCGTGAGCTTGCCTGCGAAAGGCTTGGCGTCGCCGTACACGCCGTGCAATTGCACGGGCATACCGGTGTGGAGCTGCGTGCCGGTGTCGGGCTGCACGCCCAGTTCGGCGACCAGCGCATGGGCGGGTGCGAAACTCAGCAATGGTGCGTTGGCGGCGAAACGGTCGCCCAGCGCCACCGATACGGCGGCGACCACGCCGTCGTCCGGTGCGGTGACGGTTTCCTGCGCCGCACCGCCGCCCAGCGCCTGCTGTGCTTCGAGTGCCGATTGCGCATCGGACAGTGCCTTGCGTGCGGCGGCGACCTGCGACTGCGTGGCAAGGTGCTGCGCCGCCATTTGTTCGGTGCGCTGCAGTTCTCCGCTGGCCAACGTCAGCGCGCCCTGTGCTTGCTGGTAGGCGCTGCGCGCGGCCGGATCGGGTGCGATCGCCAGCAGCGCATCGCCGCGCTTCACCGTCTGCCCCGCACTCACCTCCAGCGCGACTACCTGCCCGCCATGCGCGAGGCTGACTGTGCGCGCATGGTGCGGATCGGCCGCCGCGACGCCCCAGGCTTCCACGCTGTCGTGGAAGCGCTGCTGCACCGGCGTCGCCGTGGTGACCAGCGCGACGCCCTTGGCGTCATCGGACGAGTCGTCGTCGCCCCCCTTGCCGCTGCAGGCAACCAGCAGCAGGGCCGTGGCGGCCAGCGCGGCACAGCGCGCGAACAGGGTTCGGTTCATGGTTTGGACGTCCGTTGCATGACGAAATCCGTACGGCCAAGCAGAGCTTCCAGCGCGATGGCCGTGGTGGAACGGGATTGCCGCAGCGCGATCAGGTCGGTGTCGGCCGCCAGTGCGTTGCTGCGTATCGAGAGATAGGTCGGCCAGTCGATCAGGCCTTGCTGCCATGCCAGCTGCGCGGCGTCGCGCGCGGCATCGAGCTGCTTCGCATGCGCGGCCTGTGTCTGTTGCCGCGCATCCAGCGTGCGCAGGTCGGCGGCAAGGCGCAGCATGTCGCCGCGCGTGGCGAGCAGGCGCGCTTCGTAGTCGTCCTTCAGCTGCTGGCGCGTGGCCGTTTCGATGGCGATGTTGCCGCGGTTGCGGTCGAACAGCGGCAGGCTGAGGTTGATGGTGTAGCCGCTGGACTTGATGCCGGTGTTGTCGCGCGCGTTATTGAGGCCCACGCTGATCGCGGGGAACTGCGCAAGGATGGCGCCGCGCAAAGTGGCTTCCTGCGCGCGATAGCCGGCCTGCAGCGCAAGCAGGTCGGGGCGGCGCCTGGGCAGGTCGGCCAGTGCCGCCTGCAGTTGCGCGTCGTCCGGGTCGGCGCGATACGGTTCGCCCACCAGGTCCAGCGGCGCGGTGGGCGCGAGGCCCAGCAGCTGGCGCAGATCGCTTTCCGCCTGGTGCAACGCCACCGCGTTGTCGGACGCCTGCTTGCGTGCGTCGGCCATCGCATTGAGTCCCGCGCTGGCGCCGTCGTAGCTGAGATTGCCGTTGCGCACGGCCGCCTGCACCGCCTGGTCCACCGGCGCCAGCGCCCGTTGCTCGGCGTCGAATTCGGTCTGCTGCGTGCGCAGGTTCTGCACCTGCTCAAACAGCAGCCGTGCCTGCGCGATGGTCTGCCACTCTGCCCACAGCAGGTCGAGGTTTACCTGTTTGGCCTGTGCATTCGCCGCGTGCTTGCGCGAGGAACGCAGCAGGATGGAGCTCACGTCCTCGGCAATGCCGAGGCTGTAGGCCCTGGTGACGCCACTTTCGCCGCTGTTGCCGTGCGGGAGGTCCTCGCCGAAGCTCAGCTGCGGATCGGGCAGCAGGCCCGCGGCGAAGGCCTGCGCACGGCTGATGCCCAGTCCATCGCGTTGCACCTTGAGGTCGGGATTGTTCGCCACCGCGAGCATGGCCACGTCGGTGACGTCGAGGCCGTTGGCGGGGTCGAAGCGGTGCGAGGTCCATGCCGGTACCGGCATCGTGCCGGCCGGTACGCTCAGCTGCGCGACGCTGGCGGCACCTGCGCCGTTGCCCAGCGGCAACGGGTGATACGTGGCGCAGCCGCACAGCAGCGCCGCCGTGGCGATCAGGGCGATGCGGAAGATGGGGCGCGGGCGTGCGGCGGAGATCATGGGGGAAAGCATGCCGGGAGGCGCTTAGGGCTTTCTTATTCGCGGGGTTTTATACCCTTGCGGGCTTTCGCAAGTCTCGAGCGGTTTCGTGTGCCTGCCGGCGTGCGGAGGCGGCTTGCCGCCTGCACCAGCGGCGCCTTGCGAGGGCATCACTCCACGTTGGGCAGAAAGAGGGAAACCAGATCGCCAAGCGCACGCCAAGGCCCGATATCCCAATGCCCCCGTGCCTGACCCGAAGGCGAAGGCAGCACGAACACGCGCGTGTCGCCGATGGATTCTTCCTGCAATCCGTAGGAAGCGGCGCGCCCCAATGCGGCACGCGCCGCGTTCTTGCTGGTGAAGGCGATCACTTTCGGCGCATAGCGCTGCATCTTCGCGCGCAACGCGGGCACGTCGAAGGCGCCGGGCGGAAGTTCGTCGTCGTTGCCGCTGTGGCGCTTGGCGAGGTCGGTGAGGCCGATGCCGAGCTGCGGCAGCAGGGGAAACTCCGCGGGGACCAGCAGGCGCGGGGTGATGCCGGCCTCGTGCAGGGCGCGCCAGAACAGGTTGCCCGGGTGCGCGTAGTAGGCGCGCTCCGCGGCGGAGCGTTTGCCGGCCGCGGTACCGCAGAACACCAGCGCCAGCCCGGGTTGCAGCACATCGGGCAGGATGGGGCGGTCAGCTTTGCGCGGCATCGTCGAGCAGGAAATCGGTGAACTGGAAGCGGCCGTCGCGCAGCACGGACTCGCCGCGCCTGAGCCTGACCGGCTGGCGGAACAGCGGGCCGCCCCAGCTCAGCGTGTGGAACTCGCCGCGCTCGCCGCAGGGATCGACGCCGGTGGGCAGCGCGTCGAGCAGGCTGGCGTCGTAGGCGCGGCCGCTGAACGCGGCGTCGAGTTGCTGCGTGTCCACGCAGCACAGCATGGCGCGATGGCCTTCGGCCACGAAGCGGCGCGACAGCGCGGCGGTGTCCTCGCCCCACAGCGGGAACACCGCGCGCCAGTTGTCGCGGCCGAGCTGGCGCACGCGGTAGTCGCGCACGTCTTCGAGGAATAGGTCGCCGAACGCGCAGTGGCGGATGCCGGGCCAGCGCATGCGCGCCTCGACCAGCGCCTGCGCATGTGCGGCTTCGTAGGCTTCGTTGCTGCCGGGCCAGTCCAGCAGCACTTCCACCAGGGGCAGGCCCAGCGCGGCCACCTGCGCCTGCAGCACGTCGTGCCGCACGCCGTGCATGGCGATGCGCTGGTAGTTGCGGTTGATCGTGGTGAGCAGGCCGACCACCTGCCAACGCGGGTCGGCGCGCAGGCGCTGCAGCGCCATCAGGCAATCCTTGCCGCCGCTCCAGGCGAGCAGGATGGGGATAGGCGTGTCGCTCATGGCGTCGTGGTTTCCCGGGTGACGGCGGCGTGCCAGTCCAGCGTGACATGCAGACGCTGCTGCGGATCGAGCCGGAAGTCCAGCGCCATGCCCAGCACCTGTGCGGCGGCGGCGGTGAGCGCGAGGCCCAGCCCGGCGTGTCCGGCGTGAGGCAGCTGCTTGCGCCAGAAGCGCTGGCCGAAGCTGGCGAGGTCGGCCTCGGCAAGGCCGGGCGCGGCGTTGTCGACGGCGAGGCCGCGCTCATCGAGCCTCAGCCGTACGGTGTCGCCTGCGGGAGCATAGGCGCAGGCATTGCCCAGCAGGTTGCCGACGATCACTTCCAGCAGGGCCGGGTCGGTGTGCAGCTCGGCGGGCGGCCT
This sequence comes from Rhodanobacter sp. DHG33, assembly GCF_014843005.1. Lineage (GTDB taxonomy): Bacteria > Pseudomonadota > Gammaproteobacteria > Xanthomonadales > Rhodanobacteraceae > Rhodanobacter_A. Next base: position 554,984 of record NZ_JACYXM010000004.1, on the reverse strand, counting down.
CCCTTCGCTCGCCAGCGCGATGCCGCGCGCGGCGACGGTGGCCTGCTGGCGTTGCAACTGGCGTTCCAGCCAGGGCCCCAGCGGCAGGAGCTGCCATTGCGGCTGTTCCAAACCCGATTGCAGGCGGGTGAGCAGGAGCAGGGCGGTGACGGTGGCTTCCAGCTCCGCGCCGATGCTGCCGATCTCGGTCAGCAGGTCGGGCAGGCTGCGGCCGCTGGGGTAGCGCACCTCCACCTCGGCCAGTGCGCGCAGCTCGGCGAGGCGCGTGCGCGTCTCGTGGGCCAGACCGCTGGCGAACTGGCGTTCGCGCGCCAGGCCGTCGTCCATGCGGGCCAGCACGTCGTTGAAGCGCGCCACCAGCGGGTCGAGCTCCTTCAGGCCGATGGGCGCCAGGCGCTGGCCGGGGGCATTCGGGCCGATGCCGCCCATGTGATTCACCAGCGCGCTCATCGGGCGCAGGCCGCGGCGCACCACCAGCGGCACGGCGATCAGCGCGATGGCGGCGGCGAGCAGCGGGCCCAGCGCGAGGATCCAGTCGAACGCCAGCATCAGTTCGTCGAGCGAGTGGCGGTCCTGCACGAACAGCAGGCGGCAGGTGGCCGGTGCCGGGCTGCCGGGGCGGGCGAAGCTCAGCCGTACCGTGTCCAGATGGTGTTGATGATGGCCGAGCCGGGCGTAGCGCGGCTTCGCGTCCACGTCGGCGGGCCAGCCGTCCGGCACGGCCGGTGGCGGCGGATTGCTGCGCTGTGGGGCGGCACCGTCGCAGCGCAGTTCGTACCAGGTGTCGTCGCCCACCGGGCCGGTGACGATGTGGCCGGCGGGCGTGGCCTGTTCCTGCGCGAGCACGGTGCCGAGTGCGCGGGCCTGGTCGAGCAGGTTGCTGTGGAAGCGGGTGGCGAGCTCGTGGTCGATGCGCCAGTCCATCAGCTTGGCGCCGCCGCCCAGCACCAGCAGGCAGACGATGGCCAGCAGCAGGGTGACGCGGGCCGAGAGCGAGGCGGGTTTCACGGGATCAGGTAGCCCGCGCCGCGCCGCGTTTCGATCAGACCGGGCAGCCCGGCGGCGTCCAGCTTGCGGCGCAGGCCGAAGACCAGCACTTCCACGCTGCGGTCCGAGACCTCGCTGTCGCTGCCGGCGGTACGGTCCAGGATCTCCTGGCGGCTGAAGGCGCGGCCGCGATGGCGCAGCAGCAGGCCGAGCACGGCGAACTCGCGCGGCGTCAGCGCCAGCGGGCGCCCCTTGACCGTGGTGCTGTGCGAACGCGGGTCCCAGTTCAGCGCGCCGTGGCTGAGCACGTCGGGCTGCGCCTGCTGCGGGCGCCGCGCCAGCGCGTGCAGTCGGGCCACCAGTTCGTCGAAGGCGAAGGGCTTGATCAGGTAATCGTCGGCGCCGGCGTTCAGGGCCTCGATGCGGTCGGGCACCTGGTCGCGGGCGGACAGCACCAGCACGCGCGGCCGCCGCCCGCCGGCCGGCAGGCTGCGCAGCACGCCGATGCCGTCCAGCCGCGGCAGCATCAGGTCCAGCACCACCAGGTCGTAGTCGTAGCCGGCCAGGAAGCCGCAGGCTTCCACGCCGTCGCTGGCGGCGTCCACGGTGAAACCGGCGCCCTGCAGGCCATGGTGCAGGGTCTGGCGCAGGCGTTCGGAGTCTTCCACCAGCAGCAATTTCATCCCGGGTCCATTGTCCAAGCCGAGTCGGGTCGCCCCATTGTCGCCGTTCGGGCTTAGCAAAACATTCGGTTTTTTGCACCGTGCGCCGCGCATCGACAGTGGTAGCGGGCAACCGCTATAAAGGCTTTCTATTCGGGGAGTTACGCAGTGAGCGAAGAGATCCTGATCAACGTGACCCCGCGCGAGACGCGGGTGGGCGTGGTCGAGAACGGCATGTTGCAGGAGGTGCACGTCGAGCGCGCCTCCAAGCGCGGCTACGTGGGCAACATCTACAAGGGCCGGGTACAGCGGGTGATGCCGGGCATGCAGGCGGCGTTCGTGGAGATCGGGCTGGATCGCGCGGCCTTCCTGCACGCTTCGGACATCGTGCGCCCCGCGCTGCCGGAGGGTGCCGAAGGCAATGGCCACGGCAACGGCCATACGCCGCCCATCAGCGAGCTGGTGCACGAGGGCCAGGAAGTCGTGGTGCAGGTGGTGAAGGACCCCATCGGCAGCAAGGGCGCTCGCCTGTCGGCGCACCTGTCGATCCCTTCGCGCTACCTGGTGCTGCTGCCGTATGCGCACACCATGGGCATTTCCGCGCGCATCGAGGACGAGGACGAACGCACGCGCCTGCGCGAGGTGATGGGCAGCCTCATTGGCGAGAACCCGCTGGGCTACATCGTGCGCACCAACGCGGAGGGGCAGAGCGCCGAATCGCTGGCCTTCGACGTGACCTACCTCGGCAAGGTGTGGCGCGTGGTGCAGGAGAACATCGCCAAGTCCCGCGTGGGCGAGCGCGTGTACGAAGAACTTTCGCTGCCGTTGCGCGGCCTGCGCGACATGCTCACCGACGACATCGAGAAGGTGCGCGTGGATTCGCGCGAAACCTTCGAGAAGGTGGTGAAGTTCGTGCACAAGTTCATGCCCAGCCTGGACGACCGGGTGGAGCACTACGACGGCGAGCGGCCGATCTTCGACCTGTACAGCGTGGAGGACGAGATCCAGCACGCGCTGAAGAAGGAAGTGCCGCTGAAGTCGGGCGGTTACCTGGTGGTGGACCAGACCGAGGCGATGACCACCATCGACGTGAACACCGGCGCCTACCTCGGCACGCGCAACCTGGAAGAAACCGTCTACCGCACCAACCTGGAGGCGGCGCAGGCGGCGGCGCGCCAGCTGAGACTGCGCAACCTCGGCGGCATCATCATCATCGACTTCATCGACATGGTCGACGAGGAGCACAAGCGCCAGGTGCTGCGCATGCTGGCCAAGGGCCTGGCGCGCGATCACGCCAAGACCACGGTGTATCCGATGTCGTCGCTGGGCCTGGTCGAGATGACCCGCAAGCGCACCACCGAAAGCCTCGAGCGCCAGCTCTGCGAGCCCTGTCCGGCCTGCAGCGGCCGCGGCACGCTGAAGACCGCCGAAACGGTGACCTACGAGATTTTCCGCGAGATCACCCGCGCGGTGCGCCAGTTCAACGCCGAGAAACTGCTGGTGATGGCCAGCCCCACCGTGGTCGGCCGCATCCTCGAAGAAGAGTCCGCCGCGGTGGCCGAACTGGAAGAGTTCATCTCCAAGAGCATACGCTTCCAGGCGGAGGAGCATTACTCGCAGGAACAGTTTGATGTGGTGTTGCTGTAACCCAGCCGCTGCGGCGGCTTCCCGGTGAACATGGCCTGGCGGCGTCGGCTGCACATCGGCGCGCGCGCGCTGGGCTGGATCGCGGGTGTCGCGGTGATCGCGCTGGCCGTGCTGATGGCGCTGGCGCAGCTGCTGGTGCCGCTGGTGGCGCGGCATCCCGAGTGGGTGGCGCGCGAGCTGTCCGCGAAGCTGGAGCGGCCGATCAGCTTCGCTTCGCTGCAAAGCAAATGGAGCGGCTCCGGCCCGCTGTTCGTGCTGCGCGACGTCACCGTGGGCGTGCCGCCAGGCGGCACGGGCACACCGATCCACATTCCCGAATCCGAGCTGCAGATCGACTTCGGCGGCTGGCTGCCCACGCGGCACCTGGTGAATCTGCGCACGCGCGGCCTGCAGCTGGATCTGAGCCGCGACAAGGACGGCAGCTGGCACGTCAACGGCCTGGGCGCCGGCGGCAGTTCGCAGCCGCCCAGCTTCGGCCGGCTTTCGGTGGAGCTGTGGCTGGACGACCTGCGGCTCGACATCGCCGATGAAGCCAGCAACAAACACTACAGCCTGATCGCCGATCACCTGCGACTGAGCCACCAGGGCAGCCGCATCCGCGTGGGCGCGCTGCTGCGGCGCGAGGGCGCGCCGGGCATCCTGCACGGCGCGGGCAGTTTCCGCGACGACGGCAGCAGCGGGCGGCTGTGGCTGTCCGGCCAGCAGCTCGATCTCGCCGCGATGTTCGACGGCATGGACCTTGGCGGCTACGCGGTGCGGGGCGGCAAGGGCAGCGTGGCCGCGTGGCTGGACTGGAAGCAGGGCAAGGTGGTGCGCAACGTCAGCCGTTTCGACCTCGACGGTGTGCGCATCGTCGGCGCCAACGGTGCCGTCGCGGTACCCGCGCTGCATGGCGAAGCCGGACTCAGGCGCAGCGCCGACGGCTACGAAGTGCGCTGGGCGGGCGACGACCAGAGCGCGCTGGCGGTGTGGCTGCACCGCCCCGGCACGCCCCAGTTCACCGTGCAGGCGGCCGCGCGCGACTTGCAGATCGCGCCGCTGCTGCCCTGGCTGGGCCTCGCGCCCAAGCTGCCGCCCGCGCTGGCGAACTGGCTGGGCGAAGGCCGTCCGCGCGGCAAATTCGACGACGTGTCGATGGCCTGGTCGCAGGCGGCGGGGCTGGACCGGTTGCAGGCCACGTTCGATGGGCTGGGCATCGACCCGGTCGGTGCGCTGCCCGGTGTGGACGGCATCGACGGCACGCTGCGCGGCGACGGCGAGGCGGTGTCGCTGGAGCTGCCCGCGCAGGCGACGACGGTGCGGGCCACGCACGTGTTCCGCGAACCCTTCGTGATGTCGAAGCTGGCCGGCACGCTGGCGTTCTGGCATGCGGACGACGACTGGCATGTCGGCGTCGATGCGCTGGATTTCGAGGGCCAGGGCTACGGCGGACAGGCGCGCGGCGAGATCCGCCTGCACGACGCCGGCGGGCCGCCGTTCCTCGACATCTACACCAGCGTGACGCACGCCGACGTCGTCGCGGCCAAGCTGTTCTGGCCGGTCAACGTGATGCCGCCGCCCGCGGTGGCGTGGCTGGATCGCGCACTGGTCGGCGGCAGCCTCGACCACGCCGAAGCGCTGGTACGCGGCGACCTCAAGGACTGGCCGTTCCGCCACAACGAAGGCCGTTTCGAGGCGCGCGCCGAGGTGAGCAACCTCGACTTCCGCTATGCGCCGAACTGGCCGGATGCCACCGGCGTCCACGCCATCGCCAGCTTCATCAACAACGGCATGCTGGTGCAGGCCGACGCGGGGTCGTCGCTGGGCGTGAAGACCGACAAGGTGGTGGCGCTGATCCCCGACTTCGCGAACGGCACGCTGGATCTCAACGTGGACGGCAACGGCGCCGGCGCCGACCTGCTCGGCTTCGTGGTGAAGAGTCCCATCGCCAGCCGGCAGGCGGACCAGCTCGCCAAACTGAAGCTGGGCGGCCACGGCAATTTCAGCTTCCATCTTTCGCTGCCGCTGGGCGCGCCGCAGGATTTCCTGCTCGCGGGCAACGCGCAGCTGAGCGACGTCGATGCGAGCAACGAGGACTGGAACCTCAAGCTCGACAAACTCAATGGGCCGGCCACCTTCGACGGCAAAGGCTTCCACGCCGGGCCGCTGGCCGGTGCCTTCCATGGCCAGCCGACCACGATGGACCTGGCGATCGCCGGCGCCACCGGCGATCCGAACACCGCCGTGGCGGTGAAGTTGAGCGGTACGTACAGCATCGCCGACCTGACGACGGGCTATCCCTCGCTGGACTGGCTCGACCCGCTGGGCAACGGGCGCAGCGCCTTCGCCATCGGCTTCAACCTCGCCACGCCAGCGGGCGGCGGCGCGCTGGCGCAGACCCTCACCCTCGATTCCACGCTGGTCGGCATGGCGCTGGACGTGCCGGTACCGCTGAAGAAGGACGCCGCGACTCCCTTGCCGATGCACCTGGAGCTGGCGCTGCCCTTGAGCGGCGGCGACCTCAAGGTGGCACTGGGCGAACGCGCGCGCGGCCACCTGCGCCTGGCCGACGGGGCGAAGCCGCTGGCCGGCACCCTGGCGTTCGGCATGCAGATGCCCAGCGAGATGCCCACGCAGGGCCTGCGCATACGCGGCCACGCGGGCAGGCTCGACGTCACCGGCTGGGTGCAGCAGGCCATCGCATTCACCGCGGGCAGCAACGGCGCCACGGGCAATACGGGCAGCAGCGGCCCCGTGCTGGAAAGCGTGGATGTGGGTACCGACCACGCGGAATGGTTCGGCCATCCATTGGGTGCGATGACCCTGCAGGCCACACCGGAGAGCGACAACCTGCAGGTGGACGTGAACGGTGCGGCGATGGCCGGCCGCTTCAGCGTGCCTACCGCCGAGCTGGACAAGCGCGGCGTCACTGCACGTCTCACGCACCTGTACTGGCCCAATCCGCCCGCACCCGTCGGCAAGGCGGCCGCCAACCAGCCCGTGGAAGATCCCGCCAACACCGGCATCAACCCCGCCTCATTGCCGCCGTTCCATCTGTGGGTGGGCGACCTGCGTTTCGGCGACGCCAAGCTGGGCGAAGCGCGGCTGGAAACCTGGCCCACCGCGCAAGGCATGCGCATCGACCAGTTGCGTGCGTTGTCGCCCAGCGTGCAGATCACCGGCAGCGGCGACTGGAACGGCACGCCCACCAATAGCCACACGCATATGCGCATCGGTTTTGCCGCCGACGACCTCGGCAAGATGCTCACCGCGTTCGGCTACAACGGCCTGGTCAACGGCGGCAAGACCAGCGACCAGTTGGACGCCAGCTGGCCCGGGCCGCCATCGGCCTTCAGCCTCGCCAACGCCACCGGCACGCTGGCCATCGACGTCAGCGACGGCCGCATTCCCGAGGTGGCGCCCGGCATGGGTCGCCTGTTCGGTTTGGTCGCGCTGGGCGAGCTGCCGCGCCGCCTGACGCTGGATTTCGGCGACGTGTTCGGCAAGGGCCTGGGCTTCGACTCGATCAAGGGCGATTTCCGGCTCGCGGACGGCAATGCCACCACCACCAACCTGGCCATCAAGGGGCCGGCCGTACAGATCAGCATCAGCGGTCGCACCGGGCTGCGCGCCAAGGATTTTGACCAGTACGTGCAGGCGGTCCCGCACATCGGCAACAGCCTGCCGGTAATCGGCGCCGTGGTGGGCGGCCCGGTGGGCGCCGCCGCCGGCCTGGCCGTGCAGGGCCTGCTGGGCAAGGGTCTCAACAAGCTGGTCAGCACGCGCTACCGGTACCATGTCACCGGAAGCTGGGACAAGCCGGTGATGACTCTGGTGGAGAAGAACGAAGTGCCGGCCGCTTCCGCCGCGGTCACCACGCCGCCGTTGCTGCCGGCCGCACCGTCGTCCAGCCCGGCCGTCACGATACCGTTGCGCGACGAGCTGCAGGCGTTGCCGGCGCCGTCCTCTTCGACGGGGCATTGATGCGGCTTTGATTTCGCGCGCGGTGCCCCCATTCTCTGCACTCTCACCGCCAATCGACGAAGACCCATGGATTCCCTGATCGCGCAGGCCCAGAGCCGGCTGCTCACCCCCGGCGGACTCGCCACCGGCGACCTCGAGCGCGTGTTCACGCAGCTGATGGGGCCGTCCATCGATGCCGCCGACCTGTATTTCCAGCACTCGCGCAGCGAGTCGTGGACGCTGGAAGAAGGCATCGTCAAGGACGGCAGCCACTCCATCGAGCAGGGCGTGGGCGTGCGCGCGATCTCCGGCGAGAAGACCGGCTTCGCCTATTCCGACGAAATCGTGCTGCCGCAACTGCTGGAAGCCTCCAAGGCCGCGCGCGCGATCGCGCAGGACGGCCGCGGTGCCGGCCGGCCGCTGGCGCTGGGCAACACGCGGGCCCTGTATCCCGCCATCGACCCGGTGGAAAGCCTGCCCAATCCGGACAAGATCGCCCTGCTGCGCGAGGTGGATGCCTACGCGCGTTCGCGCGATCCGCGCATTACCCAGGTCATCGTGAGCATGGCCGCCACGCTGGATACCGTGCTGATCGCCGCCTCCGACGGCACGCTGGCCGCCGACGTGCGCCCGCTGGTGCGCCTCAACGTGCAGGTGATCGCCGAGGCCAACGGACGCCGCGAGCAGGGCTATGCCGGCGGCGGCGGCCGTTACGGTTACCGCGAGCTGATCGAGAACGGCCGCGCGCTGGCCTTTGCCGACGAGGCCGTGCGGCAGGCGCTGGTGAACCTCGATTCCGTCGACGCGCCCGCCGGCCAGATGACTGTGGTGCTCGGCCCGGGCTGGCCCGGCGTGCTGCTGCACGAGGCGATCGGCCACGGGCTGGAAGGCGACTTCAACCGCAAGGGCAGCTCCGCCTTCGCCGGTCGCCTCGGTCAGCGCGTGGCCGCGCCAGGCGTCACCGTGGTGGACGACGGCACGCTGCCCGGCCGTCGCGGTTCGCTCAGCGTGGACGACGAAGGCACGTCGACCAACTGCACCGTGCTGATCGAGGACGGCATCCTCAAGGGCTACATGCAGGACAAGCTCAATGCGCGCCTGATGGGCATGGCGCCCACCGGCAACGGCCGCCGCGAATCCTTCAGCGCACTGCCGATGCCGCGCATGACCAACACCTACATGCGCGGCGGCAGCCACGATCCGGAGGAGATCATCCGCTCGGTGAAGAAGGGCCTGTACGCGCCGAACTTCGGCGGCGGCCAGGTCGACATCACCAACGGCAAGTTCGTGTTCTCCGCCAGCGAGGCCTACTTGATCGAAGACGGCAGGATCACCGCCCCCGTGAAGGGCGCCACCCTGATCGGCAGCGGTCCCGACGTGCTCACCCGCGTCTCCATGATCGGCAACGACATGAAGCTGGACGAAGGCGTGGGCGTGTGCGGCAAGGACGGCCAGAGCGTGCCGGTGGGCGTGGGGCAGCCCACGCTGAAGATCGATGCGATGACGGTGGGCGGCACCGCGGCATAGTCGTGCAGGCTGGCTGAAACGCCAGCCTGTACCAAGCTCAGAGCAACGCTGCGGCAACTCTCTCCGCCGTCGCCTTGGCCGATTGCGGATTCTGTCCGGTCACCAGTCGTCCATCGACGACAACCTTCGAGGCGAACGGCAGCAACGCCTTCTCGTAGAGCGCGCCGCGCTGCTTCACGGCCTGCTCGGCGTTGTAGGGCACCTTCCGGGCAACGCCAGCTAGCACTTCCTCGGCCCATGCAAAGCCGGTGATCTTGCGCCCGGCGACCAGCAGCGTGCCGTCCGACAGCTGCGTATTCAGCAGGCCGCAATAGCCGTGGCAGACAGACGATACGATGCCGCCGCGTTCGTAGATGTCGCGCGTGATCCGCTGCAGCCCTGCGCTGTCCGGGAAGTCCCACATGACGGCATGTCCGCCGGTGAAATAGACCGCATCGAACGCCGCGGGATCGATCTGGTCGGGCCGGTCCGTTTCCGACAGGAGGACCATGCGGGCGTCGTCGGCCAGCCATGCCTTCGCGGTGGCGTCGATGTTCGGCCATTTGAGGGAGCGCGGTTCCAGCGGCGAGACGCCGCCCTTCGGGCTCACGATCCGCTGCTCCCAGCCTTTATCGGCGAAGACCTGGTACGCGTGGGTCAGCTCCGACAGCCACAGGCCGGTCGGCTCGGACAGGTCGGCATAGTGGGCGACGTTGGTGACGACGTGAAGAATGCGCTTGGGCATGTCGAGAACCCTTGGCTTGATGCGCTTTCCAGGGTCACTTCATGGGTGCGGGATCGTCCGGCGCAAGGCCTCCGGCATGGCTCAGCGCGCCGACTGCACGCTTTGGATGGCCTTCTGAAAGAAATCGTAGACGCCATCCGCGCTCATGCTGCGGGCTTCGGAGAGTTCGCCGGCGCGGGTCGAGTACAACAGCTTGCCGTCGGGCGAGACGATCACGGCGGCGGGAATGCCCTTGGCGATTGGGTTGCCGAAGCGGTTCACCACGTCGAGGTTGCGGTCGAAATTGCCCACATCGATCTTGGCGATGTTGAAGTGCGCATCCATCAGCTGCGCATTGCGACCCGTGGCCAGGTCGTGGGCCAGGGCGCGGCAGTCCTCGCACCAGTTGGCGCCGAAGAAGAGGAGCACCGGCTTGTGGTTGGTCTGCGCTTCAGCCAGCACGTGGGCAACCTGGGCCTTGGCGTCGGCCTGCGGGTTGTACGGCGGCGTTTCCTTGGCGAGGGCGCCCGCGGCGACCAGCAGGCCAAGGGCGGCGATGGCGAGGAATCGTTTCATGGGCGGCACCGTATGCAGTGGCTGACAGGAGACGTGCCGCCGGGGCGATCGGCGGCCAGTGGCGAGATTGACACGGTTTGCCGGCTGCACGCTATGGCGCGTTTGCATTTGCTCATGCGCCCGGTGTTCGCCCCGTCCCAGGTCGGGCATGGCCTCTGTATTCCCGCAAAGATGCCGGTACCGGTGCGGGGCTTCGAGCACCGCCGCCCCCAAACCCGTAAAATACCCGCTTCGCATGGGCTCCCCGCCCGTCCAGGAATGTTTGCCACATGAAAACCATCGAAGGCGATTTCGCCACGCCCAAGGGCCGCTTTGCCATCGTCGCGGGCCGTTTCAACGGCTTCGTCGTGGAGCCGCTGGTGGCCGGCGCACGCGACGCGCTGGTGCGCCATGGCGTCAAGGACGACAGCATCGAACTGGTGCGCGTGCCGGGCGCCTGGGAGATCGCGCTGGCTGCGCACAAGTTGGCGACCTCGGGCAAATACGCTGCGGTGATCGCGCTGGGCGCGGTGATCCGCGGCTCCACGCCGCATTTCGACTACGTGGCCGGCGAATGCGCCAAGGGCCTGGCCAAGGCGGCGCTGGACTCGGGCGTGCCGGTGGCGTTCGGCGTGCTCACCACCGACAGCATCGAGCAGGCCATCGAGCGCTCCGGCACCAAGGCCGGCAACAAGGGCGCCGACGCGGCCATTGCCGCGCTGGAGATGGTCAACCTGTACGGCAAGCTGTGATGCACACGCGCCCCGAAGGCATCGACCTCGCTGCGCGTTCGCGCGCTCGTCGCCGCGCGCTGCAGGCGCTGTACGCGTGGCAGCTTTCCGGCAGCCACATGAACGCGGTGATCGAGCAGTTCCGCCACGAGCAGGACATGGAAGTGGCCGATCTCGACTACTTCGAGGATCTGCTGCACGGCGTGGAGCAGCACGTCGCCGAACTCGACGCCATGCTGCGCCCGTACCTCGACCGCGAAGTGGCGGAGGTGGATCCCATCGAGCGTGCCGCACTGCGCCTGGCCGCCTACGAGCTGAAGCACCGTCTCGACGTGCCGTACCGCGTGGTCATCAACGAGGCGATCGAAGTCACCAAGCGCTTCGGCGCCGACCATGGCCACAGCTACGTCAACGGCGTGCTGGACAAGCTGGCCGGCGAGCTGCGCGCGCCCGAGAAGCGGGGATGATGGACGCCGGCGTTCGCGCGGAAGAGCGGGTGCCGGTGCTGGAGACCCCGCGTCTGCGCCTGCGTGCGCACCGCGCCGACGATCTGGACGCGTTCGCGGCGATCTGGTCCGACCCCGTGGTCACCCGCTACCTTGGCCGTGCGGCCTCGTCATCGCGGCAGGACTCGTGGATGCGCATGCTGCGTTATCCCGGCATGTGGGCGCTGCTCGGCTACGGCTTCTGGGCCATCGAGGAGAAAGCCAGCGGCCGCTGCATCGGCGATGTAGGCTTCGCCGATTTCAAGCGGGACATCCAGCCGTCGCTGGAAGGCATGCTCGAAACGGGCTGGGTGCTGTCCGCGGACGCGCACGGCAAGGGCTACGCCAGTGAGGCGCTTGCCGCGGTGCTCGCCTGGGGCGAGACGCATTTCCCCGATCGCACCATGGCATGCATCATCGAGCCGGAAAACGCGGCTTCGATTCGCGTTGCGGTCAAGGCCGGTTTTCGCGAATGGCAGCGCACGGCGTATCACGAAGATCCCATCCTCGTGTTCAAACGCTGAGCGGGTCGCTTATTTCGCCGCGCAGTCCCGGCTGTTGTCGGCCACGCCCGAGATCAGCCAACGGCCGTCCACGCGGGCGAGATTGAATACGTCCGTGCCGCAATGGTGCGGTTTGCCGTCGAGCAGGAAGACATAGGGCGCCCATACCACGGCGATGTTGTCATCCACGTGCACGAGCGGATCGTGGATGCGCTCCTCGATCTGCGCCTTGCCCGGTTTCACGTGGCCGATGAAGTCGCCCAGCGCGAGTTGGTCCGGTTTGCCGTCGCGCATCAGCGTGGCCATGCCCGCGGGCAGCACCTGGGCGCGCATGCCCGCCTGGTCGTAGTGCGACATCGCGGTGAAAAAGGCCTGGATCGGCGCCAGCACGGCCCCATCGCCCTCCACGGACGGCGATGCTGCAGCCAGCACCGGTGCAGCGGCGAGGAGGGCGAGCGAAAGCATGACGGGACGGAAACGAACGCTGTGCATGGCGGCAAGCTCCGGCAGGAAAACGTCGCCCAGCCTCGCACGCCCATGGTTTCGGCGCATGCGCCGCAGGTCACGGGCTTGCGTCGCACGCGTGCGGATGCTCTGCTCTGGGCCCGTCCCTGCCGCAGATCCGCCATGGAATTCCGCCTGATCGACCGTATCCGAGAGCGCACCGCGCAACCGCGCGACGACGTGCGCCTCGGCATCGGCGACGATGCCGCCGTGCTGGCCGTGCCGGCGGGGCAGGAATTGGTGGCGGCCATCGACACCATGGTCGAAGGCGTGCATTTCCCCGTGGGCACTGCGCCTGCCGACATCGGCTGGAAGGCGCTGGCGGTGAACCTGTCCGACCTCGCCGCGATGGGAGCCGCGCCTGCGTGGGCGTTGCTGGCGCTGAGCTTGCCGCGACCCGACGTGGATTTCATCGACGGTCTCGCCGAGGGTTTCGCGCAATTGGCGGGGCAGTACCGGGTGGCTCTGGTGGGCGGCGACACCACGCGCGGTGTGCTCTCGCTCAGCGTGGCCGTGCATGGTTTCGTGCCGCCGGGGCAGGCCTTGACCCGTGCCGGTGCGCAGGCGGGCGATGCGGTGCTGGTTACCGGATCGCTGGGCGATGCGGCGGCCGGCCTGCATTGCCTGCAGTCGCAGACGGACATCCAGGCGGCCACGCGCGATGCGCTCGTGGGCCGGCTGAACCGGCCGATGCCGCGCGTGGCGGCCGGGTTGGCGCTGCGTGGCCGCGCCAGCGCCTGCCTCGACGTTTCCGATGGCCTGCTCGCCGACCTCGGCCACATTTGTTCGGCCAGTGGTGTGGGGGTGGAGATCGATGCGGCTTTGCTGCCGTATTCGCCCGCGTTGCGTGCTGCGTTCGATGAAACCGCAGCGCGTGGTTTCGCGTTGACCGGCGGCGACGATTACGAACTGTGCTTCACCGTGCCCTCCGCACGGTTGGATGAAGTACGGGACGAACTCGCGCGGCTTGGCTGCGCCGCCACATGCATCGGCCGCGTCGTGGCGGGCGCAGGTGTGCGCGTGCGCGGCACGGATGGCGCATGGCTGGAACCGGCGCGACAAGGCTGGGATCATTTCGCGCCATGAGCGCATCCGCCGAACGCAAGACACTGACACCCTCGCAGCGCCGCGCGTTGCTGGCCACGCCCGCGGGTTGGATCGCCTGCGGCCTGGGTTCGGGCCTCGCGCCGGTGGCGCAAGGCACCTTCGGCTCGCTGGCCGCGATCCTGCCGTGGCTGCTGCTGCGCGAACTGTCGTTGCCGCTCAACCTGCTGGTCATCGTGCTGGGCTTTGCACTGGGTGTGTGGGCCTGCGACGTGGCCGGCCGCGCACTGCAGGTGGACGATCACCGCGCCCTGGTATGGGACGAGTTCGTCGGTCAATGGATCGCGCTGCTGCCCGCGCTCGCGGCGCCGTGGTGGGCCGTGGTCGCGGGCTTCGCGTTGTTTCGCCTGTTCGATGTGTGGAAGCCATGGCCGATCCGCGTGTTCGACCGGCGCCTCAAGGGCGGCTTGGGCGTGATGGTGGACGACGTGATCGCGGGAGTGTTCGCTGCAGTGGTGCTGGCGATCGTGCTGCGCATCCTGCGCTGAAGCGTCCTACTCCACGCAACCAAGGCCATGCAGAGTGGTTTCGACGGCTTGCTGCAGCGGGGTGTGCGGTTCGTCGCCCAGCCATGCCCGCAGGCGACGATTGTCCAGCTGCAGCGGCACGCGCCACAGGTAGCGCATCTCGCGCAGTTCGCGCAGCATCACCACGAAGGGCGCGGCGAGCCGCGTCAGCCACCAAGGAAAGGCGCGCAGCGGCAGCGCGCTGTTGCCGGTGGCGCCGCGCATGGCGGCGAGCAGGTCGGCCTCATCGACGAGGTGGCCGGCGAAGTGGAAGCGTGCGAAGCGTTCGAGCTCGCCCTCGCGCTCCAGCAGCCGCGCGACCGTCTCGCCCACATCGGGCAGGTAGGCCCAGGCATGGGGCAAGCCGCGGCGTCCCGGATACAGCAAGCTGCGTACGCGACGACCGGGTTTGACCATGGCCGCAAACCAGTTGTTGCCCGCGTGCGGTCCGAAGAAGTCGCCGCAGCGCAGGACCAGACTGCGCACGTCGGCAGCCTCGGCCAGGCGCCATTCCATCGCTACGCGGATCGCGCCCTTGCGGGTCAGCGGTTGCTGGGGATCGTCCTCGGCCAGGGTGGGAAAGGCATCGGGGCCGTAGTTGTAGACCGTGCCCGGCAGCACGAGGCGCGCGCCGTTGGCGCGGGCCGCGGCAACGCTGTTGTCCAGCATCGGCAGTACCAGCCGGTCCCAGTCGCGGTAGCCCGGCGGATTCACCGCGTGGACGATCACACTCACGCCGGCGGCGGCCCGCGCCACGTCGTCGGCGTTCATGGCATCGCCATCGCGCCAGTCGATAGACGGGAGCAGGCCGGGGCGTGCGGCATCGCGCACCAGCGCACGCACCGTCCAGCCGCGTCGCAGCAGGGCCGCGGCGATCTCGCCGCCTGCACCGCCGGTGGCGCCGAGGATCAGGGCTGTCTTCGATGTGTTCATGGCCGTTCTCCAGAATGGGTGGAGCCAGCTTGGCGCGAGATAAGGTGTTTGAAAATTGCCTAGCATTGAACATCTGATATAAATAAATGCATGGATAACGACGAGCCGGCCTGGGACCTTTATCGATCCTTCCTCGCCGTGGCGAGCGAAGGCAGCCTGTCCGCCGCGGCGCGCACGCTGGACATGACCCAGCCCAGCCTTGGGCGGCATGTACGGCAACTGGAGGCGTCGCTGGGCGTGGCCTTGTTCACGCGTTCGCCGCAGGGGTTGGCGCTGACCGATGTGGGTGCCGAGCTGGTCGAGCATGCGCGAGGCATGGCCGCCGCATCCGCCGCGCTGCGGCGCGCGGCTTCAGGGAGCAAGCAGGAAGTGCGCGGCGTGGTGCGCATCACTTGCAGCGAGGTGATCGGCGGCGAGGTGTTGCCGGCGATGCTGGCCGACTTGCGCCGGCAGCAGCCGGGCATCGCGGTCGAACTTTCGCTGTCCGATGCGGCCGAGGACCTGCTGCGTAAGGATGCCGACATCGCCGTACGCATGCTGCGACCGAGCCAGGCAGCGCTGGTGGCTCGCCGCGTGGGCGCCATCGGCATCGGGATGTACGCGCACCGACGCTACCTCAAGGCGCACGGCACGCCGCGCGCGCTGGCCGATCTGCATGGGCATGCGCTGATCGGTTTCGATCGCGAGACGCCTGCCTTGCGTGCTATGCGCAGCCGCGTGCTGGGTGCGGAGGTGTTCGCACGCAACCACTTCACGCTGCGCACCGACAGCGCCCTGGCACAGCTGGCCGCGCTGCGTGCCGGCTACGGCATTGGCGCGTGCCAGCATGCGCTGGCGCGGCGCGAGCGGTCACTGGTGCGCGTGCTCCCTGCGTTCGCGCTGGATCTGGACACCTGGCTGGTGATGCACGAAGACCTGCGCGCGAACCGCCGCGTGCGGCTGGTCTACGACTATCTGTTCGAGGCGCTGGCGGCCTATGCCGCCGAGGGCGCCTGAGGCGGGATCACTTCTCGTTGTGCCCCGGCCCATAGCGGCGATCGGGTCCGCGATAAGCGGCGATGCTGGCGAGCCTCGGAGTGTCGTAGCCGAATTCCAGCGTGAGCCGCAGCCTGCTGGTGCGCACCGGGTCCATGCGGACGAGCTTCTTGTGGCCGATGGTGGTGCCCCAGGTGAGCGGTTGCCACGCGCCGTCGTTCCACGTTTCGACGCGGTAGTTGGCGATGTTCTGGCCGAAGGCGATGGCTTCGCCGAGCTCCAGCGTGTCGAACTCGATGGCCTGCGGCAGCTCGATTTCCAGCCACGCATTGCGCGCACTGCGCGCGGCGCTCCAATACGCGTCCGGGTTGGCGTCGAGCACGCTGGAGGCCGGGTGCGCGATGTCGCTGCTGCTGGCCTGCACGCTGGCGCCCTGCAGCAGGTTGGTGGCGAACAGTCCGGTGCGCTTGGCGGTGAAGCCTTGCAGCGCGGCGATGTCGCTGTCCTCGAACAGGCCGTCGCGGTTCGGCGGCACGTTGAGCAGCAGTTTGCTGTTGCGCCCCACCGAGCTGAAGTACAGCTCCATCAGCTCGTCGGGCGAGCGCACCTTGTCGTTTTCCTCGGGATGCCAGAACCAGCCGGGGCGGATCGATACGTCCGATTCGCCAGGGCGCCATGCGCTGCCGTGCGGGTCGCCATGGCCCAGCAGGTCGCCGATCCACGGGCGGTCGTAGCCGGGGTAGGGCGCGCTGGCGGGGTTGATGCTTGACCAGCAGGTTTCGCCGGCTACGCCCTTCTCGTCGCCGATCCAGCGCACGTCCGGGCCGGCGTCGGAGAACATCACGGCATCGGGTTGCAGCTTGCGCACGGTGGCGTGGATGCGCGGCCAGTCGTAGGCCTGCTTGCGGCCGTTCGGGCCTTCGCCGTTGGCGCCGTCGAACCACACTTCCACGATCTTGCCGTAATGCGTGAGCAGCTCGGTGAGCTGGGCGATGTAGTAGTCGTTGTAGGCCTCGCCGCTGCCATAGACCTTGGCGTTGCGGTCCCATGGCGACAGGTACAGGCCGGCGCCCAGACCTTCGGCGCGGCAGGCGTCGGTGAATTCGCGCACCACGTCGCCGTGGCCGTTTTTCCACGGACTGCTTTTCACCGAGTGCTGCGTGGTGGCGGTGGGCCATAGGCAGAAGCCGTCGTGGTGCTTGGCGGTGAGGATCATGCTGCGGAAGCCGGCCTGCTTCGCCGTGCGCGCCCATTGCCGCGCATCCAGCTTGCGCGGATTGAAGATGTCGGGCGACTCGGTGCCGTCGCCCCATTCCTTGCCGGTGAAGGTATTCACCGTGAGGTGCACGAACATGGCCAGTTCGTCGCGCTGCCAATGCAATTGCTGCGGCGTGGGACGCGGGCGCGCCGCGTTGCCGGCGGGTGCGAGGGCGGTGTCGGCACGACTGGTGCGCGACATGCCGAGCGCACTCAGGGAAGCAACGGCCGAGCCGGCGAGCAGGAAACGGCGACGATCCATGGAACTAGCCTCCGCAGGCGGGCGCCCGAGATGTCAGGAGGATCACTATATTCAAATATGATGCAAGTGTTCAAATATGATTCGTAGGCATGAGTGCATGACGCGCCTGCAAGGGCCTCATCCGTGCATCGTGGAAGGCGCAAGGCTTGCATCGGCCCGGCATGCCGCCGCAGCATTCGCAGGATAGTCACGCGCCGATCGCCAGCGCCTGCTGATGGAGTTCCCCATGCAATACCGCCGCCTCGGCCGTTCCGGTCTGCCGCTTTCCGTCCTTTCGTTCGGCGCCTGGACCACGTTCGGCAAGAGCGTGGGGCGCTCGCTGGCGCGCGAGATGCTGGCGATGGCATGGGATCGCGGAGTCAACTTCTTCGACAACGCGGAAACCTACGGCAACGGCGCGGCGGAGTCGCTGATGGGCGACGTGCTGGCCGACCTGCGTTTCCCACGCGACAGCTGGTGCGTGTCGAGCAAGGTGTTCTTCGGCGCCCAGGACCATCCCAGGCCCACGCAGCGCGGCCTGTCGCGCAAGCACGTAATCGAGGCCTGCCACCAGGCGCTGCAGCGCCTGCGTGTGGACTACCTCGATCTCTACTTCTGCCATCGCCCCGACCCCGACACGCCGGTCGAGGAGACCGTGGCGGCGATGGACATGCTGGTGCGCCAGGGCAAGGTGCTGTACTGGGGCACCAGCGAGTGGCCGGCGCAGGCCATCGCCGAGGCGCATCGCGCGGCAAAGGAAAACCATCTCACTGCACCCGTGATGGAACAGCCCGAATACAACCTGCTGCACCGCGAGCGCGTCGAGGTGGAGTACGCGCCGCTGTATCGCGACTACGGCATGGGCACTACGATCTGGTCGCCGCTGGCCTCGGGCCTGCTGAGCGGGAAGTACGACCACGGTGTGCCGGCGGATTCGCGCCTGGCGCAGCCGGACTATGCGTGGTTGCGCGACCAGGTGCTAGGCGAAGACGGCGAGCGCGTGGCAAAGGTGCGCCGCCTACGCCCGCTAGCGGACGAACTCGGTTGCAGCACCGCGCAACTCGCCATCGCGTGGTGTGCGGCCAACCCGCATGTCTCCACCGTGATGCTGGGCGCGAGCCGGCTGGATCAGCTGGAGCACAACCTTGCCGCACTGGATGTGTTGCCGAAGCTAGACGAAGCGATGCGTCAGCGTGTCTTGCAGGCGGTGGCGTGAGTCCGCCGATGGGCGTGTTTCCGCATGGCCCGCGTTGTGTCCGCGCATCGCCACATCACGCCCCACGGATGCCCGCATGCCCGGGTAGCTTGGCTAGACCCCATAAGGAACCCTTTGCATGAAGTCGCCGCTACGCACGACGCTGCTCACCATCTTCGCGATGCTGCCCCTTTACGGCGCGCTCGCCGAGACGCCTGCATGGACGCAGCCGCAGCAACCCTTTCGCATCTATGGCAATACGTACTACGTGGGCACGCGCGGGCTCAGTTCGATCATGATCGCGTCGTCGCAGGGGCTCGTGCTGATCGACGGTACGCTGCCGCAGAACGCGGCGCAGGTCGAGGCGAACATCATGGCGTTGGGTTTCGACATCGCTGACGTGAAGTGGATTATCAACTCGCATGCGCACTTCGACCATGCCGGCGCCATCGCCCAGCTCGCCCGAGACAGCGGCGCACGCGTGGCGGCGAGCAGCGCTGGCGCCAAGGCGTTGATGCTTGGCGGCAAGGATCCAGATGATCCGCAATATGGCGAGGCGCCTGCATTCGCGCCCATCGCCAAGGTCACGCCGGTGCCCGATCACGGCGTGGTGCGGCTGGGCGACGTGACGGTCACGGCGCACTACACGCCGGGCCATACGCCGGGCGCGACGACGTGGACCTGGCGATCCTGCCAAGCGGGACTCTGCATGAATATCGTGTACGCCGACAGTCTCGGCGCCTTCGCCGCGGACGGCTATCGCTTTAGCGATCCGGAGCATCCGCAGCGTCTGGAAAACTATCGGCGCAGCATAGCCACGATAGCATCGTTGCCTTGCGACATCCTGCTGTCGCCGCATCCGGACCAGGCGGCTCACTTCCTCGAACGCGTAGCGCAGCGTGATGCGGGCGCCAAGCCCGATCCCGTCATCGACGGCCATGCCTGTCGCACCTATGCCGAGGAGGGGCGAGTGAAACTGGAGACGCGCCTGGCCAAGGAAAAGGGCATGGAGACGGGTGGCGGAGCTCACGCAACGCCATGAGACATCGGCTGGGCGAAGCAATGCGTCAGCGCATCGAGTGGGTGGCTGGATAGGGAGGGGGCAAGCAACGGCTGTCGTGATGGTTGACGTCTTAATGAGAATCATTATCATCAACTCTGCCTAAACTTCATTGCGGAGTCGTCCATGTCGATTGCCACCACCCTGGGCCTGCCAATGGTCACCAGCCGCCTGGCCCATCCGTTGCCGCGCCTTTCGCTGCGCCTCGGCGCGACCGAGCCCAAGCCCGCCGTGCGTCGCGTCAGCAGCCAGTCGCTGCTGGATGGCGAACGCGAATTGGTGATAGAGCATCAAGGCAACGAGTACCACTTGCGCCTCACGCGCAACGACAAGCTGATCCTCACGAAGTGATTCCATCCGGGCGCTGCCCGGGACAAACCTCGCCAGCACGGCGCGTCATCGCGCCAACGCCAGCCAGCCCCTGACGGAGAGCGCGATGTTCGGCTGGCTGGCTACCCATCTTGCCCATGTATGTCCGCGCGCCGCTGGCATCGCGGTGGAGCGCCGTTGGTTGCGTATAACGCCGAGACGGCTTGCCCGCTGTCTCCCCGCAGTTGGATGCGTGCTGTATTTGCCGTGTGCGACACAGGCATCGAGGAGCGGCATTGAGCCTGGCTTGCTCGTCATGCGCCGCGAACTCGCGCCATTGCTCCAAGTGTGCTGGCTGGTCGCGGCCAGTGCGATAGGCAGCGATGGTCCGCACGAATGGCTGGAATGCCGCGCCAGCGACGGAAGCCTCCGTGCACGTCTGCATCTGTTGCCCGACAGCGATTACCTCGGCTGGGATGCCATGTTGGCGGCGGGGGCGCCGGTATCCATCGTGGGCCGTCACTCGATGGACGATGCAAATATCGAAGCAGCGCATTTGCTGGATTTCCGCTGTAGCGCCATGGCCGGGCTCGGCGTGCTGGATGCCGTGCCGGCGTTGCGCGTTTCCGCCCTGGGCGGCGAGATCGCGCAAAACATCGCTCGGGCCGAGGGCCTGATGCTGGCTTGACCGGCGCGGTGCCTTGTCCGCTGTCCGCCCGGTGTCCGCGGACACCAAAGTCGCGGCAAGGCGTCGTGGCAAATAACTGAAAAACAGTGTGTTTTTTCAATTATTGCGCTTGGCACGCGGATTGCTGAATACGGATCGGGGCCGCACTGTCCGCGGCAAGGGAACACACGATGATCCGCGATACTTCCGCTCAAGACCGCATCGTCGAGGTCAAGCCCAACCGCAAGCGCCGCCTGCTGTTCATCGGGGGTGGCGTGGCCTTGCTGGTGGTGCTGGCGCTCGCCATGCCGGGCATCCTTCGCCTGTTCTCCGCCGATGCCTCGGTGAGCGCATCGCGGCTGGCCTTCGCCACCGTCGAGCGCGGGCCGTTCGTGCGCGACATCGCCGCTGAAGGCAAGGTCGTGGCGGCGAACAGCCCGACGCTCTACGCCACCTACAACGGCGCCGTGAAGCTGCTCGTGCACGCCGGCGATGTGGTGAAGAAGGGCCAGGTGCTGGCCATCGTGGACAGCCCCGAGCTGCGCAACAAGCTGGCGCAGGAGCAGTCCAAGGCCGATGGCATGCAGGCGGACTACCTGCAGGCGCAGGTGGATGCGCGCACCAAACGCGGCGACCTGCAGAAGGCCTACGACAACGCACAGATCGACGCCAAGAGCGCGGCGACTAATCTCGACCGCGAGCAGAAGGCGTTCGCCGCCGGCGCCGCTACCGGCGTCGAGGTGGATCAGTCGAAGGATGCGCTGGAGAAGGCCAACATCGCGTTGTCGCATGCCAAGTCCGATCTCGGCATGAACAACGACAGCCTCAACTTCAACATCCAGTCGAAGAAGCTGGCGCACGACAACCAGATGCTGGTGGTGCAGGACCTGCAGCGCCAAGTGGACGACCTCAACGTGAAGTCGCCGGTGGACGGTCAGGTCGGCCAGCTGTTCGTCGCACCGGTGGCCACGGTGGCGAAGGACGCGCAGCTGCTGAGCGTGATCGACCTCACCGCCCTGGAAGTGGAAGTGCAGGTGCCCGAGAGCTTCGCCCGCGACCTTGCCATCGGCATGGGCGGCGAGATCAGCGGCAACGGCACCACCTGGAAGGGCCTGGTCAGCGCGATCTCGCCCGAAGTGGTCAACGGCGAAGTGGCCGCACGCGTGCGCTTCGAAGGCAGCACGCCGAAGGAGCTGCGCCAGAACCAGCGCCTGTCCGTGCGCATCCTGCTCGACAAGCGCGACAGCGTGCTCACCGTGCAGCGTGGCTCCTTCATCGACGAATCCGGCGGCAGCTACGCCTATGTGGTCACGGACGGCATCGCCACCAAGACCCCGATCCGCGTCGGCGAAAGCAGCATCGACAAGGTGGAGATCCTGCAGGGCCTGAAGGAAGGCGACCGCATCGTGATCTCCGGCACCGACAGCTTCAAGGGCGCACAGCGCGTCGCGATTAGCAGGTAAAGGTTTTTCCCTCTCCTTCGGGAGAGGGTACCCGCAGGGCGGGTGAGGGTCCGGGCAGAGCGAAACGTTTCGCCTTGATCGAACCCTCAACCTCCACCCTCTCCCGATGGAGAGGGGCTTCAAAGAACCATCACCACCACCGAGGAACGTGAACCATGCTGAAGATGACCCACCTGTCCAAGGTCTACCGCACCGAAGTGGTGGAGACCTACGCGCTGCGCGATTTCAACATCGACGTGAAGGAAGGCGAATTCGTCGCCGTCACCGGGCCGTCCGGCTCGGGCAAGACCACCTTCCTCACCATCGCCGGCCTGCTGGAAACCTTCACCGGCGGCGAGTACCACCTCGACGGCATCGAAGTGAGCCAGCTCAACGACAACGCGCGCTCGAAGATCCGCAACGAGAAGATCGGCTTCATCTTCCAGGCGTTCAACCTGATCCCCGACCTCAACGTGTTCGACAACGTGGAAGTGCCGCTGCGCTACCGCGGCATGAAGGCGCCGGAACGCAAGCAGCGCATCATGGACGCTCTCGAGCGCGTGGGCCTGGCTTCGCGCTACAAGCACTATCCCGCTGAACTCTCCGGTGGCCAACAGCAGCGCGTGGCCATTGCGCGTGCGCTCGCCGGCTCGCCGCGCCTGCTGCTCGCCGACGAACCCACCGGCAACCTCGACACGCAGATGGCCCGCGGCGTGATGGAGCTGCTGGAGGAGATCCACCGCGACGGCGCCACTATCGTGATGGTGACCCACGATCCCGAGCTGGCCGCACGCGCGCAGCGCAACGTGCACATCATCGACGGCCAGGTGGTGGATCTTTCCGAAGACCCGCGCTTCCACGCCAGCGTGTCCGCTGCGCGCGCCAACGCGAACCAGGCCTGAGTGCGCATGGCTGCCCACCCGTCCATCAACCGCGAGTTCCGTCCATGCGCCTGAAGCTGTTGCCCGCACTGCTACTGCTCGCCGCTGCCCCGTTCGCGGGGCATTGCGAGGACTTGATGGATGCCTACCGGCAAGCCGTTGCCAACGATCCGGTGCTGGCCACCGCCGATGCGCAACGGCTTCTGGTGGCGGAAGGCGTGCCGGTGGCGCGCGCGGCGCTGCTGCCGCAGTTGTCCGCCGGGCTGCAGATGGACCAGATCCACGGCGGCGGCAGCCAGACCACCAGCAGCAACGGCAACATCGTGGAAACGGGCGGTTCTGGCCACACGCGCGATCGCGATCTCACGGGCAACCTCAGCCAGTCGATCATCGACCTGTCCGCCATCGCCAACCTGCGTGCGGCCAGCGCGGCCAGCGATTCGCAGGAGCAGACCTACCAGGCCGCGTTGCAGAACCTCTACGTGCGCGTGGCTACGGCTTATTTCAACGTGCTGCAGGCACAGGACATGCTGGACATCGACCGTGCTTACGAGGACGGCTATAAGACGGAATTCGAACAGACTTCCGCCCGCTTCAAGAGCGGCCTGTCGATGGAGGCTGACGTCAACCAGTCGAAGTCGTACTACCTGTACATCAAGGGTATGCGGATCAGCGCGGAGGACAACCTCAAGGACGCGCGCCGCGCATTGGAACAGATCACCGGCAAACCGACCGGTGAGCTGAAGAAGTTGCGCGACGACATGCCCATGCAGGCGCCGCAGCCGAACAACGAGCAGACCTGGGTGGACGCGGCGATGAAGACCAACCCCACCGTGCTCGCCGCGCGCTACGCCGTGACCAGCGATGAGCGCAAGGTGTCGGCGGCGCGCGCCGGTCACCTGCCCACGCTCACCGCGGGGGTGGGTTACAACAAGTTCGGCCAGTGGTCGAACGCGATGCCGGGTACGTCCGCCTACGGACCGGCCACCACCACGGTAGGCCTCACGCTCAACATTCCGCTGTTCAGTGGCGGCCTGGTCCATGCGCAGGTCAAACAGGCGCTTTATCAGCGCGACGCCGACCTCGGCACGCTGGAAAGCCAGCGTCGCCAAGCCGCGCGCGATGTCGCCAACTATTTCAACCTGGTCAACGACGGCATCGATCAGGTGGGCAGTGCGCGCGATGCGGTGGACGCCGCGCAGAAGTCGCTGACCTCGATGCGCGCGGGCTATTCCATCGGCACGCAGACCCTGACCAGCGTGGTTTTCGCGATCCAGAACCTGGCCGAGACGCAGAGCCAATACGCCGCGGCCAAGTACCAGTTCGTCCTCGACAAGCTGCTGCTCAAACAGGCCGCAGGAACCATCGATGTGCACGACATGGAAGCGGTGAACGGGTTGCTGCAGTAACGCCAAGCCTCTCCTTCCAGGCGAGAGCAGGCAAGACAACGGTCCTCTCCCATGCGAGAGGCGGATCAACCACAGAGTGCTGGCATGTTCGCCTACTACTTCCAACTCGGCTTGCGCAGCCTGCGCCGCAATCCCGCGCTTACCGCGTTGATGGTGATGGCGATCGGTTTCGGCGTGGCCGCGTCGATGACCACCTACTCGGTGTTCCGCGCCGTGTCGGGCAATCCGATTCCGGACAAGTCAGCACAGTTGTTTGTGCCGAAGGTGGACAACTGGGGGCCGCAGCAGAATCTGAAAGACAACGAACCGCCGGATGCACTCGATTACGTGGACGCGATGGCGCTGCTGCGGGCGCACGCGGCGAAGCGCCAGACCATGCTGTACCAGGTCATGATGTCGGTCATGCCGGGTGGCGACCGCGAGCTGCCGTTGAACGCGAACGGCTATGCCGTGGGCAGCGACTTCTTCGCCATGTTCGAAGTGCCGTTCCGCTATGGCGGCGGCTGGAGCGCGCAGGACGACGATGCGCGCGCCGCCGACGTGGTCATCAGCGGCGAGCTCAACCGCAAGGTGTTCGCCGGCGAGAACAGCGTGGGGCGCACGATCAATCTTGGCGGCCACGATTATCGCGTCATCGGCGTCACCAGTCATTGGAATCCGCAACCGCGCTTCTACGACTTGTTCGACAACAACTACTTCGCCGGTGAGCCGGATATCTACATGCCGTTCACTCGTGCGATGGACCTGAAGATGTATCCCGTTGGCCGCAACAGTTGCCGCGGCAAGCTCAGCTACACCACCTGGGAAGGCTTCACGCAGAGCAATTGCGTGTGGATCTCCCCCTGGGTCGAGCTGGACAGCCCCGCCGAGGTCGCGAGCTACCGCAACTTTCTCACCAACTATGCCGCCGAGCAGCAGCAAGCCGGCCGCTTCAACTGGGCGCCCAATGTGCGCCTGCGCGATGTGGTGCAGTGGCTGGACTACTACCAGGTGGTGCCGCCGGAAAGCAGCATCTCGCTGATGGTGGCGCTGGGTTTCTTCCTGATCTGTCTGGTTAACACCATCGGCCTGCTGCTGGCGAAGTTCATGCGCCGCGCCGGGGAGATCGGTGTGCGTCGGGCCCTGGGCGCCACGCGCAGCGAAATCTACGCCCAGTACCTGATCGAGGCCGGCACAGTAGGCCTTGCCGGCGGCGTGCTGGGTCTGTTGCTCACCGCCCTGGGCGTGTCCGGCGTGGGCATCCTGTTCCAGCCGGAGATCGCCAGGCTGGCGCAGGTCGATTTCTCGCTGATGGGACTGACTCTCATCGTCGCCATCGCCGCCACCGTGCTGGCGGCGTTCTATCCGGCATGGCGTGCGGCGCACGTGCAGCCGGCCTGGCAATTGAAGGCGGGCTGAGGAGAGCGCCATGAACATACAGATCAGGCCCATCCTCGTTGCGCTGCGCCGGCACAAGGCGGGCACGCTGCTGATCGCGTTGCAGATCGCGTTGACGCTGGCCATCGTGTGCAACGCGCTGTTCATCATCCGCCAGCGCCTGGCCAACCTGTCCGAACCCAGCGGCGTGGACGAATCCAGCGTCTTCGTGATCCGCAACCAGTGGGCAGCCGACTGGCCGACAGCGCAAGTCGATACACAGGTGAAAGCCGACATGCTCGCACTGCGGCAACTGCCTGCCGTGCGCGATGCGACTCCGGCCAGCGGCTATCCGCTGAAAGGCGGTGGCTGGGACAACTACATCAGCATGACGCCTGACCAGACCAAGCCGACCACGGATGCGGCGGTGTATACCGGCGACGAACATTTTATCGACACACTGGGCGCGAAGTTGATCGTGGGTCGCAATTTCCGCCCTGAAGAAGTGATGGTGATGGGTACCCAGCAAGCGATCACGCCGCCCGTGGTGATCGTGACCAAGGCGCTGGCCGACAAGCTGTTCCCCGGTGGCAATGCACTGGGCAAGAGCTTCTACGCGATGGGCACCACGCCGAGCACGATCATCGGAATTGTCGACCCCTTGCAGCGGCAGGGCGTGGATCGATGGGCCAACGCCTATGCCGGGCAGGCGTTGATCTGGCCGATACGGGCGGCTTTTTCGGGCGGTCTCTTCTACGTCGTGCGCGCCAAGCCCGGCCAGCTTGCCGAAGCCATGCGCGAAGCGCCCAAGGCGCTGATCGCGCAGAGCCACATGCGCATCATCGACCCGAAAGACGGCGTTCTGGATTACGCCACCATCCGTCACATGGTCTACGACAGCGACCGCGGCATGGCCATCCTGATGGGCATCATCTGCGTGGTGCTGCTGGCGATCACCGCCGCGGGCATCGTGGGCCTCACCAGCTTCTGGGTGGGCCAGCGCCGCAGGCAGATCGGTGTGCGGCGTGCGTTGGGCGCCAAGAAGCGCGACATCCTCGCTTATTTCCTCACCGAAAATTTCCTCATCAGCACGGCAGGCGTGGCGCTGGGCGCCGTGCTTGCGATCGCCTTCAACCTCTGGACGAAAACCCGCTTCGAGATGAGCCAGATGTCGATGACCTACGTGGGCGTCGGGGTGATCGTGCTGTTGTTGCTGGGGCAGGGCGCCGTGCTGGCGCCGGCGCTGCGCGCTTCGCGCGTGTCGCCGGTGGAGGCCACGCGCTCCGTGTGACGTTTTGTTCTCCGTCCTGCATGGAGGCGTGGATCGGGTTGGGGGTCTGGCTTTACGGATGCGAGGACCCTCTCCCGATCTCTCTGCCGGCAGGGCGGGGGAAAGCAAACATCTTCCTTTGTCCAACAAAGGGAGACAACCAAGGAGAGACGAAAGATGTTCGCCTACTACCTAGACCTCGCCCTGCGCAGCCTAAAGCGCAGTCCCGGCCTCACCCTGCTGATGGTGCTCGCCATTGGCTTCGGCGTGGCTGCCTCGATGACCACATGGTCGGTGTTCCGCGCCGTGTCGGGCGATCCGATCCCGTGGAAGTCGTCCAGACTGTTCGTGCCCCAGCTCGACATCTGGGGGCCGGACAGCCGTAAGAAGGGTGGCTACACCGACATTTCCGACGCGTTCGACTACACCGACGCGGTGGCGCTGATGCGCGACCATCGCGGCAAGCTGCAGTCGGCGATGTACCAGGTATCGCCGTCGGTGGTGCCGGCGGATGCCGCCAAGCATCCGATCAACGTCACCGGCCACGCCGTGTTCAGCGAGTTCTTCCCGATGGTGGAGGCGCCGTTCAAGTACGGCAGCGGCTGGAGCGCGCAGGACGACACCAACCGTTCCCACGTGGTGGTGCTCAGCGACAAGCTCAACCAGAAGCTGTTCGGCGACATAAACAGCGTGGGCAAGAGCGTCAACATCGAGGGCAAGGATTACCGGGTGGCCGGCGTGCTCGACCGCTGGAACCCGCAGCCGCGCTACTACGACGTGGTGAACACCGGCGGTTTCGTCGGCGATGGCGCCGAGGACGTGTTCCTGCCGTTCAATACCGCCATCGACGTGGGCATGCCCAACGATGGCAACACCAACTGCAACGAGATCCCCAAGGGCTCCGGCTTCGTCGGCCTGCAGCAGTCGTCATGCGTGTGGATCTCCTACATGGTGGAGTTGGACAGCTCCGCCGATGTCGACAGCTACAAGAATTACCTCGATGGCTACATGCGCCAGCAGCAACAGGCTGGCCGCTTCAACTGGCCGCCCAAATACGAGTTGCGCGACCTGCCCGCGTGGCTGAACTCCCAACACGTGGTGCCGGACGACACCAAGGTATCGCTGCTGGTGGCGCTGGGGCTGCTGATCGTCTGCCTGGTCAACACGGCGGGTCTGCTGCTGGCGAAGTTCCTGCGTCGAAGCGGCGAGATCGGTGTGCGTCGTGCATTGGGCGCGCCGCGCGGCGCGGTGTACGCGCAGTTCCTCACCGAGGCGGGCATGGTCGGCGCGGCGGGAGGCGTGCTCGGTCTGCTACTGACCGGCGCGGGCGTGGCCTGCGTGGGATGGGTGCTGCCGAAGGACATCG
The DNA here is from genome assembly GCF_014843005.1 of Rhodanobacter sp. DHG33. GTDB lineage: Bacteria > Pseudomonadota > Gammaproteobacteria > Xanthomonadales > Rhodanobacteraceae > Rhodanobacter_A. The sequence continues at coordinate 526,767 of NZ_JACYXM010000004.1, read as the reverse complement.
CCGCGCTGGCGAAGTTGGACGTGTCGCTGTTGGCCATGACCCTGCTGGTGGCGGTGATCGCCACCGTGCTGGCCGGTCTGTATCCCACCTGGCGGGCCTCGCGCGTGCAACCCGCGTGGCAGCTGAAGAGCAATTGAGGAGAGCGCCATGAAACTGCATCCCATGATCGCGGCGCTGCGCAGGCACAAGGCGGGCGTGGTATTGATCGCACTGCAGATCGCGCTGACGCTGGCGATCGTCTGCAACGCGGTCTTCATCATCGGGCAGCGCGTCCAGCGCGTGAACCGCCCCACCGGCCTCGACGAGCAGAACCTGTACCTCGTTACCCAGCAATGGGTGGGTGCGCCCACCGGCGACGATGCGGACAGCATCCAGAAAATGGACGCCATGCAGCGCGAGGATCTCGCCGCGCTGCGTGCGATGCCGGACGTGGCTTCGGTGACGCCGACGAACTCGCTGCCGCTGCTAAACCAGAGCTCAAATGGCGCGATGTCGCTCGCGGCGGACGCCAAGCTGCTCGACGGGAATGCGCGGACCACCTACTACTTCGGCGATGAGAATTTCGTGCGCACGCTGGGCCTGCACCTGGTCGCCGGACGCGACTTCAATGCGGGCGACGTCACCAACAAGGGTTTCCGCAACACCAGCGAGCCCGCGGTGGTGATCGTGACCAAGGCGCTGGCCGACAAGCTCTTCCCGAAGGGCGATGCGGTGGGCAAGATCGTCTACCTCGACGGCAGCGGCACGCCTACCACCATCATCGGCGTGGTCGAACGCCTGCAGGTGCCGTCGACGGGCAGCTGGGCCGGCACCTTCGCCTGGAACGCGACGATCGAGCCGGTGCGCCTCAACGGCAATTTCTCGAGCTATGCCGTGCGTGCCAAACCGGGTCGCTTGCTGGCGGCGATGAAGACCACCACGCCCTTGCTGTACAAGGTCAATCCTCTGCGTGTGCTCGATGATGACAGCGTCAAATCGTTCGCCGACATACGCAGCGATGCCTATCGCGCCGATGTCGGCATGGCCGCGCTGATGGGCGTGATCTGCCTGATCCTGCTCGGCGTCACCGCGGCGGGCATCGTGGGCCTCACCAGCTTCTGGGTCGGTCAGCGGCATCGCCAGATCGGTGTGCGCCGCGCACTGGGCGCGCGCAAGGTGGACATCCTGCACTACTTCCAGATGGAGAACCTGCTGATCGCCGGTATCGGCGCAGTGGTCGGCGTGGCATTGGCCATCGGCCTCAACCTGCTGCTGATGCAGCACTACGAGATGGACCGCATGCCCGTGCTCTACGTACTGGCCGGCGTGGTGGTGGTGCTGCTGCTGGGCCAGGGCGCGGTGTTCAGCCCCGCGCGCCGCGCCTCCAACGTGCCGCCGGTGGTGGCGACGCGGGCGGCCTGAGTTTTCGCTGTGCTCCCCTCTCCCGCGGGTGGGAGAGGGGCAACTGGGGAGATATGCAGCGTGTTCGGTTATTACCTCGATCTGGCATGGCGCAGCCTGAAGCGCACACCGATCCTCACGTCGTTGATGGTGCTGGCCATCGGACTGGGCATCGGTGCGTGCATCACCACGCTGACGGTGCTGCACCTGCTGTCGGGTGATCCGATACCGGGCAAGAGCGCGCAGCTGTTCTATCCGCAGGTCATGCCGGACACCCGCTCGAAGACCGAACCGGAAATCGGCTTTACCTATACCGACGCCACCAACCTGCTGCGCGAGCATCGCGCCGACCGGCAGGCCATCGTGGTGAGCAACAACATCAAGGTGTTCGGGCCGCAGGCCGGCGCGCGGCCGATGTCGCTATCCACCGTTGCCACCACCACCGATTTCTTCCCGATGTTCGATGTGCCGTTCCGTTACGGCGCGGGATGGACGCCGACCGAGGACGGCAACCGCGCCCGCGTGGCGGTGATTTCGCAGGAGCTCAACGACAAGCTGTTCGGCGGCGGCAACAGCATCGGCCGCAACATCCGCCTGGACAAGTGGGATTTCCGCATCGTCGGCGTGCTACAGCATTGGCAGCCGCAGCCGCGCTACTACGACCTCTACGGCCATGGCGCCTTCGCGTCGGGCGACAGCGTGTTCATCCCGTTCTCGACCTCGCGCGATCTCGCCGACCTCGGCATCGAAGGCAATGCGCTGGACTGCTGGGAGCAGCTCACCGATCAGGTGCATCTGGAAAACCAACCCTGCCTGTGGCTGCAGTACTGGGTGGAACTGGACACGCCCGCCAAGGTGTCGGCGTATCGCGACTATCTCGTGAGCTATTCCGAGCAGCAGAAGGCGCTGGGCCGTTTCCAGTTCAATGGCAAGCCGCTCACCGGACTGCATGACTTGATGGATTGGCTGGGTTACCTCCAGGTGGTGCCCAGCGACGTACGCCTGCAGACCTGGGTGGCGTTCGGCTTTTTGCTGGTATGCCTGATCAATACGGTGGGTTTGTTGCTGGCGAAGTTTCTGCGACGTTCGGGAGAGATCGGCGTGCGTCGCGCATTGGGTGCCTCGCGCCGCGCAGTGTTCGCCCAGATGCTGACCGAAGCGGCGCTGGTCGGCGTGGCCGGCGGCATGCTCGGCCTCCTGCTGGCTCTCACGGGATTGTGGGCCGTGCGGCGTTCCCCCACGGATTATGCCGCGCTGGCGCATCTCGACCTGCGCATGTTCCTGGTCACCTTCGCGCTGTCCATCGCCGCCAGCCTGGTGGCCGGGCTGCTGCCCGCGTGGCGCGCCTGCCAGATCCCGCCCGCCCTGCAACTCAAGAGCCATTGAGGCGCCAGTCACCATGGAATTGCTGCCCATCCTTTCCTCGCTGCGCCGGCACAAGCTGGCAGCCGGCCTGTTGATGCTGGAGATCGCCGTGGCCTGCGCGATCCTGTGCAACGCGGTGTTCATGATCCGCCAGCGGTTGAGCGAGATGCAGGTGCACACCGGTCTCGCCGAAAGCGAGCTGGTGTGGCTGAAGACCGATGGCGTGTCCGGCGCCGATGCGACTCCGGTGACCGAAAGCAACCTGGCCGCGCTGCGCGGCATTCCCGGCGTGAAGTCGGCGGTGGTGGTGGCTTCGCTGCCGCTGTCGAACGACGACATGAATTTCAATCCGTCCATGGATGCCGACGGCAAGCACCGGGGGCCGAACATGGAATTGATGGTCGGCTCGCCGGGCTACCTGCACGCGCTGGGGATCAAGCTGGTGGAGGGGCACGATTTCAGTGCCGACGACTACGCCGGCGTGGATACGTGGTTGCCGCACTCGCCCTCGATGATCGTCACGCGGGCCGTGGCCGAGCGTCTGTGGCCGGGCCAGTCCGCGTTGGGGCAAGCGTTCTGGATCGGTACGAAGCGCTATCAGGTGATCGGCGTGGTCGACCACATGGTGCGCGGCGAATTGCGCGGCAACGCTTCCGAGTACACGGCGCTTTTCGCGGCCAGGCCGAGCGCCGAGCTGTCGTCGCTGTATGTGTTGCGTGCCGATCCGTCGGCGCTCGATCGCGTGCTGCGCGATGCGGCCGCGAAACTGGCAGCGCTCAATCCGCAGATGCTGATCAACGACAAGGGCACCTATCCCGGCCTGCGCGGAAACTACTTCGCCAGCGATCGCGCGATGGCCTGGCTGCTGGCGACGGTATGTACCGCGCTGCTGATCGTCACCGCGCTGGGCATCGGCGGCCTCGCCAGTTTCTGGGTGGCGCAGCGGCGCAGGCAGATCGGCATTCGCCGCGCCATCGGTGCCACGCGGGGCGACATCCTGCGCTACTTCCAGACCGAGAACTTCCTGATCGTCAGCGGCGGCATCGGGCTCGGCATGGTGTTGGCGTACACGATCAACCTGGCGCTGATGTCGCATTACGAGTTGCCGCGCCTGCCGCTTGCCTATTTTCCCGTGGGCGCGTTGGCGTTGTGGTTGCTCGGGCAACTGGCTGTTCTTGGCCCTGCGCTGCGCGCATCGCATGTGCCGCCGGTAGTGGCTACACGCAGCGTGTGAATCTTTCCCTCTCCGCGGGCGGAAGAGGGCGACGGAGGAGATGTACGGTGTTCGGCTACTACTTCGACCTGGCACTGCGCAGCCTCAAGCGCAACAAGGCGCTCACCGCGCTGATGGTGCTGGCGATCGCGCTGGGCATCGGTGCGTCGATGACGACGCTCACCGTGCTGCACGTGCTGTCCGGCGACCCGCTGCCGGGTCGCAGCGGGTCGCTGTACTACCCGCAGATCGATCCGCGCGAGAGCCAGGGCTACCTGCCGGGCAAGACGGATCCGATGGACCAGATGACCTGGATCGACGGCATGAACCTGCTGCAGGCGAAGCGCGCGGACCAACAGGCGCTGATGACCGGCGGCAGCGTGGCGGTGCAACCGGACAACAGCACGCTCGACCCGTTCTACCAGACTGCGCGCTACACCACGTCCGGCTTCTTTCCGATGTTCGGCGTGCCGTTCGAGTACGGCCACGGCTGGGGCGACGCGGAGGACGATGCGCATGCGCGGGTCGCCGTCATCAGCAGCCAGTTCAACGACAAGGTCTTCGGCGGCGGCGACAGCACCGGCAAGACGCTGCGGCTGGACGGCGAGGCCTTCCGCGTCGTCGGGGTGATCGGCGACTGGAACCCCAACCCGCACTTCTACGATCTCAACCGCAAGAGCTACAACGAGAATGAAGGCGTGTTCGTGCCGCTGTCCACTTCGCAGGATCTGGGCATGATCCATGACGGCAGCGTCAATTGTTGGGGCAACGGCGGCGGCGGAAATACGCCCGATCACAACTCGCCCTGCGTGTGGCTGCAGTTCTGGGTGCAGCTGGACAGCCCGTCCAAGGCTGCTGCCTACAAGGAATTCCTCGTCAACTACTCCGCGCAGCAGAAGGCGCTGGGTCGTTTCGGCCGGCCGCCGAACGTGCAGCTGCGCAACGTGATGCAGTGGCTGGACTACAACATGGTGGTGCCCGACGACGTGCGTCTGCAGACCGGGCTGGCCTTCGGCTTCCTGCTGGTGTGCCTGGTGAACACCGTGGGCCTGATGCTGGCGAAGTTCCTGCGCCGCGCCGGCGAGCTTGGCGTGCGTCGTGCGCTGGGCGCCTCGCGTAGTGCGTTGTTCGCGCAACTGCTGGTGGAGTCCGGCGTGGTCGGATTGGTCGGCGGCATGGGCGGGCTGCTGCTCGCGCTCATCGGCCTGTGGCTGGTGCGGCGGCAACCGGCGGAATACGCGCCGCTGGCGCATCTCGATCCCGTGATGCTGCTAATCACCTTCCTGCTGGCGTTGGGCGCGAGTCTCCTGGCCGGCCTGTTGCCTGCATGGCGCGCCTGCCAGGTGACGCCGGCCCTGCAATTGAAGAGCAACTGAGGACGCCATGATCGAATTGCGGCCCATCTTCTCCACTCTGCGGCGGCACAAGACCACGGCGTGGCTGCTGGTCCTGGAAATCGCCCTGACCTGCGCCATCGTCTGCAACGCGGTGTTCCTGATCGGCCAACGCCTGCAACGCATGGATCTTCCCAGCGGCGTCGCCGAGCACGAGTTGGTGCAGATCCAATTGGGCCGCATCGGCAAGAGCACGGAGGCCATGGCGCAGTCGCAGACCGATCTGGCCGCATTGCGGCTGATTCCCGGCGTGAAGCAGGTGGCGGTGATCAACCAGCTGCCCTTCAGTGACGGCGGGGCGTCGAACAGCGGCATCCGGCTAAGCCCGCAACAGCAGCAGGACACGCTAGAAGCCACCACGTACTACGGCGAAGGCGCGCTATCCACGCTGGGAGTTCGGCTGCTGGAAGGGCGCGACTTCCAGCATGGCGAATATGCCGATTTCGGCACCATCATCGCCGACCTGCACAACGGCGACCTGAAGAACCTGCCTTCGACCATCATCGTCACCCAGGCGCTGGCCCAGCGATTGTGGCCCGGTCAGGAAGCGCTAGGCCAGACGATCTACGTCGGCAAGGGCCTGCCGTTCCGAGTCATTGGCGTAGTGGCCGACTTGGGGCGGCCGAACGACCTGAACCAGGGGCCGGAGTACAGCACCGTGTGGCCCATACGCATGACGGTGGCCGACGGTTCCAGTTACGTCATCCGCACGGCGCCGCAGGATCGCGCAACCGTGCTTCAGTCCGCCGTGGCCAAGCTCAAGCAACTCGATCCCAATCGCGTTGTGCTGGTGAAGCGCACTTACGACGACGCGCGCCACGAGTTCTTCGCCAACGACCGCGCGATGGCCGGCATCCTGGTCGGCGTGATCGCGGCGCTGCTCACGGTGACCGCGCTGGGCATCGTGGGCCTGGCCAGCTTCTGGGTGGGGCAGCGCCGGCGCACCATCGGCGTGCGCCGTGCACTGGGCGCGACGCGGGGCGACATCCTGCGCTATTTCCAGGCCGAGAACTTCCTGCTCGCCAGCTTCGGCATCGCGTTCGGCATGGTGCTGGCCTACGGCATCAACCTGTTCCTGATGGTGCATTACGAATTGCCGCGGCTGCCCGGCATCTATTTTCCGGTAGGTGCCGCGGTGCTGTGGGTCATCGGCCAGCTTGCCGTGCTCGGCCCGGCGATGCGGGCCGCGAACGTGCCGCCGGTGGTGGCGACGCGGTCGGCTTGAACTTTCCCTTTTGCCCGTCGGGAGAGAGGAAATCGGTGATGGAGGCGTGTGATGTTCGGCTACTACCTTGACCTGGCATTGCGCAGCCTTGCGCGCAACAAGGTGCTCACCACCTTGATGGTGGTGGCGCTTGCGCTGGGCATCGGTGCGACGATCACCACGCTGGCCGTGCTGCGGCTGCTGTCCGGCGATCCGCTGCCGCAGAAGAGCGCGCAACTGTTTTACCCGCAGATGGACCCCTATCCCGCAAATCAGCCTTTCTCGCGCAGCGGCAAGATGCCGTGGCTGCTGAGCTACGTCGACGCGATGAACCTGCTGCGCGCGCGCAGGGCGCAGCGGCAGGCTGCGGTGGCGCTGTCGCAGGTGAAGGTGATGCCGCAGACGGCGGATGGCAACCCGTTCTATGCGGACGGCGTGATGACGACGGCGGATTTCTTTCCGATGTTCGATGCGCCGTTCCAGTACGGCGCGGGTTGGAGCGCGGGCGACGACGACGCTCGCGCGCAGGTCGCGGTGATCGCCGGTTTCCTCAACGACCAGCTGTTCGGCGGTGCCGACAGCGTGGGCCACATGATCCGCATCGAGGGCCACGATTTCCGCATCGTCGGCGTGCTCCGGCCTTGGGCGCCGCAGCCGCGCTTCTACGCGCTGCATCTGGGAGGGCACAGTTACGGCAAGGGCCAGGGAGTGTTCGTGCCCCTGCAGAGCGCGCGTGCCGACGGCATCACGCCCAGCGCGATGATGTCCTACGGCCCCGGTTCCGGCATGGACCACCTGGAGACTTCGCCTGCGATCTGGCTGGGCGTGTGGTTGGAGCTGCCCGATGCCGCTGCGGTTTCAACCTACCGGCGGTTCCTCGCCAACTATGCGCAGCAGCAAGTGGCGCTGGGGCGCTTCCAGAAATCGCGTACGGCGATGCCCGCGCTGATGGAATGGCTGCGCGGCGAGCATGTGGTACCGGACGATGCCCGCCTGCAGGCCGGCCTGGCGTTTGGCTTCCTGTTGATCTGCGTGGTGAACACCGTGGGCCTGCTGCTGGCGAAATGTCTGCGCCGCTCGCGCGAGATCGGCGTGCGCCGTGCGTTGGGTGCTTCGCGCGCGGCCATCTTCGTCCAGTTCATGGTCGAGGCCGCCATCGTGGGCATGGTCGGTGGCGTGCTGGGGCTGGTCTTTGCCGAGTTGGGGCTGTGGGGCATCCGCCACCAGCCGGCGCAGTATGCCGGCCTCGCGCACCTGGATCTGTCGATGTTCCTGTTCACCTTCGTGGTGGCGTTGGCGGCCAGCCTGATCGCCGGCCTGCTGCCCGCGTGGCGCGCCTGCGCGGTGGCGCCGGCCCCGCAACTCAAGGCGGCTTGAGGAGTCGCGTATGGAAATCCGTCCGATACTCGCCAGCCTGCGCAAGCACCGCATCCCGGCCATGCTGATCGTGCTGGAAATCGCGCTGGCCTGCGCCGTGCTGTGCAATGCGGTGTTCATGATCGGCCAGCGCCTGGACGACATCGGCTGGCCGAACGCGATCGACGAGCAAGGCATCTCGGTGGTCAGCGTGAACGGCGCCGACCCCAAGCTCGCCGCCAGCGACATCCCGCGCGACCTCGCCGCCTTGCGCGGCATCGCCGGGGTAACCGCGGCGGCCGCCGCGACCAGCATGCCGCTGGACCGGAATCCCGCGTTGTCGAGTTTCACGACGACGCCGGACGGCAAGACCACGGTGAACACTTCGATCTATTTCCTAGGCAGCGGCGGCGAACAGGCGTTGGGCCTGCGCCTGCTGGAAGGCCGTTTCTTCAACGCCGACGAATATGCGGACAGCGGCTTCAAGGATTTCAATTCCACCGGCCACGTCATGCTGGTCACGCAGCGCGATGCGCAGCGGTTGTGGCCGGGGCAGGACGCGTTGGGCAAGACGCTGTACACCAACGGCAATAGTTGGACGGTGGTCGGCGTGATCGCCGACGTGCTGGCGCAGGACCCGAACTTCAGCGGGCCGGGCGGCCGCTATTCCAGCGTGTTCTTCCCGCTGCATCCGGACGGGGTGATGGGCGACTACGTGCTGCGCAGCGCGCCGCAGGATCGCGCGCGCGTCCTGCGCGAGGCGCGGCGAGCGCTGGGCCGGCTGGAAGTCGGTGCGGTGGTGGATGGCGCGACCTATGCCGGCATGCGCGGCGACTATTTCGCCGATGCCCGCAGCATGGTGTGGATGCTGCTGCTGGTGTGCGTGGTGATGCTGGCGGTGACCGCGTTCGGCATCGTCGGGCTCACCAGTTTCTGGGTGGGCCAGCGGCGTCGGCAGATCGGCATCCGCCGCGCGGTGGGGGCTACCCGCAGTCACATCCTGCAGTACTTCCAGACCGAGAACTTCCTGCTCGGCACGGCCGGTGTGGTGCTGGGCATGGTGCTGGCCTTCGGCATCAACCTGTACCTGATGCAGAGCTACGAGATCGCGCGCATGCCCTGGTACTACCTGCCGGTCAGTGCGGTCGCCATGTGGGTGCTGGGCCAGCTCTCCGTGCTGGCTCCGGCGTTGCGTGCCTCGAACGTGCCGCCCGTGGTGGCGACGCGAAGCGTGTGAATCGATTTGCCTCCGCATGCGGAGGCTGGGATGCAGTGAGGAGAAACGCACATGTTCGGCTATTACATGGACCTGGCCCTGCGCAGCCTGAAGCGCCACAAGGTACTCACCACGTTGATGGTGCTGTCGCTGGCGCTCGGCATCGGCGCCTGCATCACCACCACCACCGTGCTGCGACTGCTTTCGGGCGATCCGCTGCCGCAGAAGAGCAGTCAGCTGTTCTATGCGCAGGTCGACCCCAACGCCAAGGAAGGCTATATCGCCGGCCAGACCGAGCCGCCGTCGACGATGACCTACGTCGATGCGATGTTCCTGCTGCACGCGCACCGCGCGAAGCGGCAGGCGGCGGTGGCGCTGACCTCGGGCAAGATCGCGCCGCAGCGGGCCAACGAGCGGCCCTTCTACAGCGACGGAGTGCAGACGACGGCGGATTTCTTCGGCCTGTTCGGTGCGCCGTTCGAGTACGGCAGCGGCTGGACGGCGGCGGACGACGAGGGCGGCTCCCAGGTGATCGTGATCGCGAGCTTCCTCAACCAGAAGCTGTTCGGCGGCGCCAACAGCGTGGGCAAGACGATACGCATGAACGACCACGACTTCCGCATCGTCGGCGTGCTCAAGCCGTGGTCGCCGCAGCCGCGCTTCTATGCGCTGGACCTGGGCGGCCATGACTACGGCGGCGACGGCGATGCGATGTTCCTGCCGCTGAAGACTGCGATGGACCTGAAGATGGGGCCGCAGGACATCGAGTGCTACGACTCGGTCACCGATGTGAACAACCTCGCGGCCGCGCCGTGCATGTGGCTGGGCGTGTGGGTGGAGCTGCCGGACCAGGCCGCCGTAGCCGACTACCGCACGTTTCTCGCCAACTATGCGCGGCAGCAGGTGGCGCAGGGCCGCTTCAGCCGCGACGAGACCGCGCTGCTGGATCTGATGGGCTGGCTGCGCGACCAGCAGGTGGTGCCCGACGACGTGCGGCTGCAGGCCGGCCTGGCGTACGGCTTCCTGCTGATCTGCGTACTGAACACGGTGGGCCTGCTGCTGGCCAAGTGCCTGCGCCGCTCGCGCGAGATCGGCGTGCGCCGCGCGCTGGGCGCTACGCGCGGCGCGATCTTCGGCCAGTTCATGGTCGAGGCCGGCATCGTCGGCCTGGTCGGCGGCCTGCTCGGCCTCGGTTTCGCCGAGCTGGGCCTGTTTGGGATACGCCACCAGCCTGCCGAATACGCCAGTCTCGCGCACCTGGATCTGTCGATGTTCGTGTTCACCTTCGTGGTGGCGCTGGTGGCCAGCCTGATCGCCGGGCTGCTGCCCGCATGGCGCGCCTGCGCGGTGGCGCCGGCACCGCAACTCAAGGCCAGCTGAGGAGATACCCATGGAAATCCGTCCGATACTCGCCAGCCTGCGCAAGCACCGCATCCCGACCGTGCTCATCGTGCTGGAGATCGCGCTGACGTGCGCCGTGCTGTGCAATGCCGTGTTCATGATCGGCCAGCGCGTGAGCGCCATCCGCCTGCCCAATGCCATCGACGAGCACAGCCTGAGTACGGTCGGGCTGAGCGGCACCGACGAGAAAACCGCCGGCAGCGATATTCCGCGCAACCTCGCGGCGCTGCGCGGCATTCCCGGCGTGCAGGCGGCAGGGGCGGTCAGCACTTTGCCGCTCAGCCACAACAACTGGGGATGGAGCTTCGGCACCTCGCCGGATGTGTCGGTCTTCAACAAGAAGACGGTCAATTTCTCGCTGTTCTTCCTCGGCGAAGGTGCCGACAAGGCGTTGGGCCTGCGCCTGCTGGAAGGGCGCTTCTTCAACGCCGACGACTACGCGGACAGCTCGTTCGGCAGCGCGCCGCTGCCGGAGACGCACGTGACCCTGGTGACGCACAGCATCGCGGAGCGCATGTGGCCCGGGCAGTCGGCGCTGGGCAAGACCTACTACACCACGTCGCATTACTACACCGTGGTCGGCGTGATCGCCGACGTGCTGCGGCCGAACATCGACGGTCAGGGCGAAGCGAGCAACTACTTCAGCGCGTTCTATCCGATGAGTGCGGAGGGTTCCAAGGGCAATCTTCGGCGCTATGTGCTGCGCAGCGCCCCGGGCGACCGCGACCGCGTGATGCGCGCGGCGGAACAGAAGCTCATCGAGCTGAATCCCAACGGCGTGACCAAGAGCGCGATCTACTCGGACATGCGCGACCAGTACTTCGCCGACATGCGCAGCATGGCGTGGATGCTGGTGCTGGTCTGCGTCGTGATGCTCGCGGTAACCGCGTTCGGCATCGTCGGCCTCACCAGCTTCTGGGTGGGGCAGCGGCGCCAGCAGATCGGCATCCGTCGCGCGGTGGGCGCCAGTCGCGGCCACATCATGCAGTACTTTCAGACCGAGAACTTCCTGCTCAGCGGCGCCGGCGTGGTACTCGGCGTGGCGATGGCCTACGGCATCAACCTGTACCTGATGCAGCACTACGAAATCACGCGGATGCCTTGGTACTACCTGCCGGTCAGCGCGGTCGCGCTGTGGGGGCTGGGCCAGCTGGCCGTGCTCGGCCCCGCGCTGCGCGCCGCGAACGTGCCGCCGGTGGTGGCGACGCGGAGCGCGTGAGTTCCCCTTCTTCCGCCAGCGGGCGAAGGGAATGCAATGAGGAGAGACGGAAATGTTCGGCTATTACCTAGACCTGGCCTTGCGCAGCCTCAAGCGCAACAAGGTGCTCACCGTGCTGATGGTGCTGGCCATCGCCGTGGGTATCGGCGCGTCCATGACCACGCTGACGGTGATGCACCTGCTCTCGGGCGATCCGCTGCCGGGGCGCAGCCAGCACCTGTTCTATCCGCAGGTGGACCCTTCGTCCAGCCCGTCGCAGAAGCAGCCGTTCGATGTGATGGACTACCGTTCGGCGGTCGATCTGTGGAGCGCACATCGCGCCGACCGCCAAGCGCTTGTCGCGCACGCCACGCTGAAACTGCGTTCGCCGGAGACGAACCAGCCGCCGCTGATGGCGAAGACGCTGGCGACCACCAGCGATTTCTTTCCGATGTTCAACGTGCCGTTCCAGTACGGCAGCGGCTGGAGCGCCGACGACGATGCGCGGAATACGCGCGTGGTGGTGATTTCCGACGATCTCAACCGCAAGCTGTTCGGCGGCGCCAACAGCGTGGGCCGCACGTTGCAGCTCAAGGACAGCGACGTGCGCATCGTGGGCGTGCTGGCGCCGTGGCGACCGTCGCCGGTGTTCTACGACGTGGCCGGCGGCCGCTTCTCGAACGGCGACACCGCCAATTTCTATGGCAAGCCGGAAGACGTGTACCTGCCGTTCGGCGCCGGGCAGGACATCAACCCCAACAGCTTCGAGATGTTCACCTGCTGGGGGGATGACGACGGCAAGCACCAGCAGACCTCGCCCTGCGTGTGGGTGGCGCTCTGGGTGGAGCTGGACAGCGCGACCAAAGCCAGCGACTACACCAGCTTTCTCGCCAGTTACGTCGCGCAGCAGAAATCGCTCGGCCGTTTCGTGCATGCCGACGACTCGCGCCTGATGGGCCTGATGCAGTGGCTGGATTTCAACCGCGTGGTGCCCAGCGACGTGCGCCTGCAGATGTGGCTGGCGTTCGCCTTCCTCGCCATCTGCCTGTTCAACACGGTGGGTCTGTTGCTGGCGAAGTTCCTTCGCCGTGCCGGCGAAATCGGCGTGCGGCGGGCGCTGGGCGCAACGCGCAGCGCGGTGTTTGCGCAATGCCTGGTCGAGGCCGGGCTGATCGGCGTGCTCGGCGGCATCGGCGGCTGGCTGCTCACCATGCTGGGCCTGTGGCTGATCCGTCGGCAGCCGGTGGAGTACGCCGACCTTGCCCACCTGGACGTCGCGATGTTCCTGTCCACCTTCGCGCTGGCGGTAGTGGTGAGCCTGCTCGCGGGCGCATTGCCGGCGCTGCGGGCCAGTCGCATCGCGCCGGCATTGCAATTGAAGACGCTGTGAGGGCGACGACATGCAGACCAAACTGATCCTCGCCGCACTGCGCAAGCATCGCCTGGCCACCCTGCTGATCGCGATGGAAATCGCGTTGGCTTGCGCGGTGCTGTGCAATGCCTGCTTCATGATCGCCAATCGCCTGCAGCTGACCCGGGTGAACAGCGGCGTGGACGAGAAGGCGCTGGCCGTGCTCACGCTGGGCGGCTTCGACCAGGCACAGCCCGGCGACCTCAATGCCCGCGTGACCGCCGGGCTGCGCGCGATTCCCGGCATGCAATCGGTGAGCGTGATAAACGCCGTTCCGTTCAATGAGCAAGGTACCAACGGCGGCGTCACGCTGGACCAGGCGGGCAAGCGCTTCGGCGGCGTGGTGACTTTCTACACCGGCGGCCCCGGCAGTTTCGAGGCGCTGGGCCTGAAGCTGGTGGCGGGACGCGCACCGCAGACCGACGACTTCCAGTCGATGGCCACGTTCGTGCCCAGCGACGCGCAGGTGGTGGTGAGCCGCACGCTGGCCGAGCACCTGTGGCCTGGTGAGGATCCGCTGGGCAAGGAGTTCTGGTGCGGCGGCTTCCACTTCCGCGTGATGGGCGTGGTGGCGCACATGGCGCGGCCTGCCGCGGGCGAGGGCGGCACAGGCACGATCGAGTGGTCGGTGTTCGTACCGACGCTGCCCGGGCACAACCTGGCCGGCACCTATCTGTTGCGCGCCGATCCGGCGGATCTGCCGCACGTGCTGCGCGATGCCGAGACGGCGATCGCGCAGATCGCTCCGGACGTGGTGCTCGACCACGAGGGTAGCCGCACGGTCAGCGACCTGCGCGAGCGCTATTTCCGCAACGATCGCGTGATGGCCGGCATGCTGCTGGGCGTGATCGCCGCGCTGCTGGGCGTCACCGCGCTGGGCATCGTGGGCCTGGCCAGCTTCTGGGTGGCGCAGCGGCGCAAGCAGATCGGCATACGTCGTGCGATCGGGGCGACGCGCGGCGACATCCTGCGTTATTTCCAGGCCGAGAACTTCCTGATCGTCACCTTCGGCATCGCCTTCGGCATGTTGCTGGCCTACCTGCTCAACGCCGTGCTCATGAAGTTCTACGAGCTGCCGCACCTGCCGCTGTACTACCTGCCGATAGGCGCGCTCTCGCTATGGGTGCTGGGCCAGCTGGCGGTGCTCGGCCCGGCATTGCGCGCGGCGGCGGTGTCCCCGGTGGTGGCGACGCGATCCGTGTGATTTTCAGAGGTGCGCGGGAACCCGCCGCCAATCGTTGACCTTGATGGAGTGATGCATGAAGAAGATTCGGCGGGCAATCGGCGCCCTGTTGGCTGCGGCCACGTTCGCGACGGCAGGCGTCGTAGGCGCGGTCCCGGCGCAGCAGGATGCCGCGCACTGGATGACGCGTGACCAGGTCACCGGCGTCATCGCCGCCAACCAGAAGATCGTTTCGCCGAACGGCATCCAGGAACAGCTCAAGGGACGCATCGGCGGCGTCGACCAGTGGCTGACGATACGCGGCCGCGATCTCCGCAATCCCATCCTGCTGGTGCTGCACGGCGGTCCGGCATCGCCGGACATGCCGCAGGCCTGGACGTTCGAGTCGCCGTGGCAGGACTACTTCACCGTGGTCGAGTGGGATCAGCGCGGCGCAGGCAAGACCTATGCCGCCAATACCGAAGCGCAGATGGCGCCGGGCATGAGCATCGAGGGCATGACCGACGATGCGGCCCAGGTCGTGGACTACCTGCGCCAGCGCTTCCACAAACAGAAGATCTTCGTGATGGGGCACTCCTGGGGCAGCGTGCTGGGCGTGGAACTGGCGCAGCGCCACCCGGACTGGTTCTACGCCTATATCAGCGTGGGCCAGGTCGTGAACATGCGCCGGAACGAAGAGGACGGTTACGCCTTCGCCATGCGCGAAGCCAAGGCGCACGGCAATGCCGCTGCCGTGCGCGAGCTGGAATCGATCGCACCCTATCCGGGTCCGAAGGACATCACGCTCGACCAGATCAGCGTGCGCGACAAATGGGAGATGTACTACGGCGGCCTCGCCTGGGGACGCCAGGATTACCAGTTCGCGGCGGATACCTGGGACCTGTCGCCCGACTACAGCGCAAGCGACGTCAGCGCCATCGGCAAAGGCAGCGTCTTCTCGCTGAAGCACCTGCTCAAGCCGCTGCTGTCGGTCGATCTCGACCACACCACCCAGTTCGGTTGCCCCGTGGTGATGTTCGTCGGCGCGCACGACAACACCACCTCGCACACGTTGGCCGAGCAGTGGTTCGACAAACTGCAGGCGCCGTCCAAGCGGCTGGTGGTGTTCGCCGATTCGGCGCACATGATCATGCTGGAGCAGCCTGGCCGCTTCCTGGTGCATCTGGTGGACGACGTGCTGCCGTATGCGCAGAAGGCGGGCGATGCGGCGCCCGCCGAAACGGAGCGTGACCACTGACCCTTGGAGAGGCCTCGCGACGCCTAGGCATCGCGGACAGCTGCCTCGGAAGGCCGCAGTACACACGTACATGGAGAAGAAGATGTTCGGCTATTACCTCGACATGGCATGGCGCAGCCTCAAGCGCACCCCCGTCCTCACCGGCCTGATGGTGCTGGCGATCGGCCTGGGCATCGGTGCCTCGATGACCATGCTGACGGTGCTGCACGTGATGACGGACGACCCGATGCCGGGACGCAGTGCACAGCTGTACACGCCGCATCTCGATCCGTTGCCGCTGAACCACAAGCAGGGCGGCGACAGTCCCGACGCCAGCGCCAACCTCACCTGGCCGGATGCGATGGCCCTGCTGCAGTCGCATCGCGCCACGCGGCAAGCGGCGATGGCGGGCGGTACCCTGCTGGTGCATCCGGCGCAGCCCGGACAGCAGCCGTTTTATGTGGATGGCCGCTACACCACGGCGGATTTCTTCACGATGTTCGGCGTGCCGTTCCAGCGCGGCGGCGGCTGGCGCGCTACGGACGATGCGGCCAGCGCGCACGTGGTGGTGTTGGCCGCGTCGCTGGCGCGCAAGCTGTTCGGCAGCGCGGATGCCGTGGGCAGGATGGTGCAACTGGGCGACAACGACTACCGCGTGCTCGGCGTGGTGGACGATTGGGCGCCCAAGCCGATGTTCTACGCCGACGCCACTGCCAAGCACTACAGCGATGCGGATCTGTTTTTCCTGCCGCTGTCGGTGGCGGTGGACAAGGACCTCCAGCTCAACGGCAATCAATCGAGCTGGAGCAAGGAAGCCTTGGGCAAGCACAGCGGCAGCATGAGCTGGCTGCAGTTCTGGATGCAATTGGACACGTCCGCGCAGGTGTCGGCATATCGGCAATATCTCGTGGACTACTCCGCGCAGCAGAAAGCGCTGGGCCGCTTCCAGCGCCCGCCCACCAACGCGAAGCTATATACCTTGATGGGTTGGTTGGCACACCAGAACCTGGTGCCCAACGACGTGCGCCTGCAGCTGTGGCTGGCGCTCGGTTTCCTGTTCGTGTGCATGCTCAACATCGTGGCACTGCTGCTGGCGAAGTTCCTGCGGCGCGGCGGCGAGATCAGCGTGCGCCGCGCGTTGGGTGCACGGCAGCGCGACATCTTCGTGCAGTTGGGTATCGAGTCCGCCTTGATCGGCATGGCCGGCGGCGCCCTGGGCGTGCTGATTGCGCAACTCGGTCTGTGGAGCATTCGCCAGCGTCCGGACGACTACGCGCATCTGGCGCAAATGGACGGGGCGATGTTGTTAGGCACCCTGGCGCTGGCCGTCGTTGCAAGTGTGCTGGCGGGCTTGTTGCCTGCGTGGCGTGCATGCCGCGTGGCGCCCGCGCTGCAGTTGAAAACCATGTAGGAGCGCGCCCTGCGCGCGATGGAGCCGGTGTTGACGGCTCCTGTCACTGGAGAAGGCAAAGCCATGCAGATCCGACCCATCCTTTCCACCCTGAGCCACCACAAGCTCACGGCCGTCCTGCTGACCCTGCAGGTGGCCTTCACCTGCGCCATCGTCTGCAACGTGGTGTTCATGGTGGCCAACCGCATCAACCGCATCAGCGTACCCACCGGCATTGCCGAGAACGAGCTGTCCGCGATCGTGAGCGTCGGCATCGAAAAGGGCGAGAACGCGCAGGCGCGGCACGCCGCCGACCTGGCGGCGCTGCGCGCGATTCCCGGCGTGAAGTCCGCGGCGGCGACGAGCTATTCGCTGCCGTTGAACCAGAGCGAGGATTCCAGCGGCATCTGCCCCAGCAAACAGGCGCTGGATCGGGCGATACAGCTCAATTCGATAGAAGGCAGCGGTTGCGTGCAACCGAGCGATTACGACGGCACACCCGGTCTGCTCGGCACGCTGGGGCTACGCCTGGTCGAGGGGCGCGATTTCCAGCCGGACGAGTACGTGAGCACGGGCAAACCAGCCGTTGCCATCGTTACCCGTGCGCTGGCACAGCATCTATATCCAGGCAAACAGGCGCTGGGACAGAGCATGTACGACGGCGACAACTACATACGCGTCGTCGGCATCGTCGACACGTTGCTGCGTCCCAACCTGCGCCAGCCCGGTGTGGACGGCGACAGCTTGATCTGGCCGAAGCTGCCTGGCGATTCCTACGTCACCTACGTGCTGCGCAGCGCACCGCAGGATCGCCAGCGCGTGCTGGCCGCGGCGCGGGATGCGCTGCTGAAGGCCAACCCCAATCGCGTCATCAACCCGAAGTCGACGCAGACCTACGCACAGATCCGCGCCGCCTATTTCCAGCGCGACACCACCATGATCGGCCTGCTGGTCGCCTCCGCGCTGGGCCTGCTGTTCGTCACCGCACTGGGCATTGCCGGGCTGGCGAATTTCTGGGTGCAGCAGCGTACGCGCACCATCGGCATCCGGCGCGCGATCGGCGCGACGCGTGGCGACATCCTGCGCTATTTCCAGGCCGAGAACTTCCTGATCGTCGGCGCCGGCGTGGTGGTGGGCGTGCTACTGGCCATCGGCCTGAATCTTCTGCTGATGACGCACTACGAGCTGCCGCGCCTGCCGCTGTGGTATCTGCCGATCGGCGCGCTGGTGCTGTGGGCACTGGGCCAGCTTTCGGTGTTGTCGCCTGCGTTGCGGGCGGCGGCGGTGCCGCCAGTGGTGGCGACGCGCAGCGTGTGAGTTCCGTTGCGGAATCCCCGATGGGAGGCTGGGGAAGACTTTAGATTACACATGTAATATCTTTGCCGGGCGCCTGGGTGGCGGCGCGTCGCAAACCGGAGAGGGATGGCATGCTTCGCTACAGTTTCGAACTGGCCGCGCTGGGCCTGCGGCGCTTTCCGAAAAGCACCGTGCTGGTGGTGCTGACGGCGGCGCTGGGCCTGGCGGCATGCATGACCACGCTGACCTTGCTGCATGTGCTGTCGGCCGATCCGCTGCCCGGACGCAGCCAGAATCTCTACCTGGCGTGGGTGGATACCGTGCTGGCGAAACCGTCGAATGCCGGCGCCGACATCATGGCGATGAACGGATTCAAGACGAACAACTATCACACCATCAAGCTGGCGGATGCGCAGGCCTTGCTCGCGGCGCATCGCGCGGCGCAGCAGTCGGTGGTGGTCGACGTGGTTGCGGACGAGGTGTCGGACGACGGCCGGCATGCGCAGAACCAGCAAATGGTCTTGGCCACCACCTCGGACTTCATCCCGATGTTCGGCGTGGCGTTGCGCTACGGACGTGACTGGACGCCGGCCGAGGATGCCGCCCGCGCACCGGTGGCGGTGATCGACACCGACCTGGCGCAGAAGCTGTTCGGCACGCCCAACGCGGTAGGGAAAAGCGTGCGGCTGAAGAAGACATTGTTCCGCGTGGTGGGCGTGATCCAGCCCTATGTGCTGCAGCCGCATTTCTATGCCTTGAGCGGCGGCGACTACAGCAGCGACGGCGGGGAAAACCTCTATGTGCCCTATGCCGCCGCGCTGGACGCGGGCTTGGCACCCTACACCACGGACGGCTGTGACGATGCCCGTCACGGCAAATTCGGCGATGCTCCCGATCCCGCGCACTGCGCCGTGCTGGGCCTGTGGGTGCAGCTCGATACGCCGCAACAGGTGGCGGCCTACCGCACCTACCTGCAGAACTACGTGGAGCAGCAAAAAGACCTGGGGAGCTTCGGCAAGCCGCCACGCTCGGAGCTCACCGGCGTGGCCGAGTGGATGAAGCAGAACAACGTGGTGCCCGACAGCGTGCGACTGAACGTGTGGCTGGCCGCCTCGTTCCTGCTGTTGTGCATGGTCAACGTGGCCGGGCTGCTGGCGGCGCGTTTCCTGCGCCGCAGCGGCGATGTCGGCGTACGCCGCGCGCTGGGTGCGCCGCGGCGCGCGGTGTTCCTGCAGCACGTGCTGGAGTCGGGCCTGGCATGCCTGGTGGGCGGTGTGCTGGCCTTGCCGCTGACATGGCTGGGCCTGTGGATACTGCGCCAGCAGAGCAGCGACTTCGCCGGGCTGGCGCATCTCGATCCGGCGATGTTCGGCTCGTTGTTCGCATTGGCGCTGGCCGTAGGCGTGCTGGTGGGGCTGCTGCCTGCGTGGCGGATGTCGCGGGTCGAGCCGGGCCTGCAGGTCAAGGGCGAATAGGGAGCCAGCCATGTCGATCCGGATTCTCTTTTCCAGCCTGCGCCGCAACAGCCTGATGCCTTCGCTGGTATTGCTGCAGGTGGCCCTGGCCTGCGCCATCCTGTGCAACGTGCTGTTCCTCGCGTGGCAGCAGATGGAGCCCATGCTGGCGCCCAGCGGCGTGGACGGGAATGACCTGATCCTGGTCGACGGGCTGGACGCGCCCGATCGTGCCTGGACGGCAGCGGAGGTGCAGGCCGGCACCGATGCCCTGCGGACGGTACCGGGCGTACGTGCGGCAAGCGCCGCGCTCGGTCTGCCGATGGTCGTCAGCTTCGTGAACATGCGGGCGTTCCGCGGGCCGACCGGCGCCGCGGTGGGCGTGAATGTCTACGAGGGTTACGACCTGCTCGATACCTTGGGGCTGCAGCTGGTGAGCGGCAGGAACTTCCTGCCCGGCGAATACCGCGACCTCAACAGCGAGCAGGGCAAGGGCGTGCCGGAACCGGTCATCATCACGCAGTCGCTGGCGCGGCAGCTGTTCGGCGATGCCTCGCCGCTGGGGCAGGTGCTGCATTCCCCCGAGGAAACGAAGGGGCCGGGGTCCGTCGTGGTGGGTGTGGTGCGCCACCTGCTGCGCAACCGGATGAACGTGGCCACGGACGGTCGCGCGGACGATACGGTGCTCACGCCGGAGCGCGTGGCTACGTCGCCGTGGCTGGCCTATGCGGTGCGGGTCGATCCCGCCATGCGCGAAGCGGCGCTCCGTGGCGTGCGCAAGGCCATCGAGAGCCAGTTCGACTCCCTGCTGCCGGTGGGCTCGAAGCCCAAGGCGGAATCCTATGCCGCCCGTCGCGACAAGGTCTTCAAAAGCCGCCGCGCCACGCTGGAACTGTTCGCCGGCGTGGCGCTGACCGTGGTGATCGTCACCGTGATCGGCATCATGGGCCTCACGGGCTTCTGGGTGCAGAAGCGCACGCGGCAGATCGGCATCCGGCGGGCGCTGGGCGCGCGGCGCATCGACATCCTGCGCTACTTTCTCGCCGAGAATGCGTTGATCGTGGGCATCGGCGTGGTGCTGGGCATGACCCTGGCCTACTTCGGCAATGCGTGGCTGATGCGCTATTACGAACTGCCGCGCCTGCCGTGGACCTGGCTGCCCCTGGGGGCGCTGCTGATGCTGCTGCTCGGCCAGCTCGCCGTATTGTCGCCCGCGCTGCGCGCGGCACGGGTGCCGCCGGTGGTGGCGACGCGGAGTGTGTGACGTGTGCAACTTTTCGTGTACGTAGGTCGGTAGTCATGGCAACCTTTTCGTCCGGAGCCGCATCCAAGCGGACATGTGCAGGAACAAGATGCGTACCGTACTGATCATCGACGACAACCCCGCCGTGGGTGAGGCGCTGTCGCTGCTGCTGTCGCTGCATGACATCCGCCCGCTGGTGGCGCTGAACCAGGCCGAGGGCCTGGCCGCGCTGGAGCGCGAACGGGTGGATGTGGTGATCCAGGACATGAACTTCACCGCCGACACCACCTCGGGCGAAGAGGGTGTGGAGCTGTTCCGCGCGATCCGCGAGCGGCATCCCGACTTGCCGGTGATCCTGCTCACTGCGTGGACCCACCTGGAAACCGCGGTGGAGCTGGTGAAGGCCGGCGCCGCCGACTACCTCGCCAAGCCGTGGGACGACCACAAGCTGCTGGCCACGGTGGAGAACCTGCTGGAGCTGTCCGAATCCACGCGCGAGGTGAGCCGCGCACGCCGCGAGCGCCGCCGCCGCCGCGAAGTGCTGCAGAACACCTACGAGCTGGACGGCCTGGTGTTCGCCTCCGAGGCGATGGCGCGCACGCTGGACCTGGCCTGCCAGGTGGCGCGCGCCGAGGTGCCCATCCTCATCACCGGGCCGAACGGCGCGGGCAAGGAGCGCATCGCGGCGATCGTGCATGCGAACTCGCTGGTGAAGAAGGGCCCCTTCGTGGCGGTGAACTGCGGTGCGCTGCCGGGCGAGCTGATCGAGGCGGAACTGTTCGGCGCCGACGCGGGTGCGTACACCGGTGCGAACAAGGCGCGCGAAGGCCGCTTCGAGCTGGCCGACGGCGGCACGCTGTTCCTCGACGAGATCGGCAACCTGCCGCTGCCGGGCCAGATGAAGCTGTTGCGCGTGTTGGAAACCGGCCAGTTCGAACGTCTCGGCTCCGGCCGCACGCGGCAGGCGAAGGTGCGCGTGCTCAGCGCCACCAACGCCGACCTCAAGGCGATGATCCGCGCCGGCACGTTCCGCGAGGATCTCTATTACCGCCTCAACGTGATCGAGGTGAGCCTGCCGCCGCTGTCCGAGCGCGTGGATGACGTGCTGCCGCTGGCCGAGCACTTCCTCGCCGGCCGCGCCACCCTGGGCGACGCCGCGCGCGACGCGTTGCTGGCCTATCCGTGGCCGGGCAACGTGCGCGAGCTGAAGAACGCCATCGAACGCGCCGCGCTGCTGGCCGGCGGCAAGCCGATCACGCCGGAGCTGCTCAACCTGCCGCAATTCGCGGCGGCTGCCGCGCGCAATCTCGACGAGCCCAGCCGCGAAGCGGTGGAGGGTGCGCTGCACCAGGCCGATGGCGTGGTGAGCCGCGCCGCGCAGTCGCTGGGCCTGTCGCGCCAGGCGCTGTACCGTCGCATGGAGCGTTACGGGCTGATAGCGCCGGCCTGAGCTTGTGGCCGCCGTGGGTTGCGACGAAACTGCACGTGGGGATGCGCGTGCATGCGAATGTCCGTTCCGGTCGACGTATGGACGACGCATGCCGGGCGGGTTGTATTCCGATAGGCCACTTGGAGCACGTCATGCATATCCGACTGTTCGCTGCATTGCCGCTCTGCCTGTTCGCCTTCGCGGTATCGGCCCAGACGACGACGGCTTCCGACCAGTGGGCTCCGGTCGCGCCGGCAACCCACTATGCGTCCCAAGACAACCAGGCCGCGCGCGGCAACGAAGCCGCGGCCACGCCCTCGCCGTTCAAGTTCAAGGAACCGCGCAAGACATGGGAGCCGGAACCTCCGCCGCCGCGCGCCAACGACCAGCAGACCGTGATGGGCACCCAGCACGCCTGGATGGATGGCCAACCGCCGGTCGTCTGCGCGCAGACGCCGCGCGATCCCTCATGTCACTGAGTAGGCTTCTATGTGGCGCCACCTGAGCTCGCTGCAATTCCGGCTGACCATACTGCTCGCGGTGGCCGCGGTGGCCGGCGCGCTGGTCTACGTGGGCCTGACCCAGTGGCCGCTGCCGCAGTTGATCGGCTTGCTGCACAGAGACCTGTCGGTGTCGCTGCGCACGCCGGCGCAGATGGGCGTGTATGGCGCCCTCGTGGTCAGCGTGCTGGTTCTGCTGCCGCTGGCGTGGGGGCTGGCCTATCAGGTGATGGCGCCGCTGAGCCGGATGCTGCGCGCGCTGGAAGGCGCGGTGGCGAGCTATCGCGACGGCGACTTCAGTTTCTCCATCGCCACGCGACGCAGCGACGAGCTCGGCGAGCTGATCCGCATGCACAACGCCCTGGGCCAGACGCTGCGCGATCAGCGCCAGCACCTGGTGCAGCGTGAATTGCTGCTGGAGACGGTGGTGCAGAACACGCCGGTGGCGCTGGTGCTCGCCGATGTCAGCGGCCGCGTGGTGTATTCCAACATCGCTTCGCGCCACCTGTTCAACGACGGCAAGAGCCTCAACGGCTTGGATTTCGCCGAGGTGCTGACCTCCGCGCCGGAAGCCTTGTCGCGCGCCGTGGAAAGCGGCGAGGACGCGCTGCTGAGCGTGGAGCTGGACGGCAACGAGGAGACCTTCCACCTTTCGCAGCGGGCGTTCCGGCTGCAGGGCAGGCCGCACCGGCTGCACCTGTTCCGGCGCATGACGCGCGAACTGTCGCGCCAGGAAGTGGCGACATGGAAGCGGGTGATCCGCGTCATCAGCCACGAGCTCAACAATTCGCTGGCGCCGATCTCCTCGCTGGCGCATTCCGGCGCGGAGCTGGCGCGTCGGGGCAATCTGGAACGCCTGCCCGGCGTGTTCGCCACCATCGGCGAGCGCGCCAAACACCTGCATGGTTTCATTGCCGGCTACGCCAGCTTCGCCAAGCTGCCTGCACCGCAGCCGCAACTGGTGGAGTGGGAACCTTTCCTCGCCTCGCTGGCGTTGCATTGCCACTACAAGCTCGCCACGTCCGTCCCTGCGGAACCGGCGCGTTTCGATCCGGTGCAGATCGAGCAGGTGCTGATCAACCTCATCAAGAACGCGCACGAATCGGGCAGTGCGGAGGACGACGTGAGTCTCGGCATCCTCGACGTCGGCAACGAGCTGCGCATCGAAGTGGGCGACCGCGGTCCCGGCATGAGCGAGACCGTGCTGGCCCAGGCGCTGCTGCCGTTCTATTCCACCAAGCGTTCCGGTACCGGTCTCGGCCTTGCGTTGACACGCGAAATCGCCGAGGCGCACGGTGGGCGCGTGCTGCTCGCCAACCGCGAAGGCGGCGGGTTGAGCGTGAGTCTGCGGCTGCCGCAATACGGCGCGCGGTGAACGCGCATCGTGCAAATGCAATTGTCTAACACGCGTCGTATTGCCTAGCATGGGCGGATGCCTCGCTCCGCCAGACCACTGTTGATCCGCCTGCGCCACCATCGCGGCCTGTGGCTGATGGTGTGTGCGGTGCTGCTCATCAAGCTGGCGACCAGTTCCATTTGCCTGGGCGACGCGTCCGGCAAGCGCTTTGCCGTGACGCAGGCTCCGACGGTTGCGGCAGCCCTGACGGCGGATGCCGACACCGACGACGGTTGCCTGCTGGGCGAGGCCGGCGATTGCCATTGCGCTTGTGCCCACACGCTGACCCTGGTCAGCCGCGGCTTGGCGCTCGTACTCTCGCCGCAACCTGCGCGACTGGAAGCCGCCAGCGCTGCCGCAGACCGTTTGCCGACTCTCGTCGGCTCCTTGTTGCGCCCACCCATCGCCTGAAGACGCCGAGCCCCGGCGACGTCGCCGCCATGCGGCGCGTCGCTTCGTGACCGTTTTCAGGAGATTCGTATATGTCTTTGTTGCGATCGGTGCCTGTCGGCGCCGTGTGTTTGTTGTGGGCGACGTGGCTGGGTGCCACGCCGTCCGTTGAGTCGCCCGCGGCGCCCGTCGCGTTGCGCGAGGCCGTGCAGATGGTTTGGCAGGCCAGCCCCGAGGTAGCCGCGGCGCAGGCAGGGCGGGATGCGGCGCTAGCCCGGGCGCAAGCGGCGGGGCGCCCCCTGTACAACCCCGAATTGCAGTTCGAGGCCGAAAACGCCGACGTGGACAGGCGTGTGGCCGGACTTGGCCTGACGCTCGACCTCTCCGGCAAGCGCAGCGCCCGTGCCGCCCAGGGCGAAGCCGTCGCACAGGCGAGCGAGGCAGCCTATGCGCTGGCACGTCGGGACGTCGCTGCGCGCTGGCTCAAGGCGTGGGCCGCGCAGGCGCAGCTCGCACGCCAGGTGGCATTGGGTCGCGAGCGAGTGGAGCTGATGCGCCGCTTCGATGCGCTGGCGGCCGAACGCCTGCGCGTGGGCGACCTGGGTAGCCCGGAGCGCTATCTTGCCGCGCTGGCGCTGAGCGAAGCACAGATGCAGCAGGCCGTGTTGCAGGGGCAGGAGGCTGCTGCACGCGCCGCGCTTTCGGCCATCGCCGGTGCTGCACAAGCGCGCGAGTCTGCGGTACTGCCGCCGATGCCGGCCGAGCTGCCGACCACCGCGGATGGCGTGGCGCCACGTCATCCCGATGCATTGCCCGAATGGGCGCAAATGCGCGCGGAACAGCGGGCCGCTGCAGCGGGAGTACGGGTGGCCAGGCGTGCGCGAGTGCCCGATCCCACGGTGAGCCTCACGGGCGGCACCGTGCGCAGCGGTGCACGCCGCGATCGCGTGGCGGGCATCAGCGTGTCGATTCCGTTGCCGCTGCTCAATTCCGGTAGCGCGGAAGTGGCTGCGGCGCTGGCCGAGGAAAACGCCGCCGATGCGCGGCTTCGGGCCCGCGAGTTCGCCCAGCGCGCGGGCCTGCTGGAGAGCAAGGCGCGCTACGCCGCGCTGCGCGATGCCGCCAGCGCGTTCCGCGCGGGCCGTGCCGGTGCGCTGAACGAGCGCGCCATGTTGCTGGAAAAACTCTGGCGCGCCAGCGAGATCGGCACCGCCGACTACCTGACGCAACTCAAACAAAGCCTGGACACCGCGCTGTCCGGGCAGGAACTGGAAGCCCAGGTCTGGCAGGCCTGGTTCGATTACCTCGCTGCCGCAGGTCGCCTTCAGGACTGGCTGGCCGGCAGCCTTGCGGAGAACGCCCCATGAAGAACCGCTTTTTTGTCCGCGGCCTGTTGATGCTCGCGACGACCGTTGCCATTCCCGTGCCGATGCCGACGTTTGCCGCCGAGGCCGGACGCGCAGGCGAAGCCGACCCGTTGCTGCTCGACGCCGCTGCGATCCGCGAGGCCGGCATCGCGGTGGATACGCTCGCTGCGCGCAGGCTGGCCGACGAAATCAAGGCACCCGGCGACGTGCGCGCCGATGCGTATTCCACCGTACTGGTGGCACCGCGCGTGGAAGCGCAAGTAGTGGGGCGCATGGCGAAGCTGGGCGACGAAGTGAAAGCGGGCCAGCCCTTGCTTCGCCTGTCCAGCGTGCCGGTAGCCGAAGCGCAGGGCGCGCTGATCGTGGCCGAGCAGGACTGGCAGCGCATCGCCGCCTTGGGGCCGCAAGCGGTGTCGGGTCGCCGCTATGCCGAAGCGAAAGTGGCGCGCGATCAAGCGCGCGCGAAGCTGCGCGCCTATGGGCTTGCCGACGACCAGATCGCCGCATTGTTGCGCAAGGGTTCGGCCGCGGCGGATGGCAGCTTCGCGCTGCTAGCGCCGGTGGCGGCGCGCGTGGTCAGCGACGATTTCCTGGTGGGGCAGCGCGTGGAAGCGGGCAGCACCCTGTTCACGCTGGTGGAAGAGGGCACGGTGTGGGTGGTGGCGCACATGTCGCCGCGCGACGCCGAACGCGTGACGGGTGACGCCGTCGCGCGCATCGATGCGCACGGCCAGGTGGCGAGCGGCAAGGTGATCGGCCGCGCCCATGCCACCGACGAGCGCACGCGCACGGTGCCGGTGCGCATCGCGGTGGACAACCGCCGGGATCTGCTGCATCCGGGCGAGATGGTGGAGGCGCGCATCGTCACGGGCAGCGGCGACGACGCACTGGCCGTGCCCGCGGAGGCCATCGTGCTGCTGCAGGGCCAGACAACGGTGTTCGTGGATCGTGGCCAGGGCCGCTTCGCCCCGATGGCGGTTCTGGCGGGCGACACGCGCGATGGCTGGACGGTGGTCCGGCAGGGCCTGCCCGCCGGATCGCGCTACGTGCGCTCCGGCGCGTTCGCGCTCAAGGCGCGCCTGCTGCGTTCGCAATTGGGAGAGGAATGATGCTGGAACGACTCGTCGCGCTCTCGCTGCGCAACAAGCTGCTGGTATTGGTCGCTTTCGTCGTCATCGCCCTGCTCGGCGTGAAAGCCGTGCGCCAGCTGCCCATCGATGCCTTTCCCGATGTCACGCCGGTGCAGGTGAATGTCTACACCGAAGCACCGGGTCTCGCCGCCGAAGACGTGGAGCAATTGCTCACCACACCGGTGGAATCGGCGCTGGGAGGCTTGCCCGGCGTGGAGGAGGTGCGTTCCACCAGCCTGTTCGGCTTGTCCTACGTGTCGGTGAATTTCACCGATCGAACGGACGTCTATTTCGCACGCCAGATCGTCAACGAACGCCTGCAGCAGGTGGCGGAACGCCTGCCTGCCGGCTATGGCAAGCCGGAAATGGGGCCGAACGCCTCCGGGCTCGGCCAGGTGCTGTGGTACACGGTGGAGCGTAGCGACGACGGAGCGGCCACTCCCTCGGACATGGATCTGCGCACGCTGCAGGACTGGAACCTGCGCCTGGCCCTGCGCACCGCGCCGGGCGTGGACGACATCACGTCGTGGGGCGGCCAGGAGCAGCAATACCAGGTACGGGTGGATCCGCTGAAACTGGTCGCGCACCGGCTCGGCTTCAAGGACCTGATCGACGCCTTGCAGGCCAACAATGCGCAGGTCGGGGGCGGTTTCGTCGACGGCGGACACGAGCAGTATCTGGTGCGCGGGCTGGGCCTGGTGCGCAATGCCGGCGACATCGGCAACATCGTGTTGAAGACCGAGGACGGCACGCCGGTGTACGTACGCGACGTGGCCAGCGTGACGGTGGCAGGCGCGCCGCGCACCGGCGCGGTGACCCGCGACGGCAGGGAAGTGGTGCTGGGCATGGCGCTGGCGCGCATCGGCGAAAACGCCAAGGGCGTGGTCGATGCGGTGAAGACGCGGTTGGGCAAGCTGGCTGCGAGCCTGCCGGCAGGTGTGTCGCTCAAGACCGTGTACGAGCGCACCGATCTGGTTAACGCCGCGGTGGGCACTGCCGAGCGTGCGTTGGTGGAGGGAGCGCTGCTGGTGGCCTTGGTCCTGTTCCTGTTCCTCGGCGAACTGCGCAGCGCCCTGGTCGTGGTGATCGCGCTGCCGCTGGCCATGCTGATCGCCTTCGTCTGCATGCAGCAGGCAGGGTTGTCGGCCAACCTGATGTCGCTGGCGGGTCTGGCCATCGGCATCGGCATGATGGTCGACGGCGCGCTGGTGGTGGTGGAGAACGCGTACCGCACGATGGCCGAGCGCAAGGCGCACGGCCTGCCGGTGGACCGCACCGGCGCCGTGCTGGACGCCGTGCGCGAGGTGGCGCGGCCGGTCGCGTTCGCCATCGCCATCATCATCGTGGTGTTCCTGCCGCTGTTCGGTCTCGAAGGGCTGGAAGGGAAGCTGTTCAAGCCGATGGCATTCAACATCGCTTTCGCGATGGCGGGCTCGCTGCTGCTGGCGCTTACGCTGGTACCGGTGCTGGCCGCGCTGGTGCTGAAGCCCGGCGAGGAGAAGGACACGCGCCTGGTGGGTTGGCTCAGGCGTCGCTACGGCGGCCTGCTGGCATGGTCGCTGGCGCATCGCCGGCGGGTGCTGGGCATCGCGATGGGGGCCTTGCTGGCCAGCCTTGCGCTGTTTCCTTTTCTCGGCAAGGAATTCATGCCCGACCTGAAAGAGGGCGCCATCATGTGGCGCATCACCTCGGTGCCGTCCGCCTCGCTGGACGAATCCATCGCGCTTTCGAAGCAGGTGTCCGCGCTGGTCAAGCAGCGGTTTCCCGAAGTGGAAACCACGCTGGCGATGATCGGCCGCGCCGAGAAGGGCGAAACGGCGGATGTGAACTACATGGAGGTTTACACGCCGCTGAAGCCGAAGCCGCAATGGCGCAAGGGCGTGACGCTGGAAAGCCTGGAAGGGGAGATGCAGCAGGCACTCTCCGCCACGCTGCCCACGGCGGTGGTCAGCTACACCCAGCCCATCCAGATGCGCATCGAGGAGCTGGTCTCCGGCGTGCGCGCCACGCTGGCGCTGAAGCTCTACGGCGACGATCTCGGCGAGCTGGACCGCCTGGGCGGTCAGCTCAAGAACGCCATCGCCACGGTGCCCGGCGTGGCCGATCTCGCGCTGGAAGCGAACCTCGGCAAGCCGCAGATCCGCATCACGGTGGATCGCGGTGCGCTGGCGCGTTACGGCATCAATGCCGACGACGTGCTCACCGTGGTGAAGAACGGCATCGGCGGCGAGGCGGTGGGCAGCCTGCTCGACGGCGTGAGGCGCTTCGACATCGCGGTGCGGCTGGACGATGCGGACAAGGCTTCGGCCGATGCGGTGAGACGCATCCCGATCCTTTCGCCGTCGGGCGCGCTGGTGCAGTTGTCGCAGGTGGCGCAGGTGGATGTGGCCGAGGGTTATTCGTTCATTCGCCGCGAAGGCTTGCGGCGCCAGGCGGTGATCCAGATGGACGTGCGCGGACGCGATATCGACGGTTTCGTGCAGGAGGCGAACGCGAAGATCGCGCAGGTCGTGAAGCTGCCTCCCGGCTACACCCTCGAATGGGGCGGTGCGTTCGAGAACCAGCGGCGCGCCTTGGCGCGTCTGGCGTTGATCGTGCCGCTCACCATCGCCTTCATCTTCCTGCTGCTCTACACCGCGTTCGGCTCGCTGCGGCAAGCCGCGCTGATTCTTGCCAACGTGCCGTTTGCCGCGGTGGGCGGCGTGCTGGCGTTGGCGTTCACCGGGCAATACCTGTCGGTACCTTCGGCGATCGGTTTCATCGCGGTGTTCGGGGTGGCGATGCTCAACGGCATCGTGCTGGTGGGCTTTCTCAACGATCGCCGCAGGCAGGGCGCCAGCGTGCGCGATGCCGTGCTGCACGGTGCGGTGCTGCGTTTGCGCCCGGTGCTGATGACCGCCAGCGTGGCGATCCTGGGCCTGTTGCCGATGCTGCTTTCCAGCGGCGTGGGCGCGGAAACGCAGCGTCCGCTGGCCACCGTTGTGGTGGGCGGCCTGGTCACCTCGACCTTGCTGACCCTGCTGCTGTTGCCGCTGCTGTACGACTGGCTGGAGGGCAGGGCGGACCGTCGGTCCTGACGGCGAGCGGGCGAGCCGCGAACCGGCTCGCCCGCCTATACTGCAGGCCTCACCGGAAAGAGGGGCAAGTCATGGGATCGATTCTTGCGTTGGTCATCGTGGTGCTGGTGGTCGTCACCCTGCTCAAGATGGTGCGCATCGTGCCGCAGGGCTACGAATGGACGGTGGAAACCTTCGGCAAATACACGCGCACGCTCGAGCCCGGGTTGCACCTGCTCATTCCGGTGTACCAGACGGTCGGGCGCAAGATGAACCTGATGGAGCAGGTGCTGGACGTGCCTTCGCAGGATGTCATCACCAAGGACAACGCCGTGGTGCGCGTGGACGGCGTGGTGTTCTACCAGGTGCTGGATGCCGCCAAGGCGGCGTATGAAGTGGCCCAGCTGGAGCAGGCGGCGCTGGCGCTGGTGATGACCAACATCCGCACCGTGCTCGGCTCGCTGGACCTGGACGAATCGCTCAGCAAGCGCGACGAGATCAACGCACGTCTGCTCAAGGTGGTGGACGAGGCGACGCACCCGTGGGGCGTGAAGGTCAACCGCATCGAGATCAAGGACATCGCCCCGCCGCGCGACCTGGTGGATGCGATGGCGCGGCAGATGAAGGCCGAGCGCGAGAAGCGCGCCAACATCCTCGATGCCGAAGGCCTGCGCCAGGCAGCGATCCTCAAGGCGGAAGGCGCCAAGCAGTCGGTGATCCTTGCCGCGGAAGGCGAGAAGGAGGCGGCGTTCCGGGCCGCCGAGGCGCGCGAGCGCACCGCCGAAGCCGAGGCCAAGGCCACGACGATGGTGTCCGATGCCATCGCCGGCGGCAACGTCAACGCGCTCAACTATTTCGTCGCCAACAACTACATCGAGGCGCTGAAGGCGATGGCCGCTTCGCCCAACCAGAAGATGCTGTTGCTGCCCATCGAGGCCACCGGTGTGATCGGTGCCATGGCGGGCATCGCCGAGCTCGCCAAGGAGTCGCTGGGGCAGCAGCAGGCAGCGGTCAAGGCGGTGCCGCCGCCGCGTTGAGGCATGGCCCCTTCCTCGTTCGCTGGGGAAGGAGCTCCTCTCAAGCTCCCGGGCGACTGCCAAGACTTCGCTGCCTTCGCAAAGGTAAGGTCGACTCTTCCGCTGGTGCGCGACATGGGTACCGACCGGGAAAGAGCGGCTCCACGAAGCATCCATCGCCGCCCCATCAATCTGGCCTATGATCATTCGCGGTCGGGACAAACGCCCCTTTCTTCTCCGGCAGGCATATCGGAGAAAGAATCCTTCACCTGGATGCTCCCCATGCTCGGACAGATCGCAACGCATTACCTGTGGTGGATCCTCGCCCTGCTGCTGATCGCGGGCGAGGTGATGGTGCCCGGCTATTTCCTGCTGTGGATCGGCATTGCCGCCGCGGCGATGGGCGTGCTGCTGTGGCTGTTCCCGGGGCTGGGCCTGCTGACCCAGGCGGTGCTGTTCGCTGTGCTGGCGCTGGCAGCGTGCCTTGCCTACGCGCGTTGGCTGAGGCCGCGCATCGAGCGTCGTGTGCCGGGTCGCGAGCGGCTCAATCGCCGCGGCGAGCAGATGGTCGGCCAGCGCTACGTGTTGATCGACCCCATCGTCAACGGCCGCGGCAAGGTGCGCGTGGGCGACGGCCAATGGTTGGTGAGCGGACCCGATCTGCCGTTGGGCAGCACGGTGGAGGTGACGGCGGTGGACGGCACCACGCTCAAGGTACGCGCGGCTCCATGAGTGCTACGGTCGCGGCCGCCCAACCACCGATCACCGCAGCGCTGAATACGCGCATCGCCTTCCTGCTGGAGCTGGCGCGGCGACTGCATCAGTACGGTACCTCGGCGCCGCGGCTGGAGATGGCGGTCGATCGTTCCGCGCGGCGGCTGGGCCTGCAGGCCGACGTGTGGTCCAGCCCCACCGCGATCATCATTTCCTTCTCCGACCTGGGGCAGGGCGACGAAGGCGTGGCCCAAACCACCCAGGTAATGCGGCTCGCCCCCGGCGACGTGAACCTGGCGCGCTTGTGCGAGGCGGACGACATCGCCGACCGGGTGATCGCGGGCGAGCTGGACCTGCGCGAGGGTTTCCGCCTGTTGCGCGCGCTGGGTGCGCCGGACACGCGCCGGGCGAAGATCAATACCGTCGCCAGCTATGGGCTGTCCGCCGCCAGCATTGCCGCGCTGTTCCTGCACAGCTCGTGGGTGGACCTGGTGGTGGCCGCCGTGATCGGCGTACTGATCGGCTGCATCACCATCCTCTCCGCCACGCGGCCGCGGCTGGCGGTGGCCAGCGACGCGATCAGCGCGATCGTGGCGACCACGGTGGCGATCCTGGTCAGCGCCTTCGTGGTGCCGCTGGCGATCAAGTCGGTGGTGTTGGCGGCGCTGATCATCTTGGTGCCGGGCATGTCGCTCACGACCGCGGTGCGCGAAGTGTCCAGCGGGCATCTGGTCTCCGGCATGGCGCGCATGGGCGGTGCCACGGCGACCCTGCTCAAGCTCGTCTTCGGTACGGTGGCGGCCACCGAGGTCTGCGCCGCGTTCGGCATTTATGCGCGCGATTTCGCGCTGCCGCCGCTGCCGGGATGGACGGATTGGGTGGCGCTGCTGGTGGCGGCGGTGGCGTTCGCCATGCTGTTCCGCGCCGCGCGGCGCGACTGGCCGGCAGTCATCGTCGCGGTGATCGCCGGCTACCTCGCCACACGCTGGGGCGGCGAATTCTCCGGGCACCTGCCCAGCGCGCCGTTCGGCGTGTTCATCGGCGGCCTCTTGGTCAGCGCGCTGGCCAACCTGTATGCGCGGCTATGGCACCGGCCCGGCGCAGTGATCCGCGAGCCGGGCATCCTGCTGCTGGTGCCGGGCAGCGTCGGATTCCGCAGCATGTCCTTCCTGCTGGAGCGCGACACCACGCTGGGCATGGATACGGCCCTCCTGCTGATCACCCTGCTGGTGTCGCTGGTGGCGGGGCTGCTGTTTGGCGAACTGCTGGTATCGCCCCGCCGGTCGCTTTGAAGCGGAGCGATTACCAAGGTTCCAGGACCGGGTTGCAGCGCTCATAAAAGCGGCGGGTCCGGGCGACACCGTTGCACCGTTCTTTTCCGAGAGCGGGCTGGAACGAGAGAGCAATCCCGCGGGACTCCGGTTTCCCGTTACCCATAAAAAACGCCGGCGCAGAGGCCGGCGTTTTGGCAACTCGGAAAATGCCGGCAATCAGACCAGCAGATCCTTTTCCTTCTTGCCGGCCTTCAGCGCATCGTTGAACCAGCGCGGGCGCTTGCCGCGGCCGGACCAGGTCTGCTCGGCATCCGCCGGATTGCGATACTTCGGGGGAACCACGCCGCCAGTGCGGCGCTTGCCGCGCGTGCCGCCGAAAATGTCATCGAAGCTATAACCCTCGGCCTTGATCAGCGCGTGGATCTTTTCGCGCAGCTTGGTGACCTTTTCCTTCTTCATTTCGTGCTGGCGCGACTGCGCCTTGTTGATAAGGTCGTTGAGCTGGTTGTGGTTGAGGTTCTTGATATCGATGGCCATCGGAAACTCCAGTGACAATGAAAATGACGGTGGCACGGATGCGTTTGGTGGAATGGCATTGCCGGCGCGGGCGTTATTCTTACCCGAATAAATCGCATTTTGCAAAAAGATGCGGTGTCGAAAATGCCCAGTGTGCGCGTTTTGGCAATTAGCCCGGATAATCCCCGATGGGCTCCCGAAAGCAAACGGCCGCGCATGGCGGCCGTTTATCGTTGCATTTGAAACCGATTTCAGCCCAGCATGGCCAGCAATTCGTCGCGGGTCACCGCACGGCTTTCGGCCTCGTGGCGGGCGCGATATTCCAGCGTGCCGGCGGCGAGACCGCGTTCGCTGACCACGACTCGATGCGGAATGCCGATCAATTCCATGTCGGCGAACATGGCGCCGGGGCGCAGGCCGCGGTCGTCCAGCACGGTTTCGACGCCGCGCGCGGCCAGCTCCTGATAGAGCGACTGGGCGGCGGCCGCGATGTCCGGGTTGCCCTTGGGATTGATGACGCACACGGCCACGCGCCACGGCGCCATGGCCTCCGGCCATACGATGCCGGCTTCGTCGTGGCGCTGCTCGATGGCGGCCGCCACGATGCGGCTGATGCCGATGCCGTAGCAGCCCATCAGCATCACCTGCGCCTTGCCCTGGTCGTCCAGCACGGTGGCGCCCAGCGCTTCGGCGTACTTGTTGCCGAGCTGGAACACGTGGCCCACCTCGATGCCGCGCGCGAGGTGCAGGGTGCCCTTGCCATCGGGCGAAGGGTCGCCTTCGACCACCTGGCGGATGTCCTCGACGCGGGTGATGCGCGCATCGCGCTCCCAGTTGGCGCCGGTGTGGTGCGTGCCGTCGGTGTTGCCGCCGCAGACGAAATCCGCCAGCACGGCGGCACTGCGGTCCACGATCACCGGGATCGCGCCGGGCAGGCCGGCCGGTCCGATGAAGCCGGGCCGCACGCCGGTGGCGGCGAGGATTTCCGCTTCGCTGGCGAGTTCGACTTCGTCCGGCATTTCGGCCAGCTTGCCGGCCTTGATTTCGTTCAATTCGTGGTCGCCGCGCAGGCACAGTGCGACCAGGCCATCGCGGCCTTTCACCAGCAGCGTTTTCACGCATTGCGCGGGAGCGACCTTGAGGAAGGCGCTGACCTCGTCGATGGTTTTCTGGGCAGGCGTCTCTACGCGCTTCAGTTCCGCGACCGGGGCCGGGCGAGTGGCGACCGGTGCCAATGCCTCGGCCTTCTCCACATTGGCCGCGTAATCGGAGCCGTCGGAAAACACGATGGCGTCTTCGCCCGAATCGGCCAGCACCTGGAATTCGTGGCTGGCATTGCCGCCAATGGCGCCGGTATCCGCCTGTACCGCACGGAATTCCAAACCGAGCCGGGTGAAAATGCGCGAATAGGCGTCGTACATCGCCTGATAGGTTTCGCTCAGCGATTCCTGTCCGAGATGGAAGGAATAAGCGTCCTTCATCAGGAATTCGCGGGCACGCATCACGCCGAAACGCGGGCGGATCTCGTCGCGGAACTTGGTCTGGATCTGATAGAAGTTGACCGGCAACTGCTTGTAGCTGTTGAGCTCATTGCGCGCGTAATCGGTGATGACTTCCTCGGCCGTGGGCGCATAACAGAATTCCTGTTCCTTGCGGTCCTTGATCTTCAGCAGTTGCGGGCCGAATTTCGCCCAGCGGGCGGTTTCTTCCCACAGTTCTTTCGGCTGAATCGTGGGCATCAGCATTTCGATGGCGCCGGCGCGGTTCATTTCCTCGCGCACCACGTTTTCCACCTTGCGCAGCACGCGCAGGCCCAGCGGCGACCAGGTGTAAAGGCCGGAAGCCAGTTTGCGGATCATGCCCGCGCGCAGCATCAGCTTGTGGCTGGCGATCTCCGCGTCGGCAGGTATTTCCTTGACGGTGGCCAGGTGGAATTGGCTGAGGCGCATGCAGGGGATTCCGGCGTTGAAAGAGCCGGATTATAGCGGTGCAGGACCATCTCGACGGTTCTGCCATAGGCACGGCTTGCGTGAATCGCCAGCGATCCGCGCAGTAGCCTGCGCTCAGGAGCAGCCTAGTCCGGTCCCGTCATTTTTCCGCGCAATACTGTTGGTACTGGGTGTTCGCCGAATCGACCTGCTGCTTGCGCTGGCTGGCATCCAGCACCGAGGGCTTGCCGTTCTGCTGCATTACCACCGGGGCACTCCCCTGCAGCGTTGCGAGATTGGATTTCAGCGTGGCGCACATTTTGGCGCGATTGGCGGGCGTGTCCGCCATCGGGGCCGCAGGGGGCGGGGTAGGGGCATCGGTCGGTGCTGGCGTACTGTCGTCGCTCGGCTGCGGCGCCGCCTGGTCGGAGGATTCCACGCCGCCAGCCAGCGTCACCTGCTTGTACTTGGTGCCCTGGGGCGGCGCCGACTGCGAGTAATGGACCGTCCCCTGGGCATCGGTCCACTTGTAGATCTGCTGGGCGGTGGCCAGCGGGGCGAGCAGCAGCAACGCCACGGCAATCAGCGAACGGGACATGAGGTTCTCCGGAAGGCTCGGTTGGCCGGGGCTCCCCACCCCGGTGCAGGACACTAGTAGAACTCCCGCACCGTCCGGACTCAAGCGGGCGATGGTTTACACTTTCTGCACTCTGTCACGGATAGCTCCATGAGCGACTCGCTGCCCGCCCGCCAGCCCCGGCATCGCGGCATCTACCTGCTGCCGAACCTGTTCACCACCGGGGCGATGTTCGCTGGCTTCTACGCCATCCTCGCCAGCATCGGCGGCCATTACGCCGATGCGGCGGTGGCGGTGTTCGTCGCCGCGCTGCTGGACGGCCTGGACGGCCGCGTGGCGCGGCTCACCGGCACCCAGAGCGAGTTCGGCGTGCAGTACGACTCGCTGTCGGACCTGGTGAGCTTCGGCCTGGCGCCCTCGCTGGTGATGTACACGTGGTCGCTGTCCACGCTGCACGATTTCGGTCCGCTGTGGGGCAAGCTGGGTTGGGCCACCGCCTTCATCTATGCCGCCTGTGCTGCGCTGCGGCTGGCCCGTTTCAATACCCAGGTGGGCGTGGCGGACAAGCGCTATTTCCAGGGTCTGGCCAGTCCGGCGGCGGCGGCGGTGTGCATGTCCTTCGTATGGACGATGGACAAGTTCGGGATTCCCGGCGCCGAACTGTGCTTCATCACGCCGTGGATCGCCGCGATCACCGGCCTGCTGATGGTCAGCCGGATCCGCTATTTCAGCTTCAAGTCGCTGCCGCTGGGGGATCGCCAGCACGTGCCGTTCGGGTGGATCGTGGCGGCGCTGCTGATCCTGGTGCTGCTGTATCTCGACCCGCCGCGCGTGCTGTTTGCCGGCTTCACCATCTACCTGCTATCCGGTCCGGCGATGACGCTGTGGGGGCTGGCCGCGCATCGCCGGCGCGCACGTCGGGGCGGCGGCTGATGCCGGCGGTCGCGCATCGCGAGCGTGTGCTGCACGCACTGGGCTTGGTGCCCTGGCAGCGTCGGCAGGCCGCTGGCGCCGCGCCGGGCGCCATGGATGAAACGCCGCAACCGGTCGCCACCCATGCCGACTGCGTGGTGCTGCTGCCGGCGACCTGCGGTGCGCGCGAGCTGGACCTGCTGGGCCGCGCCTTGACCAGTGGCGGGGCATTGCTGGCGCGTGCCGCGCGCGTGCAGGTACGGGCCGGCGATGCCGACATCGCGGTACCGCAGGCGCGCACTTACCTGGCCTGCGGCGAAGCGCAGGCGCACGCGCTGGGGCGCAGCCTGCCGATGCAGGCGATGGCGCAGGCGCAAATCGTGCTGGTGGACGAACCGGCGCGCCTGCTGGGCGACGCCGCGGCCAAGCGGCGTTTCTGGATCGCGCTGCGCACCTTGCGCCGCAGTCTCGGGGCGGGACGGTAGGCGCGATGGCCGCGGTGGCCAAACCGGCCAGCCACATGCGCCTGATGCGCATGGATGACCTCGATGCGGTCGCAGCGATCGAGCAGGCCTCCTACGACTTCCCGTGGACACGCGGCATCTTCGCCGACTGCATCAAGGCAGGGCATCCGTGCTGGGTGCTCTGCATCGGCGAGGAAGTGGCCGGTTACGGCATCCTCTCCGTCGCCGCGGGCGAGGCGCACGTGCTCAACATCTGTATCTCCGCCGAGCATAGGGGCCTTGGCCTTGGCCGGCATCTGCTGGGGCGGCTGCTGGACGTGGCGCGCTGGAGCGGCGCGCAGCACGTGTTCCTGGAAGTACGGCCTTCGAATCCGCTGGCCAAAGTGCTGTACGAATCGGTCGGTTTCCACGAGATCGGACGCAGGCCGCGCTATTACCCCGCGAGGGAAGGGCGGGAGGATGCGATCGTGATGGAGCTTCGCCACATGGCCGGCGATATGGCCAAGGGCCATATCGCGAAATAGGCGAGGATGCTTTTGCCTGACGCGGAAGCGTTTCCTTCCCGGCCCGTTCCCGTCAAACGGGAACGGGCGGCCGCTCAGCCCTTCAGCTTCTCCGCCTGTTCCCGCATCGCCGCCAGCTGGGTGTTCCAATCCACGATGCGCTGCCGCTCCTGCGCCACCACTTCCGCCGGCGCGTTGGCGACGAAGTTCGCGTTGCCGAGCTTGCCTTCGCACTTCTTGATCTCGCTCTCGACGCGGGCGATTTCCTTGGCGAGGCGCGCCTGCTCGGCGCCGAGATCGATCAGGCCGGCCAGCGGAATCAGCACACGCAGCGAACCGACCACGGCGGCGGCCGCGGCAGGCTCCGTCGCGCCCGGCTCGATCCATGCCGGCGCTTCGGTGCGGGCGAGGAAGGCGATCTGCGCGGCGAATTTCGCGGCGCGCGTGCGATCCGCGGCCTCGCCACCGGCGAGCAGCAACGGAATGGTCTTGCCCGGCGCGATGTTCATTTCCGAGCGGATCCTGCGGATGCCGGAGAGCACCGCCTTGAACCACTCGATCTCGGCC
This sequence comes from Rhodanobacter sp. DHG33, assembly GCF_014843005.1. GTDB lineage: Bacteria > Pseudomonadota > Gammaproteobacteria > Xanthomonadales > Rhodanobacteraceae > Rhodanobacter_A. Next base: position 488,108 of record NZ_JACYXM010000004.1, on the reverse strand, counting down.
GTGGCCGCATCGTCGGACGCGAAATCCGCCGCGTGCGGATAGGGGCGCGCGTAGACGCTGGATTCGGCGAGCCCCAGGCGCGGAGCCGCTTCCTGGTAAATCTCCTCGGTGATGAACGGGATCACCGGATGCAGCGCGCGAAGCACCGCTTCCAGCACCACCAGCAGCGTATGGCGGGTGGACGCGGCGGCCTGCGCATCGTCGCCGTTTAAGGCGGGCTTGGAGAGTTCGAGGAACCAGTCGCAGTACTCGTTCCACACGAACTCGTACAGGGCCTGCGCCAGATGGTCGAAGCGGTACGAGACGAAGTGCTGCTCCACCTCCGCCAGGGTCTGCCCGAGGCGCGTGAGGATCCAGCGCTCGGCTTCGGTGGCGGGTGCGCCGGCGGCCGCGGTCATCCCGCCCTCCGGCAGGTTCATCAGCACGAAGCGCGCGGCATTCCACAGCTTGTTGCAGAACGCCTTGTAGCCTTCGGCGCGCTTGATGTCGAAGTTGATGGTGCGGCTGTAGCTGGCCAGCGCGGCGAAGGTGAAGCGCAGCGCGTCGGTGCCGATGGCCTTGATGCCGTCGGGGTATTCCTTGCGGATGCGCTTTTCCACCTTCTCGCGCACCTGCGGGATGAGCAGCGATTTGGTGGATTTCTCCACCAGCGGTTCCAGCTCGATGCCGTCGATCAGGTCCAGCGGGTCCAGCGTGTTGCCCTTGGACTTGGACATCTTCTGGCCTTCGGCATCGCGCACGATGGCGTTGATGTACACCTCGCGGAACGGCACCTGGCCGGTGAAGTACTTGGTCGCCATCACCATGCGCGCGACCCAGAAGAAGATGATGTCGAAGCCGGTGACCAGCACCGCGCTGGGCAGGAAGATCTTGTCGGCCTGCCAGTCGGTGACGACTTCGCCGCGCTCGTTCTTCACCGGGCCGTTGGCCGGCCAGCCCAGCGTGGAGAACGGCCACAGCGCAGAGGAGAACCAGGTGTCGAGCACGTCCTCGTCCTGCTTCAGTGTACCCACCGGCGGAATCGCGGCATGCGCGCGTGCGTCGACCTCATCCTCGCCCACGAAAATGTTGCCCGCTTCGTCGTACCACGCCGGGATGCGGTGGCCCCACCAGAGCTGGCGGCTGATGCACCAGTCCTGGATGTTGTCCAGCCACTGCGTGTAGGTGGTGGTCCAGTTCTCGGGCACGAACCGGATTTCGCCCGAGCGCACGGCGTCCAGCGCCGGCTCGGTGATCGCCTTGCGGCCGCCCGGGCGGCCATCACTCTGGACGTCCGAAGTGAGGTCGACGAACCATTGGTCGGTGAGCATGGGTTCGATCACCGCATCCGAACGCTGGCTCACCGGCACCTGCAGCTTGTGCGCCTTGGTCTCGACCAGCAGGCCGGCGGCCTCCAGGTCGGCCAGCACGCGCTTGCGCGCGTCGTAGCGGTCGAGGCCGCGATAGGCTTCCGGCGCGTTGTCGCTGACCTTGGCATCCAGCGTGAAGATGGTGATCGGCGGGAGTTTGTGGCGCTGGCCGATGGCGTAGTCGTTGAAGTCGTGCGCCGGGGTGATCTTCACGCAGCCGGTGCCGAACTCGCGGTCCACGTAGTCGTCGGCGATCACCGGGATCTGGCGGTTCGACAGCGGCAGCGTGAGCGTCCTGCCGACGAGGTGCGCGTAGCGCTCGTCCTCCGGATGCACGGCCACGGCCACGTCGCCCAGCATGGTTTCCGGACGGGTGGTGGCCACCACCAGCGATTCGTCGCTGCCGGTGACCGGATAACGGATGGACCACAGGTGGCCGTCGCGCTCCACGTTGTTCACTTCGAGGTCGGAGACCGCGGTGCCCAGTGCGGGGTCCCAGTTCACCAGGCGGTTGCCGCGGTAGATCAGGCCGGCGCGGTACCACTCCACGAACACCTTGCGCACGGCGTCGGACAAGCCTTCGTCCATGGTGAAGCGCTCGCGCGACCAGTCGGCGGCGGCGCCGATACGGCGCATCTGGTTGGTGATGGTGGAGCCGGACTCCTCCTTCCATTGCCACACGCGCTCCACGAACGGCTCGCGGCCGAGGTCGTGGCGGGTCTTGCCCTGGGCGGCCAGCTGGTTTTCCACGATCTTCTGCGTGGCGATGCCGGCGTGGTCGGTACCCACCTGCCACAGCACGTTCATGCCGCGCATGCGCCGGTGGCGTACCAGCATGTCCATCACGGTCTGCTGGAAGGCATGGCCCATGTGCAGGGTGCCGGTGACATTGGGCGGCGGCAGCAGGATGCAGTAGGGCTCGCCCTGGCCGGACGGTTTGAACGCGCCGCTGGCTTCCCAGCGGGCGTACCACGTCGACTCGATCTGGGCGGGTTCGAAGCTCTTATCCATGGGGACTCGCAATGGCACACCGCCGGCAGTGGCGGGGTGCGGGGGAATGGCGTCAAAGCCCCGAATTGTACGGGTGCGGGCCTAGGCTGACAAAAACGCCACCCCCGCGGCGGACGAGGCGGCCTCAGCCTTCGACCAGCTCGCCACCCCAGCTGGCCGGGTCCGCGTCGGCGATCGTCTGCGTGAATACCCACCGGTGGCCACCGATGTCCATGGCCGAGTACTGGCGTTCGCCATAGGGCCAGTCGGTCAGCTCGCGGACGATGCGGGCCCCTGCTGCGAGCGCCACCGCATGGTGCGCGTTGGCGTCGTCCACCCGCACCATCACGGATTGCCGCGGGGGCTGGTCGCTGTTTTCCGGGCCGGCATCGCTGACCACCATGGCGCCGGCGCCGAAGGTGAGCTGGATGCGATGGTCGCCGATGCGCAGCCTGGGCCGGAACCCGAAGGCCCGGCACAGCCATTCGGCCGCCTCGTGCACGTCGGCGTAGCCCAGCACCGGGATGATGGTGGCGTCGGGAATGGATCGGTTGGTGCGCATGCGTGGATCTCCATGCGGGGAGCCTGACGTCGCGGCGAAGCAATCCAGGAGGCGCATCGCCGGTTGCCGCGATGCGGCGACGTCCACGCGGCAAATCATTCCAGTTTTCGCGCGATGGCGTAAGTGGCGATGGCGCAGGCGCTGGCGACATTCATGGAAGAGTTTTCGCCGCGCATGGGGATGTGCACGGTGGCGTCCGACACATCCAGCAGGGCCTGGCAGACGCCGGCGCTCTCGTTGCCGATGACCAGGCAGATGCGCTCGCCGGACGCGATGGAGAGCTCGGCCAGGTCGATGCTGGTCGAGCTGATTTCCAGGCTGACGATGCGGTAGCCGGCCTGCCGCAAGGCGGCCACGACGGGCAATGGATCGTCTATCTGCGCGAACGGCACGCGCTGCTCAGTGGTCCGTGCGGCTTTCCTGGCCTTGGGATGCGCCGGCGTGCAGCTGCGGCCGGTGAGGAAGATCTTTTCCACGCCCAGCGCGTCGGCGATGCGGAACAGGCTGCCCACGTTCGCGGGGCGCCGCACGTCGTGCGCGAGCAGGCAGAACGCGTGCTTCGCAGGCGTGGATTGGTGGGCGCGATGGTCGAGCTGGGTGTTCGACATGCCTTGGGGCGGGTGGTGGTCTTCCGGAGTCATCCGCGTAGCGGTGGGGCCTGCGTCGATTTCAGCAAATGCCCAACGGTTTTCCAGTCTTGCGGGACGTCGTTGTCGGAGTTACGTGGCGATCAACGGCGATGGCGATTGATGTCGTCGCGCAACGCCTGTGCGGCGGCGCGCGCGGCTTGCGCGAAATCCTCGCCGCTGCCGGCATAGAGGATGGCGCGCGAGGAGGAAATCATCAGGCCGTCGCCGCCGGCGGCGAGGCCGTGCCGGAGCACGGCTGCCACATCGCCGCCCTGTGCACCGATGCCGGGCACCAGCAGGGGCATGTCGCCGACGACGGTGCGTACCTTGCCCAGTTCCTCCGGCCAGGTGGCGCCGGTGACCAGCGCGCAGTTGCCGTGCGCGTTCCAGTCACGGGCGATGGTTTCGGCCACGCGCAGGTAGAGCGGGGCGCCGCCGCAGTCCAGCGCCTGGAAGTCGGCGCCGCCGGGGTTGGAGGTGCGGCACAGCAGGATCACGCCCTTGTCGGCGCGCTCGAGGAAGGGTGCGATGGAGTCGCGGCCCAGGTACGGGTTCAGCGTCACGGCGTCCGCCCGGTAGCGCTCGAATGCCTCGCTGGCGTAGTGCTGCGCGGTGCTGCCGATGTCGCCACGCTTGGCGTCGAGGATCACCGGCACGCCGGGGTGCTTGTCATGGATGTGCGCGATCAGCCGTTCGAGCGCATCCTCGGCGCGCAGCGCGGCGAAGTGGGCGATCTGCGGCTTGAAGGTGCAGACGAGGTCGGCGGTGGCGTCGACGATGTCGCGGCAGAACTCGAACACCGCGTCACGGCGGCCCTGCAGTTGCGCTGGGAATTTCGCGGGTTCGGGGTCGAGGCCGACGCAGACCAGTGACTGGTTGCGGTTCCATGCGTTTTGCAGGGATTGCATGAAGTGCATCGGAATCTCCTCGTCGCGTTTTTGCTCCCTCTCCCCTCCGGGGAGTGGGTCGGGGTGAGGGGACAATCTTGCGTTGTCGCCTTGATGATGGTGCTGTTCTTCTGGAGATCGGGGCCAGCCGTGGCCCCTCACCTCAATCCTCTTCCTCGCTCCTCAGAGCAGGGCCATCCATGGCCCTTCCCCGCGTCCCGGAGGGGAGAGGAGGCAGACGCAAAGAGCCGTGCTTAAGCCAGCTTCTTGTACTTCACGCGATGCGGCCTGGCCGCTTCGTCGCCGAGGCGGCGCTTCTTGTCCGCTTCGTACTCGTTGTAGTTGCCGGGGAAGAACTCCACGTGCGAGTCGCCTTCGAACGCGATGATGTGCGTGGCGATGCGGTCGAGGAACCAGCGGTCATGCGAGATCACGATGGCCGCGCCCGGGAATTCCAGCAGCGCGTCTTCCAGCGCGCGCAGGGTTTCCACGTCGAGGTCGTTGGACGGTTCGTCGAGCAGCAGCACGTTGCCGCCCTGCAGCAGGGTCTTGGCCATGTGCAGGCGGCCGCGTTCGCCGCCGGACAGGCTGCCGACGATCTTCTGCTGGTCGGTGCCCTTGAAGTTGAAGCGGCCGATGTAGGCGCGCGACTGGATCTCGAAGTTGCCGATGGTGAGGATGTCCGAACCGCCGGAGACTTCCTGCCACACGTTGTTCTTCGGGTCCAGCGCGTCGCGCGACTGGTCGACGTAGGCCAGCTTGGTAGTGTGGCCCAGCTTCACCTCGCCCGAGTCCGGCGACTCCTTGCCCATGATCATCTTCATCAGGGTGGATTTGCCGGCGCCGTTGGGGCCGATCACGCCGATGATCGCGCCCGGCGGCACCTTGAATGACAGGTCCTCGATCAGCACGCGGTCGCCGAACGATTTGGTGACGTTCTTGAACTCGATCACCTCCTGGCCCAGGCGCTCGCCCGGCGGGATGAAGATCTCGTTGGTCTCGTTGCGGCGCTGGTAGTCGACCGAGTTCAGCTCCTCGAAGCGGGCCAGGCGCGCCTTGCCCTTGGACTGGCGTCCCTTGGCAGCCGAACGCACCCACTCCAGTTCCTTCTCGATCGCCTTCTGGCGCGACTTCTCCTGGTTGGCTTCCTGCTTCAGGCGCGCGTCCTTCTGCTCCAGCCATTCGGTGTAGTTGCCCTTCCACGGGATGCCGCGGCCGCGGTCGAGTTCGAGGATCCACTCGGCGGCGTTGTCGAGGAAGTAGCGGTCATGGGTGACCGCCACCACGGTGCCGGGGTAGTCGTGCAGGAACTGCTCCAGCCAGTCGACGGACTCGGCGTCGAGATGGTTGGTGGGCTCGTCCAGCAGCAGCATGTCCGGCTTGGACAGCAGCAGGCGGCACAGCGCCACGCGGCGCTTTTCGCCGCCGGACAGCGGGCCGACCTTGGCGTCCCACGGCGGCAGGCGCAGCGCGTCGGCGGCCACCTCGAGCTGGCGTTCCAGCGCGTGGGCGTCGTTCGCGGCCAGGATGCCTTCCAGCTGTTCCTGCTCCTTGGCGAGCGCGTCGAAGTCGGCGCCGTCCTCGGCGTAGGCGGCATAGACCTCCTCCAGCCGCTTCTGCGCATCGAGGATCACCGACACGCCTTCCTCGACCACTTCGCGCACGGTCTTTTCCGGGTTCAGATCCGGCTCCTGCGCCAGGTAGCCGACCTTGGTGCCGGGTTGCGCACGCGCCTCGCCCTGGAAGTCGGTATCCACGCCGGCCATGATTTTCAGCACGGTGGACTTGCCCGCGCCATTGACGCCGAGCAGGCCGATCTTCGCGCCGGGGAAGAAGCTCAGCGAGATGTCCTTGATGATCTGTCGCTTCGGCGGGACGATCTTGCTGACCCCGTTCATGGTGTAGATGTATTGCATGGGTGCTCCTCAGGGCAGCCCGCAGGCCGCGAAGGCGGTCTGGGCAGGCAGGGGAAAACAAAGACCGCCAATTATCGCCGATAGCCCCTTTTCCCGCCATGGCGGGCGCGCCGCGCTGGCAGAATGGCGTCTCGTTGCCTATGGACCCGATGCCGATGCCCGCCGCCTGGTCGCTGCCCCTGCTCATCCTCGTCTCGTTCGCCGCCGGCGTGCAGAACGCGCTGGCGGGCGGCGGTTCGTTCATGACGTTCCCGGCGCTGCTGTTCGCCGGCCTCGACCCGCGGGCGGCGAACATCGCCTCGACTATCGCGCTGTTCCCGGGGCAGGTGACCACCGGGCTGGCCGGGCGCAAGCAGGTTTCCGGCGCCGAGGGGCTGTCGTTCCGCACGCTGTTCTGGATCAGTCTCGCCGGCGGCGCGGCGGGCGCGGTGCTGCTGCTGGTGACGCCGGTCAGCCTGTTCACCCGGCTGGTGCCGTTCCTGGTGCTGTTTGCCACCGTGGTATTTGCCTGGGGCAGTTTCTTCCGCAAGCCGCGCAAGGAAGGCGAGCCGCCTGCGCTGGGGCGGAAGGCCGCGCTGGCCGCCCAGATCGGCATTGCCATCTACGGGGGCTATTTCGGCGCCGGCATCGGCATCCTGATGCTGGCGGCACTGACGGCGGCGGGGCTGGCCGTGCGCGTGGCCGGAGCCACCAAGAACGTGCTGGCGGCCGTGATGAACGCGGCGGCGGTGGTGATCTTCATGCTGCAGGCGCATACGCTGCCGTGGCTGCTGATCGCCTGCGTGGCGGTGCCGGCCATCGTCGGCGGCCAGATCGGCGCCTACCTGCTGCGCCGGGTCAACGAAAAGGTGCTGCGCGTGATCGTGGTGTGCATCGGCATCGCGCTGACCGTGGGGCTGTTCGTCAAGCAGTGAACCGCGTCCGGACGGCTATTCGCAGCCGGGTGCACCGGCTGCGCTATCATGGGCGGCCCCTTTTCCCATCCCCGGATCCACGAGGTTCGAATGTTCCCGAAGGACTGCACCATCGCCGGCTACGACCCCGAGCTGGCCAAGGCCATTGCTGACGAAGGTCGCCGCCAGGAAGACCATGTCGAATTGATCGCCTCCGAGAACTACGCCAGCCCGCGGGTGATGGAAGCGCAGGGCTCCAAGCTCACCAACAAATATGCCGAAGGCTATCCGGGCAAGCGCTACTACGGCGGCTGCGAGTACGTGGACGTGGCCGAGAAGCTGGCCATCGACCGCGTGAAGCAGCTGTTCGGCGCCGACTACGCCAACGTGCAGCCGCACTCCGGTTCGCAGGCCAACCAGGCGGTGTACTTCGCCCTGCTGCAGCCGGGCGACACCATCCTCGGCATGTCGCTGGCGCACGGCGGTCACCTCACCCACGGCGCCAAGGTCAACCTGTCGGGCAAGATCCTCAATGCCGTGCAGTACGGCGTGGACGCCAACGGCATCGTCGACATGGACGAGGTCGAGCGCCTCGCCGTCGAGCACAAGCCGAAGATGATCGTGGGCGGCTTCAGCGCCTATTCGCAGGTGATGGACTGGGCGCGCTTCCGCGCCATCGCCGACAAGGTTGGCGCCTACCTGTTCGTGGACATGGCGCACGTCGCCGGCCTGATCGCCGCCGGCGTGTACCCCAGCCCGCTGCCGCATGCGCACGTGGTCACCTCCACCACCCACAAGACCCTGCGCGGCCCGCGCGGCGGCATCATCGTCGCCAGCAAGCAGGGTATGGGCGAGGGCGCCGAGGAGATCGAGAAGAAGCTGCAGTCCATCGTGTTCCCCGGCATCCAGGGCGGCCCGCTGATGCACGTGATCGCCGCCAAGGCGGTGGCCTTCAAGGAAGCGCTGGAGCCGGCCTTCAAGGACTACCAGGCGCAGGTGGTGAAGAACGCCAAGGCGATGGCCAAGACCATCATCGCGCGCGGCTACAAGATCGTTTCCGGTGGTACCGAGAATCACCTGATGCTGATCGACATGATCGGCAAGGGCGTCACCGGCAAGGACGCGGAAGCGGCGCTGGGCAAGGCCCACATCACGGTCAACAAGAACGCCGTGCCGAACGATCCGCAGAAGCCTTTCGTCACCTCCGGCCTGCGCGTGGGTACGCCCGCCGTCACCACCCGCGGCTACCAGGAGGCCGACTGCGTGGATCTGGCCAACTGGATCTGCGACGTGCTCGACGCGCCGAGCGACGAGGCGGTGATCGCCGCCGTGCGCGCCAAGGTCGAGGCGCAGTGCAGGAAGTTCCCGGTCTACGGCTGAGCGCCCCGGCATGCCAGCCCTGCAGGTCGGACTGATCGGCGATCGCAACGATGGGGTGATCGCCCATCGCGCCATCCCGCTGGCGCTGCAGCTGGCGGCCGAGGCTTGCGAGGCGACGATCGAGCCGGTGTGGTTGCCGACCGATGCGATCGGCAACGGCGCTGCGCTGGCGGAGTTCGACGGGCTCTGGTGCGTGCCGGCCAGCCCTTACCGCGACATGGATGGCGCGCTGGCGGCCATCCGCATGGCGCGCGAACGGCACGTACCCTTCCTGGGTACGTGCGGCGGTTTCCAACACGCGGTGATCGAATACGCGCGCAACGTGCTGGACTGGCACGACGCCGAGCATGCCGAGACCGCGCCGGATGCGCAGCGCCAGGTCATCGTGCCGCTCTCGTGCTCGCTGGTCGAGGTGACCGACGACCTGCGGCTGGTCGAGGGCTCCCGCCTGGCGAAAGCCTATGGCGTCACCGAGATCGCCGAGGGCTACCACTGCAACTACGGGTTGAATCCCGAATTCCGCGCCGTGCTGGCCGATGGCCCGCTGCGCATCAGCGCGATGGATCGCGCCGGTGACGTGCGCGGCCTGGAATTGGACGGCCATCCGTTTTTCGTCGTTACGCTGTTCCAGCACGAGCGTGGTGCGCTGCAAGATCGGCTCCCGCCGCCGGTACGTGCATTCGTGCAGGCAATGATCGACACTCGCTGACATGCACTGTCCCTTCTGCCAGCACGAAGACACCCGCGTGATCGACTCGCGCCTCACCGACGACGGCTCCACCGTGCGCCGTCGCCGCGAGTGTCCGCAGTGCGGCGAACGCTTCAACACCTTCGAGACGGCGGAGCTCAAGCTGCCGGCCATCGTGAAGAGCGGCGAGCGGCGCGAGGCCTTCGACGAGCGCAAGCTCAGGGTGAGCTTCGAGCGCGCGCTGCAGAAGCGCCCGGTGGCCAGCCACAACGTGGACAGCGCGGTGCGCGAGATCATCAACGACCTGCGCCGCAGCGGCGAACGCGAGATACCCTCGCGCCAGGTCGGCGAACTGGTGATGCGCGAGCTGAAGAAGCTCGACCAGGTGGCCTACGTGCGTTTCGCTTCGGTCTACCGCAAGTTCGAGGACGTGCAGGCCTTCCTCGAGGAAATCGCGCGGCTGGAGCACGACCTGCCCGAGCTGGAGAAGCTGCAGCTGTCGCTGCTGGGCGGCGGCGAAGGCGCAGAGCCGCGCCGTCCCCGCAAGAGCTGACCCCTCTTTCTCCCTCTTCCCTCCGGGCGGAGGGCTGGGGTGAGGTGCCAATCTTGCCTCTAGCAGCCTTCGAAGCGCACTCCGATGCGACACTATCGGCAGCCCCGTCCCCTCACCTCGCTCCTCTCCCCGGAGAGGAGAGGAAGACAGGCATGACTCCCCGGAGGGGAGAGGAAGACAAGCATGACCTTTACTGCCGTCGATCACCTGCACATGGCGCAAGCCCTGCGCCTTGCCGCGCGCGGCTTGAACACCACGCAGCCCAACCCGCGCGTGGGCTGCGTGATCGCGCATGGCGCCGACGTGGTGGGCAGCGGCTGGCACCAGCGCGCAGGCGGCCCGCATGCCGAGGTGCATGCGCTGCGCGAGGCCGGCGAACGTGCGCGCGGTGCTACTGCTTACGTGACGCTGGAGCCCTGCGCCCACCACGGCCGCACGCCGCCCTGCGCGGACGCGCTGATTGCCGCGGGAGTGGCGCGCGTGGTGGTCGCGGCGGAGGACCCGTTTCCGCAGGTGGCGGGTCGCGGCATCGCAAAGCTGCGTGCCGCCGGCATCGCCGTCGACACCGGGCTGCTGCGCGACGAGGCGCGCGAACTCAACGTCGGTTTCTTCAGCCGCATCGAGCGCGGCCGTCCCTTCGTACGGGTAAAGCTGGCGATGAGTCTGGATGGCCGCACCGCCTTGGCCAACGGCGAATCGAAATGGATCACCGGCGAAGCCGCCCGTGCCGATGTGCAACGCTGGCGGGCGCGCAGCAGCGCCATCCTCACCGGCAGCGGCACCGTGCTGGCGGACGACCCGCATCTCACCGTGCGCCTGCCGCCGGACGAAGCCTTCACGCCGCCGTTGCGGGTGGTGCTGGACCGCGACCTGCGCGTGCCGGCGCACTTCCACGTGATGGACGCCGCTGCGCCCACCCTGTGTATCCACGATGCGCGACGGGCACCGCCGCCCGATGCGCCGGAGGGCGTGCGCCATGCCGGCGTGCCACTGGACGGAAACGGGCGGCTCGACCTGGACGCCGTGCTGGCGCTGCTGGCGACTCTCGACGTCAACGAACTCCACGTGGAAGCCGGCTCCCGGCTGAGCGGCGCCCTGCTGGGCGCCGGCCGCGTGGACGAGCTGCTGCTCTATATCGCCCCGGTCCTGCTCGGCGACCATGCGCACGCGTTGCTGGAACTTCCGCCGCTGGCGTCGATGGCCGAGCGCTGGCGGCTCACGGTGACGGACCAGCGCTCGCTTGGTGCGGACTGGCGGCTGCGCCTGCGGCCGCAGGCGGCACAGCCCCAAGCTGCGTTGCCCGACTGAACGGCACCCAACGTCCGGAGCGGCGGAGACAACGCTGAAACATTCGCGGCGTTGGATGAACCGAGAGTCTCCGATACTGCCGTCCGCCATGCCGTCGATATACGCCGATACTGCCTTGCGCCCCCCGTTGCCCTCGTTCGTGGGGGAGCGACGGCCCGTGGCGGGCGGAGCCGGCTGGTCCATTCGCGACTGGGCGTGGTTGGTGTTGCTGTCGCTGCTGGCCTTGGCCGCCCGCTGCATCCGGCTGGGCCATCAGCCGTTCTGGCTGGACGAGGTGTTCACCTACCAGCGCATCCACCTGGATACCGCGGCGCTGATCGCCGACAGCTTCGCCAACCGACACATGCCCAATTATTTCCTTCTGCTGCGCTCGTTGATGCCGCCGCAGCCGGATTTTGCCGCGCTGCGCCTGCCGTCGGCGCTGTTCGGCGCGCTGTCGGTCGGCGTGGTGTTCGCGATCGGGCGACGCGTTGCCGGGCGTTTCGCCGGCGGCGTGGCCGCGCTGCTGATGGCGCTTGCGCCGACCCAGGTGCAGTACGGCCAGGAGGCGCGTTCGTACACACTGCTGCTGTTGCTGATCGCGATCGCACTGTGGGGCCTGGCTGGGCTGGCGCGGCAGCCGGCACGCGCCGCCCTGGGCTGGCGCCGTCCGGGCGGCCTGAGACTGGAATGGACGGCCTGGCTTGCCGGGACCATCGGCGCGCTGGACCTGCTGGGCGACGCGATGCCGTGGCTGCTGGCGTCCAATGCGGTGCTGTTTTGCATCTGGAGGTACCTGCGCGCGGCGCACCCGCCTGCCGCAGCGCATGGATTCCGCCGCATCTGGCTATGGACGCAGGCACTCGTGCTGGCGTGTTGCCTGCCGTTCTACCTGGCGATCTATGTGGCCAGCAGCGCGCGCATGCTCGATGTCTTCGACTGGGTACCTGCGTTGAGCTGGCACGGGCTGTGGGTGGTGGCCGGCAGCACCTATCTGATGCGTCCCGCCGAGGTGGTGCAGTTCGGCCTGATGCCGGCCGGGGTGGCCGTGCTTTCGCCCTGCGTGGCGGCGCTCTGCGGGCTGGGGCTGTTCCGTCTGCGCGGGCACCTGGAAGGGCGTGTGCTGGGCCTGGCCTTCGCCGTGCTCCCCCTGTCGCTACTGGCGGTATCGCTGGTCAAGCCGATGCTGGTGCCGCGCTACCTGCTGTGGAGCGCGGTGCCGTTCTTCGTGCTGGCCGGCATAGGTGCCGCCGCGCTGCCGCGCCGGTGGCGGCCGCTCGCGGCGGTGGCGTTGTCGCTGCTGTGTCTGCTCAACCTGTGGCCGGTCTATCGCGTCGAGGCCAAGCCGCGCTGGGATCGCACGGCTGCCATGCTGGCGACGGTGGCGCAGCCCGGCGACACGATCTACGTGGACGATCCGAACGCCCCCACGATGCTGGCTACCCTGCAGCCGCGCGGCCAGCCGCCGCTGGACAGCAAGGCCCTGGTGACCGGTCAGCTGGATCTGGCCGTGGCGCGCTGGAAACAGGGCAGCCGGGTATGGGCGGTGAACGGACGCTCGGCGCTGGGGCAGCGTGAAAGTCTGGCAGGTTTCGAGGCGAAGCTTGTGGAGCTAGGCCGGCCGCAGCAGACGACGGCGCTGGGACGCGAGATCACCGTGCTGGAATTCGCACCGCCTCCGGCAGGCTGATCGTGGCGTCGTGCGCCAGCGGAAACGCTGCGTCGCGCTGTCGCCCGGGGTGGCCTCGAAGGCATTGATGCTAGACTTCCGCCGTCGGCCGTCGAGGCCGGCGTGATGTTCAACGTCTTCAGGGCGGGGTGGAATTCCCCACCGGCGGTAGGTGTCCACTAGGACACGAGCCCGCGAGCGCCTTCGCCGCACGGCGAAGGGTCAGCAGATCCGGTCCGATGCCGGAGCCGACGGTCAGGCCATTCCGGTTCGCCGGGGCGGCACACAGTCCGGATGAAAGAAGACGGTTCGACGCGCGGCCCTGCCGTGCGGCGGCCTCATGCCTTGGGGCGTTCTCGCTCGTTTGCACGGAGAACGTTTCATGATCCTGCTTGTACCCCATGCCGTGGCGGTCTTCTCCGGGAGGCTGCGCTGATGTTCACCGGCATCATCCAGACCGTGGGCCGCATCGCGCGGCTCGAACCGCGCGGCGGCGACCTGCGCCTGCACGTCGATACCGCCGACCTCGACCTTGCCGATGTGCAGCTCGGCGATTCCATCGCCGTCTCCGGCGTGTGCCTCACCGCAGTGACGCTGGAAGCGCGTGGTTTCGCCGCCGACGTCTCCAACGAAACGCTGTCGCTCACCACGCTGGGCGGGCTCAAGGCCGGTGACCCGGTGAACCTGGAAAAGGCGCTCCGCCTGGCCGACCGCCTGGGCGGCCACCTCGTTTCCGGCCACGTCGATGGCCTGGGCAAGGTGGCGGCGGTGACGCCCGACGGGCGCTCGCAGCGCTGGACCTTCGAAGTGCCGGCCAACCTGGCGCGCTACATCGCCGCGAAAGGCTCGGTGTGCATCGACGGCACCAGCCTCACCGTGAACGAGGTGGGCGGCAACCGCTTCGGCGTGAACCTGATTCCGCACACCGTCGAGCGCACCACCTTCCACGCGAAGCGCGCGGGCGATGCGGTGAACATCGAGGTGGACGTGATTGCGCGCTACGTCGAACGGCTGATCGGCGGCGGCGAAGCGCCCAAGCTCGACGAGGCCTTCCTCAAGCAGCACGGCTTCGCCTGACTTCGAAGGCCCTCTCCCGCCGGGAGAGGGGTTGGGGTGAGGGTCCGGGCGAAGTGTCACGCTTCGCTCTGCCCGCACCCTCATCCGCCCCTGCGGGGCACCTTCTCCCGAGGGGAGAAGGGACACACCACGGACATACCCATGAGCTTCAACACTATCCCCGAAATCCTCGACGACCTGCGCGCCGGCCGCATGGTGGTGATCCTCGACGACGAGGACCGCGAGAACGAAGGCGACATCGTGATGGCCGCGCAGATGGTGCGGCCGGAGGACGTCAACTTCATGGTGCGCGAGGCGCGCGGCCTGCTCTGCCTCACGCTCACCGAGCAGCGCACGCGGCAGCTCGGCCTGCGTCCCATGGTCAGCGACAACACCTCGCCGTACCACACCAACTTCACCGTCTCGATCGAGGCGGCCGAAGGCGTCACCACCGGCATCTCCGCGCACGACCGCGCGCGCACCATCCAGGTGGCGGTGAAGAGCGACGCGAAGCCGCAGGACCTCTCCCAACCGGGCCACATCTTCCCGCTCACCGCGCAGCCTGGCGGCGTGCTGACCCGCGCCGGCCACACCGAGGCGGGTTGCGACCTCGCAGCGCTGGCGGGACTGGAACCGGCCGCGGTGCTGATCGAGATCCTGCACGAGGACGGCTCGATGGCGCGGCGTCCGGAACTGGAGACGTTCGCGCAGAAGCACGGCCTCAAGATCGGCACCATCGCGGACCTGATTCGCTACCGGCTGGAAACCGAGAAAACCATCCAGCGCGTGCACGAGGAGGACGTTGATACCGAGTTCGGTCCGTTCCGGCTCGTCGCCTGGCGCGACGCGATCCGCCACGGCCTGCACTACGCCCTGGTGCGCGGCGCGGTGGACGACGGTGTGCCGGTACTCAGTCGCGTGCACGTGCGCAATACCTTGTCCGACGTGCTGCACCTCAGGCGCGACGACCTCGGCCTCACCGTCACCAGCGCACTGCGCCGCATCGCCGACGAAGGGCGTGGCGTGCTGCTGGTGCTTTCCGGCGAGGACACGCCGGACGCGCTGCTGGCCCGGCTCAAGCGCCAGCCCACGACGTTGGAGCCGGAGGCGGCGCAGCAGCAGGAGTGGCGCCAGCTCGGTCTGGGCGCGCAGATGCTGGCCGACCTCGGCGTGCACAAGCTGTGCGTGCTGGGCACGCCGCGCAAGCTGGTGGGGCTGGGCGGCTTCGGCCTCGAAGTGGTCGAGTACGTGTAGCGGTAGCGATTTTGCGCGATGGCCCGGGCCTGGTTCAGGCGGCCCGAGCCATCGCGCACAGGGCACGCTGCTGCGGAATGGGCCGCAGTGCGCCACAGGGTGGCCATGTCTTGCGCCCCGCCTGCCCGCATAATCCGGGAACTCCCGTAGCCCGACCGTTGCCATGCCTGCGACCCGCGTCCGATTGATCGCCCCTTCCGGTTACCCGCGCGACCGCGCCGCCATTGCACGCGGCGTGGCACGCCTGCGCGAGGCCGATGGCGCGCTGGACGGCCTGGACGTGCTGGATCGTGTCGAGCAGCGCTATGCCGGCAGCGATGCCGAGCGTGCCGCCGACATCAACGCGCTTGCCACGCTGGATGCGTTGCCCGACATCGCCCTGGCACTGCGTGGCGGCTACGGGGCCACGCGCCTGCTGCAACATCTCCAATACGACGCATTGCGCGAGCGACTGGCCGGTACGAATACCGTGCTGGTGGGGCACAGCGATTTCACCGCGATCCAGCTGGCGCTGCATGCGAAGTGCGGTCTGGTCACCTTCGGCGGCCCGATGTTCGACCCCGATTTCGATGCCGAGACCCTCAGCGAGCTGACCCTGCCGCACTTTTGGCGCACCGTTCGCGCAGCGCAAGGCCGTGCCGAATGGAACAGCAGCGGCGAGCATGCGCTGGATATCGAAGGCCCGTTGTGGGGTGGCAATCTCGCGATGCTGTGCAGCCTGCTCGGCACGCCGTACTTCCCGCGCATCGATGACGGCATCCTGTTCGTGGAGGACGTGGGCGAGCCGCCTTTCCGCATCGAGCGGCTGCTGTACCAGTTGCACCTTTCCGGCGTACTGGGGCGGCAGCGTGCGCTGATCCTCGGCGATTTCACCGATTGCCGATCTGGTGTCAATGACAACGGTTACGGCCTGGCGGCGGCCTTCGCGCAGATCCGCGGCGTGGTGGATATTCCAGTGCTGGATGGACTGCCGTTCGGCCATGTCCCGGACAAGTTCACTCTGCCGTTTGGCGTGCCGGCACGCTTGCGTGCGGAAGGGAGCGGAGTGCGGTTGGATTTCTCCGGGTATCCGCACCTGGCATAGCAGTCTCTTCAGAGGCACATGGCCGGCCGATTTTGTTCGCCACTCCTGTAGGCGGAGTAAAGGCGGGGCTACGTGTACCGGGCGATCAAAAGGCAGCCCCGGAAATAAGGGCGTCCGCCTGGTGTCTCCGTCCTCTGGATTGGCAGGTGCAGGACTGCAACTGGCCCATCGCGGTCTGTTGAAAAGCGTTTCCCCAGAATGGGGGTAAATCGGGAACCTTTAGCGATTCGCCGCCAAATCCAGGTAACGCCGATGCAGGGCGGCCACTTGCGCATCCAGCAGGGCCTCATCGCCGCTGTTGTCGATCACGTCGTGGGCCAGCATGAGGCGCTGCTCGCGACTGGCCTGTTGCGCCAGCATGCGCCGGGCCAACGCTTCGTCGATGCCGTCGCGGGCCATCAGCCGGGCCAATTGCAGCTCGACAGGGGCATCGACCAGCAGCACGCGGTCGATCCAGCGGTAATGATCGAGGTTCTCGGCCAGCAGCGGGATCGCCAACAGGCAGTACGGCGCCGTGGCGGCCAGCACGCGATCGTGCAGCCACTGGCGCACGCGGGGATGGACGATGGCTTCCAGCGTCTTTCGTGCGGAGGGATCGGCAAACACGCGGCGGCGCATTGCAGCGCGGTCCAACTGGCCCGCGGCGTCCAACGCTTCAGCGCCGAAGGCAGCTGCCACGGCGGCCAATCCTTCGCTGCCCGGCGCGACCACTTCACGCGCAGCCACATCGGCGTCGTAGATCGGCACACCCAATGCAGCGAAGCGTCCTGTCACCGCGCTCTTGCCGGCGGCGATGCCACCGGTGAGCGCGACCACGTAACTGTTCATCGTATACCCGTGAACTGCAGGTAGGCGTGCAGCAAGGTGTTGCCTGCCACGAACCACACCCAGCCCGCCATCGCGATGAAGGGGCCGAACGGCATCGGCACGCCGCTCTCATGGCGCTTCAGCGCGATCAGGCTGCCGCCCACGATGGCGCCGATCAGGGAGGAAAGCAGGATGACCGGCAGCAGCGCCATCGGCCCCATCCATGCCCCCAGCGCGGCCAGCAGCTTGAAGTCGCCGTGGCCCATGCCTTCCTTGCCGGTGAGCAGTTTGAACAGCCAATACACGCTCCACAGGCTGAGGTAGCCGATGGCTGCGCCGATGATGGCGGAAGGTGTGGCGACGAACATCGGCAGCAGCGCCAGCAGCAGGCCCAGCCACAGCAGGGGCAGGGTGAGCTGATCAGGCAACAGTTGTGTGCGGAAGTCGATGCCGGCGAGTGCGATCAAGGTCCAGGTGAATGCCAGGCCGGCCAGCGCAAGCCAGGTCGGGCCGAACTTCCACACCACGATGGCGCTGAGTACGCCGCTCAAGAATTCCACCAGCGGGTACTGGATCGAGATCTTCGTCTTGCAGTAGCGGCAGCGCCCGCGCAGCATCAGCCAGCCGAACAGCGGGATATTGTCCGCCGCCGACAACGGGTGTTTGCAATGCGGGCAGTGCGAAGGTTCGCGCACGATGCCGGGTGGCAGGGCTTCGTCGGCCGCCTCAAGCTCCAGCACGTCGCGGGCTTCACGCCGCCACTCGGCCGCCATGCGTTCGGGCAGGCGCAGGATCACCACGTTGAGGAAGCTGCCGACCAGCAAACCGAGTATGGCGGCGAGGGCGATCCAGGCGGAAAGGGGCAAATCGGGCATGCGCGTCGGACGTGGCTACGGGGTGTTCAAAGCTTACGGTGTGTTCCTACGCCAGGCGATCAGCCGCCCACCGTGCCGGCAAGCTTGAAGATGGGCAGGTATAGCGAGACCACCATGCCGCCCACCACGACGCCGAGGATCACCATGATCATGGGCTCCAGCAGAGTAGACAGGGTGTCGACCGCGTTCTCGACTTCCTCTTCATAGAACTCGGCAACCTTAAACAGCATATGATCCAGCGCGCCGGACTCTTCGCCGATGGCGGTCATCTGCACCACCATGTTCGGAAACAGGCCGGTCTGCTTCATCGCTAGCTGCAACTGGTGGCCGACGGAGATGTCGTCCCGCATCTGTTTCACCGCGTCGCCGTAGACCACGCTGCCGGTGGCGCCGGATACCGAGTCCAGCGCCTCCACCAGCGGCACGCCGGCGTGGAAGGTCACGCCAAGAGTGCGGGCGAAACGAGCGATGGCCGATTCGCGCATGATCTTGCCAAACACCGGAAGCTTCAGCGTGACGCGGTCGAGAAAGTGAGCGAACTTGACCGAGCGGCTCTTGGCCATCACCAACCCCACCACGCTGCCGATGATGATGACGAGCACCAGCCACCACCAGCTCTTCATGAATTCCGAAGCGCTAATCACGACCTGGGTGGGTGCAGGCAGGGCCGCACCCGCGTCCTTGAAGGTCTGCGCGAATACAGGCACTACGAACAGCAGCATGATCATGCTGACCAGGAACGCCACCGCCACCACCATGATGGGGTAGAACAGCGCCTTCTTGATCTTCTTCTTCAGCGCCTCGGTGCGTTCCTTGTAGGTGGCCACGGTGTCCAGCACCGTATCCAGCACGCCCGAAGCTTCGCCGGCGCGCACCAGGTTGCGGTAAAGCTCGTCGAACTGCACCGGGTAGCGGCCGAGTGCCTCGTGCAACGACTGACCGCCTTCCAGGCCCTGTTTTACGTCCGTCAGCATGTTCTTGAAGCGGACGTTCTTCTGTCCGTCGGCGATGATGTCGAAGGACTGCACCATCGGCACGCCGGAGGTCATCATGGTGGCGATCTGGCGGCTGAATACCGCTACGTCGCGTGGCGTCACCCGCTTGCCGGCGGAGCCGAACAACGGCTTGGAACGTTCGCGCACAGACTGCGGGTTCATGCCCTGGCGGCGCAGCTCGGCCTTCACCAGCGAGGCGTTCTTCGCCTGCATGTCGCCTTTCATGATCTTGCCGCGCTTGTCCAGCGCCACCCATTCGTAGGTAGTCAGCTGGCTGACCGCGGAGCGCTCGGCGCCGAGTGCGCGCGCGTCTTTCTTAGCGGTTGCGGAAGCCGTGGCCATGCGTTGATCCCCCTGGTGGTGCGTTCCGGCAGGTCACTTGAGGGCCTGCGGATCGGTTCTGATGCCGAAGCTTACGTCATTTCCAGCCGCCGAACCGTGGCGGACGCCCCAGCTTCGCAGCAAAGTCCGGCAATCAATCCTTGGTCACACGGTCGATCTCGGAAAGGCTGGTCAGACCCTGCTTCACCTTGAGCAGGGCCGAGGCGCGCAGGTCGTTGATGCCGGCGGCCTTGGCTACCTCGCTGATCTGCAGCGCATTGCCGCCCTGCAGCACGATTTTCTGGATTTCCTCCAGCATCGGCATTACCTGGTAGACACCCACGCGGCCTTTGTAGCCCTCGTTGCATTCGTCGCAGCCCGTTGCCTCGTAGAGGGTGAGGCCTTCGTCGATTTCCTGCTGGGTGAAACCGGCCGCCAGCAGCACCTGCGGCGGAAGATCCTGCTGCTTCTTGCAGCTGTGCAGCCGGCGCGCCAGGCGCTGGGCGATGATGAGGGTGACCGACGAGGTGATGTTGTACGGCGCGATACCCATGTTCATCAGGCGCGCGATGGTCTGCGCCGCGTCGTTGGTGTGCAGGGTGGAGAGCACCATGTGGCCGGTCTGTGCGGCCTTGATCGCGATTTCGGCGGTTTCCAGGTCGCGGATCTCGCCCACCATGATCACGTCCGGATCCTGGCGGAGGAAGGAGCGCAGCGCGCTGGCGAAGGTCATGCCCCGCTTGGCGTTCTGCTGCACCTGGTTGATGCCTTCCACGCGGATTTCCACCGGGTCTTCCACCGTGGAGATATTGCGTTCCGCGGTGTTCAGCATGTTGAGGCCGGTGTACAGCGACACCGTCTTGCCCGAGCCGGTGGGGCCGGTAACCAGCACCATGCCGTAGGGCTTGTGGATGGCGTCGATGTAGAGCTTCTGCTGTTCCGGCTCGTAGCCCAGTTTCTCGATGCCGATCCGCGCTGCCGAGCCGTCCAGGATGCGCAGCACGATCTTCTCGCCGAACAGCGTGGGCAACGTGCTGACGCGGAAGTCCACCGCGCGGTTCTTGCTGAGGTTGAGCTTGATGCGGCCGTCCTGCGGCACGCGTTTTTCCGCGATATCCAACTGCGCCATCACCTTTACACGGGAGGCGATGCGGCTGGCCATCTTCAGCGGGGGGCTGGCCACTGCGCGCAGCATGCCGTCCATGCGCAGGCGCACCCGGTATTGCGTTTCGAACGGCTCGAAGTGGATGTCCGAGGCGCCGCGGCGGATCGCATCCACCAGGATCTTGTTGACAAACTTCACCACCGGGGCGTCGTCATTGGCGTTGGCGTCGATACCGGTCGAGGTTTCCTCGCCATCGCCGCCTTCGGCGCCCAGGTCGCCGAAGTCATCGCTGCCCATGTCGGGCATGACGTCGTGCATGCTGCTCATCAAGACATCGATCGCCCGGTTGAGCTGGGAACGCTCGACCAGGATCGGGTCCACCATGCAGCCGGTATGGAACTTGATCTCCTCCAGCGCGTTCAGCAGCATGGGGTCGGCGATGCCCACGAACAGGCGCTTGCCGCGCTTGAACAGCGGCAGCGCGCGGTGCTTGCCGAGCAGCTCCTCACTGATGAGGTTGGACGGGAACTGCGCCGGGTTCATCGCCGCCACGTCGAGTATCGGCATGCCGAATTCCTGCGAGGCTAGCCGCAGCAGGCGCAGGCCATCCGTCAGGCCCTGGTCCAGCAGCCACGAGGTGAGGGTCACGCGCTGCTGGCTGCTTTCCAGCACGGCGCGGCGCGCGTCCGCTTCCGGCAGCAGCCCCTCGGTCACCAGCCGACGGGCCAGCCCGGTCAGCCCTGCGAGCGGAATTTGCGTTGCAGACATGTGCGATGGCCCCCGAGCCACGAATCATTGCGGGAACGAATCTACCCCAGTCCGTCCTACAGGTCATCCGTGCGGCCCGGTTTTTGGGGCGCAGTCGCGACATCTCCTTCACGTTATGATTTGCGGAGACTCCGGGAAATCGCCATTGAACCGCCTAAGCATCATCCTTCCCGCCAAGAACGAAGCCCCGGCGTTGGCCGATCTGTTGCCGCGCCTGCGTGCTGCCCAGCCGGATGCCGAAATCATCGTGGTGGACGACGGTTCCACCGACGACACGCGCCGGGTCTGCGTGGAGGCCGGCGCTTCCTGTCTTTCTTCGCCGTATTCGATGGGCAACGGCGCGGCAATCAAGCGTGGCGCCCGGGCGGCCCGTGGCGAGGTGCTGGTGTTCATGGATGGCGACGGCCAGCACGACCCGGCCGACGTGGCGCGCCTGATGGCCAGGCTCGACGAAGGCTACGACATGGCGGTCGGCGCCCGCGACTGGGGTAGTCAGGCCGGTGTGGGCCGCGGGGTCGCCAACACCCTCTACAACTGGCTGGCGACCCGTATGACGGGCCACGAGGTTGCCGACCTCACTTCCGGCTTCCGCGCCGTGCGTGCGGACCGGTTCCGCGAATTCCTGTATCTCTTGCCCAACGGCTTCAGCTATCCCACCACCAGCACCATGGCATTCTTTCGGAGTGCCTACCCGGTGGCCTACGTGCCGATCAAGGCGGCGCAGCGGGTGGGCAAGAGCCATATCAAGCCGATCAAGGATGGCGTACGTTTCCTGCTGATCATCTTCAAGATCGCCACGCTGTATTCGCCGTTGAAGTTGTTCGTTCCGGCGAGCCTGGTGTTCTTCCTGCTGGGCTGTGCCAACTATGCGTGGACCTACGCGCATTACGGGCGGCTGACGAACATGAGCACGCTGCTGTGGAGCGCGGCGGTGATCGTGTTCCTGATTGGGCTGGTGTCGGAGCAGATCACGGCGTTGACGTACCGACGCCATGAGTGAACCGACAGATCGTCAGCCCCATGCCAACCTGGATCCCGCAAGCCGCCAAGGCAAGGCCGAGAAGATCGAGCGCTTGCTGGGGAAGGTGGGTTTGCCGGCGCGTACGCCTCTTCGTTTGCTCGAAATAGGCACAGGAGGCGGTGGGATCGCCACCTATTTCGGCAGTCATGCCTCCCGTGCCTACGAGGTTACCGCCGTTGACACGGTCGATCAGCGCATTCGGACGGAAGGCTACCGTTTCCTGCAGGTTTCGGGAGTGGAATTGCCATTTCCCGATGGTTCGTTCGATGTTGTCGTCAGCAATCACGTCATCGAGCACGTGGGTGACGCCAGGAATCAAAAGGGGCACCTCAAGGAGATGTCGCGCGTGCTCAGTCATGACGGCGTGATCTACCTGGCATGCCCGAATCGCTGGCAATGGGTGGAACCCCACTATCACCTTGCCCTGTTGAGCTGGTGGCCGCGGAGTTGGCGCAGTTTCTATCTTGCACTGCGCGGCAAAGGGAGCTTCTACGACTGCGAGCCTCTATCCAAGAGAGCGCTGGAGCGGTTGCTCGGGGCCGTGCCGTTGGCGTTCCGCAACGCATGTCCCGAGGCGATGTCCGATGTCCTGGAGCATGAACTTGCCGGGCGGCCGGTGGCAGGAATACTGCGCTGGATGCCTGCCTGGGGGTGGCGCATCCTGGCGGGCGTCTGTCCCACCCATGTCTATTTGCTGGGCAAGCAGCCAGGATGAACGCTGTTTCATCGCCCCGGCCAGTGCTGTTGGTGCTGGCTTCCACTTACCCGCGCTGGCGTGATGACCATGAGCCGGCATTCGTGCACGAGTTGTGCCGACGTTTGGCACAGCGCTTCCGGGTGATTGCTTTGGTGCCCGATGCGCCGGGTGCCGATCCGTCGGGCGAGTTCCAGGGCGTGGAGGTGCGGCGCTTTTGCTATGCGCCGAGAAGATTCCAGACCCTTGTGAACAATGGCGGTGTCGCGGCCAATTTGCGCCGTTCGCCCTGGAAGTGGGGCTTGTTGCCGGGCTTCGTTATCGCCCAATATCTGGCGGCGCGCCGCATACTCCGTAGTGAACGGGTGGATGCGATTCACGCGCACTGGTTGTTGCCGCAGGGCTTGCTTGCGCGTCGATTGTCGGCGACCCGTGGCGTTCCGTTCGTGGTGACGTCGCACGGCGGAGACCTCTACGGGTTGCGTTCGCCGGCGCTAATTAGGCTCAAGCAGAAGGTCGCCGCCCACAGCACGGCCATGAGTGTGGTCAGCGCGGCGATGCTCGAGGAGGCTCATGTCCAGGGCATCCATGCACGGAGCATGGTCGTATTGCCCATGGGCGTTGACCTCGCTTCGCGCTTTTGCCCTGATCTTTTGGTGCGGCGCGACAATGATCGCCTGTTGTTCGTCGGTCGTCTGGTGCCTAAGAAGGGCGTGCGGTATCTGCTTGACGCGATGCCTGCAGTAATTGCGCAACGTCCTTCGGTAAGGCTCGGCATCGCCGGCTTTGGCCCCGAAGAAAGTGCTTTGCGCAGGCAGGCAGAAGAGCTCGGCATCCTAGGGCACGTGGATTTTCTTGGAGCCAAGCGTCAGGCCAGCCTGCCGGAGCTCTATCGGAGTGCCGCGCTGTTTGTAGCACCTTTCGTGCGCGATGCTTCAGGCGACCAGGAGGGGCTGCCCGTGGCATTGATGGAGGCGATCGGTTGCGGCTGTCCGGTGCTGGCCGGAAACGTAGCGGGTATCCACGAGCTTTTGGGATCATCTGCCGACGAAGTAGCGGTGACTCCGGAAGAAACCGGGCCGCTGGCATTGCGCATCCTCGACGTGTTGGCGCAGCCGGAGCGGGCCCGCGAACAGGCCGAGCGGCGGCGATTGGCGCTGGGTAGCAAAGTGGACTGGCAGGTTATCGCAAACGGATATGCTGACTGGATCGAGGCTTCGTGCTTAGGGTCCCGGGGGGGCTGTGCTTGAATATCCTGGTTTGTGGTGGTGCCGGCTATATCGGCGCCCACATGGTTAAGCGGCTGCTGCAGGAAGGCCACGAGGTTGTCGTGCTGGACAACTTGTCGACCGGGCATCGCGAAGCAGTGGGTGACGCGAGCCTGGTTGTGGCAGATCTGTTGGATGCAGAAAAGGTCGAGCGGACATTACGGACGACGGCTTTCGACGCCGTGCTGCATTTTGCCGCCATGTCGATCGTGGCCGATTCGATGCGTGATCCTTACGCGTATCACCAGAACAACGTTGTCGGCACGCTCAACCTGCTGCGCGCTATGCGTACCGTGCGTGTCGACAAACTGATTTTTTCGTCCACTGCTGCGGTGTACGGCATGCCAAGGCAGCACGTGTTGGACGAGCAGCACCCGGTTGAGCCGATCAATCCCTACGGCGCCACCAAGCTGGCGGTTGAGCGCCTGTTGGAGGATGCCTCTCGTGCATATGGTCTAAGTTCGGTGTCTTTGCGCTACTTCAATGCGGCCGGAGCCGACCAAGAGGGTGAGTTGGGCGAGTCGCACCAGCCGGAGACGCACCTGATTCCGAATATCCTGCGCTCGGCGCTTGGCATGGATCCTGCGCTCAGGATCTTCGGGAGTGACTATCCAACGCCCGATGGCACCTGCGTCAGGGATTACATCCATGTGGATGATCTCGTGGATGGCCATGCCTGCGCATTACGCTATTTGGATCGCAATGCAGGAGTCTTTCGCTTCAACCTGGGCAGTGGCGAAGGCTATTCGGTGGCGCAGGTGCTGGAGGCGGCCCGCCGCGTGACGGGGCGGCCCATATCGGTTGAAGTGGAAGCCCGGCGTGCTGGTGATCCAGCTACGCTGGTGGCATCGCGTGAGCTTGCCGGAAGGGAGCTTGGTTGGGAGCCGCGCAAATCGGATCTGGACTCGATCCTGTCTTCGGCGTGGCGCTGGCACTGCAAGCCGCGCTATTGATTCTGGGTGTCGATGGCTGCCAATGCACGCAGTCTTGGTTCGATGTCGGCAACCAGTTCCTCCCAGCCCCGAATGGGGCGATCGGGACGGATGGGGTGATCCAGTTGTCGCACGATGGCTTCTGCCATGTCCTGTGCATCGGCGGTGCGGAAAAGAGCTTCCGGTATATCGGCAAACAATTCGCTGGTGACGCCAATGTCGGCGGCGGTAACGGCTAACCCGCAGGCCAGCATTTCGCTGACCTTTTGAGGAAAGCAGTAACGTCCGAAAGGGCTGTCCATTACCGACACTATGCCGACGTCCAGTGCACTGAAAAGTTCGGGTACGCGGGTATAAGGCAGGTTGCCCAGGTAATGCACGCGGTTACCCTTAGGGAGCGTAATTCCCTTTTCAACGGGCCCGGCTAACACGAGTTGCACATCGTTGCGCGTAGCGGAGATCTTTTCCCACGCCGCGCAGAGCGGCGCGAATCCCTTTTCCAGATACAGGCTGCCAGCGGTACCAATCAGCTTTGCATCCATGGGCAGGCCGAACGATGCGCGCGCGGCAGCACGATCGCGCTGGTGGAACAGGGATGTATCCAGACTGTTGCCCATGACCAGGATCGGAGCACCGGGCTGGTACTTGCCTTCGACAAATTGGCGCAGCCCCTGGCTGACGACTATCACCAGGTTCGCCTTGCGCACGGCCCATCGCAACGCGGCGTGAAAACCGGGGATGCGCGCTTGCCCGAAACTTTCGAAGTTGTCGTAGAGGTCAACAGCGCAAGGCACGCGGAGTTTTTCCGCAAGCCAAGCTGCCAGGGCGACGTGTGGGATATCCGAAGCCCCGACGATGATGTCCGGTCGAAATGCCTCGAGCTCTTTCAGGATGCGCGACGGATAGCCTAGAAGGGTGGGGAACTTCAGCTTTCCCAGTGCCTGCGATTCCCAGTGCAGTACTCCCGGAGATGCCTGGTGCGACCAGTTTCCGTAGCCTTCGCGATGGTGATAGTCCATGCAGTAACCGTGCACCGTATGGCCAATTCGAGCCAGGTGCAGGGGGATTTCGTACAGCCGGCCGTAACGATCTGAAATCACGTCATGGCCGGTGTACTGGCGCTTGCAGAGAAAAGCTATGCGCATGGTTCGATTCATCGGCGCGGGAACAGCAGACGCACAAGCTTCGGCGGTGCGAATCGGATGAACGCGCGTTCGCTGCTGTTTTTCAAGTACAGCAGGTACGTGTACAGGAAGGTGGCATGCATTTGCAGCCATCGCATGTGTCCGGCCGGCGGCGGGACTCCTGCGACGGCATCGCGGCTCAGGCGTATCGATGCAGACCACGTGCGAAGGGGTTGATAGACGATGCGGCCGCACGCCTGCTGGAATGAATAGTGAGCGACACGTTGCCAGTAGGTGGTTTTCGTTCTGGCATACATGTCCGCGGCTTCTCTTGTCGTAGCTGCTATGTCGTCGATGTCTTGGGCACGCGGGCTGGCAAGTATGCTTTCAGCACGGACGCGGTAACCAATCAGCGGAGTTCCCACGCTAAGGGATTGGCGGCTGTCCCAGTAGTACCAGGGGGTGGTTGCGCTGTCTTCATAGCGCCGTCCACTGGGAAACGGGTGCGTGCGGACAAGGGCGGTGCGAAACACGCGAGCCCAGGAATAGCAGCGGAAGACATCAATGAACTTGTCGCGAGTGATTTGCTGGACCTCTCCCTCCGGGGCGGCGGCGACCTTCCATCGATAAAGTTGCCGTCCGTCTTCGGTCATGCGTATGGCGTCGTATTCCAGGATATCGACGTCATTGTTACTGTTGAGCAAGTAGGGCAGTACGCTCTCGAGATAATTATCGAGCCAGACGTCGTCGCCATCGAGAAAAGTGACGTAGTCAGTCGTTGCGAGCAGTAATCCCGCGTTGCGGGCCGCGCTCAGGCCGCCATTCTCTTGAAACCTGACTTCGGCCCGGGTACCGAAATGGTCCAAGGTGGAATCGACCATTTCCAGTGTGGTGTCGGTGGCGCCATCTACGATGACGATGACGTCGACGTATTTGTCCAGGTCGGGCTGCTTGAAGACGGACGCCAGGCACTCGGAGATGTAAGACTCGACGTTGTACGCAGGTATGACGACGCTCAAGAGTCTTTTGCCTGTCTCCTCTTGGGAGGGAGGACTCGTCGCGGCATGCTGGGCGGAAGCGTTGGGCGCCCTGGTCTCGGTGTGCGTCTCGGTTGTCTGCGACATGGGTTGCCGGTGGCGCGAGTCTGGATGAAAATTTTGACCAGCGGCTTCAGAGCCGAGCACTGATCAAGGTCCTGGCCGAGGCAAGCGCAGCGCCCACCACTTGATCCATATTGTAATAGCGGTATTGCGCCAAGCGCCCCACGAAAGTGACGTTGGGTTCGGCTTTTGCAAGAGCCTCGTAGCGCTTGAACAGTGCTTCATTCTCCTCACGCGGTATGGGGTAGTACGGTTCACCTTCGACCTGTGGATACTCCCGCACGATGGATGTGCCCGTGTGCTTCTGCCCGGTCAGGTGCTTGAACTCGGTGATGCGCGTATAGGCGTGATCGTTGGGGTAATTAACCGTGCCGGTTTCCTGGTACTGCGCCACGCCGGCCAGATGCTCATGCTCGAAACGCAGGGAACGATAGGGGAGGGGGCCGAAGCAGTAGTTGAAGTACGCATCGATGGGGCCGGTATACACCGTATGATCCTGTTCGAAACAGCCGCGCACGCTCTCAAAATCCACGCCCAATCTCGCTGTGATGTTCGGATGCCTCAGCATGGCTTCGAACATTTTCGTATAACCATGCAGCGGCATGGCCTGGAACGTGTCGGTGAAATAGCGGTCGTCGGTATTGGTTCGAACGGGTATGCGCGCGGCCACGCCGGCCTTCAACTCGGATGGCTCCAGTCCCCATTGTTTGCGTGTGTAATTGAGGAAAAATTTGTTGTACAGGTCGCGCCCCACCGAGTTGAGTACTACATCCTCGCTCGTTCGTACCTGGTCGCGTGGCTCGCGCACACACTCGAAATACGCCTGGGCTCCTGCCTCGTCCAGATCGAGGTCGTATAGAAGATTCAACGTGTCGCGGTTGATTGGGAAGGGGTAGTGCCTGCCGTCCACCACGCTGCGCACCCGGTGCTCATAAGGCCGCCATTCCGTGAAACGCGATAAATATTCGAAGATGCGCTCGCCATTGGTGTGGAAGATATGCGGCCCATAACGGTGCACGAGCACGCCATGGATATCGGTCTCGTCGTAAGCATTGCCGGCGATATGCGGACGCTTGTCGATGATGTGGACTGTGTATCCGGCCTCGGCCAGCTCTCGGGCCACGACACAGCCGGCGAAGCCGGCGCCGACTATGAGGGCGGACAGTTTCTGTGGAGAGGGCATGTGAGGAGTCAAGTGGGCCGGGATTGGACATGCTCGATGTAGCGGCGATAGCGGAATCTGTATCCTTGGAAACATGCACCAAAGATGGCGGCCCGTAGGTGCCAGTTGCGGCGTGCTCTAGACAGGCGCGCCAGCACCTTGCCTACAAAGAGCATTCCTTCGATGATGCCGCCATTTTCAAAGTGGTAGCTGCATTGGTTGCGAACGCCATACTTGAACTTCCAGAGCGACTTTTCGTCGAGCAGGTTGAAGTCGAGTGCGTCTATATTTTCCGGAGTTTTGTGGATGGCGATGCTGTCCGTTACCAAATAGCCTGGAAGCGTAGTGGAAATACGTCGACTATATTCAACGTCGTCAAACCAGATGAAAAATTCCTTTACAGGCAATCCATGGCGTTCGATGGCGGTGCGACTGATAAGCATGGAAACGAAGGATGAGCCTGCGATACGGGAGATTCGCGGATCGATGGCGTGAGGCTCAATCCATAATGGGTGCTGAAAGGGGAGATTCATGCGGCAGGGGGTGCCGTCGGTCCATAGTACGCGTGACGCGACGAAGCCGATTTCTTTCTGGTGATCCAGCATCAAGCTTTTTGCATTTATTAGTTTTTCGAGGCAATTGGGTTGTGGGATGCAATCATCGTCCATAACCCAAACCCAATCAGCACCTGCACTGTAAGCTAGTTTGATGCCTTCGTTGAAGCCGCCGGCACCGCCAGTATTTTGTGCAAGGCGGGCTACAAAAAACAGATCCGGATATTTTTTGACCAAACCATCTAGGCAGATGCGTGTATCCTGATTCGAAGCATTGTCGACAACAATTATGTTTTGGGGCGGGAAAGTCTGCGCCTGCACGGCCGCAACGCATTCCATGAGAAGTTGGGGGCGGTTGTAGGTCACAATCACCGCATGAATGTTTTCTTTTGATTTCATGGCACTAAACGATGCGTTTATAACCATCTTTGAAGATTGTCGATTTAAGCGCTCTGTAAGCAAGGATAATTTGCCAGATAGGGACAAGCCCCCATTCGCCAATCAATGGATTCAGATGGCCATTCAAAGTAAGCATCTTCGGCAATTGGCTTGGCTTTGAATTCGGGAATGTTTGGAGAACTTCTTTCCCAATCATGCTCCAATACCATGGCTGACGAGGAAACCCTTTGTGGACACATTCCCATAGGGCGTCTGCGGTAGCATTCCGTCGCTCCGATGTGAGTTGGCTTTTCGATTGTAAGTGTCGGAAAAGCTCGAAAAGTTCGGCTGCAATAATTTTTCTTCCGATTTGAAAGCCCTTGTGCGATGAAATGCGGCCAGTCTGGTGTTGGTACCAGGCCGCTGCGGGGTGCGTCAGCGAAACCCATCGTATTTCATGCAATCGGCACAGGCGGAGCAAGAAAACAGCGTCCTCGGCGCGCTTTACGTCTAGTGGCATTCCAACGGATTTTGCCGTTTCTGTTTTGAAAACATGCGCGAGAAATAGAGGGATTCTAGAGGGCAATAGAATTGATGTGACGAAATCATTCGTATTCGGTAGCTCTCGCGTACTGATGACAACTCCATCGCTGTCAACGATGGAGACTGGCGATGAGCAAACATCGAGAGTTGGTTCGGATAAGAGCGCGTCATACTGTTTTGCAGCTTGCGACGGTATCAAGTAATCATCGTCGTCGAGAAATCTTACGTATCTGCCGCGTGCTACCGATAGTCCCTTGGCGCGTGCGAGGTTTCGATCGGCTTGTTCTTGTTCGACAACGACTAGCTGGCACATATCGGCGTACTCTGAGCAGATATCGCGCCAACCGGGTCCAGCACCATTTGGAATCAAAACTATCTCGACATCTTCCTTAGATAGACCATCGATAGCGCTCTTGATTGCTCTGGACAAAAGAGCTGCACGAGGGCCATGGGTAGGAATGATGACGCTTATAAGTGGTCTGACCATGGTGTGAACCGGGATATTCGAGAGCATCTTCGGATTAATGAGGGGAATGCGCTATGGACATATGTCCAGTGACAGCCTAACGTTTACTTGGGTCCCATATGTTGCTGCTCAATTAGGCCCGGGCGCAATGTTTGGTGTGCCTATTTGCTAATTTTTTGCGCAATGGATTGGGTCCACGCCGAGCGGCACGGTATTTTCGAGGTGTCGCAACGCGATGAGTATTTGCTGGCGATATCCCTAATTTCCTCCATCAAACCATCAGCCAGTCGAACTGGCTGCAGACCCAGATGCAGGAATCGATCATTCGATACGTGTAGATCGTTTTCGTCTGCCTCGTTCCGAGGATTTGCAATGTAGTGCACTTCGACGCCCGATTGATCAGCGATCATTTTTGCCAAGTCTCGAACCCGATGTGTTTCCGTCATCTGGTTGAAGATTTGCACGCGATCTCCGTGTTGCGGCGGATTTTCCAGCGCCAACTGGACGCATCGTACGGTATCCTGAATATGGATGAAGGCGCGGGTTTGGCCTCCTGTACCATGTATCGTGAGTGGGTAGCCGATGGCCGCCTGCATCAGGAAGCGGTTAAGCACAGTGCCATAGTCGCCGTCATAATCGAAGCGGTTGATCAGTCTCTCATCAAGCTTAGTTTCCCGTGTTTGGGTTCCCCATACGATGCCCTGATGCAAGTCGGTAATGCGTATCTTGTCATTTTTGTTGTAGTAGAAAAACAGGAGTTGATCCTGTGTTTTCGTCATGTGGTAAATGCTTCCGGGATTGACTGGATAGAGGATCTCATTTTCGGTCAATTTTCCCTCGTCGGTTTCAACTTTCACCTTCAGATAGCCTTCCGGAATCTTCATTCCGGCAGTGCCATAGCCGTATACCCCCATCGTCCCCAGATGCAACACATGTATGTCGAGTCCGCTTTCGACTACAGCGGCAAGCACGTTGTTGGTCGCATTGATGTTGTTGCTGACGGTATAACGTTTGTGCTGACTGCTCTTCATGGAGTACGGTGCCGCACGTTGCTCGGCAAAATGAATGATGGCATCCGGATGCCATCCTATGAGAAGGTCCAGCAGGCGTTGATAATTTTCCGCTACATTGAAATTGTGGAACGCGATCTCCTTGCCGCTAATTTCCTTCCATGCACGCAAGCGGGCGCCAATAGGCTTGATAGGCGTGAGAGACTCACATTCGAGTTCTATGTCGATGTTCCGTCGTGATAGGTTATCGACGAGAGCAACCTCGTGACCCGCAGCGGACAGATGCAACGCCGTAGGCCACCCGCAAAACCCATCGCCACCTAACACAAGTACACGTTTCGTGCTTGTTGGCACTGTCATTTCGAATGGCCCTTGTATGTAAGTTGTTTTGATAAATGAATGCGGCCGTCGCCCATTGTTGACATGGCCGGGTGAGTCAATATCTATTGCTGTAATGCTGGTCCAGCTGAGCTGTTGGATGCCTGGATCGATATAACAGACTGACATCCTAGAATCGATGTTTCCTTGTGTGCGATCACCAAAATGGTCTTATTGCCAGAAAGGTTACGGATGGCTTCATTCAGCGCCTCCTCTGTTTGTGAGTCCAGCGCACTGGTAGCTTCGTCCATGAATAGCACCGATGGGTCGCGATACAAGGCTCGCGCAATGCCAATACGTTGGCGCTGGCCACCCGATAGGCGGATCCCCCGATCGCCGACCCTCGTATCGTAGCCCTGCGGCAATTCACGGGTCACGAATTCATGGATCTGCGCCGTGCGCGCTGCGCGCTCCACTGCGCGCATATTGACCTTGTCGGCAGGCACGCCAAAAGCGATGTTCTCGGTGACGCTGGCATCAGCCAGAAAAATGTGCTGTGGCACGTAACCAATGGCGCGCTGCCAGGCTGCGATGTTGTTGGCGGCGATTTTGGTGCCATCGACACTGAGCATGCCTGACTCGGGTTGCAAGAGCCCCAATAGCAGATCCATCAACGTACTCTTGCCAGCACCGCTCCTCCCTACGATGCCGATTGTGGTGTTGGCGGGAATGAGCAGGTCGAATTCATCGAAGACCGGTTTCTCCGGTGCAGAGGGGTAGGCATAGCGAATGCCCTGCAATCGGATCTCTTTCTGCGGAGCAAGTGCATATGTTCCGGTTGCCTCCTGTTCGATAGGCAGAGTCAGGTCGTGATGGATGGACTGCAACGCCGCTGAGGAAACCTTCAGTTTGGCGAAGCCCCGGTACATGATCTGCGCTGCAGGAAGCATCCGGTAGGCCGCGAAGCCGTACAGGCCAAGCGCTGGCAGTACATGAGCGACGTCGTTCGACCGCAGCAGGAGGGCGAGCGCGATCACGATCAGCATGCTGTATCCGGTGGCTTCCACCAGATAGAGCGGCGACTGGCTCAAAGTATCGTTGGTGGCCATGTGGCGCGAGAACAGGCGCGAAGCATCCTCGAACTGCTTCTGATAGGCCGCGGCCGAATGAGTGATCTTCACGTCCTTGATGCCGCCCAGCGCCTCGTTGCAGGCCAGGTAGCGTTGGCCATTCGCGATCTGACGCTCCTTGCCGATATGCGCCAACCGTTTGCGCGCCATGCCGTAGATGACACCGTAGAGCAGCGTCAGCACAGAGACGATGCAAATGGCTGTCAGCGGGTCATAGCAGAAGATCAGCAGTGCCATTGCCAGCACCACGGTGCCCTGGGCGATCAGTTGCGAGAGCGGCTGGATCAGCTCGAACAGCAGCTGGTCGACTTCGGAAAGCACATTCTTGCCAAGGACCGACGAATTGCGGGTCAGAAAGAACTCATATGGCTGATGCAGGTAACGCGACAGCAGGCGCGCGCTGATGGAATGCCGCTCCAGATGCACGAAGCGGTTGAGCAGATGCAGGGTCGCCGTCTTGAAGATCGAGGAGCCGATGACGATCGCGATCGAGGTCAGACCCAGGGCGAGGATGAACCCGCGCGTGTCATGAAAGCCGAAGCTCTGATAGACGGACTGCAGCAGCGGGTTGTCGTGGATGATCGCGGGCCGACCAAGCACCGAGAGGAAGGGCATGATGGAAACCACGCTCAGGGTTTCCGCCACAGCCATCAGGACGACAAGCACCAGCATGCCGACGGCCTTTCGCCGCTCGGGTGGGGTGAAGACTGTCCAGATTTTCTTGAGATCGCTGGTCATGCGGTGGCGGGTAGGCAAGATGGCTCATACAGCATGGAGCGGGGTCGACGGGTGCCGGTAACTCGCCTGAGGATCATGGGCAGACTCCGGTCGCTCCGCAATGGGGGCATGCAAGCCTGGCCGAGCCACCCTTGTGGAGCTTCCTGGAGCGCCGCCTGGCATGTGGTAACAACATTGATGGGGGTAGTTTCGCGATCAAGGCGCGTTATTCCTTGCTATCCGCCGGGACCAGGGCCTGCAGACCTGCAATGTCGCGATCCAGCCGTCCGCCGATGTCGAGTGCACGCAACGCCTGGATTTGTTCGCGGACATCGGCATATCGGCCTTGCGCCGCAGCCATGCGCGCCAGGGTGATGCGATATGCCGGTTCATTCGGGCTGGTTTTCACGGCGTCGGCCATCATGCTTCCACCCAGCGCATGGTTGCCGAGCACGTTCCACGCATAGTCGCCATAAGTGGCCTGCAGTCTGGCGCTGGGGCCCGGATGGTCAAGAGCCGCCTCGAACGCCTGCACCATGCGGTCGGGGGGTAGGGGGCAGGAGCCGTCCCTGGCGCATTGGGTCAGCGCGGCCAGCGAGCTTTCGTCCTGCACGCCGGGTTTGCGCGCCCTGAGCTTGGCGATCAGGCTGTCCCACCATGCAGCTTTCAGTGGCAGGCCCATGCGCGAGTTCATGAAGATCAGCGCCTGCTGCGGCAGGATCGAGCTTTCGGGGAAGCTTGCGGCCTTTTCCAGCGGAGCGTAAGCGAGCTGGGTGAACAGGGAGGCCGGGTCGTAGCGCGAGTCGATGATGTAGGTGCGGCCCAGCTCATATTCCGCGCGCGGCGAGTCGGGGGCTCGAGCAGCCAAATCCTGTGCTAGCCGCAGTGGGTCGCCCCATACATAGGCGGTGATGGCGGTAAGGCTGCCCCACCATACCAACAGGCAGCCCAGCAGCATGCGCCTGGGCAACAGCCATGCGGGTCGTTGCGCACCTGAGGATGGCGACGGAATGGCCGTCAGCCAAGGCACCACAGCCAGCAGCAAGCCTAAGCTGGCGAAATAGTTGCGGTGTTCATAGACCAGCTCGAGCGGCAGAATGGTGCCGGTCAACGATTGGCAGCCAAGAAACAGGGCAATGCCCAGGGCCGGCAACGGATAGTGTCGGCGCAGTCGCATCATGGCGACGACAAGGGCGGCCAATATCAGCAAGCTGGCCAGCGTAGTCCAAGGGCTGAGCAGGCCGGTCGAGATGCGGAACTGGTCGTGATAGAACGAAAGCGCATCTGGCGTGGGCAGCAGTGTCCACGCGATGTAATCGCAGACGACGCGCGTTTCGGTGAGCAGTCGCTGTCCCAGGGTGAAATTGCGCGTGGCCCAATAGGATTTATGCAACACGGCGGCCAATTGCCATGCAAGGCCAGCCAGCATCGGCAACAGCAGTACTGCGGTGAACAACACATACAGGCGGCGCTCGCGAACGCCTGTCGGGGTTCGGAACCGGAATATGATCCACTCGATCAAGAAGGCGTAGAGCGGCAGCATCACCGCTGTTTCCTTGGCGAGCAGGCCGATGGCGACGGGCAGGGTGATACTGGCGGCACAGAGCCAGAAGCCGTTCCAGTCCCTGGCGCGCAACATCCGCTGCCGCCCAGTCATGTAGCCGATCAACCCGAGCAGAACGAACAGGTTGGCCATGCTTTCCTCGCGCTGCACTACGTAGAGCACGGCGGTGAGGTTGATGGGCAGCAGCATCCAGCCGGCGGCAATCAGCGTTGCCACCGTATCCGTTTCGGGAAGTGGTTTCGGCGGTGACTCCGCGGGAAATGTGGTTGAAACCTTCCCGTAGATCAGCAGCCGCCGCGTCAGCAGAAACACCAGCCATCCGTTCAACAAGTGGATGACGAGGTTGGTGAGTTTCCAGCCGAAAGGGTCGAGCCCGCTCGCCAGATAATTCGTGGCAAAGCTCAGCGAAGCCAGCGGTCGTTTGAACTCGCTGGCCGGAGAGGACAGCGCCGCGCGCACCAGAGCCGGCACGCTGACCTCGTGGGGCTGCACACCGGGGTTATCCACAATGTTGGGGTTGTCGTCGAACAGCCAGCTGCCGGAGAGGCCGGGCCAGTACGCCACAGCGGTGACGAGCATTGCCGCGAGCAACAGCCAGCGGGCACGGAGTCGGATGTTCATCGCGTGGTCGGGCCGCGGCTTGAGAGGTGCATGAGGCTTGGCGTCGATTATTTGGCAGGAGCCGTTATCTTAATGACTCCGGCCAATCGTTCGGTTGCCTGCGATGGGCATGGCAACCGGCAAGCCAAGGTCAATGCGCCAAGGTTGCCTTGTTGAGGGTTTGGGCGCTGGCCTGCAAGGAGCGCAAGGTGGCGTCGTTGTGCAGGCCTGGCCGCAGCTGCATTGCCTCCGAGATCACGGCTAGCGCTTCTTGCGGACGCTTCTGTTTGACAAGGTATTCAGCCAGTCGTGAGGCGTAGTTGCCGATGTCCGAATCATGCGACAGCGCTTGTTGCCACTGCTCGATGGCAAGCGAGGTGTCGTGCAATACGGCGCCAGCCAGTTCGGCGTACTCGGCATGCAGGCTGCTTCGCCAGGGGGCGCGCGAAACGGCGATGGCATAGGCCTCGGCCAATTGTTGCGCATCGATATGGGTATTGCCGCCGACGCGTTCGGTCATCAGCTGGCTCAGTGCTCGCCAGGTATCGGAAGTCAGTGGGCGCGTCTGCAGTTTGTGTTTGATGCTGTCCCACCAAGGTTGGGTCGGTAGCTGGGGATTTTTCGCGGCCTCCAACAACAGGGCTTCTTCGGCCAGCGGCGAGTCCGTATTCAGGGTGGTGGCATGCTCCAGCAGCCGGATACTCAACGAGTACAGCGGCATATTTGGATTGTCGCCAGACATCGCCATGTACCTGCGTGCCAGATCCATGGTGGCTCGGGTCGAGTCGGGATTGGTATCCACCAGGGTGGTGGCCAGCATCTGCCCATTGCCCCAGACGGAGGCGCGCAGCATGGTGAGGTAGCCGAGGTTGAGGATTAGCGCGCAGGCCACCAGCGCCGGCACAATCGAGCGGCTGCGCCGGGTGGCGCTCCAGGCGAGGTCGGCCAATGCGAACACCACGCCCAACAGCGCCGGATAGTTGCGATGCTCGAATACCAGTTCCAGATTGATGGGGGCGCTGGTCAGTGCATGCGCCATGAAGAACCAGACAATGCCCAGTGCCAGCAGCGGGCGTCGCTTGCGCAATGCAACGGCAGCCCCGAGCAACCCGAGCAGGAACAGGCCCCCCAGCAGGGTGGTGGCCGGGTGCAGCCATCCGGTGGAGGCCGCATAGTTGTCGTAATAGAACACCATGTGGCCAGGAGCCGGCCACACGATCCAGTACAGGTAGAGCGGCAGCACGCGAAGCTGGGTGAGTTCGCGCTGCCATGCGCTGAAGTCGCGGCCGGCATAAGCCCCTGCCGTGGCGTAATGCGGCAGCAGATAGAGCGCGAACACGAGCGAAGCGGCGATGCAGCCTGCAATGTAGAACAGTTTCCAGCGGCGACTCGTGAGAGGGCTGGCGGCAGCAAAGCGCAGCACGGTCAGCTCCATCAGCAGCGCGTAGCCGGGTACCAGCACGGCGGTTTCCTTGGCACCGTAGCCCACCGCAATCAGTACCGTGCACAGTAGCAGCCAGGGCCAGCTGCGTTGCCCATCCTGTTGCAACTGGCGTGCATGCCAGTAAGCCAGCAGGGCCATCAGCACGAAGCTGAAACCCATCAGCTCCATGCGTTGCACCACGTACATCACCGCCGAAACCTGCAGCGGATGCATGGCCCAGGCTGCTGCGATGCCCAGCGCCCACCAGTCGAGTTGGCGTGCGTAGGCCCCGGCCTCTTCGCCGCTGCGCGATGGCCAGCATGCGCCCAGCAACCGCCGGGCGAGCAGCAGCACTAGCGCTGTGTTGAACAAATGGATGAGCAGGTTGGTGAACTTGAAGCCCCAGGTGCCATTACCCAGCGCGTAGTTCAACGCATAGCTCAGCATGGCCAGCGGGCGCTGGATATTGATGCGTGACCACACCCATACACGCTGCCATTCCGCCCAATGCCAGCCCATAACATGGATGGTGGGGTTCTCGACGAAGATCGGGTAGTCGTCGAAGATGAAGCTGCCGGTGAGGGCTGGCCAGAAAGCTAGGGCGACCAGCCCCAGCATGGCCGCTGCAATCGATAGGTGGCGGATGGTGGGCTTGGGTGGCGGCATGCTGACAATAAATAACGGGAGTACACAAAAAGCGAAGGCCGCACGATGGCGGCCTTTGCTCTGAAGCGACGGCGTGAGAGCCGTAACGTCTGCAGGCAGGCGTTACTGGCAGCTGGCCGGAGCGTAGTTGCTCGTGATGATCGTACCGTCGGTCGAGCAGGTCCAAGCGCCGCTACCAGTGCGTGCCCAGGTAATC
Source organism: Rhodanobacter sp. DHG33 (assembly GCF_014843005.1). Lineage (GTDB taxonomy): Bacteria > Pseudomonadota > Gammaproteobacteria > Xanthomonadales > Rhodanobacteraceae > Rhodanobacter_A. Next base: position 450,174 of record NZ_JACYXM010000004.1, on the reverse strand, counting down.
GTGCCGCCAGAGATCTTGGCAGAAGCGTGGTTGCCCAGGGTGGCGATGACTTTCGTCTGACCCGTGCCGCTTAAGGGGTTGACTTGCGCGTAACCGGTGCCGGTCGGCGGAGCAGCCTCACTACCTTGCTGAGCGCCGCTAAGGATGTCGGAAGGGGTAAGCGCCTGCAGCGTGCAGTCCGTGGAGGCGGTACCGACGGTGCTCTGGCCGTTGTTCAAACAGTCCTCGATCACAACCTTGGCATCACCAGCTTCGCCCATGGCGCGCGACACCTGCGACTTGATCACGTAGGTCTGGTACTGCGGGATGGCGATGGCCGCCAGGATGGCGATGATCGCGACCACGATCATCAGTTCGATCAGGGTGAAGCCCTTTTGCATGCTCTTCATGGTGGTTCCTCGTGGTTTGAATGACCTTTGTTGCCCCCTGAGCTCCCGATCCCATCCCCCTGAATGGAACCGGCCCCTGTCATGCGTCGTCGGGAACGACCAGGAAGCTCGCTGAAACAGGCTGCACGTTGTGTGCCACGCCGACTTTCGAACGCTGCCTGCAGCAGCGCAGGCGGGTGGATTGTGCAGAGCTTCGCATTGCGTTAGCAAGCCGTGGCGGAGGGCGAGATGATCGGATTGTGGCGTCCGTCGCGTCACCTTTGCAGGTGCTGACGCAGAGGGGCAGGGAGTGACGCTGTATGTCACGTGCCTGCCGGGTATGGGCTCAGCCGGAGACGCAACTGCTCGGCATGTAGTTGGCATTGAGATTGGAAAGACACTGCCAGGAACCGCTACTGCTGCGCTCAAGATTGATGTAATGCCCGCTGACGGCCGGCGAGCCCTTGAGCGTGCACTGAATCGAGCCGCTGCCACGGACGGATGTCGTCGCGGTGATCGTGCAATTGGAGGTGTCGGTGGGGAGGCCGAGGTTGCCCACGTCGACGTAGCTGCCATTGCTGACCACGCCTTGGTTCACCAGGGTTTCGTAGGCGGTGCGGCCTGGCGTGATCTCGCTGAGGCCCGCGGTGGCCTGGGCACGGGCCACGTAGGTTTGGTACATCGGTATGGCAATGGCGGCGAGTACCGCGATGATTGCCACCACGATCATCAGTTCGATCAGTGTGAAGCCGCCAGAGGCTCGTGCGTGTGGCATGGTCATTTCCCCCTTGAAATTCCCCTACCCTCAGGCAGGTTTCGTACCAGTAGCGCGCCTTCCATGTGGGTTTGGGCGGATTCGAAGTGAGTTCGGCGAGGCCGATGCTGTGTGGGGTGAACCGCATCACATATTCGGTTTGTGTGGCGACTTGCTTGCCTCATTGGGCCGATCTGCTTACCTTGCCCCCGTGCCGACCACCCTGGGGAATCTCCATGAAGAACACCTTGGCTGCTGCGCTGCTGCTGGCGTTGGCGACTTCACCTGTGCTGGCGGCGGACACAGACACCGTCGCACCGGTGGATACCGCAATCACGCTGGACCACGCGCCGCACCCGTTCAACGTGCGCGACCTGGTGATGATGCAGCGGGTGAGCGATCCGCAATTGTCCGTGGACGGGCGCTACGCGGCCTTCGGCGTGCGCAGCACGGACTACGCTGCGAACAAGGGTGTCAACGCGATCGCGGTGCTGGATCTGTCGCACGACGGCCAACCGGTGACGGTGGTGGAGAAGGGCGCTTCCTCGCCGCGCTGGTCGGCGGATGGCAAGAGCCTGTATTACGTGGCGGCAGCCAAAGGCGTGGCGCAGTTGTGGCGGCTGGACTTCACGACGGGCAAGAACGGACTTGATCTCGCCGCCCACAAGGCGCCGGTGCAGGTGAGCCACGGCGTGCTGGACATCCAGGACTACAAGCTCGCGCCGGACGACAAGAGCGTGCTGTTGTCCTATGCGGTGTTCACCGATTGCGACACGCTGGCCTGTACCAAGCAGATGCAGGACAAGCGCGCGGCGGACAAGGCCACCGGCACGATCTATAAGAAGCTGTTCGTGCGGCACTGGGACACCTGGGCGGACGGCACGCGCAACCAGCTCTATCTCGGCCGTTTCGATGCGAACGGCCAGCTGCCGGCGGAGCCGGCGCTGCTTTCGCGCGGCATCGACGGCGACGTTCCCAGCAAGCCCTTCGGCGACGACAGCGAGTTCGCGTTCTCGCCCGATGGCCGCACCGTGTACTTCGGCGTGCGCATCGCAGGCAACAGCGAGCCGTGGTCGACCAACTTCGACATCTACAAGGTGCCGGCCGACGGCTCGGCTGCGCCGGTGAACCTGACTGCCGAAAACAAGGCATGGGACGCCTACCCGGTGCCCTCGCCGGACGGCAAGACGCTGTACTACCTCGCGATGAAGACCCCGGCTTTCGAGGCGGACCGCTTCGGCATCATGGCGCTGGACTTGGCCACGGGCGCGAAGCATGAAGTCGATCCTCAGTGGGACCGTTCGCCGGGCGGCATGGGCATTTCCGCCGACGGCAAGACGCTCTATGTCACTGCCGACGACAACGGCCAGCATCCGTTGTTCGCCGTGGATACGGCCAGCGGCAAGGCGCGTCAGGTAGTGGGCGATGGCGAAGTGGACAGCTATTCGCTGGCCGGCTCGCACCTGCTGCTTGCGCGCAACGATCTGAAGCGCCCCACCGATCTCTACACCGTGAACACGGACGGCAAGGATCTCAAACAGGTCACCCACTACAACGCTGCGATGCTCGCGAACGTGCACCAGGGCGACTTCGAGTTCTTCACCTTCAAGGGCTGGAACGACGAAACGGTGCAGGGTTACGTGGTGAAGCCGGCGGATTATCAGCCCGGCAAGAAGTATCCGGTGGCCTTCATCATCCACGGCGGCCCGCAGGGCGCGATGACCAACAGCTGGAGCTATCGCTGGAATCCGCAGACCTATGCGGGCCAGGGCTTCGCGGTGGTCACCATCAACTTCCATGGTTCCACCGGCTACGGCCAGAAGTTCACCGATGCCATCTCCGGCGACTGGGGCGGCAAGCCGCTGCAGGATCTCAAGCTCGGCTGGCAGGCGGCGCTGGACAAATACAGCTTCCTCGACGGCAGCCGCGCCTGCGCCTTGGGCGCCAGCTACGGCGGCTACATGACCTACTGGATTGCCGGCGTATGGAACCAGCCGTGGCGCTGCCTCGTCGACCACGACGGCGTATTCGATGCACGCATGATGTATTACGCCACCGAGGAACTGTGGTTCGAGGAACACGAGAACGGCGGCCCGCAGTTCGAGGTGCCGGCCAACTACGAGAAGTTCAACCCGGTCGACCACGTCAAGGACTGGCGCGTACCGATGCTGGTCGTACACAGCGGCGACGATTTCCGCATCCCGATCACCCAGGGCATGGGCGCGTTCACCGCGATGCAGCGCCGCGGTATTCCCAGCGAATTCCTCACCTTTCCGGACGAGAACCACTGGGTGCTGAAGCCGCACAACAGTGTGTTGTGGCACGACACGGTGAATGCGTGGCTGAAGCAGTGGGCGGGTGCGCCCAAACAATAGGCCGCCCGTGACCGTTCTGGATTCGAAGTGGCAGCGGCATCGATGCGCCCGACAGAGGAAGAGGTATTCATGCAAATACGGACGCCACACGCTGTGCAGCGTATCTCCCTTGTTGTTCCTTTCTACAACGAGTCCGTCGTCATCGCCGATTTTTTCCGAGAAGTGCCGAAGGTGCTGGCGTCGATCGAGCAGGCCGACTATGAAATAGTCTGCGTGAACGATGGCAGCAAGGACGATACGCTAGCGCAGCTGTGCGCCGCCGCGCGCCTGGATCCTCGGATCAAGGTGGTCGATCTGTCGCGAAACTTCGGCAAGGAAGCTGCGCTAACTGCCGGGATCGATATTGCGATGGGGGATGCGGCGATACCGTTCGATGCGGATCTGCAGGACCCGCCCGGACTGATACCGGAGCTTGTGCGCAAATGGCGGGAAGGCTCTGACGTCGTCATTGCCCGACGCATCGAACGCAATAGCGACACTTACGCAAAGCGTTGAACCGCGGCCCTCTTCTACAGATTCCACAATTCGATAGCCGATGTGAAGGTCCCCGAGAATGCGGGTGATTTCAGGCTAATGTCGCGCCAAGTGGTCGATGAGCTGAAGCGCCTGCCAGAGAACCGGCGGTTCATGAAGGGGCTGTTTGCATGGGTAGGTTTCTCGCAAGCCTACGTGGATTATGCGAGGGCACCGCGCGCTGCCGGGAAAACCAAGTTCTCGGGCTGGAAACTGTGGAATCTCGCGCTGGAAGGCCTCACGAGTTTCAGTACCTTGCCGCTGCGGGTTTGGACTTATATCGGCATATTGAGTGCGCTTGTGTCGATGACGTACGCGATATACCTGGTGGCTAGGACGATTCTGTACGGGCGAGACTTGCCCGGCTATGCGTCGATCATCACCGCGGTACTTTTCCTTGGCGGCATCCAGTTGATCGGCATCGGCGTGATTGGTGAGTACGTCGGGCGTATCTACATCGAGTCCAAACGTAGGCCCATCTATGTTGTCCGGAGCGTGTTCCAGTCATCGAGGACCGATGGCGCGCATGAGTGAGTGCGGTCGGGTCATCCGGCGTTACAGCCATTTAGCCCGCTTCAATCCGATGTAGATGCCGCCGACCACGCAGATCACCACCCCAATGATGAGCGGGTAGCTCCAGGGCTCGGACAGTTCGGGCATGTGCTGAAAATTCATGCCGTACCAGCTGGTGATGAGGGTAGGGGCGGCGAGCATCGCGGCCCAGCCGGCGAGTTTCTTCATCACCTCGTTCTGACCGAAAGTGACCAGCGAAAGATTCACGGAGATGGCCGCGGAGAGCATTTCACGCATCGCGTTGATTGAATCGTTCAAGCGTGTCACGTGGTCGTGCACGTCGCGGAAATAGACGCGCAGTTCGTCGGGGATAAGCTGTTGATGCAGACGCACCAGCTGGCTGATGACATCCTGCAGCGGAGCCACCGCGAGGCGCAGCGTCATCAAATCGCGTTGCATGTCGTACAAGCGGCGCACGGTGTCGCGGTTGAAGCTTTCCGAGAAGATGTCCTGTTCCAGCTCCTGCAGCTCCTCGCGGTAGTCGCGCACGATGGGCAGCAGGTTGTCCACGATGAAGTCCAGCACGCTGTACAGGCCGTAGCTCGGTCCCAGCGCCAGCAATTCCGGCGTGTGCTCGCAGCTGCGTCGTGCCGGCGCATAGGACAGCGACGCGCCGTGGCGCACAGTGACCAGATAGCGCGGCCCTAGGAAGATGTGCGTCTCGCCGAACGCGATGTGGCCACCGTCCAGCTGGGCGGTCTGCACCACGATGAATAGCGAATTGCCGTAGGCCTCGACCTTGGTACGCTGGTGCGCGGCCTGTGCGTCCTCGATGGCGAGGTCGTGCAGGTCGAACTCCTCCTGGAGCTTCAGCAGCAATGCCTCGTCCGGCTCGTGCAGTCCAACCCAGACGAAGGTGTCAGGCTCTTTCAGCACATCGCTGATCGCATCCAGTCCTATATCGCCCATACGCTGGCCGTCGCTGCGATAGGCGACGCAGTTGATCACCATGGAGCCTTGCGCTGCATGGTTGGCAGTGTCACATGTCATAGGGATGGACCGGGACGATGCGCGGGTGATTTCATTTCGTCTGTGGCGCCAATTGACTCAGTTGGTCGTCCAGGGCCTTCTGTACAATGGGGCGTCGGGAGGCCGGCTGCATGGCTACACCGGTCTCGCCAATCGAACGCGCTTCGGATGAATGCCCCTGTCTTGCCAAGGCCAGGGCAAGCAAGATGTAGGACTGCGAATTGTCCGGGGCAACCTTGATTGCGCCGCGGAGGACTTCGATCGCATCCGGCACGTTGTTTTTCTGAAGAAGCATCTCGCCGGTGGTTTGCAGGTACAGGCCGAACAAGGTTTTGCTTGCGACAACTTCTCTCGAAGTTCTCACTTCCTCGAGATACCTGGATGCAGCGGTGGCATCGTTTTTCTCAAGAGCCATGTTGGCAGCATTCAACATGCAGTATGCGCACTCTACATGGGTGGCACTGATCTTCTCCAGAAGCGCGTCGGCATCTCTGTAATCTTTGCGGTTGATATACGCGGACAACAGGTTGTTCATGGCATCCGCCGATTCCGGATTCACCGTGAGGGCCCATTGCCATAATTCGATGTTGCTTGACCACATCGGGATGGTGGTCCGTATCGACACGACGGCCGCCGCAAGCCAGATAACAGCCAGGAAGGCCGCCGCGCGTGAAGCCAAGAGTACAGTCCTCTCCCTCTGGTCGGCAGCCAGGCCAAGGCGCAGGCGCGGCAGCATGGCGCAGGCGGCGGCCAGTCCAGTGATGACGTAACGTTCATGGTAAAGACTGGTGTCGAACCCGGAAGGAATGATGTGCAGCACGGGGAGAAGCGCTGCGGTCACCACCATCACGATGCATGCCAGTACCGATCGGCGCGCCACTGCGAAATAAAGAGCGCCAAGGACCATTGCGATGGCGAGGATGTCGACGAGCAAAGAGCCAGGAGTCGCAACGGCGAACGGGGCCATGTCGATGGGATGAATCGGGCTCATGCCGGGCATCGGCACGAACAGGGTTCGCCAGTAGTGGAGGTAGAGGAAGCAGACTTCCTGAAAACGACCAAATGCCGACGGCGCGTCGCTGCCGGTCGGTTGAAGCAGCTGCCCCAGCGCCCAATGCCGGAAAGCCAGATACATCAATCCTGCGGCCAGGAATGCAACAAAGGTCTGCCAATGGCGATCCAGGAAGGCGCGAATGCCCGTGCGCAGGTCGCCAGTGGATGACATGGCCCAGTCATGGAAAACAAGGATCAGCGGGAACGCGGCGGCGGACTCCTTGCAGCAGGCAGCAAGGAAGAACAACAGACCTATGGTGGCTGCCCGGAGCGTTTTGCTGCGAATCAGCTGATTGGCCAGCAATCCCAGCAACATAAACATTGTTGCCATCAGATCGAACTGGCAGCCGATCCATGTCACGCTTTCTATGAGTATGGGATGCAAGCCATAGAGAAGCATCGAACACGCAAGAAGAATGACTCTTTGGCGCGAGTGGCGTGATGCGGCAGTCGCGGAGAGCCAAGCAAGCAGGCCCACGAGCAAGGTGTCGATCAGGTGCATGCATAGGGATACAACATGCATCGGAGCAGGCTGGCTGTTGAAGAGCCGCACCTGCGCGGTGAACAACGCGACTACCAGTGGCCTGAAGTAGCTCGACCAGAAGTTGAAATCCTTGAAGATGTAGTGCTTCCACTCGTCGCCATAGGTCAGCCACGACATTTTCTGGAAGTCGGTGACATCGTCCCATACGAAGCCTGCACGCATGACAGGCCAGTAAGCCAGCACAATCAAGGCCAAGACGAATCCGGCGACGATCGCTGGCTTGGCGCCCCAACTGGATAATGGTTTGGTGATCATGCTTCGTGGAATCGAATGAGGTCTTGATGTGTCCGTCGGCAAGCATGTTTGAAGCGCGGAGCTGATGGACGAGCGCTTCTTGCCAAATTCAATTTCACGATGGATCCCTCCCCCTGAAAGACTGTCGATGCGCTGTAGTCGAGGATGTGGCCGGCCGCCATGTGATTCGGTCGCCAGGACAATCGCGCATAGGGCTGCATAATGCCGTTCTGGCATGCGTCTGGGCAAACATCGAAGCGATCGGTGTTCCCGGAACGCTGCCGCAAGTTGTGTAATGCATGGCTTGTGGCGCAGGCTGGCATTCGTGACGAAACAGGGGTGTTGGGTGATGGGGCACGATTACCGGCTGGGTTACCGGGCCGATCTGGAAGGTCTGCGCGCCATCGCGATCATGCTGGTGGTGGCGGTGCATGCCAGCGTGCCGTGGCTGCACGGCGGTTTCGTCGGCGTGGACGTGTTCTTCGTGCTGTCGGGCTTTCTCATCACTGGCCTGCTGGTGCAGGAGGTGTCGGGCAGCGGACGGTTGCGGTTCGCGGAGTTCTATGTGCGCCGTTTGCGCCGGCTGCTGCCGGCGTTGCTGCTGATGCTGTTGGTCGTTGGCATGCTTGCGTCGCTATTGCTCGCCCCCGTGGAGCAACGCGATCAGTCGTCTGCGGCGGCCGCGGCGGCGCTGTGGCTCAGCAATATCCATTTCGCTTTCGCGCGATTGGATTATTTCTCGCCTGGCACGGAAACCAATCTGTTCCTGCACACGTGGTCGCTGGGCGTGGAGGAGCAGTTTTACTTGATCTGGCCTGCACTGCTGGCGTGGCTGCTCGGTGGCGATGGCGGGCGCGGTGTCGCGCGCTTGAAGGTCGGGATGTTTGCCGTGGCAATCGTCAGCTTCGCGGCTTGCGTGTGGTTGAGCTACAAGGCGCCGTCGCAGGCGTTCTACATGATGCCCATGCGGGCCTGGCAATTTGCTGCCGGCGCATTGGTCTGGCTCTATTTCAAGGTGCCTGGGGTAGCCGACGCCTCGCCATGCTGGGTTCGTTATCCGGGAATAACGAAGGTTGCAGGGTGGATCGGCCTAGCCATGATCACGTTGGCCAGTGTGTGGTTCGGAGCGAATATCCCTTATCCCGGCGGTTATGCGCTGCTGCCCACACTGGGAGCCGTGAGCATCATTGCCTCCGGCAGCGCGGCCGCCCGTCCGGATGGAGTGTCGCGGCTGCTGGCATGGCGTCCTCTGCAATGGATCGGCGGCATTTCCTATTCGTGGTACCTGTGGCATTGGCCGGTCCTGTTGCTGGGGCATGCGGTCACGGGTTCGGACGCCCCGTCGTATCGCGCATCCTGGGTATTGCTGTCGTTGGTGTTGGCCTGCTTGTCTTGCTGGTTTGTCGAATCGCCGATCCGCAATCGTCGGGAGTGGTTGGCGCGCCCGCGCGCGGCGATCTATGTCGCATTGACACTGATGCTGGCGGCCAGCGGGTTGTGCGTGCATTGGAACAATCGGGCAGGCGACCTCATGCAGTCGTCGGACATGCAGCGGTATGCCATGGCGCATGGCGATGCGCCGGCGATCTATGGCATGGGTTGCGATGACTGGTACCAGAGCGATCGAGTGCGTATCTGCGCGTTCGGCCCCGCCGATGCGATGCATACAGCGGTATTGATGGGCGACAGCCACGCCGGGCAGTGGTTTCCCGCGGTCGCCAGGGCATTCGACCGGCCGGATTGGCGTGTGCTGGTACTCACCAAATCGTCCTGTCCCATGGTGGACGAGCCGTTTTTCTATACCCGCATCGGCAAGGAATACACCGTGTGTGCGACGTGGCGCGCGCATGCCTTGAAGCAACTTGCAAGGATCAAGCCTGATGTAGTGATGCTTGGCACCGCAGATGCAGACGGCTTTTCGAAGGAGCAATGGATAACTGGTACGACGAAGGTGCTGGCTTCGCTCAGCCCGGTAGCAGGGCATGTATGGCTACTGCGCGATACGCCCAGTTTGCCGTTTGATGGCCCGGATTGCCTGGCCGAACACGCAGGGCGCCCGGCATGGCTGGGCCTGCAGCATGCTTGCAGTGCACCAACGGGTGACCGGCGCGCGGATCAGGTGTATCGATGGCAAGGCGAGGCAGCGGGCCGCTACGCCAATGTCAGCATGTTGGATATGAATACGCAGGTTTGCCCGGACAACATCTGCGCTGCGGAGCGCAATGGCTTTGTGGTGTTTCGCGACAGCCAGCATCTGACCGGCAGTTTCGCGGCCTCGCTGGGCCCGGTGATGGCGGAGAAACTGGGCATCGGTGCGGCAAGCCCGCCTGTTGTTTCACGCTGACGCGGATAGCCGTCAGGAGTGTGCGAGCAAGGGGCGCCGCAGACTCCACGCCAGCGCCAGCCAAACCGGCAGCGCGAACAGTATCCAAGGCTGGTTCTGCTGCACGGTGCCGGGCAGCAGGTGCAGCAGCACGGCGGTGAGAGCGGCGAGCAGTTGCAGCACCAGCACGGTATCGACGAAGCGCGTGGGCGCGATACCGCGGCGCATGCGCCACGGTGCGCGAAGCAGCAGGAAGGCGAGCGGACTGAACAGCAGCAGATTGGCGTTGGCCCAGGCGGAATGGTGGCTGGTGAGCGTCCAGAGCACGAGCAACAGCAGACCGACCAGCCCGGCAGCGAGCAGCCAGAGTGTGGCCAGTAGGGCATGCATCGTTGGCCAGCGACGCGCAGCCAGTATCAGCACGATGGCGAACGCCAGGCCTGCCGCGCCCAGCGGCAGACGCAGATCGGGCGCCTGTGCCGGCGGTACGGCGACATGGTTGGGCGACAGGAGTTGTTCGTCCTGTACCAGTGATTGGGTGCCGCCGTGGCCATCGGGTACGCGGATGCCGCGCAGGTTGTCCTGCAACTCGTAAGGCAGGAAGCTTTCCTGCCATGCATCGAGCGGCTGGTCGGCGTAGGGGCCGAGGCCGAGGTCTAGCACCAGCATCAGCCAGGGCTGGGCGCTCATCAGGCGGTCGGTCTGCTGGCGGTAGGTCATGCCGCCGGACTGCGCGGTCAGGCGCGCCTTGATGATGCCGCCCAGCGCCTTGTCCAGCGCATCGCGCACGCGGGTGGTGCAATTGTCGGCGTAGTAGTCGTAGTTGTAGCCGGCGTTTTCCGGGCGCATGTTCCACAGCAGGAAGTCGCGCAGCGCGCTGGCCTGTTCTGGCGTGAGCGCCAGGCGCTGGCGGGTGATCGAGCGACCCACCTGCACGTAATAGCTTTCTTCTTCACCCGTGTACTCGGCATCCATCAAGTAATGCATGCGGCCGCGCGCAAAGTTGAGGAAGAAGTTTTTCTCGTTGAAGTCGAATACGCCGTAATTGAAATTCACGGCTTCGCCGCTGACGGTGTCGCGCAGTTCCAGCGCGTCGTGGCCGAAACGCTCCCAATAGACGTCGCCGGGACCGTAGGTGACCAGCGCGACTTCCAGGTTCGCGCCCGGGGCGTCGGCCACGCTGGCGTGGGCCGGCACAACGGCCAGCAGGAAGAGGGCGAGCAGCAGGGCGAGGGCGCGCATGGATTCCGGTCTTTTCTCTTTCCCCTGCATGCAGGGGAAGGTCGGGAAAGGGTGAAAGCCTGCGGCAGGATTGCTGCCCCGATCCCTCCCCGCAAGCCGGGGAAGGGAAGCGCCGTCAGGCGTCGTGGCGCCGCGTGACGCGGAACTGCTGCACGCGGCGGTCGTCGGCTTCGGTGACGTGGAACAGGAATTCGCCCGCCTCGGTTTCCTCGCCCGCCTCGGGCAGGTGGCCGAACTCGGCGGTGACAAGGCCGCCGATGGTGTCGAACTCCTCGTCGGAGAACGCCGCGCCGATCTCCTCGTTGAAGTCCTCGATGGGCGTGAGCGCGCTGACCAGCCACGAACCGTCGGCCTGGGCATGGATCTGCGCCGGTTCCTCCGCATCGTCGTGTTCGTCGTCGATCTCGCCGACGATCTGTTCGAGCACGTCCTCGATGGTGATCAGGCCGGCCACGCCGCCGTATTCGTCCACCACCATCGCCAGGTGGTTGCGGCTGCGGCGGAACTCGGCCAGCAGCACGTTGAGGCGCATCGACTCGGGAATCAGCACCGCAGGGCGCAGGATCGCGCGTATGTCGAAATCGGCGCCGTTGCCGAAATACTTCAGCAGGTCCTTGGCCAGCAGCACGCCGAGGATCTCGTCCTTGTCCTCGCCGTGCACGGGGAAGCGCGAGTGGCCGGATTCGACCACGGCGGAGAGGATGTCCGAAAGCGGTGCGTCGGCGGCGATCATCACGATCTGCACACGCGGCACCATCACGTCGTCCACGGTCAGCTCGGTGACCTTGAGCGCGCCTTCCAGCATGGGCAGGGTGTCGGCGCTCAGCAGGCCGTTGACCTGGGCGGTGCGCAGCTCGTCGATCAGTTCCGCGCGGTTGCGCGGTTCGCCGGAAAACAGGTGGCCCAGTCGATCCCACCATTTGCGATGGGCCGGGCCGCTGGTACTGCCGGGGTCGTCGTTCATTACTCTTGGAGATGCTGCCCTGATGCGGGCGGAAGATCGAGTCTAGCGGAAAAGTCGTGACAATTCAGGAACAAGGCCTCAGGTAGACCGGGCGCCGGCTCCCCGCAGAAGGTAGGGGTCCAGGGTGATGGCGATAAGCCATGGGACACCGAAAGGCACTCATGGCTTGCCCTCTGCATGGGCCATCTGCCTGCCGGTAAATGGGTTCCAGGCCTTCGCGGCCAGCGCGGTCCAGGCGGTCGCCCCCAGGTGTGGGTAGTGGTAGTAGAAAAAGTCGGCGTGGGTCGAGGTGGGACCGATCGCGAAATCGGTGCCGATGCGCGGCTGTGGCGTGGCGTAGAGCATGCCGTCGTCGCTGCGCTGGGCCGCGAGCAGTTGCCACAGCGAATCAGGGACGGCTTTCCCGCCGGCTTGCATGGCGGCGGCAACCTGCGCGGTGCCTTCCGTCCATACCCCGTCGGGTTGGCGCCGGTAACCGTAACCCTCGCCGCTGCGATGCTGGCTATCGACCCAGGTCCATACCTGATTCCATTCGGCAGGGTGAGGATTGAAGGCCAGCAGCGGCCACACCTGCGCGTCCAGCCCGGACTTGTCGCGTGACAGCGTCATGCCGTCATCCAGCGTGCCGACCAGGAAGCGATGCTGCGTGCCGTCCCACATCATGTGAACAAAGCTGCCCGCGAATTTGGCCTGTTGCGTCAACGTCGCATCGCCGGATTCGCGTGCGGCCCAGGATGCTGCGGCGTAGACATCGATATTGTGTTCGGTGGCCTTCCAGTGCTGTGCGCGCTGGGCATTGTCGTAGCCGAATAGGCCGCCTTCGTAGGCCGGAGGGTTGATGCCGCTGGCGGTATGTGCCTGTATCCAGTGCAGTTGCGCGACAGCGGCGTCCAGATAGCGCCTATCGTGCGTGCTGTCGTACACGTTCAATAGCAGCAACGCCGCCCATGCCACGTTGCCTGTCGCGGTGCCTGTTTGATAAGGATCCTGGCTCCAGTAGTTGCCATGACTCTGCCAATAGCCCGGAAGTTCGACTTTCCCGCCGTCGATCGCGCCGCTGCGATAGGCATTGCGCAAGCGGCCATCGCTGAAACCCGGGTCATGTGCGGAAGCCAGCACGAAGGCGTCCGCGATGCGGCGGGCCTCGGCTGGCTCGCCACAGGCAACAAGCGCGACACCTGCCAGTGCGTTGTCGTAGACAAAAGCAACACCTTGCAAGGCACGAATGGAGTCATCGCCCTGCTTCAGGCTCGGATAGCTCGGCAATAGCATCGGGCCGTTGCCGGGCACGGTCTGCGCGGCCGAGCGCAAGGCTGCGCAAGTGCTGGCCGCCAGTTGCTGCTGGGTGGTGTCCGCCGCATGCGCCGGAAGGGCGGCCGCCATGACGAGCATCGAGCCGATACTTGCAGCAAGATGGAATGGTGCGGACATGCAGATCTCTCCAGTGCCGCGACGGCACAAACGTTCGAGCCGTTCGAACGTGAAAAGATGTCTGAATGTTCAGACGTCGCGTTCGATGGCGTAAGGATCGTCGATGCCGAGCTTGGCCAGGATGCGCGTTTCCAGCGCTTCCATCACTTCGGCTTCGCCATCTTCGATGTGATCGTAGCCCAGCAGATGCAGCACGCCGTGTACGGTCATGTGTGCCCAGTGATGGTTTGATAGCTTGCCTTGTTCCTTCGCTTCACGCGCAACCACCGGGGCGCAGATCGCCAAATCGCCGATCAGCGGCAGGTTTACGCCCGGCGGAAGCTCAGCCGCAAAAGACAGCACATTGGTGGCGTAGTCTTTGTCGCGATAGTCGCGATTAAGACTACGGCCCTCTCGCGTACCAACGATGCGAATGGCCAGTTCGGCCGGCCTGCGCCGCTTTGCGCCAGCGAGCGCAGCGTTCGCCCAGCGGCGGAAGCTCAATGCGGAAGGCAACCCTTTGCGTCCCACGCCATAGCTGAGATGCACAATATGGTCGTCGGTGGATGCGTTATTTCGCGCCATTACCTTGCTTTCCCTCGTCGGCGTTTTCAAATGCCTCGTAGGCGCGCACGATCTTCGCCACCAGCGGATGACGCACCACGTCGCGCGAGGTGAAGAAGGTGAAGCTGATGCCGTCCACGCCGCGCAGCACTTCCACCGCATGGCGCAGGCCGGAGCGCACGTTGCGCGGCAGGTCGACCTGGCTGACGTCGCCGGTGATCACCGCCACCGAGCCGAAGCCGATGCGGGTGAGGAACATCTTCATCTGCTCGACAGTGGTGTTCTGCGCCTCGTCCAGGATGACGTAGGAGTCGTTCAAGGTGCGCCCGCGCATATAGGCCAGCGGCGCGATCTCGATCACGTTGCGTTCGATCAGCTTGGCCACCTTTTCGAAGCCGAGCATTTCATAAAGCGCGTCGTACAGCGGACGCAGGTAGGGGTCGACCTTCTGCGTGAGGTCGCCGGGCAGGAAGCCCAGCTTCTCGCCGGCCTCGACGGCAGGGCGCACCAGCAGCAGGCGCTGCACGCGGTTCGCCTCCAGCGCCTCCACCGCGCTGGCCACAGCGAGGTAGGTCTTGCCGGTGCCGGCCGGCCCCACGCCGAAGTTGATGTCGTGGCGCGAGATGGCGTGCAGGTAGCGTGCCTGGTTGGGACCGCGGCCCTTGATCACGCCGCGCTTCACCTTGATGACGACTTCCTGGGCGCCTTCGCCCGCATCCTCGGTGAGGGAATCCACGCCCGATTCGGCCAGGTGCAGGTTGATCTTGGCGCCGTTCAAGGTCTCGTTCTCGGTGACGGCGTACAGCGCGCGCAGCACTTTTTCGGCGCTGCGCGCGGCGGCTTCCTCGCCGATCGCCTTGAACAGGTTGCCGCGGTGGTCGATCTCCACGCCCAGGCGCAGCTCGATCTGGCGCAGGTGCTCGTCGAACGGCCCGCACAGGCTGGCAAGCCGGGCGTTGTCTTCCGGGTCGAGGGCGAAGTCGCGTTCGTGGATGCCTGGGTTCATGGATTTGGTCAAGGACTTGAAGGGTGAATCCTTCTCCCTCCGGGAGAAGGTGCCGACAGGCGGATGAGGGTGCGGGCGGAGCGTGTCGTTGAAATGCTTCGCAAGCCCCGTACCCTCACCCCAACCCCTCTCCCGCCGGGAGAGGGGCTTCAAAGCTCAGGCAACCGCCTCGGCCAGCGCGTGCACGCGCCCGCGCAGCGAGTTGGTCATGGCGTCGGTGATGAGCACGTCGACGAAGCGGCCGATCATGCGTGCGTCGCCGGGGAAATTCACGTAGCGCATGTTCTCGGTGCGGCCGGCGAGTTCGTTCGGATTCTTGGTGCTGGGTTTCTCCACCAGTACGCGCTGCACGGTGCCGACCATCGCTTCGTTGATGGCCTTCGCCTTGGCGTTGATCGCCGCCTGCAGGCGTTCCAGGCGCTGGTGCTTCGCCGCCATCGGCGTGTCGTCGGCGAGGCTGGCCGCAGGAGTGCCGGGGCGGGCGGAGAAAATGAAGGAGAAGCTCTGGTCGAAGCCCATGTCTTCGATCAGCTTCATGGTCTTCTCGAAGTCTTCGTCGGTTTCGCCAGGGAAGCCCACGATGAAGTCGGACGACACGCAGATGTCCGGGCGCACGGCGCGCAGCTTGCGGATCTTCTGCTTGAACTCCAGCGCGGTGTAGCCGCGCTTCATCGCCGCGAGGATGCGGTCCGAGCCGGCCTGCACCGGCAGGTGCAGGAAGTTGGCGAGCTTGGGCACGCTGGCGTAGGCCTCGATCAGCGAGTCGGAAAACTCCAGCGGGTGCGAGGTGGTGAAGCGGATGCGGCCGATGCCTTCGATCTGCGCGATGGCATGGATCAGCACGGCGAGATCCGCGATGCCGCCGTCGTGCATGGGACCGCGGTAGGCGTTGACGTTCTGGCCCAGCAGGTTCACCTCGCGCACGCCCTGCTCGGCGAGCCGGGCCACCTCCACCAGCACGTCGTCGAACGGACGGCTGATCTCGGTGCCGCGGGTGTAGGGCACCACGCAGTAGCTGCAGTACTTCGAACAGCCTTCCATGATCGAGACGAAGGCGGTGGGGCCCTCGGCGCGCGGTTCGGGCAGCTTGTCGAACTTCTCGATCTCGGGGAAGGAGATGTCCACCTGCGGCTTGCCGCTTTCGCGGCGCGATTCGATCAGCTCGGGCAGGCGGTGCAGGGTCTGCGGGCCGAACACCAGGTCCACGAAGGGGGCGCGCTTGATGATGGCCTCGCCCTCCTGCGACGCCACGCAGCCGCCCACGCCGATCAGCACGGCCTTGCCGCCCTGCTTGTGTTCCTTCCAGCGGCCGAGCTGGCTGAACACCTTCTCCTGCGCCTTCTCGCGGATCGAGCAGGTGTTGACCAGGATGACGTCCGCCTCGGATTCGTCCTGGGTCAGTTCCAGGCCGTGCGAAGCCTTGAGCACGTCGGCCATCTTGGCCGAGTCGTACTCGTTCATCTGGCAGCCGTGGGTTTTGATGAAAAGCTTGCCGCTCATGGTGCTGGTTACCGTGGTTGCGCGAGGCACGGCGCGGATCGCGCCGAACTGGTCATTTTACGCGGACGAGCCGCCGCCCGCCATCGAATGGCCATGCGCGATCAAGCACTTGGGCCATTCGGCCGGCGGCTGCCGTGCAGGAAACGATACGCTTGCACTTGGCGCTGGAGCCATGCGGCGGCACACTGCCGCCATGTTTGAAGCCGCACGCCACAGGGGGAGGGCTGGCCGGCTCGAGGCAGGCTCCCCGCCGAAACGTCCGCTATTCCGCTCGATCCTGGGGCGGATCGCGCTGGGCTGCGCCTTGCTGGCGGGGGCGCTGTGGCTGCCGGGGGCGCATGCCGGAGTCCTGTACCGCTGCACCGGGGCCAGTGGCGAGACGGTGTTCACCGGCAATACCGCCGGTTACCGCAGCTGCCACAAGCTGGGCGATTACGGTACGCCTGCGCGCCGTAAGTCGCCGGCTTCGCTGGAGGGCGTGCGAGGCGTGGCGGTGGGTACCCGCACCCAGGCCGAAACCGCCTCGACCCTGCTGGCGACGGTGAAAGGCAGCGTGTTCACCACGGCGAAGGCGACGGCCGCCGACCCGCTGCCGTCGGCCTCGGCGGTGCCGCCTGGGCTGCGCGGACATTGGACCTACAGCCAGGCGAGCGACGGCGACGCTGCGCTGCCCGGCATGCCGGCCGCCGCTGCGCCGAGCGACCGCGTGCTGCGCGGCGCGGTGTACCGCATCGCGCGCGCCGACGGCAGCGTGGAATACACCAACATCCCGCCCGCCGGCCACGCCGCGCAGACGGCGAAGATGCTGTTCACCTACATCGCCACCTGTTTCGCCTGCAACCTGCACTCGAACATTCATTGGGGCAGCGTGCCGCTCGACGTCACCGACTACGCCGACGTCATCCGCGCGGCCAGCGTGGAATACGGCGTGGACGAGGCGTTCATCCGCGCGATCATCCATGCGGAGAGCGCGTTCAACCCGCGTGCGATGTCGATCAAGGGCGCCCAGGGGCTGATGCAGCTGATGCCGGGCACGGCCGGCGACATGGGCGTGCTCGACGCCTTCGACAGCGCCCAGAACATCCGCGGCGGCGCGCGCTACCTTGCCATGTTGCTGCGCGACTTCAACGGCAACGAGCATCTCGCCGCCGCCGCCTACAACGCCGGCCCCGCCGCGGTGCAGAAGTACAACGGCATACCGCCGTATGCGGAAACCCAGGTCTACGTGGAACGCGTGGACACCTTGCGCAAGCGTTACGAGGTGGCCCTGCATCCGCCGCTGGCGGCGGCCCGGCCGGGCTGACTCACTGCTGGCTGTCGTCGGTGGCGGTCGTGGTGTCCGCGCTCATCGCCGGGCGCTCGCTCAGCGTAGCCTTGGTGTGGAACGGGCTGCCGTTGCGCAGGCCGGAAATCTCCACCGTGGTGCCGGGCTTGATGGCCGACTCGCGCTTGCGCAGGTCGGCCGGGTCGCGAATGTCGTCGTCGCCGATGCGCAGCAGGATGTCATGCGGCTGGATACCCGCCAGCGCGGCGGGGCTGCCGGGGTAGACGTCGGTGACCGAGGCGCCACGTGCCGCGCTGGGCAGGCCGCTGTCGGCGGTCACCGGTACAAAGCTGTAGTCCGCGCCCAGCCAGCCGCGCATCACGTGGCCGGTGGCCACGATCTGGTCCAGCACGTTCTTGGCGGTGTCCGCCGGGATCGCGAAGCCGATGCCTTCGGCGTTGGCGGCCCGGCCGATCAGCAGGGCGTTGATGCCCACCAGCTTGCCCTCGGCGTTGACCAGTGCGCCGCCGGAGTTGCCGAAGTTGATCGCCGCATCGGTCTGGATAAAGTCCTCCGCGCTGGAGTCGTTCAACTGGCGGCCTACCGCGCTGACGATGCCCATCGTCACAGTCTGGTTGAGGCCCAGCGGGTTGCCGATCGCCAGCACCACGTCGCCGGGGCGCGGCTTCTGCTCGGCGAGCTGGATCACCGGCAGGTTGCCGGCGTCGATCTTCAGCACGGCGAGGTCGGTCTCCTCGTCCGAGCCGACCACGCGGGCCTGGGCCACGCGGCCGTCGTAGAGCAGCACCTGGATGTCGGTGGCGTGCGCGATCACGTGATAGTTGGTGAGCACGTAGCCCTGCGCGCTGATAATCACACCCGACCCCAGGGTCTTCTCGGGGCGCGCGTAGGTGGTGAGCGTGCCGCCCAGCATCTGCTGCAGGATGGGGTTGTCGTACATCTTGATCGCCCGCTCGTTGACGATCTTGTTGGCGTAGATGTTCACCACCGAGGGCGCGGCGACGGCGACCGCATCGGCATAGGAGGTCGGCGCGGGCGCGGCCTGCGCGCCCGGAGAGGCCGCCGGTGCCGCGGGCAGATGCAGCCCCGCGCGCAGGCGTTCGCCGCTGGCGGGCCAGACCAGGCCGATCACGAAGGCCGCGGCGAGGCCGACGACGACACAGCGGGCGAGGAAGGCGAGCGTGCCGGCGGCATGTTTCATGTCGTGCTGCGAATCCGTGACGGGCGGGCGGACGGTAGGGTAGTCTGGCCACGGCATGGAGCGTCGATACGACGTGGCCCTTTTATTGTACGGTGTGGGGGCTGACGCTAGACTAAAACGATTTTAAGGGGTTCCAATCTGATCGCGGGGCGCAAGCCCTTCCTGACGCAGCAAGTACCGGAGAGCCTGATGGCGAACGAAGTCGTCGACCATGGCCGCCGCCGGTTTCTCACGACGGCCACCGCAGTGGTCGGAGGTGTGGGAATCGTTTCGGCAGCCGTGCCCTTCATCAAGTCGTGGGAACCCAGCGCCCGAGCCAAGGCCGCCGGGGCTCCGGTCACCCAATCGCTGAAGAAGATCGAACCCGGCCAGCAGTTGATCATCGGCTGGCGCAGCCTTCCGGTGTTTATCGTCAACCGCACGCCGGAACAACTTGCGGCATTGCCGAAGCAGGATCCCCGCCTCGTCGATCCCAAATCCGACGGCTCCTCCGCCGAGCAGCAGCCGACGTACGCGCAGAACGGAACCCGCTCGATCAAGCCCGAATGGCTGGTCATGGTCGGCATCTGCACCCACCTGGGCTGCGTGCCGAACTACGTGGGCGAGATGAAGCCCGAGCCGTTCGATCCGAACTGGCAGGGCGGCTACTACTGCCCCTGCCACCACTCGCGCTACGACATGGCCGGCCGCGTGTACCAGGGCGTGCCCGCGCCCAAGAACATGCAGATCCCCCCATACCACTTCATCGACGACACGACCGTGCAGATCGGCGTGGATGCGAAGGGGAACGCGTGATGGCCAACGTATTTGTCCGTATCGGCGACTGGGTCAACGAGCGTGCGCCCGGCCTTGCGCCGACGTACCGCAAGCACATGACCGAGTACTACGCGCCGAAGAACTTCAACCTCTGGTACTACTTCGGTTCGCTCGCCTTGCTGGTGCTGGTCAACCAGATCGTCACCGGTATCTTCCTCACGATGAACTACGACCCGAGCGCGGCAGGCGCCTTCGACTCGGTGCAGTACATCATGCGCGACGTGGAGTGGGGCTGGCTGATCCGCTACATGCACACCACCGGTGCCTCGCTGTTCTTCGTGGTGGTGTTCCTGCACATGTTCCGCGGCATCATGTACGGCTCGTTCAAGAAGCCGCGCGAGCTGGTGTGGCTGCTCGGCATGCTGATCTTCCTGGTGCTGATGGCCGAGGCCTTCATGGGCTACGTGCTGCCCTGGGGCAACATGTCGTTCTGGGGCGCCAAGGTGATCGTGTCGCTGTTCGGCACCATCCCGAAGATCGGCCCGGGCCTGCAAGAGTGGATCATGGGCGACTTCCTGCCCGCCGACGCCACGCTCAACCGCTTCTTCGCGCTGCACGTGATCGCGCTGCCGATCGTGCTGCTGCTGCTGGTGGTGCTGCACCTGGCCGCCCTGCACGAGGTGGGCTCCAACAACCCCGACGGCGTGGACATCAAGCATGGCCCCAAGGGCAACCGCTGGGATGCGCTGAAGCCGGCCGACGGCATTCCGTTCCATCCGTACTACACGGTGAAGGACCTGGCCGGCGTGGGCTTCTTCCTGCTGATCGCGGCCTTCATCATCTTCTTCGCACCGACCTTCGGCGGCTGGTTCCTGGAGCACGACAACTCCATTGCAGCCAACAACCTGGTCACGCCCGCGCAGATCAAGCCGGTGTGGTATTTCACGGCCTTCTACGCCATCGTGCGCATGATCCCGTCGGCCTTCGGCACCGCGGTCTGGGGCGTGCTCGGCATGTTCGGCTCGATCGCGCTGCTGTTCGCCCTGCCGTGGATCGACGTGGGCCCGGTCAAGTCGATCCGCTACCGCGGCACCGGCTACAAGGTGGCGCTCACGATCTTCGTGATCGCGTTCCTGTGCCTGATGGCGATCGGCATGGACCTTACCGACGAATACTTCCCGAAGATCTTCGGTGCCGACATCGACATCACGCTGTGGGACAACGTCTTCGGCCGCATCATGACGCTGACTTACTTCGGGTTCTTCGTGTTCCTGTGGCTGTACACACACCTCGGCTGGGAAAAGACCAAGCCGGTTCCGGATCGGGTGACGACGCATGACTAAGCCGACGCTCTTGATGAAGCCCATGCTCCTGGTGAAGCGTGTCCTTCCCGCGTGCGCGCTGGCCCTGGGCCTGTTGTTCGCCGGCCAGCAGGCGGCGCACGCCGAGGACGACGGACAGCTGATGGCGTCCGGTTCCAGCATCCGCGACCAGGCTTCGCTGCAGCGTGGCGCCCGGCTGTTCTTCAACTACTGCGTGGGCTGCCATTCGCTGAAGTACGTGCGCTATTCGCGCATGGCCGACGACCTCGGCCTGACCGAACAGCAGGTGATGCAGAACCTCAATTTCACCGGCGCCAAGTTCGACGAGCAGGTGGTCTCGCACATGCCGGCGGACGACGCCGGCAAGTGGTTCGGCAAGGCGCCGCCCGATCTCTCGCTGGAAGTCAGCGCGAAGGGTTCCGACTGGGTCTACACCTACCTCAACACCTTCTACCTCGACCCGAAGAGCCCGATCGGTTGGAACAACACCACCCTGCCGAACGCGGCGATGCCGTTCCCGCTGTGGGAGCTGCAGGGCGAGCAGACCGCGGTGACCAAGCCCGGCTCCGGCGAGGTGGAGAAGCTGGAACTCGCCCATCCCGGCAAGCTGACCCCGGAGCAATACCAGCAGGCGACACGTGACCTGGTGAATTTCCTGGAGTACGTTTCGGAGCCAGCGGCCCTGCAGCGGCAGCACTACGGCATCTGGGTGCTGCTGTTCTTGGTGGCGTTCACCATGCTGGCCTATCTGCTCAAGAAGGAGTACTGGAAAGACGTCCACTGATTTCCAGAGGCAACACCCATCGGGTGGGTGGCTCCGGCCACCCACCCGTGCAACCGCAACAGGGAATACCGCGCATGGTTCCAAGCGCTCGCTCGCGTACCGCACTCACTCTCTACACCACGGCCGACGGCATCCAGTGCCATCGTGCCCGCTTGGTGCTGGCCGCCAAGGGCGTCAGCTACGAGCGGGTGCTGGTCGATCCGGACAAGCCGCCGGAGGACTTGCTCGACCTCAACCCGTACGGCAGCGTGCCTACCCTGGTCGACCGCGATCTGATCCTGTACGACGCCAGCGTGGTGTGCGAGTACCTGGACGAGCGCTACCCGCACCCGCCGTTGATGCCGATCGATCCGCTGTCGCGCGCGCGCCTGCGCGTGGCCGCAGTGCGCATCGAGAAGGACTGGCTGACCGAGGTGGACACGATCCGCGCCGGCGGCCGTACCACGGAGCCTGCGCGCAAGCGCCTGCGTGCCAACCTGCTGGGCGCGCTGCCGCTGTTCAAGGCGTCCAAGTTTTTCCTCAACCCCGAGATGAGCCTGGCGGATTGCCTGGTGGCGCCGGTGGTATGGCGCCTGCCGTGGCTGGGCGTGGACCTGGGGCGCGAGGGCAAGCCGATCATGGATTACGGCGAGCGTCTGTTCCATAGCCAGGGTTTTGCGCGCAGCATGACCGAGCAAGAAAAGGCCATGCGTCCCTGATGAGCGAAGCATCACTCCCCATGAGCTCCAACCGTCCGTACCTGCTGCGGGCGATCTACGACTGGATCAGCGACAACGGCCTGACCCCGTACCTGCTGATCGATGCCACCGGCGAAGGCGTGCGCGTGCCACCGCAGGTGATCAAGAACGGCCAGGTGGTGCTGAACATCGCGATGCGCGCGGTGGCCAGCCTGGAACTGGGCAACGACTGGATCGGCTTTTCCGCACGCTTCTCCGGCGTGAGCCACGTGGTGCGCATCCCGGTCGGCTCGGTGCTGGCGCTGTACGCGCAGGAAAACGGGCAGGGCATGATGTTCCCCGCCGAAGAGGAAGGCGGCGACACGCCGCCGCCCGCTCCCGCTCCTGACGAACCGCCGACCGGCCAGGGCGGCACGGGCGACGACAAGCCCAAGCGCGGCGCCCCGTTCCTGCGGGTCATCAAGTAGCGCAGCGATAGGCGTCCGCCCCGTCTTTCGGAGACTGGTCAAAACTCAGCATGCAAGGCGTCTGATCCAGTTTGTACTGGGACGGCGAGCGCGTGCCCAGTTTCCAGCGGCAGTGCGAGATGGCCGTGCCGTCCGTCAGCGGCTGGCTCTCCGGTCCTGGACGCGGTCTGCTTGCCATCCTGGAAGGTCGAATCTGGATATTTCTCCGGATTGCCTCTCATGACTCCAGGCATGCTGCCCTCCCGCAAGGAGGACAGGACATTTTTAATGCAAGGTGTCGTCGCCGCTGGAGTAACGGCGCGGGCGCAGCGGGACCACGTTGCTGCCGGATGCAGACTGGTCGGTGCGACCGTCCGTCGATTCGCCCGATGCCCGGGACTCCGCATCGATGTCCGGAAGCTCGCCTTGCTCCGGCGGCGTGAGCACCACGGTGGGCAACCGCAATTCGCTCAATGCATCGCCCAGCATCCACAGCGAAGCCTGTTCGCGATCCGCACCGTCGATGCTGACCTCGAAACCGTAGCAGCGCTCCAGCCGCAGGCGTCCCGCCACGCGGCGCAGGCGCAGCGCGCGCAGTCCCGCGGAATCGTCCAGCATCTGCAGGCCGTAGCGTTCGCATTGCTGGCGTGCCTCGGCGGCCGCACGCTCGCGCGCGGCGCTCAGCCTCAGCCACAGCGCTATCGCGGCGACCAGCGCCAGCAGTATCAACAGGTCGTGGATGTTGCCCATCTCTTCAGTGTGTGGGCGGCCTATGCGGCACGCAAGCTCAGGTGACGTGCAGGCGCAGCGAAAGATCGACTGCGTGGATGTGCTTGGTCAGCGCACCCACCGAGACGAAATCGACGCCGGTGCGGGCATATTCGCCGATGCTGCGCAGGTCGACGTTGCCGGACACTTCCAGCGGTACGCGCCCGGCAGTGAGCTGCACGGCTTCGCGCATCAGCGGCACGTCGAAGTTGTCGAGCATGATCCGATCCACGCCTGCGGCGATCGCCTGCTGCAATTCGTCGAGGTTCTCGACTTCGACCTCGAGCAGCAGGCCAGGATGCAGCTGGCGCGCAGCCGCCGCGGCAGGGGCGATGCCGCCAGCGGCGATGATGTGGTTTTCCTTGACCAGGATCGCGTCGTACAGGCCGATGCGGTGGTTGTGGCCGCCGCCGCAGCGCACCGCGTATTTCTGCGCCAGGCGCAGGCCGGGCACGGTCTTGCGGGTGTCGAGCACGCGCGCGCCGGTGCCGGCCACCGCGGCCACGTAGGCCGCGGTGGCGGTGGCGGTGGCGGAGAGCAGCTGCAGGAAATTCAGTGCCGAGCGTTCGGCGCTCACCAATGAGCGCGCATGGCCGGAAAGCCGGCAGATCACCGTGCCGGGCGCCACGCGTTCGCCGTCGCGCACCTGCCAGTCGATCTGCACGGCGGGGTCCATGCGCTGGAAGCAGGCGTCGAACCACGGCGCGCCCGCGATCACGGCCTCGTCGCGGCAGGTAAGCGTGGCTTCGGCCACGGCATCGGCGGGCAGCAGTCCGGCGGTGGCGTCGCCGTTGCCGAGATCTTCGGCGAAGGCGCGCTCCACATCGGCGGCAATCCATTCATGGCCGGGCGGGTCGAACGGGAAATCGGATGTCATGCGTCGTCGGAACCTGGAGTACCTGGTTGGCGCAGGCGGCTGACGATCGCGCTCATCGCGCGGTCGAACAGCGCACTGGTGGCCAGCGTCTGTGCATGGCCGCTGGTGAGCAGCACGGTCAATTCCTGTGGCGAATAATCGGCCACCTTCAGGCCGCGCCGATTGACGAACAGATAGCGGCCGCTCATCGGGCTGATCCACGACAGCTTGGCGCGCACCATCGGTTCGTCGGGCAACTGGAATTCCAGCCAGGCACCGGGCCGCAGCGCTTCAATCTGTTGCCATTCGGGGCTGTCGGTGGTGACCGGTACGCTTTCCTCGAGCGGTTCGTCCGGTTCGGCGTGCTGCACGACGAGGGGCTGGATGCTTTCGGGTATCGCGGCCACCGTGGCGGCCTTGGCCGCGGCGCCCGGTGCCGTGCTGCGCGGCGGCTCGCCCAGTTGCTGGCCGTACCAGTCGCGCAGTTGCGCCAGCAGGCGCTCGATGTCCTGCGGCTGGAAGGCCACGTTGGTCAGGCCTTGGCGCAGCGACCGCTCGATGCCCGGCAGCAACTGGCGCAGTTGCCGTTGCGAGGCGGCGTCCGGCACCGGCTGCGTGCTGGCGATGAAATCGTCCACGAAGCGCAGGGCGTCGCGGAACTCTCCCGATTCCTCGCCCTGGCGCAGCAGCACCAGCACGAGGTGGTTCGCCCAGGCGCGTGCCAGCACTTCGTGCGCCAGTGGGGGCAGCGGGCGATTGCCGATGCGGTCGACGATCTCGCGGGCCGCGCGGCGACGCGCCTGTTCCAGCTTCTCACGGCCGCGGGTGGATTCGGCCACGCGCTGTTCGGCCAGCTCGGAGCGGCGGCGGTTGGTGTCGGCGAATTGCTGCAGGTCGAGCAACAGGCGCTCGAAGATGCCGAGGTCGTCGTCGAACTCGTGCAGCAGTTGATCGACGATGGCCTTGATCTTGTCGTGCAGGCGGCCGTCGCGGTCGGATTCCTGCGACCAGCCCTTGGCCTGCTCGGCCAGCGCATCGAGCAGCCGGCGCGCCGGGTGCTGGCGGTGCGCAAACAGTTTGCGGTCGAGGATCGCGGCCTTGAGGTAGGGAATCTGCAGCCGCGCCAGCATCGCCTGCATTTCTGGCGGCAGGGTGGGGTCGTCGAGAATGAACTCGAACAGCATGCCGACCAGGTCGATGGTGTCTTCGTCGACGCTGGCGACGTGGCTGGGGCGGGCGCCGCGGAGCGCGCCGAGTTGGCCCAGCAGCAGTTCCTTGAGTTGCGTCACGGCCTCGCGGTCGAAGTTGCCGACGCCACTCACCATGGAAGGCGCGGCCATTCCGCCCGCAGCGAGCTGGGTCTGCATCACGCTGAGCGCACCCAGCAGCTCGTTGGCGGAAGGCGGCGGGCCACTCGTATCAGGGGCGCGGGCAACGGCGGCTGTGCCGCTGCCGCGCCGCGCGACGAACAGGCTGTGCAGGGTCTGCAGCAACTCGGCGGCCGCGGGATCGACGGTTTCGTCCGCGGCGGCAGCCGCACCGGCGTAGGCCGCCGTCTGCGGGGCGCCATGCGTCGCTCCGGCACCGCGCGGCGCCACCGGGCGCAGCTGCGGCAGCACGCCGGCGCGTGCCAATTCGGCGTTCGCTTCGGCGTAGAGCTCTTCCAGCGTGGACAGCACGTAGCGGTCGAACAGCTTGTAGATGAGCAGCTTGACGCGCATGTCCGCGCCCAGCTCTTTCAGGGCCTGGCGGAAGGCCTGCGACAGCGCCGCAGGGGCGATCGGGTTGCTGGCGTCGTCGATCTTGCGGCCGCCGCAGATCACCGCGAGACGCTGGTTGATCGCGAACAGGTCGCGCGCCAGCCGGCTCTCGTGCTTGCTGCTCATGCTGGTGATCGCCAGCGACTCCTCCAGCTCGGTATCGGCCACCAGCGACAGCTCGACCATCGCCGACGCGGAAGTCGCCGACGCCGGCGTGGAGCGCCCGGTCAGCGCGCCGAGTTCCCGGTTCACCGTGGCGAGGAAGTTGCGCTCGACCGCCGGGCGCCCCTTGCGCACCTCGCGCATGCCGTCGAAGTAGTGCGTCTGGGTGGCGTTGTTTTCGGCTTTCTCGGCCAGGTCGAACAACGCGTCGTCCACGTGTTCGAACAGGTGGCCAAGGCACTCCTGCAGGCGCTTGCCGGCAATGCTCCGCACGGCGTTGAGCAGTTCGCCCACGCGCTGCTCACCGGCCGCGTCCAGGCGCGGAGCGAGTGGCACGATCCTGGGCGGTTCGAAGGCGTCGTTCATGGACATGCCGGAGAGGTTGCCGTCGTTGGGGTTGTGCCGAGTCAGGATTGGGCCGGGAAATCGTGCAGCTGGGTAGTGCCGATGCCTTCTTCCGGCAGCATCACGGGGATGCCGTCGTCGATGCGGTAGATCAGCTTGCGGTCGGTGGTGATCAGGCCTTCGGCCAGACGCTCGGCCACGGCATTGCCGGTCGTCGTCATCACGCTGCCGGTCGCGATGGCGCCATTGAGCGCGTCGAGCTCGGTACGGCCGAGCAGGCGCACCGGCGTCTTGCTTACCGGGCAACACAGGATGTCGAGCAGGCGCTTGTCCATGGGGGAAAATCGTGACGGAACCGGAAAGCCCGTACAATAGCCACTTTTGGACGGCCGAACCATGACAACAACGACGGAAACGCCACGAGTTGGCGTGGTGATGGGGTCGCGTTCGGACTGGGAAACCATGGAGCATGCCTCCACGGTGCTGACCGAGCTGGGTGTGGCGCACGAGGTGCAGGTGGTCTCCGCACACCGCACGCCGGATCTGCTGTTCCGTTACGCCGAGCAGGCGGCCGCCCGCGGCATCCAGGTGATCGTGGCTGGCGCCGGTGGCGCCGCCCACCTGCCGGGCATGCTGGCCGCCAAGACGCGGCTGCCGGTGTTCGGGGTGCCGGTGCAATCCAAGGCATTGAACGGCATGGATTCTTTGCTCTCCATCGCACAGATGCCGGCGGGTATTCCGGTGGGTACGCTGGCGATCGGCCGTGCCGGCGCGGCGAACGCCGGCCTGCTCGCTGCCGCGGTGCTGGCGCTGCACGATCCGCGCCTTGCGCAGGCGCTGGAGGATTGGCGCGCCAGGCAGACCCAGGCCGTGCTCGACAGGCCGGACCCGCGCGCATGAGCCAGTCGCGGCAACCCGTACTCGGCATCCTCGGCGGCGGCCAGCTGGCACGCATGCTGGCGCTGGCCGCTGCGCCGCTGGGTGTGAACAGCCTCGTGGTGGACAGCGCCGACGACGCCTGTGCCGGCCAGGTGGCGCCGTTGCTCAAGGCCGACTGGACCGACTACGCCGCGCTGGAAGACTTCGCGCGCCGGGTCGACGTGGTCACCTTCGACTTCGAGAACGTGCCGGCGGAAACCGCGCAGTGGCTGGCCGAGCGCGTGGCGGTGTTCCCGAACCCGCGTGCGCTGGCGGTGGCCCAGGACCGTCTTGCCGAGAAAACCCTGTTCCGCGACTGCGGCCTGCACACTCCCGAGTTCATGGCGGTCGACGACCGTGCCGGTCTCGACCGCGCGCTCGCGGCGGTGGGGGCGCCGGCCATCCTCAAGACGCGTCGGCTGGGCTACGACGGCAAGGGCCAGTTCCGCCTGAAATCGCTGGCCGACGCCGATGCGGCCTGGAGCGCGCTGGGCGCGCAGGCGGCGAAGCACGGTCTGATTCTGGAGGCCTTCGTGCCGTTCCAGCGCGAGCTGTCGGTGCTGGCAGTGCGCGGCCGCGATGGCGATTTCCGTACCTGGCCGCTGACCCGCAACTGGCACGTGGACGGCGTGCTGTCGATGAGCCTGGCGCCGGCGCCCGATATCGATGCGCTGCAGCCGCGCGCCACCGCGCTGGCCCGCACGCTGGCCGAGCGGCTGGACTATGTGGGCGTGTTCGCGCTGGAACTGTTCGTGAAGGACGGCGAGCTGCTCGGCAACGAGATGGCGCCGCGCGTGCACAACTCCGGCCACTGGACCATCGAGGGCGCACACACCAGCCAGTTCGAGAACCACGTGCGCGCGGTGCTCGGCCTGCCGCTGGGCGATACCGGTGCCCGGGCGCGGTCGGCGATGTTCAACTGGATCGGCGAGCTGCCCGATCCCGCGCCCGTGCTGCGCGGCGTTGATGCGCACTGGCACGACTACGGCAAGTCCGCGCGTGCTGGCCGCAAGGTGGGGCACGCCACCGTGTGCGCGCCGGATCCAGCGCAGCTGGCGCAGCGCCTTGAGGCACTTGGGCAGGCATTGAACCGCGAAGTGCAGGTGGCGCCAACGCTGGAGGCACTGCGCGGCTGATCGGCCACGATCTCATCGCTCACGAAAAAGCCGCGGTTTCCCGCGGCTTTTTCATATCAGACGGATGGAAGGTTCTTAGCCCTGCATCGCCTTAGCGACTTCGGCCAGATAGTCTTCCTGCACCTTCTCGATGCCTTCGCCCACGGCCAGGCGCACCACCGAAACCACGTCCGCGCCTTCCTTCTTCAGCGCGTCGCCCACGGTGACGTTGGTGTCCAGCACGTAAGGCTGGCCGACCAGGGTGACTTCGGAAACGATCTTGTTGATCTTGCCGGAGACGATCTTTTCCAGGATGTCGGCCGGCTTGTTCTTTTCCTTGTCCGACATCGCGGCTAGCGCGATTTCCTTTTCCTTGGCGATGAAATCGGCGGGGACGTCCTCGGCCTTCACGTAGGGCGGGTTCATCGCAGCCACGTGCATGGCGATGCCCTTGGCCAGCTCGTCCGAGCCGCCCTTGAGCGCCACGATCACACCGATCTTGCCGCCGTGCGAGTAGGTGGCCAGCGGGCCCGCGTTCTCGACGCGCGCCGCGCGGCGCACTTCGATCTTTTCGCCGATGGTCGCGGTCTGCGCCTTGGCGGCTTCCTCGATGCTGGTGGCGCCCGGGAAAGCGGCCGCCTTCACGGCGTCGATGTCGCCGGCGCTGGCCTGCAGGGCGGCCTCGGCGACGGCGTTGGTGAACTCGATGAAGTTCGGTGCCTTGGCGACGAAGTCGGTCTCGCTGTTGACCTCGACCAGGACGGCCTTGCCGTTGGCCTGGGCGGCGGTGACGCGGCCTTCGGCGGCGATGCGGTCGGCCTTCTTCTCGGCCTTGACCATGCCGGTCTTGCGCAGCCACTCCATCGCGGCGTCGATGTCGCCGTTGTTCTCGACCAGCGCCTTCTTGCACTCCATCATGCCGGCGCCGGAACGCTCGCGCAGTTCCTTCACGAGTTGGGCGGAGATATTGCTCATCGGTATTCCTCGAATGCTTGAGGCGTCGTGACGGATCACGCCACGACGCCGGGATGGGCTTTGTCTTGTCACTGCGACGGCGGTTGCCCGCCGTCACATCGCCTTACTTGGCGTCGCGCGGGGCGCGGCCTTCGCGGCCACCGTCACGGCGCGGTGCACCGGCACCCTTGCGGGGAGCGGCGTCACGCTCGCGGCGCGGGGCGGCCTTGCGCTCGCTGCGCTCGGCCTTCGCGACCGGGTTGCCTTCCTCGTCCAGCTCGACGAACTCGTCGGCGTCGCCCTGGGCGGCGGCCGGCGCGGCGGCCTTGCCTTCCAGGATCGAGTCGGCGGCGGCGCGGGCGTACAGCTGGATCGCGCGGATCGCGTCGTCGTTGCCGGGGATCGCGTAATCCACCAGCTCCGGGTTGTAGTTGGTGTCGACCACCGCCACCACCGGGATGCCCAGCTTGCGGGCTTCCTGCACGGCGATGTCTTCGTGGCCGATGTCGATCACGAACAGCGCGTCGGGCAGGCGGTTCATGTTCTTGATGCCGCCCAGCGAGTTCTGCAGCTTCTCGCGCTCGCGACGGCGGGCCAGCACTTC
Source organism: Rhodanobacter sp. DHG33 (assembly GCF_014843005.1). GTDB lineage: Bacteria > Pseudomonadota > Gammaproteobacteria > Xanthomonadales > Rhodanobacteraceae > Rhodanobacter_A. Next base: position 419,829 of record NZ_JACYXM010000004.1, on the reverse strand, counting down.
GTGCTTGACCAGCTTGTCGAAGCTGCCGTCGGTCTCGGCCGCTTCCAGCTCCTTGAGCTTGGCTACCGACTGCTTCACGGTGCGGAAGTTGGTGAGCATGCCGCCCAGCCAGCGCGCGGTGACGAAGGGCATGCCGGCGCGCGAGGCTTCCTCGGCCAGCGCCTCGCGGGCGGAGCGCTTGGTGCCCACGAACAGGATGGTGCCGCGCTTCTGCGCCAGACCCGACAGGAAGTTCATCGCGTCGGTGAACAGCGGCAGGGTCTTCTCGAGGTTGATGATGTGGATCTTGCCGCGGGCGCCGAAGATGTACGGACCCATCTTCGGATTCCAGTAACGGGTCTGGTGACCGAAATGCACGCCGGCTTCGAGCATTTCGCGCATGGTGACTTGAGCCATGGTGTAACTCCTTAACGCATTGGGCCTTTTTATGTGGCCCGGGGGTTGGGACCTCCACGCATCCCCGGCTTCGACCGCGGCAGCGAACGCTGCGCGCGGCACCCCGAAGAACGGTGCCGATGCGTGTGTGGCGTTGGGTTGGGATGCTGCCGCGGCGCGGTTACAATCCCGTTTCGCCTTGCAGTGTGCGCCGGTCGAAAGGCTCGATGACGGTCTGCAAAACTGTGAGATTGTAGCCGGTACGCCGGCGCGGCGGCAAGTTGCCTGCGGTACCGGCTTGATCGGCACGCGCGGCGCCGCCATCTGGACTTCCGCTATGGCCATCACGTTGAAATCCCCGAAAGACCTCGAAGGCATGCGCGAGGCCGGCCGCCTGGCCGCCGAAGTGCTGGCCATGCTCAAGGACCACGTCAAGCCCGGTGTCACCACCGAGGAGCTGGACCGGCTGGCCTGGGAGCACATCGTCAACGTGCAGAAGGCGATCCCGGCCAACGTGGGCTACCACGGCTTTCCCAAGACGCTGTGCACCTCGGTCAACCACGTGATCTGCCACGGCATTCCCAGCCCCGGCAAGGTGCTGAAGGACGGCGACATCGTCAACCTCGACGTCACCGTCATCAAGGACGGCTGGCATGGCGACACCAGCCGCATGTATTTCGTGGGCACGCCCTCGGTGCTGGCCAAGCGGTTGGTGGAGACCACGCACGAGGCGATGATGCGCGGCATCGGCGCGGTGCGCCCCGGCGCCACGCTGGGCGACGTCGGCCACGCGATCCAGCAGCACGCCGAAGCCGCCGGCTTCAGCGTGGTGCGCGAGTACTGCGGCCACGGCATCGGCAAGGTCTACCACGACGAGCCGCAGGTGCTGCATTACGGCAAGCCCGGCACCGGCGTGGAGCTGAAGGAAGGCATGACCTTCACCGTCGAGCCGATGATCAACGCCGGCAAGCCGCAGACCAAGCAACTGCCCGACGGCTGGACCGTGGTCACCAAGGACCACTCGCTCTCCGCGCAATGGGAGCACACCATCGCGGTCACCGCCGACGGTTTCGAGATACTCACGCCCTGGCCGGATGCCTGAGGCGTGAGTGCGGCAAGGTGGCACCGGGCGTGATCGTCGTCTTTCTCGCTTCCCTGGCATTGATCGCGCTCTGCATCCTCTGGCTGCCGGCATGGTCGGCAGCGTTGCTGCTGCGTGGCATGGGCGTGCCGCAACCGCTTCGCGTATTGCGCGTCGTCATGCCGGCGCAGCTGCTGATCGCCGCCGCCCTGATCTGGGCTGCCGATGCGATCGGATTGACCCATCCTGCCGGCTATTCGCTGGCCATCCTGTTGTTGATCAGCATCGCCGGCGTCGCCATCGTATGGCGCCAGCGGCACGGAAACGTTTGACTGGTACTGAGGCCGTGCTGTACTGGGCATCATGACGACTGCGCCTCGTTTGACCTTGCCTCCCCTGCCACGCCTCCCGCCGGCCGTGCCGCGTTCCGGCGTATCCGCCGACGCGCGGCGCGCGTTGCGGCAGCTGCTCGGTGATGTGGATCGCGACCTGGCGACCGCCTTCCGCGAAGGCGCCGATGCCAGCGCGCTGGCGCGGCGGCGCGCCGAGGCGGTGGCGCGCATCGTGGTGCACGTATGGATGGCCTGCCTCGGCGAGGTGAGCGGCGCGGCGCTGTTCGCGGTGGGCGGCTTCGGCCGCGGCCTGCTGTTTCCGCATTCCGACGTGGATCTGCTGGTGCTGGTCACGCAGCGCGAACCGTCGCGCCTGCGTGCGTTGGAGCAGTGCTTCGCCACGCTGTGGGACGTGGGCCTGAAGGTCGGTCATGCCGTGCGCGAACCGACGCAATGCCGTGCCCTGGCTGCCGAAGACGCCAGCGTGTTCACCAGCCTGCTCGATGCGCAGTGGATGGCGGGCGATAGGGCATTGGAGGTTGCGCTGCGCGCCATCGTGGACGATCCCGCGCTGTGGCCGCCGCGCGAGTACCTTGCCGCGCGACTGGCCGAGCGCGACGCGCGCCATGCGCGCCACGGCGATACCGCGAGCAATCTCGAACCCAACCTCAAGGACGGCCCCGGCGGCCTGCGCACGCTGGATTCGCTGCGCTGGCTGGGCCGTCGGCTCGCGCATGCCGGCGGCTTCGAGGCGATGCAGGACGCGGGCCTGCTCGATCCCGCCGAGCGCGCCAGCCTGTGCGATGCCGAAACCACGCTGCGGCGTTACCGCTGGGCGCTGCACCAGGAGGCCGGGCGGCCGGAAGAGCGCCTGCTGTTCGACTACCAGCGCGCGCTCGCCGTGCAGCTGGGCTTCGAAGACGAACACGAGAAGAACCTTGGCGTCGAGCAGTTCATGCAGGGCTATTACCGCGCGGCCAGCCAGGTCGAGCGGCTGGGCGTGCAGATCGCCGAACGTTTCGTCGAACTGCTGGAGCCGCCCGGCGAAGCGAAGCCGGTGGGCGAGCATTTCGTGCGTTTCGGCACGCGGCTGGCGGCGCGCGATCCCGAATTGTTCGCGCGGCGGCCGGCGGCGCTGGTGGAGATCTTCATCGCGCGGCTGGACGAGCAGGGCCTGATCGGATTCACCGCCGACACCATGCGGCGCATCCATCAGGCCACCGCGCAGCACGACGGCAAACTGGCCGACGATCCCGACGTACTGGCGGCTTTCCTGCGCCTGCTCAAGCGCGGCGCGCCGGCGGTGGATGCGCTGTGGCGGATGAACCGGCATGGTCTGCTCGCCGCGATCCTGCCTGCGTTCGGCAAAGTGTTCGGGCGCATGCAGTACGACCTGTTCCACGTCTACACCGTGGACGAACACACGTTGCGCGTGCTGCGCCAGATGGCGCGCTTCGCCGATCCGGAGGCGCGTCACGATTTTCCGGTCGCCTGCGACATCTGGTCCAGCCTGGGCCAGCCGGAGCTGATGCTGCTGGCTGGCCTGTTCCACGACATCGCCAAGGGGCGCGGCGGCGACCATTCCGTGCTCGGCGAGGGCGACGCGCTTGCGTTCTGCGCCAAGCTGGGCCTGCCCGCGGCCGATGGCGAGCGCGTCGCCTGGCTGGTGCGCTGGCATCTGCTGATGAGCACCACCGCGCAGCGGCAGGACATCACCGACCCCGACGTGGTGCGGCACTTCGCCGATGCCGTGCGCGACCGCGAGCGGCTGGGACGGCTCTACCTGCTCACCGTGGCCGACATCATCGGCACCAGTCCGAAACTGTGGAACGGCTGGAAGGATCGCCTGCTGGCCGACCTCTACGCGGCCGCCCGCCAGACATTGCGCAGCGATACGCGGCCCGGACACGATGCCGCGGCGCGCATCGAAGCCTGCCGCGCCCAGGCGCTGATCCTGCTGCAGGACGAAGGCATCGCCGCGGAAGCGGCCGAGCGTGCGTGGAGCACGTTCCCGGGTTCCAGCTTCCTGCGCCACCGCCCCGAGCAGATCGCCTGGCAGACGGCGGCCATCGTGCGCGCGAAAGGCGCGTGGCCGCTGGTCGCCGTGCATCCGCTTTCGGTGCGCGGCAGCACCGAGCTGTTCGTCTGCACGCCCGACCGCGACGGCCTGTTCGCCAGCGTCACGGCCATGCTGGACCGGCTGCACTTCTCGGTGGTGGAGGCGCGCATCCTCGGTTCCAGCGCCGGTTTGGCGATGGACACCTTCCTGTTGCTGGAAGCGGACGGCCAGCAGCCGGCCAGCGCGGATCGCGCGGAAGAACTGCGCCAGCGCATGCAGCGCGCGCTCGCGCAAAGCGGGCAGATCCTGCCGCCACGGCGCAGCATGTCGCGCCAGCTCAAGCACTTCCAGATGCCACCGGACATCGAGTTCCGGCAGGAAGGCGGCCGCACGCGCATGGCGCTGGTGTGCAGCGACCGTCCCGGCCTGCTGGCCGCGGTGGCGCAGGTGCTGGTGGCTTGCGAGGCGCGCGTGCACGACGCACGCATCGCCACCTTCGGCGAGCGCGTGGAGGACTTCTTCCAGCTCAGCGATCGTCGCGACGCGCCGCTTTCCGAACAGCAGCAGCAGCGGCTGTTGCAGGCGCTGCACCAGCGGCTCGGTGCTTCGAAGGACTGAGCGGCCAATCCGCCGGCGGCCAGCGGCCGTGGTGCCGGCCGGATGCTTCCCACGAGCGGCGCGATCTGCTTAGATGATATTTATTCTCATTTGAAAAGATCCCTTCATGTCGCTGTCTCACCGTTTCCTCAAGGTTTGCCGCCAGGTGCACCTCTACCTCGGCGTATTCACCGCGCCGGCCCTGCTGTTCTTCGCCATCACCGGCGGCTTGCAGACCTTCAGCCTGCACGAGACGACGCGCGGCAGCAGCTACGCGCCGCCCCGGTGGCTGGTGGTGGCGGGACAGCTGCACAAGAAGCAGACCCTGGAGGTGCCGTCGCACAAGCCGCGACCCGTCGCGAACCCGCCGGTGGCACAGCCCACGGATGCGATGCCTGCACCTGCAGCGCACCCGACTGCCGAAGCGAGCCGGCCCAAGGGGAGAAATCCCCTGCCGCTGAAGATCTTCACTGCGCTGGTGGCCTTGTCGCTGGCCTTGTCGAGCCTTACCGGCCTGTACATGGCCTGGCGCTACTCGCGCCATGCAGGGCGCGTCATCGCCGTCTTCCTGGCCGGCATCGCCGTACCGATCCTGCTCGCGCTGATCTAGCCCTACATCCGCCGGCGATGCTCACCATCGCCGGCGCGCCACAGAACGCGCGGTTTCCCCGCACGGCGCGGGCGGGCACAATGGCGAGGTTCCCTCTCGAATTATTTGGACGTCCATTCGCCATGCAAAGCATCGAATCCCTGATCGACGACGCCTTCGAGCGCCGCAACGAGCTCACCCAGGCCGAGATCGAAACCCATCTGCGCCCCGCGCTGGCCCAGGTGCTCGACCTGCTCGAGTCCGGCGAGCGCCGCGTGGCCGAGCCGGACGGGCAGGGCGGCTGGAAGGTCAACCAGTGGCTGAAGAAGGCCGTGCTGCTGTACTTCCGCATCAATGGCAACCGCGTGGTGGACGGCGGCCCGGCGCTGGCCTTCGACAAGGTGCCGCTGCGCTTCGGTCACGGCAACGACGCGGAGCTGGAGGGCCTCGGCGCGCGCGTGGTGCCCGGTGCACTGGTGCGCCGTGGCGCGCACATCGCCAAGGATGCGGTGCTGATGCCCAGCTACGTAAACATCGGTGCGCACGTGGGCGCCGGCACCATGGTGGATACCTGGGCCACGGTCGGATCCTGTGCGCAGATCGGTGCGGGCGTGCATCTTTCCGGCGGCGTGGGCATCGGCGGCGTGCTGGAGCCGCTGCAGGCCAACCCCACCATCATCGAGGATCACTGCTTCGTCGGCGCTCGCTCGGAAGTGGTCGAGGGCGTGGTAGTGGAGAAGGGCAGCGTGATCGGCATGGGCGTCTTCCTTGGCCAGTCCACCCGCATCTACAACCGCGCCACCGGCGAAACCAGCTACGGCCGCGTGCCTGCCGGCAGCGTGGTGGTGGCCGGCAACCTGCCCGCGAAGGATGGTTCGCACAGCCTGTACGCCGCGATCATCGTGAAGCAGGTGGACGAAAAGACGCGCGGCAAGACCTCGATCAACGAACTGCTGCGGAGCGGCGAATGAGCACCACCCTCTACGGCCTGACTACCTGCGACACCTGCCGCAAGGCGCGCAACTGGCTGGACCGGTTCGAGGTGCCGTACGGCTTCGTCGACTACCGCGCCAACCCTGTGCCGGCGGCCACGCTGAAGGTCTGGGCGGCGCAGCTCGGCGGCTGGGAGGCGCTGGTCAACAAGTCTTCCACCACCTGGCGCAATCTGCTGCCGCAACGCAAGAATCCCGGCAGCGATCCGGAGTGGACGCTGTTGCTGAAGGAATACCCCGCGCTGATCCGTCGCCCGGTTGTGTTGCGGGAGGACGGCAGCGTCAGCGTGGGCTTCAGCGACAACGGCTTCAAGAAACTGTTCGGTCGCTGAAGCAGGCCGACGCAGTGACCGACCATCGCATCCGGCGTTACCGCATCAACCTGCGCATAGAGCGCGACAACGCCGCGCTCTATGCCCGGCTGGCCGAACTGGCCACCGATCCGCGGCTGGCGCGCGCGTACCGGCGCATCGCCGAGGGTGAACAGGGCAATGCCGCGTTCTGGGAATCGCGTCTGCGCGAGCAGGGTGCAGCCGTGCCGCCGCCGCGCACCGGCATGCGCGTGCGCGCGCTGGGCTGGTTCGCGCGGGCCTTCGGCACCGAATTCGTGATGCCTACCGTGGTGCGGCTGGAGCACGCCGACCACGACGTGACGCCGGTGGACCGCAGCGGCCACCGCGATCATTTCCTGCCGCCGCATGCGCGCGTCGCGCGCGGCCACAGCCATCGGGCACAGAGCGGCAACACGCTGCGTGCCGCGGTGCTGGGCGCCAATGACGGTCTGGTTTCCAACGTCAGCCTGGTGATGGGCATGGCCGGCGCTGCCGCCGCCGATCGTGCAGTGCTCCTGGCGGGCCTGGCCGGCTTGGTTGCGGGCGCGTGCTCAATGGCGCTGGGGGAGTGGCTCAGCGTGAACAGCTCGCGCGAGTTCTACCAGGCGCAGATCACCGAGCGCGCCGAGCGCCTCGCGGTGGCGCCGGAAGACGGCGTGAGCCATATCGCCGGCATCTACCGCGACAAGGGACTGGGCAGCGCCGAGGCCGAGCATCTGGCCGAGCACCTCACCGAGACGCCGCGCGCCGCGCTGGATACCGTGGTGCGCGAGGATCTCGGCGTCGATCCTTCCGAGCTGGGCGGCTCCGCATGGAGCGCAGCGGTGTCCTCGTTCTGCCTGTTCGCGTTCGGCGCGGCGTTTCCGGTGGCGCCGTACCTGTTCCTGCATGGCCACGCCGCCATGCTGGGCAGCATCGCCGCCGCCGCCGTGGGGCTGGCGCTGATCGGCACCGGCACGTCGCTGTTCACCGGGCGCGGCATGCTGTTCTCGATCGCGCGGCAGTTCGTGATCACGGTGGCCGCGGCGGCGATCACCTATGGCGTGGGGCATCTGCTGGGGGCGGTGATCGCCGGTTGAGCGGCTCCGGCTCTACAGATCGCGCGACCAGATCTGGCCAACCAGCTCGTGGCCGAAACTGTGGTGGCGATACTCCTTCGCCAGTGTGAACCCGGCGGTCTCGTAGATGTGCCGTGCGGCTACCAGAACATCGTTCGTCCACAGCGTCATGCCCCGGTAGCCGGCATCGCGCGCGAAGGCGATGCATCGCTCCACCAGGCGCCGGCCGATGCCGTGGCCGCGGCCGGCGGGATCGACCAGCAGGCAGCGCAGTTGCGCGATCCCGGGATCGTCCGCGTTCTGCACCACGAACACGCAGCCGACGCGTGTACCGTCGAGCTCGGCGATCCACATGCGTTCGCGCGCCGGATCGTGGCGGGTGGCGAAGTCGGCAAACAGCGTCGCCACCAGTGCCTCGAATTCCAGGTTCCAGCGGTATTCGTCCGCGTACAGCTTGCCGTGGCGCTCGATGGCCCAGCCGATGTCGCCGGGGCGATGCGTGCGTAGCACAAGGCGACCGCTGCGTTCGCTCGGCGTTTCCAGCATCCCGCGCACGGCGAGCATGTTGCCGAGCAGGCGTTCGCGGTCGGCAGGAGGCAGTTCGCCCAGCATGGTCGCGGCCTGTGTCTGCGAGCGGCGATCCAGGTCGGCGAAAGCGCGCCGGCCGGCGGCGGTGAGCGACAACATCGTGCATCGGCGGTCGTGCGGCGAAGGCTTGCGCGTGATCAGGCCGTCGCTCGCGAAACCGCGGACGATGCGGCTGAGGTAGCCCGCGTCGAGTCCGAGGTGGTCGCCGATTTCGTTGGCGCTGGCCTGGCCGCGCTGCGCCAGCTCGAACAGGACGCGGGCCTGGGTGAGCGAGAACGGGCTGGACAACAGGCCTTTCTCGAGCACGCCGATCTTGCGCGTATAGAAGCGGTTGAATGCGCGCAGCGCTTCCACATGGGTGGCTGGGGCGGCTTTCGGCATGGCGCGTCTCCTGTCCGGAGCGCACGATGCTAGCAAATTGATTGACTGAGTCAACTATATGGCGAGCGGTCCGCCGGGTGGTTCCGCCCGCCTGATATGCTGCGCCATTGCCGACTTCCAGCCACGCGCATGTCCGATGTCCTCGACCTTGCCTGCGAACTGATCCGCCGCCGCTCGGTGACGCCGGAAGACGCCGGTTGCCAGTCGCTGCTGGCCGAGCGCCTGCAGCGCGTGGGCTTCCGCATCGAACACCTGCGCCACGGCGAAGTGGACAACCTGTGGGCGGTGCATGGTGCGGGCGGACCGACGCTGGCTTTCCTCGGCCACACCGACGTGGTGCCCAGCGGGCCGGAAACCTCGTGGCAAAGCCCGCCGTTCGAGCCGGTGATCCGGGAGGGAAAGCTGTACGGCCGCGGCGCCGCCGACATGAAGGGTTCGGTGGCGGCGATGGCGGTGGCGCTGGAGAGTTTCGTCTCGGCGCATCCCGCCCATGCGGGTCGCGTGGCCCTCCTGCTCACCAGCGACGAGGAAGGTCCGACCAACCTCGACGGCGTGCGCAAGGTAGCCGAAGGCTTCCGCGCCCGCGGCGAGCGTATCGATTGGTGCGTGGTGGGCGAGCCCTCGGCGAAGGAGAAACTCGGCGACCTGATCCGCGTGGGGCGGCGCGGCTCGCTTTCCGGCACGCTCACGGTGCGCGGTGTGCAGGGTCACGTGGCCTATCCCGAGAAGGCGTTGAACCCCATCCACGCCTTCGCGCCGGCGCTGGCCGAACTCGCCGCCGAACGCTGGGACGAAGGCAATGCGGATTTTCCGCCCACCTCGTTCCAGGTCTCCAACCTCAACGCGGGTACCGGCGCGACCAATGTGATCCCGGGTGCGCTCATCGCGCTCATTAATTTCCGCTACTGCACCGCCAGTCGCGCCGAAGACTTGCGCGCGCGCACCGAAGCCATCCTCGTGCGCCATGGCCTGGACTACTCGCTGGACTGGAATCTGTCCGGCGAATCCTTCCTCACCCCGCCGGGTGGCCGCCTGCGCGAAACGGTGGTGGCAGTGTGCCGCGAGCTGTGCGGCACGGAACCCGAGCAGAGCACCGGAGGCGGCACTTCGGATGGCCGCTTCATCGCGCCGCTGGGTGCGGAAGTGGTGGAGCTGGGGCCGGTCAACGCCACCATCCACAAGGTGGACGAGTGCGTGGACGTGGCTCAGCTGGAACACCTGCCGGCCTTGTACCAGGCAATCTGCGAGCGGATGCTGGCGGTCTGACAACGCGACACATCGGAGGCGGCATGCGTATCGAATTCCACGGCGCGGCAGGCGGCGAAGTCACGGGTTCCTGCCATCTCATCGAGGCGGCCGGCAAGCGCATCCTGTTCGACTGCGGCATGGTGCAGGGCGGCCACGAGGCGGACGTGCGCAATGCCGAGCCGTTCGCGTTCGATCCGGCCTGCATCGATGCGCTGGTCGTCAGCCACGCGCACATCGACCACATCGGCCGCGTGCCGCTGCTGGTCAAGCGCGGCTTCAAGGGGCCGATCTACGCGCAGGCGGCCACCTGCGACTTGTTTCCCATCATGCTGCTCGACGCCGCCTCGCTGTCCGAGCACAGCGCCGAACGCGAGAATCGCGAACGCGCGCCGGGCCAGCCGGAAGTCGAGCCGCTCTACACGGCCGCCGACGTCACCGCCGCGCAACGGCAGTTGCACCCGCTGCCCTACGAGACCGACACGGACATCCTGCCTGGCCTGACGTTGCGCCTGCACGAGGCGGGTCACATCCTCGGTTCGGCCATGCTGGAGCTGCGCGCGGACGGTCGCTCGATGCTGTTCACCGGCGACGTCGGCATGCGCGGCACGCCCATCCTGCGCGATCCCGCGCCGGCGCCGCGTACCGACCTGATCCTGATGGAATCCACCTACGGCGACCGCAACCACAAGGACCGCGCCGCCACCGTGGCCGAGCTGGGGCAGATCCTCGCCGCGGCGCGTGCCGATGGCGGCAACGTGGTGATCCCCGCGTTCGCGGTGGGGCGCAGCCAGGAGTTGCTGTACTGGTTCGCCGAGCACTTCGAGGACTGGAACCTTGCCCCTTGGACGATCTTCCTCGACAGCCCGATGGCGGCCAAGGTGATGGCGGTCTACGACAAGCACGAGGAACTGTTCGACGCCGAGGCGGCGGCGGTGTGGCGTGGCCGCATCAAGCCCTTCCACCTGCCGAACCTGCGTGCGGGCGCAAGCGTGGAGGACAGCAAGGCGATCAACCGCATTCATGGTGGCGCCATCATCATCGCCGGCTCCGGCATGGCCAACGGTGGGCGCGTGCGCCATCACCTGGCGAACAACCTCGCCTTCGCGCGCAACCACGTGATCTTCGTGGGCTACCAGGCTGCCGGCACGTTGGGGCGTCTGCTGGTGAACGGTGTGAAGCACGTGCGCATGTACGGCGAGGACATCCCGGTGCGCGCAAACATCCATACCGTGGGCGGCCTGTCCGCGCATGCGGACCAGCAGGGCCTGCTCGAATGGTACGGCGCGAGTCCCAATCATCCGCCGGTGGCGCTGGCGCACGGCGAGAACCCCGCGCGCGAAGCGCTGGCGGCGCTGCTGAAGCAGCGCTTCGGCACCACGGTGACGCTGTCGCAGCCGGGCATGCGGCTGGAGGTCTGAGTCAGCGCGTGTGCTGGCGCCGGGCGTAATCCGCCGGCGCACAACCACAACCGACCAGGCGGCGGAAGTCGCGGATGAAATGCGCCTGGTCGTAATAGCCGAGCGCCAGCGCCAGTTCGGCCCAGGCCAGCTCGCGTCCCGCCTGCAACTGCGCCACCGCTTCGTGCAGGCGATAGCGCGCGATCACCCATTTCGGGCTGACGCCCACGTACTCGCGGAACAGTCGCTGCAGGGCGCGCAGGCCCATGCCCGCGCGTTCGGCCAGTTGCTCGGCGCGCAGCAAGTCGCGATCGTTCGCCGCCTGCGCCACCAGGGCACGGGCCTGCGCTGCGAGCGGATCGGGAGCGGGTGCGTTCGCCAGCAGCAGCGGTTCGACCAGGGCCGCCATCGCGGCGATGTCGGAGCAGGCGGGAATGGCCGGTGCGATCGCGTCGATGCCATCTCCGAATATTTCGCGCGCAGGCAATGAGCGATTCGCCAAGGCGCCTACCGGGCCACGCAGCAAGGCACGGAAGCCGCCCGCCGCGAACTTCACGCCGAACACCGTTTCCCGACCTTCCATCACGCGGCGGTAGCGGCCGTCGTGCACGCCCCACACTCTCGCCTCGCCGCGCTCCACCACCAGATGCACGTTCGGGTGCGGCAGCGTCTCCTGCGGTTGCGGCGGGCGGCCGCGCAGGTCCCAGCGCACGCACCAGTAGTGTTCCACGAAGGCGGCCAGCGCCGGCGCCGGCGGCTGCCGCGCATGCTCGAACGTGCCGTCGCCGAGGTGCGTGTGCAGCACACCGCGCGGCGCATCGGCGGAGGGAGTATCGGTGCGTCGCGTTTTTCCAATCATCGGCGGCGGCTCGGTGCTGGAATGTGCAGGTGCCAGCCGCGATCATCGCAGAGGCGTTGCCGCGACAGGCGGTTCCTGGTCACGGCAGCATCACGCTGTCCGCTCTCGTCGCGGCGGCCGCAACCCTTACGGAGGAAGACACCATGCAAGCCAGCGGCACCTTCACGGTAAAGCTCGAACCGCAATCGCCGGCGCACGCCGACAGCGGGCTGGGCCGCATGAGCATCTACAAGCAGTTCAGCGGCGACCTCGAAGCGCGCAGCCTGGGCGAGATGCTGGCCTACCGCGGCACGGTGGACGGCTCGGCGGGCTACGTCGCGATGGAACGCGTGGTGGGCACGCTGCACGGCCGTCAGGGCGCCTTCGTGCTGCAGCATTCCGGCACGATGGACCGCGGCGCGTCCGGCCTGCTGGTGAGCGTGGTGCCCGACTCGGGCACAGATGCGCTGGCCGGATTGACCGGCACGCTGGCGATCCACATCGACGCGCAGGGCGGCCACTCGTATACGTTCGACTACCGGTTGCCCTGAGGCGTCATCGCTGCGGCACGAACACCGCGAAGATGCCCGCATAGGGTTTCACGAGGAAGGCGGGCGCGCCGGCGTAGCCTTGGCCTTCCACGAAGATCTGCGAGATGCTGCCGTCGAGGTACAGCGCGTCGCGGCAGCCCAGCTTGTCGCGGAACAGGCGCGCGAAACCGTGGAAGTTCACCGGCACTTCGCTCACCGCGAAAACCACCTCGGTGGGCGATTTCGCGCAGACGCCGCTGCGCCACTTCAGGCTGCCCGAGTCGTCCACGAAGCTGGGGTTGATCTGGCCGTCGATTACCAGCATCGGGCCGGACTGTGTGGCCCAGCGCGCCGGCTTGCCGTCGGCCTTGAACGCGGCACTCGTGCGCACCGCGGCGTGGCCGTCGGCATAGATCGCGAACACGCCGTTCGGCAGCAAGGAGAAGTTGCCCGAGGTCGGGTTGCCGTGCGCCATGTTCAGCGGCACCTGGGTCTTGCCGTCTTCCACGTAGAGGCCCAGCGGCGCGTTCTGGCGGTCGTAGATGCCGGCGTTGGCGGCGAACAGCAGGCGTTGGCCGCGAGCCTCGCCCCACTGTTGCAGCGTCTCGATGTCGCCGTACGCTTCGCCGCTGGCCGGGTCGCGCCAGTGCAGGCTGAGCGGATCGTGCTTCAGGTCCAGCGCCACCACACGGTAGTTCTGGCCGTCGAACACCAGTTCGCGGCTCACCGGCGTGCGCGACGACGCGCTGCAGCCGGCCGCGCCGGCAAGCAGCGCCAACAGCAGGAGCCGGCGTGGAAGCCGTGACGTGAGGTGGAGATGGAACGGCATGCGCATCCGACGATGGTCGCCGCCTTCCGCGGGTCGACGCAAGTCCACGATGGCAGTTGACGGCAAACGCTAGAATGGGCGCTTTCCGCGGCTGTTTGCCATGCCCTATACGCCCATTGTCGCCACCCTCGGCTACGTGCTTTCGCCCGATCGCACGCAGGTGCTGATGATCCACCGCAACGCGCGGCCCGACGACCAGCATCTCGGCAAGTACAACGGCCTGGGCGGCAAGATGGAGCCAGGCGAGGACATCGCCGCGTGCATGCGCCGCGAGATCCGCGAGGAGGCCGGCATCGACTGCCTGTCGATGCAACTGCGCGGCACGCTCAACTGGCCTGGCTTCGGCAAGCAGGGCGAGGACTGGCTGGGCTTCATCTTCCTGATCGACCGCTACGAGGGTGAGCCGCTGGCGAGCAATCCCGAAGGCACGCTGGAATGGGTGGCGCGCGACAGGCTGATGGAATTGCCGATGTGGGAGGGCGACCGCCACTTCCTGCCGCTGGTGTTCGACGACGACGCGCGCCCGTTCCATGGCGTGATGCCGTACGAGGACGGGCGCATGCAGTCGTGGTCGTACACGCGGTTGTGAGTTGGTGTGGCCTTGAGCGAAGGCCGCTCGGGCAAGATCAAGTGCCGGGTGCCGAAGACCCGTTACCCGCGGAAGGTTTGAACGTACCGGCGGTTCCGATCCGGCGGTTTACCACCCGCGCCCGTGGAACTGCCCCTGGCTCACGCCCACGGAGAAGCTGACGCCGCCGCTGGGGTGGTCGCAGTCGCCGAGGTTCTTGGTGACGCTGACCGCGCCGGTCTGGTAGCTGCCGCTCATGTGGTTGCCGCCCACCACGCCCATGCCCACGTCGCCGTGCACCTGGGGCTGGTTGTAGGTGGAGTCGTCGCAGGTCTGCGATGCGCTCGCCGTGCGGTCTTCGTCCGTATTGCCCATGCGGCCGCTGGTGTCGCCGTAATAGGCGCCGGGCGCGCTGCCGGGCTTGGCGGCGGAAGTGCTGGCGGTGCTGCCGGCGGCCGGCTTGGCTGCGCTGCTGCTGGCGGCCGGCACCAGGGTGGAGGGCATGCTGTTGGCCTGTGGCAGCGTGAGGTTGAGCGGCGGCGGCGCCTGGTTGGAGGAGGTCTGCGCCCAGGCCGCGCCGGCGAACAGGCTGGCGGCGAGCAGGGCGGTGGCGAGGCGAGTGGTTTTCATGGGGAGCTCCGGGGCTTGCCGCTTGCAACGCGCGAACCGGCGTCGGGGCATACAGGACTTGGATGCCGCGGCGCGGCTCGAAGTTCCTCATGTGTTGCCTTCCCCTTGCGGGCAAGGGGAAGGCACAGCGTTTGTTCAGCCCGTGGTCTCGATGCGCTCCACGCGGCGCAGTCCGCGCGGCAGCAGGCCGCCGCGGGTGGCGCGGTTGCCGCCGTACTCGACCAGGTCGGCCCATTTCAGGGTGAGCTTGCGCGCACCGGCGTACATGGTGACCTCGCCCTTGCCCTCGGCCACCACGGCGATGCCGGCCACGCGCTCGCCTTCCGTGAGCTGTTTCTTCGGCACGTCGATCAGCTTGTTGCCCTTGCCCTTGTCCAGTTCCGGCAGCTCGGCCACGGAGAACATCAGCAGGTGGCCTTCGGTGGTGACCACCACGATGCGGTCGCGCGCCGGGTCGGCGCTGGCCTGAGGCGCCAGCACCTTGGCGCCGTCGCTGAGCGAGATGATCTGCTTGCCGGCCTTGTTGCGGCCGGTGAGCGCCTCGAAGCGGGTGACGAAGCCGTAGCCGAAATCGGTGGCGAGGATCAGCCGCGTGTCGTTGTCGCCGGCAATCAGCGCGTCGAAGCTGGCGCCCGCCGGCGGCGTGAAGCGGCCGGTGAGGGGGTCGCCGTTGCCGCGCGCCGAGGGCAGCGTATGCGCGGGCGTGGAGTAGCTGCGGCCGGTGGAGTCGATCACCGCCACCTGCTGGGTGGTGCGCGCCTTGGCGGTGGCGAGCAGGCCGTCGCCTTCGCGGTAGCTCAGGCCTTCGGCGTCGATGTCGTGGCCCTTGGCGGCGCGGATCCAGCCCTTCTGGCTCAGCACCACGGTGACCGGCTCGCTGGCCACCAGCGCGCTCTCGTCCAGCGCCTGCGCGGCCTCGCGTTCGACCAGCGGCGAACGGCGTGCGTCGCCGTATTTCTCGGCGTCGGCGCGCAGTTCTTCCTTGATCAGGCTCCTGAGCTTGGTGGGCGATTTCAGCAGCACGTTGATGCGCGCGCGCTCTTCTTCGAGCTGGTCGCGCTCGGCGTTGATCTTCATTTCCTCGAGACGGGCCAGCTGGCGCAGGCGGGTTTCGAGGATGTAGTCGGTCTGCTCCTCGCTGAGGCCGAAGCGCGCCATCAGCACGGCCTTCGGCTCTTCCTCGGTGCGGATGATGCGGATCACTTCATCCAGGTTGAGGTAGGCGATGCGCAGGCCTTCCAGCAGGTGCAGGCGGCGCTCCACCTTGGCCAGGCGGTGGTTGAGGCGACGCGTGACCGTGTTGGTGCGGAACGCCAGCCATTCGGTGAGGATCTTCTTGAGGTCCTTCACCTGCGGACGGCCGTCCAGGCCGATCATGTTGAGGTTGACGCGGAAGCTCTTCTCGAGGTCCGTGGTGGCGAACAGGTGCGGCATCAGCTCGTCGGCGTCGACGCGGTTGGAACGCGGCACCAGCACCAGGCGGATCGGGTTCTCGTGGTCGGACTCGTCACGCAGGTCCTCGATCATCGGCAGCTTCTTCGCGCGCATCTGCGCAGCGATCTGCTCGAGGATCTTCGACGGGCTGACCTGGTGCGGCAGCGCGGTGATGACGATGTTGCCTTCCTCGCGCACGTACACCGCGCGGGCGCGCACCGAGCCGATGCCGTTCTGGTACATCGCCAGCAGTTCGTTGCGCGAGGTGATGATCTCCGCCTCGGTGGGATAGTCGGGGCCCTTCACGTGCTCGCAGAGATCGGCCACCGTCGCGTCGGGCTCGTCGAGCAGCCGGATGCAGGCGGACACCAGTTCGCGCAGGTTGTGCGGCGGGATGTCGGTGGCCATGCCCACCGCGATGCCCATCGAGCCGTTGAGCAACACGTGCGGCACACGCGCGGGCAGCCACGAGGGTTCTTCCAGCGTGCCGTCGAAGTTCGGCACCCAGTCCACCGTGCCCTGGCCCAGCTCGCCCAGCAGCGCCTCGGCGATGGGGCTGAGCTTGGACTCGGTGTAGCGCATCGCCGCGAAGCTCTTCGGGTCGTCCGGCGAGCCGAAGTTGCCCTGGCCGTCCACCAGCGGGTAGCGGTAGGAGAACGGCTGCGCCATCAGCACCATCGCCTCGTAGCACGAGGTGTCGCCGTGCGGATGGAACTTGCCGATCACGTCGCCGATGGTGCGCGCGGATTTCTTGGGCTTGCTGCTGGCGGCCAGGCCCAGTTCGCTCATCGCGTACACGATGCGCCGTTGCACCGGCTTCAGGCCGTCGCCTACGAAAGGCAGGGCGCGGTCCAGCACCACGTACATCGAATAGTCGAGGTAGGCGCGCTCTGCGTA
Organism: Rhodanobacter sp. DHG33; assembly: GCF_014843005.1. Taxonomy (GTDB): domain Bacteria; phylum Pseudomonadota; class Gammaproteobacteria; order Xanthomonadales; family Rhodanobacteraceae; genus Rhodanobacter_A. The sequence goes on along the minus strand of NZ_JACYXM010000004.1, from coordinate 403,074 downwards.
TTCCTTGAGCGGGATCTGTTCGTAGTTGGCTTGCAGGTTCATGCAGGGGGATTCGGGTGCGGGTAACTGGCGGATGGTGCCAGATCGGCCGGGTGGGGGACAGCTTGACGCAGGGCGTATTGCTGCGGGGCGGGCTCGGGTGTCAGCGATGGCGGCGCCGGGGCTCCGGGCTCGCCGCGCCGGGCAAAAAGCCCGGTAGGTGGAGTTCCGAGCCCGGATCGTCGAGCAAAAAGCTCGGCAGGAGGAGCTCCGGACTCGACCCGCCGAGCAAAGAGCTCAGCAGCTGGAGTTCCCGGCTCGGGGCGCCGAGCAAAAAGCCTGGCAGGCGGAGCTCCGGACTCGGCTCGCCGAGCAAAGAGCTCGGTAGCTGGAGTTCCCAGCTCGGGACGCCGAGCAAAAAGCTCGGTAGCTGGAGTTCCCAGCTCGGGACGCCGAGCAAAAAGCTCGGCAGATGGAGCTCCGGGCTCGGGTCACCGAGCAAAGAGCCCGGCGTGCGGAGCTCCGGACTCGGGCAGTCGAGCAAAAAGCCCGGCGGGTGGAATGAAGACTCGCAGCGCCAGGCAAAACGCCGCCTCAGCGCGGCACGTGCAGCCCCCCCGGCACCCCTTCCGGGCTCATCACCAGCTGCCACAGTTGGTCGCGCCGCGTGCGGAACACGGCGGCGGAGGCGGCGAGGTAGTAGTGCCACATGCGGCGGAAGCGTTCGTCGTAGGTCTGCGCGAGCTGCGGCCAGGCGGCGTCGAAGTTGGCGCGCCAGGCGGTGAGCGTGCGGTCGTAGTCGGTGCCGAAGTTGTGCCAGTCCTCGACCACGAACAGCCCTTCCAGCGCGGCCGTCACCTGGCTGGCCGCGGGAATCATCGAATTGGGAAAGATGTATTTCTCGATCCACGGATCGGGGCGCGCGGGCGTGTTGTTGCTGCCGATGCAGTGCAGCAGCGAGAGGCCGCCTTCCTTCAGGCAGCGCCGCACCGTCTCGAAGTAGGCGCGGTAGTTCTTTCCGCCGACGTGTTCGAACATGCCGATGGAGTACACCGCGTCGAAGGGTTCGTCGAGCTCGTGGTAGTCCTGCAGGCGGATCTCGATCGGCAGCCCCTTGCACAGCTCGCGGGCGAATTCGGCCTGCTGCTGCGAGATGGTGACGCCCACGCCTTCGACGCCGTAGTGCTCCGCCGCGTACTTCAGCGCCTCGCCCCAGCCGCAGCCGATGTCGAGCACGCGCTGGCCGGGTTTCAGCTGCAGCTTGCGGCACACCAGGTCGAGCTTGGCCGCCTGCGCGTCGTCGAGGTTGCCGGCCTGCGCCCAGTAGCCGCAGGAGTACACCAGCCGCTTGCCCAGCATGGCGTTGAACAGGTCGTTGCCGAGGTCGTAGTGCACCTTGCCGACTTCGAAGCTGTGCTCGCCGCGCTGCAGGTTGATGAAGCGCGCCTTGAAGTGCGAGATCAGGGTGTCCAGCGTCTTGAGGTGTTCGTCCAGGTGCGAGGCGAGCAGCCGGGTCATGAAGCCGGGCAGATCGTCCACGTCCCACCAGCCGTCCATGTAGCCTTCACCCAGGCCGAGCGATCCGTGCGCGAACACGCGCGCGTAGAGGCGTTCGTCGTGCACGCGCAGGTCGGTGGGCGCATCGCCGTCGATGCGGATGCCGGCGTGCTGCAGCAGGTCGCCGGCGCGTTGCCGCAGTGAATCCTGGCTCATGTGGCTCATGCTGCTTATTCCTTGGTGAGGATGCCGAACTGGACGGGTTCGAGAGCGTAGACCAGCTCCACGTCGGCCTCGCGCACCAGGTCGAGCAGGACGCGTGCCTGCTTCTCGCGCAGCAGGAATTCGATCTTCACCGGCAGGTCGTCGGCCAGTTCGAAGAAGGTCTCCTGGTGCACCACGCTGTGGCGACCGAAACCGGCGACGGCGCGGAATACCGAGCCGCCGCCGAACTTGTGCTTCTTGGCCTGTTCCAGCAGCCATTCGGACAGCAGCAGGTCCTCGTGCCGGGCGTGGGCGTGGGTGTAGAAGCGCAGATAGACACCGTCGACCAGGGTTTCCGAGCTCATACCGTTTCCTTCGAATCAGTGGGCGTCCGTAGGGCGACGCAGGATGCTTCGGATAAGGAAGATGCCGAACAAGGTGAGCAGCAGCGTGCCGAAGAGGTGGGCTGCCACATGCAGACCAAACCACATGTACTGTCCACGCAAGATCAAGGTGTTGGCTTCGGCGGAAAAGGTGGAGAAGGTGGTCAGGCCGCCCAGGAAGCCGGTGGCGGCGAACAGGCGCACGGCCGGCGGCAGGGCCTGGGAGCGCTCGAACAGGCCCATCAGGCAGCCCATGAGCAGGCCGCCGACGAGGTTGGCGGCGAGCGTGCCGGGCGGCAGATCGGGGAAGAGGTGGTTGAGCAGCACGGCCAGGATCCAGCGCAGCCAGCAACCCAGCAGGCCACCCAGGCCCACGGCGAGGAATCCGGAGAAATTCACGGCGCGTTCTCCCGGCGGGTGCTGCGGCGATTCGGGGCGTTTCGCATCGGCATGTCAGTGCAGCACGCTATGGACGAGGGCGATGCCGAGCATGGTCAGCGCCAGCGTGCCGGCCAGGTGCGCCATCACGTGGATGAAGGTCCATAGCGTCTGCCGGCGCAGCAGCAGCGTGTTGGCCTCGGCGGAAAAGGTCGAAAAAGTGGTCAGGCCACCGAGAAGGCCGGTGGTGACGAACAGTTGCGCCGCCTGCGGTATCGCCGGGTAGTGGCTGAACACGGCCATCACCAGGCCCATGACGATGCCGCCGACCAGGTTGGCGGTCAGCGTGCCCAGCGGCAGGGTCGGGAACACCGGGTTCAGCAGCACGCCCAGCGCCCAGCGCAGCCAGCAGCCGAGCATGCCGCCCAGGCCCACGGCAACGAATCCAGCAAAACTCACGGGTGGCATCTCCTGTCTGCATGGCGATGGTTCGCGACGACAGGCACGCCTGCGCCGCCGGAATCCGGTGGTGCAGGCATCATCAGCTTCGGTGCTTTCGCACGTGGGCGGTTCGTTCCGCGCGCAACGCATGGCGGAACGGGAGGCATGCCATCTCCCTCATGAGCCGGCATGCTAGCCGATGGGGTAGGCCCGGGGTCAAGCCACGCCGGGCGGTGCGGCGATCACGTCGTCGCGCATCGCCCGCGCCAGTGTGAGCGAACGGTAGGTGGTGAGCCTGGCGTGTCGCCACACCGATTCGTCCACGGTCTCGTTGATGCCGTTGCCGATCACCCGGCCGAACCGCGGCTTGAACAGCTTGTAGATACCGCCCATGAATTCGCCGTAGGAGTCGCGCGGTATGCCGAGCGCGGCATCGGCAGCCGGGGCGACCAGCGTGGTGCAGGCCAGCCCGGCGGCCATCGCCTTGCGCTGCAGCCAGGCCAGCGGCAGGTCCGGCAGCGGGTCGGGGCTGCGGCCGGCGCCGTCGTGGTCGTTGCCGCCGCCCACGTCGGCGTGCGCGCCCACGAACCAGCGCTGCTCCACCTCGATCTGCTCGGGCTTCTTCGCGGTGGGCGACTCGCCGGGAGCGAGCATCGCGGGGTTGCGCACCCACTTGGCCGGGGCGAAGTCGGCGCGGTGTTCGTCCAGCGCCAGGGCCTGGTAGGCGTGCTTGACGATGTAGCTGATGTCGGTGTCGTGGAACTGGTAGCGCGCACGGGCGTACGGAAACCACGCGGCGGTGTGCGGGATGCCCAGCGAACCCACGGTGTCCCACACGCCGACGAAATGGATGTCCGTCTCCACCGAGTGCGCGGCGCGCCAGGCTGTCGCGTCGTCGTCGCCGGGCTTGATCGCAGTGTCGCGGTAGAACGCGTAGGCGGCTGTCACCGCGGCATCGGTGATGGCGCCGTTGCCGTCGCGGCGCAGCAGGCCGCACTTGCGGATCAGGCCGCCGAGGCTGCGCGCGGTATAGGCTCCGCGGCTGAAGCCGAACAGCCAGATTTCGTCGCCGGGTTGCCATTGCTCGCACAACCAGCGGTAACCGTCCTTCACGTTGCCGGAGAGGCCGTAGCCGAACGCGCCGCCGAGCAGGTGGGCCATGCCCGGCGCCACGCCTACGCCGGGGATGTAGTTGACGAGCTGCTCGACGCCGGCTGCATCGCGCGGCGCGATCAGCCGGCACAGACGCTCGACGTTGGTGTTCGACTCGGGCTTGTTCCAGGTGCCGTCGAACAGGGCCACCAGCCTGCGTGTGCTCATGTCGTCCTCCGTGTCGGCATGCGGCGGCATCCCTCTGTCAGGTGTTGGTGCGTCGAGCCATCGTCCGCGCCCGGCAGGGCGCGGACGTTGCGCCACGTCACAGCACCGGCGAATCGTTCCCCAGCATGGCCTTGCGCACGATGACGATCGGGGCGAAGCCCTGCTGCATGAAGGCGTTGTGGAAACGCTCGAGGTTGAAGTCCTTGCCCTGCTTCTTCTGCACGTCGGCGCGCAGCTTGAGGATCTCCAGCTTGCCCAGCGTGTAGTAGAGGTAGGTGGGGTCGGAGGTGCCGCGCTTGGTTTCCACTTCGCCCACGGCGCGCGACTGGTAGCCTTCCTTGACGAAGAAAGCTATGGCCTGGTCCATCGTCATCTGGCCCGTGTGCAGCTTGATGCCGACGATGAAGCGCGCGTTGCGCAGCAGCGCGTCCTGCAGCTGGCCGAGGCGCAGCAGCAGTTGCTGGCGGTGATCGTTCGGGTAGAGGTACTGCGCCAGCCCTTCGTCCAGCATCATCTGTTCGCAGTAGTGCGCCCAGCCTTCCACGTTGGTGTTCGCGCCCAGCAGCTTGCGTACGCGGTCGTCCAGGTGATGCATCCAGAGGAACTGCACGTAGTGGCCCGGGTAGGCCTCGTGCGTGGCCACGCTGTTGATCACCGGATAGCTGAACTGCGCCATGAATTCGTCGGTGTGCTGCTTGTCCCACGACGGGTCGGGCAGGGTGACGTTGAGGTAGGCCTCCTTCGCCACCGTCTCGTACGGCCCGGGCGTGTCCATCGAGGCGAAGGTGGTGGCGCGCATGAAGGGCGGCGTTTCCTCCACCAGGGGCAGCACGTCGGAGGGAATCGTGATGATGTGCTGTTGCCGGATGAAGGTCACCAGCTTGCCGAGGCTGTCGCGGAACACGGTCAGCAGCTTGTCCGGCGCGGGATGGTCGGCGGCCAGTTCGGCCAGCACCTGCTGCGGCGTCTTGGTGGGGTCGAGCTCGTGCGCCACCTTGGCGAACTGCTGCTGGTTGGCGTGCATGTTCGCGGTGTCGATGGCAATCAGCTGGTCGAGTGGCAGGGTGACCATCTCGTCGTACTTCAGCTTGTCGCGGTAGGCCTGCGCGCCGAGGCGGAAGTCGCCGTGCGAGCGCGGGAGCACATCGGTCTTCAGCCAGCTCTGGTAATCCTGCAGGGCCTTGATGACCGCGCTGTTGCTGTCGGCGAACTGCTGCTTGAGCGTCGCGTCGGTGACGTCGGCGAAGGCCGAGGGCACGTCGTGCTGGAAGAAATCCACCAGCCCGGGCAGCTGTTCCAGCGCGATCTGCGTGTAGATCGCCGGCGGGTTGTCGAGGTTCTTGCGCGCGTCGGCCAGGGCACCGGGCATCTGCTTCTCGCGGGAGATCAGCGCGCGCAGCCGCGTCTCGGGCGAGGCGAACTTGCGCTCCATCAGGGTGAACGCGCTGCTGGTGATGCCGCTGGAATAGGTGTCGGGGTTCTTTTGCCACGGCCGGATGGTCTGCAGCGTGAGCAGGGTGCTGCGGATGTTGTTGAGCACCAGCTCGCGGTCGCCGCGGATGAACTGGCCGAGCGTGTTCGGATCGACGGCCGCAACGCGCGCCTCCCACTGCTTCAGCGCCTTGACGTTGGCGTCCACGCCGGCGCGCGAGTAGTCCTCCAGCTTGCCGTCCCATGCATGGAAACCGTCGGATGTGGCGGTGCTGGGGTTGGTGGGGAAGTAGTAGGTGTCGAAATACTGGTCGGCCAGATGCGTGAAGGCCTGGTCGGCGGCGGCGGGGTCGGCCGGCACGGGCTGTGCGGCGAAGGCGGTGCTGCCCAGTGGCAGGGCGAGGGCAATGGCGCAGGCGATCCGGCTGAGCGGTTTCATCGGGGTTCCCCATGGTGGCGAGTCGCGTCGCACGCGGGCGGTGCGACAACCGGGGAAGCCTAGCGCACGACGCGGCACGATGCGCCGCGCTTCCGCTCACAGATGCGCGGCGAGCTCCCGCGCCACGGCATCGGGCGCGAGGTCGTAGGCGGCGATCACGTGGTTGCCGGGGCCGTAGGGGCCCCATTCGTCGGCGCGCGTGGTGGTGAAGATGCCCAGCGTGGGTACGCGCGAGGCGTAGGCGAGATGCATGATGCCGCAGTCGAGGCTGAGGTAGCCGTCGAGGTTGGCGAGCACCCCGCCGAGCTGGCGCAGATCGGTGGAGAAGTAGCTGGGGTAGCGCGAGTCCAGCATGGAGTGGCCGCTCATCGGCACGATCTCCACCAGCCGCCAATCCGGGCGCAGCTGTTCCAGCGTCCTGAGCAGGGGATTCCACCAGTCCGTGCCGAGCAGCTTGGGCCCGGTGGCGTTGGCGAATACGCCGATGACCTTGCGGTGCGCTGGATCGGCAGGCGCAGTGGCGAGCACATGCTCCAGCACGCGCCGGCCCTGCGCGCGCTCGGCGTCGTCGAGGCGCAGGTCGGGTACGGGGTAGTCGGTTTCGGTGCTCACGCCGAGCGCCTTGCGCAGCAGGTACACCGGGCGCTGGCCCTTGTTCTGCACGTGCTCGGGCACTTCGACCGCGTGCGTCACGCTGCCGCTCTTCTTGCGGCCGCTGAAACCCAGCGTCCAGGTGGCGCGCGCCTTCAGCAGCAGCAGGCGGCCGGTCTGCGACTGCGGGTCGGCGTCGATGGCGAGGTCGTAGTGCGCCTTGCGCATGCCGCGCGTGGCGCGCAGCCACTGGATCGGGTGGCCGAAACCGTGCGCGGGCAGCTGGAACACCTGGCTCACGCGGTCATAGTGGCCGTACAGCACCTCGCCCACCTGGCTGCGCGTGACGATGTCGATCTCGGCGCCCGGATAGGTGGCCTCCAGTTCCTGGATCAGCGGCGTCAGCAGCAGGGCATTGCCCAGCGTGTGGCTGACGTGGCAGACGAGGATGCGATAGATGCCGCGGCGCGGCAGCGGTTCGCCGCTGGGCTCGGCGCCCTTGCCGTACAGCAGGCGCATCAGGCCGCGCGCCATGCGGCGGCGCAGATGGTCGAGGTCGAAGGAGTCGTGCGGTGATCGCGCCACGGCGTGCCTGCAAAGGGAAAAGAGTCAGTCGGCAGCGCGCATCGTAGCGTCAGGCGCGACGGAAGGCTTGCCCTCGTGCGTGAGCAGGCCGCGCTCGACCAGCCAGCGCCGTGCGTTCTCCGCGTCCTGCTCGAACCATGCGCGAGTGGAGCCGAGCCGGAAGTTGTAACCCCAGGCGTCCATGTCCGTCATCAGGCGTACGCGGCCCACGCCGGGCAGTTCGTCGGCCAGCACGATCTGCAGGTAGCAGGTGGCGTCCTCTTCCTCGATGGAATCGGTGGCGTCGGTATGCACGGCTGCGCGCCGTTCCGAGGGCAGCACGATCAGGTGGCAGGCCTCGTGCAGCAGCGAATGCACCGGCGTGTCGCCGCGCGCGTACACGGTATGGCCGATGATGCCGGCTTCCTCGTCGCCCCAGTAGCTGCCGGGAATCGGCGTGCCGTCGTCCACGCGCTGCAGGGCGAGGCCATAGCGGACGAGCAGCGGAGCGGGCACGGATTCGCCGATGTCGGCGAGGCGCAGCACGCCGTGATCGGGAGGGGTGTTGATCATGGGGGAACGCCGCCCGCCGCTGGCGGGCAGCGATGCGTTCAGCCGGCTGGGGTGGACGCGGCCTTGCCTTCGGGCAGCGCCACCGAGAGTTCCAGCACCTCGTGTCCGCTGTCGTGCTCGACGTTGATGTTGATCGCATCGAGATCGACGTGGACGTACTTCTTGATGACTTCAAGCAACTCGTTGCGCAGCAGCGGCAGGTAGTCCGGCGCGCCGCGGGTGGAGCGCTCCTGCGCCACGATGATGCGCAGGCGTTCCTTGGCGACACCGGCAGTGGGTTCGGGCTTGCGTTTCAGGAAGTCGAGAATGCCCATCGGCTCAGCCTCCGAATACGCGTTGCAGGAAGCCCTTCTTCGGCACTTCCAGGAAGCGCAGTGCGCGCTCCTCGCCAAGGATGCGGGCCACGGTGTCGTGGTAGGCATGGCCAGCGTTGGAGGCCTCGTCGAGGATCACCGGCACGCCCGAGTTGGAGGCGGCCAGCACCTGCTCGGATTCCGGGATCACGCCCACCACGGTGATGCCGAGGATCTCCTCGACGTCCTTCACGCTGAGCATGTCGCCGCTGGCCACGCGTGCGGGGTTGTAGCGGGTCAGCAGCAGGTGCTGCTTGACGGTAGAGCCATCGGCGCGTTCGGCATGGCGGGTCTTGCTGGCGAGCAAACCGAGAATGCGGTCGGAGTCGCGCACGGAGGACACTTCCGGGTTGACCACCACCACCGCCATGTCGGCGAAGTACATCGCCAGGTGCGCGCCCTTCTCGATGCCGGCGGGCGAGTCGCACACGATGTAGTCGAAACCGTCTTCGGACAGGCCGTCGAGCACCTTCTCCACGCCTTCCTGGGTCAGCGCGTCCTTGTCGCGGGTCTGGCTGGCAGCCAGCACGTAGAGGTTCTCGTGACGCTTGTCCTTGATCAGCGCCTGCTTCAGCGTGGCCTCGCCGTGCACGACGTTGACGAAGTCGTACACCACGCGGCGCTCGCAGCCCATGATGAGGTCGAGGTTGCGCAGGCCGACGTCGAAGTCGATCACCGCGACCTTCTTGCCGGCCATCGCGAGGCCGGTGGCGAGCGAAGCGCTGGTCGTGGTCTTGCCGACGCCGCCCTTGCCCGAAGTGACAACTATGATTTCAGCGGTCAAGGAACCATCTCCCGGTTACGTTTATTGTCGTTGTGGGTGTCGCGCCTGCGTGCGGTCAGAGTTTGGCCAGCAGCAGTTTTTCCCCTTCCAGCCAGCATCGCACGGACTGGCCTTCGAGGTCTTTAGGAATCTGCTCGAACACGCGGTAGTGGCCGGCGATGGCCACCAGTTCGGCGCGGAAATCGTGCACGAAGATGCGCGCGTCGGTGTCGCCCTGCGCGCCGGCCATCGCGCGGCCGCGCAGGCTGCCGTAGATGTGGATGTCGCCGTCGGCGATCACTTCGGCGCCATTGGCGACGATGCCGGTGACCACGAGATCGCGGTCGCGCGCGTAGATCTGCTGGCCCGAGCGCACGGCGCCGTCGTGGTGCAGCGAGCCTTCCGTCCGACCGGGGGCGGCTTCGGGCGGCGCCGCTGCCTGCGCCGTTTCGTGCACCGGTGCGGGAGCCGGGGCCGCGGCCGGCGCGGGGGCGCCGTCCGCAGGCTCGTAGGCGGCGCGGAATTTCGCGATCAGCGGCAGGCCCATGCGCTTGGCCAGCGCCTCGGTCTCGCTGGTGCCGTAGGCCAGGCCCACCGGCAGCATGCCGGCGCTGCGCACCGCTTCCAGCAGGGCGTCGACGGCGCCGTCGTCGGGCAGCTTCAGCAGGTGGCTGAGGTCCAGCACCACGGCGGCGCGGGCGAACAGCTGCGGCGCGGAACGCACGCGGCGCTCCAGTTCCTCGCACAACGCGGCGGCGTCCACGCGCTTGATGCGCACGTTGGCGATGCCCACCTGGCCGAAGCGCAGGTCGCAGGCATCGGCGGTATCCATTTTTGCATTCAAGAGTGGCGCTCCCCGGCGATGCGGCGCGGGCTGGGTGTCGGGGTGGAGTGCAGGCGCTCGGCCAGCCAGGGCACGTCGGGCAGGCCGCCGTGCGCCAGCCAAGTTTCGCGTACGTAGGTATAGCTGGGCAGTTCCTTGGCGAGCAGGCTCACCTGGCGGCCCTTCGACCCCATGCGTTGCTGCCCCACTTCCTGGAACCCGTAGGTGCCGTGGAACAGCACGACCACGTCGTCGCGCGGCTCCAGAAAGACCTCGCAGGCCAGCTTCGGCACGCGCACCTCGGCGTAGCTGGTCACGTCGCAATAGAAGATGCGGCCCAGGCCGTGGCGGCGGTAGGTGTTGGCGATCACGATCCGGTCGATGTACAGGAACGCCGGGTACCGCTCGCTGAACCAGCGGTAGTTCGGGCTCTGGTAGTCGCTGTCTTCGCGCAGGGCGATCAGGAAGCCGGCGATGTGGCCGTCGATCTCGGCCACGCGGAAGTAGTCGGCGCGCTCGAAAAAGTAGCGCAGCTGCACGGCGTCGAGGGCGATGATGGATTGACCGCCGGCGTTGTTGAGGGCCAGCACGGCGTCAAGGTCGTGCTCGCTGACGTCGCGGATGGCGAGGGCCATTCGTTGCTCCGCAGGATGAAGATGAACCAAGGCCGGCACGGCCTCATGGCAAGTGCGCATTATGGCATGCACCCGGCGGGGGTACACCTCGCGTTGCCACATGTAAAGACGCCGTAAAACGGCTGCGTGCCTTTCGGCAGGGATGACTTCCCGCGCATTGCGCAGGCCCGGCGGGTGTCCAATGATGCACGGCATGTTCCAGGTCAATTTCAGCCATATCCGGCTACTGCGCTTTGCCGGATTGTTCACCTATCTGTGTGTGGGCACGCCGCTGCTCACGCATTGGGCGACCGATCGCCTGAGCCTGCTGCACCGTTCCGATTTCGCCTTGCCGCTGTGGTCGCTCTGCTACCTGGTGTTCGGCGTGCTGTATTGGGCGGTGACCTACGACCTCGGTTCGCGCCGCCACCTCGGCCTGCGCCTGCTCGGCCTGATGCTGATGACGCTCGCGTCGATGGCGATCGGCTGGTACAGCCACAGCGGCATCACCGCGATGTTCCTGGCGGTGATGGCGATGGTGCTGCCGTGGCTGCTGCCGTTCTGGCTGGGCGTGCTGTGCATGGTGCTGCAGAACGCCTGCCTGGTGGCGGTGTTCACGCGCTTCCCGGAATACCCCTCGCTGGCGCTGGCCTTCCTGCAGACCATCATCTACCTGGGCATCTGCGCGCTGGCCTTCGTCGCGTCGATGGTGGCGAGCCGGCAGACCGACGAGCGCGAGGCCTTGCGGCGGCTCAACACGGAGCTGCGCGCCACCCGCGCGCTGCTGGCCGAATCCAGCCGGCTGGCCGAGCGCATGCGCATCGCGCGCGAGCTGCACGACCTGATCGGCCACCACCTCACGGCCTTGAGCCTGAACCTGGAAGTCGCCAGCCACGTCTGCAACGAGGATGCCGGCGCGCACGTGCGCAAGGCGCAGGCCACCGCCAAGCATTTGCTGGCCGACGTGCGCGAGGCGGTGAGCGAGCTGCGCCAGGACGACGCGATCGACCTGACCCAGGCGCTGCGCAGCCTGACCGAGGGCGTACCGGGCCTGAACGTGCAGGTGTCGATGCCGCCGCGTTTCAGCGTGGAGGATCCGCGTCGCGCGCAGGTGCTGCTGCGCTGTGCGCAGGAAATCATCACCAATGCCGCCAAGCATGCCGGCGCGCGTAACCTGTGGCTGACCTTTGCCTATGCCGGGCCCAGCCTGCTGGGCCTGCATGCGCGCGACGACGGCCGTGGCGCGGTGCAGCCGGCGGCAGGCAACGGCCTGTCGGGCATGCGCGAGCGGCTGGCCGAATTCGGCGGCAGCCTGGTGCTGGAAACCGCGCCGGGAGAAGGCTTCGCGCTTACCGTACGGTTGCCGCTGGGCGAGCAGCCGGAGCTGGCGCACGCGCCGTCGCGCGTCGAGCCGCCCGCATTGAGTGTGCCGTGATGCACGTTTCCGGTTCGCTCCGCCCGGTTTCCGCATGCCAGAATGTTCCGGCTCGAAAGCCGCATTGTTCCCCTTGCTGCCTGCCGCCGCGCCGGCAGGACGACCGTTTCGAGGATCCGCGATGATTTCCGTCTGTCTCGTCGATGACCAGAACCTGGTGCGCCAGGGTGTGCGCTCGCTGCTCGATCTGGCCCAGGACATCCGCGTGGTGGCCGAGTGCGCCGACGGCGCGCAGGCGGTGCAGGAGATCCCGCGCGTCAAGCCCGACGTGGTGCTGCTGGACCTGCGCATGCCGAACATGAGCGGCCTGGAAGTGCTGCAGGCGCTGTCCGGGCGCAACGAGTTGCCGCCGACCATCATCCTCACCACGTTCGACGACGACCAGCTGGTGCTGCAGGGCCTGAAAGCCGGCGCGCGCGGGTACCTGCTCAAGGACGTCTCGCTGGAACAACTGGTGGAAGCGGTGCGCACCGTGGCCGCGGGCGGCTCGCTGGTGGCGCCGATGGTTACCCAGCGCCTGCTGGCCGGCGTGGGCCGCATGCAGAACCAGTTCACCAGCCTGGAACAACCCGACCCGCTCACCGAGCGCGAGACGGAAATCCTGCGCCTGCTCTCCGGCGGCTACTCCAACAAGGAGATCGCCAACTCGCTGAAGGTGGCCGAGGGCACGGTGAAGAACCACGTCTCCAACATCCTCTCCAAGCTGGGCGTGCGCGACCGTACCCGGGCGGTGCTGAAGGCGCTGGAACTGGGCATCGTCTGAGGCCTTGCGCGGCGGGCCCCGTGCGCTTGCGGACGATGCGGCGGCGCGATGCCGCAGCGAGTCGGCAAGCCTGCCGCAACAATGACTTGCGGCCGTCCAAATGGCCGATCGTGGCCCGATGGCGTTCCGGCGCCTGAACCAGTACCATCCAGAGCTTCGGCACTTGCCGACCCCGTCTTTTACCGCGATCGAGCCACCGTCAGGTTCGCGCGATGGCTGGGGCAACACTGAGTACCGCGTACAGACGCTCGGAGACCTTGGAATGATGCGTGATCGTGTTCTTGAATTCTTGGCGGCGTGCGCCATCGTCGTCGGCATCGGCGTGCTCGCTGCGGTGGTAATGCCCGGCAGCGGCCACATCGAGCGCTCGATGGTGGTTGGCAAGGACATGCGCCAGGTCTATGACGTGCTGGACAATTTCCACCGCCTGCCCGAGTACTCGGTGCTGACCTCGAGCGACCCGGACATCAAGTACACCTATTCCGGCAAGGCCTATGGCCCCGGCGCCGAGGTGAGCTGGAACAGCAGCAATGTCACCGTGGGCAACGGCTCGCTGACCATCGACAGTGCCACCCCGGATTTCGACAAGGTCGACGGTACCGCCAAGACCGCGCAGATCGTGTGGGACCTGGACAACAACTGGAAGGGCTACGACAAGACCTTCACCATCGCGCTGGAGCGCCAGGGCAACCGCAACCAGCTCACCAACATCACCTGGTCGTATGACGTGAAGTACGGCTGGAACCTGGTGAACCGCTTCGCCAACCTGTACATCCACGGCGATCCCGACGCGTTCATCCAGTACGGCCTCAACAACGTGCAGAACGTGCTGGCTTCGGTGCCGAACGTCAACTACGGCAACCTGATTCCGTACATCCGCCAGACCGAGCAGGCCCCGGTGCTGCTGGTGCCCGTCACGATCCAGATCAAGGACGGCAACGACGCCTACAACGACGCCGTCAGCAAGTCCGTTGCGGCGATCCTGGCCACGGCGAAGAAGCTGGGCGTGAACGTCACCGGCCCGCGCATCGTGTTCACCACGAACTACGGCGATACCGAGTACAGCTTCGACGTGGCGATGCCGATCGACTCGAGCAGCATCAACGTCAACGGCCAGACCCAGCAGCTCACCCCGCCGACCCCGCCCGCCGCGAACGCGCTGCCGGCCGATGCCGGCACCGCGGCCACGCCGGCTGCTCCCGCCGCGCTGAATCCGGGCGACCATGACACGCTGGGCCGCCTGGTGGTCGATGGCGACGTCCGCGCCACCCTGGCGTTCGGTGGTCCCGCACTCGAAGGCGTGTGGAACGGCACCTTCGTCGGCGTGCGCTCGACCCGCGACGAGCTGAAGGCCTATGCACTGACCCATGGCTACAAGTTCGACGAAACGGCGAACCGCAGCTACGACATCGAAGCCAAGCCGGCCGTGAAGGACGCACAGGGCAACATCACGAGCTACCCCGAGTACGACGTGTACCTGCCGATCACCAATGCGCCGGACCAGACCCCGGAGCAGGCCGCAGGCATCAAGCAGCCGACCCTGGACACCGCCCCGGCCAGCTCCGGCACGGCGGCGGCTCCGGCCAGCGCCGGCAGCGCCCCGGCCCCGGCCAGCACGGCCCCGGCAGCGGCGCCCGCGCCCGCGGCCAAGCCTGAGGCCAAGCACCCGGCCAAGCATCACGGCAAGCACTGAGTCCGCTCCCGCTTCACCGAAAGGCCCTTCCTCGCGAAGGGCCTTTTTTATTGCCCGCACTCGGCGCTGCTCCGATGGCATGCGGGACGGCAGTGCTGCCGTTTCGATGCACGAAGGAACCTTCCGCGCCTCATGCGGTACATTGCGGTGATCCCTTTGCCTGCCACGCCATGATCGAAACCGAACGACTCACCCGCCGCTACGGCAACTTCACCGCGGTGGACGCGCTGAGCATCCGCGCCGAGCCGGGGCAGGTGCTGGGGTTGCTCGGTCCCAACGGCGCGGGCAAATCGACCGCCATGCGCATGATCGCGGGCTTCCTCGCGCCCAGCGCCGGCACGGCGCGGGTCTGCGGGCACGACGTGCAGCGCGAGCCGCTGGCGGCCCGTCGCGCGCTGGGCTACCTGCCGGAGGGCGCGCCCAGCTACGGCGAGATGACGGTACGCGAGTTCCTGGTGTTCATCGCGCGCATGCGCCGGCTCGGCGCGGACGTGGGGCGCCGCCGCTTCGACGAGGTGGTGGGCTGGCTGCAGCTCGAAGACGTGCTGGAGGCCGGCATCGACACGCTGTCCAAGGGCCTGCGCCGGCGCGTGGGACTGGCGCAGGCGATCCTGCACGATCCGCCGGTGCTGATGCTGGACGAACCCACCGACGGCCTCGACCCGAACCAGAAGCACACCGTGCGCCAGCTGATCGACGCGATGGCGCGCGAGCGCACCATCCTGATCTCCACGCACCTGCTGGAGGAAGTGCATGCGCTGTGCAACCGCGTGGTGATTCTCGCGCACGGCCGCCTGCAGGCCGACGCCACGCCGGCCGAGCTGGAGGCGCGGTCGCGCTACCACGGAGCCGTGTCGTTCAGCGCGCCGGGCAGCGGCGTGTCGCAGGAAATGCTGGGACGGCTGCCGCAGGTGGCGGCGATCGAGGTGGATCCGCTGGACGGGCGCATCACCGTGTTCCCGAAACCCGGCGCACGCATTCTGGAGCCGGTGGAGCAGCTGTTGCGCGAGCAGGGGCTGGAGGTTTCCGAGATCCAGCTCGAACGCGGCCGGCTGGACGAGGTGTTCCGCCAGATCACCACCGCGCCGCAGGGAGCGCAGGCATGAGCCCGGTCAACGCGGTGATGCGGCGCGAGCTGCGCAGCTTTTTCGTGACGCCGCTGGCCTGGGTGTTCCTGGTGATCTTCCTGGTGCTGGCGGGCATCCTCACGTTCTACACCGGCGACTTCTACGAACGCGGGCAGGCCGATCTGCAGCCGTTCTTCATGATGCACCCTTGGCTGTACCTGATCCTGGTGCCTGCGGTCACCATGCGCATGTGGGCGGAGGAGGCCAAGGGCGGCACGCTGGAACTGCTGCTGACGCTGCCGCAGACGCTGTGGCAGGCCATGCTGGGCAAGTTCCTCGCGGCATGGCTGTTCATCGGGTTGGCGCTGGCGTTGACCTTCCCGATCTGGCTCACCGTGAACTATCTCGGCACGCCCGACAACGGCGTGATCTTCGCGGGGTACCTCGCGAGCTGGCTGATGGCGGGCAGCTTCGTGGCGATCGGCGCCTGCCTGTCCGCGCTCACCCGCAGCCAGGTGGTGGCCTTCGTGCTCACCGCGGTGGTCTGCGTGCTGCTGATCCTGGCCGGGCAGCCGCAGGTGCTGGACTTCTTCTCCGGCGCGCTGCCGCGCAGGCTCATCAACGCACTGGCCTACCTCAGCATGCTGCGGCATTTCGAGGCGATCGCGCGCGGCGTGCTGGACTTGCGTGACGTGGCCTATTTCGCACTCAGCATCATCGGCTGGCTGGTCGCCGGCGTGTTGCTGCTCGAACTGAAGCGGGTGCGCTGATGGCCCGCATGCAATTGCCGAAAGCGTTCACCAGCCCGCTGCGCGTGAGCCGGCGCGCAGCGATCTATGCGGCGCTGGCGCTGCTGACCCTCGTGTTCGTCTCGCTGATTGTGTCGAGCGGACACTGGTTGCGCGTGCGGCGCATCGATCTCACCGCCGACCGTCTTTACACGCTCTCGCCCGGCACCGTGCAGATCGTCGAAGGTTTGCAGCGACCCATCCGGCTTACGCTGTATTTCTCGGAGCACGCCACCCGCGACCTGCCCAAGCTGCGCAGCTACGAACAGCGCGTGCGCGACACGCTGCAGGAGATCGCCGCGCGTTCGCACGGGCGCGTGCAGCTGCAGGTGATCGATCCGGTGCCGTATTCGGACGACGAGGCCAGCGCGGAAAGCGTGGGCCTCACGCCTTTCAGCGGCGGCAGCAACGGCGAGCGGGTGTTCTTCGGCCTCGCCGGCAGTGTGTACTCCGCCGACGTCGACGGCGACGGGGCCGAGAGCGCGGCGCCAGAGCGTTCGCTGGCGGTGCCGTTCTTCGACCCGACGCGCGAGTCCTTCCTCGAATACGACATCGCCAAGCTGCTGTATGAGCTCAACCAGCCCAGCAAGCAGCACATCGGCGTCATCAGCTCGCTGCCGGTGGAAGGCAACCCGGTGCTGGGCCAGCAGCCGTGGGTGGCCGTGCAGCAGCTGGACCAGCTGTTCGACGTGCAGACCCTGGACCCCGCCAGTCTTAAGCAGGTGGGCAAAGACATCAGCGTGCTGCTGCTGATTCATCCGAAACACCTGTCGGACGACGCGCTGTATGCGATCGACCAGTACGTGCTGCGCGGCGGCCACCTGGTGGTGTTCGTCGACCCCGACGCGGAGATGGACGATGCGCAGGGCGATCCGGCTGCCGGTGCGTTGCCCGACCGCAGCTCCGACCTGCCGCGCCTGTTCGCGGCCTGGGGCGTGCGCTACGACCCGCACGCCGTGGTGCTCGACCGCTCGCATGCGCTGAGCATCGAGCTGGGCGGCAACAGCGTCAGCCATCCGGCCATGCTCGGGCTGGATACGCAGCAGCTCAACCGCGACGACGTGGTCACGGCGAGCCTGCAGCGCCTCGACCTCTCGACCGCCGGGCACTTCGACCTCGAGGGCAGTGCGAATACACGGCTGATACCGCTGCTGCAGAGCACGACCGATGCCGAGGTGATGCCGGTGCAGCGTGTGCTGCAGGCGGACGGCAATCCGTCGCTGCTCCTGCAGGACTACAAGCCGGACAACACCAACTACGTGCTGGCCGCACGCCTGCGCGGCAGTTTCGTCAGTGCGTTCCCGGAACGCGCGAAACAGCCCGGACACCTGGCGCAGTCCGCGCCCGGCGACGAGGTGATCCTGGTCGCCGACACCGACCTGCTCAGCGACCGCCTATGGGTGGTGCCGCAAACGATGCTCGGCCAGGTCGTGATGCAGCCGTTCGCCAACAACGGCGAATTCCTGGGCAACCTGGTGGACAACCTCAGCGGCTCCTCGGCGTTGCTGTCGATACGCGGCCGTTCCACGTCGCAGCGTCCGTTCACGCGCGTGGAGGCCTTGCGCAGCGTGGCCGACCAGAAGTTCCTGCAGAAAGAGCAGGAGCTGGAGCGAGAACTGGCCGAGACGCGGCAGCGGCTGGAAGAACTGCAGCCGGGCAAGGTCGGCAGCCATGCCGGCAGCGTGGGCGCCGAGCAGCGTCAGGAAATCGAGCAGTTCCGCCGGCGCCAGCTGGCGATCAACAAGGAACTGCGCGACGTGCAGCACCAGCTCAATGCCGAGATCGATGCGCTAGGGATACGGCTGAAGGTCATCAACATCGTGCTGGTGCCTGCGTTGGTAGCGCTGCTGGGACTGCTGTACGGCTGGCGGCGCACCCGTCGCAACCGGCGACGCAGGTGATGGCGACGCTGCTGAAATGGCTCGTGCCGTGGGAGTTCTCGTGGGTGTTCCTCGCGAGTTTCCTCGTGGCCGGCGTGCTGTACTGGCGCGGCAGCCGACGCCTCCGCGTGAGCTTCGCGCGGCGTGCGGCGTTCTGGACCGGCATGGCCATCATCTGGCTCACGCTGCAGACCTATCTCGATTTCTATGCGGAGCACGAGTTCCTCGTGCACCGCCTGCAGCAGTTGTTGCTGCATCACCTCACGCCGATGCTGATCTGCGCCTCGTATCCGGCCGGCGTAATGCGCGCCGGCCTGCCGCTGCGCTGGCGGTTGCGCTGGCTGAAGACACTGCGGCGTTCGTGGCCGTGGCGGGTGGTCGGCGGCGTGCTGTTCCAGCCGATGGTGGCGTCGGTGCTGTTCGTGTTCTTCGTGCTGATCTGGCTGGTGCCGTCGATGCAGACGCTGGCCATGCTGGACTGGCGCGTCTACCGCTTCATGAACTGGACGATGCTGCTCAGCGGCCTGATCTACTGGTCGCTGGTCGTCGACCATCGCCCGCATCCGCCCGGACGCATGGGGGCGGGTATGCGCGTGCTGTCCCCGGGCATCACCATGGCGCCGCAGATCCTCGCCGGCGCCATCGTCACGTTCTCGCGCACGGATCTCTATCCGATCTTCGAGATATGCGGCCGCGCATTCACGTTCAATGTGCTCACCGGGCAGATGGTCGGCGGAGTGATCACCTGGGTGCCTGCCGCGCTGATCGAATCCTTCGGCGCGCTGCTGGCGCTGCGCCAGTGGCTGCGGCTGTCGCGCAGCGGGCGCCTGCCGCGCAAGACGTGGCAGACGAGGCGTCCGGTCATGGCGCGCGACTGAAAGCGCCGGAGTGCGTGCGCCCGCGGCGACCGGCGAATCGAAACGCCAGATTCGCAGACGGCACGCCGCTCTTTCGCTTGCTCAGCCGCCGAGCGCGCTGGCCGGCCGCGCGACGAAATCCACCGGCAACGTGGAACCGTCGCTGAACTTCAGCGTGATGCGCACCGTGTCGCCGGGCTGCACCGGGTGCTTCGCGTCCATCAGCATCAGGTGATAGCCGCCGGGTGCGAGCGCCTGCGTGCCATGGGCGGGAATCGGCATCGCGTCGACCATCGCCATGCGGCTGGTGCCGCCGGTCTCCGAACTCCGGTGCAGCATCGCCATGCCGTATGCGGCGCTGTCGGCGCCGGTCAGGGCGATGGGCTTGTCGCCGTCGTTACGCAGCAGCGCGTAGGCGCCAGCCGGCAGGGCGCCAGGCAATACGCGGATCCATGCCTGGCTGGCGCTGACGTGCGGCGCCGTGCCGGCGTGCACGAGTCCGGCGCAGAGCACGCAGGCCAGCAACGCGAAGCCGCGCTTCACGGCGAAGTCCCGCCGGTCAGCAGCAGCTTGAGGTCGTGCACCAGATCCTCCGGCGGTGCATTGGCGGAGAGCACGCGTGCGTGACCGTTCTGATCGAACACGTAGATCGCCGAGCTGTGGGTGACCTCGTAATTGCCGCCCGCGCCGGACGGCTCGCGGGTGAAGGCGGAGCGGTAGCGCTTGCTCAGCGCCTCGATCGCGCCGGGGCTGCCGGTGAGGCCCACGGTGTGTTTGTCGAAGGCGTTGACGTAGGCGTGCAGTGCGGCGGGCGTGTCGCGCGCCGGATCGACGCTGACGAACAGGATGCGCACGTCGTTGGATTGCGGGCCCAGCTTCTGCAGCGTCGCGTGCAGCTGCGCCAGCGTGAGCGGGCAGACATCGGGGCAGTGCGTGTAGCCGAAGTACAGCAGCGCCACCTTGCCGCGATAGTCGGCGGCGGTCACGGCCTTGCCGTTGTCGTCGGTGAGCTGGAACTGCAGGTCCGGCATGTGCCCGCGGATGTTGGTGAGCTTGAACGGCAGATCGTCGCTGCGCTGGCAACCGGCCAGCAGCAGGACGCAGGCCAATGACAGCAAGAGCATGGCGACACGCGGAGCGCGCGGGAACTTCATGGGAGAATCCGTGGGCTGCAATCGCCCAAGCATACGCTAGCGATCGCGCCGGACGACATCTGCCTTCGGAGCCACGCCATGCTGCGACAAATTGCCCGATCCCGTGCCGGTGTGCTTGTCGGCCTGGCTGGCGCAAGCGCGGTGCTGTTCGGCGCGTTCGGTGCGCATGCCTTGCGCAACGTGCTCGATCCGGCGCATCGCGAGCTGTGGCACACCGCCGTGGAATACCACGCATGGCATGCGCTGGCCCTGGTGCTGGCCGTGGGACTCGGCAACGGCCGCGCAGGCCGTTGCGCGGTGTTCGCGTTCGCTCTCGGGATCGTGCTGTTCAGCGGCAGCCTGTATGCCTTGGCGCTGGGTGCACCGCGCTGGGTGGGCATCATCACGCCGTTCGGCGGCGTGGCTTTCGTGGTGGGCTGGGTGGCGTTGGGTCTTGCGCTGCGGCCGCGCACGGACTGAACGCGGGCCTCGTCATTCGCCTGTCACGCCGCGGAGGGAACATGCATGCATGAGGCTCGCCATGATCCCGCACTCCCATCCGCGCTGGCTGGTGGCCGCCATGCTGGCGGCCATGGTCGTGATCGTGTCGAACGGCTTCGGCCTGGCGACGCCACGGCAGGGTTCCGGCACGTCGCTGCCCGGACGCGACGCCGGCCATGACCGGGTGCTCGTGGTCGACAGCGAGACCGATCGGTTGACCGTATACGACGCCATCGATGGACGCCCGCTGCAGCAGCTCGACACCGATACCGCCGCTGCGGCCGCGATGCTGGACCGGCACGACGGCCGGGTACTCGTGATTCCCGCCGACGGTACGCGCAGCGAGCCCGCGTTGCCGCAGCCGCGACAGGTCGCCGCCAGCGGTCGTTGAAGCCATCCGGCGGATGGCCGCCCGCAGGCGGCCGGAACGGTGTTCTCCTGCCCGCTACAATGCGCCTTTGCCCGGGCCGGAGAATCCCATGAAGCCGTTCGGTACACCCCATTCCGACCATGCCGTGCGCGTGCTGCTGCTGGGTTCCGGCGAACTGGGCAAGGAAGTGGCGATCGAGCTGCAGCGCTACGCGGTGGAAGTGATCGCAGTGGATCGCTACGCCGACGCGCCGGCCATGCAGGTGGCGCATCGCAGCCACGTCATCGACATGCTGGACGGCAACGCGCTGCGCGCACTGATCGAACAGGAAAAGCCCGACCTCGTGGTGCCGGAGATCGAGGCGATCCACACGCCCACGCTGGTGGAGATGGAGCGCGAAGGCCTGCACGTGATCCCCACCGCGCGCGCGGCGTGGCTGACGATGGACCGCGAAGGCATCCGCCGGCTTGCTGCGCAGGAGCTTGAACTGCCCACCTCGCCCTACCGTTTCTGCGACAACGAAGCCGACTACCGGCGCGCGGTGGCCGAGATCGGCTACCCCTTCGTGATCAAGCCGGTGATGAGCTCCTCGGGCAAGGGCCAGAGCGTGGTGCGCGACGAGTCCGGCGTGCAGCAGGCGTGGGATTACGCGCAGTCCGGCGGTCGTGCCGGCAAGGGCAGGGTGATCGTCGAGGGCTTCGTCGATTTCGATTTCGAGATCACGCTGCTCACCGTGCGCCACAAGGACGGCACCAGCTTCTGCGCGCCCATCGGCCACCGCCAGGAGGACGGCGACTACCGCGAGTCGTGGCAGCCGCAGCCCATGAGCGGCAACGCGCTGGCCGAGGCGCAGCGACAGGCCGCGGCGGTGTCGAACGCGCTGGGCGGCTGGGGCGTGTTCGGCATGGAGTTCTTCGTCAAGGGCGACCAGGTGATCTTCTCCGAAGTCAGCCCGCGTCCGCACGACACGGGCCTGGTCACGTTGATCTCCCAGGATCTGTCGGAGTTCGCGCTGCACGCGCGGGCGATCCTGGGCCTGCCGATTCCAGAGATCCGCCAGTTCGGCCCTGCCGCCTCGTGCGCGGTGCTGGTGGAGGGCGAGGGGCGCGCGCCGCGCTATCACGGCGTGGCCCTGGCGCTGGCCGAGCCGGATACCCAGCTGCGTCTGTTCGGCAAGCCCGAGGTGAAGGGGCGCCGCCGCATGGCGGTGACGCTGGCGCGCGATGCCGACATCGAGACGGCGCGCGCGAAGGCCGTCCGCGCGGCGGCGCAGCTGCGCGTGGAGCTGTAACGACTTTCTCCCTCTCCATTCTTGGGGGAGGAGCGACGCACCGAACGACATTCGCTCGCAACGACCTAACAGGAGCCGCTCATGCAATCGACGGGTTTTTCGCACTGGCTGGTGGTGCTGGTGCAGACGTTCGCGGTGCTGTTCTTGCTGTTGCTGGCCGTGGCCGCGGTGGTGATCGCGGCAGTGTGGGTGCTGGATCGCAACCAAACGTCCAACGCCGTGCTGCGCAACTTTCCGGTCATCGGCCACTTCCGCTACGGCTTCCTGCGCCTGGGCGAGTTTTTCCGCCAGTACCTGTTTTCCAGCGATCGCGAAGAAATGCCGTTCAACCGCGCCGAACGCGTGTGGGTGTACCGCGCCGCGAAGAATGCGGACAACACCAACGCGTTCGGCTCCACCCGCGACCTGCGCGGCGAGGGCGTGCCGTTTTTCGTCAATGCGGCGTTTCCCGCGTTGGGCGACCACCATGTGGAGCCGCAGCCGGTACGTATCGGCCCGTATGCGCGCGAACCCTATGACCACGCCGCGTTCTTCAACATTTCCGCGATGAGTTTCGGCGCACTCGGTGCACCCGCGGTGCGCGCGCTGTCGCATGGTGCGGCGAAGGCCGGCATCTGGATGGACACCGGCGAGGGCGGCCTGGCGCCGTATCACCTCGAAGGCGGCTGCGACATCGTGTTCGAGATCGGCACCGCCAAGTACGGCGTGCGCACGTCGGACGGCAAGCTCGACGACGCCAAGCTCTCGGCGATCTGCGCGCATAAGCAGGTGAAGATGGTCAGCATCAAGCTCGGCCAGGGGGCCAAGCCCGGCATGGGCGGCCTGCTGCCCGCGGCGAAGGTGACGCCGGAGATCGCCGAGATCCGCGGCATTCCGGTGGGCCAGGATTCGCAAAGCCCGAACCGGCACCTGGATATCGGCAACGTCTCGCAACTGCTGGACGCCATCCACCATATCCGCGAGCTCACCGGCAAGCCCACCGGCTTCAAGGCGGTGTTCGGCGACATGCGCATGATCGAGGCGCTGTGCGACGAGGTGCACAAGCGCGGCATCGAGAGCGCGCCGGATTTCATCATCGTGGACGGTTCCGAAGGCGGCACGGGCGCCGCGCCGCAGACCCTGATGGAAGGCGTCGGTCTGCCGCTGCACGAATCGCTGCCCGCGCTGGTCGATACGCTGGTCGTCAAGCGGCTGCGCGAGCGCATCAAGGTCGTGTGCTCCGGCAAGCGCATCACCGCCTACGACGTGGCCTGGGCCCTGTCGATGGGCGCGGACTTCGTCAACTCCGCGCGCGGCTTCATGCTGGCGCTGGGCTGCATCCAGTCGCTGCAATGCAATCGCAATACCTGCCCCACCGGCATCACCACGCAGAACCCCAGACTGCAGCGCGGCCTGGTGGTGACGGACAAGAGCCAGAAGGTGGCGAACTACGCGAAGAACGTGATGCACGAAGTGGGCATCATCGCGCACAGCTGCGGCGTGGACGATCCGCGCGAACTCGACCGCACGCATTGCCGTGTGGTGGGCGACGATGGGATTTCGGTGCCGCTGGTGAAGCTTTTTCCGTATCCGGAAGTTGGCGATGCGTGAGCCTGTCGAGGCGCGCTCGGTAGGGATGTCTCCGGATCAACAGGCGCCGTGTCCATACACAGGGTGCGGCCGCACCCTCAAGGCATCGCCACCCAGCCATCCACCGTGCGCAGCTGCAATGGCTTGAACCGCCGCTTGTAGTCCATCTTCGAGTGGCCTTCGATCCAGAAGCCCAGGTAGACCCACGACAGGTTGCGCTGCCTGGCCAGTTCCACCTGCTTGAGAATGGCGAACGTGCCGAGGCCGCGGGCTTCTTCGTCGGGGTCGTAGAAGGTGTAGACGGCGGAGAGCGCGCTGCGGCAGACGTCAGTGACCGCCACGCCGAGCAGGCGTCCGCGCAGGCGGAATTCCAGGAACTCGGTGGGGCTCCATGGCGCGGTGAGGAAGCGGCGGAAATCGCTGGCGTCCGCTTCGTCCATGCCGCCACCGGGGTGGCGGCGGCGTAGGTATTTCTCGTACAGCGCGTGGCGCTCGGCGTTGTAGCCGGCCTGGCATTCGGTGATCGTGAGGTCGGCGTTGCGTTTCAGGCAGCGCCGCTGCGAGCGGTCGGGCCGGAACTGCTGCACGTCGATGCGGCAGGGCTTGCAGGCGCGGCATTCCGGGCAGTGGGGGAAATACAGGTGACCGCCGGCACGACGGAAGCCGCGCTCCAGCGCCGGCCCGTACAGCCGATCCAGCTGCGGCGCCGCCGGGTCGAGCACCAGATTCTGCGCCGTGCGCTCGGCGTAGTAGCCGCAGGCGTGCGGCAGAGTCTGGAACAGCCGGACATGTTCGGAGCGCATGCCCCCGATTCTAGGCCGGAAATCGGGCCTCGCGCATGCCGAGCGGCTGGGCGTTCAGATGCGGCTGGGCGTTCAGATCACGCCCCGGTAACGCAGCACCACCAGCGCGAAGGCGATGAGTATCGCCAGCATCACGATGCGGCGCGCACGGGCCACGGTGTATTTGCGCTTGGCCTGCGGCGAGGGATCGCGCGCTTCGGCCAGGTCCTGCCCGAAGCGAACCACCGGTTCGATGCCCAGCTCGCGCATCAGTTCGCGGGCGCGGGTGTAGTCGTCGGCATAGGTGATCCACACCTGTTCCCAGCGTTCGCGCGCGTTGTCCGGCTCCTGGTAGCTGAAGCGCCGGTAGCCCTGCGTGCGCCAGTTGGAGCGGTTTTCCACCTGGGTGGCGATGCCGTGTTCGGCCATCAGGGCGACCACGCGATCGATGTTGCCGGGGCGGGGCGAGGTATAGATCTGGCGCATGGTCGTTGCTTACTCCCCGCGCAGGCGGATCAGGCCTTCCTGGGCGGTGGAGGCCACCAGCCGGCCGGCGCGGTCGAAAATCTGCCCGCGCGCCAGCCCGCGGCCGCCCTGCGCGGTGGGGCTGTCGAAGGAGTACAGCAGCCATTCGTCCACGCGGAACGGGCGGTGGAACCATAGCGCGTGGTCGAGGCTGGCCATCTGCACGTTGTGGGTGAGGTAGGAGATGCCGTGCGGCAGCGTGGCGGTGCCGATCAGGTGGAAGTCCGAGGCGTAGGCGAGCAGGGCGCGGTGCAGGATCGCCGAATCGTCGATGGGAGCGGCGAGGCGGAACCAGATGTGCTGGATCGGCGGCCGTTTCACCGGGTGCATCTCGTCGCGCGGCCAGACCAGGCGGAATTCGAACGGACCGTCGATGCCCAGCCAGCGCTGCAGCTTCACCGGCAGGCGCGCCAGTTCGTCCGGCGGCAGCGGGCGCATCGGCTCCACGTCTTCCGGCGCCGGCACCTCGGGCATGGCGGTCTGGTGTTCGAAACCCTTTTCCGGCACCTGGAACGAGATCGAGCCGTTGAGGATGGGCTGGCCGTGCTGAATCGCCAGCACCCGCCGCGAGGAGAACGAGCCGCCGTCGCGCGCGCGTTCCACGCTGTATACGATGGGTGCGTCGATGTCGCCGGCCCGCAGGAAGTAGGCGTGCAGCGAATGCGCCTCGCGCGAAGAGTCGACCGTCTGCTGCGCCGCCGACAGGGCCTGCCCCAGCACCTGGCCGCCGAACACGAAGCGCGTGCCGATGTCGCGGCTTTGGCCGCGGAACAGGTTGTCTTCCAACCGCTCGAGCTGCAGCAGTTCGACCAGTTCCTTGACGTGTGTTTCGCGCATGCGGGCGTGTTTCGGGCGAGGGGGAACGTCGATTATAGCCGCCCGCGCCTCAGGCCCCGCCCGGGGCTTACGGCTTGATCCGGACCAGCCCGCATCCCTCCAACACGGTATCCCACGGAAACAGGGGGCCGGGGTCGAGCTTGCGCGGGACGGTTTGTTCGGGGTCGTCGCTGGCCGCCACGCGGGCGGTGTCCAGGTCCTCGTGGCCGGCGATTTCGCGCAGGCCGGGGAAATCGCGGCGCAATTGCATCAGCAGCGCACGCAGGGCGGCGATCTGCGCGGCGGTATAGGGCTCGGTCATGGTCTGGTTGCCCGAGTCGAACCAGTCGGGATAGCGCCCGCGATTCACAAGCTCGATGCCGATGGAGGACGGGTTCCAGCCGCGCACGTGGTGCGCCACGCGGGTGCCGGGCACGTAGCGGTACACCGCGCCGTCGCGGTCGATGTAGTAGTGGCCGCTGTTGCCTGCGCCGCTGTCGTACAGCACCTTTTCGCCGTATTCGCGGGCGGTCGCGAGGTCGGGCAGCTCCGTGCAATGGATCACCACCAGGGTCACCGCATCGGCGGGGCGTTCGGGCAGTTTCGCCGCGTAGGGCAGGGGCTGGTCGTGGATGGCGAAGGCGCTCATGCGGGGAGTCTCGCATGCGGCCCGCTATCATGGACAACCGCAGTACGCGGCAATCATGACTTTCGGAGACCGCGATGCGCGGCCACATCATCCTCTCGCACGGCCTGGATTCCAGCCCGGACGCCACCAAGATCAGCGCCCTGGCGGCCCGCGCGGAGGCGCAGGGCTGGCGCGCGCAGCGCCCGGATTTTCGCGCCTGCGACGGCAACGGCTACGCGGGCGCAGTCGTGCCGCGGGTGACGCAATTACGGGAGGCCATCGCGGCCTGCGACACCCCGCCGGTGCTGGTGGGGTCGAGCATGGGAGCGTTCGCCTCCGCGCTGGCGTCGCTGGACGCGCCGGTGGCCGCGTTGTTCCTGCTTGCCACCCCGCCGGGGATTCCCGGTTTCGCGCAGGCGCTGGATCTGCGTCCGGGCGTGCCCGCGGTGCTGGTCCACGGCTGGCGCGACGAAGTGTGCCCGGTGGCGGCGGTGCAGGCGTTCGCCGCGCAGCGCCAGCTGCCGCTGTTGCTGCTGGACGACGACCACCGCCTGCTCGCGAGCATGGCGCCGATCGCCGCGCAGTTCGACGCATTGCTGGGAGCCTTGGCATGAATCGCTGGTTCGCCACCTGCCCGAAGGGGCTGGAATACCTGCTGCGCGACGAACTGGTCGCGCTGGGCGCGCAGGACGTGCGCGAGGCGCTGGCCGGCGTGCATTTCGCCGGCCCGCTGGAAACCGCCTACCGCGCCTGCCTGTGGTCGCGCCTCGCCAGCCGCATCCTGCTGCCGCTGGCCGAATTCGACGCGGCGACGGACGACGCCCTGTACGCCGGCGTGCAGGCCATCGACTGGTCGCGGCACCTCGCCGCCCACGCCACGCTGGCGGTGGACGCGCACACCGCGCTGAGCAAGCTCACGCACAGCCAGTTCATCGCGCAGCGCGTGAAGGACGCCGTGGTCGACCAGTTCCGTCAGCAGGGCGGCACGCGCCCCGGCGTGGATACCGACGAACCCGACGTGCGCCTCAACCTGCGCCTCAAGCGCGACCGCGCCACGCTGTCGCTGGATCTTGCCGGTTCGCCGCTGCACCGCCGTGGCTGGCGCGAACTGCAGGGCGAGGCGCCGCTGAAGGAAAACCTCGCCGCCGCCATGCTGCTGCGCGCACGCTGGCCGGAAACCTATGCCGAAGGCGGCGCCCTGCTCGATCCGATGTGCGGTTCGGGCACCCTGCTGGTCGAGGCCGCGCTGATGGCCGCCGACGTGGCCTCCGGCTGGCGTCGCGACTACTACGGTTTCCTCGGCTGGCAGCAGCACGACATCGCGCTGTGGCGAAGCCTGCTCGACGAGGCGCGCCAGCGCGCCGAAACAGGCCTGAAGCAGTTGCGTCCCTGTTTTTTCGGCAGCGATGCCGACCCGCGCATGGTGCAGACCGCCAAGCGCAACGCGCAGGAGGCGGGCGTGGCGGGATTCCTCGCGCTGGAAAAGCGCGACATGTCGCATGTCGAATCGCCGCCGGGCGTAGAGCGTGGCCTGGTCATCACCAACCCGCCGTATGGCGAGCGCCTGGGCGAGCGCGCGGAAATGCCCGCGCTGTACCACGCGCTGGGCGAGCGCCTGCGCACGCAGTTCGCGGGGTGGCGAGCCGCCGTGCTGGCGGGCGATGCGGAGCTGGGCCGTGCCCTGGGCCTGCACGCGGAGAAGAAGTACGCGCTGTACAACGGCGCGCTGGAAACCCAGCTGCTCACGTTCGAGATCCGCCGGCGCGACGAGGCGCCGCGCGAGCAGAAGCCGCTTTCCGCCGGCGCGCAGATGCTGAAGAACCGGCTGGAGAAGAACCTGCGTCACCTGCGCAAGCGGCTGGCGCGCGAAGGCATCCATTGCTGGCGCGCCTACGACCAGGACCTGCCCGAATACGCCGCCGCCATCGACGTCTATGCGCGCGAAGGCGGCGATACCTGGCTGCACGTGCAGGAATACCGCGCGCCCGCCGAAGTGCCTGCCGACGTGGCGCGCCAGCGTCTGCGCGAGATCGCGCGCGTGGCCGGCGACGTGTTCGAGGTGCCGCGCGAGCGCGTGGCGCTCAAGACGCGCTCGCGCGGCAAGGGCGGCTCCAAGTACGGCCAGTTCGACCAGCGCGGCGAGTTCGTGGAAGTGGCGGAGGGCGGCCTGCAGTTCCTGGTCAACCTCACCGACTATCTCGATACCGGCCTGTTCCTCGACCACCGCCTCGTGCGCGCCAAGCTGCGCGAGCTGGCGGCGAACAAGCGCTTCCTCAACCTGTTCGCCTATACCGCCACCGCCAGCGTGTACGCGGCGGCGGGCGGCGCGCGCGACACCACCAGCGTGGACCTGTCGGCCACATACCTCGAGTGGGCTTCGCGCAATCTTGCGCTCAACGGCTTCACCGGCGCGAAGCACCGGCTGATGCAGGCGGATGCCGTCACTTTCCTGCGGCAGGATCGCGCGCACTACGGCCTGATCTACGTCGACCCGCCGACCTTTTCCAATTCCAAGCGCGCCGACGACTTCGACGTGCAGCGCGACCACGTGGCCTTGCTGGAAGCCTGCGCCGAGCGGCTGACCAACGACGGCGTGATCGTGTTTTCCAACAATTTCCGTCGTTTCAAGCTGGACGAATCCGCGCTGGCGGACCGGTTCGACATCGAGGACTGGAGCGCCGCCAGCATCCCGTTCGATTTCGCCCGCCGCGCGGACATCCACGGCTGCTGGCTGCTGCGCCATCGCAAGCCTGAAGGCGAGTTCAATCCGTGGAGCGAGGCCCGCCCCAAATCTTGAACCCTTCAGTTCGGATTAAGTGCGGAAGGCCGAGCATCACACCCGCAGATCAACAGGAGGTATGCGTCATGTCCAAGCGCAATGTCGGCAAGGTTCTAGCTATCGGTATGGCCGTGGCTGCGGCGGTGGCGATGCCGCTGAGCGCATCGGCGCATGGCTGGGGTCATGGCGGCGGCTATTACCATGGTGGCGGTTATTACCATGGTGGTTACGGCTACCGCGGTGGCTACTACCACGGTGGTTACTGGAGCGGCGGCCGCTGGATCGCCGGTGCGATCGTGGCGGGTGCGGTGGCCGGCGTCGTCGGCAGCGCGCTGGCGCCGGCGCCGGTGTACTACCCGCCCGCTCCGGTGGTGTACAGCCAGCCCGCGACAGTGGTCTACCAGGCTGCGCCGCCGCCGACCACGGTGGTGTACACCAACGGTTATCCCACGCAGTATGTGGGTAGCGCTCCGTACTACGGCAACTGATCGCCGCAGTGCGTCGCAAACGAAGAGCCCGGCTTTCGCCGGGCTCTTTGTTTTCATGGGTTTTCAGGGCTTGGTGGGCTGGTCCGCGCCGCTGCCGTTGCGCTTGGCGTGCGCGCTGATCTTGTCGAAGGTGGCCTTGTCGATCGGGCGCACCGACTGGATCGGGCAGGAGGGCGGCTGCGTGGAACGCACCGATTCGCCGGCCTCGCCGCAGATGCTGAAGGGAGCCGTCCCCTGGTTTGCCTTGCTGCTCCCGAACCGCAGAGTGGGCGGTCCGTAGCTCAGCTGCGGACACGAGGCCTGCAGCTTCACCAGGAACCGGTTGGGGCCATTGCGCACGGTGATCGTGCGCGAATTCACCAGGTGCCACTCGGTGATGCGGTCGGTACGCAGGCAATCGGAAACCGGACGCAGCGGCGTATAGGCGGGCGCCTGCGTTTTCGTCTGTGCGGACGCGGTGGCGGCGATGGCCGCAAGAGACAGCGCGAGCAGACCGGCAGTGACGGGCTTCATGGGACACCTCATCGCGGATGTGGGTGCCGATTATGGTGATGCGAGTGACGGCCGATGTGAAGAGCGCCCTCTCCCGTTTGCGGGAGAGGGCGCCATGTCCTCAATTCACCCCGTACAGGGTCTTCACGTCCCGCAGCAGATCCGCCTGGCTCGAGGGTCGCGCGTAGAACATGTGCCCGCCGGGATACTCCTTCACCTGCACGCGGTTGGGATCGCCCATCGCGGGCATCTGGTCGACGATCAGCACCGAAGCCATGAATGGGCAGGAGAGGTCGTCCCAGCCGTGGGCGATCAGCACGCGCAGGCCGGGGTCGTTGGCCACGGCTTCGCGCAGCTGCGACACCGAGCCGCTGTTGGCGTCGTCGTCGTCGTGCCACAGGCGGCCCACGTCGTAGCTGAGCGCGCCGTAGCGGCCGTCGTATTTCCAGCCCACGGTCTGGGTGATGAAGTTCACCATCGCCGTAGTGGTGGGGGCGATGATGCCGTTGAGGATGGGGTCGCCCGAGTTCTGGTGCGGCGCGTAGGGGAACGGATCCCATGCGGTGACGTTGGAGTCGTAGCGGCTGCCCAGCTTGCCCTCGGCGCGGTAGACCTCGCGCAGGTAGGCCTGCGTTTCGATCCGGCCGCCGGAGCGCTGCACGAACAACGGGTCGAGACCGGTAAGTTCGGTCACTTTCTTGATCATTGCGTCCGTGGCCGCCGGGTTGCTGCGGCCCTGCATCAGCGTGTCGGCATAGGTGGTGCGCGTGTAGTCGATGATCGACTGCATGGACTGCGCATCGAGCTTGCCCTGGCGCTCGAGATGCGCGGCGGCGATGGAGGGCAGGGTGAGCATCCACGGCAGCGGGGAGACGTTTTCGTCGTCCGAAGCGCCGGGATCGAGGTAGGGCGAGAGCAGCACCACGCCGTTCATCGCCACGCCCAGCTGGGTCTGCAGGTAGTCGGTGATGCGCGGGCCGCGGAAGCCGCCGTAGCTCTCGCCGACCAGATACTTGCGCGACTCCATGCGGCCGTTCTTCAGCAGCCAGTCGTAGATGATGCGCGACAGGTAGTGGATGTCGCTGTTGGTGCTGTAGAAATCCTTGGTGGCCTGCTTCTCGTCCACCAGCGCACGGCTGAAGCCGGTGCCTACCGGGTCGATGAACACCAGGTCGGTGAAGCCCAGCCAGGTGCCGGGGTTGTCGTGCAGCGTGGCGGGGTCGGAAGGGTTGTCGCCCTCCACGCCGAAGTTCACTTTCTTCGGGCCGATGGCGCCGAGGTTCAGATACACCGAGGAGGCGCCGGGGCCGCCGTTCAGCGCGAAGGTCACCGGGCGATTCTTGCCGGGCATGGTGTAGGCGGTGAACATCACCTGGGCAATCACCTTGCCCTTGTCGTCGCGTACCGGCAGCGAACCGACCGTGGCGGTGTACGACAGCGTGCGGCCGTTCACCGTGGCCGATTGCGATACATGCGCGTCGGCGGGAAAGGCGGGAAGGTGGAATCCGTCGCCGGCGTCCGGCGCCTCCGCTGCGGGCGGCTTCTTGTCGGCGGCCAGTGCCGGATGGTGGAAACCGGCCAGCAGCAACGCTGCCAGCAAGCTCGTCTGCAGCGGCTTGCGCACGGGCATCTCCTCGCGGGGTAAAGCGTCTAGCCTAGCGAGCTGCGGCGTGGCGCAACTGTGCCTGATGGCATGGATGGCCGGGCCAGCTGTCGCGATATTCCCTAAGAACCGCTGGAAGACCACCGGCCGCGGCTGTGACCTTGCGGCCGAACCATGCCATGCTTGTACGGATCAGGGGCGGGCGGGCAATGGACGGGCGATGCGGCCGGAAGCCGGATGCGCATGTCTTGGCCCGGGTGCACGGGGGAAGAAGCATGGACTGGCTATTCAGCGGCATCAGGACGCGGCTCGCGTGGGTGGGCCTCGCCGCCGGCCTGTGCTGGCAGGCGGGCTTTGCCGCCGTGCCCGCGGCCGATCCGGATGCCCTGATCCGGCAGATCTATCAATTGCAGGTCACGGATCACGCGCGATCCCTGCAGGTGCTGGCTCAGCTCAACCAGCAGGCTGCCAGCCTGACGCCGGCCCAGCAATGGCAGATGCGCTATCTCAATGCCTGGGAAGTCATGTACCAGGGCGATTACGCCAAGTCGGAATCGCTGCTCGACGACATCATTCGGCATTCCGGCGATCCGCTCCTGGCGGATCGTGCGTCGGCCATGTTGCTCAGCCAGCTCGGGGCCGCCCGGCATTACACCGAGGCGTTCGAGCTGGCCAATCGCGTCGCGGCACGCCTGCCGCAGGTCACGGACGCCAAGGTACGCCGCTTGTTGTTGTCCAACCTGTCGCAGGTGATGGGGTCTGCGGGCCAGACCGACCTGGCGGTGCGCTATGCGCGCATGGCCATCGCGGCCGTTCCCGCGGGCGAAAGCCAGTGCTATCCCGCTTCGATCCTGGTCGAGGCGCTCTATTACGGCAAAAGGCTCAAGTCGGACAGCCCGGAATTGCGGCAGGCCTTCGACGACTGCCCGGCGGCCAAGGCGCCGCTGTACAACACCAACCTGTATTTCATGCTCGCCGAGGAGCTCCTGCGCGAGGGGCAACCGCGTCAGGTGCTCGCCCTGCTCGACCGCATTCAACCCAGTGTCGATGCCAACGGCTATGTCCCCGCGCAGCGTTCGGCCCAGGTGGACAGGGCAACGGCGCTGGCCGCCATAGGCCAGGACGACGACGCCAAGCGGATGGCTTTGGCCGTGGTTGCCCAGGGAAAGTCGGGCGACATCGACGCGTGGTTGAAAGATGCCTACCAGGTGCTTTACCGCATCGAGAAAAAGCAGGGCAACGCCGCCGCCGCGCTCGATTATTACGAGAAGTTCGCCGCATTGGACAAGGCCTATCTGGACGATGTGCATGCGCGTGCGATGGCCTACGAAACCGTGCAGCAGCACGTGCTGGCGCAGAACCTGGAAACGGAAAGGCTGGGCCAGCAGAACGCCGAACTGCTGGTGCAGCAGAAGCTGGCCGCCAAGACGGCCGAGGCCAGCCGGCTGTATCTCTTGCTGCTGCTCATGGCGCTGGGCTTCGCCGCGATGTGGATGTACCGGCTCAAGCGCTCGCAGCTGCGCTTCGAGCGGCTGTCCCGCCTCGACGGCCTGACCGCCATCTACAACCGCCAGCATTTCATGGGCGAGGCCGAACGCATGCTGCAGCAGCTGGCGAAGCGGAACGGTGCGGCTTGCCTGGCCTTCATCGACCTCGACCATTTCAAGCGCATCAACGACACCCACGGGCATGCCATGGGCGACGAGGTGCTGCGCTGCATGGTCGCTGCCTGCAAGCAGCACTTGCGTGCCGTCGACCTGTTCGGCCGCCTCGGCGGCGAGGAGTTCGGCATCCTGCTGGTGGATTGCTCGCGCGAGCAGGGCATCGCCATCGCCGAACGCATGCGCGTCACCATCGAAGCCACCGTGGTGGAATTCGATGACGTGGCCGTGACCGCATCCACCAGCATCGGACTCGCCTTCACCGATGCTGCCGGCCACGATCTGCGCCGCCTCTGCGCCGACGCCGATGCCGCGCTTTACCGCGCCAAGCACGACGGGCGTAACCGCGTGATGGCCGGTGTCGGGGATCTCGAGCCGGCCTGACCCGCGCGGTGCGCCGGAAGGCTGCGCCACCCTCGATATTTCCTCCGCAAGCAGGAGCGGGAAGTTCGCTAAGATCGCCGGATGACGACTCCCATCCTCTCCACCTTGAACGTTCCCGGCCGCGGCCGCCTGGCCTGCGTGGGCCTGGGCATGACGCTGGGCTCCCATCTCACCCCGCTGGCACGCAGCCATATCGTGCAGGCAGACGTGGTGTTCGCGGCGCTGTCCGATGCCATTGCGGAAGAGTGGCTGAAGCGCATGCACCCGGACGTGCGCAGCCTGCAGCCCTACTACGCCGAGGGCAAGCCGCGCATGAAAACCTACCGCGAGTGGGTGGCGTTGATGATGGACGAACTGCGCGCCGGCAAGCGGGTCTGCGGCGTGTTCTACGGCCATCCCGGCATCTTCGCCTGGTCGCCGCACAAGGTGATCGAGCAGGCCCGCGCCGAGGGTTTCGACGCGCACATGGAACCGGGCATTTCCGCCGAGGATTGCCTCTACGCCGACCTTGGCTTCGACCCGGGCCAATGCGGTTGCCAGCATTTCGAGGCCAGCCAGCTGCTGTACTGCGAGCGCCGCATCGACCCTGCCGGCTATCTCGTGCTGTGGCAGGTGGGCGTGATCGGCAACCGCTCCGTGGGTCGCTTCGACACCGGACCGGCCTACCGCGCCCTGCTGGTGGAGCGGCTGGAGCAGGACTATCCGTCGGATCACGAGGTCATCGTCTACCGCGGCGCCACGCTGCCCATCGAGCAGCCGCGCATTCAGCGCATAACCTTGCGCGAACTGGCCGACGTGCCGCTGACCGCCGAGGAAACGGTGGTGCTGCCGCCCGCCGTGACCTTGCAACCGAACCGTGCCATGCTGGAGCGGCTGAAGGCGCTGGATATGGCGACCTGAAGCGGGGGGCGGCACGTCTGTGCCGTTTAGACAGGGGCAGGGGAACAATATGACCGATACGATCGAGTTGCTGGAAGCCATCGGCAGCGATGCGTCGCTGCGCTATGCGCGAACCGATGAGTTGAAGAGTGTGCTAGAGCAGGTGCAGGCAAGCGCCGAGCTTACGGCGGCGGTGGCGGCGGGAGACAGCTCGCCGTTGCGCGTGGAGCTGGGAATTCAACAGGTGCCGCAAGCACCTCAGACGCATGCGCCAGGTCACGGAGATGACGAAGAGGACGGCGAAAGCGATACACCGCAGCAACCAGACCGCGCACCGCCTTCGTCCTCAAATCAGGATTCGTCGCACTGACAATCGACGGATGCATGACATGTCCCGGTGGTCGAATAGCCTGCGGCGCTGGGCGGCGGGCATAGGTCTGGCCAGTTGTCTGTGCTGGCAGGTCGGCTATGCCGCCACGCGCATCGCCGACTCGAATGCTCTCCTCAAGCAGATCGAGGACTTGCAGCTGACGGATCATTCGCGATCCCTTGGTCTGTTGGCGCAGATCAACCAACAAGCTTCCGGGCTGACATCGGAGCAGCAATGGCACCTGCAGCTCTTGAATGCATGGGAAGCCATGTACGAGGGCGATTACCCCAAGTCGGAAGTCCTGTTTCAGGGCATCATTCAGCATTCCGGCGACCCGTTGCTGGCGGGGCGCGCATCTGCGTTGCTGTTGAGCCAATTAGGGCTTACCCGGCGCTACACGGAAGCATTTGAGTTGGCCAATCACCTTGCGGCGCGCTTGCCTCAGATTACAGACGCAAAGGTTCGCTTTTCACTGTTGTTGAACTTGTCGGCGACACTCGGTCTAGCCGGACAGACCGATCTGGCGTTGGGCTACGCGCGAATGGCAATGAGGGCTGTCCCTGCCGGAGATAGCCCGTGCTATCCGGCTTCTTATTTGGTTGAGGCACTCTTCAACGGGCACCGGCTCAAACCTGACAGTCCGGAGTTGCAACAGGCTTTCGATGCCTGTCCGGCGACGAAGGAGCCGGTGTACAACACCAACCTCATGATCACACTTGCTGATCTGTATGTGCGCGGAGGGCAGCCGAACAAGGCGCTTGCGTTGCTCGATCAGGCTGAGCCAAGCCTTGATATCAATGGTTATGTTCCCAACAAGTTGTCGGCCTTGGTGAACAGAGCACAGGCATTGGCGGCACTGGGCGACGATGACGCCGCCCGGAAAGCCGCCTTGGCCGTGGTAGCCGAAGGCCAGTCGGGTGATATCGATGCGTGGCTCAAAGACACCTACGAGGTGCTCTACCGCATCGAGAAAAAGCGGGGTGATATTGCCGCCGCGCTCGACTATCACGAGAAATTCGCCGCGCTGGACAAGGCCTATCTGGACGACGTCCATGCGCGTGCGCTGGCCTATGAGACGGTGCAGCAGCACGTGCTGGCGCAGAAGCTGGAGACGGAGAGGCTGAGTCAGCAGAACGCCGAACTGCTGGTGCGGCAGAAGCTGGATGCCAAGACGGTCGAGGCCAACCGGCTGTACCTCGCGCTGCTGCTCACCGCGCTGGGTTTCGGCACGCTGTGGATGTTCCGGCTCAAGCGCTCGCAACTGCGCTTCAAGCGGTTGTCCCACCTCGATGGCCTGACCGCCATCTACAACCGCCAGCATTTCATGGGCGAAGCCGAGCGCATCTTGCGCCAGCTGGAGAAGCGGCGGGGTGATGCCTGCCTGGCCTTCATCGACCTGGATCACTTCAAGCGCATCAACGACACCCACGGGCACGGCATCGGCGACGAAGTGCTGTGTCGTGCCGTCGCCGCCTGCCGGCAGTACCTGCGCCCGACCGATCTGTTCGGCCGTCTCGGCGGCGAGGAATTCGGCATCCTGTTTGTCGACGGTTCGCGCGGACAGGCCATGGCCGTTGCCGAGCGCATCCGCGGAGCCATCGAGGCCGCCGTGGTGGACAACGGCGGCATGGTCGTGACGGTGTCCGCCAGCATCGGTCTGGCCTTCACCGAGAGCACCGGTCACGACCTGCACCGCCTGTGCACGGAAGCCGATGCTTCGCTGTACCGCGCCAAGCGCGGTGGCCGCAATCGCGTGATGGTCGGCGCGGAAGGCCTTGTGGAAGCGTGAGCTTCCCGGCTCAGCGCACGCCCACCAGCTCCACGTCAAATACCAGCGTGGCATCCGGCGGCACCGCGTCACCGGCGCCGCGGCTGCCGTAGGCCAGCCGGGCGGGAATGACCAGGGTGCGCTTGCCGCCCACGTGCATGCCGCGGATGCCCTGGTCCCAGCCGGCAATCACCTCGCCCGCGCCCAGCGTGAAGCTGATCGGTTCGCCGTTTTGCTCCGAGCTGTCGAACTCCGTGCCGTGATGGTCCTTGGCGTCCGCGTCGTACAGCCAGCCGGTGTAATTCACCTCGACCACGTCGCCATCGTTCGCCACGCTGCCGTGGCCGACCACGATGTCGGTCTTCTGCAGCTGGACGATTTTGTCCGCGGCCCAAGCCAGTGGCGTGGCGACCAGGGCACCCAGCAGGACGGTGGCGAATGCGATGGAAAGGCGGCACATGCAATGGGATTCCGGGAACGAAGCGCGCGCAGTCTAGCGCGTCTCTCGGCCCGGCTGCGGCCGAGAGACGCCGTGTTCAGAGACTCTAGTGATCCTGATGGTCGCCGTTGTCCTTGGGGGCAGGTTTGCCGTGTGCCGGTGCGGGCTTGCCGGCGCCGGGGCGAGGAGCGACGGGCGGGCGCTGCGGCGCGACCGGACGTGCTCCTGCAGGCGGCCCCATCGGCGGGCGTTGCGGCATGGGACGAGGATTGTGGCCCGGCAGCGGGCGCGCCGGTGGCTGCGGCCGGCTGCCGCCTGGCGGTGGCATCGGGCGGGGCATCGGCGGCGGTGGCGGCCGCCTCGGCATGGGGCGCGCGTACCAGCTGGCGCGCTGGCGGTAGAACGGACGGTTGCGGTAGTAGCTGTCCCAGTAGCTGCTGATCACGAAGGTGACGATGGGGATGCCGATCTGCGCACCGTACTGGGGTACCAGCACGTACTGGTTGTTGTAGTCGTACTGGATGAAGTTGCCGGCGATCCACCCGCGCTCGTCCTGGTAGATCACGTCGCACCACTCCCAGCCGCTGGTGCAGCCCTGCACGCTCAGCGGCGCACCGGCAGGAAGCGTGTCTATGAGCGGGTAGCTGAAGTCCGGTCCGGCACGAAGGTGCGCGTTGCCGGTGGTGTAGCCAGCGGCGCCTTGTGCGAGCGCGAGCGCGGGCAGGGCGAGCAACGGGAGTGTGGCGAGCCATGCGATGCGTTTCATCGGAACTCCTCCTGTGTCGTGGACGTACTACCTCGGTGGAAGCCTGCGCCGGACCGGGTGAATCCGACGAGACGGATGGATGACGTCAGCCGTGCAGCGCCAACTGCCCCTGCACCTCGTTGATCGAGTCGCGGATGCGCTTGGAAAATACCGAATCGAGGTGGTGGATCAGCACCAGCCGTTCGGTGGCGCGGGTCATCGCCACGTAGAGCAGGCGCGCCTCGTCCACTTCGCGCTGGCCTTCGTGGGGCAGCGAGCCGAGGCCGGGCACGATCACGAAGGGGAATTCCAGGCCCTTGCAGGAGTGCATGGTGAGCAGCTTCACGCTGTCCTTCACCACGAACAGCGCCTGCTTGCCGCGCTCGTCGGCGAGGCTGGAGGGGATGTCGATGCGCGTGAGCGCCTCGTGCAGCTTCTCGCCTTCCCAGTTGTTGCGGTAGATCACCGCCATGTCGCCCCAGGGGCGGCCGTGCGCGCGTTCCTCGCGCAGCTGGGCGATCAGCGCGTCGAGCTGGGCGGCGGCGGTATCGGTGCGGATCAGTTCGGGCAGCGGGCCGCGGCGGCCGGCGCTTTCCGGAGCGATCAGCGGCACGCCGTCGTCATCGTCGCTGCGTGCGGCGAGCAGCTCGTTGGCGAAGTTGCGTGCCACCGCGAGAATCTCCAGCGTATTGCGGTAGTTGAGCTTGAGGATGGTGGTGCGGCCCTGCGCCTGCACGCCCAGGCTTTTCCAGCTGATGCGGCGGCGGT
Organism: Rhodanobacter sp. DHG33; assembly: GCF_014843005.1. GTDB lineage: Bacteria > Pseudomonadota > Gammaproteobacteria > Xanthomonadales > Rhodanobacteraceae > Rhodanobacter_A. The sequence continues at coordinate 364,247 of NZ_JACYXM010000004.1, read as the reverse complement.
CGGGGTTGCCGTAGATGTTCTGCGCGTCGTCGTACAGCACCAGCAGCGAATTGGTGGCCGGGTCGATCATCTGCACGATCAGCTTGTACCAGTCCGGCTCGAAGTCGTGGCCTTCGTCCACCAGCACGGCGCCGTACTGGAAGCGCGGGATCTGGCCCTTGTCGACGCCCTCGATCACGCGCTCCACCATCTTCTCGAAGAAGCGCTCGCCCTTGGGCGGCAGTTCCACGTGATAACTGGTGAGCATGCGCCGGCACCAGCGGTGGAAGTTGTAGACCTGCACCTTGTCGCTGAGCCCGCGTTCGCCGATGAGTTCCTCCAGCCGCGCCGCCAGCGCCTTGTTGTAGCAGAGCACCAGGATGGGCCGGCTCATCGAGCGCGCCAGCTGCATCGCGCGGAAGCCGAGGATCATGGTTTTGCCGGAGCCGGCCACGCCGTGGATGATGCGGTGCTCGTCGCCCAGCGAGCGCGCGAGCTGCTCCTGCTGCGCGTCCATCACCTTCACCAGTTCGGGGATCTCCAGCGCGCGCACGTCCTTGCCCGTGGCGGCGAACAGGCCGAACTGGCCGCTGCCCGGCTCCACCCGGATCTCGGGGAACAGGTGCCAGCGCACGCGGTCGATCTGCGGCAGGGTGAGCGCCACCGGGAACACCTGCGGGAACATCGCCCACAGCCGCTCCTGGAAGGCTTCGGAGTCCACCGTCTCGTACAGCTCGTCGCGGCAAATCGCGAGGTGCGCGGGAATCACCGCATCGAGGCTGCCTTCCTGGAACTGGTTGCGCGTGATGTTGGCCAGCACCACGCCGTAACCCCAGGGCATGGCGAGCTTGCCGGCGTAGCGGTGGCCTTCCGGGTTGCGCAGGGCGGGATCGTTCTCCAGCACCACGCCGATCTCCAGCGCATAGGCGCGCGCCTGCAGCAGCGGGTTGGTTTCCTTCGCCAGCCCGCGCTCGGTGACCAGGGTGAACTGGGTCTTGTCGGCGTGACGGATGGTGTCGGCCTTCCAGTCCTTCACTTCCAGCACCAGCAGGCCGCGGCGCGGGTGGAACACCACGAAGTCGGGCTGGCGCTGTTTCAGGCCGACGGGCACGTCGTACCAGAGCAGGTAGTCGTCCTCGAGCTTCTGCTCCAGCCGCTCGGACACGCGTTTCTCGCCGCCGGTCATGCGCGGCAGGCAGCTGTTGCGGGAAGGTATGAGCGTGGCCATGCCGGCTTCCGTGGAGGGCTTGCCGGAAAGTAGCTGAACGGTTCGGGCTGTCAACGGATGCCCCTGCCTGGGCGCTTGTGCAGGGTGGGACTCGCTGGGGCAAAAACCGGAACGGGATACGTGCCGGAAACCCGCGGATACACCAAGATACGTCCGCCGGTCATTGCCCAAGGGGGGGCGGATGCCTATCCAGGTTCAGAGCTTGTCGTTGCTCGGCGCGCTGCAGGCCATGACCGTGGCCCTGATGCTGTGGCTGGGCGTGCGTTCGGACAAGAGCCGGATGGTGCGCAGCCTGTACCTGCGGGCTTCGGCCCTGGCCGTGGAGGCATTGGGCTATGCCTCGCTGGCGTTCGGGCAGCATCTGCCGCCGGCCGCCATCACCCTGGGGGGCAACGCGCTCAACCTGCTGGCGCAGGCGATGAGCGTGATCGCACTGCGCATGCTGCTGGGCGTGCCGCTGCGCTGGCGCAGCGTGATCGCGGTGGGCGTGGTCGGCTGGGGTGGTGTGGCCTGGTTTGCCGTAGTGGACCCGGACTACCAGAGCCGCGTGTTGTGGGGCTCGGTGGCCATCGCATGCAACCTCCTGCTGAACATCGAGGCGTTGCTTGGCGATCGCCGCGACCATGGCTCGCGGGCGCGCTACGTGCTGCTGTGGATTTTCGTGTTGTCGCTGCTACTGCTGGTGTGGCGCAACGGCATGCTGTGGCTGACGGGCAGGCAGCTGCTGGACGTATACGCGCCCAGCCCGATCAACGTGTTCTGGATGCTCATGTCGATCATGCAGCCGCTGTTCTACGGCCTGGGTTTCGTGCTGCTCTACAACGAGTTGCTGCAACGCGAGTTGTACGTAATGGCACGCACGGATCCGTTGACCGGCGTGCCGAACCGGTTGGCGCTGGAAGAGCGCTTCGCCGGCATGCTGGTCGCCAGCGAGGTGGCACGCGTGCCGTTCTGTCTGCTGTTGCTGGATGTCGACCATTTCAAGAGCGTGAACGACCGCTTCGGGCATGACTGCGGTGACGAGGCGCTGAAGGCGTTGATGCAGCGTGTGGGTGCCGCCTTGCCTCCCGAGAGCATGATCGGAAGGCTGGGCGGCGAGGAATTCATCGTGCTGGTCCCGGCAGCTGGGCGCCGCGACGGCGAAGCCCTGGCGGAATGGATTCGCGAAGCAGTGATGGATGGGCCGGTAGTCATCGATGGCCGCAGCCTGCCTCTGACCATCTCGGTGGGCGTGGCCGAGGTTGAATCGTACGAGCGGGACATGTCGTCCACGCTGCGCCGCGCGGACAAGGCGCTGTACGTAGCCAAGCACGGTGGCCGCAACCGCGTGGTCACGGCGCCCGCCAATGCTGCCGACCGGCTGCAGGTTATTTGAACCGGTTATTTGCAGTGGGCTGGACTTGGTGTTATTGATGGAACCCATGACCCACACCGCCCGCCAGTACTTTTGGTTTTATGGCTATCCGAAGCCGCTGGCGGAGGCATGGGTGCGATCGTCCTGACGAAACACTGAAACCCCATCCCGAAAGCCGCCAGCAACATCGAGGCGGCTTTTTTCATGGCCGCCGCACCCCACACGAGGAGCCGCCGCCATGTCCCACGTTTCCACCGATGACCTGCGCATCCGCAGCATCCAGCCGCTTGCCACGCCCGTCGAGGTGATGGACGAGTGCCCCGCCACCGACGCCATGCTGGACACCGTGGGGCATGCGCGCACGGCACTGCATCGCATCCTCGAAGGCACGGACGACCGCCTCGCGGTAGTGATCGGCCCGTGCTCCATCCACGATCCACGCGCGGCGCTGGACTATGCGCAGCGGCTGGCGGAGCAGCGCAGGCGGCTGGGCGGCGAGCTGGAAATCGTGATGCGCGTGTACTTCGAGAAGCCGCGCACCACGGTGGGCTGGAAGGGGCTCATCAACGATCCGGATCTCGACGGCAGCTTCCAGATCAATAAAGGCCTGCGCGTCGCGCGCAAGCTGCTGTGCGACATCAACGCGCTGGGCATGCCGGCGGGCTGCGAATTCCTCGACATCATCTCGCCGCAGTATCTCGCGGACCTGGTGGCCTGGGGCGCCATCGGTGCGCGCACCACCGAGAGCCAGGTGCACCGCGAGCTGGCTTCCGGGCTGTCCTGCCCGGTGGGCTTCAAGAACGGCACCGACGGCAACGTGAAGATCGCGCTGGACGCGGTGCAGGCCGCCTCGCATCCGCACCATTTCCTCGCGGTGACCAAGCAGGGGCAGGCCGCCATCGCCGCCACCAGCGGCAACCGCGACTGCCACGTGATCCTGCGCGGCGGCAAAGTGCCCAACTACGACGCGGCCAGCGTCGAGGCCGCCTGCACCGAGATCGGCAAGGCCGGTTTGCCGCCGCGGGTGATGATCGACGCCAGCCACGCCAACAGCGGCAAGAATCCCGAGAACCAGCCGCGCGTGGTGGCCGCTATCGCCGCCCAGCTCGAGGCGGGCGAGTCGCGCATCGTGGGTGCGATGGTGGAGAGCCACCTGGTCGGTGGCCGCCAGGAGCTGCTACCAGATCATCCGCTGGTCTACGGCCAGAGCATCACCGACGGCTGCATCGGCTGGGACGATTCGGTGTGCGTGCTGGAACGGCTGGCCGCGGCCGTGCGCCGACGCCGCGAACTGGCGCGGGACGAGCTGGCGGCCTGACGCGTATGCTTGGCGGCATCGTTCATGGAGAACAGCATGCATCTCGACATTCGGCATGATCGGGCCACGCACCGCTTCGAGGTAAGAGTGGAAGGCGCGCATTGCGTGCTCGATTACATGCTCGGCGACGGCACGTTGACGATCACCCACACCGGGGTGCCGGCGGCGGTAGGCGGCCGTGGCGTGGCCGGCGAGCTGGTCCGTGCGGCAATGGAGTTCGCGCGCGCGGAAGGCTGGAAGGTGCGGCCTGCCTGCTCGTATGCCGCGGTCTGGCTGGAACGGCACCCCGACTACGCGGAGTTGCGCGCATGAACGGCGGGGCATCGGGCACGAACGGCGCAACCAAGGCGCGGCGCTGGCGGCCTTTCCGCTACGTGACGGCGCGGCCGCGGCTCAGCGTGTCGTTCGCGATTTTCCTGGTCACGGGCACCGTGCTGATGCTGCTGGGCCTGCGCGTGGCCACGGCGATCCTGCTCGGCTTCGACCTGGCTGCAGTGGTCTACCTGTTCGCACTGGCGCGCCTGTTCAACAAATCCACGCCCGCGCGCATGCGCCTGCAGGCGAAGGCGCAGGACACCGGGCGCTGGGGCGTGCTGTGGAGCGCGGTGGTGCTCTCCGGCGTGGTGCTGGTGGCGCTGGGCACCGAACTGCATGCCGCGAAAGGCGGCGGCCTGCCCGCGCTGGGCGTGGGCGCGCTCAGCGTGGTGCTGAGCTGGCTTTTCCTCAACATCATGTTTGCGCTGCATTACGCGCACGGCTTCTACGGCGACTTCGGCGAGAAGCATTCCGGGCTGGAATTCCCCGACACCCCCGAGCCCGACTACTGGGACTTTGCCTACTTCGCCATCGTGATCGGCATGACCTTCCAGGTCTCCGACGTGCAGATCAGCAGCCGCTACCTGCGCCGCGTGGCCCTGCTGCACAGCGTGATCGCATTCTTCTTCAACGTGTTCATCATCGCGATCACGGTGAACATCGTGGCGGGGATGGGTGGGTAGCAGCGCAGGCCTGCGGGCGATCAGTCCCGCAGGTTGTCGAACTGCAGCGGCAGTTCCACGTCGGCCTTGCGCAGCACCGCCATCGCGTCCTGGAGGTCGTCGCGCTTCTTGCCGGTGACACGCAGCTTGTCGCCGTTGATCTGCGCCTCGACCTTGAGCTTGGCCTCCTTCAGCGTGGCCACCAGCTTCTTCGCCACCGGCTGCTCGATACCCTGCTTCACGGTGATCTTCTGCCGCGCGCCGGCGAGGTTGGTTTCCACCTCGCCGATGTCCAGCGCGCGGATGTCGATCTTCCGCGTGGTGAGCCGGCCGCGCAGGATGTCCAGCATCTGCTGCAGCTGGAAGTCGCTGGGCGCGGTGAGCAGGATCTCGGACTTCTCCAGCGCGAACTTCGCGTCCGAACCCTTGAAATCGAAGCGGTTCGCCAGCTCGCGGTTGGCCTGGTCCACGGCGTTGGTCAGTTCGTGCTTGTCGACTTCGGAAATCACGTCGAAGGAGGGCATGGCGAAGGCTCGCAGGTGGGAAGGCGCAAAGTGTACGCGATGCAATAATGCGCGCCTTGCATGGCGGGAGTGGCCGGGTGAAAACGGATGTGCTGATCGTCGGCGCCGGCGCCGCGGGGCTTATGTGCGCGATCACCGCTGGGCAACGCGGCCGCCATGTGCTGGTGGTCGACCATGCCAACCGCGTCGGCAAGAAGATCCTGATGTCCGGCGGCGGGCGGTGCAACTTCACCAATACCGGCGCATCGCCCGCGAACTACCTCAGCGCCAACCCGCATTTCGCCAAGTCCGCGCTGGCGCGTTATACGCCGGCGGACTTCATCGAACTGGTGGAGAAGCACGGCATCGCCTACCACGAGAAAGAGCTGGGGCAGCTGTTCTGCGACGACTCGTCGAAGCAGATCGTGCGCCTGCTGCTCGACGAGTGCGCCGACGCCGGTGTACGCATCGAGGCCAACTGTGGCGTCGAGCGCGTGCGCAAGACGGACACGGGCTTCGCCGTGCTCACCGCGCACGGCGAGGTACATGCGGAGTCGCTGGTGGTGGCGACGGGCGGCCTGTCCATCCCCAGCATGGGCGCCACCGGCTTCGGCTACGAGCTGGCGCGCCAGTTCGGCCATGCCGTGTTGCCCGTGCGAGCCGCGCTGGTGCCGCTGACCCTGAGCGGCAAGCACCAGGAGCATTACGCCGATCTCGCCGGCGTGGCGCTGCCGGCGGCCGAGGCGCGGGTAGGCAAGCGCGCCTTCCGTGCGGGTCTGCTGTTCACCCATCGCGGCCTGAGCGGGCCGTCCATCCTGCAGATTTCCTCGTACTGGCAGCCGGGCGACGACCTGCGGCTCGATCTCGCGCCCGATGTGGACCTGGGCGATTGGCTGCTGGCGCAGCGCGCCGCGCACCCGGCGGCCGAGCTAAGGAACGTGCTGGCCGATGCCTTGCCCAAGCGTCTCGCGCATCGCCTATGCGAGCAGTGGTTTCCTAGCCGTCCCATGCGCCAGTACCGCGACGCCGAACTGCGCGAGATCGGGCGGCAACTGCACGACTGGCCCGTGGTGGCCAGCGGTACCGAAGGCTATCGCACTGCCGAGGTCACCCTGGGTGGCGTGGATACCGACGGCCTCTCCTCCAGCACCATGCAATCGAAGCGGGTATCCGGTTTGTACTTCATCGGCGAAGTGGTCGACGTCACCGGTTGGCTGGGCGGCTACAACTTCCAGTGGGCCTGGGCCTCGGGGCATGCGGCGGGTGAGGTGGCGTGACGACGCGGTTTCGCGGTGGCTGAACGTCAGGGATGTTCCACTGCATGGATGATCCCATCCTTGGAGTGCAGCTCATGAAAATCGGTTTTCTCGGCCTTGGCGCGATGGGCGCCGCGATGGCGACGAATCTGCTCAAGGCAGGGCATGAAGTGACGGTGTGGAACCGTTCGCCGGCCGCGGCGAGGCCGCTGGCGGCGCTGGGGGCCGTGGTGGCTTCGACACCTGCCGACGCGGCGCATGGCGATGCCGTACTGAGCATGCTGGCGAACGATGATGCGGTGCGTGGCGTGATCCTCGACGGCGGCGTGCTCGGCGCCATGGTGCCCGGCACCGTGCACGTGAACCACGCGACGGTGTCGGTGGAGCTGGCGAGGGAATTGGCGCACAGGCATGCCGCGCGCGACGTGGGTTACGTCGCCGCGCCGGTGTTCGGACGGCCAGACGTCGCCGCTGCCGGCAAGCTCAACATCCTTGCTGCTGGCGAGACGCAGGCCGTCGAGCGCGTGCGCCCGCTGCTGGATGCGATGGGCAGCCGCGTATGGCCGCTGGGCGACGCGCCGGAGCGTGCCAACGTGGCGAAAATCGCGGGCAATTTCATGCTGGCGACGGCGATTGAAAGCATGGCCGAGGCATCCGCGCTGGTGCGCGCACATGGCATCAGCGCAGCGGATTTCCTCGAAGTGATGACCGGCACGCTGTTCGCCGCGCCGGCTTACCAGGGTTATGCGGCACTGATCGCCGCGCAGCGCTTCAAGCCGGCGGGCTTCGCATTGCCGTTGGGCTACAAGGACGTGGGACTGGCGCTGCGCGCCGGCGAGGCGGCGCGGGTGCCGCTACCGTTTGCCGGGGTGCTGCGCGATAGCCTGCTGGAGGCCTTGGCCGCGGGCGACGAGGATGTGGACTGGTCGGTACTGTCGCAAGTGGCGGCGCGGCGCGCGCGGCTCGACGAACGCGGGTGTTAGCGCTGGCGCAGCCAGCGGTCCAACTGGTTCGCGAAGGCCTGTTTGTCGCGCGCATGGAATGGCGCGTGGCCGCCGGTGTCGACCCCGGCGCCGCGCAGTTCGTCCATGAAATTGCGCATGGTCAGGCGCTGGGCGATGGTGTCGGGCGTGTGCAGCGCGCCGCGCGGATCCAGCGCCAATGCGCCTTTCTCGATGACGGCGGCGGCCAGCGGAATGTCCTGCGTGACGACGAGGTCGCCGGCGTTCACGCGGCGGGCGATCTCGTGATCCGCCACATCGAAGCCGCCGGGCACCTGCACCGCGCGGATGAAGCGGGACGGCGGCGTGCGCAGATACTGATTCGCCACCAGCGTCACCATCACCTGTTCGCGCTCGGCGGCGCGGAACAGGATTTCCTTGATCGGCACCGGGCAGGCGTCGGCGTCGACCAGGATCTGCGCCGTCCCGCTCACGCTGCGTTCCAGTGCAGCGCGCCGTCGACGATGGTGTGGGTACGGCCGCCGACCCATACCGTGCCATCCACGATGCGGACGACGAGCTGGGCATCGTGGCCGATCTCGCGCCCCTGGCTCACCACGTAGCCGCCGGCCAGCGCGCCGTGCGGTTCGGCTTGTGCGATGTACGCGGCGATCAGGCCATTGGCGGCGCCGGAGGCGGGATCTTCGACGATGCCCACGCCGGCGGGGAAAGCGCGCACCACCAGCTGATAGTCGGAATGTGCGCTGCGTGCGAACGCGCACAGGCCCATGCTGTCGCTGGCACGGGCCAGCGCGCCGATGGCGCTGTGGTCGGGGTTCCATGCGCGCAGCGCGGCTTCGTCCTCCACCTCCGCCATCCACCAGCGCCGGCCGCCATCCACCAGCGCGGGCGGCAGCCTGCCTCCGCCGATGCCGGCCAGTGCGGCAGCGAGCAGCGGATGCACGTCGCGACCGGTTTTCAGCACGCGTTCGCCGGGGGACTGCAGCAGCAGGCAGCGATCCGCGCCAGCGCCTTCCACGCGCAGCGGCAGCACGCCGGCGCCGCATTCCTGCCACAGCAACCCATCGACGGGCTGTGCCAGCCCGCATTCCAGAGCCGCATGGGCGCTGCCCACGCTAGGGTGGCCGGCGAACGGGATCTCCTTGTGCGGGGTAAAGATGCGCACGCGGTAACTGGCCGAGGGATCGGCGGGCGGCAGCAGGAAAGTGGTTTCGACGAGATCCGTCCAGCGTGCGAAGCGCTGCATCGCTTCGCTGTTCCAGTGCTCTGCGCCAAGCACCACGCCGAGGTGGTTGCCGCCGCCGTGAGTAGCCGCAAAGACGTCCAGATGAAGATAGCGAAGCAGGGGCATGGCCATGGGTTCGTGGGGGGAGCGCGCATGATAGTCGCGTCCGCCGTTCATGCAGCCGTTTTGTTCCGGATTCGACAAGCGCCCGCGCTGCCGCCAAGATGCCGCCACCTCATCGCCCGGGCGCGGAATCGTTCATGTCGACCACCCTCATCATCCTCGCGATCACCTGCGTCGTCTCGTTCATCGCCTTCAACAACCGCAAGGTGATGGACGACCTGATCCTGTGGCCGCCGGCGATCAGTCGCCACAAGGAATATCACCGGCTGGTGAGCTACGGCCTGGTGCATGCGGATGTCGGCCATCTGCTGTTCAACATGCTCACGCTGTTCTTCTTCGGGCGGTACATGGAGGGTTTCTATACCAGCCAGTTGGGCGCGTTCGGTTTCGCGCTGTTCTACATCGGCGGCCTGGTGGTTTCGATCCTGCCTACCTACCTGAGGAATCGCGGCAATCCGAACTACCGCAGCCTGGGTGCCTCGGGCGCCGTGTCGGCGGTGCTGTTCGGCTTCGTGCTGCTAGGGCCATGGCAACGCATCATCGTGTTCGTGATCCCGATGCCGGCGATCATCTACGCCGCGCTCTACACCGCCTATTCGATGTACATGGACAAGCGCGGGATGGACGGCGTCAACCACAGCGCCCACCTGTGGGGCGCGGCTTATGGCGTGCTGTTCACCGTGCTGGTGAATCCTCCCCTGGTGCTGTCGAATTTTCTCGGTCAGCTGCTGCAGCCGCGATTCTGAGCATCAGCGTCGGTTCAACCATCCGGTAGCAGGCTGAAGCCATCGTCTCCCGAGGAGGCCACGTCATGAAACGCCTGTTGAGTGTTTTCGCCCTTGTCGCGCTGACTGCGCTGCTGTCGGGCTGCTATTACGAGCCGAGTTACGGTTACGTGCGGCCCACGGCGTATGCCGGTGCGGCCTATTACGGCAACAGCACGGCCTATGGCGATGGTTACTACGCCGCGCCGGGCTGGTACGGCTATGACGGCTGGTACGGCGGTTATGGCTACGGCTGCTGCTACGCGCCGGGTGTGGTGGTGGGTGGCGTGTGGTACGACCACTGGGGCCATCGCCACTATGGCGGCGGCGGCTATGTGCGCGGCCGCGGTCCCAGCCCCGGCCATGTCGGCGGCGGCAGCCATGGGCACTGGAGCGGCCATACCGGCGGTAACCATCACTGAGTGTCCGTGGGGCATGATGGCGGGATGCCCCGCCACCTTGCCCTTGTTCGCCGCTTCCGTCCCGGATACCTCGCGTTTGCGATGCTGAGCCTCGTGCTGTGCGCCTGCAGCGGCCTCCGTTACTACGCGCAGGCGGTGCACGGACAGGGCGAATTGGTGCTGCGGCGGCAGCCGGTGCGCAAGCTGCTGCAGGATCCGTCCACCGATCCGAAGCTCGCCGCGCGCCTGTCGCTGGCGCTGGCCGCGCGCGGGTTCGCCAGCCGCCATCTCGGGCTGCCCGACAACCGCAGCTACACCACCTATGTGGCTCTGCGCCGCTCCTACGTGGTGTGGAACGTGTTCGCCACCCCGCGTTATTCGGTGGATGCGGTGCGCCACTGCTTCCCCGTCGCCGGCTGCGTGGCCTATCGCGGCTGGTTCAGCGAGGCCGCCGCCAAGGCCGATGCGGCGCGCCTGCGCAGCGCGGGCGACGACGTATGGGTCGGTGGCGTCCCTGCGTACTCCACGCTGGGCTGGTTCGCCGACCCCATCCTCTCCACCATGCTGGGCTGGGATGACGACGAGCTGGCCAGCACGATCTTCCACGAACTGGCGCACCAGCTGATCTACGCCAAGGGCGACACCGCGTTCAACGAATCCTTCGCCACCTTCGTGCAGACCGAGGGCCTACGCGAATGGCGCGCCTCGCGCGGTCTGTCGCCGGACGACGGGCGGGCGCAGGCGATGGACGACGGCTTCACGAAACTGGTGCTGGACCTGCGCGACCGTCTGCAGGAGCTCTATGCCAGCGGTGCGGACACCGAGGCCATGGAGGCGGGCAAGCAGCGCGAGATCGCCGCATTCCGCCAGCGCTACGCCCAGTGGCGCGATGCCAACTGGCCGAACGAGCATAACTACGACGCGTGGGTGGCCAGGCCGATCAACAACGCGCAATTGCTGCCGTTCGGGCTGTACGACCAATGGACGCCGGCCTTCGACGCGATCTTCCGCAAGGGCGGTTCGCAGTGGCCCGCGTTCTACGCCAGGGTGCGCGAGCTTGCGAGCGAACCCAAGGCGGCGCGCGATGCCGCGCTCAAGGCGCTACTGCCTTGAAGTTCAATGCACGGCCTTGTGCCTTGCCATGTAGCGCAGATAGTCCAGTGTCGCATCGAGATCGGCGTCGCTGAGTGACTCCTGCGTGGGGAAGCCCTGCATCTTCGCCTGCGGCCAGCGGCGCAGCGACTGCGGGTTGCGGATATAGCCGCGCAGCAGGTCGGCGCACAGATATTCCGTCGGGTTGTAAGGCAGGTTCAGATCCGGCCCCAGCTTCGCGTCGCCCTCGCCGTTCAACGTGTGGCAGGCGAAGCAGGTGCGCTTGAATACGTCGAAGCCGCGGCGCACGTCGGCGGACGCATCGGCCGAGGGCACGATGGCCGGGAAGCGCGCATCCACCCCGGAAAGCGCCCGGATCGCGGCCAGCTGGTAGGGCCACTGCTCGGGGCCGATGTGTGCGGCCTGCGGGTTCGTCCACACCAGGTAGAACGGGCCAGCGCCCTTGGCATTTTCGGCCAGCGCAGGCCACGGACGCGCCGGATCTTCCACCGCCAGCCACGCCTGCGCACCCTGCCGGTTGAGGATCGCCGTGGCAGGAATCTCGGCAGTGAAGCCGTCGGCGGCGACGAACTGCAGGTGCTGGTCCGCCCGCAGGCCGGGCAGCAGGGCGAGCAGCGGCACGGCGCGATAGCGCATGGTGCGGCGGAATGCCACATCGCCCGGCACCGTCACCTCGGTCGCATCGGGGCGGGCGAGCAACTGGGCGGTGCTCCAGGTTTTTGTGCCCTTGCCCAGGTCGATACGCAGATCCGCTGCGTGGGCTAGCAGGGGCAGGGACAGCCAGAGCAGGCAGCAGCGCAGCAGCAGTTTCATGACGACCTTCCTATGGATTAGGGCATTGTATTGCCGCACCATCATCCCAACCTCTGGAACGACCATGGTTGGATGGCTGGCTGAAAACTGAATCGGTCCAAAAAATTTGGTCCGGTTACCTTGAACTTCAGCTTCCCCGGCTACACTAAGCACATGTATCGCCGTGAGGCGAAAGGAGACGGGGCAAAACATCGCACCGTCGAGGGGTCGGCCCCTCTCTCCCCTCTTGACGCGCCGACCTGACGAATCCCGGTAACTACTCCCCTGGTTACCGGGATTTTTTATGCCCGCGATTTGCCAAAGCCTTCATAATCGGCCACTTGGCGCGACTGGCGCCGCCGCGCCGACCGGGCGACGCATGATTGTCGAATCGCTGCTGGACACCGACCTCTACAAGTTCTCGATGATGCAGGTGGTGCTGCACCACTACCCGGCCGCGCAGGTCGAGTACCGGTTCAAGTGCCGCAACCCGGGCATCGACCTGGTTCCCTACATCGCCGAGATCCGCGCCGAACTGGAGCAGCTGTGCGAACTGCGCTTCAGCACGGAGGAGTTGGACTACCTGCGTGCGATGCGCTTCATCAAGAGCGATTTCGTGGACTTCCTGGGCCTGTTCCGGCTCAACGCGAAGTACGTGACCATCGCCCCGGCCGAAGCCGGCAACGGCGAGATCGAGATACGCATCCAGGGGCCGTGGCTGCACACCATCCTGTTCGAGGTGCCGCTGCTCGCCATCGTCAACGAGGTGTATTTCCGCAACACGCAGCCGCGGCACGATCTGGCGGAAGGTCGGCACCGGCTGCAGGAGAAGATCGCGCTGCTGCACGGCACGCCCGGCTACGAGCATTGCCGCATCGCCGACTACGGCACGCGGCGCCGCTTCTCGCGCACTTGGCACGAGGAAGTGCTGGTTGCCTTGCGCGACGGTCTGGGTGCACAGCTCGCCGGCACCAGCAACGTGTGGTTCGCCATGCGGCTCGGCCTCGTCCCGCTGGGCACGCTCGCGCACGAATACCTGCAGGCGCACCAGGCGCTGGGGCCGCGCCTGCGCGATTCGCAGGTGGCCGCGCTGGAGGCCTGGGCGAAGGAGTACCGCGGCGACCTCGGCATCGCGCTGTCCGACGTGTACGGGCTGGACGCCTTCCTGCGCGACTTCGACATGTATTTCTGCAAGCTGTTCGACGGCGCGCGCCACGATTCCGGCGACCCGTTCGACTGGGGCGAGCGCATGCTGGCGCACTACCGCGCCAACCGCGTCGACCCGCGCAGCAAGGTGCTGGTGTTCAGCGACGGGCTGGACATCCCCAAGGTGATGCAGCTCTACGAACACTTCCGCGGCCGCTGCCTGCTCGCCTTCGGCGTAGGCACCAACCTCAGCAACGACACCGGACCGACGCCGCTCAACATCGTGATCAAGATGGTCCGCTGCAACGGCCAGCCGGTGGCCAAGCTCAGCGACTCGCCGGGCAAGAACATGTGCGAGGACGAGGCCTATGTGACCTACCTGCGGCAGGTGTTCGGCATTCCCGACACGCAGGGCTGATGCTCAGCGAGACTGCTGCGCCAGCGCCCAGGCCACGTGCTCGCGCACGATGGGCGAAGGGTGGTCGGCGCGCGCAGCGAGCGCGTCGCGCACCGTCGCCGATCCCGGCGCATTGCCCAGCGCCACCGCGATGTTGCGCAGCCAGCCTTCGTAGCCGGTGCGGCGGATCGCCATGCCCTCGGTGTGTTTCAGGAACTCGTCCTCGCTCCATGCGAACAGCTCGACCAGCTTGGCGCCGTCGAGGCTGTGCCGCGGCGCGAAATCCGGTTCGGCGGCGTCCTGCGCGAATTTGTTCCACGGGCAGATCAGCTGGCAGTCGTCGCAGCCGAAGATGCGGTTGCCCATGGGCGCGCGCAGTTCCTCGGGGATCGAACCCTTCAGCTCGATGGTGAGGTAGGAGATGCAGCGGCGCGCGTCGAGCCGGTACGGCGCGATGATCGCCTGGGTGGGGCAGATGTCGATGCAGCGCCGGCAGGAGCCGCAATGCGCGCTGGCCGGCTCGTCCAGCGGCAGCGGCAGGTCGGTGTACAGCTCGCCCAGGAAGAAGTACGAGCCGGCGCGACGATTGATCAGCACGGTGTGCTTGCCGATCCAGCCCAGCCCCGCGTTGCGCGCCAGCGCCTTCTCCAGCACCGGCGCGGAGTCGACGTAGGCGCGATAGCCGAAGTCGCCCACCACGGCATGGATGCGTTCGGCCAGTTTCTGCAGGCGGTTGCGCATCAGCTTGTGGTAGTCGCGGCCCAGCGCGTAGCGCGCCACGTAGCCGGCCTCGCCGTCGCGGATGACGTCCCAGGCATTGCGCGTGCCCGGCGGCACGTAGTCCATGCGTACCGAGATCACCCGCTGCGTGCCCGGCTCGAGCTCGGCCGGCCGCGCGCGCTTTGCGCCGTGACGCGCCATGTATTCCATCTCGCCGTGGTGACCGTCGGCCAGCCAGCGTTCCAGGTGCTGCTCGTCCTCGCCCAGCGCCACGCCGCTGATGCCGGCTTCCGCAAAACCCAGCTCGCATGCCCACTGCTTGATGTCGCAGGCAAGGGCGGCGTAGTCGATGGCGGTGCTGGCGGACATGGGCACATTGTAAGTGGGCAGTGCCGCCTATAATCCGCAGCATGTCCGATCGCCCTCACAGCCATCAGCTCTACACCGTTGCTCAGGTGCGCGAACTGGATCGCCGGGCGATCGAGGAATTGCACGTGCCGGGTTTCGAATTGATGCGCCGCGCGGCCTGGGCGGCGCTGTCCGGCCTGCGCCGGCAGTGGCCGCAGGCGCGCCGCATCGCGGTGCATTGCGGCCCGGGCAACAACGGCGGCGACGGCTTCCTGCTGGCGGTGCTGGCGCGCGAGGCCGGCCTGCAGGTGGATGTGTTCGCGCTGGGCGAGACGTCCGCGGGCGATGCCGCCACGGCCCGGCAGGCGTGGAAGGATGCCGGCGGTGCCGTGCGCCTGTGGCAGCCTGACGACGCCTTGCCCGTCGTCGATGTTCATGTCGATGCGCTGTATGGCACCGGCCTGCGGCGTGCACCGGAAGCACCGGTGGCGGCGCTGATCGAGGCGGTCAATGCCAGCGGCGCGCCCGTGCTGGCGCTGGACGTGCCTTCGGGGTTGGATGCCGATACCGGCCGGACGCCCGGTGCGGCGATCCGTGCCGACCTCACGATGAGTTTCATCGCCGCCAAGCGCGGCCTGTACACCGGTCGTGCCGCGAATGTCGTGGGCCGGTTGGAGCTGGATGCGCTGGGCTTGCCCGAATCCCTGTGGCGGGACGTTCCGCCCGATGCGCAGTTGCTGATGGCCGAGCATCTGCCGCCGCGCCCGCGCGACGCAAACAAGGGCACGAATGGCCACGTGCTGGCGATCGGCGGCGAGCATGGCATGGCCGGCGCGATCCGCCTGAGCGGCGAGGCGGCGTTGCGCGTCGGCGCGGGCCTGGTCAGCGTCGCGACCCGCGCCGAGCATCTGCTCGCCTTGAATGCCGCGCGTCCCGAGTTGATGGCGCATGGCGTGGATGGCCCGCAGACGCTGGAGCCGCTGCTGGCCCGCGCCAGCGTGCTGGCGGTGGGGCCGGGCCTGGGGCAGGGCGCGTGGAGCCATGCGCTGTGGCTCACCGCGCTGGACAGCGGCAAGCCCTTGGTGCTCGATGCCGATGGACTGAATCTGCTGGCGCGTGAACCACGCTGTTTTGCACAGCCGGCGGTACTAACACCGCATCCCGGAGAAGCTGCGCGCCTGCTCGGCAGTACGGTGGCCGAGGTGGAGGCGGATCGTTTCGCCGCCGCGCGCGGCCTGGCGGATCGCTTCCAGACCGTGGTCGTGCTGAAGGGCTCGGGCAGCCTGATCGCCGATCCGGATGGACGTCTGGACGTCTGTCCATGGGGCAATCCCGGGATGGCCACGGGCGGCATGGGCGACCTGCTCACCGGCATCGTCGCGGCGCTGCTGGCGCAGGGCTGCGGTGCATGGGAGGCGGCCTGTCTTGGCGTCGGCCTGCATGCGCGCGCCGGCGATTGCGCGGCGCGGCAGGGGGAACGCGGCCTGCTTGCCACGGACCTGCTGGCGCCGCTGCGTGCGCTGGGCAATGGACTCGACGTATGACCGCACAACGCTGGACACTCGCCGACGAAGCCGCCACCGATGCGCTGGGGCGCCGATTCGCCGCCGCGCTGGCCGGCGGCGGCATGGTGGTCTACCTGCATGGCGACCTGGGCGCGGGCAAGACCACGTTCGCCCGCGCGCTGCTGGGCGCGCTGGACGTGGGCGAGCGCATCAAGAGTCCCACCTACAGCCTGGTCGAAGGCTATGCCGCCCAAGGGCGGCCAGCTTGGCACCTGGATCTCTACCGCATCGCCGACCCGGGCGAACTCGAATGGCTGGGACTGGACGCGCTGGCCGACCCGGCGGCGCTGGTGCTGGTGGAATGGCCCGAGCGCGGCCGTGGCGCACTGCCTTCGCCCGATCTCACCCTGCATCTGTCCTATGAGGGCGACGGGCGGCAGGCACAGCTCGAGGCACATACGGAACGTGGCCGGGACCTGCTGGCGTGCGTGGCCTGATTTCTCGCGGCAACTGCTTGTTTTTCTTCAGGGAAAGGCTGCGGCCCGGGCGGCGGCCGGCCCGGCTGTGCAAGGCATGGAAAAAGGTCACTTGCGAGCCATAGCTAGACGAGGGCTGACAAATAGTTTGCAGGTCATGGATATTCAAGGGAAAACTTCTTGCTTTCCTGCGATGCCTGCGATTCAATGCGGCCCATGCGGGGATACCTGAACAGCTTGGGTGGGGTACTCGTCGTCGCTATCGCTGCGGCGATGGCGCCCGTGGGCGCGCGCGCGGCCGATGTGACGGCGGTGCGGGTCTGGGCCGATGCCACCCACACGCGGCTGGTGTTCGATCTGGACGGCAAGCCGGATTACCACCTCGACCGCGCGAACGACCAGGTCGTGGTGTCTTTCGCCCGCGGCAGGATCGCGGACGGCTATGCCGATCCGGTCGCGCACGGGCTGCTCCGCGGCATCAGCCGCAGCCAACAAGGGTCGGGCCTGCAGCTCACCGCGAAGATGGTGGCCGGCAGTCAGGTGCGCAGCTTCGTGCTTGCGCCTACCCAGGGCGACCATTACCGGCTGGTGCTTGATCTGCTGCCCGGCAACGGTGCGGCCGATGCCTCGCCGGTTGCCGTCACGAAGCCGGCCAGCGTCCCGGTAGCCGTGCCGCAGGCGGACGACTCGGACCATGATTCGCCGCCGCCCGTCGTCGCGACGGTCAGCGGACGCCATGGCGGCAAGGCCATCGGCGCCAGCCGGCAGGTCACCGAGCAGGCCGCTGCACTGCTGAGCGGCCAGCGCAAGGTGGTGGTGTGCATCGACGCCGGTCATGGCGGCAAGGATTCGGGGGCGATCGGTCCTGACGGCACGATGGAGAAGAACGTCACCCTGGCGGTGGCGCGCGACCTCGCCGCGCAGATCGACAAGCAGCCGGGCATGACGGCCATCCTCACCCGCGACGGCGATTACTTCATCCCGCTGGAACGCCGCTACCAGATCGCCCGCCAGCACGATGCCGACCTGTTCGTTTCCATCCACGCCGATTCGTACGCGAGCGGCGACGCACGCGGCTCTTCAGTGTGGGTGCTGTCCCCGCGCGGCAAGAGCTCGGTGGCGGCGCAGATGCTGGCCGACCGCGAAAACAGCTCCGACCTGATCGGCGGCGCTTCGCTGGCTGCCGAGGACGACAGCCTCGCCAAGGTGCTGCTGGACATGCAGCAGGACTGGGCGGTGCAGGCCGGCAATGCGGTGGCCAACAACGTGCTCAAGGCGCTGGGGGATATCGGCCCCACCCATCGCGGCTATGTGGAGCGCGCCAACTTCGTGGTGCTGCGTTCGCCCGACGTGCCTTCGATCCTGGTCGAGACCGCCTTCATCAGTAATCCGGCGGAAGAGAGCAAGCTGCGCGACCCCGGTCACCAGCAGGCACTGGCCAGTGCGGTGATGGACGGCGTGAAGGGTTACTTCGAATCCACGCCACCCAAGGGCACCTGGTTTGCGGCGCAGGCTGTGCGCCGCGACGGCGTGGAACTGGCTTCGGTCAAGCCCGGCCAGCGGCCGGCGCCCGGCGGCGACGCCGTTGTCGACACGTCCGCGACCGCCGACGCCGGTGTGCGCGACATGCATCGCGTCGGCGAGGGCGAAAGCCTGCGCAGCATCGCGCGCGACTACGGCATCAGCGTCGGCGCCCTGAAGAGCGCCAACCACATCGACAGCAACGCGGTGCGCGTGGGTACCGTGCTGGCCATTCCGGCCGGCTGATCGCCGGCAACTGCTAAAATCCGCAGATGCCCGTCATCCGCCCGCTGCCCCCCGAGCTCATCAACCAGATCGCCGCCGGCGAGGTGATCGAGCGTCCTTCGTCCGTGGTCAAGGAGCTGGTCGAGAATAGCCTCGACGCCGGAGCTTCGCGCATCGAAGTGGACATCGAGCAGGGCGGTGCGCGCCTGATCCGCGTGCGCGACGACGGCGGCGGCATCGCGCCCGACGAGCTGCCGCTGGCGGTGGCCTCGCATGCCACCAGCAAGATCGGCAGCTTCGACGACCTCGAGCACGTCGCCAGCATGGGCTTCCGCGGCGAGGCGCTGGCCTCGGTGTCCTCGGTGGCGCGCTTCGCGCTCACCTCGCGCCAGCGCGAGGCCGACGCCGCATTCCGCATCGAGGTGGATGGCGGCAAACTGCAGGCCGCGCGCCCCGCGCAGCATCCCACTGGCACCAGCGTGGAAGTGCGCGACCTGTTCTACAACGTGCCGGCGCGCAAGAAGTTCATGCGTGCCGAGCGCACCGAATTCGCGCACATCGACGATCTTCTGAAATCGCTGGCGCTGGCGCGCGGTAGCGTCGAATTCCGGCTTAGCCACAACGGCAAGCCGGTGCGCATCTGGAAAGCCGCGCGCGACGCGCAGGCACAGCTGGCGCGCGTGGCCGAGGTGCTGGGCGAGGATTTCCCGGCACAGAGCTTGCGCGTGGACCACGCCGCCGCCGGCATGCGGCTGTCCGGCTGGGTGGGCCTGCCCACCGCCTCGCGTTCGCAGGCGGACCAGCAGTACTTCTACGTCAACGGCAGGCTGGTGCGCGACCGCGTGGTGGCGCATGCGGTACGCCAGGCCTATGCCGACGTGCTGTTCCACGGGCGCCACCCGGCCTTCGTGCTGTACCTCGAACTCGACCCGGCCGGGGTGGACGTCAACGTGCATCCGGCCAAGCACGAGGTGCGCTTCCGCGAGCAGCGCCTGGTGCACGACTTCCTGTTCCGCACCCTGCACGAGGCGCTGGCGCAGACGCGCGCGGGGCAGGTGGAATCGCACGCACAGGACGACGACGGCCGCCTACACATGAGCACCGCGAGTGCAGGGGGCATGCATGCGACCGCGCCCGGCCTTCCGGCCATTGCGCGCGGCGCAGCGTGGCCGGCGCGCGCCGAGCAGAACCGCCTGGCGCTCGGCGTGCGCGACGAACCGCTGGCCGATTACGCGGCTCTGCTGGGCGAACCGCCGCGCGCAGCGCCTGCCGCCGCCGCGATGCCCGCCGTGGAGGAGGGCGAGGCGCCCCCATTGGGCTACGCCATCGCCCAGCTCAAGAGCATCTACGTGCTGGCCGAGAATGCGCAGGGCCTGGTGCTGGTGGATATGCACGCCGCGCACGAGCGCATCACCTACGAAAAGCTCAAGGGCGCCCGCGCCGGCAGCAACCTGCGCTCGCAGTTGTTGCTGGTGCCGCTCAACCTCGCGGTGAGCGCGAAAGAGGCTGCCGCGGCGGAGGAACACGCCGATGCACTGGCCGAGTGGGGGCTGGAGTTGTCGCGCAGCGGGCCGTCCGGCGTGGTGGTGCGGCGCATTCCCGCGTTGCTCGAAGGCGCCGACGTGACGCAGCTGACCCGCGACGTGCTGGCCGAACTCGCCCAGCACGGCAGTTCGCGCCGCCTACAGGAGCTGGAAAACGAGCTGCTCTCCACCATGGCCTGCCACGGCTCGGTGCGCGCGGGGCGCCGCCTCAGTCTGCCCGAGATGAATGCGCTCCTGCGCGAAATGGAGGCCACCGAGCGCTCCGGGCAGTGCAACCATGGCCGTCCGACCTGGACGCAGCTCTCCCTGTCGGAACTGGACCGGTTGTTCATGCGCGGGAGGTGAGGGCCGCCCGCTTGCCCGCCTGGCATTTGGACGTCCATACTCGGACCTTTCCTTGCCGCGGATCGTCCCCATGTTGCGAATCGCCGCTTTCCTGTTCGCCTCGCTTTTCGGAGTCGTCGCCGTGTCTTCCGCCGAAACCCCGTCGTCCTACACGCATGAAATCGAACAATGGCGCGCCGGCCGCGTGGCCCGGCTCACCGCGCCGGACGGCTGGCTCAGCCTGATCGGGCTGGAGTGGCTGCACGAAGGTGCGAACCGCGTAGGCAGCGCCGCAGGCAACGACATCGTGCTGAAGGCCGGCCCCGCGCACCTCGGCACGGTGACGCTGGCGGCCGACGGCACGGTGCGCATCGCGCTGGACAAGGACGGCGGCGCCACCGTCGACGGCAAGTCCGTCGCCGAGGCGGCGCTGATCGACGACATGCACGCGGCCGCGGGTACCGACCCCACCACCGTGCGCTTCGGCAACGCGAGCTTTTTCGTGATCGACCGCGACGGCCGCAAGGCGCTGCGCGTGAAGGACACCGACGCCGAGGCGCGCCGCCATTTCCTCGGCATCGACTATTTCCCGATCGATCCGTCCTGGCGCATCGAGGCCGAGTGGGTGCCCTTCGTGCCGGAGCACGATCTCGAGATCGGCACCGCCATCGGCACCATCGACAAGGTGAAGGTGCCCGGCAAGGCGGTGTTCCACCGCGACGGCCACACGTTCGAGCTGCTGCCCTACCAGGAGGAGCCGAGCGGCGAGCTGTTCTTCGTGATCGCCGACAAGACCTCGGGCAAGGAAACCTACGGCGCCGCGCGTTTCCTCTACGCCGCGCTGCCCGCCGGTGGCCTGGCCAAGCCGGGCAAGCTGGTGCTGGACTTCAACCAGGCCTACAACCCGCCTTGCGCGTTCACGCCATTCGCTACCTGCCCGCTGGCGCCGCCGGAGAATCGCCTCGACATCGCGGTGACGGCGGGCGAGAAGAAGTACCGCGGCCACCATTGATTCGCGGCAGCGCGAGGTGCCCCGGCTTGAGAACGGGGCGGCTGTAGCGTCGCTCAGGCGCCCTTGAACTGCGCCTTGCGCTTCTCCAGGAAGGCGTTCGTACCTTCGCGCATGTCCGCGGTGGAGAACATCAGCGCGAAGCCCTGGGTTTCGAACTCCAGGCCCTGGTCCAGCGAGGCCTCGCCGCCTTGCAGCACCGCGTCGAGGATGCCTGCGGCAGCCAGCGGCGCGGCGGCGGCGAGCTGGTCGGCGAGGGCGTCGACGGTTTCGTCCAGCGCTTCCGGCGCGACCACGCGGCTGACGACGCCGAGTTCGTACGCGCGCTGCGCGTTGATCGTGGCGCCGGTGAGGCACAGCTCCAGCGCGGCGCTGCGGCCAGCGAGGCGCAGCAGGCGCTGGGTGCCGCCGAAGCCGGGGATCAGGCCGAGGTTGATCTCGGGCTGGCCGAACTTCGCCTTTTCGCTGGCCACGCGCAGATGGCAGGCCATCGCCAGCTCCATGCCGCCGCCCAGCGCGAAGCCTTGGATGCGCGCGACGACCGGCTTGCCGAGGCGCTCGATGCTCGTCATCAGCCGCTGGCCGGTACGCGAGAAGCCCTGTGCCTGCACCGGCGTGTAAGCGTTCATCTCGGCGATGTCGGCACCGGCCACGAAGGCCTTTTCGCCGGCACCGGCCAGCACCACTGCGCGTACGGCGTCGTCCTGCGCGGCCTGGGCGAAGGCGAGGGTGAGTTCGTTGAGTGTGTCGCGGTTCAGCGCGTTGAGCTTGTCGGGACGATTCACCGTGATGGTGCGCACCGCGCCGCGATGGGCGATTTCGAGGTTGCGATAGGCCATGGGCTTGACTCCGCGTGTGCCAAAACGCGCATGGTAACAGCGGGAACCTTTGCGCTTCCGCGAGTTCTTACTATGCGCGTCGCGCTGCACACAATGCGCAGAACGCTTACGATGGTGCGCCTTGGATGCGCGATGGAGAACGGCATGATTCGACTGCGTTGGCTGCTGCCCTGCCTGTTGCTGGTCGGCGCGGCGCATGCGCAGGATCAGGCACAGCCACAGGCGCCGGTGAAGCTGGACAAGACCAAGCTGTCCTACGCCATCGGCTACCAGATCGGCAGCCAGTTCGCCGCGGGCCGCAATCAGCCGGGCATCCCGGAGATCGACGTCGCCACCCTGCAGCGCGCCATCCAGGACGCCTACAGCAAGCGTCAGCCCACCGTTTCGATGCAGGCCATGCACCAGCAGCTGCGCGCCTTCAACCAGCAGCTGCGCACCGATGCGCAGGCCGAGTACGAGCAGCTCGCCGAAGCCAACGCGAGCAAAAGTACCGCCTTCATGGCGCGCAACGCCAAGTTGGCGGGCGTGGTGTCGCTGCCTTCCGGCATCCAGTATTCGGTGATGAAGAAGGGTGACGGCAGGGTCAGCCCCGCGGTCACCAGCACGGTGGTGGTGAACTACCGCGGCATGCTGATCGACGGCACCGAATTCGACAGCACCTGGGCACACGGCGCACCGGTGAGCTTCGCCGTAGACAAGGTGATACCCGGCTGGCGCGACGTGATTCCGCGCATGCACGTGGGCGACCGCTGGAAGGTGGTGATCCCACCGCAGCTGGCCTACGGCAAGGCGGGCGCGTTGCCGCGCATCGGCCCCAACGAGGCGCTGGTGTTCGAAATCGAACTACTGGCGATCAAGCCGGACGAGCCGGATCAGGGCTCTCCCTGAGAAGCGGGCGCCCTGCTGCTAAAATTGCGGGGCATGTCGAACGAACTTCCTTCCGCGCCGCCGTCCCCGGCTACGCCGTGCATCGGTGTCTGCCAATTGGACGCGCAGGGCTATTGCATCGGTTGTCGCCGTACGATCGAAGAGATCGGCCGCTGGCGCAGCATGAGCGACGCCGAACGCCTGCGCGTGATGCGCGAGGTGCTGCCCGCGCGAGGGCAGCCATGAGCGACGATCTGCTGAAGGCGCTGTTGCCGCTCACCACGTCGACCGACACGCCCGGCTGGAATCACGCCGACATGAGCGAACTGCTGGGCACGGCACAGCGCCGACCGGCGGCGGTGTTGCTGGCCTTGCGCGATGGCGAGTCGCCGCGGCTGGTACTCACGGTGCGCACCGACAACCTGCAATCGCACGCGGGGCAGGTGGCGCTTCCCGGTGGCCGGGCGGATCCCGGCGACGCCGATGCGCTGGCCACCGCGCTGCGCGAAAGCGAAGAGGAAATCGGCTTGGATCCGGCCCAGGTCACGCCGCTGGGCTATCTCGACAACTTCGACACGATCAGCGGCTACCGCATCACCCCGGTCGTGGCGCGCATTGCCGAGCACATCCACCTGAAGGCCGCGCCCGCCGAAGTGGCCGAAGTGTTCGAGGTGCCGCTGGCCTTTTTTCTCGACCCGGCCAATCTGCGCCGCTACACCATGGAGTTCCGCGGCCACCGCCGCGAGATGGTGGAGTTCGTGCATGGCGGCCACCGCATCTGGGGCGCCACCGCGGCGATCCTGCTCAACCTGCTGAAGAGGATGGGGCGCGCATGAAGACCACGCTGATTTCCGCTGCCGAACTTGCCGCGTTGCCGCCGGGCGACGTGCTGATCGTCGATTGCCGCAAGGATCTGGCCGATCCGGCGAAGGGGCGGCGCGACTATCTCGCCGGCCACATTCCCGGTGCCGTCTACGCCGAGCTGGATGTCGACCTCTCCGATCTTTCGCTGCAGCCGCAGGGATTAGGGCGCCATCCCCTGCCATCGGCGCAGGCATTCTCCGCCGTGCTCGGCCGCTGGGGCTGGCGTCCGGGTCTGCAGGTGGTGGTGTACGACGCCGCCCATGGCGCCTTGGCCGCCGCGCGGCTGTGGTGGCTGCTGCGCTTCGCCGGCGAACGTGCGGTGGCCGTGCTCGATGGCGGCTATGCCGCGTGGCAGGCCGCGGGCTTGCCGGCGGAAACCGCCGTGCCGCAGCGGACGGCGACTTCGGTGGCCGTGCATTTCGATCCGGCCCAGGTGGTGCTCGACCACGCGGCCTTGCATGCCGCGCCCGCGCCGCTGCTCATCGACGCCCGTGCCGTGCCGCGTTACCGCGGCGATACCGAGCCGCTCGATCCCGTCGCGGGGCATGTGCCCGGCGCACTCAATCGTCCGTTCACCGACAACCTCGCCTCCGATGGCCGCTTCAAGGATGCGGCCGAACTGAAGCGCGACTTCCTTGCCATGCTGGGCGCGCGCGATCCCGCCGAAGTCGTGCACATGTGCGGCTCCGGGGTCACCGCCTGCCACAACCTGCTGGCGATGGAGCACGCCGGTCTCGCCGGCTCGCGGCTCTATGCGCCGTCGTGGAGCGGCTGGGTGAGCGATCGTTCGCGCGCAGTGGCGACGGGCGGCCAATGACCCCGCGATGAGTACGCCCACGAAATCGCACGGCATCCGCATCGTCGGCTTCGAGCCGCATCTGCGCGAAGCCTTCGCCACGCTCAACATCGAGTGGCTGGAGCACTGGTTCGTGGTGGAAGACTACGACCGCGAAGTGCTGGGCGATCCCGGCAAATACATACTCGCAAATGGCGGACACGTCCTGTTCGCCATCGACGAAACGGGATGCGCGCTCGGCACCGTCGCACTGAAGCACGAGGGCGACGGCATCTACGAACTCACCAAAATGGTGGTGTCGCCCGAGGCGCGCGGTCGCGGTATCGGACGACTGCTGATGGATGCGGCGCTGGATCTGTACCGCACGCTGGATGCGCGCGAGCTGTTCCTGGAGTCCAACAGCCTGCTCGGCCCCGCACTGGCGCTGTACGAGAGCGTCGGTTTCCGCCATCACCCAGCACCGCGCGCGGGCTCGCACTACGCGCGGGCGGACGTGCATATGATCTGGGAGCCCTGAGCGGAGCTACCCCTTGCTCTTGAGCCGGGCCACCAATGCCTGCAGCGTGGCCTGCGTCTGCGGGTGGAAGAAACCCTCGAGGAAATCGTCGATGGGCAGCGCATCCACGTTGGCGTAGGTGGCGATGAGGTCGGCGCGCGCCACGCGGCGCGTGGCGAGCATGGCGTGCGGGGGCAGGGCGAGCATGCCGTTCATCCAGTGCAGCGCGCGCGTCACCACCTGGTCGATGCCGGTGGTTTCGTCTACGAAGCCGCAGGCCAGCGCCTGTTCCGCGTCGATCATCGCGCCGGATACCAGCAGGCGTTCGGCACGGTAGGCGCCCACCACGCGGCGCAGCGCCAGCTGGATGCAGTCGGGCACGGCCAGGCCCACCTGCACCTCGTTGAGGCCGATCTTGTACGGCCCTTGCGCCATCACGCGGTAGTCGCACATCAGCGCCAGCACGGCGCCGCCGGCGGGGCTGTGGCCGGTGATCGCCGCAACCACCGGCACGGGCGAGCAGGCCAGCGCGGCGCCGGTGGCGAAGAACTCGCGCCAGAACGCGCGTGCGCCGGCGCGATCGGCCTGCAGCAGCGCTGGCACGTCGACGCCGGCGGAGAACATGCCGGGTATGCCGGAGAGCACGATGCCGCGCGCGCTGCCACGGATGCTTTCGGCCAGTGCGCCGCGCAGCGCGTGCAGCATCTCCAGGTTCAGCGCATTGACCGGCGCCCGTGCGAGATGGATTTCGGCGACGGCATCGTGGTGGGTGATTTCGATCATGACGGCTCCGCGATTCAGGGTCGTTCGTTGCCGCAGGATGCGGCTTGTCGCCGTATCCTGCGTATGCAGCGGGTTTCTTCAGGGCTGCGGATTCTGCTCTGCAGTCCACGTGTAATGCACGGCATAGTCCAGCACGGCCTTGCCGTTGGCAGGCACGTCGACGCGGAACTCCAACGTGTCGGTGGTCTGCTTGCTGGGCTGGATGCTGGACGAAGCCAGTTTCCATTCGCGCCAGCGGTTGGGGTGTTCGCGCACGGTGACGGTGCGTGCGCTGTCACCGGCATTGGTGAGGGTGATGCGGAAGGCTTCGTCCATCGTGCGGCTGGCCTTGTCCGCGTGGAAGGCGGTGCGTTCGCGCGTGGCGCGCAGGTCGAAGGCGCTGCCCAGCTCGATGGTGGCGTCGCTGCCCTTGGGTGTGTCGTCGATGCGGCCTTCGCCGATGAATTGCGGTGTGCCGTGGCTGTCCTGCGTGAGCACGCGTAGGTAGCCGGCGGGCAGGCTGTCGAAGGCGGTGAACTTGAGCGTGCTGACGATATTGTCGTGACCGCTGCCGCTGTCGAAATCGGGACCGAGCATGGGTTGCTGCGGTTGCCACACATTGCCGTTTTCGACGAGGTTGGTGCGTTCGCATGAAAGCGGACGTGCTTCGTACAGCGGCACCTGGCTGACGCTGCCGTCGGGGAGGCTGACCGGCGCAGGAAGGGTGTAGCTGCGATAGTTGTCCATCTGCTCCTGCTGCGGCATGGGCGCGGCGGCGGCATACGACTTGGCCACCATCATCATCGGCCGCGGTGCGGAAGGCTTGGCGAAGTTCGGCTCGCCCGCAATCAGGGTGAGCTTCGCGTCGTTCCAATCGCGTCCACTGCGATTGGCGATGCTGGCGCGCGATTCGAACTGCATGCGGCAGCCGTTGCCAGGCTGCAGTGTGGCCACGTATGCGGCGCGCCAGCCCAGGCCGGAAGTGGGATAGCTGAGCACGGCCTCGCTATTGCCGCCATGCGCGGCATCCACGCGCAGGCGCAGGCTGGAGCCGGTGGGGAAGTCGCCGCTGCTCACGCGCACGCCGGCGTATTGGCGGATCCAGCTCGTGCCCTGCGCGCTTTCGATCATCAGCCCATCGTCGCCGACGCGCCGCAACGTGCCGTTGGCGAGCGGCTGGCCGTTGTCGCCCAGCACGGTGACCTCGCGGCCGATCAGGCCGGTCAGCGCGGCGCTGCCGCCCTGGCCGAGCAGCAAGCGCTGCGAGACGACTTTGGCATTGCCGTCGGGGAAGCCCAGCGCCAGCGCTTCGGCATCGAGCTGGTCGGGCAGGTCGCCCAGGGTGATGTCCTGCATGCCGGATTGCAGGCTGAGCGTGCGCCGCTCGCGGATCACCGCGTAGCCATCGCTGACCTGGCCATCGCTGCTGCTCGCATACAGTGCGGTGCTGTCGCTGCGGTACAGCGTGATGTCGGCGCCACCCGCGGTGGGCGTGGCGGCGCCGACCGGTGCGGCGATGGCGAGGCCGGCGACGCAGGCCAGTGCGAGGACGGACAGGGCAGGCTGATTCATGGCGGGCTCCTTGCGGGTCTGGAATCTTCTATGGCGGGGCGCACCCTGTGCGCGATAACCCGCGGCCCCGGTCAAGGCATGGAGCCGTCGCGCACAAGGTGCGCCCGTGCGGATTTACCGCTTCTGAGTGGCCGAGCCGTACTGCAGGATGTCGGAGATCTCCGTGGTGGCCTCGCACAGGGCCGCGATGGTGCGTTGCTGCGTCTGCGCCGAGGCGCGCTGCGCGATGAATGGCACGGTGAGCGCGCACACGGCCCGGCCATGCTGCAGCACCGGCGCCGAGAGATCGGTGACCGCATCCACCACATGGCTGCGCGCGCAGGCGTAGCCCTGGTTGCGCACCTGCGCGAGCTGGCGGACCAGCTTCTTGCGGTCGAGGTCGGCCTCCTGGCCGGCGATGATGTCCAGCCAGTGCTCGCGCAACTGCTCGTCCTGGAAGGCGAGCAGCACATGACCGGAGGTGGACTGCGACATCGGCCGGCGATGGCCGATACGCACCACCAGCGCGATCTCGCCCGGCGGATCGGCGCGGGCGATCACCACGATCTGGTCGCGCGAAGGCACCACGAGATGGCAGGCCTGCTCGGTGGTTTCGGCGAGGCGGTGCATCACCGGCAGCGCGGCTTCGATGGCGCTTTTCACCGGCGGCTGTTCCATCGCCAGCAGGAACAGCCGTGGCGTGATGCTGTAGCCGCCGTCGCCTTCCGCGCGGGCCAGGTAGTCGCGCTCCTCCAGCACCTGCAGCATGCGGAAGATCTCGCCGCGAGAGCGGCCGACGCCCTCGGAAATCTCCACGATGCTCAGCGGCTTGTGCGCGCTGGCCAGCAGTTCGAGGATGTCCAGGCCCTTGTCGAGCGCGGGGGCACGGTATTTGGGTGCGGGCTTCATCATGGTCCCGCTAGCTTGCCGCATGTGGCGGGCGACCGCCATGCGGTCGGGCATGTTGCAGTGCGTCTTTGTGCTGGTGAATATCTGTTTCATATTTGCACTGCCGTGTCCGGCATGTGCGGGTTACAACGGGAGAGCGGGGTGGATGCACCAATGACGACGGAATACCCGGCCACGCCGGCAGCCGCAGCGCCGCAAGGCATTCGCCGCTGGCTGCCCTTGCTCCTGATCGTTGGCCTGTTCTTCCTGTGGGGCGCTGCCAACAACCTCAACGACGTGCTGATCGCGCAGTTCAAGAAAGCTTTCGTGCTGGACGATTTCCAGGCGGGCCTGGTGCAGAGCGCGTTCTACCTCGGCTACTTTCTGGTGGCGATGCCGGCGGCGATGTTCATGCGCCGGTTCGGCTACAAGCAGGCGGTGGTGCTGGGCCTGGTGCTGTACGGCATAGGCGCGTTGCTGTTCTGGCCGGCGGCGGAGCTGCACACCTATGGCGTGTTCCTGTTCGCGCTGTTCGTGATCGCCACCGGGCTGGCGTTTCTGGAAACCTCGGCCAATCCGCTGATGACGGTGCTGGGGCCGCCCGATGGCGCGACGCGCCGGCTCAATTTCGCGCAGGCGTTCAACCCGCTGGGCTCCATCGCCGGCGTGGTGGTCGGCCAGCAGTTCATCCTTGCGGGGGTGGAACACACGCCGGTGCAACTGGCTGCAATGAGCGCCGCCGAACGCGCGGCGTATTACGCGGACGCGACGCATGCGGTGCAGTTGCCCTACCTGTGCATCGGGCTGGTCGTGCTGGCGTGGGCTGTATTGGTGCTGCTGGTCCGCTTCCCTGCGGTGACCGCGCCGCATGCGCTCGTCACGCACGCTGCAGGGCGCGACGGCGTGCTGGCGCGGCTGCTGCGCGACCGCGGCTTCACCGGTGCGATGGCGGCGCAGTTCTTCTACGTAGGGGCGCAGGTCGGTGTGTGGAGCTACACCATCCGCTACGTGCAGGCGACGATGCCGGGCACGTCGGCGCAGGTGGCGGCCAATTTCATCCTCGCCGGGCTGGTGTGCTTCATGCTCGGCCGTTTCGCGGGCACCTTGCTGATGAAATACCTGGCGCCGGTGCGCCTGCTGCTGGCATTCGCGCTGATCAATGTCGTGCTCGCGCTGTACGCGCTGGCGTGGCCCGGCCTGAGCGGCGCCTGCGCGCTGGTGGCCTGCAGCTTCTTCATGTCGGTGATGTATCCGACCATCTTCGCGCTGGGCGTGGAAGGCATGGATGACGACGAGCGCAAGCTCGGTTCGGCCTTGCTGGTAATGACCATCATCGGCGGCGCGGTGCTCACCGCAGCGATGGGCAAGGTGTCCGATCTCGCCGGCATCGCGCGTGCGCTGAGCGTGCCGGCCCTGGGTTTTGTGGTGGTAGCGTGGTTCGCGTGGCGGCGCCTGCCGCGCGCCGGCAAGGCGAGGGGCTGATCGTGCCGCGCCTCTACTACGCACTCGACCTGCGCGACGATGCGGCCGCCATCGCCGAGTATGAAAACTGGCATCGGCCCGAGAAGGTCTGGCCCGAAATCGTCGCTTCGATCCGCTCGGCGGGCATCGAGGACATGGAGATTTTCCGCACCGGCAACCGGCTGGTGATGATGATGCAGGTGCCTGACGACTACGACGCTGCAGGCAAGCAGTCGGCCGATGCGGCTGACCCGCGTGTGCAGGCGTGGGAGCAGCTGATGGATGGCTACCAGCAACGCTTGCCGTGGGCGAAGCCGGGCGAGAAGTGGGTGGCGATGCGCGGGATCTTCTCGCTCAGGGCAGCACTGGCCGTCAGCGACACGGCAGAGCAGGGCGCGCGCCGCTAGGCGCATAGCTACGCGGCCGTATCAGTCCGCCGTCTCTTGCCAACGCCCGTCGTGACCGGCGGACGAGGGTTGATAAGCGCGACTGCCCTCAGCTCTTGGTGGTGACGACCAGCACGGTGTCGATCGGATCGAGCGGCTTGGCCGGCAATTGCACGTCGAGCTGCGTGCCGTGCTGCGTGAACTTGAGCGGCTTGTGCTGCGGATCGGCCAGCAGGTAGGCGCCGGTGGCGTGGATGTCCGCGTCGGCGATGTGGAGCGAACTCCCAGGCCATTCGAGCAGGTGGATGTAGACCTTGCCGGGTCGACTAGTGGCGCGCCAATCCCAGGTGGGCACCCACACGGGCTTGCCGTCGGAATCCTTCTGGGTGGCGGAGTAGCTGCCGTGCGGATCGGCGAACGGCGTGGGGCCGGTGCCGTAGATCGATTCGCCGTTGACCTTGAGCCACTGGCCGATGGCCTGCAGGCGCTCGGCCTCGCCTGACGGGATCACACCGTGCGAATCGGGGCCGACGTTGAGCAGGTAGTTGCCGCCCTTGCTGGCGATGTCGACCAGGTTGTGCAGCAGCACGGTGGTCGATTTGAAATCGATGTCGGCGGACTTGTAGCCCCAGGTGCCGTTGATCGTCATGCAGGTTTCCCAGTCCTTGCCGGGAAAGCCCTGCGGCGGGATGTGCTGCTCCGGCGTCTCGGTGTCGCCTTCGTAGCCGCCGCCCAGCCGGTTGTTCCAGATCAGCTGCGGATACTGGTCGAGCAGCTTCACGATCTCCGAGGCGAGCTGCGGCGTCATCTCGCGGGTAGGCGTGTCGAACCACAGTACCGCCGGGTGGTACTTCGCCAGCAGCTCCTTGATCTGCGGGATCGCCTTGGTATGCAGGTAGGTGGCGAAATCGCCGTCCTGCGCCTTGTCCCAGTGTCCACCGATGGCGGCGCCGCCCGGTGCGGTCCAGTCCTGATCCTGCGAGTAGTAGACGCCGAACTTGATGCCTTGCCGCTTCGCCTCGTCGGCCAGGGCGCGCAGCGGGTCGCGCTTGAACGGCGTGGCGTCGACGATGTTGAACGCGTTCGCCTTCGAGTCGAACATCGCAAAGCCGTCGTGGTGCTTGGCCGTGATCACGATGTATTTCATGCCCGCGGCCTTGGCCAGCGACACCCAGGTGTGCGCGTCGAACTGCGTCGGATCGAACTGCGCGGGCAGCTGCTTGTACTCGGCCACCGGGATGCGCGCGTCGTGCATGATCCATTCGCCCGCGCCGTCCACCGGCTTGCCGTGCCACACGCCCGCCGGCACCGAATACACGCCCCAGTGGATGAACATGCCGTAGCGCGCCGCGCGCCACCAGGCCATGCGCGCATCGCGCTGCGCCGGCGTTTCGGTGTCCTGGATCGCCGCGACCGGATGCGTGCCGGTGTTCGTCGGCGTCGCGGCATGCGCCATGGCGCAGGCGGAGACGAGCGCACAGGCGAGGGCGGATTTCACGAGGCGGTACGGCATGTTCATCGCTCAGCTCCAGTGGGTCAGGATTGCCACACCACGCCTTGCGGGAAGGCGTAGTCGCGCAGCGAGCTTTCCTTCATTTCCGCGGAGAAGCCCGGTTCCGAAGGCGCGATGTAGCGGCCTTCGCGTATCACCACCGGGTCGACGAAGTGCTCGTGCAGGTGGTCGACGAATTCGATGGCGCGATCTTCCTTCTTGCCGGTGATCGCCACGAAGTCGGCCATCGCCAGGTGTTGCACCAGTTCGCACAGGCCCACGCCGCCCGCATGCGGAAACACACGCACGCCGAACTTGGCCGCCATCAGCAGGATCGCCAGGTTCTCGTTGACCCCGCCCACGCGGGCCGCGTCGATCTGCACCAGGTCCACCGAACCGGCCTGGAACAGCTGCTTGAACATCACGCGGTTGTGGGTGTGCTCGCCGGTGGAAACCGGCATCGGTGCGACTGCGCGGCGGATCGCCGCGTGGCCGAGGATGTCGTCGGGGCTGGTGGGCTCCTCGATCCAGGCGATGTCGAATGCGATGAGCTGCTTCAGCCAGGCGATGGCATCGGGCACGTCCCAGCGCTGGTTGGCGTCGATGGCGATCTTGATGTCGGGGCCGACCGCTGCGCGCGCGAGGCGGCAGCGCCGCACGTCGTCCGCCGCGTTGAGGCCCACCTTGAGCTTGATCGTGCGGAAGCCGTCGGCGACCGCTTCGTGCGCCAGCCGCTGCATCTTCTCGTCGCTGTAGCCAAGCCAGCCCGGCGAGGTGGTGTAGGCAGGGTAGCCTTCGGCCAGCAGCTGCTCGATGCGCTGCTGCCGGTGCGGCAACGCCGCGCGCAGGATGGCCAGCGCCTCGTCGGGCGTGAGTGCGTCGCTGAGGTAGCGGAAGTCGATGGCGGCGACGATTTCCTCTGGCGACAGCTCGGCGATGTAGCGCCACAGCGGCTTGCCGGCGAGTCGCGCGGCAAGATCCCAGGCGGCGTTGATCACCGCGCCGATCGCCATGTGCATCACGCCCTTCTCGGGGCCGAGCCAGCGCAGCTGCGAATCGCCGACGAGGCGCCGGGCGAAGCCGCCGAGGTCGTTGACGATGGCGTCGACGGAGAGGCCGGCGACGTGCTCGGACAGCGCCGCCAGCGCAGCGGTCTGCACGTCGTTGCCGCGGCCGATGGTGAACACGAAGCCGTGGCCCACCACGCCGGGACGGTCGGTGCGCAGCGTGACGCAGGCGGCCGAGTAGTCCGGGTCGGGATTCATCGCGTCCGAGCCGTCTAGCTCGCGCGACGTGGGGAAGCGCACGTCGAGCGTATCGAGCGCCACGATGTGCGCGGCATGGGTGTCGACGACGCTGCTCATGATTGCGCCGCTTCGCTGTAGGCAACCGTGCGCTGGCGCTGCGTGCCCAGGCCGTCTATGCCCAGCTCGATCACGTCGCCTGGGCGCAGGTACACCGGCGGCTTCAGGCCCAGGCCCACGCCGGCCGGCGTGCCGGTGCTGATGATGTCGCCCGGCTGCAGGGTCATGTAGCGGCTGACGTAGCTCACCAGCTCGGCCACGCCGAAGATCATGTTGCGCGTGTTGCCGTTCTGGTAGCGGTGGCCGTTGACCTCCAGCCACATCGCCAGGTTCTGCGGATCGGCCACTTCGTCGGCGGTGAGCAGCCACGGGCCGATGGGGCCGAAGGTGTCGCAGCTCTTGCCCTTCACCCACTGGCCGCCGTGTTCCAGCTGGAACTCGCGTTCGGACAAATCGTTCACCAGCAGGTAGCCGGCGACGTGGTTCAGCGCATCCGCCGCGCTCACGTGGCGTGCGGCGTCGCCGATCACCACGCCCAGCTCCACTTCCCAGTCGGTCTTGACCGAATCCTTGGGAATGACGACGTCGTCGTTGGGGCCCATGATGGCGCTGGTGGCCTTCATAAAGAGGATGGGCTGCGCGGGCGGCTTCGCGCCGGTCTCGGCGGCGTGGTCGGTGTAGTTGAGGCCGATGCAGATCATCTTGCCCACGTGCGCCACCGGTGCGCCATGGCGCGGTGCGCCGGCGACTTCAGGCAGCGAAGCCGGATCGATGGCTGCGAGCCGCGCGCGGCCCGCGCGTACGAGCGTGCCGGCGTCGATATCGCCGACATGGGCGGAAAGGTCGCGCAGCTTGCCCTGCGCGTCGATCAGGCCGGGGCGCTCCTGGCCGGGTGCGCCGTAACGAACGAGTTTCATGAAGGTGTGCTCAGTTAGACCAGCCGCCATCCACGACGTGGGTGGTGCCGGTAGTGAAGGAGGATTCGTCGGAGGCGAGATACAGCGCGAGCGCGGCGATCTCCTCCGGCGTGCCGAGGCGGCCCATCGGCTGGCGGTCGGTGAAGCTGCGCCACACCGCCTGCTCGTCGCCGCCCAGCGCGCGCACGCGATCGGCCAGCGAAGGCGTCTTCACCGTGCCCGGGCAGATCGCGTTGCAGCGCACGCCGCGCGCCACGTAGTCGGCGGCGATGGCGCGGGTGAGGCCGATCACCGCGGCCTTGGTCGTGCCGTAGGCGAAGCGGTTGGGCACGCCCTTGATGCTGGACGCCACCGAGGACATGTTGATGATGCTGCCGCGGCCGCGCTCCAGCATCGCCGGCAACACGGCGCGGCACAGCCAGTACATGCTGTCCACGTTGATGCGGAACGAGCGCTGCCACGCATCGTCGTCGGTGTCGAGGATGGTGCCCGCGTGCACGAAGCCAGCGCAGTTGAACAGCACGTCGAACGGCGCATTGGCCTCGACCAGCGCGCGGATGGCGGCATTGCTGGTGACGTCCAGCGCCTGTGTGCGGATCGCCGGGTGTTCCTGCGCGAGGCTGGCCAGCGCCGCGGCGTCGATGTCGGTGGCCAGCACCTGCGCGCCCTCGCGCGCGAAGGCGACGGCGGTGGAGCGGCCGATGCCGGCGCCGGCCGCGGTGACGAGGGCGTGCTTGCCTTGCAGCCGTGCGCTCATGCGCGTGACCTCGGTTGGATGTTCATGGCGTGGCTCCTGTGGAAGCGGTGGATGCGTGTGCGCGTTGCGGCCGGTAGAACGCCAGGGCGTTGCGGCCGAAGATGGCGTCGAGAGCGTGCGGCGCGCGTTGCTGCGCTAGCGTGCGGGCGAGTTCCAGCCAGTGCGCGTAGCTGTCGCGCAGCGTGAGCACCGGCCAGTCGCTGCCCCAGATCAGCCGATCCGCGCCGAAGCAGGCGAACAGGTGGTCGACATAGGGATCGAGTGCGTCGATCGGCATGCCGGGCGCCAGTTCGGTCAGCAGGCCGGAGAACTTGCAGTGGACGTTGGGCAGTGCGGCGAGTTCGCGGATGTGCGCGGCCCAGTCGTCGAAACGGCCGCGCGCGATGTCGGGCTTGCCGGCATGGTCGAGCACCCCCCGCAGTTCGCGTTCGCGCTGCAGTCGTTTTTGCAGTGCGGGCAATTGAGCGGGCTTCACCAGCGCGTCGAAAGCGAGTCCCAGTTCCTGTAAGCGGCCGAAGGCTGCATCGAGCGCGGGGCGCGACAGCCAATCGGGATCGGGATGGTCTTGCGCCATCGGTCGCAGGCCGAGCAGCAGGCCTGCGCCGTCGTGCAGCAAGGCATCAATACGCGACGGTGCGCCGGGTGCCTCGAAATCCACCCAGCCCACGACACCAAGGATGTTGCGGTCGGCGCGGGCGAGTTCGAACAGATAACGCGTTTCCGCCTCGCTCGCCGCGGCCTGCACTAGCACGCTGCCGGTCACTTTGGCGGCGGAGCGCTGCGCCTGGAGGTCCGCGGGGAGGAAGTCGCGTTGCAGCGCGGCGGGTGCGTCGTGCAGCCACGCGTAATCGCCGCGATCCACGCGCCAGTAATGCTGGTGGGCGTCGATCAGGTTCATGGCGTGCGCGCGTCGGCGTCGAGCAGGCCGGCCTGGCGCAAGCCGTCCCACAATGCAGGCGGGAGGGTGGCCTGCATGCGTTGTGCGGCGCTGTCCACTTCCGCCGTCGAACGCAGGCCGCACACCACGGTGGCGACGGCGGGATGACCCAGCGGGAATTGCAGCGCGGCGGCAGCGGCACTGACGCCGAATCGGCTGCAGGCGTCGTAGAAGCGCTGGGCGCGGGTGCGCGTCGCGCTGTCGGCAGGGGCGTAGTTGTAAGTATCGCCGGGTGCGCCGTCGGCGCCGAGCAGGCCAGAGTTGTACGGACCGGCCGTCATGATCGCGACGTCCTGCTGCACGGCCAGCGCCATCAGCTGTGCGCTGTCGTGTTGTTCGAACAAGGTGTAGCGGCCCGCCAGCATGATGACATCGAGAGGGAATGCCGGCAGCACCTGCAGGCATACATCCTGTTCGTTGACGCCGAGGCCGATCGCGCCGCACACGCCCTGGCTGCGCAGCTCGGCCATCGCAGGCAGCGCTTCGTCCAGCGCCTGCCGCAGGATGCTTGCGTGGTTGGCGCCGTGGGTCAGCGCGCCGATGTCGTGCAGCAGAAGGATCTCGACGTGGTCGGTGGCCAGTCGGCGCAGGCTGGATTCCACCGAGCGCAGGATGCCGTCGCGGCTGTAGTCGAACACGGCGCGGCGGCCCTGCACGGCGAAGCCGTCATCCACTGCCGGCGTGCTGCCGTCGGCGTCCAGCAAGAGTCGGCCCACTTTGGTGGACAGGCTGTAGTCGCTGCGCGGAACGCCAGCCAGCGCATTGCCGAGTCGCGATTCGCTGAGGCCGTAGCCGTAATAGGGAGCCGTGTCGAAATGGCGCACGCCGAGATGCAGGGCATGGCGTACCGCATCGAGCGCGTCGCGCTCTTCCACGCCTGCATACAGGTTGCCGATGGGGGCGCCGCCGAAGGACAGTCGCGGCAACTGGCGCGCTACGGATTTCCGCGTTTTCGCGGAGCGTGTCGACTCGGGGGCCGTATTGGCGTGCGTCATGGATTCAAACCGCCTTGTGCCTTGCATGCTAGTGTGCACATATGAAACGATGATTTACAAGTGATTATGGATGTTGCCGCCACGGACTCCGGCCCGCCCGAACCAACCAAGGGGTAGCACCGATGTCGAAGTTGCTTGCGCGATGCCTGCTGGGCCTGTCCACGCTGCTGCCGGCCTTGGGCATGGCGTCGGGCATTTCGATCATTCCCGAGCCACAGCATATGCAGGTCGGGCAGGGCAGTTATCGGCTGGATGCGCATGCACGCGTGTCGGCGCCGGGCGATGCGCGCGGCCGCGAGATCGCCGCCTTTCTGCGCGATGCCATTCGTGCGCAGACCGGCATCGCGGTGCAGGAGGGTGATGCCGCGCCCGGCATTGCGCTGAAGCTCGATCCCGCCGTGAAGGGCGAGGAGGCTTACCGCCTCGCGGTGACGCCATCCGGCATCACGATCAGCGCTTCCACCGAAAACGGCCTGTTCTGGGGCGTGCAGACGCTGCGCCAGCTGTTGCCGGTGCAGAAATCGGCGCAGGTGGCGGTGCCCGCGGTGGACATCGAAGACGTGCCGGCCTATCCGTGGCGCGGCGTGATGCTGGACGTCGGCCGGCATTTCTATCCGGTGAGCTTCGTCGAGAAGCAGCTCGACCTGCTCAGCTACTACAAGATCAACACCTTCCACTGGCACCTCACCGACGACCAGGGCTGGCGCATCGAGATCAAGCGCTATCCGAAGCTCACCAGCGTCGGCGCATGGCGCACCGAGGCGGACGGCACGCGCTACGGCGGCTTCTACACGCAGGCGCAGATCCGCGAGGTGGTGGATTATGCGCGCCGCCTCAACATCACCGTGATCCCAGAAATCGAGATGCCGGGGCACAGCGTGGCGGCGATCGCCGCTTATCCCGAATTGTCGTGCAGCAAGAAGCCGGTGGCCGTGACCACTGCCTGGGGCGTGCACAAGAACATCGACTGCGTGGGCGACGAAGGCACCTTCACCTTCATCGAAAACGTGCTGGACGAGGTGCTGCCGCTGTTCCCGTCGAAGTACGTGCACATCGGCGGCGACGAGACGCCCAAGGTCGCCTGGCACGAATGCGCTTCCTGCCAGGCGCTGATGCACAAGCTGGGCCTGAAGGACGAGGACGGCCTACAGAGCTATTTCATCAAGCGCATCCAGCGTTACCTGGAAGGCAAGGGCAAGACCCTGGTCGGCTGGGACGAGATCCTCGAAGGCGGCGCCGACACGCAGGCCATCATCGAAGCCTGGCGCGGCGCGGACGAGCAGGCCAAGGCCTTGGCGAACGGCAACCACGTGGTGGTCGCCGGGCCGTTCTACATCGACCAGGCGCTGGATTCGCTGACGGTGAAGGATGTATTCCGCACCGACATCGCCAACGACAGCAGCCCGGATGATGCGAAGACGGACGCCGCCGTGTTCGCGGCGCACCGTTCGCAGCTGCTGGGCGGCGAGGCGCCGCTGTGGAGCGAGCGGGCGAATCCGTACAACGCCGAATCCAAGATGTATCCGCGCGTGCTGGCCTTCGCCGAGAACCTGTGGCGCGGCAATGCGCACGACGATGCGGCGTGGGCGGATTTCCAGCAGCGCCTGCAGGCGCAATACCCGCGACTCGATGCGTGGCACGTGGCCTACGGGCCGGAAGATCGCGCCGTGGTGAAGTACACAATCGCGACGGATGCACAGGGTGGCTGGCAACTGCACGCACAGCGCGGTTTCGACGACCTGGTGAATCGCTACACGTTGGACGGCAGCATGCCCACCGCCAGCTCGCCTTTGTTCACCGACGTGGTGGCCCTGCACCGGGCCGGCACGCTGCAGGTGGTGCTGTTCCGCAAGGGGCTGCGCTACGACAACCCGGTCCGCTTCACGCTGATGGACAACCTGGCCACCGGCAAGCCGCTGAGCCTCGCCCAGCCGCCTTCGGCCAAGTACGCCCCCGCTGCCGCGCTGACTGATGGCGTGCTGGGCGGCAACGACTTCCACAACGGTCAATGGTCGGGCTGGAACGATGCCGATGTGGACGCCACCATCGACTTGCAGAAGCCTGCGACTGTCCATGCGATCGAGGTGGATTTCCTGCAGGACACAGGTTCGCGCATCCTGCCGCCGCAACAGGTGAGCTTCCAGGTCTCCGGCGACGGAAAGCACTGGACCACGGTCGATACGGAGCAGCCGAAAGCCGACGTGATGGACACGAGCCCGCGCGTGTTCCACATCGCATTCAAGGCGTCCAAGACGCTGGATGCGCACTATGTGCGAGTCGTCGCGAACCGCTACGCCACGTTGCCGGCAGGCTTCGCGAACGGAGCGACGAATACCTGGCTGTTCGCGGACGAGATTCTGGTGCAGTAATCCGAATCGGGTGCGCCGGATCAGAATCGTCCAAGCGCATGACGATGGCCTCCATCAGACTGTCGCCATGACAGTCTGATGGAGGCGGTCGAACATGACGGCATCGGGAATCAGCATCGCGTCGGCGCGCTTTCCGACGGATGGTGAGGTGGTGTGCGAGCTGTTCGCGGAATACGCGGACAGCCTGGGCATCGATCTCTCCTTCCAGGGTTTCGAGGCGGAGTTGGCGCAACTGCCCGGCAAATACGCGCGACCGTTGGGCGACATCCTGATTGCGCGCGACACCGCGGGCGTACCACTGGGATGCGTGGCGCTGCGGCCGACGGCCATGCCGGGCACGGGCGAGATCAAGCGTCTCTACCTGCGTCCCGCGGCGCGCGGGCAGGCGCTAGGGCGTCGCCTGGCGGAAACGGCCATCGCGCGCGCCCGCGAAGCGGGCCATGCACGCGTGGTGCTGGATACGCTCGCCAACATGGATGCCGCGAGGCACCTGTATGCATCGCTGGGGTTCCGTCCCGTGCCGCCTTACTACGACAACCCGTTGCCAGGCACGTCGTACATGGAGCTGGAACTGGGTTGAGCGATCTTCATGCGGCGGCGGCCCAGCCGTCGCGGAAGGCGGCCGGCGTCATGCCGTAAGTGCGGACGAATTCGCGATTGAGGTGCGCCTGGTCATAGAAGCCGGCCACCAATGCCGCTTCCACTACG
This sequence comes from Rhodanobacter sp. DHG33, assembly GCF_014843005.1. GTDB lineage: Bacteria > Pseudomonadota > Gammaproteobacteria > Xanthomonadales > Rhodanobacteraceae > Rhodanobacter_A. Next base: position 324,648 of record NZ_JACYXM010000004.1, on the reverse strand, counting down.
GAAGCCTGCCGGCGCAGCAGCGCCTTGGCCTGCTGCAGGGCGAGCAGCACATGGAAGTTGTGCAGGTTGCTGCCGGTCTCGCGGCGGAAGGTGCGCGACAGGTGTCCTTCGGATACGGCACAGCCCTGCGCAATGGCAGCGACATTGGTGCGCAGCGAAGGGCGCTCCGCCAGGAGCGCTGTGGCGCGTGTTGCCAGCGTGGCGATTCCACGCGCGCTTGCTCGAGGTGCAGGCACGAAGTGCGAGACGAACGCCCAGCCCTGCCGGTCGATGGGTTCGAAGCGATGGACCACACCGGCCGGCACCACCAGCGTGTCGCCCGCGGCCACGTCGCGGCAGCCTTCGGGCAAGCGCAGCCTCGCGCGGCCGGCGAGCACGCGCACGACTTCGTCGCCGGCATGGAAGTGCGGGCGAAAGCGCCAGGCATGGCGTCCGCCAGCAATGCTCTCGACCGGTGCGCCCGTTTCGCGGTCGACCGCAAATGCGGTGCGGGCGAGAGCGGGGCGGCCATGCATGGCTGCTGGCCTAGCCGACCGCGTCGCGGATTGCCTGCGGCAGCGATACCGGCTTGCCGCTGGTGGGGTCCATCCACACCATCACCACGTTGCCGTCGCAGTAGAGGATGCCGGCGTCGGTGGCGTCAACCAGACGATGGGCGATGGTCATCGAGCTGTTGCCGATGCGCTCGCAGTAGAGCTCCACGTGCAGCTGCGCCGGCCACTCGATCGGCCGGCGGTAGTTGAGCTGCACGGCGGCCATCACCGGCATGCTGTGTTCGTCGAACCACGGGCCGGGCACGTGGCTCAGCCACTGCAGCCGCGCTTCCTCAAGGTAGGTGAGGTAGTTGGAGTTGTTGACGTGGTTGAAGGCGTCGAGGTCGCGCCAACGCGCGGCGATGTCCGCCGTGAAGAGGGGTGCCGGCGTATGCGCCGCATCCACGGCTGCAGTTGCAGCAGCCGGTTCGGTTTTCTTGCCGCGGCGTGCGGGCTTGGGTGATTCGTTGTTGGTATTGCTCATGGGGTCTTCTTCTTTCCGCGCATCGACTTGTGCTTGTCCGCCGAGGCGATGTGCTTGAGTTCGTTCTTCACCCGCTTCGCGGCGGCGGGCTTGGCCTTGGTCTGTTTCAGGTGCGGCGCGAGGAAGCGGCCAGTGTGCGACTCGGGTGTGGCGGCCACGGTTTCCGGCGTGCCGCTGACCAGGATGCGGCCGCCGCCCGCGCCGCCCTCGGGGCCGAGGTCGACCACCCAGTCGGCGGTTTTGATCACATCGAGGTTGTGTTCGATCACCACCACCGTGTTGCCCTGGTCCACCAGCTGGTGCAGCACGTCGAGCAACTGCTCGATGTCGTGGAAATGCAGGCCGGTGGTGGGCTCGTCGAGGATGTACAGCGTGTTGCCGGTGTCGCGCTTGCTGAGCTCCTTGGAGAGCTTCACGCGCTGCGCCTCGCCGCCGGACAGCGTGGTCGCGCTCTGGCCGAGCTTGATGTAGTCCAGGCCCACCGCACGCAGCGTGTCGAGCTTGCGCGCGATCACCGGCACGTTCTCGAACAGCTTCAGCGCGTCCTCCACCGTCATGCCAAGCACGTCGGCGATGGTGTGGCCCTTGTAGTGGATCTCCAGCGTCTCGCGGTTGTAGCGCTTGCCGTGGCAGACGTCACAGGGCACGTAGACGTCGGGCAGGAAGTGCATCTCCACCTTCAGCATGCCGTCGCCTTCGCAGGCCTCGCAGCGGCCGCCGCGCACGTTGAAGCTGAATCGGCCCGGCTCGTAGCCGCGCGCACGCGCCTCGGGCACCTGCGCGAACAGCTCGCGCAGCGGCGTGAACAGGCCGGTGTAGGTGGCCGGGTTGGAGCGGGGCGTGCGGCCGATCGGCGACTGGTCGATGTCCACCACTTTGTCGAACAGCTGCAGGCCCTGCACCGATTTGTACGGCGCTGCCTGCCCGCTGGCGCCGTTGAGTTCGCTGGCGGCGAGGCGGAACAGAGTGTCGTTGACCAGGGTGGACTTGCCCGAGCCGGAGACGCCGGTGACGCAGGTGAACAGACCGGCGGGGACGTCCAGGTCCACGTTCTTCAGGTTGTTGCCGCTGGCGCCGTGCAGGCGCAGCCAGTACGCCTCGTCGTTGGGCTGGCGGCGCTGTTTCGGCACCTCGATGGCGCGTTCGCCGGAAAGGAACTGGCCGGTGACGGAACGCTTCGAGGCCAGGATGTCCTTCACCGTGCCCTGCGCCACCACGTCGCCGCCGTGCACGCCGGCGCCGGGGCCGATGTCGAGCACGTGGTCGGCCATGCGGATGGCGTCCTCGTCGTGCTCGACCACGATCACCGTGTTGCCGAGGTCGCGCAGGCGGGTGAGCGTGCCGAGCAGGCGCTCGTTGTCGCGCTGATGCAGGCCGATGGAGGGTTCGTCCAGCACGTACATCACGCCGACCAGGCCGGCGCCGATCTGCGAGGCGAGGCGAATGCGCTGCGCCTCGCCGCCGGACAGCGTGTCGGCCTGGCGGTCCAGCGTGAGGTAGTTGAGGCCCACGTCGTTGAGGAAGGTGAGGCGCTCGCGGATCTCCTTGATGATCTTCGCCGCGATCTCGCCGCGCCAGCCGGCGAGCGTCAGCTCGGCGAAGAACGCCAGCGCGTCGTCGATGGAGCGATGGGTGAGCGCGGGCAGCGCGTGGTCGGCCACGAACACGTTGCGCGCCGAGCGGTTGAGGCGCTGGCCGCCGCACTCGGGGCAGGGGTGGTCGCTGATGTACTTCGCCAGCTCCTCGCGCACCGCGTTGGATTCGGTTTCCTTGTAGCGCCGTTCCAGGTTGGGGAGGATGCCCTCGAAGGCATGCTCGCGCGTGACCCGGCCGCCGCGTTCGGTGAGGTAGCGGAAGGCGATCTTCTCCTTGCCGCTGCCGTGCAGGATCGACTGCTGGGTGGCCTTGGGCAGGTCGACCCAGGCCGTGTCCACGTCGAAGCCGTAGTGCGCGGCCAGCGACTGCAGCATCTGGAAGTAGTGCGGGTTGCGCCGGTCCCAGCCGCGGATCGCGCCGCCGGACAGCGGCAGTTCCGGATGCCCCACCACGCGCGCGGGGTCGAACACCTGGGTCACGCCCAGGCCGTCGCAGGACGGGCAGGCGCCTACCGGCGAGTTGAACGAGAACAGGCGCGGCTCCAGCTCCGGCAGCGAGTAGTCGCACACCGGGCAGGAATAGCGCGAGGAGAACAGCTGCTCCTTCGCGGACGGGTCGTCCATGTCCGCCAGGATCACCAGCCCGTCGCCCAGTCGCAGCGCGGTCTCGAAGGACTCGGCGAGGCGCTGTTTGATGTCGTCGCGCGGGCGGAAGCGGTCGATCACCGCCTCGATGGTGTGCTTGATGCGCAGGCCCAGCGGCGGCACTGCGTCGAGGTCGTACACCTGTCCGTCCACGCGGGCGCGCACGAAGCCCTGCGCACGCAGCTGCTCGAACACCTGCACGTGCTCGCCCTTGCGCTCGCGCACTACCGGGGCCAGCAGCATCCAGCGCTTCTCGGGGTCGAGCGCGAGGGTGGCGTCCACCATCTGGCTCACCGTCTGTGCCTCCAGCGGGATGCCATGGTCGGGGCAGCGAGGTGTGCCCACGCGGGCGTACAGCAGGCGCAGGTAGTCGTACACCTCGGTGATCGTGCCCACGGTGGAGCGCGGGTTGTGCGAGGTGGACTTCTGCTCGATCGAGATCGCCGGCGACAGGCCCTCGATGTGGTCGACGTCGGGCTTCTCCATCATCGAGAGGAACTGGCGGGCATAGGCCGACAGCGACTCGACGTAGCGCCGCTGCCCTTCCGCGTAGATGGTGTCGAAGGCCAGCGAGGACTTGCCGGAGCCGGACAGGCCGGTGATCACGATCAGCTTGTCGCGCGGCAGGTCGAGGTCGATGTTCTTGAGGTTGTGCGTGCGTGCGCCGCGGATGCGGATGGTGTCCATGCGTAGGGGTCGCAAGGGGGAAAAAGTGAACTATACCAAACTGGACAGGTTAGTTATTGCCATCCCGGCCCGTGCTTTTCGTATTGGTCACGATTTGACCAGCGCGGCCTCTGCTGGCTACAATCCCAGGTTCGTCCGGCCGGAAAGGTCGTGACGGAACCCAAGAGAATAACGACAGAAGGGCTTTTCCCATGAGTTACGCAGTCATCAAGACTGGCGGCAAGCAGTATCGCGTGCAGCAGGGCGACGTCCTGCGCGTGGAGCTGTTGACCGCCGAAGAAGGCGCCAGCGTGAGCTTCGACCAGGTGCTGCTGGTCGGCTCCGGCGAGTCGGTCACCGTCGGTGCGCCGGTTGTCGCGGGCGCCACCGTCAGTGCCACCGTGCGCAAGCATGGTCGCGCCGACAAGGTCCGCATCATCAAGTTCCGCCGCCGCAAGCACTACAAGCGTCAGCAGGGTCACCGCCAGCACTTCACCGAAATCGAGATCACGGGCATCAACGCCTGAGCAACTGGAGCATTGAGTCATGGCACATAAAAAAGGCGTAGGTTCCAGCCGCAACGGTCGCGATTCGAACCCGAAATACCTCGGCGTGAAGGTTTACGGCGGGCAGGCCATCGAGGCCGGCAACATCATCGTGCGTCAGCGCGGCACCCAGTTCCATCCGGGCGCCGGCGTTGGCCTTGGCCGCGACCACACCCTGTTCGCCCTGGTGGACGGCAAGGTGGAGTTCAAGGTCCGCGGCGAGAACAACCGCCGTTTCGTCAGCGTCGTGAAGGCCTAATCCTTTCCGAAGCTGCTGCAAGGGCCCCGCTCCGGCGGGGCTTTTGTTTTTTGCAGGACGTTCCAAGAAACCCTCGCCCTGCCTGCATTGCGCCCGACGTACCATGGGCGCGCTTTCCCATCCCTGATCCCGAAGCCCGCCTCCCATGAAATTCGTCGACGAAGCAATCATCAAGGTCCAGGCCGGCGACGGCGGCAACGGCTGCGCGAGCTTCCGCCGCGAGAAGTTCATCCCGTTCGGTGGCCCGAACGGCGGCGACGGCGGCAGCGGCGGCTCGGTGTGGCTGGTGGCCGACGAGGGCATCAACACCCTGATCGATTTCCGCCACCAGCGCAGCTACAAGGCAGAGCGCGGCGAGAACGGCAGGGGCAGCGACATGTACGGCAAGGGCGGCGAGGACACCACGATCCGCGTGCCGGTGGGCACCATGGTCACCAATGTCGACACCGACGAGATGATCGGCGACCTCACCACGCACGGCCAGCGCCTGCTGGTGGCGCAGGGTGGCAAGGGCGGTCTCGGCAACATTCACTTCAAGAGTTCGGTGAACCGCGCGCCGCGCCAGTTCACCAACGGCACGCCGGGCGAATCGCGCGATCTGAAGCTGGAGCTGCGCCTGCTGGCCGACGTGGGCCTGCTCGGTTTCCCGAACGCGGGCAAGTCCACCTTCATTCGTGCGGTGTCGGCGGCGACGCCGCGCGTGGCGGATTATCCGTTCACCACCCTGCACCCGAATCTCGGCGTGGTGAGCCTGGGCACCGACCAGAGCTTCGTGATCGCCGACATCCCCGGCCTGATCGAGGGTGCGGCCGACGGCGCGGGCCTGGGCATCCAGTTCCTGCGCCACGTGGCGCGCACCAGCCTGCTGCTGCATCTGGTGGACATCGCGCCCGTCGACGACATCGACCCGGTGGAGCAGGTGCGTGCGATCGAGCACGAACTGACCAAGTTCAATCCCGAATTGCTGGAGCGTCCGCGCTGGCTGGTGCTGAACAAGTCCGATGCGCTGCCCGAGGACGAGCGCCAGCAGGTGGCTGAAGACATCGTGCGCCGCCTCGACTGGAAGGAGCCGTGGTTCCTCGTCTCCGCACTGGCGCGCGAGAACACCATGGCGGTGTGCCAGCGGGTGCAGCGCTTCTTCGAGGAACAGCGCGTGGCGCGCGCGGAAGAGCGTGCCGAGATCGCGCCCGGCGACGTACGCCTGCGCGGCGAGTGAGCGATATCGCTGCGCGGTTGCGCGCGGCGCGAATCTGAATTTGCTGCAGGAGCGTGGCCGGGGTGAGGTGGCGTGGGTCACGCAGCCTTGGCAGTTGGCCGAAAACAGGCGATGTCATCGCTAGGTCGTGCTGGCTGTTCCTGAAGAGTGCGGGCATGGATGGTCGCGGCTGGCGTTCGGGTAAAGCAGGCACTCGAAGCTCGCCGTGTTACCGCGTCGAGCCGCGATTCCGGACGAATCGCACCAACTTACACACTCCGGTGCAGGATCAGTTCCAGCACCGCCTTGCTGCCGAAGAAGGCCAGCAGCAGCACGGCCATGCCGATCAGGCACAGGTTCACCGCGCTGCGCCCGCGCCAGCCGTGCTTCCAGCGGCCCCACAACAAGATGCCGAAGATCAGCCACGCGAGCACGCTGAGCACCGTGGTGTGGATCAGGTGCTGGGCGCGGATGTTCTGGATGAACAGCAGGCCGCTCAGCAGGGTCAGCGTGAGCAGGGCGAAGCCGGCGCCGATCAAACGGAACAGCAGCGATTCGGTCTGCGTCAGCGGCGGCAGCGCGCGCATCAGGCGGATCGGTCGGTGCGTGCGTAGCGCGCGTTCCTGCACGGCCAGCAGCACCGCCAGCACCGCGGCGATCGACAGCACGCTGTAGCCGAGCAGGGCGATCGCCACGTGCAGGCTGATCTGCCAGTCCAGCGGATTCGGCGTGGTGGGCGGCGCGAGGAAGACGTCCAGCCCCAGCAGCAGCGCCGCCAGCGGGAACACGATGACGCCCAGGCCGGCCACCGGTTTCGACAGGTTCACCAGCAGGGTCAGTGCTGCCACCACGCAGGCGACCAGCGACAGCGCGGCGAAGAAATGCAGGTCCACCCGCCCACCGTGCGCGCCAAGCAGTACCGCGATATGCAGCAGCAAGGCCACGGTTGCGGCGCCCAGGCCAAGGCGTTGCGGCGTGCGCGGGCAGCCGGTCAACGGCGCGGCAAGCAGGCTGGCGCCACCGAGATAGAACACGATGGCGAGGATGGTGGGCAGTACGAGCGACATGGCCTGGAAGTGTCGCACACGCCCCCAAGCCAGTGAACGCGGCAAATCGCGCGGCGGCACTTGCAATATTTAGAAAAATATCTAATTATCTAGAAACGTTCCCTGATGGCGTCTCCGATGAAGCAGCAGGAAGTGTTCAAGGCCATGGCCGATCCCACGCGGCGCGCGATCCTCAAGCGCCTGCAGGGCGGCCCGCTCACCGCCGGCGAAATCGGCGAGGCATTCGACATCACGCCGGCTTCGCTGTCGCACCACTTCGCGGTGCTCAAGCACGCCGACCTGGTGCGTACCGAGCGGCGCGGGCAGTACATCGTCTATTCGCTCAACAGCACCGTGTTCGAGGACCTCGCGCGGATGCTGCTGGATCTGTTCCCCACCAAGGGCAAGGTTGGAGGCAAGTGATGAAACCGGCACGCACTTTGATCGTTTCGATCGTTTTCCTGGCCATCGCCGTCGGCGTGGCGGTCTGGCTGTGGCCGCAGATGCCGGCGCGCATGCCGGTGCATTGGGGCATCGACGGGCAACCGAACGGATACGCCTCCCGGTTCTGGGCCGTGGCCATGTGGCCTCTGCTGATCGTCGGCCTGGCCGCGCTCACGGCGGCACTGCCGCGCATTTCGCCGAAGCGCTTTGAGATGGAGTCTTTCGCCGGCATCTACGCCGTACTGATGCTGGCGATCCAGGGCGTGATGCTGGTGCTAGGCATCGCGGCCATGCTGGCCGGTGCCGGCCATGCCGTGCCCATGGCGACCATCGCGCCGCTGGCGGTCGGTGTGCTGCTGATGGTGCTGGGCAATTACATGGGGAAGCTACGCCGCAATTTCTTCATCGGCATCCGCACGCCGTGGACGCTGGCCAGCGAAGCGGTATGGGAGCGCACGCACCGTCTGGCTGGCTGGACGTACGTGTTGGCCGGCGCGGCGATAGTCGTCATGGCCCTGGCTGGCGCCATGGCGGGATGGACGCTGGCGCCCGTGATTGTCGTCTTGCTGATCCCGCACGTGTGCTCGTACTTCATCTATCGGCGCCTCGAGGGGCGCCATCCGTCCGAAGGAGATGCGCGATGAAACCTTTTTACGTCTTGTTGGCCGCAGTCACCCTTTCCATCCCGGCGGTTCACGCCGCCGATGCGCCCACGCCGGCCTGCGTGGCCCATGCGGCCGCATCGTTGGATGCCCTGACGCATGGCGACTACGCCGGTGCACGCAAGGACTTCGACGATGCCGTCGCGAGCAAGCTGGATGCCGCCAAGCTCGAACAGGTGTGGGAGCAGCTGCAAGGCTCGCTTGGCGCCTATCAGTCGCATGGCGCGGTGGGGCAGAAAACCATTTCCGGCCACGCCGTCGCTGGCGCGGCGTTGAGCTTCGCCAACATGCAACTGGGCTTCGTGGCGGCATGCGATGCGCAGGACAAGATCAGCAGCTACCGCTTCGTGCCGGTGGAAGCGCTGGCTTCTACGGCCGTGCAGGCGCATGTCGAAGACGGCGGGGTGCGGGTGTCGCCGCTGGATGTGCCGACGCCGGTAGGCCCCTTGCATGGCGCGCTGACGTTGCCGGCGGGAGCAGGGCCGTTTCCCGCGATCGTGCTGGTGGCCGGCTCCGGCGCGCACGACATGGACGAGACCATCGGCCCGAACAAGCCGTTTCGCGACATTGCCGAGGGGTTGGCGCGCGCCGGTGTCGCCACGCTGCGCTACGACAAGCGCACGTTCGATCACCCCGGACGCAGCGCCGATTTCGCGATCGATGCCGAAGTCACCGACGATGCCGTGGCGGCAGCCCGCCTGCTGGCGCAGCAGAAAGAGATCGATCCGAGGCGCGTGTTCGTGCTCGGCCACAGCCTGGGCGCGCTGATGGCGCCGCGCATCGGCCAGCGCGATCCGCAGCTGGCCGGTTTGGTGCTGATGGCTGCGCCGGGCCGCTCGTTGCTGGACGTGTCGGCCCAGCAGGCGCGTGAACAGGGGCAGCGCGCTCACGAGACGGCGGCGCAGATCGCTGCCGACGAACAGGCCATCGCCGCTGAGCAAAAGCTGCTGGCCGGCGCCGATCCGCAGCATCCGCCGGCGGGTTCGTTCGACAACCTGCCGCAGGGCTACTGGCTGAGCTTGTACGACTACCATCAGGTGGAAGTGGCGAAAGCCTTGCCGATGCCCATGCTGCTGCTGCAGGGCGGCAGCGATTTCCAGGTGTCCCCCACGCTGGATTTTGCGCGCTGGCAGCAGGAGCTGGCAGGTCGTCCGCGTACGGCATTCCATCTGTACCCGGGGCTCAGCCATCTGTTCATGCCGGCGGGCAAGACCGGGACGTTGGCCGACTACAAGGCGCCCGCCCATGTGGATGCGAAAGTGATCGACGACATCGCGTCGTGGGTGAAGGCGCAGCCTGCGGGCTGAGCCTCGAACAGGCTCCGGGCGGCCTCGGCTATAATCATCCGTTCGCTCATACCGATGCCGCATCCATGTTCGAATCGCTCAGCCAACGCCTTTGATGTTTTGCTTTTTTATCTAGCCTTTTCAAGGCGTTAGAGCGGTCGCAAAAGTTCAGAACCGGCCACTTAGTGCGACACTAAGTGAGATACCGCCGGATGTTTGCACCTCATTACCTCACCCGCCGCGCCAGCGGCTACACCTTCCAAATGAAGGTGCCCACGGCGCTGCGCGCGCCGGGCGGAAAGCACCTGATCCGCGTCACCCTCGGCACCGACCGCCGCCACGCGCAGCGGCTGGCCCTTGCCTTGGCCGACACCTTCGCGGCAACCTTTCGGTGGGTGCGGTGCGGGGGCGGCAAGATGGGCAAAGAGGATGAAGCGCGGGCGCTGGCGGCTGGCTTGGCCGCCGCAGCCGGCAAGGAGTGGACAATCACGCCGACGCCACACGGGCCGCAGTTTGCGACCGAACCGCACGACACGCCGGACGCCATCCAGCAAGGGGTCGCGGAGTACCGCGAAGCGCGGGCCGATTGGAAAGAAATCGAACGGTTGCGGGTGCAACTCGACGCCGAGGCGACCGCCACCGCGCGGGCGCGAGACGACGAGCGGATGGGGGCAGTGGCGGCGGAAATGGCTGCCTTCCGGGCGTCGCTCGATACGCGCGCCGCCCCGGTTCCGGGGCACTTGCTGGGCGCGGCGGTGGATCAGTGGCTTGCCGCCGAGGACAAAAGGATGAAAGCGGCTAACAGGCGGCCCACCTCATTTGAGACCAAAGCCAAGGCGATAAGGGATTTCGTCGCGGCAATGACACCCGCGCGGCGGCTGGACAGTATCGAACCGCAGGACTTGGGGGCCTACGCCACCCAGTTGTTGAATGATTGGAAGCCCGGCACCGCCCACGACAAAATGTCGTACATCGGCCATTTTTTCGCGTGGGCGATGAAAATGCGGTGGTATCCGCCGGGAGAAAACCCGACGGAAGGCTGGACGAAGCGCGGCCGGGCGGAGCGGGAGGCGTCCGCCGCACGCGGCGCGCAGGCGTTCGAGGACGACGAACTGCGCCGGATTTTCGAGCCGGCGGACTTCGCGCGGTTGGACGCTCTGAACCGCTGGCAGACGCTGTTAATGCTGTACACCGGCGGTCGTAGCGACGACATCGCCAACATCCTGCTAAAGGATGCCCACAATGACGCCGGAGCCGGCGGGTGGTGGGTGGAAATCCGGGGCGGCAAGACCGACGCCACCGCCCGAAAAATCCCCATCCATGATGAGCTGGTTACCATCGGGTTCGGTACGTGGGTCGAGGCCCGGCGCGCCGAAAAATCCGATTACCTCTTCCCCGGATTGCCGCGTGACACGAAGAAGGGCGCTGCGGGGCGGGTGCAAAAAGACCTCTCGAAATACCTGAAATCTGTTGAGGTTTTTTCGCCGCCAGGCACGGAGGGCGTCACCCATCGCTTTCGCGATACGGTCATCACCGCGCACGAGGTGGCGGGCGTGGACCAAGCGATGAGCGAGCGGTACACGGGCCACGCGGTGAGCGGTAAAAGCGTCCTGGCCGTACCCCGTGTCATGAACTACGTTGCCAAGGACGAAAGACGCGGCGCGCTGCTGGCGCAGATTTCCAACCTACGCGTCATCTGCTTGCCGCCGATCTCGTGGGGTGCGCATGGTGTGGTTAACGTCGAAAACCTCGCCGCTATCATGCAGGACACCACCGCGCCGAAAGTTCGCCGCCGAGGCCAGTACAAGGAGCGGCGACAAAGTGACCCCGCCGCCGACGCAGAACACGCGCGCCGCGCCGTCGAGCGTAAAGCGATTCGGGACGCGCGCGCCGCAGGACTGCCACGCCCGGTCGAAAAGAAAACCTAACAGCGGTTTGGCGTGGAAAAGAAGGGGCAGAACCAAAGCGTTGTCCGCCCTTCGGGCACGAGCCAGAAACGGAAACGCTGACACCCCGCAATCTGATCGGGTTCGCCCTTGTTCAAGCGTTGTTGACGGTTTGACGCAAAATCTCCATCCAACGCTGTTGCTGCGGCTTGTCGATGAGCGGAATACGCCAGACAGGGTTGTCGACGTCGCGCACTGTGATGAACAGGCCAGAGTTTGCCTTCGCCTCCCGATGCATTCGTATGTTGGCGGCATCTGCCGCCAACGCGGAGGAGATGTTGACAGCATTGCTCACATGTCCCGGCCGCTCAAACGACGTTTCCCACTTGCGGACGTCGCTGAAGCCATACACCTTGCTTTTCCCGTCAGAAATCAAAGCGAGTTGCTGGGTTTGGCCGTTTACGGCGATGCCCCATTTCGGGCCATGCGCCGAGTACACGCCATTACCTTCCGAGGTGGCTCCGACCATCGCAAGCACATTGCTCGCTCGTTGACCGGAGATCGCCGTCTCTTTTTTCCCAGCCAAAATGATGCCGTAGACGAACCCTGCAATCGGGCACAACACAAAGACCAGAGAACCGAGAGTACCTAGCCATATCGCGCGAAGAATGGTGGCAGCGATAAGGCCGACGATGAAGCCAGCAATGGCGAGGCCCACCGCGTAAACCAGTGACCGAGAGAAGTTCACAATGCCCCCTATTCAAGAACTTGATTGGTACACCAAGGCCTCACCTGTTCGACCCGTGGCGTCACGGAAGGAATCCGGCTGGTCAACTCATGTGCCAGCGCAAAGGTAGAATATCCCTGATAGGGATGTATAGATGAATGAAGGATATCTAGGGCTCATCGGTACGGTGGGCTCATGCCGAAAGCCAAGCCCAAGCCGTCTTCTACTCACCGGCCCGAGAACATGGTTCTTGCCCAGTTGCTCAGAGAGTTGCGCCTGGCAGCCGGGCTCACTCAGGCTCAGGCCGCCGAGGCCTTGGGCCTGACTCAGACAGGAATCTCGGACATTGAAACCAGCGACCGGGGGCTGGAACTGCTGGTGGTTCGTGATCTTGTCCGGGTGTATGGGGCAGACTGGCTGGCATTCGTCGCTGAGTTGGAACGCAGGCTGGCGGCAGAGCCGAGGCTGGCGAGTGCGCTAATCCAGAAGTCCCCAAACTAAAAATAGGCTCTGTAGGGAGGCATCTTTCGGAGGGGCATCTACACCTGGTCGATTTTTACGGATGCGGTGGTGTTACGGCAGCCTTGGCAATCACGGCTGGCAAATATGCGGCGATGGCTTTGCGTTGTGTTTCCGTCAACGCTTCCCAGGCATCGAGACAACCGGCTGATTCAAAATACGACCCAGCGATGATTAGTCGTCGGGTTCTTTTTGCGCGTTCCGATTTCGCAGCACGCTTTTCCATCGCATCCGCCCGAGCGCGCAGTCGCTCTGCGCGCTCGTAAGGTGTCAACTTTGGTTTCGTGATGGCGGTGTCTGTCATGGCGTGGACCTCGTGCAGGGTTTCAGCCATCCAAACAGTTTTCGGCGCAGACACAACGTCGAAAGCGTTAAGCACCTCACGCCTTGCAGCAAGGCCACCTCGTCAACGCGCAGTCCACCCATAGACTGAAATCCGAAGGCCGTAGGCCATCCCTTGCCGAGCAAAGCGAAGCAAGGGCGCACTTATACGTTGCCCGTTGGGCAACGTGTGCGGTCGGGGCACCACCCCGACACCCACCGGCAGGAGCGATAGAACGTGGCCATTTTCCATCTTGCCGCTCAGATCATCGGACGCGCTGCGGGCCGTTCGTCCACCGCTGCGGCTGCATACCGTCTGGGTACGGTTATTGAGGATGAACGCACCGGCCAATGCTTTGACTATTCACGTAAGAGCGGGGTCAGCGGTTGGCAAATCATCGGCCCAGACTGCATGCCGGATCGCCTTCGCGATCCGGCTCGGTTGTGGAACGCGGTGGAGGCGGCGGAGCGACGTCATGACGCGCAGTTGTGCAGGGAGGTCAATGTCGCCCTTCCGTGCGAACTTTCGCCCTCTCAAAACACCGCATTGGTGTTGGATTGGTGCCAGCAGTTCGTCGATGCAGGAATGATCGCCTGCGTTGCCCTTCATCAACTTGAAAACAACAATCCACACGCGCATGTCATGTTGACCCTGCGCGAAATCGCCCAGGGTGGTTTCGGCGTCAAGGTGCGAGCGTGGAATGATCGCCGCGTGCTTGATCGCTGGCGTGAAACATGGGCCGAGAAAGTGAACCAGCATCTCGCTACGGCGGGCATGGCTGAGCGCGTGGACCACCGCACCCTTGAAGCGCAAGGCGTCGAGCGGGCACCCACGCAGCATCAGGGGCCCATTGCGCATGCGATGGAACAGCGCGGGGAGGGCCCTGATCGTTTGAGTGTGATTGCACCAACACCGCGTGCAATGAATCACACCCAGGCCGTGATCTACCGAGCACGCGAGCAGAACGTGGTTGGTCATGACGATGTCCCTGAGCATGTGCGGCAAGCAACAGAGGCGGTGGAAAAGGCTCACGAAGCACTTCATGCGGCGAAGATAGAAGAAGTGCGGTGCAAGAAGGCCGAACAACACGCTTCCGACGAACGCACCAACAAGCAACAGATCACCAATGCGGACCGATTGGTTGCACATGACGCACAGCAACGCGCCGACGCCTTGCGCGGTATGGCACAAGCACAGCAGAGAACGATCGAACAGTGGAAGCAAACGCACCGTTGGCGTGTGTGGTGGTGGCGGCACGGTATCCGGAATGCTATTCCGGCTCTCGTGCGCCAAGCGGATGCGGAGCGCATCAAGGCCAAACGCCGAGCCATTGCAGCAACGCTGCATCAACAGGAGGCTGTCGACATTGCGCTGGCGTCACGCAGCGCGCTCGTTCAAGCAGACAATGCGCACAAGCATTGTCTGCGACGATGGACACAAGCCACGCAGCAAGTGGCCGACGCTATCGAGCGGTTGGCGCAGGCCCAGGATGATTTGCGAGACGCCATGACACCTGGCTACGAACTGCGGCATTTCGGACGACATGGGAGGCAGCCCGATGCAGCCCATGACCAGCCCCTACTCGTCAACCGCCGCATGCGGCGCCCATGAATGAGGACACCATATGACGATTTCCGAAGTCCTTGCCATGACACCGGACCTCGACGCTATCACGCCGATTATGGTGGGTCAGTGGGCCGCGTGTTTCACCAGTGGCAATCAAGCCGCCATCGTGGCGGCGATTGCGAGAGAGCGCCGCAGGCGGGGTACCTATCTTGCGTCCATAGCGATGGCGCCCCAGGTGGCGCCAGTGACAGCGGCCAGCATTCGAGCAAAGCGCGCCAAGCAGGCTGAGCAGGTTGCTATGGCGGAGACCACTGGACCGACGCGTAGGCGTCGTTAGTGACGATCCCCGGAATCCATATGGCCCTGCGCTGGGGATTCTGGATGCCGAGCACGGCGCCGACCCGCGTTGAGGTATAACGTGGCAGTGTTACCAGATCGGGGTGTTGTTTCTTGTGCTCACCTAATGAGCATGCCTTTAGACCCGTGCGCTTTTCGATTGCGCTTTTGGGAGAGGAGAGTCGGACGAGGAGTGACTCTCCCCGTCCTAAAACTCATCGTCCGACAGCGGATGCATCTGCATGTTGCCGTCAGGTACCGTGTAGAGGGTCAACTCGTACCTGCTGTATTCGACGCCATCGGACACCGGTGTTTCCGTCAACGTGAACGAGGGGGTCCCCTCTTTGTCGCCCGTGTCTAGATTTTCATAGCGAACGTCGTAGGTCCCCGCCCGCACATTTTTCGCTACAAACGAACCGTGGGCGGGGATGAAAAGTTGCCTTATGGGGAATGCTTTTCCTTGAGCCGGCTCGGCGACGATCTTTACAAAAACATCCGAACCGTTCTGGCCGTTGTCGATTGAGATCGTGGAATAGCCATTGGTGTATTTCTTGGGGTACCCAGACACATACCCAGCCACCGCTGGCCAAGGGTTTCCATTGGGCGCCTGCGCCGGGCGCTCATAAGACAGAGAGGGGCGCGTGTTGTTGGGACAGTCCACGACGTAGCCCGATGGTGGTGGTGGCGCGCCGGCGGGTAGATCGCATGTCGTGGAGGATGGCGGCGGATTTTGTGCCGTCTGCGGACTATTGTTTTGCTCACTTGCTACAGGTTGAGGGTCCGGGGCAGGAGTGGGGTTGTACGACGCAACAGCCTCCTCATGTTCCTGTTGCGCATTCCAGTTGATGGAGTAGGCGAGCCCACCGAACAGCAGAACCATCGCGCCAAGTTGGGCCAGAGTCATGCGCTTAATCTGATCCCAACGACTGGGGAGAAGAAGCGTGCGGGTGCTTGGAAGTGCGGCAATGAATGCGTCTAGGAAGGCGCGTAGTTCTGCTGCTTCGTTGTCTTTGTTTGGGGGCAGTTTGAGCGCCAGTTTCAATGCCTCGTTGGCAATGGCGCGAGCCAGATCGAACTCTCTGATGTCGGCAAAATACTGTGCTTGGTGCGCCAGAACCCGCGCGTTCACGGTGGCAGGTCGTTTACCGCCTACCAGGTTGGTGAAAAGCGCCGAGAGGGTGTAAATCGGTCCCCACGGAAACCCCCACCATCCCAGCAACCAAGTGTGTGCGGTTGCCTTGAAGCATGCTTTTTCCGCGCACTTTTTACAGTAGATGCCTTGGACGCCGTCGCGCCGCGTTGCCAGCACCAAACTGGTCACCCGATAAAAAATCACGTAAATCGGCTGCGCAGACACCTTGTCGCATACAGAGCACCGAACAGGATCGTGTGGCGGCCGCCGCGCCGACCCTTGTTTAGCTCCTTGGGCCGGCCCCGCTTTAACGGGTTCCGTGTCGTACTCGGCCCGGGATTCGGGATTGCCAAGCACACTGAACGCCGTGTTGATTTTCTGAAACAGCGCCGTGGCGTTTGGGAGGGTGCAGCGATCTGGGTGGTACTCCATCGCCTTCCGGCGAAATGCGGCTTTGATCTCTGCCGCTGTGGCGCTGGGGTGGATTCCTAAAACCTCGTAGTACCCCAGCGGATCTCTGCCGCTCATGGAGCACCCCCAACCGTCAAGTTAGCCCGAACCGCCACCTTGGCGGCCGCATCGGTCGCTGCCCCTGGCATTCCTTTCCCCTCCCCCTTGATGGGTTGATTCTAGGTCAGAGCGTGGGCCCGTGGTGCGATTGCGGTCGGCGCGCTTTTCGGTACAACGCGCGGCATGGACAACGCCACCCGACGGGCCGCGATGCTGGCGGCCGACAAACTCCTCGCCGCTGCCGGGTACGACTTGGCGGGGTTGAGCCTCAAGGCCCGAGCCAAGAAGAAGGGCGCCGCGCCGAGCATGACACCGCACGCGCTTTGAAGAAGCGCCGACAGGGGCCCAAAAATAAGAAGGGTCGGAGGTTGACAGACCCCCGGCCCTTCTTACGTTGGATGAATGGCCTCCTGGTTTAGCAGACCGAGGGGGCGAGTAAGCAACCCGAACCGTTGCGATACCCAGCGGATGCCCTGGTTTCCAGGATACAGAGCCCGCCTCGGCCGTCAAACGATCCGGTCCGCCTTTCTCGCCTTCCCCGATCTGTGGTTGCACTCCGGTGGCCTGCGCGGCATGGCCATACGTCCACAGCGGACGTCGAAAACCCGCTGGTCTCGGTCTGTCATGTCTGGTCCTTTGAGGACGGGCGCGCCCTATGACGGTGGCTTGGGGCACTCTTAGAGAGACGGTCGGGTTCGCATCCGACCGGGGGGCACAAGAGGCCCGCCGCGCGTCTTGCGGTGAAGCCCCCTAACTGCGTCGGAAGCGATCCCGGCGCGGTGCGGTCCACAGAATGCCCAGCGGTGGATTCGCCGATCTCAGCCAGGAAAGACCCCCGGGTCTGGCCTTGGGGCCCCTCTGCCCCGCCGCCCCCGGTGCGGCCGGCCCCCGCGCTTCCGCGCCGCCGTTTTTCGACCCCTTCGGGCCGTAGGCTCCGGCAGGTAATGGGCCGGAGGCTCAAGCGACCGAAAGGGAGCCAAAGCGGCGGACGTGCGTCCGCACGCCGCCGCCGGCGAGGGGGGGCGCGCGCAGCGCGGAGGGGGAGGTGGCCGGGACCACCTCCCCCTGAATGCGGAGGCTCTCGGAAAACGGTGCGCCGGCGCCTGGCCGCCGGCAGGGGGAAATCTGTCCCGGATTCGGGACCGCTACGGCCCTTTGCCCCGCCGCCCCCGGTGCGGTCGGTCCCCGCGCTTCCTCGCGGGGAGACCCCATCGTTTTGCGGTGAAAAGAAGGGGCAGAGCCAGGGCATCACCGTCCTGCGGACACGAGTCAGATCAAAACCGGAGTTGGGGCGGGTGCCACCCGCCCCGTAGGCGTCATGTCGCCGCCTGCGGCCCGTGGGAGCGTGGACGTAGCCTCGCCGGCCGTGATACCCTTTGGATACTTTAACCTAGCCTAAGTGCCTGATCTGTATGACTTTCGCGGCTTCGCTCAGCCAACGCCTTTCCGCCACCGTCAACCGCCTGCGCGGCCGCGGCCGGCTGACCGAGGAAAACATCCGCGAAGCCCTGCGCGAAGTGCGCATAGCGCTGCTGGAGGCCGACGTGGCGCTGCCGGTGGTGCAGGCCCTGGTCCAGCGCGTGAAGGTGCGCGCAGTGGGCCAGGACGTGATGAAGAGCCTCACGCCCGGCCAGGCGCTGGTAAAGGTGGTCAGCGACGAGCTGACCGCGGTGATGGGCACGGCCAACAGCGAACTGAACCTCGCCGTCACACCGCCGGCGGTGGTGCTGATGGCCGGCCTGCAGGGCGCGGGCAAGACCACCACGGTGGCCAAGCTGGCGCGCCTGCTCACCGAGCGCAAGAAGAAAAAGGTGATGGTGGTGAGCTGCGACGTCTACCGGCCGGCCGCCATCGAGCAGTTGCGCACGCTGGCCGAGCAGGTGGGCGTGAAGTTCTTCCCGTCCGCGGCAGGGCAGGATCCGGTGCAGATCGCGAAAGATGCGGTTGCCGCTGCGCGTCGCGAAGTGGTCGACGTGCTGCTGGTCGATACCGCCGGCCGCCTGCACGTGGACGAGGCGATGATGGCGGAGATCAAGGCGCTGCACGCCGCGATCACGCCGGTTGAGACCCTGTTCGTGGTGGACTCGATGACCGGCCAGGACGCGGCCACTACTGCCAAGGCTTTCAGCGATGCGTTGCCGCTAACCGGCGTGGTGCTGACCAAGACCGATGGCGACGCCCGCGGCGGCGCGGCGCTGTCGGTGCGCTACATCACCGGGCGGCCGATCAAGTTCCTCGGTGCCGGCGAGAAGACCGACGCGCTGGAACCGTTCCATCCGGACCGCGTGGCGCAGCGCATCCTCGGCATGGGCGACGTGCTGTCGCTGGTCGAGGAGGTCGAGCGCAAGGTCGATCAGGAGAAGGCGCAGAAGCTGGCCCAGAAGGTGATGAAGGGCAAGCGCTTCGACCTCGAGGACATGCGCGACCAGCTGGAACAGATGAACAACATGGGTGGCCTGGCCGGCCTGATGGACAAGCTGCCCGGCGTCTCCGGCCTGCCCGACAGCGTGAAGTCCAAGGTCAACGACGGCGAGATCAAGCGCATGGTGGCGATCATCGGCTCGATGACGCCCCGCGAACGCCGCCACCCCGATCTGCTGAACGGCTCGCGCCGCGCCCGCGTGGCCAAGGGCTCGGGCACCCAGCCCGCCGACGTCAACCGCCTGCTCAAGCAGTACATGCAGATGGAAAAGATGATGTCCAAGCTATCCAAGGGCGGCGGCAAGGGCCTGCTGCGCCAGATGAGCGGCGCGCTGAAGGGCATGGGCGGAATGGGCGGTATGCCTCCGCTCCGTTAAGGAGTGGCGCGGGCGGGGATGGTTCGCTCGTCACCTGCCGCGTAGCGACGGATGACGGAGCCAAGGCCGGCTTGCCGGCCTTGGCGAGCCTTGGAAGGGCAGGAAAGCCCTTTCAAGGCAATCAGGTAACTGCCCCGACTCTTGGAACGCGCAGCAAAGCCAAAGCGTTCCCGGCTCTTCCTTTTTCCCCCCTATGCCCCTAAAATGCCGGATTCACCGCGCACGATACGCGTGCGCGAGGCCGGCACACCGGCATCTCTGGAGCTTTCATCATGGTCAAGATTCGTCTTTCGCGCGGTGGCGCCAAGGGCCGTCCGTTCTACCACGTCGTGGTCACCGATCAGCGCAACAAGCGCGATGGCCGCAACATCGAGAGCGTGGGTTTCTACAACCCGGTCGCCTCGGGCAAGGACAAGCGCCTCGAGCTGAACGTCGCGCGCGTGCAGGAGTGGGTGGGCAAGGGCGCCCAGCTGAGCGACAAGGTCGCCGCGCTCGTCAAGGAAGCCGGCAAGCAGCAGGCGGCCTGAGCGTGACGGCAGCCGGTCGGCGCGTCCCGGTCGGGCGCATCGTCGGGCTGTATGGCGTGCAGGGCTGGGTCAAGATCGAATCCTGGACCGAGCCGCGCACGAAGATCTTCGACTACCACCCCTGGCTGCTGACAACAGCGCCGGATGTGGTCAAGGAGATCGCGGGAGCGAAAGGGCGCCCGCAGGGCAAGGGCCTGGTGGCCTGCCTGCCCGGCGTGGATGACCGCGACACGGCAGCCGCCCTCGTCGGCAGCGACATCCACGTCGCCCGCGAGCAGCTGCCGCCTCCCGGCAAGGACGAGTATTACTGGGTCGACCTCGAAGGGCTTGAGGTCGTCACCACCGAAGGCGCGGCGCTCGGGCGGGTCAGTCACCTGTTCGCCACCGGCGCCAACGACGTGGTGGTGGTGCGGGACGGCGAGCGCGAGCGGCTGATCCCCTTCATCCAGGGCAGTTACGTGCGTTCGGTGGACTTGTCCGGCGGGTGCATGGTGGTGGACTGGGATCCCGAATTCTGAGAGCTGGAGTTTGAGATCCATGCGCATCGATGTCGTCACGCTGTTTCCCGACTTCATGCGCCAGTGCGCCGCGGTCGGTGTGGTGGGACGCGCGCAGCAACGCGAGTTGCTGCAGGTGGAAACCTGGAGCCCGCGCGACTACGCCACCGACAATTACCGCACCGTGGACGGCCGCACCTGCGGTGGTGGACCCGGGATGGTGATGCTGATCGAGCCCTTGCGGGCGGCCCTCAAGGCCATGCGCGAGGCGGCACCGGAACCGGTGCATGTGATTTACCTCAGTCCGCAAGGAGCGCGGCTGACGCAGGGCAAGGTGGAGGCGCTGGCCAAGATGCCGCGCATCGCCTTGCTTTGCGGTCGTTACGAGGGTGTGGATGAGCGCCTGCTGGCGCACGAGGTCGACGAGGAGCTTTCCATCGGCGACTATGTGCTGTCCGGCGGCGAGCTGGGTGCCGCGGTGGTGATCGACGCGGTGGGCAGGTTGCAGGACGGTGCGTTGAACGACGCGCAGTCCGCCGAGCAGGACTCGTTTTCGAACGGCCTGCTGGACTGTCCCCACTACGCGAAGCCGGTGCGGGATGCCTACGGCGAGGTGCCGGCGGTATTGCTCTCCGGCGACCACGCGGCGATCCGCCGCTGGCGCTTGAAGCAGGCGCTGGGCCGGACTTGGCTCAGGCGCCCGGAGCTGTTGACGCAACGCGCGCTGGATGCGGAATCCCGCGCGTTGCTGGAAGAATTCCGTCGCGAATACCGCGCGGCGGGTGGACAATAAACGATGCGGCCAGGAAGCGCCGCTAACAGAACTACCGCGGCAGGGATCGCCGCAAACCACTGAGGTCGCCATGAACAAGATCATCCAGCAGTTCGAAGCCGAGCAGATCACCCGTCCCTTGCCGGAGTTCGGCGCCGGCGACACCGTGGTGGTCAACGTCAAGGTGAAGGAAGGCAATCGCGAGCGCGTGCAGGCTTTCGAGGGCATCGTCATCGCCAAGCGCAACCGCGGCCTGCATTCGGCCTTCACCGTGCGCAAGATTTCGCACGGCACGGGCGTCGAGCGCGTGTTCCAGGCGCACAGCCCGGCGATCGATTCGGTCGAAGTGAAGCGCAAGGGCAAGGTGCGTGGCGCCAAGCTGTACTACCTGCGCAACCTGGAAGGCAAGGCTGCCCGCATCAAGGAAGACGTCGCCGCCGCCGCCGCCATCAAGGCCGCGAACAAGGCTGCTGCCGCCAGCGCCGAGTAAGGCGAGCGGTTCTCCCGCATCAAACAAAAAGCCCGCGGAGCGATCCGCGGGCTTTTTGTCGTGCATGCCTCGTGCGAACGGTTTGCGGCAGTGCCGCGGCGCTCAATCCAGCCGCTGCGGCACCTGCAGGAAGTTACCCTGCACGAAGTCCACGCCGGCGGCGAACAGCAGCGAAGTGCTGGTGGCGTCCTCGACCCATTCGGCGATGGTCTGCTTGCTGAGCTGGTGCGCTTGATGGCACAGCTCGGTGACCTTCTTCTGGTTTTCGGGGGATTTCGGCAGGTCGGCCATGTAGCTGCGATCGATCTTCAGGAAGTCCGCGTCGACGTGGTTGAGCAGCTGGAATGAGTTCAGGCCGGAGCCGAACTGTTCCAGCGCGAAACGGCCTCCCAGTTTCTTCCAGCCGTTGACGAATTCCTGTGCGGGACGCAGCAGGGTCATCACCTTGCTTTCGGTCATCTCCAGCACCAGCTGGCCATGCTTGAGCGCGGCCTGGGCCAGGCGATCGCCCAGCCACGGCAGCAGCGTGTCGTCCTGCAGCGAGGCCGCGGTGAGCTTGACGAAGAACGTGGTCTGCTGGCCTCTGCCTTCGCGACGCTGCAGGGCCTTGATCGTGCTGTCGAGCACCCAGCGGTCGACGGCGCCGATGAGGCCGTGCTTCTCGGCGATCGGCATGAACAGGCCCGGCAGCACTTCGCCCTGCGGGCCGTTCATGCGCAGCAGGATTTCCGAATAGTCGCCTTCGGCGTCCTGCAGGCTGATGGTGTGCTGGTGGTAGAGCACCAGGCCGTCGCCCTGCAGACCCTTGCGCACTTGGTCCAGCCAGTAGCGTTCGCGCTCCTCGTCGGCTTTTTCGCGCGCGGCGGGGTCGTGCAGGCCCACCTGGTTGCTGCCCTGGCTCTGTGCCGTGCGCAGGGCTTCGCTGGCCTGGTTGAGCAGCAGCTCGGTGCTGGCGTTCTTCTCGCCGAGCAGGCTGCCGCCGACGCTGGCGGTGACGGTGATCGAACGCGAGCCGGCATCGAAGATGGCGTGGCCGACGCTGTGCTGCAGCTTGGTGACCCATTCGTGGATCGCCTCGTCGGAGCGCGAGTCGAGCAGCACGCCAAAGGTGTGCTCGGCCAGCATGCCGGCGGTGTCGTCGGCGCCCAGCAGCATGCGCAGGCGCTCCGCGAAGCCGGCCAGCAGTTCGTCGGCCTTGGCCAGGCCGATGCCGTTCACCAGCGAGGTCCAGTTGTCCGGTTCGATCAGCAGCAGCGCCTGGCCTTTCTTGCCCTTGGCGGCATCGCCTACCGCGTGATCGATGCCTTCCAGCGTGCGTGCGCGGTTGTACAGGCCGGTGACGGGGTCGCGCTGCAGCTGTTCGAGCATGGCCGGGTCGACCGCCTGGCGGCGGAACACGATCTGCAGGCAGGGTTCGCCCTCGAACGTGGCAGGCGCGAATTCCACGGTGGCGTCGAACAGGCTGCCGTCGGAGCGGCGCGCGCGCAGGCTGACCTGGCTGGGCAGCTTTTCCTGGCGTGCGTGGTCGCGCAGCATGTTCTTGAAGGCGTCCACGCTGGGGGAGTCGATCATGTCGAGGATCGGCATGCCGAGCAGATCGTCGAAATTCTCGTAGCCGAAGGTTTCCAGGTAGGCCTGGTTGGCGCGCACGTGCACGCCTTCGTGCACGTAGGCGATGGCGTCGCGGGAAGAGTCGAGCAGGGCGTCGCAGCGACGCTCCAGCTCGCGCTGGGTGGCTTCCAGCTGGCGCAGGTGGCGGCGGTTCTGCAGGGACTCGAATTCGCGGCGCAGCACGGCCAGCAACTGGCCCGGCATGCTGCGAGTGGCCACGCCATGCACGCCCTGTTCGAACAGCTCCGCCACTTTGCGGGTGTCCAGCGAATCCACCAAGCCGATCAGCGAGTAGTCGCTGCTGTGGGCGTCCAGCATGTGCAGCACTTCGGCCGGCGTGATGGTGCCGGTGTCCGGGTCGAACATCACCAGGTCCGGTTCCAGTTCGGCCAGTACGGCCTGCATCTGGTCCACGGTGGTGGCGCGCGCGGGGCGCACCGCGATGCCGGAGTTGCGCAGCAGGCTGATGGTCTGCTCTGCCCGCTCTACCGAGGGTTCGATGAAGAGAATCCTGACGACGAAGTCTTTTTTCATGGGCAGTCGTGTTGCGGAGAGCGGATGGAGGCCGCTCGCCTTCCCGGCGGAGTGGGCATCGTAGCGGTTGTAACGGATTGGCGGGGGAACTGCCAGCAGATAACCGAACGGACGTGATCCGTCGCGGGTTTACAGCGGCCGCTTGGAAGGATCGCCGCCCACTTCGCGCACCAGCTTCGGCACAAGATAGCCGGGCAATCGTGCACGCAGCGCATCCATCAGCGCCAGCGCGCCGGCATCGTCCACCTCGAAATGGGCAGCGCCCTGCACGCGGTCGAGCTGGTGCAGGTAATACGGCAGCACACCGGCGGCGAACAGCCGCTCGGACAGCTCGGCCAGGGTCTCCGCCGCGTCGTTCACGCCACGCAGCAGTACCGACTGGTTGAGCAGGGTGGCGCCGGCGCCGCGCAGGCGGGCGCAGGCGGCGTCGACACTGGCATCGAATTCGTTGGCGTGGTTCGCGTGCAGCACCAAGACCTTCTGCAGCGGCAGCGTAGCGAGCCAGCTCGTGAAGGCGTCGTCGATGCGTTCGGGCAGCACCACCGGCAGGCGGGTGTGGATACGCAGGCGGGTGATGTGCGGGATATCGGCCAGCCCGCGCGACAGCTCTTCCAGCTTGGCGGTGGACAAAGCCAGCGGGTCGCCGCCGGAGAGGATCAGTTCGCTGATGCTGGCATCGTGCCGTACGTGTTCCAGCGCCTGCCGCCATTGGCCGGCGGCGGCCATTTCCTCGCCGTAGGGGAAATGCCGGCGGAAGCAATAGCGGCAGTTGATCGCGCAACTGCCGCTGGCGATCAGCAGGGCGCGGCCCTGGTACTTGTGCAGGACGCCCTGCGCCTCGCGTGCGGCGAGGTCGCCCACTGCATCGGCGACGAAGCCGGGCACCTGGTCCAGCTCGGCCAGTTGCGGCAAGACCTGAAGCAGCAGCGGGTCGCGTGCATCGCCATGGCGCATGCGGGCCACGAAACCGCGCGGCACGCGCAGGGCGAAGCCGGCATCCGCAGGCGGGAGGCGCTCGGCCAGGTGCGCCAGGCCGAGCATGGCCAGCAGTTGGGCAGCGTCGGTGACGGCTTCGCGCCACGCCTGCCGCCAGTCGCCGGTCGGCGTGACGGCGGCGGGTGTAATGCGTGCGCCAGGGCTTGCGGTTATCATGTGGGGCCTTGTCCGGGCCGTCCCGGACCCTCGAACCGTCCATTTTAGCCGCCGTTGCGGCACGAGGGGCGCTCGGGCCCCGAATCATTCACCTTTGGAGTTCACTGCATGGCCACCGCCGGTCTCAACGACGTCAAGAAGGGCATGAAGATCCTTCACAACAACGATCCGTGGATCATCACCGAAGCCGAGTTCATCAAGCCCGGCAAGGGCCAGGCGTTCACCCGCATCTTCATCCGCAACCTGAAGACCGGCCGCACCACCGAGCAGACGATGAAGTCCAGCGACAGCTTCGAAGTCGCCGACGTCACCGACACCGACATGCAGTACCTGTACTCCGACGGCGAGTTCTGGCACTTCATGCACCAGGAAAGCTTCGAGCAGCACCAGGCCAGCAAGGCCGGCATCGGCGACACCTCGAAGTGGCTGAAGGGCGAGGAAGAGTGCGTGGTCACGCTGTTCAACGGCGAGATCATCGCGGTACAGGCGCCGAACTTCGTCGAGCTGAAGATCACCGAGACCGACCCCGGCGTGCGCGGCGATACCTCCGGCGGCGGCGGCAAGCCGGCCACGCTGGAAACCGGTGCCGTGGTGCGCGTGCCGCTGTTCGTAGGGCAGGATGAAGTCGTCAAGGTCGACACCCGCACCGGCGAATACGTCAGCCGCGTCGGCAAGTGACGGACCGGCGCAAGCCGGCATGACGAGCGAGGGGCGGCGCCGCGAGGCCAGCCGCCCTTTGCGTATCTGAACAACGGGAACCGTTTGCCATGAGCGAAACCCAGCCCCAACCTGTCGACCTCCTGATCGAAGCCCGCTGGGTCGTCCCGGTGGAGCCGCACGGCGTGGTGCTGGAAGACCATGCGGTGGCGGTCAGCGGCGACCGCATCGTGGCCCTGCTGCCCATCGCCGAGGCGCACGCGGCTTATGCGCCGCGCGAGACCGTGCGGCTGCAAGAGCACGCGCTGATCCCCGGCCTGGTGAATGCCCACACGCACAACCCGATGACCCTGCTGCGCGGATTGGCCGACGACCTGCCGCTGATGGTCTGGCTGCAGCAGCACATCTGGCCGGCCGAGGCCAAGGTGATCGGCCCGGAGTTCGTGCGCGACGGCGTCGAACTGGCGGTGGCCGAGATGCTGCGCGGCGGCACCACCTGCGCCAACGAGAACTACTTCTTCCCCGACGCCATCGGCGCCACCTACCGCAAGCTGGGTTTCCGCGCGGTGGTTGGCCTGCCGGTGATCGAGTTTCCCACCGCCTGGGCGAAGTCGCAGGACGAATACTTCGAGCGCGCCAGCGAAGTGCACGACAGCTTCCGCGGCGATGCGCTGGTGTCCACCGCGTTCGCGCCGCACGCGCCGTACACGGTGTCCGACGAGAGCTTTTCGCGCATCCGCGTGCTGGCCGACCAGCTCGACATCCCGGTGCACCTGCATCTGCACGAGACCGCGCACGAGGTCGAGGAAGAGAAGCAGAAGAGCGGCCTGCGTCCGTTCCAGCGCCTGCAGAAGCTGGGTCTGGTCAACGACCGCCTGATCGCCGTGCACATGACCCAGCTCACCGACGGCGAGATCGCCGCCTGTGCCGAGGCCGGCGTGTCGGTGGTGCATTGCCCCGAGTCCAACCTCAAGCTGGCCTCCGGCTTCTGTCCGGCGGAGAAGCTGCGCAAGGCCGGCGTGAACCTCGCCATCGGCACCGACGGCTGCGCATCGAACAACGACCTCGACATGTTCGGCGAACTGCGCACCGCCGCGCTGCTGGCCAAGGCGGTGGCGCAGGACGCGGCAGCCCTGGATGCCGCCAGCGCGTTGCGCGCGGCCACGCTGGGCGGTGCGAAAGCGATGGGGCTGGACGCGAAGATCGGCTCCATCGAAGCGGGCAAGCAGGCCGACCTCGCCGCGGTGCGATTGTCCGACCTGGAGACCCAGCCGCTGTACCACGTGGCCTCGCAGCTGGCCTATGCCGCAGGGCGCCACCAGGTCAGCGACGTGTGGATCGCCGGGCGCCGCAAGCTGGCTGCGCGCGAGCTGGTGGGCATGGACGTGGACGCCATTCTTGCCCGCACGCGCGCATGGCGGGAACGTATCGCGAGCCATTGATTCTTGCGCTCGTCCTCGAGCGCGAAGATCAAAAGCGACCATCCCTGGCCGCACTCTCCAGTAGAACCAGGCGCCCATTTCTGAGCGCGAAGATCGACCGAAGGCCTTTCGCGGCCGCGCTTTCCGATGGACTTCCATGATGAACCGTTACCTCGTCCTCCTCATGCGTCGCCCGCAGTGCGACCCGGCGGTCGTTCCGCTGCACCGCGAGTTTCTCGAAAGCCTGCGTGCGCAGGGGCGCAACGAATTGTCCGGACCGTTCGGAGACAAGAGTGGCGGCGCCTACCTGCTGCGTGCCGAGTCGCTCGACGACGCGCTGGCGACAGCCCATCGCGACCCCGCCCACACCAGCGGCGGCTGGGACGTCACGGTGCATGAATGGATCGCGGTTTAGTTTTGCGCTCATCCATGAGTGCGAAGGTCAAACAGAGGTCATCCGTGGCCGCACTCTTCGACAAGGCTTGCGCCTATCCATGAATGCCAAGATCGGGAAGCGGCCATCCCAGGCCGCACTTTTCAATAGACTCATGCGCTCACCCTGGATTCGAACATGACCGCTGCCAACGTCAGTCCCGCCGAGATCGCCCGCTTCGACCAACTGGCCGCACGCTGGTGGGATCCGGATGGCGAGTCGCGTCCGCTGCATGACCTCAACCCCGTGCGCGCCGACTATGTCGCCGCACGCGTGGACCTGCGCGGCGCGAAGGTCGCCGACGTGGGCTGCGGCGGCGGCCTGCTCAGCGAGGCGCTAGCACGCGCGGGTGCGCAGGTCACCGGCATCGACCTGGGCGAGAAGGTGATCGGCATCGCCCGGCTGCACCTGCACGAATCCAATCTCAAGGTGGACTACCGCAAGCAATCCTCGGCCGAACTGGCCGCGAGCGAACCGGAGTCGTTCGACGCCGTGTGCTGCATGGAGCTGATCGAGCACGTGCCCGATCCCGCCGCCCTGGTGCACGATCTCGCCGCCATGCTCAAGCCCGGCGGTCGCGTGTTCCTGTCCACGCTCAATCGCACGCCGGCTGCGTTCGGCGCGGCCATCCTCGGCGCGGAGTACCTGATGCGCCTGCTGCCGCGCGGCACGCACCACTACGCGCAATTCCTCAAGCCTTCCGAACTGGCGCGCCTGCTGCGCATCGAAGGGCTGGAGCTGGAGGACGTCAGCGGCCTCGGCTACAACCCGCTCAACCGCAAGGCGTGGCTCAGCCGCGTCACCGCAGTGAACTACATCCTCTGCGCAAGGAAGCCGGCATGAAGCCCCTGCCCACGAACGTCGAAGGCGTGCTGTTCGATCTCGACGGCACCCTGCTCGACAGCGCTCCCGACCTGCATGCCGCGCTGGTGGCCTACTGTGCGGAAGTCGGTGCGCCCGCGCCGGATTACGCGCCGGTGCGCAACGTGGTCTCGCGCGGCAGCCGCGCGATCCTGCGTTGCGCCTTCGACGAGAACGACGCAGCGCTGCTGGCGCGCATGCCGCGCTACCTCGAGCTTTACCAGGGCATGCTGGCCACGCACACGCGGCCCTTCGACGGCATTGCGCCGTTGCTGGAGGGCATCGAGTCGCGCGGACAGCGCTGGGGCATCGTCACCAACAAGCCCGGCTTCCTCACCGAGGAACTGATCGCCCGCATGGACTGGGATCTGCGCGCCAGCGCGGTGGTCTGCGGCGACACCCTGCCGGTGAAGAAGCCCGATCCCGCGCCGGTGCAGCTGGCCTGCGAGCGCGCCGGCGTGGCGCCTGCGCATTCCGTGTTCGTGGGCGACGACGCACGCGATGTCGAAGCCGGCCGCGCCGCCGGTTTGTACACGGTGGCGGTGCGCTGGGGTTATCTTGACGGCGGCGACCCGGACAGCTGGGGCGCCGACGCGGTGATCGACCATCCGCAGCAGCTGGCCGACTTGCTGGGATTGCAGGTGGCCGCGTGAGCGAGCTGGCGATCCCGCACGGCGCGCTGCAGAGTTACGTCGACAAGTGGCTGGCGGTGCAGCCGGTGCAGCGCATGGCGCTGGTCTTCGTCGATCCGGCGAAGTACCCGGGTCACATCGCGCTGGCTGCCCTGGAGCAGGAATGGCTCTCCGCCGCCTACGGCATCCGCGAACCGCACGTGGCGTTGGGCAAACTCAACTGGTGGGCCGAGGAGCTGACCGGTGCCGCCGCCAGCGGCGGCCGCCATCCGCTGACCCAGGTGCTGTTCGACGACGAGCGTGCCCATGCCATGGGTACCGAGCGCTGGCTGGCGCCGGTGCTGGCCGCGATGGCGCAGCTGGAAGAGGGCACCGCGGCGGATTTCCCCGCCCAGCTCGCCGCGGCCGCCCCGTTGCACGGGGCGCTGGCGGCACTGGAAACCGCATGGTGGTACGGCAACGAAGCTTCGCCCGACCGCGCGTCGCGCGTGGCTGCGCTCGGCCACCTGCTGTACGCATTGCGCCGGCTCGAGGACGATGCCGAGCGCGACCGCCTGCCGCTGCCGATGGCGCGGCTGGCCCGCTACGGCCTGGCCCGCAATGCCTTGCGACAACGTGGTGCAGGGCGTGACGAAGCGATCAAGGCGCAACTGGCCGACCTGCAATTGGGCTGGCGCGAAGCCGCGCGCCTGCCGGGGCCGCTGAGCGTGTTCCGCGCCCTGGAATCACGCGAGGCCGAACGCCTGCTGCGCCGCGCGCGCGGTGCAGGCGATCCGCTGGCCGTGCTGCAGCAGGGCGGCCGCAGCGGCTTCGGCAGTACCTTCGCTGCCTGGCGGGCAGCGCAGCGCTGGCAGTCGATCGCGGCGGCCTGAACGCAGCGTTTCCCCTGCGTTGCCTGTTGCATTGCGGCAGGGTGGCCCAAAATACATGGCTTCAGAGTTGCCGGCGTTTCACGGATACCCCATGCACAGCCACGAGAACACCACCCGCCTGCTGCCCGATGTCGCCGTCCAGGCACAGCCGCACCTGCGCGGCGCACTGGACTGGGTGGGCATGGATGGCATCGAGGTCCCGGTGCGCTTCGATGCCGGCGACGGCGAGGTGCAGCGCGCCAACGCGCAGGTCGGCGCCTTCGTCAACCTGGTGCATCCCGACAAGCGCGGCATCCACATGTCGCGGCTGTACCTCCTGCTCGATCATCACCTGGGTGCGCAGCCGCTGGGCGCGGCGATGCTGGAAAACCTGCTGCGCGCCTTCCTGGAATCGCATGGCGAGTTGTCCGACCACGCCCGCCTCAGCATCCGCTTCGACGTGCTGGTACGCCGCAACGCCCTGCGCAGCGGCCACAGCGGCTGGCGCAGCTACCCGGTGTCGGTCGAAGCCTGCCTCGGCCCGCAGGGTTTCCGGCTGGAGCTAGGCACCGAGGTGGTTTATTCCTCGACCTGTCCCGCTTCCGCCGCGCTGTCGCGCCAGCTGATCCAGGAACAGTTCGCGAAAGATTTCGACGCGGCCGGCCCGGTCGACCACGCCGCCGTGCTGGCGTGGCTGGGCAGCGAGCGCGGCATCGTCGCCACCCCGCATGCGCAGCGCAGCGTGGCACGCCTGCTGGTGCGCTTGAACGAAGGCGTGCCGTTCGACCTCATCGATACGCTGGATCGCGTGGAGCACGCGCTGGGCACCCCGGTGCAGACGGCGGTGAAGCGCGAGGACGAACAGGCTTTCGCGCTGGCCAATGGCGGCAACCTGATGTTCTGCGAGGATGCCGCGCGGCGCATCCAGCAGGCGCTCGACGCCGACGAGCGCCTCGCCGACTTCCACGTCCGCGTGGAGCACCAGGAAAGCCTGCATCCGCACGATGCCGTGGC
This sequence comes from Rhodanobacter sp. DHG33, assembly GCF_014843005.1. Lineage (GTDB taxonomy): Bacteria > Pseudomonadota > Gammaproteobacteria > Xanthomonadales > Rhodanobacteraceae > Rhodanobacter_A. Next base: position 294,040 of record NZ_JACYXM010000004.1, on the reverse strand, counting down.
CTACGCCAGCAAGGGCGTGCCGGGGGGCTTCGGCTCGCTCTGATCCTCTGGCGCTACTCGCCTGCGGGCGGGTGGGGCTGCGCCCCGCCCGGCCTGTCGTGATGCCCGCAACGCACGAAGTGGAAGCGGTCGGGCACCGGGTCCTCGCCGCCCGCGCACAGCGGCTGGCAGCGCAACAAGCGCCATGCAGTCAGCAGGCAGCCGCGCCATGGACCGAAACGCGTGATCGTGCCGCGTGCATAATCCGAGCAACTGGGGTAGAAACGGCAGTGCTGCCCGATGAGGGGGCTGAGCCAGCGTTTGTAAAGGCGCAGCAGGAGCAGCAGGAATCGAGTTGTCACGTTCACGTTGCAGGATCAACCTGCCTCCGGGTAGTGTGGGCGAGTATCCCAGAAGCCGGCTTGCCGGTGCAGGGTACATGGGCTATAACACCCGGCCGCCAAGACCAAAAATGGTGAAGGAAGATGGCGAAAACCACGCGCAATTCGACCGCCGCCAAGGCATCGAAAGGGAAAGCAGGTAGCAGCACATCCGCCAAGGCGAAAGCCGCTGGCGCGAAGGTGTCTGCGAAAAAGGTTGTCGCCAAGAAAGTATCCAAACCGATCGCGAAAAAGGCTGCGGCGAAGAAGCCCGTCGCGAAGAAGGCTCCGGCCAAGAAGCCGGTTGCCAAGAAGGCCGCGAAGCCCGCGATGAAGAAGGCGGCCAAGCCTGTCGCGAAGAAGTCTGTCGCGCGGCCGGTCGCGAAGGTCGCCAAGAAAGTTGCCAAGGTTGCCAAGCCGGCTCCCAAGCCTGCCGCAAAGAAGGTCGCCAAGCCAGTTGCCAAACCAGCCCCGGCAAAGAAGGCCGTCGCCAAGCCGGTGGCTGTCGTCAAGCCGGTCAAGGGCAAGCCCGCCTCTCCCCAGCCGGCCGCCGCGCCGGTCAAGGCGGTGCCTGTCGTCGAGAAGAAACCCTCCCCGCCCGCCGCCTCGCCGTTCAAGGGCAAGGTGGCAAGCGCCACGGCCATGGTGTTGCCACGTACCGCGAACAGCACGGCCAGCGCATCCCACAAGCCATCAAAAAACGCCTCATCCGCAATGAACAAATCGGCAGCAAAAAATCTGGACAACGGCGTCACCCGCGAAGACGGGCGCTATGCCTTGCCCGCTACCACCACGATCGCCTTGCCCAAGGGTTACCGTCCCTCCTCCAAGGAGGAGTACATGAACCCGATGCATCTGGCCTACTTCCGCAACAAGCTGCGCGACTGGCGCGACCAGCTTGTCGAGGAGTCGCGCCAGACCATGGACAACCTGCGCGACGAAGTGCGTGACGTGGGCGACGAGGCCGAGCGCGCCACGCGCGAGACCGAGAATTCGCTGGAGCTTCGCACGCGCGACCGCTACCGCAAGCTGATCTCCAAGATCGACAAGGCGTTGCGTCGCATCGAGGACGGCAGCTACGGCTACTGCGAGGAAACCGACGAGGAGATCGGCGTCGAGCGCCTCGACGCGCGTCCGATCGCCACGCTCTCGCTGGATGCGCAGGAGCGCCGCGAGCATCTGCAGAAGCAGATGGGAGATTGATTTCTGCGCTCCTCCGGGAGCGCAAGGATCAAGCCCGGCATCCGTGCAGGACTTCCAAAAAAAGCCCCGCTTCGAGCGGGGCTTCATGTGTCGAGCAAAGCGAAAGGTGAAGTGCGGCGCCGCTTTCCCTGTTCACGCCTTGCTTGCTGCCGCAGCGGCGTAAGCCTTCAGTTTCGCCAGCATCGCCGCCAAGCCGTTCGAGCGCGTGGGCGAAAGGTGCTTGGCGAGGCCGATGGCCTGGATGAAGTCGGGCTCGGTGGCCACGATTTCCGCCGCCGGGCGATCGGAATACACGCGCAGCACCAGCGCGATCAGGCCGGACACGATGGCCGAATCGCTGGCTGCCGCGAAATGCATCTTCGATGCGTCGCCGCTGGGTACGAGCCACACCATCGACTGGCAGCCGTGCACGCGCCATGCATCGGTGCGGTACTCGTCGGGGAAGGGCGGCAACTGTTTGCCGAGGTCGATCAGGTACTGGTAGCGCTCGCTCCACTCGTTGAAGTAGGCGAACTCCTCGGCGATTTCGCGCTGCGCCTCGGCGGCGCTGCGGGTGGTGCTCGTGGCGATGTCGTTCATGCGCACATTATCGCGCGCATGACGACGATGCGCTAAGTGTCTCCTGCCGTGGCGGTCACGCCTTGACCACGCTCCAGCGCGTGCCCTGCGCGCCGTCCTCGATGGTCACGCCCATGGCGGAAAGCTCGCCGCGGATCGCGTCGGCGCGGGCGAAGTCGCGCGCGGCGCGCGCGGCGCGGCGCTCCTCGAGCAAGGCCTCCACCCTGGCGGCATCGACCTCGCTGCCGCCGGCCCGCTTGAGCCATGCCTCGGGGTCCTGCTGCAGCAGGCCGAGCAGTGCGCCGCCGCCGAGCAAAGCGGCCTTGGCTTCGGGCGTGCCCTGTGCGCGGGCGGCGTCGGCCAGCACGGAGAGTTCGGCCAGCGCTTGCGGAGTGTTGAGGTCGTCGCACAGCGCGGCTTCGATGGCGGCAGGCACCGGCAGCTGCGCGGTATCCGCCACGACATGCGCCAAGTCGCGCAGCACGCGGTACCAGCCGTCCAGCGTGCTCACCGACTGCGCGATGGCGGCGTCGGACCAGTCCAGCGGCTGACGGTAGTGGCCGCTCATCAGGCGCAGGCGCAGCGCTTCAGCCGGGTGGTGCTTGAGCATTTCGTGCAGCTGCAGCACGTTGCCCAGCGACTTGGACATCTTCCTGCCGTCGAAGGTGAGCATGCCGTTGTGCAGCCACCAGCGCGCGAAGGTCTTGCCGCCGTGGGCGCAGGTGGACTGGGCGATCTCGTTCTCGTGGTGGGGGAATAGCAGATCGTTGCCGCCGGCGTGGATGTCGATGGTTTCGCCCAGGTGCTTCTCGGCCATCGCCGAGCACTCGATGTGCCAGCCGGGCCGGCCGCGGCCCCAGGGGCTGTCCCAGCCGGGCAACTCGGGCGTGGAGGGCTTCCACAGCACGAAGTCGACGGGATTCTTCTTGTACGGGGCCACTTCCACGCGCGCGCCAGCGATCAGCTCATCGGTGTCGCGGCCGGAAAGCGAGCCGTAGTCGGGATAGCTGGCCACGTCGAACAGCGCATGGCCCTCCGCCACATAGGCGTGGCCGTCGACGATCAGCCGCTCGATCATTGCGACGATCGGGGCGATGTGCGTGGTGGCGCAAGGCTCCACGTCCGGTGGGGTGATGCCGAGTGCGGCCATGTCCTCGCGGTAGGCAGCGGTGAACTTGCCGGTGATCGTTTCGATGCCCACGCCCTGTTCCAGCGCGGCGGCATTGATCTTGTCGTCCACGTCGGTGATGTTGCGGGCGTACACGACGTTCGGGTAATGCCGGCGCAGCAGCCGGGCCAGCACGTCGAACACCACAGGGCCGCGCGCGTTGCCGATGTGCACGTAGCTGTATACCGTGGGACCGCACACATACATCGTCACGCGCTGCGGATCGAGTGGCGCGAAGGTTTCGGCGCGGCGGGTGAGGCTGTTGTAGAGCGAGATCGGCATCGGGATGGATTCCAGCAGTGGCCGCAGGCATGGGCCAGCCGTGCATCTTAACAAGGCATAAGCGATGCGGTGACAGGCGGTTGCGGTTGGGGAATTCCAGGCACGCGCCAATGTCTTCGCATGGCTCGTGCCAGGAACCACCTCGCGCCGGTCAGGGAGGAACGAAGGTGTGCAGGGAGCCGTGGGGTGCGGGCGCCGGTCCGTGACCGTGGGGTAGGGCGAAAAGGCCCCGCTCTGCGAGACGCGGAACCGATTCTAAGCCGCGATTCAGTATCCCTTTGCTGCAATCTGCCATGCGCCGAAGTTGCGCCCAAAAGCAAGAATGTCCCGGAGTCCGCAATGCCTAAGTTTCTCTTTGTTCCGCTGATGCTGGCGCTGGTCGCCACCGGCGTTCAGGCGCAGGATGCGAATTACCCACCACCGCCCCCGCCGTCCGGCGCGCAGCCCGGGGCGCCGCAGGACGATAGCGCCCATTTCGGATGGGCGGACGTGCTGCGGGTCGATCCGGTCTACGTGCAGGTGGCCGCGCCGCGTCAGGTCTGCCAGGACCAGACCGTGGTCGTGCAGCACCCCGGCAACACCACGGCAGGCTCGATCCTGGGCGCCGTCGTCGGTGGCGTGCTGGGCAACACGGTTGGCCGTGGCGGCGGGCGCGTGCTCACCACCGCGGTCGGCGCCGTGGCAGGCAGCGCGGTAGGCGGCCAGGTGGCGGCCAACAGCGGCAGCCAGACCGCGCAGACGGTGACCAACTGCAGCATGGTCAACACCGGCGCCAGCCAGCAGCAGATCGCGGGCTACGACGTGGAATACCGCTACCGCGGCGAGATCTACGAGTCGCGCCTGAACTACGACCCGGGCGAGCGCCTGCGCGTGCGGGTGAGCGTGACTCCCGCCGATTGACGTTTGCAGACGCCGCCTTCGGGCGGCGTCTTCGTTAGGGGTTTCGGAAAACTTGCTGCAAGCGTTTTTTGGCGCTGCGCACCAGCGCTGCCCGGCGGTCGGCAGCCTCGGATGACCATCGCAAAAAGCATGTTGCATGGCAGCGAAAATCCCGTCATGATGTCGGCTCGCCCGACTGGAACCCCCATGTCCACAGCCGTCTATACCGCCAATGTCCTGACCAGCGCCCGCATGGCTGCTGGCATGACGTCGCGTGCGCGCCGACCGCTGGACGAACATCCGGCCGGGTAGGCTGTCGCGCGCTGTTGTATACGTATCGACGAAAAACCCGGCCACCGTGCCGGGTTTTTTTGTTTGGTTTTATCTCACCGCCGTTCCGTCCGCGAAAGCAAAACCGGTCATCCATGGCCGGACTACTCACCAAGAGCGATTTCATCAAGGCGACCCCATCCATGACCATCCGCCACTTCCTCACCACCCAGGACTGGAGCCGCGCCGAGATCGACGCGCTGCTGGAACAGGCCGCCGCATTCAAGCGTTCGCCCGCGGGCACGCAGCTGGCCGGCAAGTCGGTGGCGTTGCTGTTCTTCAATCCCTCGATGCGCACGCGCACCAGTTTCGAACTGGGCGCGTTCCAGCTGGGCGGCCATGCGGTGGTGCTGGCGCCTGGCAAGGACGCGTGGCCGATCGAGTTCGAACCGGGCACGGTGATGGACGGCGACACCGAGGAGCACGTTGCCGAGGTGGCGCGCGTGCTCAGCCGCTACGCCGATCTGATCTGCGTGCGCGCCTTCCCGAAGTTCCAGGACTGGTCGGTGGACCGCGAGGACAAGGTCATCAAGGCGATCGCGAAATACGCCACGGTGCCGGTTATCAACATGGAGACGATCACCCATCCCTGCCAGGAGCTGGCGCATGCGCTGGCCATGCGCGAACACCTGGGCGACCTCACCAAGAAGAAGTACGTGCTCACCTGGACCTACCACCCCAAGCCGCTCAACACCGCGGTGGCCAACTCCGCGCTGCTGATCGCCACCAAGATGGGCATGGACGTGACCCTGTTGTGCCCCACGCCCGACTACGTGCTGGACGAACGCTACATGGAGTTCGGACGGCTGAATGCCGCGCAGAACGGCGGCTCGCTCAAGGTCAGCCACGACATCGAGGAAGCCTACAGCGGCGCCGACGTGGTGTACGCCAAGAGCTGGGGTGCGCTGCCGTATTTCGGCAAGTGGGAGCAGGAGAAGCCCATCCGCGATGCGCACAAGCACTTCATCGTGGACGAGGCCAAGATGGCGCTCACCAACAACGGCCTCTTCAGTCATTGCCTGCCGTTGCGCCGCAACGTCAAGGCCACCGACGCGGTGATGGATGCGCCGTACTGCATGGCCATCGACGAAGCCGAGAACCGCCTGCACGTGCAGAAGGCGGTGATGGCGTCGCTGGTCGGCCAGCGCTGAGCCTGCCATGTACATGCCGAAGTCGTTCGTCGAAACGCGCCCGGAGGCCCTGCAGGGGCTGATCCGCGACTACCCGTTCGCCACCGTGGTGGCGAACGCGGCGGACGGCGTCGTCGCCAACCACTTTCCGCTGGAGTGGGTGGATGGCGAGCTGCATGGCCACGTGGCGCGTGGCAATGAATTGGCCGGGATGAATGGTGCCGAAGTGCTGGCGATCTTCCAGGGCCCGCAGGGCTACATCAGCCCGAATTGGTATCCGACCAAGGCGGAGACGCACCGCGAAGTGCCCACGTGGAACTACGCGGTGGTGCATGTGCGCGGTCGCCTGAAGGTCGTCGAGGACGCCGCCTGGCTGCGTGCGCTGCTGGAGCGCCTGACCGACCACCACGAGGCCGCCGAACCGCAGCCGTGGCGCGTCGGCGATGCGCCGGACGATCATGTCGAGAAACTGCTGCGCGCCATCGTCGGCATCGAGATCGCCGTCGAACACATCGAAGGCAAGTTCAAGCTCAGCCAGAACCACCCCGAGCGCAACCGTCTCGGCGTGATCGCCGGCCTGCGCCGGCGCAACGCCGACGGCGATGCGACGCTGGCCAGCTGGATGGCCAGACTGGAAGAGGCGAAATCATGAACCACCCGCACCGTTACCGCGTGGATGTGGTCTGGACCGGCAACCGCGGCAGCGGCACCGACGGCTACCGCAACTACAGCCGCAACCACCTGATCCGCGTCCCCGGCAAGCCGGACCTCGCCGGTTCGTCCGATCCCACCTTCCGTGGTGATGCCACCAGGCACAACCCGGAAGACATGCTGGTGGCCGCGCTTTCCACCTGCCACATGCTGTCCTACCTGCACATGGCCACCGTGGCGGGCGTGGTGGTCGTCGCCTACGACGACAGCGCCGAAGGCACGATGGTCACCGAAGGCGACGGCGGCCGTTTCACCGAGGTCGTGCTGCGCCCGCTGGTCGCCATCCGCGCCGACAGCGACCTCGACAAGGCATTGGCCGCGCACGAGGCCGCGCACCACGCCTGCTTCATCGCCAACTCCGTGAATTTCCCGGTGCGCTGCGAACCGCGCATCGTCGTTTCCTCCGACTGACATCTTCCCCGATCAGGATTCGCAAGCCATGAGCAAAGACATCGTCCTCGCCTTCTCCGGCGGCCTCGACACCAGTTTCTGCGTGCCCTACCTCAAGGAGCGCGGCTGGGCCGTGCACACCGTGTTCGCCGACACCGGCGGCGTGGATGCCGAGGAGCGCGCCTTCATCGAGAACCGCGCGAAGGAGCTGGGCGTGGCCAGCCACGTCACCGTGGACGGCGGCCCGGCGATCTGGGCAGGCTTCGTGAAGCCCTTCGTGTGGGCGGGCGAGGGCTACCAGGGCCAGTACCCGCTGCTGGTGTCCGACCGCTACCTGATCGTGGAGGCCGCACTGAAGCGCGCCGCCGAGCTGGGCACGCGCGCCATCGCGCACGGCTGCACCGGCATGGGCAACGATCAGGTGCGCTTCGACCTCGCGGTGAAGTCGCTGGGCGACTACGAGATCGTGGCGCCGATCCGCGAGATCCAGAAAGAGCACACGCAGACGCGCGCCTATGAGCAGAAGTTCCTGGAGGAGCGCGGCTTCGGCGTGCGCGCCAAGCAGCAGGCCTACACCATCAACGAGAACCTGCTCGGCGTCACCATGTCCGGCGGCGAGATCGACAAGTGGGAAGCCCCGGGCGAGGGCGCGCGCGGCTGGTGCAAGCCGCGCGCCGAATGGCCGTCCGCGCCGCTGCGCGTGAAGATCGGCTTCGAGAAGGGCGAGGCGGTGACGCTGGACGGCAAGAAGATCGCCGGCCACCAGCTGCTGGCCAAGCTCAACGCGCTGTTCGCGCCGTACGGCGTGGGCCGCGGCCTCTACACCGGCGACACCACCATCGGCCTCAAGGGCCGCATCATCTTCGAGGCGCCGGGCCTGATCTCGCTGCTGACGGCGCACCGCGCGCTGGAAGAAGCCGTGCTGAGCAAGCAGCAGAACCGCTTCAAGCCGGACGTGGCGCGCAAATGGGTAGAGGTGGTGTACGAAGGCTTCTTCCACGATCCGCTGAAGGCCGACCTGGAGGCCTTCCTCGCCTCCAGCCAGTCCACCGTCAACGGCGAAGTCACGCTGGAGACGAACGGCGGCGTGGTCAACGCCGTAGCCATCGAATCGAAGCACATCCTCAACGCCAAGGGCGCCACCTATGCGCAGTCCGCCGACTGGGGCGTGGCCGAGGCCGAGGGCTTCATCAAGCTGTTCGGCATGAGCAGTACGCTGTGGGCGGAGGTCAATCGCTGACATGTTCGCGCCCCTGTTCGCGTACAAGGCGTGGGCAAACGCCGCCATGCTTGAGGCCATGCTCGCCATCGACGGCGAGCGTTTCCCCGAGCAGCGGCGCAAGGCCGTTCGCGTGATGAACCACACGTTCGTGGTGGATCGGATCTTCGCGGCGCATCTGTCAGGCGAAGCGAACCCGTACGCCGCCACCAACACCGAGGACACGCCGGAGCTTCCGGCGTTGACGGCGAGCATCCGCGACAGCGATGCCTGGCTGGCCGGCTACGCGCGCGAACTGTCGCCGGAGCGCTGGGGCGAGCGCATCCGCTTCCGTTTCACCGACGGCAAGGCGGGCGAGATGTCGCGCGCCGAGATGCTGCAGCACCTGGTCGTGCACGGTGCGTATCACCGCGGTGCGGTGGGGCAGATCCTCGATGCGTTGTCGCTGCCGCGTCCCGCCGACACGATCAATGTCTATCTGCATGCGGCGGAACCGTGGCGCCGCGAACACGGGAGTGCGGCCTGATGGGAACCCTGCAGGTCAACACCGACAAGGACAGCCTTGACATCGGGCTGATCCACCATTTCCTCAGTACCGAGGCCTACTGGAGCCGCGGCATCCCGCGCGCGACGGTGGAGCGGGCGATCGCCGGTTCGCTGTGTTTCGGCGGCTATATCGACGGACGCCAGGTGGCATTCGCGCGGGTGGTTACCGACGGCGCCACGTTCGCCTACCTGGCGGACGTGTTCGTGCTGCCGGAACACCGCGGGCAGGGCCATTCCAAGACGCTGGTGACGGCGGTCATGGCGCATCCGCAGTTGCAGGGGCTGCGTCGCTTCATGCTCGCCACAGCCGATGCGCACAGCCTGTACGAGAAATTCGGCTTCGCAACGTCGGCCCGGCCCGAGCGACTGATGGAAATCCTTCACCGCGATCTCTACACGCAGGCCGCCGGAAGCACGGTGGCCATCCCATGACTCCCGGCACGGACTCCTGCATGTCTGATATCGCTGCTCCCGTGGTCCGGCAGTTTGAGGCGTACAACCGTCGCGATCTCGAGGCCTTCCTCGCCTGTTTTGCGGACGACTTCCGTTCGTGGCGCATGCCGGCGGAGGCGCCGTCGATAAAGGGCAAGCCGGCCCTGGCGGCCTTCTACGCCGAGCACCGGTTCAACAATCCACAGCTGAGAGCGGAGCTGGTCTCGCGCACCATGGTAGGCAACAAGGTGTTCGACCACGAACTGATCCATGGCCTCGGCGAGCAGCCGTTGGAAAGCATGGCGGTGTTCGAGGTATGCGACGGGCTGATCCGATCGGCGTGGTTCTATTCCGCGAGTCCGCAATGAGCGCAACGACGAAATGAGCGACTTACTGCAATCCACACTGGAACACCTCAAGGCGCTGGTGTCGTTCGATACCCGCAATCCGCCGCGCGCGATCACCACGGGCGGCATCTTCGACTACCTCCGCGCGCAGCTGCCCGGCTTCGACATCACGGTGACCGACCACGGTGCCGGCGCGGTGGGCCTGCACGCGGTGCGCGGCCGGCCGAGGCTGCTGTTCAACGTGCACCTGGACACGGTGCCCGACTCGCCGGCGTGGACGGCCAGCCCGCACGAACTGCGCCTGACGGCGGACCGCGCCATCGGCCTCGGTGCCTGCGACATCAAGGGTGCGGCGGCGGCCCTGCTGGCGGTGGCGAACGCCAGCGGCGGCGACATGGCGCTGCTGTTCACCACGGACGAAGAGGCCAACGACCCGCGCTGCATCGCCGGCTTCCTCCGCGCCTTTCCCCCTCTCCCTCCGGGAGAGGGCCGGAGTGAGGGTACGGGCGAAGCGGAGCGTGGCGGAGTAGCCGAACCCTCACCCCAACCCCTCTCCCAGGGGGAGAGGGGCTATGAAGCAGTGATCGTGGCCGAGCCCACCAAGGGCGAAGCCGTGCTGGCGCACCGTGGCATCCAGTCCGTATTGATGCGCTTCGCCGGCCATGCCGGGCACGCCTCGGGCGAGCAGAAGCCGAGCGACAGCGCGCTGCACCAGGCGGTGCGCTGGGGCGATGCCGCGCTGGATTTCGTCGCCGCGCAATCGCACGAGCGCTTCGGTGGCCTCACCGGACTGCGCTTCAACATCGGCCGCATCGAAGGCGGCATCAAGGCCAACATGATCGCGCCCAGCGCCGAAGTGCGCTTCGGCATGCGGCCTCTGCCGACGATGCATCCCGATGGACTGCTCGAACGCTTCCGCACGCTCGCCGAGCCGGCGCCCGCGCACTTCGAGGAAACCTTCCGCGGTCCCTCGCTGCCGGCCGGCGACACCGCCACCGCCGAGGCGCGGCGCCTGGCGGCGCGCGACCTGGCCGACGAGCTGGACATCCCCGTGGGCAACGCGGTGGATTTCTGGACCGAGGCCTCGCTGTTTTCCGCCGCCGGCTACATCGCCTTCGTCTACGGCCCCGGCGACATCGCGCAGGCGCATACCGCCGACGAGTGGGTTGCGCTGGACCAATTGCAGCATTACGCCGAAACCATCCATTACATCATCGATAAGAGCTGAGTCATCGTGGAAGCCCATACGCATACACGGAAAACCATCGTCCGCCTGCTGTCGAGCATGGGCAGCGCGAAGGAAATCCAGCAATACCTCAAGCGTTTCTCCGAGTTGGATTCCAAGCGCTTCGCCGTGGTGAAGGTGGGCGGCGCGGTGCTGCGCGACGAACTGCAGGACCTCGCATCCTCGCTCACCTTCCTGCAGCAGGTGGGCCTCACGCCCATCGTGCTGCACGGCGCCGGCCCGCAGCTGGACGAAGAGCTGTCCGCCGCCGGCATCGTCAAGCAGACGGTGAACGGCCTGCGCGTCACCTCGCCCAAGGCGCTGGGCATCGTGCGCAAGGTGTTCATGCAGCAGAACCTCAAGCTGGTCGAGGCGCTGCAGGCGATGGACACGCGCGCCACCGCCGTGCCCTCGGGTGTGTTCATGGCCAGCTACCTCGATCGCGATGCGCTCGGCATGGTGGGCAAGGTGGAGAGCATCAACCTCGCGCCCATCGAAGCCAGTCTGCGCGCGAACTCGATCCCGGTGATCGCCAGCCTGGGCGAAACCGACGAGGGGCAGATCCTCAACATCAATGCCGACGTCGCCGCCAACGAACTGGTGCGCATGCTGCAGCCGTACAAGATCGTGTTCCTCACCGGCACCGGCGGCCTGCTCGACGGCGAAGGCAAGCTGATCGATTCGATCAACCTCAGCACCGAATACGAACACCTGATGGCGCAGCCGTGGATCAACGGCGGCATGCGCCTGAAGATCGAGCAGATTGCCGACCTGCTGAACAGCCTGCCGCTCACCTCGTCCGTGTCGATCACGCGGCCTGCCGAGCTGGCCAAGGAGCTGTTCACCCACAAGGGTTCGGGCACCCTGGTGCGGCGGGGCGAGAAGGTGTTGCGCTTCGAGTCGTGGGACGGCATCGACCGGACGCGCATGCGCGATTTGATCGAATCCAGCTTCGGCCGCGATCTGGTGCCGGATTACTTCGAGCGCACCACGCCCTACCGCATCTACGTGAGCGAGAACTATCGCGCGGCGATGATACTCACCATGGAAGATGGTCTTCCTTATCTCGACAAGTTCGCCGTGCTCGACGACGCGCAGGGCGAGGGCCTTGGCCGCGCCGTGTGGCAAGTGATGCGCGAGGAGAACCCGCAGCTGTTCTGGCGTTCGCGCCACGGCAACCAGGTCAACATCTTCTACTACGCCGAATCCGACGGCTGCCTCAAGCAGCCGAAGTGGAAAGTGTTCTGGTACGGCCTCGACGGCAATTTCGACACCATCGCCCGCTGCGTGATGCATTGCGCGCAGCGGCAGCCCACCCTGGTGGACCGATGACGACCGATACCGATCTGCCGCTGGCCTGGCGCAACACTCCCGTGCTGGCGGGGCGCCACGTTTCGCTCGTGCCGCTGGAGGCGGTCCACCTCGACGGGTTGCGCAAGGCGCGCGACCACGCGGGGCTCGAAGGCCTGTGGTTCACCAACACGCCGTCGGTGGACGACATGCCGGCCTATCTGGACGCCGCCCTGCAGGCACGGGACGAAGGCAAAGTGTTGCCGTTCGCCGTGCTCGACGCGCGTGGCGAGCTGGTGGGCACCACGCGGTTCTACGGCCTGGAGCCGTCGGTGCCGCGGATCAGCATCGGCTACACCTGGTACGCACCGCGCGTGCAGCGCACGGGGGCCAATACCGAGGCCAAGCTTTTGCTGCTCGGCCATGCTTTCGAAACGCTGGGCAGCATCTGCGTGAACCTGGAGACCAGCACGCTCAACGCGCGCTCGCGCGCCGCCATCGAGCGGCTGGGCGCAAAGCAGGACGGCATCCTTCGCCACCACAAACGCCATGCCGACGGCAGTCCGCGCGACACGGTGATGTATTCGATCATCGACGGCGAATGGCCCGAAGTGAAACGCAACCTGCAGGCGAAACTGCAGCAGCACGGAAACGCATGACATGAACAGGAAAACCATCGGCATCGTCGGCGCACGCGGCCACACCGGCGCGGAACTGATCCGCCTGGTCGCGGCGCATCCGTCGCTGGAGCTGTGCTTCGTCTCGTCGCGCGAGCTGGACGGCCAGCGCGTCAGCGACCACAGCGACGCCTACGCGGGCGAGCTGCGTTACGAAAGCCTCGATCCTGCCGCGGCGGCCGCCAAGCGTGCCGACGTGGTGATCCTTGCGCTGCCCAACGGCAAGGCCGCGCCCTACGTGGAGGCCATCGACAAGGACGCTCCGGACACGGTGGTGGTCGACCTTTCCGCCGACTACCGTTTCGACAAGTCGTGGTACTACGGCCTGCCCGAGCTCACCCGTAACAAATGGCGCGGCGACGGTACCTATCAAAGCCGGCGCATCAGCAACCCCGGCTGCTACGCCACGGCGATGCAGCTTTCCATCGCGCCGCTGAAAGACCTGCTGGCCGCGCCGCCGGTGTGCTTCGGCGTATCCGGCTATTCCGGTGCGGGCACCACGCCGTCGGACAAGAACGATCCGGAGAAGCTGCGCGACAACCTGATGCCGTATTCGCTCACCGGCCACACGCACGAGAAGGAGGTCAGCTTCCAGCTCGGCCTGCCGGTGGAGTTCATGCCGCACGTGGCGCCGCATTTCCGCGGCCTCACCGTCACCACCAACCTCTACCTGGCCAAGCCGCTGAAGCGCGAAGAAGTGCTTGCGCGCTTCCGCCACGCCTACGAGGCCGAGCCGCTGGTGCAGGTGCTGGACGAGGCGCCGTGGGTGAGCCGCATCGCGCATCGGCACCATGTCGAGATCGGCGGCTTCGCGCTGTCGGCCGACGGCAAGCGCGTGGTGGTAGTGGCCACGCTGGACAACCTGTTGAAGGGCGCGGCTACCCAGGCCATGCAGAACGTCAACCGCGCCATCGGCAGCCCGGAGCTGGCAGGCATTCCGCTGGACGTCGCCGCACGACCGTGAAGCGGCATTCCGCCGTTTTCACCGTCGTTCGTCCCGTCCTTTCGGAGTTCCTGCCATGCGTCTTTCGCACTATTTGTTGCCCACTCTCAAGGAGAATCCTGCCGAGGCGCAGATCGCCTCGCACCGGCTGATGCTGCGCGCCGGCCTGATCCGGCAGGAAGCCGCCGGCATCTACGCCTGGCTGCCGCTGGGGTTGCGCGTGCTGCGCAACGTCGAACGCATCGTGCGCGAGGAGATGGATCGCGCCGGCGCGGTCGAGCTGCTGATGCCCACGCTGCAGCTGGCCGAGCTGTGGCGCGAGAGCGGCCGCTACGACGCCTACGGCCCGGAGATGCTGCGCATCCGCGACCGCCACGAGCGCGAGCTGCTGTACGGGCCGACCAACGAGGAGATGGTCACGGAGATCTTCCGCGCCTGCGTGCATTCCTGGCGCAACCTGCCGATGACCCTGTACCAGGTGCAGTGGAAGTTCCGCGACGAACAGCGCCCGCGCTTCGGCGTGATGCGCGGCCGCGAGTTCCTGATGAAGGACGCCTATTCGTTCGATCTCGACGAGGCGGCCGCACGGCGCTCGTACCAGCGCATGTTCGTCGCCTACCTGCGCATGTTCGCGCGCATGGGCCTGTGCGCGATCCCGATGCGCGCCGAGACCGGGCCGATCGGCGGCGACCTCTCGCACGAATTCATCGTGCTGGCGCAGACCGGCGAATCGGCGGTGTACTGCGACCAGGCGCTGCTGCAACTGCCGGTGCCGGGCGAAGACGTGGACTACGCGAGCGACCTGTCGCCGCTGATCGCGCAGTGGACCGCACCCTACGCGGCTACCGAGGACGTGCACGACGCCGCGCGCTTCGAGCGCGAGGTGCCGGACGCGCAGCGCGTGCTGGCGCGCGGCATCGAAGTCGGCCAGATCTTCTACTACGGCACCAGGTACTCGCTGCCGATGAAGGCGCACGTGACCGGTCCGGATGGCGCCGAGCGGCCGATCCACGGCGGCTGCTACGGCGTGGGCGTGTCGCGCCTGTTGGGCGCGATCATCGAAGCCAGCCACGACGAGCACGGCATCGTCTGGCCCGAAGCGGTGGCGCCTTACCGCGTGGGTCTGGTCAACCTCAAGGTCGGCGACGCGCGCACCGACGCCACCTGCGCGATGCTGCAGGACCGGTTGGCCCAGGCGGGCACCGAAGTGCTGTACGACGATACCGACGAGCGCCCCGGCGCCAAGTTCGCCCGGATGGACCTGATCGGCGTGCCCTGGCAGCTGATCGTGGGGCCGCGCGGGCTCGAAACCGGCACGGTCGAACTGAAACACCGCGCCAGCGGCGAACGCCGCGAACTCACGGCGGAGGCCGCGCTGCAGGCGCTGGCCGCGCAACATCCTTTCGATACGGATCACACAGGCAGGCAATCACCATGAGCGATCTTTTGTGGCAGAAGGCGGGCGTCGCGACCAACGAACGCATCATGCGTTTCCTGGCCGGCGACGACGTGGTACTCGACCGCGAGTTCTTCCTGCACGACATCGCCGCCAGCAAGGCGCACGTCGAAGGCCTGGCGCACATCGGCGTGGTGAGCGCCGACGAAGCGGCCGCGCTGAAGCGCGAGCTGGACGTGCTGGCGGAGGATTTCCGTGCCGGTGCCTTCGTGCTGGACGAGCGCTACGAGGACGGCCACTCCGCCATCGAGGCGCGCCTCACCGAGCGCCTGGGCGACGCCGGGCGCCGCGTGCACACCGGGCGCAGCCGCAACGACCAGATCCTGGTCGCCACGCGGCTGTGGCTGAAGGAAAAGCTCGAGGCGCTGGAAGCGCATTGCCGTGCCATCGCCGAAGTGTGCCTGCAGCGCGCCGCACAGCCGGCCATCCCGCTGCCGGGTTATACCCACCTGCAGCGCGCCGTGGTGTCGTCCACCGGCATGTGGTTCGCCGGCTTCGCCGAGGGCTTCATCGACAACGCCTTCCGCGCCCGCGGCACGCGCGAGCTGGTCGACGCGAATCCGCTGGGCACCGCCGCCGGCTACGGCGTGAACCTGCCGCTGGACCGTGCGCACACCACCGCCGCGCTGGGCTTCGGGCGCATGCAGGTGTCGCCGATCTACGCCCAGCTCTCGCGCGGCAAGTACGAGATCGCCGTGCTGGAGGCGATCGGCGCCGCGATGCTGGACGTGCGCCGCATGGCCTGGGACCTGTCGCTGTTCACCACCGCCGAATTCGACTTCGTGAAGCTGCCGGCCGAATACACCACCGGCAGCTCGATCATGCCCAACAAGCGCAACCCGGACGTGGTGGAGCTGCTGCGCGCCAGCTACGCCAGCGTGGCGGCGGCACGCACCGAGATCGAGCAGCTGCTGTCGCTGCCCACCGGCTACCAGCGCGACCTGCAGTTCTCCAAAGGTTCGATCTTCCACGGTGTGCGCCATGGCCTGATGGCGCTGGAGCTGGTGCCCGACCTGCTGGCGCGGCTGCAGTGGAACGAGCCCGCGATGCGCGCGGCGATCGAGCCGGCGATGTACGCCACCGACGTGGCCATCGAACAGGCCGCCGCGGGCGTGCCGTTCCGCGACGCCTACCGTACTGCTGCCGAGGCGGCCGCCTCGGCGGGGCAGGGGCGCACGCCCGAGTCCAGTCTCGCCCAGCGCGTTTCGCCGGGCTCGGGCAACGACCTTCGCCTGCACGAATTGCATGCTAGGCTTGGACGTCTGGACGTCTAAACGGAGAGGATCATGTTGGCGGTCGGTACGCGCAATGCCGAGCATTACCAATGGGGTCAAGGCTGCGACGGCTGGCACCTGCTGGCAGGCGATGATCTCAGCGTGATCGAGGAACGCATGCCGCCCGGTACGGCCGAGCAGCGCCACCGCCACGTGCACGCGCGGCAGTTCTTCTACGTGCTGGAAGGCGAGGCCGTGCTGGAGCTGGAAGGCATCCCGCACCGGTTGCGCCGAGGCGAAGGCCTGCACGTGCCGCCCGCAGCGGCACACCAGATGCGCAACGAGAGCGACGCCGACACACGCTTCCTGGTGGTGTCGTCGCCGAAAAGCCATGGCGACCGCGTCGCCGCGCCGCCGGAGGCGGACACGTGAGCGGGCACCTGCCGGAACAGGCGCTGCCGAACTGGCGGTGCGCGGTGCTCAAGGTCGGCAGCAACCTGCTGGCGGCGGATGGCGGCGGCCTGACCGATCGCTATGCCGTGGCGCTGGCCGCTTTCATCGGCGCCAGCCATGCCGCAGGCCGAAAGGTGGTGCTGGTGTCCTCCGGTGCGGTGGCTGCGGGGCGTGCCCTGCTGCGCGAACACGCGCCGGCCGCAGGCGACCTCGCGGCACGGCAGGCGCTGGCTGCGCTGGGGCAGGCGCCGATGATCGCCTTGTGGCAGTCCCTGTCGGCGCGTCCGGTGGCGCAGGTACTGCTCACCCACGACGACCTGCGCAACCGCCGCCGCTACCTCAACGCGCGCACCACGCTGCGTGGGTTGCTGACACTGGATGTGCTGCCGGTGGTGAACGAAAACGACACCGTGGCGGTGGACGAGCTGAAGCTCGGCGACAACGACAACCTCGCCGCCATCGTCGCCGCGCTGGTCGATGCCGACCTGCTGCTGATCGCCTCGGACATCGATGCGCTGTACAACGCCGACCCGCGCCGCGACCCGCAGGCAGCGCCGATCGCCCACGTGGGGGTGCTGACGCCCGAGGTGCTGGCGATGGCCGGCGGCAGCGGCAGCGTGGTCGGTACCGGCGGCATGCGCACCAAATTGGAAGCGGCGAGCAAGGCCGCTGCCGCGGGTATCCCCACGGTGCTGTTCAGTGGCCGCGATGCGGCGACGGTGGAAGCGCTTGGTCACGATCGCCTGCACGGCACCCTGGTCGATGCCGCCGCGACGCGCATGCAGGCGCGCAAATACTGGCTGCGCCATGCGCCGGCCGCGGCGGGCTGCATCAGTGTGGATGCCGGCGCGGCGCATGCGCTGGCAGGCGGCCGCGCGTCGCTGCTGCCGGGTGGCGTCGCCGGTGCGCAGGGTGAGTTCCAGCGCGGCGATCTGGTGGAGATCGTGGATGCCGGCGGCAAGGCCGTGGCGCGCGGTCTCTGCCAGTACGCTGCGGGCGAAGTGCGCCGGCTCGCCGGCCGGCACAGCCGCGACATCGAGGCGGTGCTGGGCTACAGCTACGGCAACGAGGTGGTGCACCGCGACGATCTCGTCGCGCTTGAAACCGCAGGAGGCATGACGGCATGAGCGAGATCCGTTCCCTGGCACAGGCCAGCCGCGATGCGGTGCCGGCGATGGCCGCGCTGGACACCGATACCAAGGCGGCGTTGCTGCGCGACATGGCAACTGCGCTGGAGGCACGTTCCGCCGACGTGCTCGCCGCAAACGCGCAGGACATGGCGCAGGCCGCCGCCAAGGGCGTGCAGGGCGCGATGCTGGACCGCCTGCGGCTGGACGAAACGCGCGTGGCGGCCATCGCCAACGCCCTGCGCGAAGTGGCCGAACTGCCCGACCCGGTCGGCCAGGTGACGCGCCGCGAGACGCGCCCCAACGGCCTTGCGGTGGAGCGCGTGCGCATCCCGCTGGGCGTGGTGGCGATGATCTACGAGGCGCGCCCCAACGTCACTGCCGACGCGGCCGCGCTGTGCCTGAAGGCGGGCAACTCGGTGATCCTGCGTGGCGGCTCCGAGGCCATCCATTCCAACACCGCCATCGCCGCGGCCCTGCACGACGCCTTGCGCGCGCGCGGGCTGCCGACGACGGCGGTGACACTGCTGGAAGATCTGAGCCGCGAGGCCATGGTCGAGCTGCTGCAGCTGAGCGACCTCGTCGACCTCGCCATCCCGCGTGGCGGCGAAGGACTGATCCGCTTCGTCGCCGAACATGCGCGCGTGCCGGTCATCAAACACTACAAGGGCGTGTGCCATCTCTACGTAGATCGCGCGGCCGACCTCGACCTGGCGCTGAACCTGCTGGTCGACGGCAAGACCTCGCGTCCCGGCGTGTGCAATGCGCTGGAGACCCTATTGGTGCATCGCGACGTGGCGGCGGATTTTCTGCCGCGTGCCGCGCAGGCGTTGCGCGAGCGCGGCGTGGAATTACGCGGCGATGCGCGTACATGCGAAGTGGTGGCCGACGCGAAGCCGGCCACCGAGGACGACTACGCCGCCGAGTTCCTCGACCTGATCCTGGCCGTGCACACGGTGGACAGCCTGGACGAGGCCATCGCCCACATCCGCCGCTACGGCTCCGACCACACCGAAGTGATCGCCACCCGCGACGAGGCCGCCGCGCAATGCTTCGTACAGGCAATCCGTTCGGCGGTGGTGATGGTCAACGCCTCCTCGCGCTTCAGCGACGGCGGCGAGCTGGGGCTGGGCGCGGAGATCGGCATCTCCACCACGCGCCTTCACGCCTACGGCCCGATGGGCGCGGAGGCGCTCACAATCGAACGCTTCGTGGTGCGTGGCGAAGGGCAGGTCAGGCACGCGCAGAGCCGCGTGCGGTAACGCGATGCATGCGGAAGCGGCAACGCTCCCGCATGCATGAGGGCTGGTCAGTAGCCTGCAGCCAGACCCGCCGGTGTCCTGGGATCGCTGGCGCCTTCGCGCAGGCCGGTGCGGGGATCGATCAGGATCGCCTCGTCGTCGCCGATCGCCTGGCGTGTCTCGAACGTGTAGCCCATAGCCTCCAAGGTTTTCTGCGTCTGCGGCGTGACCAGCCCGGGCTCGATGTAAACGACATCGGGATACCACTGGTGGTGCATGCGCGGTGCATCGATCGCCTGCTGCACGTTCATGCCGAAGTCGATCACGTTGACGATGCTCTCCATCGTGGTCGAGATGATGGTGGCGCTGCCGGGGCTGCCGGTCAGCAGGAACGGCTTGCCGTCGCGCAGCACGATGGTGGGCGTCATCGAACTCAGTGGGCGCTTGCCAGGCTCGACCTGGTTGACCACGCCTTGCACCAGGCCGGCGCCGTTGGCCACGCCGGGCTTGCCGGTGAGGTCGTCCATCTCGTCGTTGAGGAAGAAGCCGGTGTCGCCAGCGATCTGCCGGATGCCGAACAGGTAGTTGATGGTGTAGGTCACCGCGACGGCATTGCCGTCCTTGTCGATCACCGAGTAATGCGTGGTGTGCATGCCTTCCGGCTGGCCCAGGCTGCCCTTGATGTCGGACGAGGGCGTGGCCTTGTCGGGCTGGATGCTGGCCCTGACCTGGGCCAGGTGATCGGGGGAAAGCAGCCGGTCGATCGGGTTGTGCACGAAGGCCGGATCGCCCAGGTAGGTGTTGCGGTCGGCGAAGGCGCGGCGCTCGGCTTCCACCAGGTAGTGCAGGCTCTTCGCCGATCCGTAGCCCCACTGGCCTAGCGCATAGGGTTCGACCAGCTTGAGGATCATGCAGACGGTGACGCCGCCGGAGCTGGGCGGCGGTGCGGAGACGATCGTGTAGCCGCGGTAGTCGCATTGCACCGGCTTGTCCCACTGCACGGTGTAGTCGGCGAAATCCTTCATCGAAAGGATGCCGTGGTTGGCCTCGCTTGCCGCGACCAGCTTGTGGGCGATCGGCCCCTTGTAGAACGCGTCGGTGCCGCCCTGGGCGATCTGCTCCAGCGTCTGTGCCAACTGTTTCTGCACCAGGCGCTGGCCGGCCACGAAAGGTTTGCCGTGGTCGAGGAAGATGGCCGCCACGTTCGGGTACTTGGCGAAGTCCTCCGCGCTGCCGTCCATGAAATCCACGTCGCCCTGCTCGAGCACGTAGCCTTCGCTGGCCAGCTTGATCGCCGGCGCGATGACCTGCTTGAGCGACATCGTGCCGTATTTCTTCAGCGCCTCGTCCAACCCCATCACCGTGCCGGGCACGCCCACGCCGAGGTAGCTGTCGGTGCTGAGCCCCGGGACCACGTTGCCCTTGGCGTCCTGGAACATGGTCGGCGTGGCTTTCAGCGGGGCCTTTTCGCGGAAGTCGAGGAAGACGTCGCGGCCGTCCTTGAAATGGATGGTCATGAAGCCGCCACCGCCGATGTTGCCGCAGCAGGGATGCACCACCGCCTCGGCGTAGCCGACCGCCACCGCGGCGTCGATGGCGTTGCCGCCGCGCTTGAGGATGTCCAGCCCGACCATGGAGGCGAGGTGCTGCGCGCTGACCACCATGCCGTGTTTCGCGATGACCGGCTTCGCCTGGTTCAGCGCGGCCTGGGTGGCGGCGGGCGCGTTGGCTATCGCAGCGGTTCGCGGCGGGCTGGCCTCGCGAGCGTGCAAGGACAGGCAACTTGCGGCAATCACCGTTGCCAGGGCGTAACGTCCCCATCCCGATGGCGCGCGCTTCGCATGCGTCCACCCACACTGCGGTTGCGGTGTATTGCTGTCGGACATCCGTTCGGTCTCCTCGACGTATCGCCAAAGCATAGCCATGCGCGCGAGGGCCGCTCCAATGAAAAGACGCGCGAGGGGCATAACCGGCGGTTGTGGGCCTGCCGCTTCGACGATGGATTTCATGTCACGCGATGCGGCTTGCCGCGTTCAGTCCTTCAGCACGCCGGCATCGCGCAGGCGTTGGCGCAGGCCATCCAGTCGGTCGCCGTAGCGTGCGCTGCGTGCGGTGTCGCGGCGCATGGGCTGTCGTACCTGCGCCGCGCTGGGCGAGCTCAGCACGGCGCGCGAGGTCTTGTGGAACTCCAGGCAGGCCGGATCGAACGGCAGGCCGCAGAAATCCAGCAGGCGTCGGGTGGTGGGCTCGGGCTCGGCGGTCAGGGTTTCGTATTCGAGGTCGAACACCCGGTCCGGATAGCGCTCCAGCCAGAAGCGGGTCAGCCGGATGAAGTCGATGCAGTAGTCGGCCATCTCGTCGAGATCGCAGGTGAAGCTGCTCTGCTCGGTGAAGAGCTGGCGGAAGCAGGCGAGGCAGGTTTCCAGCGGGTCGCGCCGCACCACTACCACGCGCGCCGACGGCAGCATCGCCAGCGCGGCGCCCACCAGGTACCAGTTCACCAGGCTCTTGTCGGTGAAGCGTGGCTTGGCCTTGCGCCATGGCGCGGTGCGCGCGAGGTATTCCTTGCCCAGGCGTTGCCAGTCCGCCGCACTCGCGTGCGGCGTCCACAGCGGGAACGCGGAATGGCGGCGATGCGTTTCCGCGTCGATCACCTGCGACAGGTCCTTGATCTCGTTCGCGCCCTCGACCTCGGGATGCGAGGCCAGGATCTGCTCGACCAGGGTGGAGCCGGAGCGCGGCACGCTGACGATGAAGATGACTTCGCGACCCAGTGCGGGATCCAGCGGCGCCGGTGTGTCGTGCGCATAGATGCGCTGGATCGCTTCCACGCGCTGCCGCTCGCCTGTTGCGTTCCACTGCACGCGCTGGCGGCGCGAGGCGTTGGCTTGCCGGAACAGGTCGAAGGCCTGCGTGTAATCGCCCTGGTCTTCTAGCGCCTTGGCCAGCGAGAAGCCCAGCAGTTCGCGGTGGCGGGGCGTTTGGCCGCCGCGCGCCAACGCCTGCCGCAGGTGGGTCGTGTCGGTGGCGTCGAAGCGCACGGTATTGAGGTTGGACAATCCGAACCATGCTTCGGCATTGCCCGGATCGCGCCGGAGCACTTCGCGGAAACCGGTCACCGCGGCATCGATCTGGCCCTGGCTGGCCTGCGCCTTGGCCAGCGATAGGCGGGAGGGGAGGTGCGCGGGGGCGAGTTCCAGCGTGCGTTGCAGTGCCGCGATGGCCTCATCGGTGCGCGCCCGCCGCCACAGCGCTTCGCCCAGGTTGAACCAGGCCGATGCGGAGGCGGGATCCAATTCGCAGCCGCGTCGCAGGTGGGTCATGGCTTCTTCGATCTCGCCACGTTCGTGCAGCGCGATACCCAGTCCCACGTGCAGGTCGGAGTCATGGGGCCACACGGGCAGCACGCGCCGGAAGCAGTCGACGGCCCGGGCCTGGTCGCCGCGGTGCTGGGCCATGACGCCGAGCATGCGCAGCGCATCGGGGTTGCCGGGCGCGAGCGACAGCACTTGCTGGACCGATCGCTCGGCGGCCTCGAATTGCCGTTGCCGCCATTCGCTGCGCGCCCTTTCCAGCAACTGGGCGGCCGCGGGCGACAATGACGAGGAATGTGTGGTTTCGCTGCTCATGCCGTCACGCTACACAAGTCGTCCGCGGGCTGCAAAAAAACTCCGACGTCGATTTCCGGCATTAAAAAAACGCCGGGCATGCGCCCGGCGTATGGGGAAGCCATGCGTGGCTCAAAAGTCGTAGGCAACGGAGAAGCGGACGCTGCGCGGCGCGTACGTGTCCTGGATGCGTCCGTAATCCGGGTTGGGCGAACTCGTGGTGCCGTAGAAATCGTTGTAGAAGATCGTGGTCTGGTCGTTGAGTATGTTGAACACGGTGAGGTTGAAGTCGAGCTTCTGCTGCGCCCACTTCGGCTTGTAGTCCAGGCTGAGGTCGACGTCATGCACCCACGGAGTGAAGCCGAGGGAGCCGGGGGGCACGGGTACGCCGCCGCACCAGTAGTAGGTGTGCGAGCCGTGCAGGGCCAGCTGGTCCGGACCGTAACCGCCGCGGCACATGATCGGCGTGCCCGAGGTGACGTATAGGTTGGCGCCGACCGTCCATTCGGGCGTGAGCGCATAGGAGCCGAACAGCTTGAACTGGTGCTTGCGGTCGTTGGGAAGTATGCCGCCCGAATACTGCATGCGCTCCGGGAAGTCCCAGGCGGTAGTGATGGATTCGTAGGAGCCGCCCTGCTGCGAATAGGTGCTCACCGGGCCTTCGGTGTTGCCCCAGCTGCGCGAGAACACGTAGTCGAACTTGGCGAACCACTTGCCGTCCCAAGCGTGTTCCAGCGAAAGATCCAGCGAGTAATAGCGGCGCTCCGGTCCCTTCGGGAAATTCTGATCGGCACCGGTAAGCGTCACCGGCACGATGGCTCCGCTGGGCGACAGCATCCAGATATGGTTGGTCACGCCGGGGTTCACCAGCACCAGGCTCTGCGCGTAGTTGGAGCAATTCTGCGGCGTCATCCACGAATAGCCCTGCGCGAGGCCGGCGGCGCATTCGATCTGCTCGTCGTCGAAGTCGTCGATGATGCGGCTCATGCGCTGGTAGGTGCCGGTGGCACTGAACACCCAGTTCGTGCCCAGCATGTTGAATTGCTGCTGCAGGCCCAGCACGTAGTTGTCGGAGAATTCGGCCCTGGCGTTGCTGGCGGCGGAAAGGCGCGGATCTTTCGCCTGCCCGTATTCGTTGTCGATCGATACGCCTGTCGAGGGACTTTGCGGCAGCGGCGTGAAGCCGGTCGGTATGCCGGTCACCGGGTCGATGCCGGTATAGGTGCCGTAGATGCCGGCATTCGTCACCGGGGCGGCGATGGACAAGGCCACATTGGTGGGCAGCGAGAGGTAGTAGCGACCGGCGTTGCCGAACACCTTCAGCGAAGCATCCCCATGCACGTCCCAGCTGAAGCCCAGGCGCGGCGACCACTGCGGCTTGGTCTCGCGGATGTAGGGTATGCCGGAGGCGTCGTAGTTCACGAACTGGTCGTTGCGTATACCGAGATTAAGCAGCAGGTTCGGGGTGACCTGCCAGTTGTCCATGACGTACTGCGCACGCTGTACCACGCGCACGGTGGCGGCGCTGATGTCGGTGTGCTTCTGCACGTAGTAGCAGGTGCCCTGGTAGCACTGGGTCGAGGGGGCGACATAGGGCGGGATGTTCGGGTCGTTGCCGAACACCGGGACACCGGGGCCGGTCGCGCCGTACATCCACTGGTAGCCTGGGCCGGTGTCCAGCGAGCCATCGTCGATATCGTAGGAATTGATATTGTCGATGCCCACCTGGAAATCATGGCTGCCCAACTTCCAGTCGAGGCTGAAGCGGTAGTTGGTGATCGACTCGTGGTGGTTCGGGTCGCTGAGTGTCGAATTGGACTGGGCGTTGATGATGCCGCCAGGCGGCGAGAACTGCGGATCCTGCAGCGACGCGCTGGCGATATGCGGCAGTTCGGGGTTGTAGCCCGGATAGGCCGGCTGCACCGAATAGTACTGGCCGTGCATCTTGCCCAGGGTGGCGTTCAGCGTGAGGTCGTCGGTGATGTAGGAGGTGTAGTTCAACACCGCCATCTTGAACACGGTCTTGTTGTACTGGCCGAGGCTGCTGAAGGCGCCGTTCTGCAGCGTGTCGTAGTTGAAGTCGTAATAGGTGGGCTGCGTCTGGTGCGCGTTCTGCAGGTAGCTCAGCGTCAGCACATTGCTGTCGTTGATGTTCCAGTTCAACTTGCCGTAGAACTTCGGGTCGTGCTGGCTGAGCGAGTAGGCCGGGCCGTTGCCGAATTCCTGCGTGTCGTGGTACTGGCTGTCGTCCTTTTCGGCGCTCAGGAAGAAGAACAGCTTGTCCTTGATCAGCGGGCCGCTGATGTAGGCGTCGTAGATCTTCTCGTCCGCGGTGTTGCCCTTGCGGTATACGGCCAGGTCGCCGGGCGAATACACCGGATCGCCGGCCATCAAGGGGTTGGCGTAGTAGAGGTTGTCCGGCGCGGCGCGCATGCTGGCCGGCTGCCACAGGGCGCGCACGCCGAAATGCCAGTCGTTGGTGCCGCTCTTGCCGATCTGGTTGATCACGCCGCCGATGGAACGGCCATAGCGGGCGTCGTAACCGCTGATGTAGGTCTGCTGCTGGTCGATGGCACCGTAGGGCAGGGCGATGCCGCCCGAGTTGTTGAGTGCCTCGGTGGTGTTCATGCCGTCGACGTAGTACGCGTTCTCCGCGGTGGAGGCGCCGCCGAACACGTTCATCGGCGTGCCGAGCGGGCCGCTGCCGAGCTCGGGCGAACCCATGTTGACGCCCGGCGCCAGCATGGCGATGTCTTCGGCGGTGCGCGCCAGCGGCAGCTGCTGCAGCTGCTTGGAGGTGATCGTGGTGACCTGGTTGGTGGTGGTCACATCGATCGGCGGCGAGGTGTTGGCCGTGACGTGGATCGAGTTGAGGTTGATCGCGTTGGCGGGGCCGCCGGCGCCCGAGGCGAAATCGACCGCCACCGCGCCCGCCGCCACCGGCGTGACGTCGGTGCGGGTCTGCACGACCTGGCCGTTTTGCAGCAGCGACACCGTATAGCTGCCTACCGGCAGGGTGATCGAATACTTGCCGGACTCGCTCACCGGGATGCTGCGGTTGAAACCGCTGCCGCTGGTGATCTGCACCGTTTCGCCGGGCGCTACGGGCACCGTGCCGTAGATGGTGCCGTTGGTCGCCTGCGCCCAGGCCGTGCCTGCGGCGCCGCAGGCCAGCAGGCCAATGGCAAGGGGCAATGCCTTGCGCTTGAGGACGTTGCTACGGTGCATCGCGCGCTGGGATTTGCCCTTCATGTATTCACTCCACTGTGGTGAAACGCCGGGTACCGCGATTGGGTTCGCAAGCGGGTGGCCATCGTCCGGACGGTCCGCAAGCCAACAGGATGGACGGCGCGCGTGCGCGCCGTCGGGTCGAATGCGGGCGTGGAGATGCCGGAACGTGGCGGCATCGCGGCATGTCACGACGCTGGCGTTCCCCCTGGGTTCGCCATGCGTCTGGCAGCGATGCGCATCGAGCGGACATCCTCCATGCCCACAGTGCTGATCGAGCGTAGTCCGCGCCGCGCGACAGCCGCCAATGAAAAGTCTTGGGACCGCCATAACTGCGGGTTATGCGTGTCGTTTGGCGCTTGAAAAATTTCCCATCGTGCGCTTCATTCGTGGTCTCTCGATCCAATCGAAGGCACGGGGAAACGCATGAAACGATGGCCATCACTGGTGGGCGCAGTCGCGTTCGCCGCATCCGCAGCCTGCGTAGCGCACGCCGACACCAATGCACCATCCGACGCCGTCGCGTTGACGGTGAGCCTGCCCAACCCGGCGCAGAAAGTGCTTTACGTGCACGAGACGATGCCCGTTGCGCCGGGCAAGCTCACGCTGTACTACCCGAAGTACATCCCCGGCGACCATGCGCCCGACGGACCGATCGGCGAAATGATGGGGCTGGAGATCAGCGCGGGCGGCAAGCGCATCGCGTGGCAGCGCGATCCCGTGGACATGTTCACCTTCCACCTGGAGGTGCCGGCCGGGGTGGACAGCATCGATATCAGCTTCCAGTTTCCGGACACCGACCGGATCACGCCAAACCTGATGGACCTCACCTGGGACCACGTGGCGCTGTATCGCGCCGGCGAGCCGACCAAGGACCAGCTGTTCCGGCCCACGCTGGAGATGCCGGCGGACTGGGGCTACGGAACGGCGTTGGAAACCGAGGCGCGCGACGGCGGTCGCATCCGCTTCAAGCCCGTGCCGTTCAACACGCTGGTCGACGCGCCGGTGATCGCCGGCAAGCATTTCCGGCAGATCGACGTCACTCCGGCGAACTCCAGCGTGCACCGCTGGCTCGACCTGGTGGGCGACAGCGAAGCCGCGCTGCAGATCAAGCCCGAACAGCTGGAGGGCTACCGTAACCTCGTCGTGCAGGCGCAGGACCTGTTCCATTCGCACCACTACACGAACTACCACTTCCTGCTGACGCTGAGCGATTACACCTCGGTCGGCGGACTGGAGCACCACCAGTCCAGCGACGACCGCGCGCGCGGCGGTTCGCACATGTTCGCCGATCCCGGACACTTTCTGCTCGACGGTTCGCTGCTGCCGCACGAGTACACGCATTCGTGGAACGGGAAATTCATGCGCCCGGAAGGCCTGTGGCAGCCCGATTTCGAGCAGCCCCAGATCGGTGACGGGTTGTGGGTGTACGAGGGTCTCACGGTCTACCTTGGCGACATGCTGACCGCGCGCAGCGGCCTGTGGTCGGCGCAGGACTGGCGCGACGCGGTGGCTTACCGCGCGGCCGCGTTCGCGCACCGTCCCGGCCGCGAATGGAGGCCGCTGTCGGACACTACCCGGGCCGCGCAACTCGTGTACGGCGGGGATCCCGCATGGGTGAACTGGCGCCGCACCACCGATTTCTACCGTGAAGGCCAGCTGCTGTGGCTGACCGTGGACACGAAAATCCGCGCGCTCAGCCACGACAAGTACACGTTGGACGATTTCGCCCAGCGCTTCTTCGGCAAGGACGATGGCAGCTACGTCACCCGGACCTACAGCTTCGACGACGTCGTTGCGGGACTGAACGCGGTGCAGCCCTGGGACTGGGCGAAGTTCCTGCACGGCTGGCTGGATGGCGTGGGCGACCAGGTACCGTTGCTGTCGGGCATCGAGCAGAGCGGCTGGAAGCTGGTCTACACCGATACGCCTTCGCGCTACCAGGACGCCGTCGAGAACGTCGGCCCCGAGGAACTGGGACCGTCGGGCGTCGACGAGACGTTCTCGGTGGGCCTGTTCATCAGGCACGACGGCCGCATCATGGACGTGCTGTGGCAGGGGCCGGCGTTCAAAGCCGGGCTGGCGCCGGAGATGACGCTGCAGGCGGTCGACGGACATGCGTACAGCCCGCGCGTGCTGCGCGACGCCATCGTGCGGGCGCAGAAGGAGAAGCAGCCGATCCAGATCCGGGCGCAGATCGATGGGGTCAGTCGGACGTATGCGGTGGATTACTTTGGTGGGTTGAAGTATCCGCATTTGGTGCGGGTTGCGGGGACGCCAGATTATTTGAGCGAGATATTGGCGGCGAAGCACTGAGGTAGCCGTTTTTATTTCCCTCTTCCTCTTGCTTGTGGGAGAGGGGGCTCTTTGAGTGTTGCGGTTTTCGCAAGTGACAGAGCGGTTTCGTGCCGCTGCCGCGGCCCGAGCTACTTCTCTTTTGCGTGCCCAAAAGAGAAGTAGCCAAGAGAAAAGGGCACCCCGATGCGGCGCTCTCCGGGCATCCTGCCCTGCGAGTCCGTGAGGCGGGGCCGGGCTTTTCGGCCGGGCTTCCTGCCCGGTCGAAAAGGCGAGTCCATCCCTGGACTCGCCCGCTGCGCGGCCTGATCGTCCCCGCCTCACCGCCGCATAGGGGCCCCGGAAGAGCAGCGCGCTCCCAGCGCGCAGAAGCCACGGCCAGAGCAGAATCAAACCAAACCAAACCAAACCAGAGCCAAGCTAAAGCAGAGAGCAGAGAGCAGAGAGCAGAGAGCAGAGAGCAGAGAGCAGAGCCAAGCTAAAGCGGGGCGAGGTACTAACGTCTCTGCTCGTCATCCCGGCGCAGGCCGGGATCCAGTAGCGACCACGATTGTTCGAGCATCACGGCCACTAGATTCCGGCCTGCGCCGGAATGACGAGCAAGACATGCAGAGCAAGACATGCAGAGCAAGACATGCAGAGCGAAGCGCCCTAGGGTCTTGCCCTCAGTTCCCAGATGTTTCCCTCAGTTCCCAGATACGGCGAGGCGTGGCCGCTGTGCAGGACGTGTCGCCGCGCGTAGTTCCAACTTCCTCGACACCACCCGCTTGTAGTTCCGGCGGATTACATAAGGCCATTTCTCTGGGTTACTTCTCTTTGGGCCAGCAAAGAGAAGTAACTCGGGCGCCGGCAGGCGACCGAAACCGCTCTGTCGCTTGCGAATTAGGGGCAGCGGATTCCGCTATCGAAGCTCGAAGCGTGGAATTCAGAGCTCGGGACATGGAGCTCGAAGCTCGAAGCCTCAAGCGCCAAGGCGCAAAACCCAAAATCCGCCCCTCAATGCCACCCGTTGACGAACCCCGTAATGATGATCGCATTGGTGAAATCGATCAGGAACGCCCCCACCACCGGCGCCACCAGAAACGCCCGCGGCGCCGCTCCATAGCGCTCCGTGAGCGCACTCATGCAAGCCACCGCATTCGCCGTAGTCCCCAGCATGAAACCGGTGAACCCGCTGGCCATCACCGCGGCGTCGTAGTCGCGCCCCATCAGCTGCAGCAGCGGCCAGCAGCAGAACGCCAGCACCAGGACCGACTGCACCGCCAGGTTCGCCAGCAGCGGCAGCGCCAGTCCGGCCAGGTCCCACAGGTGCAGGTTCATCAGCGCCACGACGAGGAACAGCGACAGCGCGGTGTTGCCGATCAGCTCCATGCCGCGCGTCGACAATCCGAACCAGCCCCAGGCGTCGTCGATGTTGCGGATCACCGCGCCCACCAGCATCGCGCCGATGTAGCTCGGCAAGGTCACGCCGAGCCGGCTCAGGCCGCCGCTGATCCATGCGCCGATGCCCATCGCCAGCAGCATGAACACCAAGGTCTTGAGTCCCGCGTAGGCGGGATCTGCGGTGCGCTCCGGTTCCGTCGACACGGCCGCCGCAGGCGCCTCCGTGCTGACCTCTCCGGTTGCGCCGGCGGTGCGCAGGTGAAAGCGCTCGATCAGCATCGCCGCGATCGGCGAGCCGAAAATGGAGCCGAGCACGATACCGGCCATCGCGTTGGCCAGCGCCACGCTCTGCGCGCCGTGCACGCCCACTTTCTCGAACAGCGGCGCGAAAGCCATGCCGGTGGCGGGGCCGCCCGCGAGCGTGACCGAGCCGGTGATCACGCCGAACAGCGGCGGCAGGCCGAAGGCCTTGGCCATGGCGATGCCCAGGAAGTTCTGCGCGATCGCCAGCACGCTGGCCAGGGCGAGGAACAGCAGGATCTGGCGGCCGCCGATCTTGAGCAGGGTCGCGCTGGCGTTGAAGCCGATGCCGGTGAAGAACGCGATCATCAGCGGCTGCTGCCACGACGTGTCGAAGCGCAGCGGCGTGACGCCCCAGTGGCGGCAGGCCAGCATGAACAGCGCCACCAGCAGGCCGCCGATCACCGGGGCGGGGATGCTGAAACGCATCAGCAGCGGCACGCGCCGCCGGACCATGTAGCCGACCAGCAGGAACAGGCCGCCGCAGGCCAGGGTCTGGACCGAGTCGAGCATCAACACGTGCAGTCGCTCCGGGCGGCGGCGCTCATGCCGGCAAGCGGCCACTATGCCGGATGTTCAACCCGGGAAGCATGCGACGAGGTTGTCCACGATCGCTTCGACGCCCATGGTGACCGGATCCTGGCACGGCAGCCCGAACAGCGTGCTGACCCGTTCGCACGCCGCCTGCGCCTCGTGCGACGGCATCTTCGACGTGTTCAGCGCGATGCCGACGGGACGCACCGCAGGGTTGGTCAACCGCGCGGCGACCAGGTTGGCTTCCATGCAGGCCACCAGATCCGGGAGCGGGTAATGCGGCAGCCCGCGCATGTGCTGCCGTGTCGGCTCGTGGCAGAGCACCAGGGCATCGGGTTGCGAACCGTGCAGCAGGCCCAGCGATACGCCGGAGAAGGACGGATGGAACAGCGAGCCCTGGCCTTCGATCAGGTCCCAGCCGTTGTCGTCGCGCGCGGGCGAGATCGCTTCGGCGGCGCCGGAGATGAAATCCGCCACCACCGCATCCACCGGGATGCCTGCGCCTGCGATCAGGATGCCGGTTTGCCCGGTAGCGCGGAAATCCGCAGCCTGGCCGCGTGCGCGCAGCGCGCGCTCCAGCGCCAGCGTGGTGTACATCTTGCCGACCGAGCAGTCCGTGCCCACGGTGAGCAGGCGCCGGCCGGCACGCGGCTTGCCGTTGCCTACCGCAATGTTGGGACCGGGTGCGCGCGCATCGAACAGGGCACGCCCGTTGCGGCGCGCGGCGGCCACGATGTCGGCGTTGTCGCGCAGCTTGTGGTGCAGGCCGGAGACCACGTTGAGCCCGGCGTCCAGCGCGGCGACGGCATCGGCGACGATCTCCGGGCCCATCACGCCGCCCGCGTTCGCCGCGCCGATCACCATGGTGTCGGCGCCCATGGCCTTGGCCTGGACGAAGCCGAGGTCGGGCAGGTTCAGCGTCACCGAGCAATCAAGGCGGCGGTGCTGGCCGAGGCAATGCTCGGTCCGCCAGAACGCCAGGCCGCGCGCGGTCTTGATCGACAGGTCGTCGACGGCACTGCCCAGGTACAGCAGGTACGGCGGGCCCCAGCGGACTGCGGTTTCTGCGCCTTGGTTCGACATGTGGACACTGGCTCCAGGGTTGGGTGGATTCCGCTTCGTGCGGTGCGGCGAGCATAGTCAGCGGCCGGCGCGGGCCGCCAATGAAAAGACGGTCAGATGGCATAACCGTCGGTTGTGGGTGCCGCGCGGCCGGTGTGCGCAGTCTGCCGGGTTTGCCTGCAAAAACGTTATGTGTTGCACTCGAATGACACGTGCCGAGGGCAGGGTGGGGAGTGCGATGCGATTGCGCTACATCGAGTTGTTCCATGCCGTATTGAGCACCGGCAGCCTGACCGGCGCGGCGAACCTTCTGAACATCTCGCAGCCTGCCGCGAGCAAGGCGTTGCAGCAGGCCGAAAACCATCTGGGCTTTCCCCTGTTCAGTCGCGTGCGCGGGCGCCTGCAGCCCACCCAGCAGGCGCTGCTGATGCGCCACCACATCGACCGCATCATGCAGGAGATGTACGACCTGCAGCGTCTCTCGACCAACATCGCCCGCCCTGAGAGCCATCCGCTGCGGGTGACCTGCACGCCCACCCTGGCGCAGACCCTGGTGCCCGACGCGATCGCGCGGCTGGGCAAGGTCTACCCCGACACCAGCATCGAGCTCTATACCCAGCATTCGGCGGCGATGTGCGAATCGCTGATGCTGCGCGAAAGCGACATCGGCCTCACCTTGCAGGACATGAGCCGCCACGGGCTGCTGCAGCAATCGCTGTGCGACGGCAGCATCATGGTGATCGCCCCGCCGGGCTGGTGGCCGGAGCGCGACCTCGCGAAGCCGCTGCCGATCAGCGCGCTGGCCGGCCAGCCGATGATCGGCATCACGGTGCAGGACGCGATGGGCAACATGCTGCACGGGCATCTCGCCGAGGTCGAACCCGCGCCGCGTGCGCACGTCTGGGTGCAGACCTACCAGCTCGCCTGCTCGCTGGTCGCGCGTGGCGGCGGACTGGCGCTGGTGGACCCCTTCACCGCGCGCTGCAGCAAGGAGCCGTTGCAGACGCGTCCGCTGAAACTGCAGCTCGACGTCACCCTGCGCGCCGTCTACCGGCCGGACAGTCCGTTGAACGGCGTGCAGACGCGTTTCCTCGACTACGTGCGCGAGTTCGCGCAGAGCTTGCTGGCCTGAGGGCTGCGGTTGTGCGGCATCAGGAAACGGATGCCGCCGCAGGCTGCGTCCGCCCAGGCCGGTAAGGGCCGTAGTAGCGCGACATCAGATACAGCATGCAGAGAGGGACCAGCAGGTACTTCGACGTGATGCAGAGCAGCTGGGAAATCAGCCCGTAGTTCCCGCCGATGCCGTCGCCGCCGAAGAACGAGAAGAACCAGAAAGCCGTCAGCGCCGCCAGGAGGATGAAGTTGTTGCCGTCGCCGCCGGCGATCTTCTGCTGGCAGAGCGGGAACGTCCTGCGGAAGAAGTGCTGGACGATGTAGAGCGAAGGCACCGCGACGAACGGAAACAGCGCCCACACGGACAGGTGCAGGCCTTCGGCACCGAGCGCGATGTCGGCGTGCGTGGTGATCGCCCTGAGCGGCACGTAGCCCCACAGGTTGCCGGCGCACATCAGGCAGAGCCAGTAGGCGAACGCGGTGCCGAAGCGGCTTGTTCCGACGGCCGTCCACCGGATCAGGCCGTAGACGATGAAGTACAGCAGACCGTTGCCGATGAAGGGGCCGGCGAGGGCGATCAGCGCGGCATCGAGTCCGTGCCCGCTGGCGAATATCGGCGGGTAGTTGACGTTGTCGTCCACGTCGCCGAGGAAGAGGAAGTTGTCGAGCGTCGGGTGCCCGTAGTCGATCCCGAACGGGGTGCCCATCCAGCCCAGGCTCCACGCCATCACCGAATGGGAGTACTCGTGGGTCAGGTAGGCGATGGCGTGGGTTACCAATAACAGCACGAATGAAGCGATCAGGAAGCGGATGTTTCCGCCGGTGATCTTTACGTCCATGACCGCCCCTTGATGGTTTGCCTGCTTCGTTACGCCTGTGCGGTACTGCCGCGATGGAACATCAGCCGGCCTGCCGCCAGTCGCGCACCACGTCCGCGAACCGCAGGCAATCCGCGTAGCGGTTGTACAGCGGTGCGGGCGAGATGCGGATGACGTCGGGCTCGCGCCAGTCGCCGACCACACCGTGTTCCATCAGATGGTCGAACAGCGCGCGCCCGCGTTCGCGTCCGCCGTGCACGCGGATGGAAAGCTGCGCGCCGCGACGCGCGGGATCGGCGGGCGTGAGCACGTCCAGCACGTCGGCGAGCTGCGTCTGCACCAGCCATTCCAGGTAGCCGGTGAGCTTGAGCGATTTCTCGCGCAGCCGCGCCATGCCGGCGCGATGAAAGACTTCCAGCGATACGCGCAGCGGCGCCAACGCAAGGATGGGCGGGTTGCTGAGCTGCCAGCCGTCCGCGCCGGGCGTGGGCACGAACTCAGGGCCCATGCGGAAACGCGAGGTCTTGTCGTGGCCCCACCAGCCGGCGAAGCGCGGCAGCACGGCGCGCGCGTGGCGCTCGTGCACGAAGGCGCCGCCGACCGCGCCGGGGCCGCTGTTGAGGTACTTGTAGCTGCACCAGATCGCGAAGTCGGCGCCGCTGTCGTGCAGGCGTATCGGCAGGTTGCCCACGGCGTGGGCGAGGTCGAAGCCCACCACGCAGCCGTGCCGGTGCCCGAGTGCGGCGATGGCCTCGAGGTCGAAGGCCTGGCCGCTGCGGTACTGCACGCCGGGCAGCATCACCAGTGCGATGCGCGAGCCATGCTCGGCCAGCGCGCGCTCGATGGCCGCCATCGACAACGTGCCGTTGGGTTCGTCAGCTTCAAGCTCGATCAGCGTGGTGGCCGGGTCGAAACCGTGGAAGCGGATCTGCGACTCCAGCGCGTAGCGGTCGGTGGGGAAGGCGCCGGCTTCCATCAGGATCGCCGGACGTTCGGCGGTGGGGCGATAGAAGCTCACCATCATCAGGTGCAGGTTCACACCCAGCGTGTTCATCGCCACCACCTCGGACGGCAGCGCACCGACCACTTCGGCGAGGTGGTCGCGCACGAACTCGTGGTAGTCCATCCACGGCAGGCGGCCTTTGAAGTGGCCTTCCACGCCGAGCTGCGCCCAGTCGTCCAGCTCGGCGGCGAGCGCGGCGCGCACGGCGCGCGGCTGCAGGCCCAGCGAGTTGCCGCAGAAGTACGCACTGTCGTGACCTGCGTGCGGCGGTATCAGGAATTCGTCGCGGAACGCGCGCAGCGGATCGGCGGCATCGGCGGCTTGCGCCCAGGCGGCGGTGGCTTGGTAGTCGGTCATCGGAGGGTTCTGCATGGGCATGTGTCTTGCGCAGGGCGCACCCTTATGCGCGATTGCCTTGCGTTTCGTACCCAGCGAAAGGCAATCGCGCACGGGGTGCGCCCTCTATGGGGTTTCCGTTACTGCAGCCGCGCGGCGATGGCGTCGCAGCCGCGGTCGAAGGCGGCGATCCACGACGCGCCGGACTGGCTCTGCTGGGGACGCACGCAACGCAGTTGGATCGCATAGCCGCCCTTGAACCAGTAACGCTCGCGGTAATGGGAGGGCACGCCCGCTTCCTGCGCGGTGTAGCTGAGGTTGTCGGGGCTGGAGGTGCCGAGCGCCTTGTAGGCCTGCAGGGTCGTGGCCTTGCCGGCGGCCTGGCTCTGGTAGGCGCGGAACTGGTCGAGACCGGACACCTGGGTCACCGTGACGGTGACGCGCGCCAGCACCGTCTGGCCGGTGGGCGAGGGGTCGGGCACCTCGAAGGCACGCACCTCCGGGTTGCCGTCGGTGTCCATGATGTCCATCCAGTTGTCCGGCGTGCTGAAGGTGACGCTGCCGTTGGCCATGCTGACGTCGGTGGCCGCTGCGGGTGCGGCGGCAAGCATGCCGAGCGCGAGCGCGAAGGCGGCGACGGCGGTGCGCGGAAAATGCATGCGAAATCCTCAGGCGATGGTGTCGGGAGCGAAACGCTGCTTGGGCAGGCCCAGCCATTCCAGCGCCGTGCCGTGGAACAGGCGGGCGCGGTCGGCATCGCTCAGGCCCAGGGCCTCGATGCCGCTGCCGGGCTCCTGTTCGCCCAGCGGGAAAGGATAGTCGGTGCCCAGCATCACCTGCTGTGTGCCGGTCAGTTCCAGCAGCCAGCGCAGCGCCTGGTCGTCGTGCACGCAGGAGTCGAAGTAGAAGCGATGGAGGTACTCGCGCGGATTGCGCGGGTTGTCGGTGGCGACCAGGTCGGGGCGCATCTTGAAGCCGTGTTCGATGCGGCCTACGGTCCACGGGAAGCTGCCGCCGCCGTGGGCCAGCATCACGCGCAGCTTCGGCAGCCGCTCCAGCACGCCGCCGAAGGCGAGGCAGCAGGCGGCGCGCGCCTGCTCGGCGGGCATGCCCACCAGCCACGGCAGCCAGTACTTGGGCATGCTGGCCATGCCCATCATGTCCCAGGGATGCACCAGCACCGCGGCGCCGAGGTCGGCGGCGGCTTCGAAGAACGGGAACAGTTCCGGCGCGTCGAGGTTCCAGTCGTTGCAGTGCGAACCGACCTGCACGCCCTGCAGGCCGAGCTCGTCGATGCAGCGCTCCAGTTCGCGCACGGCGAGGTCGGGCGCCTGCAGCGGCACGGTGCCGATACCCGCGTAGTGGCGCGGGTAGTCGCGGCAGATGCCGGCCATGTGGTCGTTGAGGTGCCGGTGCAGCTCCAGCGCCTGGTAACCCGGCGCCCAGTACGAGAACAGCACCGGCACGGTGGAGATCACCTGCACGTCCACGCCGAAGCGCGCGTAATCGGCGATGCGCATCTGCGGGTCGAAGGCCGAATCCCACACTTCGCGGAAGAACCGGCCGTCCTTGTAGATGCGGTGGCGGTCGTCGCTGTGGGTCATCACCGGAAAACGCTCGTCGCCGAACCGGGCGGCGAGGTTAGGCCAGTCGCGGGGCAGGATGTGCGCGTGGGTATCGATCTTCAGCATCCGCGCAGTGTAAGCCAACGGCCAAACCGTGGATCGGGGCATACCCTGCAAAAGCGGAAGCGCGGCCCGGCCCCGGGCCTAGCCCCGGGGGACCGCCTGCGCGCGGCGCAGCACGTGGGCCAGCGTGTTGATGTTGTCGGTGAGGCGGTCGCTGAGCCGCAGCAGCGGGTCGGTCTCCTGCGGTTCGCCCGCCTGCTCCAGCGTGGCGGCCAACGTCTGCTGCAGGGCGCGCAGGTCGGGCAGCTCGTCCGGCGCATGGCGCTCGCGCAGTGCGACGGCGATGGCGTGCATGGCATCCGCGCAGGTGGCGACGAACTCGTTCATGGCGGCCGGGCGGGAGGGCGCATCGTCGTCCAGCGCCTCCAGGGTCATCGCGGTGCGCGCCAGGCGGTTGCCGTTGGCGAACAGCGCGCGCGCCAGTTCCAGCAGCGCCAGCGGCGTGGCCGGTTCCACGCGCATGCGTTCGAGCGAGGCCGCCGCGTTGCTGCGCGCGGTGCGCGCCAGGCTGCGGGTTTCGCGCTGCGCTTCGCGCTGCCCCGGCATGGCCAGCGCGCGCAGGTAGCCGGCATAGGCGTCCAGCATCTCGGCGAGCGCCGCCCGCGCGCGGCCACGTTCCCAGGTGGGCCACGCGAGGTACGCGGCCATCGCCATGCCGCAGCCCATCACGGTGTTGATGACGCGATCGGTCACCGCCACGCCGGAATTGACGCCCTCGTACGACAGCAGGATCACCACCGTGCCGGTGAGCGCGGCCACCGCGATGCCGTAGTGCGCGTTGGCCAGCCAGCGGAACGCCATGCACAGCAGCGCCATCAGCGCGAGATGCGCCCAGGGCGAGGCCGGGGTGAGGTGCAGCAGGGCGGTGGTCAGCACCAGGCCCAGCACCGTGCCGACCACGCGCAGCAGGCCGAAGTTGAAGGTGGCGGCGAAGTCGGCGCGCAGCACGATGGCCGTGGTCATCGGCAGCCAGTAGCCATGCGGCAGGTTGAGCAGGCGCGATACGAGCAGCGCCGCACTGAGGCAGGCCGCGGTGCGCAGCGCATGGCGGAAGGCCACCGAATGCAGGGTGAGGTTGGCGCGCAGCACGGCCCACGTCGAACTGCTCTGCAGCGTGCGCGGCAATTGCGTTTCCGCCGCGGCCGCGCGCAGCTCGCCGCGGCTGCCGGCCCAGTTCGCATTGCGCACCGCGGCGGCCAGCTGGCCGTCCAGCGCGCGCAGGTGCGCGGCCAGCTTGTAGGGCATGTCCTGGATGTCGCTGCGCATGGCGTCGAGCGCGCGTTCCGCCTGCCGCGGTGGTTCGCCGACCTCCAGCGCGTGCGCAAGGGCGTCCAGTACGCGCGCGGCATCTTCGCGGTAGCGGGCATGCGCGGCGGGGTCCGCATGCAGGGCGGAGATCGCGGTCAGCTCCAACCGGATGCGCTCGGCCAGTTCCAGCAGCACGGTGAAAGCTTCCATCGCGCGGCCGTGCGAACGGTAGCGGCCGAGCAGGGTGTGCTGCAGCGAAGTCATCGCATCGGTGAGCGCGGGAGTGGCGTTCTCGTCGTCGCCGGGCTGGCGCGCCAGCCCGGCGAGGCCGGCATACACGCCGGCCAGCGCAAGACGTTCCGGGCGATAGCGCTGCAGCGGCCACTCGGCCACCGCGAACAGGGTGAGCAGCAGGCCGCCGCAGGCAATCAGGCCGGAAACGGGCAACGCATCCTTGGCGGGCAGCGGCGTGGCGGCGGCGATCACCAGCAGGATCATGCTGGTCATGCCCACGCGCGCGGCGTCGATGCCGAACACCACCAGCATGCCGCCGCAGAAACCGAACACGGCAGTGGCCAGCAGCATCGGCAGCAGCTCGCCGCCGACGGTGAAGCCCACCAGCGCGGCCAGTCCCGCCACCAGCGTCGCCAGCAGCAGCCAGAGCATGCGCTGGCGATACGGGCCGGGCTGGTCGGAGAACATCGTGTCCAGCGCACCGGCGCTGACGCCCAGGCCGATTTCCGTGTGCCCGGTGGCCAGCCCCACGCCCAGCGGCAGGACCACCGCCAGCGTATTGCGCAGCACCACCCACAACGGCACCTCCGGCCGCTTGGTCAGCGTCAAGGTTTCGACGAACTGTGCGCGCAGGGAATAGCCGCTGTTGGGCATGGGGTCCGGATGTTGCAGGGGGTATCGGGATTCTGCCCTAAGCCGCCTGAAACTGTCGTGCCGGTGCGTCGATTCGCTACCATCGACGACACGCTACGGCCATGTCATGACCATGTCGCTCAAGAACCCGTTCGAACTGATGGCCGGATACAACCGGTGGATGAATGACAAGCTTTACGATGCCGCATCGCGGTTGGACGCGGCGGCGATGCATGAGGATCGGGGCGCGTTCTTCGGTTCGCTGTTCGGCACGCTCAACCACCTGCTGGTGGCCGACACCATCTGGCTGAAGCGCTTCGCCGATCATCCGGCGGCGTTCCGCTCGCTGGCTCGCGTGCGCGACTTGCCGCATCCGTACTCGCTTGCGGAGGTTCTGTACCCCGAGTTCGATTCGCTGCGCGAAGCGCGTCGCGACATGGACGAAACGATCGTGCGGCTCTGTGCGGAAGCGAGGGACGATGCGTACGACCAGGCCTTGACCTACAGCAACCGCTCAGGCCAGGTGTTTGTCAGGAAGTTCGGGCATCTGATGCAGCATTTCTTCAACCATCAGACGCACCACCGCGGGCAGGTCACCACCCTGCTCAGCCAGTCGGGCATCGATGTGGGCGTGACGGACTTGTCCGCGATGCTGCCCGAGGCGGATTGACGGCGCCGGTTGGCCCGGCGCCGTCCTTGCGTGTCAGGCGCGCCCGGCGAACTCGCCGGTCAGCGTGTTCACCCACACCTTCTCGTCGTTGGTGATGTATTCGGGCACCTGGATCTCCACGCCGGTATTGAGCTTGGCCGGCTTGGTGCGCTTGGTGGCGCTGGCGCCCTTCAGCTCCGGCGCGGTGTCCACCACGGTGAGCACCACGCTGGTGGGTACCTGCAGGCCCACCGGCGCGTCGTCGATCAGTTGCACGTGGAAGCCTTCCACGTCTTCGACGATGTAGCCGGCGTTGTCGCCTACCAGCTCGGGGTCGAGCAGGTACTGGGTGTAGTCCTCCGCATCCATGAACACGAAGGCCTCGCCGTCCTTGTAGGAATAGTTGGCGGCGCGGCGCACCAGGTCCATTTCCTTCAGGTCGTCGTCGGCGCGCAGGCTGAGGTCGAACTTGCGGCCGCCGGGGATGGAATACAGGGTGAAGCGGAAGGTGACGTTGCCGCCGCGCGCGGTGGGCGAGCTGCGCTCGATGTCGCGCACCTGGTACACGGTGCCTTCGTGCTCGACCACGTTGCCTTTCTTGACGTCGGAAGCTTTCATTGGGTGGTTGCCTTGCTGCTTGGTTCGGTTGGGAGGAATCCCTGGTCCGCCAGGAACCGCTGTTCGCGCCGATGGGCATCGGCGAGTGCGTCCGGATCGGGATCGAAATCGTCTTCCTGGTTATCCAGCCTGCGTGTCAGCAAGTGTCCCAGGTTCGGGTACAACGCCAATTCGCAGGTGGCCTGCGCCGCATGCATGCGTTCGCAGAATGCCTTGGCGCCACTGGGGCGAGTCAAGGTATCGGCTTCGCCCTGCACGATCAGCGCGGGGGGTGTTGTGGCATCGGCGTGTTCCAGCGGCGAGTACGCGGACGGTTCCGCGCGGCCTTGCAGCAGGTGGCGGAACCAGCCGTCGCGGGCGGTGTTCACCGCAGGCGAAACCAGCAGCATGGCGTTCGGCCGGGTCTGCTGCGGGGTTCCGGTGTCGGCCGGGCAGGCCAGTGTGCCGGCGCTGGCAACCAGGTGGCCGCCTGCCGAGACGCCGTACCCGGCAACGCGTTCGGGATCCAGCTTCAGCTCGGTCGCATGCCGGCGTGCCCAGGCAAAGGCGGCGCAGGTATCCGCAAAGGCATCGATCGGGGTGAGTTTGTCCGCCGACAGTCGATAGTCGATCGCGATCGCCACCAGGCCCAGCGCCGCGAAACGGCGCGCATCGTCGAAGCTCCAGTCGGCGCTGCCGCCGCGCCAGCCGCCGCCATGGAACAGCAGGATCGCGGCGCGCGGTGTTCGAGCCGCCGTGGCCGGCGGCTCGAACACATAGGCGCCCAGCGATTGTCCGTCCACCTTGCGGTAGACATGATGATTTGGCGCGGGGTCCATCGGCTGCGTGGCCGCCGTTGCGCCGGTCGCCAGCAGCATGGCCGCCAGTCCGGAAAACCTGCGTAATCCCTTCATGGTTTCTCCTCTTTCCTGTGGAGGCCGGAATCCGGTGGCGCGCATGCTGGCTGGCGCTGGGCGGTTACTTCGGCTGCAGCCGCACCGCGCCGTCGAGGCGGATGGTCTCGCCGTTGATGTAGCGGTTGCCGAGGATGAAGGCCACGGTCTGCGCGAATTCTTCCGGCTTGCCGAGGCGCGACGGGAAGGGGATGGAGGCGGACAGCGATTCCTGCACCTGCGGCGGCATGCCGTCGACCATCGGCGTCCAGAAGATGCCCGGCGCGATGGTGGCCACGCGGATGCCGAAGCGCGACAGCTCGCGCGCCATCGGCAGGGTCATGCCGACCACGCCGCCCTTGGAGGCGGAATAGGCCGCTTGGCCGATCTGCCCTTCGTAGGCGGCCACGGAGGCGGTGTTGACGATCACGCCGCGTTCGCCGTCTTCGCCTGCTTCATTGTTCTGCATCAGCGCCGCGGCGGCCTTGGCCACGTTGAAGCTGCCGACCAGGTTCACCATCACGGT
The DNA here is from genome assembly GCF_014843005.1 of Rhodanobacter sp. DHG33. Taxonomy (GTDB): domain Bacteria; phylum Pseudomonadota; class Gammaproteobacteria; order Xanthomonadales; family Rhodanobacteraceae; genus Rhodanobacter_A. The sequence goes on along the minus strand of NZ_JACYXM010000004.1, from coordinate 252,712 downwards.
GCTGGCGAAGGTGGACAGCGGCATCGGGCCTTCCTTGCCCAGCACGCGGCCGGCGCCGAGGATGCCGGCGCAGTTCATCACCACGTTGAGCCCGCCCATCGCTTCGCGCGCGGCGGCGACGTTGGCGGTGACGCCGTCCTCGCTGGTCACGTCGGTCTTGTAGAAGCGCGCGACGTCGCCCAGCGACTTGGCGGCGGCCTGGCCCTTTTCCTCATTGACGTCGAACAGCGCCACCTTGGCGCCATGGGCGACGAGATGCTGTGCCACCGCGTGGCCGAGACCGGAGGCGCCGCCGGTGATGATCGCCTTGACCTGATCGAGCTGCATGTCGGGAAATTCCGTGGATGTCGAAATGGGCATTTTAGCAGCGTCATTCTCCGGCGCAGGCGGGGCGGATGGCGCGCTGCGGGGAATTCACGTTGGGTTGAGGGTGTCCGGTGGATGGTTGCACCGTCGCGATAAGGCTTGTATCGGGACAGGGGGGGACGGGCACGTCAGGGCACGGTGTGCTGGCAAATCCAACCGAGGAGGTTTCGATGAAAAAGTTGATTGCAATCGTGTTGAGTGGTTCTCTGCTGGCTTCGACCGGCGCAGCGTTCGCGCAACAGTACGGGCCGGGCCCGGATCATGGTCACCCGCAGTATCACGGCATGCATGACCAAGGGCGCCACGAAGGCTGGTACAAGAAGGGCGGCCGTCTGCCGCAGTCCTATCGCGGGCAGCAGTACGTGGTGTCCGACTGGCACAGGGACCATCTGCGTCCGCCGCCGCGCGGCTACCACTGGGTTCGCAGCGACAATGGCGATTTCCTGCTGGTGGCGGTCACCACGGGCGTGATCGCCAGCATCATCGCGGCCGCCGCATCCGGCAATTGATGTGTACGGATTCCCTGCCGAGGCCTGTTGGCTTCGGCAGGGAATCGCTCAGGCGTGGCCTAAGATCTGCCCGAGAGCGGTCGTCGACGCCAGGGCGGCGAACGGCGTGACGGGTGGCGGCGGCACGGGCGCCGGCTGAAGCTCTTTCTGCCACACGCCCACGTCCCACCATTGCCCCAGCTTCCAGCCGCTCTGTCGCCACACGCCGGCGGGTGCGAAACCCATCGCCTCGTGCAGGGCTACGCTGGCGGTGCCGGGCAGGGTGATGACGCCCACGGCCTGCGTGAGGCCCTGCAGGCGCATTACATCGAACAGGCATCCGTAGAGTCGCCGCGCAATGCCGCGGCCTTGTGCGGCGGCATCGACGTAGATCGAGGTTTCGGCGATCCAGTCGTAGGCCGCGCGCTCGCGAAAGCGGTAGGCATAGGCGTAGGCCAGCACTTCGCCGCCTTCCTCCCATACCAGCCAGGGATAGTTCGGCAGCCGTGCACGTATGCGTTCGCGCATTGCGTCCGCGCCGGGCAGCGCGGTTTCGAACGTGGCCATGCCTGCGGTGACGTGCGGCGCGTAGATCGCGTGGATGGCGCTGGCGTCTGCCTCGTGTGCAACGCGGATCATCGGATGGCGTTCCTCATTTCTTTTCGTATTTCCAGTTGCGGCGCTTGCCTTCGGCCAGCCACTCCAGCGTAGTGGCGAGTCGCTTCTGGCGGGTGGCGTCGGTTTTCGCCTCGGCGATCCAGGCAATGTATTCGCGCCGGCAGCCATCCGGAAAACCCTCCCAGCTCTTGCGTGCGGCGGCGTGCTTGCGCTGGGCGAGCAGGGCGATGAAATCCTCGGGCGGCGTGGGCGGCGGTTTGGTGCCGGTTTTGGCGCGCGTCGATTTCACGCCCGCCTCGTTCAACGCCATCGCTTTCCCGATCAGGGCGATCAGCGTTTTCTTCGCAGGCAGATCCTTGGTCGAGGTGATCTTGCCGAACTGGCCCATGCCGTCTTCCGCATCGCCGCCGGTAACCTGCCTGCTCAGCCAGAAGCCGAAGCCGCAGTGCTGCTTGAACGAGGCCATCATGCACAGCGAGGCGCCGCGATAGACAAAGAACGGCATGCTCCACTTGATCGTCTCCTCGACGTCCGGACAGGCCGAATGCACCGTGGCGCGCAGGTATTCGAGGATGGGGCGGGCGAACTCGGCGGACTTGGCGATGTAGGCGTCGATGCGCGGATCGTGGCTCGTCATGGCGCACCTCAAAGCTCGCGGATGAAGAAACGGTCGCAACTGAAGTGCCCGGTGCCGCCCATCGGCGCGCACAGCGGGACGAAGCCGGACTTCGCGTACAGCGCCTGCGCGGCGTCCATGCCGGTGAGCGTCTCCAGGTAGCAGCGGCGGAAACCGTGCGCGCGCGCCGCGTCGAGGCAGCGCTGCATCATCGCGGCGCCGGCGCCGATGCCGCGCGCCTCCGGCAGGAAGTACATCTTGCGCAGCTCGCACACGTCCGGCTCGCCGTTCACCAGCGGCGCGATGCCGCCGCCGCCGATCACCCTGCCGTCGCGTTCGACGACGAAGTAGCTGCAACGGGGCTGCGCGTAGGCCGCGCTCATGCTGTCCACCTCGGCATCGTGGATCGCGAAGCCGGGGCCGTCGGCGCCGAACTCGGGCATCACCGCGCGGATGATCGCTGCAACCGCGGCGTCGTCGCGCGGCTCTATGGGGCGGATCAGGGATGGCGACATGTCGGCTCCGGCGGGTGGTCGTGCCGATTATTCCATTCCCCGCTGCGGACGCCAGTGACGGGTTGAATCCAACGGCATGGTTCGTTGCATCCAAGCCTTCGACATCCGCGCTTGTGCGGACTGGACACGATCAGGAGAGCGCAATGAGGAACCACCCCATCCATGCCCGTTCGCCCAGGACGCGGCTGCGTTTGCTGGCTTTCGCCCTGGCCTGCGCGGCAGGCATGCCCGTGGCCATGGCGGCGACCCCGGCCATGAACCCCACGCTGCCCGACACGCCGGTCGGAAAGCTCGCCGCCACGCTGGTGCGGCATATCGACGCCGACAATCCGGCGCAGATCCGCCAGTGGGCTCCCGGCATCCTGTCGGCGTCCGTCGACCCTGACGACAAGACGGACTTCATTGCCGGCCTGGTTTCGGCCGTGCGCGACGAAGGCGGCGTGGACGTGTTCGACGTGCGCACGGACCCGCACCAGCCGGGGCTGCTCGAAGTCGCCGTCAAGGGACGACGCAACGCGCAGGCCGGCCTGTTCTGGCTGATCGCCGACCCGGCGCATCCCGGCCAGTTCGCGCAGGTGCACCTGGTCGGGATGGACAATCCGCTTTTTGCCGACTGGCCCAAGGGGCCGGTGTCGCACGCGGAGCTGGGAAAACAGATACACGCCGTGCTGGACCGGCTGGTGAGCGTGTCCGACTTCTCCGGTTGCGTGACCGTGCTCGATGGCGGCGAGACCGTGTTCGACGAATGCCGCGGCCTGGCCGACCGCAGCTTCAACGTGCCGGTCGATCACCAGACGAAGTTCCATGTCGGCTCGGTCGGCAAGATGTTCACCGCGGTCGCCATCGCGCAGCTGGTCGAGGCCGGCAAGCTGTCGTGGGACGACACGCTGGCGGAGCGGGTGCCGGAGTATCCCGACCAGGCGACGGCGAAGAAGATCACCGTGTGGGAGCTGCTGCACCACACCTCGGGCCTGGGCGATTTCATGGTGCCGGATTATTTCGAGCACGCCCAGCGTTACGTCAATCCGGCGGACTACCTGGGATTGATCGCCCGCCAGCCCAAAGTGGGCGAGCCGGGCAAGGGGCTGAGCTACAGCAACGCCGGCTACGTCCTGCTTGGCCGCATCATCGAGAACGTCTCCGGCGAAAGCTATTTCGACTACATCCAGCATCACATCTTCGAGCCCGCGCACATGGCGTCCAGCGGCTTCGACAGCGAGGACGAGATCGTGCCCGGGCTGGCGGTCGGCTACTACCACGACGACGGGGCGTTTTCCCGCAAGTGGAAGGCCAACTGGGTGCTGGGCGTCTACAAGGGCAGTCCCGCGGGCGGCGGTTATTCCACCAATGCCGACCTGTTGCGGTTCGCCACGGCCCTGCACGGCGGCAAGCTGCTCAAGCCCGCGACGCTGGCGAAGATGTCCGACGACGAAGTGCCGAATGAAGGCGGCCCCGGTGCCATTGGCGCCGGCATCGACGAGCGGCTCTCGCACGGCCGTCATATCCGCGGGCACCAGGGCGGCATCGAAGGCACCACGGCGGACCTGGAGATGATCTCGGAAACCGGCGCGGCCGTGGCCCTGACCAGCAACGAAGGGCTTTCGCAGCACTGGTTGCTGGCCGAACAGATCGCTGATCTGCTAGCCGCCGAAGGCGCCAAGAACTGAGTTCCGGAAAGCGCGTCGTTCAATCACCCGTCATCAAGGCCGTACGGCTCGATACACCTGCTGGAGCAAACCCATGGAATTCCTTTTCATTCCCTTCGTAGTGATGTCGGCTCCGGTCCTCATCGTCCTGATCCTGCTGCGCTACCGCTATCTGCAGACGCAGGCGCGCTACCGCACCCTGATGCAACTGGCCGACAAGGGCGTGGAGTTGCCGCCGCAACTGCTGGTGGAACCGCAGGTGGCCTATTGCGAACGGCGCCGTGCGCTGGTGCTGATCAGCATCGGCCTGGGGTTGATGGGGATGCTGCTTGCGTTGCCGGGTCAGCTCGACAGCGGCCGTAGCATCGGCAGTCTGTGGGGGCTGGGCCTGCTGCCCCTGATGACCGGCCTGGGCTATCTCGCCAGCTGGTGGTTGAACCGGCGCGAAAGCCGGCATGACTGACGGCGATGCCGAGGCGCGCGTCGACCAGGCCCTGGTGGCGCGCGCCCTGCTGGACCAGGACCGCAGGGCGTTCGAGCAGCTGCTGCGCCGCCATCAGGGCATGGTGCGCGCCCAGCTGCGTCGACTGCTGCACGGCGACGAGGCCACGGCCGACGACCTGGCGCAGGAAACCTTCCTGCTGGCGTGGCGCAAGCTGGACCAGTTCCGCGGCGAGTCGCGTTTCTCCACCTGGCTCTACCGCATCGCCTACAGCTGTTTCCTGCAGGCATTGCGCAAGCGGGCGTGGGTCGCGGACGAAGCCGGGGAGGGCGAACTCGAACGGTTTCCGGCAGCGCCGCAGCCGGTCGACCTGCAGCTGGACGTCGAGCGTGCGATGCGGCGCCTGTCCGCCGCCGAGCAGGCGGTACTGTTGCATTGCGTGCAGCTTGGCCTCAGCCACGAAGAGGCCTCCTATGTGCTGGCGATGCCGCTGGGCACGGTGAAGACCCATGCGCTGCGCGGCAAGGCGAAACTCAAGGCCTGGCTTTCGGCCTGGCAAGAATCCACTGGTGAGGAGCGGACATCATGAGCGATCTGCATGACGACGAGATCGAGGCATTGCTGCGCCGGAGCTTCGAAGGCCCCGTGCCCGATGCGGGCTTCAGCGAAAAGCTTATGCAGCAGTTGCCGCCGCGTCCCCGCCGTGCCGCGTGGCCGTTGTGGAGCGGCGTTCTGGTTGGAGCGGCGGGTTGCGGGCTGAGCCTGCTGCATTCGTCCTTGCTGGGTGCCGGCCTGCACGACTGGCTGCATGGCGCATGGTCGGCACCGGCGGCTGCGCTGCTGCTGGCGGCGGCCGGCATGTCGCTGCTGGCGTGCTGGTGGAGCATGGCCGAAGCGGATGCGCGCTGACCCGCAATAAGTTCGGGCGTGCGGGCAGGGAGATCGCCTTAAGCGATCCTGGCCCCGCGCCAGTGGCGACCGATGGGCGGCCGGCAGAATCGACGGACGCAAAAAAAGCCGGCATCAGCCGGCTTTTTTCGTGACGCGCGAAGCGAGTGGCTTACGCCAGTTCGCGGATCTTCGCGTTCAGGCGGCTCTTGTGGCGAGCGGCCTTGTTCTTGTGGATCAGGCCACGCGAGGCGTAGCGATCCATCACCGGCTGAGCGGCGGCGAAGGCTTCCACGGCGGCTGCCTTGTCCTTGGACTCGATGGCCTTGACGACCTTCTTCAGCGCGGTGCGCACCATGGAACGGGCGCTGATGTTGCGCAGGCGGCGCTGCTCGGACTGGCGCGCACGCTTCTTCGCGGACTTGATGTTGGCCAAGGTAAAACTCCCGAATCGCGGGTTGCAGGTTGGAGAAAGAGGCGAATTATGCGGGTGATTCGCTCACGCGTCAAGCATTTAGGCGGTCGGGGCGGCGACATTGCCCGCATTCGGCCATGATCCGCCGGTGATCTTGCCCGCGCCGGCTGGCAGACTGTGCGCCCATTGCCCGCACTATCCAGGATTCCTTACCGGATGAAGTCCCCCAGCATGTTCCGCGGGCTGCTCTCGTTCAGCAGCATGACGATGATATCGCGCGTGCTCGGCCTGGTCCGGGACATGTCGCTCAACGTGGTGTTCGGCGCCAATGCCGTCACCGACGCGTTCTGGGTGGCGTTCCGCATTCCCAACTTCATGCGCCGGTTGTTCGCCGAGGGCTCGTTCTCCACGGCGTTCGTGCCGGTGTTCACCGAGGTGAAGGAGAAGGGCACGCACGAGGACCTGAAGGCGCTGATGGCGCGCGTCTCGGGCACGCTGGGCGCGGTGGTGCTGCTGGTGACCGCGCTGGGGCTGATCTTCGCGCCGCAGGTGGCGACGCTGTTCGAGCCGGGCGCGTTGAACCAGCCGCACAAGTTCGACCTCACGATCGATTTGCTGCGACTGACGTTCCCGTTCCTGTTCTTCGTGTCGCTGACCGCACTTGCCGGGGGCGTGCTCAACAGTTTCCATCGCTTCGCGTTGCCGGCGCTGGCGCCGGTGATCCTCAACGTCTGCATGATCGCGGGCGCGCTATGGCTGTCGAAGCGGCTGGCGGTGCCGATCATGGCGATGGGCTGGGCGGTGCTGGCGGCGGGCATCCTGCAGTTGCTGTTCCTATTGCCGTCGCTGCGCAGGCTCGACCTGCTGGTGTCGCCGCGCTGGGGCTGGCGCCACCCTGAAGTGCGGCGCATCCTCAAGCTGATGGTGCCTACGCTATTCGGCTCCTCGGTGGCGCAGATCAACCTGCTGCTGGACACGGTGATCGCCTCGCTGCTGATCACCGGCTCGCAGAGCTGGCTATCGCTGTCTACCCGTTTCCTCGAACTGCCGCTGGGCGTGTTCGGCGTGGCGCTGGGTTCGGTGGTGCTGCCGTCGCTGTCGCGCCATCACGTGAACACGGATCGCGAGGGTTTTTCGCGCGCGCTGGACTGGGGCCTCCGCCTCACCCTGCTGATCTCGGTGCCGGCGATGTGCGCGCTGCTGCTGCTGAGCGGGCCCATCATCAGCACGCTGTTCCAGCATGGGCGCTTCAATGCGTTCGACACGCAGATGTCCACGCTGTCCATCCTCGCGCTGTCCTGCGGCCTGCCGGCCTTCGCGCTGGTGAAGGTGCTGCTGCCCGCGTTCTATGCGCGGCAGGACACCCGGACCCCGGTGCGCGCCGGCGTGGCGGCGATGGTGACGAACATGCTGTTCAACGGCGTGTTCATCGTGATGCTGTTCGAGATGTGGGCGACGCCGGCGGCGCGGCAGGCCGGCTGGATGGCCGGCATCGCGCAGGTGCCGGGGCTGCACCTGGCGCTGGGCATCGCCAGCTCGCTGTCCAGCTATCTCAACTTCGTGCTGCTGTGGCACTGGCTGAGGCGCACCGGCGTCTACCGGCGCCAGCCGGGCTGGCTGCGCCACTGGACGCGGCTGGCGCTGGCCTGCGCGGCGATGGTGCTGGTGCTGGCGGCGGGTCGCTGGCTCTGGCCGGACTGGGACCATGTCGCCACCTTCACCCGCGTCTGGCGTCTCGGCGTGCTGGTGGCGGCGGGCGGGGTGGCGTACGTGGCGACGCTGTTTGCGGCCGGCTTGAGGATGCGGGATCTGCGGGCCGTGTGAGGGCGGTCTGCTTCATGGAGGCGATCCTCCCTGGTCGCGAAGATCAGGAGGCAGGCCTCCATAGCTGCACTCTTCACAAAAGTCATGCGCCATCGGGGCGTGACCGGGAGCGGCCCGATATACTGCCGCGATGACGAAACTTTCCCGCGATATCGCAGGCTCCTGCCTGGCGCCCAACGGCAGCGTGGTGGCGATCGGTGCGTTCGACGGCCTGCATCGGGGCCACCAGGCCCTGTTTGCGCAAGTGCAGCGCCGTGCCCGCTCCCTGGGCTGCGCGGCGGCCGTGGTGACGTTCGAACCGCTGCCACGGACCTACTTCTCGGCCGAGCCGCTGCCCCGCCTTTCCAGCGTGCGCGAAAAGCTGCTCGGCTTTGCGGCGGCGGGTTTCGAGCAGGTGCACATGCTGCGCTTCAATGCCGAACTGGCGGCGATGTCCGCCCGGGACTTCGTGCAGCGCATCCTGGTCGAGCGCCTGGCCGCCAAAGAAGTGTGGGTGGGCGCGGACTTCCGCTTCGGACACAAGCGCGAAGGCGACGTGGCCCTGCTGCGCGAACTGGGCGAAAAGGCCGGCTTCGCGGGCTGCGTGATGCCGTCGATCCTGTTGGATGGCGCCCGTGTCTCCGCCAGCCGCGTGCGCCAGTTGCTGGGCGCGGGCAATTTTGCCGCCGCCACCCCCTTGCTCGGCCGTCCGTTCGTGATCGAAGGCAAGGTGGAATACGGCAACCAGCTCGGCCGCACGCTGGGCTTCCCCACCGCCAACGTGCATCTGCGCGAGCGGATCAGCCCGGTGCAAGGCATCTTCGCCGTGCGCGTCGGGCTGGGCGAGGGCGAGTGCAGCTGGCCGGGCGTGGCCAGTCTGGGCGTGCGCCCCACGGTGAACCAGGTCAGCCGGCCGCTGCTGGAGACCCACCTGTTCGATTTCGAGGGCGACCTCTACGGGCGGCGCATGGCGGTGGAGTTCGTCGCCAAGCTGCGCGACGAGCAGAAATTCGACGGCCTGGATGCGCTGAAGGCGCAGATGAATCATGATGCGCATTCGGCCCGGCAGATCCTGGGCATGAATCCGGTACTGGCCCGCGCATGAGCAACCGCAAGCCCAACCTGCCGCATTCCGTCCGCGGGCGCGCCAGCGCCGTCGCGGCGATCATTATTATTTGAAGGCATCCGCCCGCAGCGCGAGCGCCTGCCGCCGCGCGCGGTGGGCGGTACAACAGCGCTCCGGGCCGGGCGGCTTCGGGGCGGGACTGAAGAGGCACCCGAAGCGATGAGCACCGACTACAAGAGCACGATCAACCTGCCGCAGACGGAATTCCCGATGCGCGGCGACCTGCCCAAGCGCGAGCCGGGCTGGCTGGCCGAGTGGGAGCGGGTCGGGCGCTATGCGCAGATCCAGGCGAAGACCGCCGGCCGCGACAAGGCCTTCGTGCTCCACGATGGCCCGCCCTATGCGAACGGCGCGATCCACATCGGCCACGCGGTCAACAAGATCCTCAAGGACATGGTGGTGCGCTCCAAGCTGCTCGCCGGCCACCGCGCGCCTTACGTACCGGGTTGGGACTGCCATGGCCTGCCGATCGAGATCGCGGTGGAGAAGCAGCACGGCAAGCCGGGCGAGAAGCTCGACGCCCGCGCGTTCCGCCAGAAGTGCCGCGAATACGCCGCCGAGCAGATCGACACCCAGCGCGCCGGCTTCAAGCGCCTGGGCGTGCTGGGCGACTGGGAAAACCCGTACCGCACGATGGACTTCAAGTACGAGGCCGACATGGTGCGCGCGCTGTCGCGCATCGTCGCCAACGGCCATGTGGTGCGCGGCGCCAAGCCGGTGTACTGGTGCTTCGACTGCGGCTCGGCGCTGGCCGAGGCGGAGATCGAGTACGGCGACAAGGTCTCGCCGGCGGTGGACGTGGCCTACGACGCGGTCGATCCTGCGGCGCTGGCCGCCAAGTTCGGCGCAGATGCAGGTGATGCCATCGTCGCGGTGCCGATCTGGACCACCACGCCCTGGACGCTGCCGGAAAGCCAGGCGGTGTCGCTGGGTGCGGAACTCGAATACGCCCTGGTCGAAGGCCCGGCGCGCAACGGCAAGCGCGTGCTGCTGGTGATCGCCGCCGCGCTGGTGGAGAAGGCGCTGGCGCGCTACGGCGTCGAATCGCCCAAGCTGCTGGGTCACGTCACCGGCGCCGCGCTCAACGGCGTGCAGCTGCGCCACCCGTTCTACGAGCGCATCGTGCCGGTGATCCTCGGCGAGCACGTCAGCGCCGAAGACGGTACCGGTGCGGTGCATACCTCGCCCGACCACGGCGTGGAGGACTTCGTGGTCGGCCGCGAGAACGGCATCGGCCTGCTCAACTACATCGGCGCGCGCGGCACCTACCGCGACGACACGCCGAAAGTCGACGGGCTGGACCTGGCCGGCATGCACGTGTGGAAGGCCAACGACGCCATCGTCGAGCTGCTGCGCGCGCGCGGCGTGCTGCTGGCGCACGCGAAGATCGAGCACAGTTACCCGAATTGCTGGCGCCACAAGACGCCGGTGATCTTCCGCGCTACGCCGCAGTGGTTCATCGGCATGGAACAGGCCGGCTTGCGCGCCACGGCGTTGAAGTCGATCAAGGACGTGCGCTGGGTGCCGGGCTGGGGCGAGGAACGCATCGCCGGCATGGTGGCCGGTCGTCCCGACTGGTGCATCAGCCGCCAGCGCACCTGGGGCGTGCCGATCGCGCTGTTCGTGCACAAGGCGACGCAGGAGCCGCATGCCGATTCCGTGGCGCTGATGGAACAAGTAGCCAAGCGCATGGAGCAGGGCGGTATCGACGCGTGGTACGACCTCGATCCCGCCGACCTGTTGGGCGACCAGGCCAAGGACTACGACAAGGTCACCGACGTGCTCGACGTGTGGTTCGACTCCGGCGTCACCCATTTCGGCGTGATCGGCCAGCGCCCCGAACTGCAGCAGGGCAGCGCGTCGCAGTACAAGGTGATGTACCTCGAAGGTTCCGACCAGCATCGCGGCTGGTTCCAGTCCTCGCTGCTCACCTCGGCGGCGATCCACGGCCGTGCGCCCTACGACGACGTGCTCACCCACGGCTTCACTGTGGACGCCTCGGGCCGCAAGATGTCCAAGTCGCTGGGCAACGTGGTGGCGCCGCAGAAGGTGATGGACACACTGGGCGCCGACGTGTTGCGCCTGTGGGTGGCCTCGGCCGACTACCGCAACGAGATGAGCGTCTCCGACGAGATCCTCAAGCGCGTGTCGGACGGCTACCGCCGACTGCGCAACACCGCGCGCTTCCTGCTCGGCAACCTCGACGGCTTCGATCCCGCGAAGCACCTGGTTGCGGTTGCAGACAGCCTGCCGCTCGACCAGTGGGCGGTGCAGCAGGCCTACGACGTGCAGCAGGCGGTGGTCGCCGCCTACGAGCGCTACGACTTTCCCGAAGTGGTGGCGCGCGTGCAGAACTTCTGCACCAACGAGATGGGTGCGCTCTACCTCGACATCACCAAGGACCGCCTCTACACGATGCCCACCGACAGCCACGGCCGGCGCAGCGCGCAGAGCGCGATGTACCGCATCGCCGAGGCGCTGGTGCGCTGGCTGGCGCCCATCCTCGGGTTCACCACGGAAGAGATCTGGCAGGCGCTGCCCGGCCAGCGTGGTGAGAGCGTGCTGTTCGAGACCTGGTACGACGGCCTGGCTGCCACGCAGGCTTCGCCCGAGCAGCGCCGCTGGTGGGCCGATCTCTTGGCGATCCGCGACAGCGCCGCACGGGTGCTTGAAGGCATGCGCAAGGCCGAGCAGATCGGTGCGGCGCTGGAGGCGAAGCTGGCGATCCACGCCGACGCGGCCACGGTGGCGCGCTACGCCGAGGCGGTGGACGAGCTGCGCTTCTTCTTCATCACCTCGGACGCGAAGCTCGTCACTGCTGAAGCCCAGCCCGAAGGCGCGGAAGCGGTGGAGCTGGACGGCGCCCATGCATGGGTATCGGCCAGCGTAAGCGGCGCCGCCAAGTGCGTGCGCTGCTGGCATCGCCGCGACGACGTGGGCAGCCATGCCGAACATCCGGAACTTTGCGGCCGCTGCGTGGACAATGTGGACGGGCCGGGCGAAACGCGCCGCTGGTTCTGACGCTTAGTGAAGCCCTTTTCCCGTCGGGAGAGGGTGAGGGCTCGGTACTTACTGAAGCGCACTGAGGCGCTGATATGAGTCCGAACCCTCATCCGCCCTGCCGGGCACCTTCTCCCGGAGGGAGAAGGAAATCCACCGCGAGAGTCACTGCATGAGCACCAAACCCAACGCACTGCCCTGGCTGCTGCTTTCCGCCTTCGTCATCGCCCTCGACCAGCTGAGCAAGTGGTGGGCGCTGGCCGCGCTGCAACCGGAGGGCGTGCCGCATCCGGTGATTCCCGGGTTCCTGAACTGGACGCTGATCTACAACCGGGGCGCGGCCTTCAGCTTCCTCACCTGGGCCGGCGGCTGGCAGCGCTGGCTGTTCGTGGTGCTGGCGCTGGTCATCAGCGCGGTGCTGGTGGCCTGGCTCGCACGCACCGCGCGGCGGGACTGGCGTACCGCGCTGCCGCTTTCGCTGATCGTCGGCGGCGCCATCGGCAACCTGATCGACCGCCTGCACGCAGCCCAGGTCACCGACTTCATCGACGTGTATTACCGCGACTGGCACTACCCGGTGTTCAACCTCGCCGACTGCGGCATCACCGTGGGCGCCGTGCTGCTGGTGGCGTTCGGCCTGTTCGGCGGGAAGGAGCAGGGCGGCGTGCGATAATCGCGGCCTGCCTGCGGGACGCATCCGGTGCGCTCCCGCAGTGATTTCAACGTCACGGTTTTCACTATGGACATCCTGCTCGCCAATCCCCGCGGTTTCTGCGCCGGCGTGGACCGCGCCATCGCTATCGTCGAGCGTGCGCTGGAAGCCTACGGCGCGCCGATCTACGTGCGCCACGAAGTGGTGCACAACCGCTACGTGGTGGACAAGCTGCGCCACGACGGCGCGGTGTTCGTGGAAGAACTGCACGAGGTGCCCGATGGCGCCACCGTGATCTTCAGCGCCCACGGCGTTTCCAAGGCCGTGCGCGAGGAGGCCGACGAACGTGCCCTCAAGGTGTTCGACGCCACCTGCCCGCTGGTCACCAAGGTGCATATGGAAGTGGCGCGGCTGGGCCGCGTGGGCCGCAGCGTGGTGCTGATCGGCCATGCCGGCCACCCCGAGGTGGAAGGCACCATGGGCCAATGGAACCCCGCCAACAGCGGCGAGATCCTGCTGGTGGAGTCGGTGGAGGACGTGGCCGCGATGGCGCCGAAGTTCCCGCACCTGCTGTCCTACGTCACCCAGACCACGCTGTCGGTGGACGACACCAAGGCCATCATCGCGGCGCTGCGCGAGAAGTTCTCCGACATCGAGGGGCCGCGCAAGGACGACATCTGCTACGCCACGCAGAACCGCCAGGACGCCGTGCGCCGCCTGGCCGACGCGGTGGACCTGATGCTGGTGGTCGGCTCGGTCAACAGCTCCAACTCCAACCGCCTGCGCGAGCTGGCCGAGAAGCAGGGCGTGCGCGCCTACCTGATCGACGGCGCCGAACACATCCAGCGCGAATGGCTGGACGGCGTGCAGCGCATCGGCCTCACCGCCGGCGCCTCCGCGCCCGAGAAGCTGGTGCGCGACGTGATCACGCGCTTGCAGTCCTGGGGCGCCGGTGCGGTGCGCGAGCTGGACGGCGAGCCGGAGAACATCACCTTCGCCCTGCCCAAGGAACTGCGCCTGTCCACGGGTTGATCGGGCGTCGGCGCGGCGGGATTCCGGCGGAAAAGATGGCTGTCGCCATCGGCGCCGGCCATGCCCGACAGATGACGTATCCGCGCGTGTTACGCTTCGGCGCAGCCTTGCCGAAGTCGATCGAACCATGCCCGTGAATGCCGCGCCGCGCCGTCTCCGCAGCCTGTTTCCGCTTGTCCTGCTGTCGTTCGTCGCGTCGTTGCCGGCATTCGCCGATACGCATCCCGGCCAGTCCGCCCTGGTGCGGGAGGTGGCGAAGGATACCGGCAAGGATCCGCTCGCGCTCAACGCGCTGCTCGATCACGCGAAGATGCAGCAAAGCATCCTCGACGCGATGAATCGCCCGGCCGAATCCAAGCCGTGGAGCGCGTACCGACCGATCTTCATGACCCAGAAGCGCATCGACGACGGCGTGGCGTTCTATCGCGCGCATCGCGACCTGCTGGACCGCATCGGCAAGCAGTACGGCGTGGAGCCGCAGTACATCGTGGCGATCATCGGCGTGGAGACGTTCTACGGCCGCGTCACCGGGCGTTACAAAGTGCTCGATGCGCTGGTGACGCTGGGCTTCTACTACCCGAAGCGCGCGCCCTATTTCCGCCAGCAGCTGAAGACCCTGCTGGAGCTGCCGGACAACCAGCTCGCCGGCCCGCTGGACACGCTCACCGGTTCCTACGCCGGTGCCCAGGGCTGGGGCCAGTTCATGCCCGACAGCATCCGCGACTACGGCGTGGATGAAGACGGCGACGGCCATATCGACCTGATGAATTCGCTGCCCGACATCCTTGCCAGCGTGGCGAACTACTTCGCGAAACACGGCTGGGTCACGGGTGGCCCGGTGGCGGCGCGCGCGCAGGCGGATGGCGCGGCCCGACCACTGGGGGACTGGCAGGCGAAGCCGCAGTGGCCGCTGGAGCAGCTGGAAGCCTGGGGCTATGCGCCGTTCCAGCACCTGAATCCGGGCGAGCCGACCAGCCTGCTGACGCTGGCCGGTGCCGGCGGCCCAGAGCAGTGGTTCACCTTCAACAACTTCCAGGTGATCACCACCTACAACCGCAGCCCGATGTACGCGATGGCGGTGAACCAGCTGGCGCAGGCGATCGTCGACGGCGTGCACGACGCGGATGCAGCGGGCGGCGTGCAATGAGAATACGGTGGTGGCGCGGCCTGTCGCTGCTGGCGGCGGTATCGGCGCTGACGGCCTGCGGCGGTCACAAGGCCACGCGGCCGGGATCGGAGCCCGGGCCGGAGCCGGCGGGCGCCGCAGCCGCGCCGCAGGGCACCACGCACCACGGCTGGTTCCATCGCGGCGACGACACCAGCCTGCCGCAGGACCGGCGCTACGGCGACAGCAGCGACAGCTCGCCCACCGGTGCACCGCCGTCCTACATCTACAGCTTGCCCGAGCCGGTGCCGAAGGCGGAGCCGCGCTCGCTATACGGCAACAAGTCGCCTTATTCCGTGCTGGGACAGACCTACAGCGTGCTGCCCAGCGCGAGCGGCTACGACGAGCGCGGCATCGCCTCGTTCTACGGCAACAAGTTCCACGGTTACAAGACCTCGAGCCTCGAGGACTACGACATGTACAAGTTCACCGCCGCGAGCAAGGTGCTGCCGCTGCCGAGCTACGCGCGGGTGACCAATCTCTCGAACGGCAAGAGCGTGATCGTGCGCATCAACGACCGCGGGCCGTTCCACGAGAACCGCATCATCGACCTGTCCTACGCGGCGGCGGTGCGCATCGGCATCTGGCCCAAGGGCACCGGGCTGGTCGAGGTGCAGGGCATCGACCCGTCCGCGCCCGACCGGGAACCCCCGCCGCCCGCGCCGGTCACAACGCATGGCGGATCGCCGGGCATCTACCTGCAGGTGGGGGCGTTCTCCGATCCGGCCAATGCGGAGCGGGTGGCCGCGCAGCTGCGTCAGGCCAATTTCGCGCCGGTACAGGTCGAACAGGTTCAGATCAACGACCGCACCATCCATCGCGTGCGCGTGGGGCCGCTGGACAGCGTGGATCGCGCTGACACCGTGACCGACCGCATCGAGGGTATGGGGCTGCCGCGGCCCAAGGTCGCGGTAAACTGACGCCCGTTTTTTCATTGGCTGCGCCTGCGGGCGCCGCCCAGCCAGCATCCGGACAGCACACACGATGAGTTTTCTCCGCCGCATCCTGACCCCGTTCGCCGCCGCCGTATTGGTTGCCGGCACCGCCTTCGCGCAGACGCCGCCGCACCCCACGGCCACGCCGCCGCATCCCACCGGCGTGCCGAATCCGGTGGTGGCGCCGATGCCGGTACCGCCGCCGCCGGACGTGGACGCGCAGAGCTGGGTGCTGATGGATTACGCCACCGGCCAGATCCTCGCCTCGAAGAATCCCGACGACCGCCGCGCGCCGGCCTCGCTGACCAAGGTGATGACCGACTACGTGGTCTCCGCCGAGATCGCCAACGGCCGCGTGCATGCGAACGACTCCGTGACCATCAGCGAACACGCCTGGCGTTCCGGCGGCGCCGGCACCGACGGTTCCACCAGCTTCCTGAAGCTCAACAGCCAGGTGCCGCTGGAGGACCTGCTCAAGGGCATGATCGTGCAGTCCGGCAACGATGCGGCGATCGCGCTGGCCGAGCACACCGCCGGTTCCGAGGATGCGTTCGCCAACCTGATGAACGCCTACGCCAAGCAGCTCGGCATGGTGAACACGCATTACGTGAATGCGTCGGGTTATCCGGTGGACGACCACTATTCCACCGCGCACGACATCGCGATCCTTTCGCGCGCACTGATCCGCGACTTCCCCACCGACTACGCGATCTCCGCGATCAAGGAGTACGAGTGGAACGGCATCAAGCAGCAGAACCGCAATGAGCTGCTGTGGCGCGACGCCACCGTGGACGGCATCAAGACCGGCCACACCGCCGCCGCCGGCTTCTGCCTCGATGCCTCGGCCAAGCGTGGCGACCAGCGCATGATCGCGGTGGTGCTGGGGTCCAGCACCAACAAGGGCCGCGCCGACGCGGCGATCGCGCTGCTCAACTACGGTTTCCGTTTCTACGAGACGCACAAGCTGTACGACGCCGGCAAGCCGCTGGTCAGCCCGCGTCTGTGGAAGGGGCAGAGCAACACGCTGCCGCTGGGCGTGGCCGCCGACGTGCTGGTGACGGTGAAGACCGGCCAGTACGACAAGCTCAAGGCCGCGATGGACATCCCCGCCACCCTGATCGCGCCGTTCAAGAAGGGGCAGCAGGTGGGCACGCTGCGCATCACCATGGACGGCCAGCCGGTCCAGAACGTGCCGCTGGTCGCGCTGGACGATGCGCCGCAGGGCGGCTTCTTCTCGCGCCTGTGGGATTCGATCCTGCTGTGGTTCCACGGTAGCAAGAAGACCGATGTGGCCGCCGCACCTGCGCCGGCCGCCGCAGCGAGTGCCAAGTGATGCACGAGATCGACTTCAGCCAGGCGAAGAAGGAAGGCAAGGGCTTCCAGTTCCCCGGTGAATTCGAAATCACCGCGGTGGGCAAGGCCGATGCCGACCTGGCCACGCGCGTGCCGCAGCTGCTCGAACGTGCCGGCTTGCACGTGCTGCACGAAACCGTGCGGCACCGCCATTCCGGCGGCGGCAACTACGTCTCCGTCACCGTCAGCTTCCGCTGCGACAGCCGCGAGCAGTACGACAGCGCGCATGCGGCGCTGCGTGCGGATCCGGACATCCGATACACGCTGTGACCGGCCGGGCGGCCTCGGTGCCGCCCTTGGCTTTCCGTCGAACGGCCGCATCTCTTCCATTCACGCTCCGCCAGGTTCCGCCATGTCTCTGCCGCTCAAGATCCGCCACCTCGGCCGCCAGCCCTACGCGGCGACGTGGAAGTCGATGAGCGCGTTCACCGACAACCGCACCGCCGACACGGTGGACGAGTTCTGGCTGCTGGAGCACGACCCGGTGTTCACCCTGGGCCAGGCCGGCAAGATGGAGCACGTGCTGGCGCCCGGCGATATTCCGGTGGTGCCGGTGGACCGCGGCGGCCAGGTGACCTACCACGGCCCCGGCCAGATCGTGGGCTACCCGCTGATCGACCTGCGCCGCGCCGGCGTGGGCGTGCGCGAGCTGGTCAACAAGATCGA
Source organism: Rhodanobacter sp. DHG33 (assembly GCF_014843005.1). Classification (GTDB taxonomy): domain Bacteria; phylum Pseudomonadota; class Gammaproteobacteria; order Xanthomonadales; family Rhodanobacteraceae; genus Rhodanobacter_A. The sequence continues at coordinate 234,986 of NZ_JACYXM010000004.1, read as the reverse complement.
GCAGGCCCTCATCGATACGCTGGCGCACTGGAACATCGTCGCCGAGCGCCGCGAAGGCGCCCCGGGCGTCTACGTGGCCGAGGCCAAGGTGGCCGCGCTGGGCCTGCGCGTGCGCCGCGGCTGCAGTTTCCACGGCCTGGCCTTCAACGTGAACATGAACCTAGAACCCTTCCACCGCATCAACCCTTGCGGCTACAAGGGTTTGGCGGTGACCCAGGTGCTAGACTTGGGTGGTCCGTCGCGGCTGGCGACGGTGGAAGACGTGCTGGTGGAAGAGTTCTGCCGCCAGTTCGGTTTCCGCGCCGAACCGGCCGCTCCCGTCATTCCCGAGTTGCCCGCACGCGAGTCCGCATGAGCGACGTTTCCGCATCACCCGCCAAGTCCATCCCGATCAGCGTCGTCAGCGGCGCACCCGCGGGCGAAAAGCAGCTGGGCAACGACAAGATCGCACTGAACCGCGCGGGTTTCGACGCCGCCGTGCCGACGCTGCGCAAGCCCAGCTGGATCCGCGTGCGCCTGCCGCAGGGCAATGCGGTGCAGCAGCTGAAGTCGCGCCTGCGCGAGAACTCGCTGGTGACGGTGTGCGAGGAAGCCTCGTGCCCGAACATCCACGAGTGCTTCAGCAAGGGCACCGCCACCTTCATGATCCTCGGCGAGGTGTGCACGCGCCGCTGCTCGTTCTGCGACGTGGCACATGGCCGCCCGGCCGCGCCCGATCCGCTGGAGCCGGCGCGCCTGGCCGAGACCATCCGCGACATGCGGCTGAAGTACGTGGTCATCACCTCGGTGGACCGCGACGACCTGCGCGACGGCGGCGCCGAGCATTTCGCCGCGTGCATCCGCGCGACGCGCCACGCCAGCCCCGACATCAAGATCGAAATCCTCACGCCCGACTTCCGCGGCAAGGGCCGCATGGAGCGAGCGCTGGAAGTGCTCAAGGATTTCCCGCCGGACGTGTTCAACCACAACCTGGAAACCGTGCCGCACCTGTATCGCGAAGTGCGTCCGGGCGCCGACTACCAGTGGTCGCTGGACCTGCTCAAGCGCTTCAAGGCGCAGCATCCCGAGGTGCCCACCAAGTCCGGCATCATGCTGGGTCTGGGCGAGACGCGCGAGCAGGTGATCGAGACGATGCGCGACCTGCGTGCGCACGACGTCGAGATGATCACCATCGGCCAGTACCTGCAGCCCACGCCGCACCATCACCCGGTGGTGCGCTATTGGACGCCCGAAGAATTCGACGACCTGCGCAAGGAAGGCGAGGCGATGGGCTTCCATCACGTCGCCTCCGGCCCGCTGGTGCGCTCGTCCTATCACGCCGACCTGCAGGCCCATGCGGCCGGCGTCACTGACCAGGCTTGAGAATCCCCATGACCTTTCGTCCCGCACTGGCCCTGCTGCTGGGTTTGACCGTCACCTGCGCGTTCGCGCAATCCGCCGCCGACCTCGGCGCCGGCGGCAACCGCAAAGCCGCCGTGTGGCCGCTCAAGCCCACCGCGACGCAGGAGCAGGCGGCGCAGCTTTCCGCGCGCTTCCTCACCCGCTTCCACTACGACGCGCAGCCGCTGGACGATGCGATGTCGCAGAAGATCTACAAGGCTTACATCAAGCTGCTGGATCCGGACAAGGTGTTCTTCACCCAGCAGGACATGGACCAGTTCGCCCCGGACCAGACCAAGCTGGACGATGCGATTTGGAACCAGGACCTCACGGCGCCCTTCGACATCTACAACAAGTTCCTGCAGCGCGCCGTGCAGCGCATGACCTACGCGCGCAACCTGCTCCAGGGCGGCTTCGACTTCAACGGCGACGAGACCTACCAGTACGACCGCAAGGACGCCACCTGGGCCAAGGACGACGCGGCGCTGGACGACCTCTGGCGCAAGCGCACCATGAACGACTGGCTGCGCCTCAAGCTCGCGGGCAAGAGCGACGACGATATTCGCAAGACGCTGAGCAAGCGCTACTCCAACTACATCGAGCGCGTGAAGCAGCTGGACGGCGAGGATGCCTTCCAGTCCTTCATGACCGCCTACGCCAACACCACCGACCCGCACACCGACTACCTCAGCCCGCGTGCGGCCGAGGATTTCGCGATTCAGATGAAGCTCTCGCTGGAAGGCATCGGCGCGCAGCTGCAGTCGCGCGACGACTACACCATCGTCTTCAGCCTGGTTCCCGGCGGTCCGGCGGACAAGTCCGGCAAGCTCAAGCCCGGTGACCGCATCCTCGGCGTGGGCCAGGGCGACAGCGGCCCGTTCACCGACGTGATCGGCTGGCGCATCGACGACGTGGTGAACCTGATCCGCGGCAAGAAGGACACCACGGTGCGGCTGGAAGTGCTGCCCGCCGATGCCGGTCCCGACGGCAAGCACGAGGTCATCAGCCTCGTGCGCAAGAAGGTCAACATCGAAGAGAGCGCGGCCAAGAAGAAGATCATCGACGTCAAGGACGGCGACGTCGTGCGCAAGATCGGTGTGATCGACCTGCCGAGCTTCTACTCCGACTTCGGCGCGCGCAGCGAAGGCGACAAGGATTTCCGCAGCGCCACCCGCGACGTGGCGAAGCTGATCGGCGAACTCAAGACGGCCGGCGTGCAGGGCATCATCGTGGACCTGCGCAGCAACGGCGGCGGTGCGCTCACCGAGGCGGATTCGATGACCGGCCTGTTCACCGGCAAGGGCCCGGTGGTGCAGGTGCGCGACGCGCGCGGCCAGGTGGACGTGCAGGGCGCCGACAACACCACGCCGCTGTGGGACGGCCCGCTGGCGGTGATGGTGAACCGCGGCACGGCCTCGGCCTCGGAAATCTTCTCGGCGGCGATCCAGGATTACGGTCGCGGCATCATCATCGGCACGCCCACCTTCGGCAAGGGCACGGTGCAGACGCTGATCGACCTCGACCGCTTCAGCCAGAACCCCGACGGCAAGCCGCAGTACGGCGAGCTGAAGATGACGGTGCAGGAGTTCTTCCGCATCAACGGCGGCTCCACCCAGATCAAGGGCGTGACGCCGGACATCGAGTTCCCGAAGAACGGCGACGCCAAGGACTTCGGCGAGTCCACCTACGACAACGCGCTGCCGTGGACGCACATCCCCGCTGCCGACTACAAGACCGAAGGCGACGTGAAGGCCTACGTGGCGCAGCTGCAGGGCGAGCACGATGCCCGCGTGGCCAAGTCGGCGGGATGGCAGCTGATGATGGACGAGCTGAAGCAATACCTGACCATGCGCAACCAGACCTCGGTGTCGCTGAACTTCGCCAAGCGCGAAGCCGAGCGCAAGCAGCAGGATGCGCTGCAGGCCAGCTTCCGCGATCGCCAGAAGGCGATCGACGGCAGCGATGCCTACCTCAAGGACCAGGACGGTGCGCTGGACGACGGCCTCGATCCCGGCGAGCGCAGCCTGAAGAGCGAGCTGCAGCAGCAGAAGGACGCCAAGGACGCGCCCGACGCCCAGCTGCGCGAGGCTGCGCACATCGTGTCCGACGAAGTCGACATGCTGAAGTCCGGCCCGAAGGCGGCTGCGGAAATCCTGCCGCCCGGCAGCACTTACCTGGGCACCGTGCTGGCCGGCGCAGGCAAGACTGCCGCGGCGAGTTCGGCGGCCGGCCCGGCAGCGCCGGCTTCCGCCACCGCCGCGCACTGAGATAGCGGCCAGGTTCGACAAGCAGGGGCGCTTCGGCGCCCCTGCTCGTTTTCATGTGCGCGACTTGACCTCGCGGCGGTGCTGCGCGAGCGTGTCGCTACCCTCGCAGGGAGCATCGCCATGGATCCGCTGTCGAACATCGCGCTGGCCGGCGGCCTGGCCTGGGCCAGCGGCTTCCGCCTCTACGCCACCGTATTCGTCGCCGGCATGCTGGGGCGGCTGGGGTGGGTGCATTTGCCGCCCGGACTGGCGATGCTCACCGACACCTGGGTACTGGTGGTGTCCGGTGTGCTGGCGCTGGGCGAATTCCTTGCCGACAAGATTCCGGCGTTCGACAGCGTGTGGGACGCGATACACACCTTCGTGCGCATTCCCGTGGGCATGTTGCTGGCGTGGGGTGTGTTCAAGGACTCGGGAGCGGGCACGCAGGTGGCGGCGGCCCTGCTGGGCGGCGCGCTCACCGCCGGCACCCACCTCGCCAAGACGGGCGGACGCGCGCTGATCAACACCTCGCCCGAACCGCTGAGCAACTGGACGGCGAGCGCCGGCGAGGATCTCACCTGGGTGGGCGGTCTCTACCTGATGTGGCATCACCCGCTGGCCATGCTGGTGCTGTTGGCCCTGTTCGTACTGCTGCTGTGCTGGCTGCTGCCGAAGCTGCTGCGCGGTCTGCGCACGTTGGGGCAGCGGCTGCGCCGGATCGGTGGTTTCCTCTCCGGCGCAGACTGATCGTTTGGCGGCTGCCGTTCCGCGCAGCCGCCCTTCAGCTCATCGCTGGTGTTCGGCGGGAATGCATCCGGCGTGCGTTCTCTCTGGCCTGCATGCGCCAGCGCATTCGTACCCCGGACGCGCTCCCCGCAGCATCACTGCTTCGCACCCTTGTGCTGCGCGCGCTGCTGCTTCATCCATTGCTGGAACTCGGTGATGCGCGGCTCGTCGCGCAGCAGCACCGAGTGCGGGTCGATCGTCACCAGTGCGCTGGCCGGCACGGCCAGGCTGCCGTGGCCACCGTCCATCGCCACGGTATGCACGGTGTCGTCCACTTGCACCTCCACCGGCATCGGGAACGGCAGCTTGTCCGGCGCCTGCCAAGTGAGGTCCAGCGTGTCGCCGTGGCGCTGCACGTCCAGCTTCGGCAGCGCGGCCTGGTACAGGTAGACCTTGAAGAACCAGTCGTAATTCTTGCCGGTGACCTGGTTCACGATGCGCATGAAGTCGGCGGTGGTGCGGTACTGCGGCTGGAAGTTGCCGGGCTTCGGATCGGGCCGGCCGTACACCAGCTCGCGGGTGCTGTCGTAAAAAGCCTTGTCGCCGATCAGGTGCTGCAGGGTCTGCAGCATCAGCGCGCCCTTGTTGTAGATGTCCTGGCCGGGGCCGCCGCGGCTTTCGTCGTACACCGCCTCCTCGGTGCGCTGCGTGCCGGACACCACCGGATAGCGGTTCGCGATCATCATGCGCAGGCGGTTGATCCAGGCGTAGTACTCGGCATCGCCGTCGAGGTATTGCGCATACAGCGGCTGCATCAGGGTGGCGAAGCCCTCGTGCAGCCACATGTCGTCCCAGTTGGCGTTGGTCATCTGGTTGCCGAACCACTCGTGCGAGAACTCGTGCTGCAGCAGCCAGTCGAAGCCGGTGCCGTCCTTCGCGTAGTTGTTGCCATAGGCGTTGATGGTCTGGTGCTCCATGCCCTCGTACGGGGTTTCCACCACGCCCATCTTCTCGTCGCCCCAGGGGTAGGGGCCGACCTTCGCCTCGAAGAATTCCAGCATACGCGGGAACTCGGCGAACAATGCCTTGGCCTGCTTCTCCTCGCCGCTCATGTACCAGTACTGCAACGGGATGGTGTTGCCGTAGCGGCTTTTGTACTCGCCGGTGAGCTCCTTGTACGGGCCCACGTTGATCGAGATGGCGTAGGTGGTGGGATGCTTCGCGCGCCAGTGGTAGGTGCTGGTGCTGCCCTCGTCGCTGACGCCGACCAGCACGCCGTTGCCCGGTGCCACCAGCGGCTTGGGCACGTTTACGTAGAGGTCGACGAGGTCCGGCTTGCCGTCGGGCTGGTCCACGCAGGGCCAGAACAGGTCGCAGCCTTCGCCTTCCACCGCGCTGCCGACCCAGGGCTGACCATCCTTGGTATGGCTCCACACGAAGCCGCCGTCCCACGGCGCCTTCTTCGCCACGTGCGGCTTGCCGCCGTAGGTGATGGTGGCGCTGACCTTGCTGCCCTTGGCCACGGCTTGCGGCAGCTGGATGCGCAGGCGGCCTTCCGGATTGCTCCATGCACTGGCGGCCAGCGCGTGGCCGTCCACGCTGATCGCACTTACCGGCAGGTTGCGGTCCAGGTCCACCATCAACACGTCGGTGGCTTCCAGCGCGCTGAAGGTGAGCGTGGCCTTGCCGTCGATGCTCTGCGTGTCGGGATGCACCGCGATGTGCAGCTCGGCGTGGTCGAAATGCACGCGCTTCTGTTCGGCCGGCTCCGGCGTGCCGGAGTCCTTGGTCAGCGCGGTGAGCGGCGGTTGCGACGGCGGCGTGGTGTCGGCGTGGGCGAAGGCCGTGCCGCCCAAGCCAAGGGCGAGGCCGAGCGCGAGCAGGGTGGGGCGCATGGGCGATTCCTCTGTGGGAGTTCAACCTCGCACCATGCCACTTTGCGCCTGGGTGTGACATCGCCGGAAGTCATGCGTCGGGCGGCTTTTTGTCGAATACCGTTGGCGAGCCACGGAGCGGTTTCGCCCGCCTGCCGGCGTCCGGGTCCGCGCGTGGCCTGAAACCAGTCCCAGGCCCGAGCCCAAGAGCTCAGGCAGTCACGCGCAAGCGCAACAGCGAAGGCGAGGAAGCCCCCGAGGCTCAGCGCTTCCCGTACCGCTGCTGCAGCAGCGCGAACAGCGCCCTCAGCCCCATCGCCTCGCCTCCGCGCGGCCGCCCGGGGCGGTCTCCATCGTTCCACGCATAGGTGTCCAGGTGCAGCCACGGCAGACCCTCGGGCACGAAGCGTTCGAGATAGAGCGCCGCGGTGATCGCACCGGCATGACGCGAGGGACCCGCGTTGGCGAAGTCGGCGAGATAGGAGTCCAGCATCTTGCGGTAAGGACGCCACAGCGGCAGCCGCCACAGCGGATCGCCCACGGCCTTGCCCGCGGCCAGTGCGGCATCGGCCAGCGTGTCGTCGTTGCCGAACAGCGCAGGCAGGTCTGGTCCGAGCGCCACGCGCGCGGCGCCGGTGAGCGTGGCGAAGTCGACGATGAGTTCGGGCTGCTGCTCGGCGCCGTAGGCCAGCGCGTCGCACAGCACCAGGCGGCCTTCGGCGTCGGTGTTGTCGATCTCTACGCTGTGGCCGGCGCGGGTGACGACGACTTCGCCGGGGCGCAGCGCGTTGCCGCTCACCGCGTTCTCCACCGCGGGCACCAGCAGGGTGAGGCGCACCGGCAGCTGCGCCTGCATCACCAGTCCGGCTAGCGCGATCGCATGCGCGGCGCCGCCCATGTCTTTCTTCATCCAGCGCATGCCGTCGGAAGGCTTGAGGTCGAGGCCGCCGGTATCGAAGCACACACCCTTGCCCACGATCACCAGCTTCGGGTGATCCGACTTGCCCCAGCTCAGCTCGATCAGCCGCGGTTCGCGATGGCTGGCGCGACCCACGGCATGGATGGTGGGGAAGTTCGCCTTCAGCAGTTCGTCGCCCACCCAGTCGCGCACCTTGGCCTTGTGCGCCTTGCCGAGGTGCTTGATCGCCTTGCCGAGCTGTTCGGGTCCCATGTCCTCGGTGGGCGTGTTGACCAGGTCGCGCACCAGCGCGGTGGCTTCGACCAGCGGCTGCACGACGGCCAGCGTGGCGGCGTCCACGGCCAGCGTGGCCGGCGCGCGTTTCGCCTTGCGGTAGCGGGTGAACTGGTAGGCGCCGAGCGCCCAGCCCAGTGCGGCGTGCACGGGATCCAGCGCCACGCCCTCGTCGGCCATCCGGTACGTACCTTCCGGCAATGCCATCGGCAGCGCGGCGAGCGCAGCCAGCGGATCGGCCGCGTCCACGCCGACCAGCACGCGCACGAACTTGCCCTGCGCGTCGGCGAGCAGCAGCGTGCTGCCGGGTTTCGCGTCGAAACCGTTCGCGTCCAGCCAGCGGCGCTGCGCTCCGTTCAACCGTTTCCGCGTGGCGGCGAGCCGGCGGCCGTCGGTGGCTTCGATGGCAACGAGGTTGCGGGGGACGGCAGAGCGGTCGAGCAGGGCGGACATGGGTGGCCTCGCGTGGCGTACGGATTGCGCAAACCCCAATGATGCGCCGATGCCGCCGTGCGGTCACGCCGTGGTGCGGTGCCGACAACGGAAATATCCGGAGTGGAGCGTTTCACCGCGGCGCGGCTGGCGGGCACGTGCGTCGTGCAATGCTCGCTTGAAGCGAGCGTCCGTTACCGCGCGGCCCCTTGGGCTTCCAGCCAGTCGGCCAGTTCGGACAGGTCGCGGAAGGCGAGCTCCGGCGCTTCGCCGAGTTCGGCGGGCCACGCTTCATCGTGGCGATTGATCCATGCCGCATGCAGGCCGGCGCGGCGTGCGCCGATCACGTCGAGGTGGGGATCGTCGCCCACGTGCAGCACTTCGTGCGCGGCCATGCCGAACTGCGCGACGGCGGCATGGAAGATGCGCGGATCGGGTTTGGCCGCACCCACGTCGCGCGAGCAGACATGGTGGGCGAAATGCATCTGCACGCCGGTGCGCGCGAGGTCGGCGTTGCCGTTGGTGAGGCTGGCCAGCGGCCAGCGTGCGGCGAGGCGCTGCAGCGCGGGGATGCTGTCGGGCCAGGGCTCCACCGCGTTGCGCGCGGCGAAGTAGATCTCCCACAGCGTGTCCAGCGGCGCATCGGCGATGCCGCAGGAGGCGAACACGTGCTGCTGGGTGAGCCGGCGCTGGGTAGTGAAGTCGTGGGCGAGGTCGGGCCGCGATTCGGCCACCTGTGCCCGCAGCTCGCGCATGGCCGGGATCGGCCATGCGCGGGCCACGTCGGGCCAGTGTTCGCGCAGGTAGTCGTCCACCGCCCGATCCGCGAGTTCCAGCGCCGGCAGCACCGGCCACAGGGTGTCGTCGAGATCGAGCGTGACAGCGCGGATCGGCACGATCGGAGCCTCTCGGGCTCGCGTTTAGTTGCTGCTGACCTTGAGTACCTGGCCCAACCGGATGTTGTCGTTCTTCAGGTCGTTCCAGCTGCGCAGGTTGGCCACTGTCACGCCGCGCTTGCTGGCGATGCCGGACAGGGTGTCGCCCTTGACCACGGTGTAGGTCTTGGATGTGTCGCTGGCGGCGGCGGTGATCTTGGCAGCGGTGGCCAGAGCCTCCGAAGGCGTTGCCGGCGCAGGGACCGGGGCGACGTCGGGCGGCAGGATCGGTGCGGCGGTCGGTGCCTTGGCGGTGCTGGCCATGGATTCGGCGTAGATCTTGTCGCGACGCTCCTGGTCCTTCGCCACCAGCGCGATGCCGTCCTGGAACGGCAGCACGGAGTGGCTGCGCAGGATTTCCTTGGCCTTGTCACCCTGCACGAAGTCGATGAATTCCCTCGCCGCCGCGATCCGCGGGCTGTTCGGGTTGCTCACCAGATACAGCGCGATGTACAGCGGGTAGCTGCCGTCGCTGACGGTGGCCAGGCTGGCCGACACGCCGTTGATCGGAATGGGGCGCAGCTTCGGGTTGCCGACCACGTTGGACAGCGTGGACAGGCCCAGGCCGTTCGGGTTGAGCGCGATGCCTTCCTGCAGCGCCTTGGTGTTGAGGTACAGGCGCGGCGCGGAGATCTGCTGGTCGCCGTGCCCGTACAGCAGGCTGCGCAGGCTGTATTCCACGCCGTCGTTGGGGCTGAACACCGAGTACAGGTCGATCGGCGCGTCGTTGCCGCCGACGTCTTTCCAGTTGGTGATCTTGCCGAAGTAGATCTCGTGCAGCTGGCGCAGGGTGAGGTTGTGCACCGGGTTGGCAGGGTTGGTGATCATCACCAGTGCGTCCCAGGCCACCGGCGTGAAGGTGAGGTGGCTGTCCTCGGGGCTGCCGTCGCTGCCGCGTGCGCTGCCGGCGAGGTCGGCGGTGCCGGCGGCGACCGCGTCGATGCCCGAAGCGGTGTTGAACGGCTGCGATTCGATGCGGGGATGGCCGCTGTGCTCCCATTCCTTTTCGATGTCGATCACCACCGCCTGTCCGGTGGTGACGTCGCCGCGCCAGATCAGCGCAGGCGTCTTGCTGCTCTTGCTGGTGGTCTTGTGGCGGGTGGTGTGGTGGGTCGTCGTCGTCGTCGCGGCGAAGGCGGGAGCGACGAGGAGGGCGCCAAGCAGCAGCGCGGGCAACAGGCGGACAGCACGAACGGACATGGTGACGGAATACCCCGGCGGGAATTGGGTGATGAAAGGATGTGGGTGGCGGCGCGTGATCCCGGCCGGCGCACAACGTGGACGATCGCTGGATATTTCAACGGCTTGGGCGGAAAACATCAAGCGCACGCCCGCGCCGGCGTGACGCACGGCCGTCCGCGGGGGTGCTCCCGTTCACGGATGTGGTCCATGCGTCGACGCATGGACGCAACGTTCACTGAACGATGACGTAGTGGAAGTGCGTGCCGTCGTCGTCGGCCACCGCCAGCGCCAGCTGCCGCGGCTGCACGCCGGCGAGCTCGCGCAGCATGTGCAGATCGGAGATACGCGCGTTGCCCACGCCGATCACCACGTCGCCGGCATGCAGCCCTGCGACGGCCGCGCGGCTGTTCGGCCGCACCGTGCCAACCGCGACGCCGTACATGCCCTGGCTGCGCAGGTTCTGGTCGAGCTGGGTGAAGGTGACGCCGGCGAGGCGCGGATCGAGCTTGGCGCCATCGATGCTGGCGAGCTGCTCCGGGCGCAGCGTGGCGCTGACTTCGCGCGGCTTGCCCTGGCGCAGCACGTCCAGCTTCACCGTGCTGCCCACCGGCAGCAGGCCTTCCGCGTTGCGCAGGTCGTTCACGTTCTGCAGCGGCTTGCCGTCGAGCGCGGTGAGCACGTCGCCGGGCTGCAGGCCGGCCTGTTCCGCGGGCGAGCCCGCGTCGACGCCGGTGACCACCACGCCCTTGTCCTGCGCGATGCCCAGCAGCTGCGCGATGCGCGGCGTGATGTCCTGCGACTGCACGCCCAGCGTGCCGCGCGCCACCTTGCCGTGCGCGATCAGTTGCTGCATCACGCCGGCGGCGAGGTTGCTGGGGATGGCGAAGCCGATGCCCACGTTGCCGCCCGAGGGCGAGAAGATCATGGTGTTGATGCCCACCAGTTCGCCGCGCAGGTTCACCAGCGCGCCGCCGGAGTTGCCGGGGTTGATCGAGGCATCGGTCTGGATGAAGTTCTGGTAGCCCGACTGGCTCAGCCCCGAACGACCCAGCGCGGAGACGATGCCCGAGGTCACCGTCTCGCTGAGCCCGAACGGTTCGCCCACCGCCACCACGAAGTCGCCCACGCGCAGCTTGGAGGAGTCGGCCAGCGGCAGCGCCTGCAGGTTCGGCGCGTTGATGCGGATCACCGCCACGTCGGTGTCGGGATCGGTGCCCACCAGGGTGGCCTTGTACGTGTGGCCGCCCTGCAACGTCACCGTGATGTCGTCGGCGCCGCCCACCACGTGGTTGTTGGTGAGGATGTAGCCCTTGGCCGCGTCCACGATCACACCCGAGCCCAGGCTCTGCTCCACCCGTTCGCGCGGCACCGCGGGCAGGCCGAAGAACTGGCGGAACACCGGGTCGTCCAGGTAGGGGTTGCGCACCTGCACGCGCGTCTTGCTGGATATGTTCACCACCGCCGGCGTCACGTGTTCCAGCATCGGCGCCAGCGAGGGCAGCGGCTGGCCGTCCACGGCCGGCGGCATCGTGGCGCGGCCGGCGCAGGGCAGGGCCACGCCGAGCAGCAGCGCGCAGGCGCCGGCGATCCGTAGCGGGAAACGTGGGTGACGGACTGACATGCGGGCTCCTCCTGCCGGGCGCGTGAACGGACGCGCCTTCGACTGCCGACGGTGGATCGTGGTTCCCGGGAGCAAAGCGATCCGGGGCTTCGATGTCACTTTACATCGGACCTTCGCGGCGGTACCTTGCCATTCGTTCGCAACCACAACATCTTGTGCCTGTTCACGGACGAGCAGACAAGCACTGGTGGGGCGAGCCGTCGTACAGGGGCTAAATACAACAACAAGGCCGCTAGGGCCGCACTGGGAGGTCAGGGAACCGATGAGCACAGCACGTGCGCCCGCCACGGGTTCGGAACTGCAACGCGACGCCGCCGCGGCGATTCCGCTGCAGCCTGCTTCGCAGGACATCTGGGACAAGAAATACCGCCTGCGCACCAAGTCGGGCGCGCCGGTGGACGCCGACATCGACGGCACCTGGCAGCGCGTCGCGCGCGCCTTGTCCGAAGTGGAAGCCACGCCCGAGCTGCGCGAGCAGTGGAACGAACGCTTCCTGTGGGCGCTGCGCCGCGGCGCGATCCCGGCCGGTCGCATCACCTCCAACGCCGGCGCGCTGGAACACAAGCCCGCCACCTCCACCATCAACTGCACCGTGTCCGGCACCATCCGCGATTCGATGGACGACATTCTGGAGAAGGTGCACGAAGCAGGCCTCACGCTGAAGGCTGGCTGCGGCATCGGCTACGAGTTCTCGACGCTGCGTCCGCGCGGCGCGTACGTGTCGGGCGCGGGTGCGTACACCAGCGGCCCGCTGTCCTTCATGGATATCTACGACAAGATGTGCTTCACCGTGTCGTCCGCCGGCGGCCGCCGCGGCGCGCAGATGGGCACGTTCGACGTCAGCCATCCCGACGTCAAGGAATTCATCCGCGCCAAGCGCGAGGACGGCCGCCTGCGCCAGTTCAACCTCAGCCTGCTCGTCACCGACGGCTTCATGCAGGCGGTGGAGCACGACCAGGACTGGCCGCTGGTGTTCCCCATCCACGTGAAGGAGCGCGACGAGCTCGACCTCGACGACGCCGCCAAGGTGGTGTGGCGCGAGTGGCCCACGCACGAGAACTACGTCGACCGCGAAGACGGCCTGGTCGCCTGCAAGATCTACGGCCACATCCGCGCGCGGCACCTGTGGGACATGATCATGGTCTCCACGTACGACTACGCGGAGCCCGGCTTCATCCTGATCGACAAGGTCAACGAGATGAACAACAACTGGTGGTGCGAGCACATCCGCGCCACCAACCCCTGCGGCGAGCAGCCGCTGCCGCCGTACGGCTCCTGCCTGCTCGGCTCGATCAACCTCACCACCTTCGTGCGCGACCCGTTCGGCCCCAAGGCGCGTTTCGACTGGGACGAATACCGCGAAGTGGTGAAGGTGTTCACCCGCATGCTCGACAACGTGGTGGAGATCAACGGCCTGCCGCTGGAGCAGCAGCGCAACGAGATCATGAGCAAGCGCCGCCACGGCATGGGGTACCTTGGCCTCGGCTCCACCATCGCCATGCTCAAGATGCGCTACGGCAGCACCGATGCGGTGTCCTTCACCGAGGACGTCTCGCGCGAAATGGCCGTGGCCGGTTGGGAAGTGGCGCTGGACCTGGCGAAGGAGAAGGGCACCGCGCCCGTGCTCGCCAAGGACTACACCGTCACCGGCGACATGCTGCGCCGCCGCCCGGAAATGGTGCGCGACGGCTGGACGATCGGTCAGAGCATCCCCGGTCGCGTGCTGCACGCCAAATACAGCCGCTACATGCAGCGCATCGCCGAAGTGGCGCCCAACCTGGTCGAGCAATTGGCCGAGACCGGCGCGCGCTTCACGCACCACAGCTCGATCGCGCCCACCGGCACCATCTCGCTGTCGCTGGCCAACAACGCCAGCAACGGCATCGAGCCCAGCTTCGCCCACCACTACTCGCGCAACGTGATCCGCGAAGGCCGCAAGACCAAGGAAAAGGTCGAGGTCTACAGCTACGAGCTGCTGGCCTACCGCGCGCTGATCAACGCGAACGCGATGCCGTTCACCGACGATGCGCAGGCCAAGCTGCCCGAGTATTTCGTGGCCGCCGACGACATCAGTCCGAAGCAGCACGTCGACATCCAGGCCGCCGCGCAGAAGTGGGTCGATTCGTCGATCTCCAAGACCGCGAACGTGCCGACGGATTACCCGTACGAAGACTTCAAGGACATCTACTTCTACGCATACAAGCAGGGGCTGAAAGGCTGCACCACCTTCCGCTTCAATCCCGCGGCTTTCCAGGGCGTGCTGGTGAAGGAATCCGACCTTGCCAGCACCCTCTACCACTTCGAGCTGGAAGACGGTAGCGTTGTCGAACTTCGCGGCAACGAAGAAGTGGAATACGACGGCGAGACGCACACCGCCGCCAACCTCTTCGATGCCTTGAAGGAAGGCTATTACGGCAAGTTCTGATCCACAGTCCACGACGCAACGATCACCGCACGAGGGAACACCAGCATGTCCATCGATACCGAAGTCGAAGTGCAAGAAAGTGTTTTGACGGTTGTTCCCGCGGCGCCGGTGATCGAGGCTCCGGCCGCCGCCGCGCCCGCACCGGCCGCCGCGCCGAAGAAGGCGGCAAAGAAAAAGGCTGCCAAGAAGGCTGCGCCGAAGAAGGCGGCAGCGAAGAAGGCTGCGAAGAAGGCCCCGGCCAAGAAGGCTGCCGCGAAGAAGGCAGTCAAGAAGGCCGCCGCCAAGAAAACGGCGAAGAAGGCCGTGAAGAAGGCCGCCGCCAAGAAGACGGCGAAGAAGGCCGTGAAGAAGGCCGCCGCCAAGAAGACGGCAAAGAAGGCCGTGAAGAAGGCAGCAGCCAAGAAGGCCGCGCCGAAGAAGGCCGCAAAGAAAGTCGCGAAGAAGTCCGCCGCCAAGAAGGCGGCGAAGAAGTCCGCGAAGAAGGTTGCCGGCAAGGCGAAGAAAGCCGCCAAGGCCGCAAAGAAGGTCAGCAGCAAGAAGACGGCAAAGAAAGCCGCTCCCAAGAAGACAGCCAAGAAGGCTGCCGTGAAGAAGGCCGCCAAGGCGGTCAAGAGGTCCACTGCCAGCAAGAAGGCGCGCGTCAAGTCGGCGAAGAAACCCGCCGCCAAGAAGGCCGCCCGCAAGAAGTAAGTCCAGAAACAGCCGGCCCGGCCACGCGCCGGGCCGGCTGTTTTTCTCTTAGCTGCTAGCTGCGTGCGCCGCCATCCAACCCAGGAAGACACACCCCATGGCGATCAAGATCGAAAAGAAGATCAAGGGCTACAACGTCGTCAAGCCCGAGGACAAGGCCGCGCCCGCCGCAGCACCCGTCACCGACATGGCCAAGGCGGAACCGCGCCAGGCCGAAGTCATCCAGATGCACGAGAGCCTGGAGCGCCCCGAGCAGCTCATCGGCTCCACCTTCAAGATCAAGTCGCCGCTGTTCGAGCACGCGCTGTACGTCACCATCAACGACATCGTGCTCAACGCCGGCACCAAGCACGAACAGCGCCGCCCCTTCGAGATTTTCATCAACTCGAAGAACATGGACCACTTCCAGTGGATCGTGGCGCTCACCCGCATCCTCTCCGCCGTGTTCCGCAAGGGCGGCGACGTCACCTTCCTGGTGGAGGAGATGAAGGCCGTGTTCGACCCGCGCGGCGGCTACTTCAAGGCCGGCGGCGTCTACATGCCCAGCATCGTGGCCGAGATCGGCGCGGTGATCGAGCAGCACATGAAGAACATCGGGCTTATCCACGACCCCGAGATGAGCGACAGCCAGCGTGCGCTGATCGCCGAGAAGCGCGCCGCCTACGAGGCGGCCACCGCTAAAAAAAACTCTGAAGTGAGCGCAGCCCCGGCGGTCGAGAGTACCGAATCCAACGGCAGCTTCCCGCCCGGCGCCACGCTGTGCCACAAGTGCAATACGCAGGCACTGGTGCTGATGGATGGGTGCCAGACCTGCTTGAATTGCGGGTACAGCAAATGCGGGTAAGCGGCGGCATTTGAGGATGATCGAACAAGAGCGGCAGCGATGCCGCTCTTGTTATTTGCGTTGCGTAAAAGTGGCTACGCCTCGATTGCGGTTGTACGGTTGAGCTGCTTGGGGGTGCTATGGCTGCCGAAGGGTTTAGCGGCTGTCCCGACGCGGCGTGTTCATATATATGCCCGGATGATGGTGGGCCTGACTCCGGGGCCTTGCCTGCCTTGCAAGCAGGCTTTCTTTTTCGATGGGCACTGAAGCAAAGGCTAGGCGGGGAATGAGGCAGCGCACTTTCGATGTCCTGGCGATCGTTGGCGTCTTCGCGGCCTATACGGTCACGATCCGGCTGGCCATGGGGCTCGATCTTGCGGGCTGCCTGCTGGGCGGCGCTGCCAATACGATACCCGTGGTCATCTTCGGGGTGGCGGTGCGCCGCATCGTCGCGCAGCGCCTGGTTGGGCGCTCAGCCGGAATCCAACTCGTCGCCCACTTGTTGCTGTGCGCCGCGTTCACGGCGCTCTCGTACCTGTTGCTGATCGTGCTGCTCGGCCTGTTCAGCGGTGCCGGTCCCGATGGTTTTGTGGTGCGTCCCTTCTCGCTCGGCGGAGCCGCCTGGCAGTCGCTGGAGAACGTGACGACCTACGCCTTGATCGCAGCCGTGTCCTACCTGCAGGTGCCGGACCGGGCCCAAGCCGCGCTGCGCCGTGGGCCGACCGACGATGGAGCGGCTATCGCAGCCGCGGCGCTCCCGGCCAGCGCCGCGGAGGAGGGGCTAGTCGTGGCGCCGGGCGCCCCCGCGGCGGAGCCCGAGGCGCGCGCCGAAGGCAGTCTCTCCCGTTATTTCGTCCGGATAGGCGACGAGCTCAGGCCGCTCGACATGGATACCGTGGTGAGCATCGGCGGCGCGGACGACTACGCCGAAGTGCGTACGCAGAACGGCAAGCACCTGGTCCGCGTGACGCTGGCGGAATTCGCCAAGTCGCTCGATCCGGCGAAATATGTCCGCGTCCATCGCTCGTGGATCGTGAACACCCATCGCATCGCCCGTGCCGAGCCGGCCGGCGGCGGGCGTCTGCTGCTGCACATGGAAAACGGCCAGACCATCTCGACCAGCCGCGATGGAGCGAAGCTGCTGCGCAACCGGGTCATCTGACCATCTCGCCGTTCCCGTTCGCCGTGGCGTAGTGTCCATTCGCCGATTTTCCGGCCTTTCCTTTCCGGATCCCGCGACCATCGCGCCGTCCTGGCCCCCTGGCCCGGGACGAACCGACCTTGGCTCGAATGATCCGGAGAAGGAACCACATGAAAGTCTTCGCACTGCCCATCCTGCTTGCCTGGGGCCTCGTCGCCACCGGTGCCCATGCCAGCACGGCCCCGTCCAAGGAGGCTGCGTTGCCCGGCATCGCGGCGACGCTGATCGCCAGCCATGCCGCGGCCGCGAAGCCGGCCGAACTGATCGTGCTCTACCGGCTGCAGCTCGCCGCCGGGCGCTATGTCGATGCCGAGGCGACCCTCGATCGACTGGCCGCCGCCTACCGGTCCAGCGAGCCCAGGCTGGTTCCCTCGGTCGTGCCCTGGCAGACCTATGCGCGTGCGAAAGCCTACGAGGCGAACGGGAGCGAGGCCTCTGCCGCCTTGCGCCGCGCGTTTTCCGAACTCTACGGCTCCCTCCCGGACGACCAGGCCGTGGACATCGGCCCCTGGTACGAAGTCGACCTGGACGCCGTGCGCGCCAATGTGGCGGAGCAGGAAAAGGCCTGCACCGGGATGCAGCTGGCGGATTGCCCTTCCGCCGCGAAGCTGATTGCGGCTCGCCAGGGATTGGCCGCCTGGACCTATCTGGTGCCCGCCTTGAAGCCGCTGCTCGAGGCCGATACGCAGCGCCGGTTCCTGGTCGACGACCAGATCCTGATCCCGACGCCGGATGGCGCGAAGATCGCCGCGATCCTCGTGCGTCCGCGCTCCGCCCAATCGACCAAGCTGACCGCTCTGCTGAATTTTACGATCTACGCCAATGATGACTGGAGCATGGACGATGCCAAGAAAATGGCCGCGCATGGCTATGCCGGCGTGGTCGCCTATACGCGAGGCAAGGGTCGCAGTCCCGGTGCCGTGGTGCCTTACGTCCATGATGGCGAAGACGCGTCGACGGTGATCGCATGGCTGGCACGCCAACCTTGGAGCGACGGTCGCGTCGGCATGTTCAGCGGCAGCTACAACGGCTTCACCCAATGGGCCGCCGCCAAACACCATCCGCCGGCGCTGAAGGCGATCGCCACCCACGCCACCAATGCCCCGGGTATCGATACGCCGATGCAGGGCAACGTGTTCCAGAGCTTCATCTACTACTGGCCGTTCTACACCACGGACACCAAGGGCCTCGACGACAAGGCCTTCGACGATCGCGCCCATTGGGCCGGGCTCGAGCGCCAGTGGTACGTCAGCGGCAAGCCCTATCGCGACCTGGACAAGATCGACGGCAGGCCAAACCCGATCTTCGATACCTGGCTGAAGCATCCGTCCTACGACGCCTACTGGCAGCGCCTGATTCCCTATGGCCGCGAGTTCGCCGACATCGACATTCCAGTCTTCGTCGAAACCGGTTATTACGACGGCGGCATGGTGGGCGCGCTGTACTACTTCCAGCAGCATCTCAAATATCGCCCGTCGGCCGACGACCGGATGCTGATCGGCCCTTACCATCACATCGCCATGCAGACCGGCGTGTTGCCCGAGATCGATGGCTACGTCGTCGACAAGGCAGCGCTGCTCGATCTTCAGGACGTGCGGCTGAAGTGGTTCGAGCACGTGTTCCGCGGCGCACCGCTGCCCGACCTGCTCAGCGACCGGGTCAACTTCGAAGTGATGGGAGCGAACACCTGGCGGCACGTGTCCACGCTTGCCGACATGGCTGCGAGCTACCGGCGCTTCTATCTCACCGGCCGTCGCGAAGCCGATCGGTTGTTGTTCGACGGCGCTTCGGACAAGCAGTCCCTTCCGCCCGAGCTCGTGGTGAATTTTGCCGACCGCAGCGATGCGGATTTCAGTCCACCAGCAGGCATGCCCGACACGCGCAACGCCTTGGTGTTCGAGACACAGAAGCTGACCAAAGCGCTGGAGATCGACGGCCTGTTTCAAGGACGATTCGAGATCGTCACCAACAAGCGCGACTTCGATCTGGCGGTCAACTTCTACGTGTTGACGCCTGACGGAAAATATCTCGACCTGGCCTCCTACCTCGGCCGAGCGAGCTACATGCAGGACCGCACCCGGCGGCATTTGCTACAGCCTGGCCAGCCGAACACCCTCGCATTCCAGAGCCAGGTGGTGACCGCGCGCCTGCTCCCGGCGGGAAGCCGCATCGTGGCCGTGGTTGGCGTGCCCAAGACTCCCCAGACTCAGATCAATTACGGCACGGGCCGCGACGTGAGCACCGAATCGATGGCCGACGCGGGCGACCCCTTGCGGATCCGCTGGCTGGCCGGCAGCTATCTCGAACTTGGTATGCGCGGAAGTTTTGAATTCGTGCGTGGCCGCTAACTTCATTTCTTAGCTGCCGCGGCTTTGCCGCAAGAACGGATGACAAGAGCTGCAGTCGGTTTCCGGTTGCGTCCACGGCAAGCATTCGATGTGTTGGCTTGCCGTGGACGCTGGAGCGCTGCCTGGGTCAGAGTTCTTTCGTTCAAGCTGAGCCGTTTCTTCGGTTGCGGGTGGCGTGCTGATCTGGGGGCCAATCCAGCATCTGAAGAAGATTGGACGTGAGGCGGCGGTTTACCGAGGAACGGGTTGCGGGCGTCGAATCGAACGCATTGCGCGATCGATCGTCGACAGGCGTATCAATCGGCCTTACCTGTTTCGAATTGCGCCGCCAATTGGCGCAGCCACTTTTCTGTCCAAGTCATTTCTCCGGATTCCAGCTCTGCAATCAATCCGTCTAGCCATTTGATCTCGGCCTTTAGCAATACTTGCTTGTACTCGTCATCCAGCAAGACCAACCGCGGCAAACCTCTCTTGAGGCATTCTTTGAAGTCGGACACGGACTCATCCAACTGCTGCTTGAGAGTCTGGCGTCGCCGTTGCAGTTGCACGGCCACCGCCTCGGGCGATAACGCCATCACCGTGGCCAGCGCGGCGGGGAATTCGTTGTATTCACGCCGCGGCTCGCCCAGCATGCCTTCCAGCCAGGCATAGAACGTCTTCTTGCCCAGCGGCGTAATCTCATAAACCACGCGTTCGGGGCGTCCTTCGTTCTGCTGCGTTTCGCGCACGCGTATGAGTTCTGCAGCCTGCAGCTGGGCAATCGCTTGATAGACGCTGTTGCGTTGCGCCACGTTGACGATCTTGTCCTTGCCGCGCTGCTTGATGAGCTCATGCATGCGGTAGGCATGCGAGGGGGTCTCCAGAACGAAGCCGAGAACCACCATCGCCAAAGGCGATCGTTGTCGTGGGCGAGTCTTCACGTGCGCATCCTGATGCCGGACCTAGGGTCATCTTGCATCCATAGTCATTCTATGTCTATATATAGTCATATTATGACTTATGAGAAGGGTGGACACATGGCAGCCGTAAAACATGCACTGGTAATCGGCGGCGGCATTGCCGGGCCGGCCGTAGCACTCGCACTCGGAAAAGCCGGTATTCGTTCGACGATCTACGAGTCGTATCCCGCAGCGGCGGACGGCGTAGGAGCCGGCATGATGCTGGCGCCCAATGGTCTCGAAGCGCTGAAGATCATCGGTATCGATACCGAGCTGCACGCGGTCAGCCGGCCGATTTCGCACATGGACATCGCAGACAGCCGCGGAAAAGTTCTATGCCGCTTCAGCGGCCTGGCAGGCATGCAACCTGGCAGGGTGGTGTGGCGTTCCGATCTCTACAAAGTACTCAGGAACGCGGTCGAGGCTGCCGCCATACCGATTGTCTACGGAAAGCGATTGGTTAGCGCTAGCGAGACGGCCGATGGCGTGTGCGTGCAATTCGCCGACGGCAGCCACGCCAGCGGCGATATCCTGATTGGAGCGGATGGCATCCGCTCCGCCGTGCGCGAATTGATCGATCCGAACGCCCCGGCACCCCAATACACGGGTCACCTGGGGTTTGGCGGTGGTGCGCCGTGCGGAACGGTGGAAGTGTCATCCGACACGATGACCTTTGTATTCGGCAAGCACGCTTTTCTAGGCTATTGGCTGGATCCAGACCTGGGCATCTGCTGGTTCACCGCCCTTCCGCACGATACGCCACTGACTTCGGCAGAGGTCCGCAAGGTACCTGCCTCCCAATGGCTGGATCGTCTGCGCGATCTTTGCCGGGACGACCATCCCGCCCAAACCCTGCTGCGACAGGCCGATGCGGACCAACTCATCGCCACGGGCGCAAGCGAGATGATGCCGCCCGTTCCTCGCTGGCACAGCGAAAGAATGGTGTTGGTCGGCGACGCCGTGCACGCGCCGTCATCCAGCTCCGGGCAGGGCGCTTCACTCGCGATAGAAAGCGCTATTCAGCTCGCGCGTTGCCTGCGTGACTTTCCGGAGCCTTGCCAGGCTTTCGCGTGTTACGAACAGCTACGCCGAGAGCGTGTCGAAGGAGTGGCTGCCAACGCCGCCCGATCCAACAGCAAGAAAGCCTCTGGGCCTTTGGCGAAAGCGGTGTCGCACATCCTGATGCCGATTGCACTGAAGACGTTTTTCAAGCCGGACAAGATGTTCGGCGGGCAACATGGTTACCGGATCGATTGGGCGGCATCGGCGCTTGAGAAGCCGCGCTAGGGCGGATTGATCAGGATAGGATCAGCTTGTGTACTTAGTACTCATTAGTGTACGGTGTACGCATGACCAAGGACCGCATACTCTCAGCCGCGAAAGCCGTGCTCGAATCCGCTGGTTTCGAGGGGCTGACCATCCGCAAGGTCGCCCAGCGGGCGGGCCTTTCGCCGATGGCGCTCTACCGCCATTTCAAGAACAAGGACGAACTGCTCAACGCCCTCATGCAGGACGGCATCTCCGCGTGGGAGGCGATCGTTGGCGGCATCCGAGCCCGGGACCCGGTGAAGTGGCTGGAGGCGCTTTCGGAGGCCTATCTCGATTTCGCTCTCGCGCAGCCACACAAGTTCGACGCGGCGTTCTTCCTGCCTGCTCCTGCGGCGCGCCGGTTCCCCGATGATTTCGCTGCAGGCCGCTCGCCGGCGATTGCGCTGGCGATGGCGCGCATCGATCAGGCGAAGGCCGATGGCCAGTTCCGCGACGAGCCCACGCTCGGGATCGCGGTGGCGCTCGCGGCCTACGGACAAGGATTCGTGTCGATGCACCGCGCCAAGCGTTTCGGCAGCGACAAACAATTCAAGGCGCTGTACCGCGCGGCGCAACACCAGTTTCTCGATTCCCTCAAACCGTCCGGGAAAAGCAAATGATCACCCTGCTGGCCGCCGTGCTGAGCGGCATCATGTTTTATCTATCCCAGGGATACGACCACGTCTGGGCCCTGATCTGGCTGGCGCCCGTGCCACTGTTGTGGCTCGCCTATGGCAATACGCGCACGTGGCAGGTGATGGGAGCCTGCGTCATCGCACTCCTCGGCGGCGCCGGCTATATCTTGCAATCCCCTTATCTCCACCTCATACCGCCGCTCGTCTTCGCGTCGGTGCTGGCGGTCGATATCGGACTGTTTTGCGTCGCGGTAGGGTTTGCGCGCTTCGTGCAGCGCCGGGCATCGCCGCTGCTCACGCTGTTTGCGTTTCCGGCGTGCTGGACGGCTTTCGAATTCCTGATTGAACTGCACTCCCCAAACGGCACCTATGGATCGCTCGCCTATAGCACGATGTCGGCGCCCATCCTGATTCAGGGCGCATCGCTCCTGGGCATGTATGCCGTCACGTTCCTGATCTGCCTCTTCGCCAATACCGTCGCCATGGCGCTGCGGTTCAAACGGAACACGGCTGCAGTCGGCCTCGGGCTGGCGATCTGTGCGGCCAATCTGGTGTTCGGCATCGTGCAGTTCGCGCACCCGCAGCCCGACGTGCTGCGGGTGGCCGGCATCGTCGATGAGACGGCCGTAGCGGATTCCTGGCGGGCGAAGACCGTGCCTGCCGCTCTCGCGGTGACCGAAACCTATGCGCGCGAGATCCGTGCAGCCGCCCAGGAAGGCGCCAGATTCGTGGTGACGCCGGAAGGCGGCATGGCATCGATCCCAGCCGGACAGAGCGCAATCGTCGCGCCGCTCGTTGCCGCCGCCAGGGATACGGGTGTGCAGATCATTGCCGGCTTTCACGCCGTGGCGCCGGCCACCGACTTCGCGCTGGCGATCACGCCCGATGGCAGGACTCGGCGCTACGACAAACGCCACCCGGTGCCGGGCCTCGAGGACAACCTCACACGGGGCCGTGTCTCGGGCTGGCTGGGCGATGGCCGTGCCGAGGAGATCTGCAAGGACATGGATTTCCCCGACACCATTCGTTCCGATGCCGCCAAGGGCGCCCGCCTAATGGGCGTGCCCGCGGGCGACATGGGCATCGATGGCTGGCAGCACGGCATCATGTCCGTGATGCGCGGCGTCGAAGGCGGATTTTCGATTGTGCGGGCTGCCAATGACGGCCTGGTATTCGCCAGCGACGCGCAAGGGCGTCTGATCGCGCTCAAGCAGGATGCGCCTACGGGCCTGACCATGATCGTCGCCGACCTGCCGCTAGGGCCCGGGCCAACGCTCTATACGCGGATCGGCAACGTCTTCCCGTGGCTCTGCGGGATCTTCGCTCTCGCGCTTGGTGCAGTGCTGCTGGCTAGGCGGCGGCTGCGAAGCGTCGCTCCTTAATCCTTGTTTGGTCGCTGCAGCTTGTAGGGGGCGTTTTCGTCGTCGACGACGGGGTGCGATTCCCAGTGCTGCAGATCCGTACCTTCAGTTTTGGGACGGGCAAGGGGCGAGCTAGAAGCTGGCCGCGCGTATGCCACTTCAACTGCGATCCCGTCGGCGCTTGCCCTTGCTTTGCCCTTTGAAGTCAGCAATCAGCTGCGCGAGTTCGTCATCTTCAGCGTAGAAGTAGGCCACCGGTAGCTTGAGGATCGCTGCAAGGCGTTGCATGGTCTGCAGATCTGGCTGGTGCACACCCTTTTCATAGCGGTTGACCCGCGTACTGGCGACGAATTCATCCAAGCCAGCCTCAATGCCCAGGGTGCGTTGCGAGATGTCACGGGCTTCGCGCGCCTCACGCAGCCGACGGCTATAGATGGGAAGCGATCCCTTGTCAGCCACGATTGCATGTGTCCCGAACTTCCATGCGTGGAAGCTTCCAGGTACACACATGGACGCGATACTACGTTAAACGTAGTTATGGGCGAATCGATGCAGCTCGGCTGAATCTGGGGCGAATTCGGGCAGCGGCGTGCTGCCAGCAATAGATAGAAAGCGAGAAAAGAGTGCTGGACGTCGTGCTTATCGGTTTGTACTCGAGGCAGAGGTAACGACCGAGTACGCCACGGTCACCGCTTTGTCCGGACGCGCCCCTTCCGCTTCCTCTTGTTCTTGATCTCAATCTGTCTTTGAACCGGTTTGTCGGAACGAGCTGAGTCCGCGATCAGCCGCGCCGCTTCGTTGTCCTCGGTATAGAAGTAGGTCAATGGCAATTCCAGGGTCCGTGCGAATCGCTTCTGCAACCCCGGTTTCGCTTGATGGACGCCGGTCTCGTAGCGACTGATGAGGGAACCCGCCCCGGACTCATCAAGCCCTACCGCTATCCCCAGGTCCGTCTGAGAGAAGCCGTAACTCTTCCGCGCCTCGCGTAGGCGGCGCCCGTAGATGGTGTTCGGTCGCTTCTCAGTCATGCGTGCATATCTGATTCCGATATGCAGAAGCTTCCGGATGGCTGCTTGACATCGATACTACGTAAAACGTAGTGTTAACATTGCTACGTTTATCGTAGTTGTGGGGGCTTTTTACTGGTGATTGGCGCAGGCGTATTCACGCCGAAGCTGGCTAAGGGGGAGACAACGGGCGGCTGCCAGGAAGTGCAGTCCGGATCGTTGGTCAAGCAGCTGCAGGCAAGGCGCCAACCAGGGGGACAACAAAGGACGCAGCATGAAGACAAGTACGTTACGTAAGGCCCTTCCCATCGCCTTGCTCGCTGCTGCCACCGGCGCAAGCGAGTGCTCCGTGGCTCAGGACGCCAAGCTGGACACGAGCACAAAGAGCAGGGCACCGGTGGCCAGTGCCGCGGCCAAGGGGAAGCCCAAGAATGCAGCCGACACATCGCCCGCGCCCGCGCCGGCGGTGACGAACCTGCAGAGCATGACCGTTACCGGCACGCGCATCCGCGGTGGAACCACGCCATCGCCGATCATCACTATCGGCAGCGAGCAGATCCAGCAGGAAGGTTTCACCGATCTCGGCGAGGTGGTCCGCAGCGTGCCGCAGAATTTCTCCGGCGGACAAAACCCCGGCGTGGCCGTCGGGGCGACCGCGGGCGCCGGTGGCATCGCCAACCAGAACGTTACCGGCGGCTCCTCCCTGAATCTGCGCGGCTTGGGTCCGGACGCGACCCTGACGCTGCTCAATGGTCGGCGGCTGGCCTACGGTGGCATTGCGCAGGCGGTCGATATCAGTGCGATACCTGTCGAGGCGGTAGACCGCGTCGAAATCGTTCCCGATGGCGCCTCGGCCATCTACGGCTCCGATGCCGTGGGCGGCGTAGGCAATGTGATCCTGAAGCGCGACTACGAAGGGGTGACGGTCGGCGCGCGCTATGGCGGTGCGACGGATGGGGGATTGGCGACGCACGAGTACAACGTTACCGCGGGTGGCCGATGGTCCACGGGCGGATTGATCGCGACCTACAAGGATGTTTCCACCGACCCCATCTACGCCCGCCAGCGCAGCTACACGGATTACATGTTCGATCCCACCACGCTCTATCCAGGGAGCGACCTGCAGAGTGCTCTGGTTAGCGTTCACCAGTCGATCGGGGATGCCGTGGAGCTGCAGATGGATGCATTGCAGACCCAGCGTCGGCAGTACATCTACCCATGGAACACGGGCCTTCAGCCTTATTACTACCGTGTCGCGCCGGACACCACGACCACCCTGATCTCGCCCGAATTGGAGATTTTTCTGGCAGATGACTGGACGCTTTCGATAGCCGGGAGCTGGGGCAGGGATAGACATATCCAGAACCAGTCGCAGGTGGATATGGCGACGGGCGCGCAGGCGACGCTGATCCGCGACTGCTATTGCAACGATGCCTATTCCTACGAGGTCAGTGCCGAAGGTCCATTGTTCACTATGGCCGGTGGCGATGCGCGGCTTGCAGTGGGCGCCGGCAGCAGGAGCAATACGTTCGATCAACGCAACTACCTCACTGGTACCAGGGAGGTTCACGGCGAGGAACGCAACCGGTTTGCGTATGCCGAGCTCAACCTTCCTCTCATCGGATCGGACGCGGGTGTCGCGGGTGTCCGTCGCCTGGATCTGACCGCCGCGGTGCGGGGTGAAAACTACGACAGCTTCGGCAGTGTCACGACGCCCAAGGTGGGGCTGATCTATGGCCCCAGCAGCGACGTCACCCTGAAGGCGTCCTGGGGCAAGTCGTTCAAGGCACCGACTTTGTTTCAGCTGTATCAGGCACAGACTGCCGAACTGGATCCGGCAAGCTTCTATGGCGGATCGGCTTATGGCCCCAAGGCGACAGTGCTTTCCGTCTGGGGAGGCAACCCGGACCTGGGTGCGGAGCACGCCACCACCTGGACCGTGTCGTCGGCGTTCCACCCCGAAGCGCTGCCGGCGCTCGAGGCGGAACTCACCTGGTTCGACATCGACTACACGAACCGCGTGGTGCAGCCGATCACCGATTATGCCCAGGCGCTGGTCAATCCAAACGACGCTCCCTTCATCGACTATGCGCCGACCGGGCAGAAGCTGGCGGCGGTGCTGGCATCCGCCAATGCCTTCTACAACTATGCGGGCAAACCCTATAACCCCAGCGATGTCGCGGCGATCCTGTATGCACAGTACGTCAATGTCGCCCGCCAGCACGCCAGGGGCCTTGATCTATCGTCGTCGTATCGATTCGATTTCGGGGCGGGGCATCTGGCGCTGCGCGGGTCGGCTACCTGGCTGGACAGCACGCAGCAGAACACACCTGCGCAAGATGGCTATGCGGTGGCCGGCACTCTATTCAATCCGGCCAAGGTGAAAGGCCGTTTCGGTGCGATATGGACGCAAGGGGGATTCACCGCATCCACCTTTGCCGATTACACGGCGGGAGTTACGGATCATGTGAACGGCCGGAAGACCGCATCGTTCACCACCATCGATGCCACCTTGCGCTATGCCACTGGAAAGGATGCTGGCGCTTTCTCCGGACTCGAGTTCGCGCTGTCCGCGCAGAACCTTCTGGATCGCAATCCGCCCGGTTACTTGCCGGCTACGCGCGATCAACCGCCCTATGACTCCACCAACTATTCGGCGATCGGCCGGTTCGTGAGTCTTTCGGTGTCGAAACACTGGTGATGCCGCCGCCAGATACATGGAGGCGGTCGAGTGGCATGCCGGCACACGCCCGGTAGGCGACGTGGACCGGGAGGATAGGGCGTGTGCTTGTGCCGAAGCGCAGGTCCATCGGCATCGGAGCAAATGCGGGATGAGGCCTTCTGCTGCCCATGGCGGCAGTGCATAACGACTGAAGAGGTGGCCGTGTACAGGAACAGGGCAAACACTGCAGGATTCGTGCGTGCTGCAGGATGGGCCGTGGCATGGGGCCTGATGGGGCAGGTGCCGTGCGCAGCATCGGCGGCGGCGCCGGACACGGCATCGGTCTCCATCCGGCAACTGGTGGAAGTGGTCGACTTTGACGGCGTGTCGGTTTCCCCGGATGGGCGGCTGGTGGCGTTCCGCACCGAGCAGGCGTCGGTCGAACGCAATACCTACGACACGTTCTGGTATGTGCAGCCGATCGATGGCTCGTCGTTGCCGAGGCGCCTTGGCGAAGGTGGTGCGCCGTTGCGGGACAGCGGCGGGGGCTCGGTGCCCGAGGTCGCGGCGTGGTCGCCGGACGGGCGCTGGATCTTCTATCGCACCGTGCTGGACGGCCGGGTGGAGGTGTGGCGCGCGGCGGTGGATGGATCGCGTACCGAGCCGGTGGTGCGCGATCCCGCCAATGTCCGCCGATTTTCAGTGGGCGCCGACGGCACGATGTTGGAATACAGCGTCGGCGCGACGCGCGAGGCCGTGGTCGATGCGGAGCAGGCCGAGTACGACCATGGGGTGCACATTGACCGCACGGTGCCGCTGGGAGACGACCTGTTTCGCTCGGGATATCACGAGGGGCGCCTGGCGACACAGCGCCTGGTCGACAACGAGCTGGAGCGCTTCCCGCTGCTCTCCCAGGCACCGGATCACTGGAAAGCGGTCGATGTGGCGACGGGAGCAGGCAAGGATCTTCCGTTGGACGAGGTGCCTGCGAAGCCGCTTGCGACAGCCGATCTTCCATCGGAGCTCGGGGTGGTCTCGCAGCTTTCAGTAGACCGCGGCAGCGGGCGCGTCGCCCTGCTCATTCGGCCGGACCGGCCGGATGACCGAGCCGGGCGGTCGGCGGTCGAGCTGGCCATGCTGCCAGGGCCGCGGGCTGGGCACCCCGTGAAGTGCGCGGCGGAGCCATGCGTGAACAAGGTGGTCACCGACATCGGGTGGCGACCGGGCAGCGACGAGATCGTTTTCACCGTGACTGCACCGGATAACGGTCAGTCGATTTTTCTATGGAACGTCGTCAATGGTGCCGTGCGCCCCGTGATCCAATCGCGCGGACAGATAGGTGGAGGCGGACGCTGGGAGCCGGGCCCGTGTGGCGTATCGCCCGATGCGTTGGTATGTGTGGCTGCGGATGCTGACCGTCCGCCGCGACTGGAGCGCATCGACCTTTCATCGGGGAGCCGTAGCGTCTTGTTCGATCCGAATGCCGCCTTGGCGCAAGACATGGCGCACTCCGTTTCCGTAAGTGAGATCCACTGGACCGACGTGCGGGGAGAGAGTTTCACGGGCGAGTTCTATCCTGCGGCAACCCAAGGCCACACGCCGCCCGCGCTTTTCATTGCCTATTACCGGTGCTCGGGCTTTCTGCGTGGAGGCATGGGAGACGAATGGCCGCTCGCCATGTTGGCCCTGAACGGCATTTCGGCGCTATGCATCAACGCGGCCCCCACCCAGGACGATGCCATTGCGCGCTACGAGCAGGGGCAGGCCGCCGTCGAGAGTGCGGTTGACCATTTGGCTTCGCATGGCGACATCGATCCGGCGCGCGTAGGGATGGGCGGGCTGAGTTTCGGCGCGGAAGTTGCCATGTGGGCCGCCATGCATTCCCGCGTTCCGCGTGCGGTATCGGTGAGCACGCCGGTGATTTCGCCATCGCTGCGCCTGTTGCTTGGCTTGTGGGGCGACGTCTACTTCTCGCGGCTGAAGCGATTCTGGCAATTGGGGTCTTTCGAAGAGACGCCGGAGCGCTGGAAGCGGATCTCGCCTTACTACCATGTCGAGCAGGTGAAGGTGCCTGTGCTGATGCAGATGTCGGAGCAGGAATACCGTTTGGCGCTCGACTATGCGGTGCCTTTGATCCGCGAACATCGTGCCGATGTCTACGTGTTTCCGAACGAGTCGCACCAGAAGTTTCAGCCGCGCCACAAGCTGGCCGTCTACGAACGCAACCTGGACTGGTTCCGGTTCTGGTTGTTGGGCGAGGAAGACAGGAACCCAGCCAAGGCCGGTCAGTACGCCCAGTGGCGTCGCATGAGGCAGGGCATGGTTAGTGGGCAGTCGAAGTAGGCGTGTGCTCTGCCGATGGCGACTGTTGGCGAATCCAGTTTTCGAGCGCGCACAGCTGGAATATCCGCATGAAGGAGCCTGCATTTCGCGGCACCTCGCCTCCGGCGAGCTGGCGTAGTGCGTCAGCGTCCAGGAGGCCGTGCGACTGCAACTCGCCGTCGAGAAGGAAGGCGAGCATCGCGTCAGCCTTTCGGCGATACAGGGCGCCCAGATAGGCGGTGAATGTGCCCTTGCTCTTTCGCGCCACTATGGCGGGCGGAAGAACATCCGCGAACGCTTGTCTGGCGACGGCGCGGTTGTGGCCGCCGGCGAACCACATCCAGCTGGGCACGCGCAGACAGGCTTCGATGACTGGTTGTGACAGCAACGGCATCCTGACGGGCCGGGTCAGGCTGCGGGGGCAGCTGTCGCGAAAGAACTGCGTTGCGCTGAGCTCAAAGATGCGTTGGCGGTCGCCAGGGAGGGCCGCTGCAGGTGGCGACAACCACGGATGAAGTTGTGCCTCGGGTAGAGAGAGGCGCGGAGAAAGCCATGAGCGGTCGACGCCGTACGATGCCCGCTCCGGCTGGAGCAGCTTGCGCAAGGTGAGCCGGCTGGCCTTCCAGTAGGTGCATTGGTGAAACATGGACAAGTCGTGGATCGCCCGTATCCCAGTCAAGAATCCGCCTTCGCGAAAGGCGTCGGCAGCGGGCGCGGCGCTGGTGAGATAGCCGAATATCGTGTCGCCGCCGGCGCCGGAGAAATAGCTTTTTGCACCACATCGCTCGGCGGTCGCCTGCATGATCCTGTCGACCGCGTACTGCAGGGGCCCGATGGCGGGAGTGATCAGCGCTTGCGCAACGGGAAACTCGAACAGTGCGTCGTCATAGCCAAGCTCCACCGCCTGAAGTTCGGTGCCGAGCATGGTGGCGATCAGTGCCCCATACTCTCGCTCGTCCGCACCTGGGACGGGCGTCGTCAACGTGCAGCACGCCACCCTGGCCTGTGACTGCGCAAGGGCGGCGCCCACGATGGAGGAATCCAGCCCTCCGGATAGCTCAAGCAACACGGACTCGTCGTGTTCTGCCCAGGCGCGGATGACCGATACGACGGCATGCTTGATCGTCGCGGCGGCCTCATGTGCATCGGAGTAGCGTTGGTCGATGCCGACGAAGTTCCAGGGATTCCATGCCTGGTCGACGTGAACAGTCGCGTGGCGAAACCGCAACGTGCAGCCTGGCAAGAGCTCGCTGACCCCCGTCATACCGGTGTGGCAGGTCTTCAGGTCTGGATAGATCAGGCGATGGGTGATGTAGTCGAAGTCGATACGTCTGCGATAGAGGCCGAGTCGTGCCGCGATGGAGATATCGGACGTTATGAAGCCGGTACCGCGGGTCAGCGAATAGAAGCATGGCAGGGCGCAGGTATGGGACGGGCTGCGCGTCACGCTGAACGTAGACGGGCCTTCCGCCCCCGGCAGAACAAGAATGTAGTCGCCCCAGAAATTCGCGAGGATATGGTGTTGTACGGTCGTGTTGGATGACATCCCAGCCAACGGGCCGACGTCACGGATGCGTTCGCCGCGATGAGAGTACAGATCTCCTGCGATGACGCCACCGCCAGGCAGCAATAATGTGGGTGTACCGCATGATGTGAAGACGTGAGTTGCTCCGAATGTCGCCCGGAGGTGCATGCCTCCGTTCTGCAACGCGGCGGTCAGATCGGCAGTGGGCCGGTCATCGGGCTGGTCAACACCGTCGACCAACAGAAAATAGTCATGGCTCATCAGATCACCCGGATGATGTTATAGGCCCGGGTGTTTCCGATCGTATCGTTCAGGACGATGCTGTCCGACTGGGCCCAGCAGTGCGCAGAAAATGGGTCGCCGGTGACGCCGAAGACGATGTTGGCCAGGAGGTTCCGTCTCGCGAGAAAGGTGGCGATCGACAGAGAGTCGAGAAGGCAGCACGTCTGTATGGGCACGAATTTGCGTGCCTTGAGGAAGACGAGGGCCTCGTTCAGGAGGTACGTTTCATTCCCGGCTTCCTGCGATGCCTTCCGGCGTCGAAACTCGGTGACGTCTTCCAGTATCGCTTTCAGCTTGCGTGTTTTTAGCTGGATCTGTGTCCAGAAGACCGTCGCGGCGGTCTCTGCCATGTCGCTGATGCCGCACGTTGCAGAAGTGGAAATCGACTCCAGTGCACTCCGGGAGGCGGCAGTGACCGCATCGGGGGCGATGCTCGGGTGCGGCGGTGCGTCCGTGAGGATGCGGCTTTCGATCAGCGGTGTGAAGCCGCCGGGAGCATCGTCGGCACCATCGACATAATCGAGGAACATCCGCTCCAGCGTGTCTGAGAGACGAAAGTATCGATCGTTCAGCGTATCCAGAAATATGGGTCGCCCGTCGATACGGCAGAAGGAAAGCCCGTCGTTCAATCGGTAATTTGGCATCTTTGCATCTCTCCAAAGTAACGAGGCGCACCTTGCGGTGCGCCTCGTGGTTCGGTTACTCGGAGATGCCGAGTTCGTTCTGACGGCCGATCGTTTCATTGAGGGGTACGCCGCTTCCCTTCGTCTCGACACTGGCGACGCCGAGCTCGACGATGTCTTCCGACGCATTGGTGCGGCTGTTCTCGTTCGTGTTCATTTCGCTCTCCTGCAGTGACGTCATGGCAGTCCCATGACGCGCGGAGCGTAGGAGGCGGAATTTTTGATTTTCCAATGATTATTGCGCTGTCATCCGGTGATTATTCCGGGAGCGTGATGGCCGTCCCGCTGTGTAGGGCTTGCCTGCTCCGACGCTCTGAAACTGGCGCGCTAATGCAAGTAGTCGCTGCGGTCATAGAGCAGCGCCACGATGCTCGGAACGAGCTGCTTCCGATGCTTGTGGTAGTCGCGCAGGGCGGACTTCAAGGCCGGCATGTCACGCGCCTGCCAATGCCGGTTCAGTTCCGAAAGCTCCTCGAAGCTGTGTTCGAGCAACCCTTGCTTGGCTTGGCGTATCGGTGCCAGCCGATCATTCGCCTGTTTCACGGCCTGATACAAGGGGTGGTGCGCCGTCGCGCGGGCGATCGCGTCGAAGAGTTGCCACGTCGCCTTGGCCATGTCGTCGTCACGGGAAGCAATCGTCAACGGCTCCGCCTTCTGAGTTGCCAGCGCTGCGCCCATGTCGCAGGCCATCAGCAACAGGCGTTCCATCCAGTCGTAGAGGTTGCGCATGGCGACTTCGGTAAGCAGCGGAACATGCAGTCCGCCGCGGGCATGATCCACGAGCAGGGATTCGCCGACCAGGCGATACAGGGCAAACCGAACGGGCGTGGGGCTGATGTGAAACTCGGCAGCGAGCGTGGCTGGATCGATCCGCTGCCCGGGTGCGTAGCGTCCGGATCGCAGGGCGCGCCGGACTTGTCCGTATACGAATGCACTTTTGGAGTGGATTGCATCCATAGCTGGACTCCATGTCTGCGGATGGTTGCCTCCTCGGCCGGATGGTACACGGACTGATTGCGTGCAAAAGTCGGATGCTCGGCGGTTTTGTACTCTCTCTCGTCGCGGCTGGAGTAGGTTTTTACCTACAGAAAGAAGGTCGTTGTTCCATGCAAGCGAGCGCTGCCGAGAGGCCTGCGCTATGGATGCAGGCGTGAGAACCAAGGCATCCCGCGATACGAGTCCGCCACCACCCACGCCGCCGCCGTCAGCACCCAGGTCGCATACGTCTCGCCCCAGTTGAAGGCGCTGATATGGCCGGCGGCAACCATGGGCAGCCAGATCAGCAGCAGGAACAGGCCCATCATCAAGGCCGAGAGCGTGGCGGCGAGACGTGCAAGCACGTTGAAGATGATCGCCACGCCGGCGGCGAGGTAGGCGCCACCAGTCAGGTAGGCCCAGAACACCGGTGCATGCAGCCAGTGGGGAATCAGCGGGGCGGTGAGGTTGAGATAGACGAAGTGCGAGAAGCCGAAGCCGATCAACGCCAGGCCGTAGAGCACGCGCGCCAGGCGCAGGCCCCGGTCGCCGACGGCGAAACCGAGCAGGCGGCGATCCGCATCGGTGGCAAACCACGCGTGCAGTACCCATGCGCCCGCCACGATCACCGCCATTTCGCTGCAGTATTGATACGAACCTTCGGTGAGCGGCGCCTTGGCGATCAGCGGCAACTTGAAAGCCAGCAGCCATGCCAGCGTGTAGAAAAACAGCACGCGCGCAGCCAGCGGAGTCGAGCGTGGCCAGAACAGGCCGAGGCCGCACGCCAGCGAAACCACGGCACAGAGATAGGCAAGGAACGTTGCAGCCGGCACGTGATCGAACACCGGTTGCCATATCACGGTGAAGCCGCCCTCGATCACGCCCAGAATGCCGAGGGCGATCAGGGTCGCCGCAAACACTGCATGCCCTACGCTGGCGATACGCATCGCTTGATCCTCCCGATGATGTCGTGGTGTCACCCAGGTACTAGTGCGCCAACTCTTCTTCCACCGCACTGAAGGTCGATTTGCCGCCGGTGCGCTGGTCCGGCATGCCCGTGGCGAACCACACTACGCCCGTACCGCTCTTGCGATCCATCCATAGCCCGGCCTGCAATCCGTAGGCGGAGCCGGAATGCCCCACGCGCGCCACGCCGTCGCCGAACGGATCGTCGTGACAGCCTTGCACCGGCGTGGCCAGCGTCTGCACGGCGAGGCCGTAGCGGCAGAAGAAGCCTTGGTCGACGTCGCCGCCATCTTCTTCGTAGGTGAGGCCATTGCCGGCATGGTATTGCCACTCCGGCGTGCTCATCGCCTGGATGGAGCTGGGCTTGAGCAGCCGCTTGCCGTCGATGCTGCCGTTGCCGAGCAGCAGTTCGCCGATACGCGCCAGGCCCCTGGCGGAAATGCGCAGGCCGCCTTGCGGCGAGAACAGCGCGCCGTTGGTGCCGGCACGCCAGCGCGACAGGTCGCAGCTGCCGTCGCTGGCCGGCGTCACCGGGCAGGCGGGTTTGCGGCCGTGGTTGTCGTCCTTCACCGCTTTGCCATCGGCGTCGTACAGCACCACAGCATGGGCGGCGGTGGCGTCGCTGCACAGTGCCCAGTTGAAGCAGGCGTCGATGCCCAGCGGGCGCAGTACCAGGCGCGCCATGAGTTGGTCGAAGCGCTCGCCGGTGGCGCGCTCCATGATCTGCGCCACCAGCGGGAAGTTGAGATTGGTGTAGTGGAAGTAGCTGCCCGGCGCGTGTTTCGTGTCCCAGGCGCGCGGATCCTTGAGGATGTCGCGCAGCTCGCCGCCCAGCGGCGTCTGCCAGTAGCCGGCGTCGTCGGTGAGGCTGGAGCGGTGCGACAGCAGCATGCGCAGGGTGATCGGCACCTGCGGAAACGCCGGGTTGCGCAGCCGCCAGCCGAGCAAGCCGGAGGCATCCGCATCGAGGTTCAGCTTGCCCGCTTCCACCAGGCGCATCACGCCCAGCGTGGTGACCATCTTGGAGATCGAGGCGATGCGCACCGGATCGTCCGCGCTGACTTCGCGGCCCGTGGCCTTGTCGGCATAGCCATGCACGCGGATGGCGGTGATGCCGTCGCGGTTGAAGGCGACGCGTACCGTGGCAACGGGGCCGCCGGCCCACGCGTCGGAGCTCAGCAACAGCAACAGGCAGACGATCCAGCGCACGGCCATGATCCACTTCCCCCGCGGCGACAAACGCCGGAGGGGATTAAGGCATACAGGAGCGGCGATGGGAACCCGAGGTTTGGCCATCTACTCCGCGATGACCCATGCAACGTTCAGTGCGCGCCGCCCGCGGAACTAGTGGAAGCCGGCGTGCTCGCCGGTGCGCTGGCGGCCGCCGGGGCGCTGGCAGGCGTCGTGTTCTTGTGCGACTTCTTGTGCTTCGATCCCGCCTTCGCCGCTTTGGTTTTTTGCTTGCTGGCCTTCGCCGCCTGCTTTTGCGCCTTGCTGGCCTGCTTGGCAGCCTTCCGCTTGGCTTTTTCGGCTTGCTTGTTGGCTTTCGCGGTCTGCTTGGCTGCCTTCCTGGCCGCTTTGTCAGCGGCCTTGTCGGCCTTGGAAGGAGTGGCATTCGATGCCGTTGTCGCTGCCGGTGCCGCGACAGGAGCGGGAGCGGATTGAGTCGGCTGGGTCTGGGCCAGCACCGGGCCGGAAAGAGCCACGCTTGCGGCAAGCAGGGAAGCGATTGCAAGGTTGCGAATCATGGGTATCGGTCTCGAGGTTTGAGTTGCCGCAGAGCTGGCTTGATAGGGAGGCAGGGGCAGCGTGCCCCATCCACAGTGCATGGGTGTCGGCATACTGCAACTGAACCGCTAACCAAAGGAAGCGCAAGGTTTTGCAGCAGGCGCGAAAGAGGGTCGCAGGTAATTGGATTCTTCTGTGAGCCAGGCCCGCATTAGTATCCCGGTAGCGCATGAGTCCAACGGAAGCGTTCCTACGCAGAGGCATCGGCATGACCGACACAGCAAGCTTTTTTGCGTCCCTTGTCGCGATTGTGCTGGTGGCCCTGGTCGGGCTTTCCGGTCGCCGCGAAGCTGCGTGGGTGAGCCGGTTCGTGTGCACGTTCGCCGTGTCCTGCGTTGCCGTCGCGGCGGTGGGCGTACTCGCTCTTGTCGGGCTGACTTTCCGTCTGCCGCCATCGGCAGCGTTCTATCGTGCGGTCATCGGTGGTGGCGCGGTCATCGGACAGCTTGTTGCGGGCGTGGCGGTTGCTGTGGCGCTGGCTGCGTGGCAGTTCAGCGATCGCCGGATGGCCATGACTTTCGCCGATTCACCGTGCCTGATGGCCGGGTTGGCGTGGTACGTGGCGCTTGCCTTTGCCGGCTTCGAGATCGGCAAGGCAGCGCATGATGCGGAGATGCGCCAGTTCTTCCTCGGCTCGGGTTACCCGGTGGCCTTCATGTATGCGGTGATGGCGGTGGAGATTGTCGGCGCGCTGGGATTGCTGGCCGCGCGCCTGCGCATCGCGGCCGCCGTGCTGCTGGGCCTGGTCATGCTCGGCGCCATCGCCACGCATGCGCGCAATGGCGATCCCTTTTCGGACTCGCTGGATGCCACGCGCATGCTTCTGCTGGCCGCGAGCATCGTCGCGCTCGGTGCGTATCAGCATGGCCGGCGTACCGTGGCTGCCTGAAGATTGCTACAGGTGCCGCGTCTCGGCAGGCCTCTCGCCCCAGTTGTCGTTGAGGCCGTCGTAGTACGCCACCGGCGCGCGCATCAGTTCGTCGATATCGAGGCCATCGAGGCACATGACGTTGATGTTGTAGTACTTGCTGCCGCTCATGTTCGGCATGTCGACCCATTCGAACGCCCGGACGCCACAGTGTTTGCAGAACGTGTGGTGCGCGACCGAGTTTCCGCGTCCGCGGTAATCAGTGAGATCGCTCTCGCCTGCCAGCAGGCGGAAGGCCTCCGGAAGGACATTGACCGACCACAGGCGCATCTTGGTGCAGATCGTGCAGTTGCACTTGCCGGTGCCGGCGCCGATATCGAGATCCGCCTCGAAGCGGACGGCGCCGCAGTGGCAGCTTCCGGTGTACGTCTTGAGCATGGAGTCCTCCCGATCTTCTTTTCGACATTGCACAACGGCCCGAACGGCCGTGGCATCACCTTTCGCATGATCCACTTCGCGTCAGGAGCGGCCGGCCGATGAGGTGGTCCAGCCGAAAAGGCAGTCTAGAGCGCTAGAACGGGTACGCAGAGTGCAATCTGCAACCTGGACCGCTGTCGCCTGTGGTGACCACGCGCCGGCTTAGTGAAGTGGTCGAGCCCTCAGTTTCCAGATACGGCGCGGCATGGCTGCTGTGCAGGACGTGTCGCCGAACGTGATTCCAACCTCCTCGACACAGCCTGCTCGTAGTTCCGGCAGATTGAGCCAGGCCATTTCTCTGGGTTACTTCTCTTGACTCCGGGCATCCTGCCCTCCGCCCTTCGGGCCAGCTTCGCTGTTTGCCACCGCTCCTGCGGTGGCGTGGGCCAGCAAAGAGAAGTAACTCGGGCGCCGGCAGGCGACCGAAACCGCTTTGAAACTTGCGACAAAGCCACAACCCACTTCAGTAAGTCGAAGCGAACTTCTCAAAGGAGGCGCGATTAAAGACGCCGCGCAGACTGGAAGATCGCCCCCCATCAAGGCACGATGACGCCTGACGCGCAGCCGAGTGCCCCCATGATCATCTCCTCCGCCCAGGACTACCGCGCGGCCGCGCAGCGCCGGTTGCCGCCCTTCCTGTTCCACTACATCGACGGCGGCGCCTACGACGAGCAGACCTTGCGCCGCAACGTAGATGACCTGCGTGGCCTCGCCTTGCGTCAGCGCGTATTGAAGGAAGTCGGCAACGTCGATCTTTCCACCGAGTTGTTCGGCGAAAAACTGAGCCTGCCCGTGGCGCTGGCGCCGGTGGGGCTCACCGGCATGTACGCGCGGCGCGGCGAAGTGCAGGCCGCGCGCGCCGCTGCGGCGAAGGGCGTGCCGTTCACCCTGTCCACGGTGTCGGTGTGCCCCA
Organism: Rhodanobacter sp. DHG33; assembly: GCF_014843005.1. Classification (GTDB taxonomy): domain Bacteria; phylum Pseudomonadota; class Gammaproteobacteria; order Xanthomonadales; family Rhodanobacteraceae; genus Rhodanobacter_A. The sequence continues at coordinate 197,198 of NZ_JACYXM010000004.1, read as the reverse complement.
TCGAGGAAGTGCAGGCGCAGGTGGCGCGCCCGATCTGGTTCCAGTTGTACGTGCTGCGCGACCGTGCCTTCATGCGCAACGCGCTGGATCGTGCCTGGGCCGCCGGCGTGCGCACCCTGGTGTTCACCGTGGACATGCCGGTGCCGGGCGCGCGCTACCGCGATGCGCATTCGGGCATGTCGGGGCCGCACGCCCCGACGCGCCGCATCTGGCAGGCGATGTGCCATCCGCGCTGGTCGTGGGACGTGGGCCTGCTGGGCCGGCCGCACGACCTCGGCAACGTGTCCGCCTACCTAGGCCATCGCATCGGGCTGGAGGATTACATCGGCTGGCTGGGCAATAACTTCGACCCGTCCATCGGCTGGCGCGACCTGGAATGGATACGCGAATCCTGGAAGGGTGCAATGCTCATCAAGGGCATCCTCGATCCGCAGGATGCCAAGGAGGCGGTGCGCTTCGGCGCCGACGGCATCGTGGTGTCGAACCACGGCGGTCGCCAGCTGGACGGCGTGCTGTCATCCGCGCGCGCCCTGCCGGCGATCGCCGATGCGGTGAAGGGCGAGCTGAAGATCCTCGCCGACTCCGGCGTGCGCAACGGCCTCGACGTGGTGCGCATGCTGGCACTGGGGGCCGATGGCGTGCTGCTGGGCCGCGCCTTCGTCTACGCGCTGGCCGCGAAGGGCGAGCAGGGCGTCGCTCATCTGCTGGATCTGATCGCCAGCGAGATGCGCGTGGCGATGACGCTGACCGGCGCGAAGTCGATCGCCGAAATCACCCGCGACAGCGTGGCCGCCGCGTAAAAGCCACGCACCGGCCCGCTCGTGGCCCGCATCTGCCCGCTGACGCGCTTCCCGGGCTGGTGTGATCCGTGCTCCGGTAACGAAGGAGCGCGATCATGATTGAACGTGGGAGAAAACCCGTGTGCGCCGCGGCACGCGAAAGCCGCACCATGAACGGCCCATGGGCATGGCGGGCGCGGGCAGCGGCTATCATGGTGAAACCATGAACCTGCTCGCCATCGAAACCGCCACCGAAGCCTGCTCCGTCGCCCTGGTCCACGGCGACGAAGTGATCGCCCGCAGCGAACTCGCGCCACGCCGCCACGCCGAGCGCGTGCTGCCGATGGCCGACGAACTGCTGGCCGAGGCCGGCCTCGCCCGCCATGCGCTCGACGCCATCGCGGTGGGCCGCGGTCCCGGTGCGTTCACCGGCGTGCGCCTCGCCGTGTCGCTGGCGCAGGGTATGGCGCTGGCGCTGGATCGCCCCGTGGTCACCGTGTCATCGCTCGCTGCGCTGGCACTGGAGGCGCCCGACGACGGCGATGACGACACCGCCATCCTCGCGGTCATCGATGCCCGCATGGGCGAGATCTATGCCGCCAGCTACCGCCGCGACGGCGCAGGCGGCCTGCTGTCGCTGGATCAGGAACGTGTCTGCACCGCCGACACATTGCTCCTGCCCGAAAGCCGCCACTGGCAAATAGTCGGCAGCGGCTGGGCCACCTACGAAACCGTGCTGCGCGAGCGGCTGGGCGCGGCGCCGCGCTTTGCGGACGGCGCGCGCTACCCGCAGGCCGTGCACGTCGCCGAGCTGGCCGCTCGCGAATTTCGGGCCGGCCGCGCGCAGTCGCCGGAGCAAGCGTTGCCGGTCTACCTGCGCGACAAGGTGGCGCTGACGCTGGTGGAGCAGGGCAAGGCCTGAAGCGGCCCGCTGCCTCGGACGGACACAAAAAAACGCCCAGCCGGGCGTTTTTTCGTGGGATGGCTCCCGTGAATCGATGGTGCCGGAAACAGGAGTCGAACCTGCGACCTACGCATTACGAATGCGCCGCTCTACCAACTGAGCTATTCCGGCGATGCCGAACGGCGGATTTTACGGGGCAGCCGGGTGGGGCGCAAGCCGAGCGGCCAGCCCGGAGTGGCGCCGGGTGCGCCGGGCGATGGTCTGCTCGACGATGGCGGCGCTGCCGGCCAGGCTGAAACGGCGGCGGGCGCGGGTGATCGCCGTGTAGAGCAGCTCGCGGCCGAGCACGCCGTTGGGGTCGGGCGGCAGCAGCAGGGCCGTGTGCTCGAACTCCGAGCCCTGCGACTTGTGCACGGTCAGCGCCCAGGCGGTTTCCGCGTCGGTCAGCCGCGAGGGCGGCACGAAGCGCAGCCGCGTGCCGCCCGCATGGCCCGTGGCGGCGGCGAGGAAGGCCACCATCGGCCGGGTGCCCCCGGCGCCGTCGGGCAGGCGCAGGCACAGGCCGATGTCGCCGTTCATCAGGCCCAGGCTGTAGTCGTTGCGGGTGAGCAGCACCGGGCGTCCTTCGTACCAGCCGAGCTCGCTGTCGATCAGCCCGCGTGCGCGCAGCCCTGCGGCGACCTGGCGGTTCACCCCGTCCACGCCGTGCGGGCCACGGCGCAGCGCGCACAGCAGTTGGAAGCGGTTGAAGGCTTCCAGCGCGCCGCGCGCCCAGTCCGCGTGCGCGGCCTCGCCGGCGTCGCCGCCCGGGCGATGCGCGTGCAGCCATTCGAGGTAGTGGCGATAGCCGGGCGTGTCGCCACCGTCCGGTGTTGCCGAGCCGTCGATGGCCAGGGCCGTGAGCGCAGCGGCATCGACATCGGGCTGCCAGGCAAGGTCGGGCGCGGGCGTCTGCAGCATCGTCAGTGCGGCGGGCGCATCGCCTGCGTTCACCGCCTGCGCCAAACGGCCGATGCCGCTGGCCGCACCGAAGCGATGGCTTTCACGCAGCATCGCGATGCGCTGGTCCAGCGGCTGCGCATCGGCCTGCACGAAGGCGGCGATGTCGTCGCCGGTGGTGGCAGCGATCCATTGCGCGGTGCCGCTGTCGTAGTGGCCGGCTTCTGCGCGCCGGCACAGGTCGCCGAGCACCGCACCGGCTTCCACCGAGGAGAGCTGGTCCTTGTCGCCGAGCAGGACCAGCCGCGCCGACGCCGGCAGCGCATCGAGCACGGCGGCCAGCATTTCCAGGTCGACCATCGACGCCTCGTCGATCACCAGCACGTCCAGGTGCAGCGGATTGCGGCGGTCGTGGCGGTAGCGGCGCGTGTCCGGCCGCGCGCCCAGCAGGCGATGCAGGGTGAGTACCTCGGAGGGAATGGCCGCGCGCACGGCATCGTCCACGTCGAGGCGGGCGAGCTGCGCGGCGATCGAGGCGTTGAGCCGCGCCGCGGCCTTGCCGGTGGGCGCGGCGAGGCGGATGCGCAGCGGTTGTCCCTGCTCTCGCAACTGCAGTGTCTGCAGCAGACCGAGCAGGCGCACCACGGTGGTGGTCTTGCCGGTGCCGGGGCCGCCGGTGATCACGCCGAAGGCGCCGCGCGCGGCGAGCGCGCAGGCGATGCGCTGCCAGTCGGGCGATGCGGCAGCGGGGAACAGCCGCGCGAGTTCGGCGGCGAAGTGTGCGGTCGGTGCTTCCGTGTGCGCCACGCGGTCGAGGATGCCCTGCGCCACGCTGCGCTCGTGGTTCCAGTAGCGACGCAGGTAGAGCCGCGTGCCGTCCAGCACCAGCGGCGCATCGGCCGGCATGCCATTGCTGTTGGCGGCAAGCAGTGGCGAGGCGGGTAGCTGCAGATGGCCGTCTTCATGCAGCGAATCGGCGAGTGCGTGCCAGTCCTCGGGCCAGTCCTGTTCTTGCGCCAGCGTGGGCAGCAAGGCCAGGTCGAGGCAGAGATGGCCGTCGGCCAGCTGCCGGCTGAGCAGGGCGGCCAGCCATGACAACGCGGGCTCGAGCTGCGCGTCGCGTTCGGCGAGGAAGTGCGCAAAGGCCACGTCCAGCGGACGCAGGCGCTGTTGTTCCAGGGCACGCTGGAGCAAGGCGTCATGCCGCATGGGCGGTGCCTCCCGTGGCGAACAGGCGGTCCAACGCATCGACCAGCGCGAACGGAAGGCGCTCGCCATGCACGCCGTGGCCTTCGCCGTCCACACCGCGCAGGTAGAGATAAAGCACGCCGCCCATGTGGCGTTCGTAGTCGTAGCCGGGCAGGCGGGCCTTGAGCTGGCGGTGCAGCGCCAGCGTGTAGATGGCGTACTGCAGGTCGTAGCGGCTCTGCAGCACCGAGTCGCGCATGGCCTCGGCGGTATAGGCGGCGGCATGGCCGCCCAGCCAGTTGGATTTGTAGTCGACCACGTACCAGCGCCCCTGGTGTTCGAACACCAGGTCGATGAAGCCCTTGAGCATGCCGTTCACGCGATGGGGCGGCAGCGGGGGGCGTGCCAGGCCGTCCAGTGTGTGCGCAGTGACGATGCGGTCCAGCGCGGCCGCATCGACGCGGTTGGCCTCGAACCAGAACTCCAGCTCGGCGCGGTAGCGCGCGGCATCGGCGAGCGCGGCCAAGGGCATGGCGCCGTCATCGGGCAGCGGCAGCGGCGTATGCAGCAGCGCAGGCAGCCATGCCGTCAGCGGCTTGATCCACGATTGCCAGCCGCGCGCCTGGCAGCGTCGCGCGATGGTGTCGCGCAGGCCGACGGAAGGTGCGGCGGCACGCGCGAAGCCTTCGTCGGCGCAGCTCTCCAGCAGGTCGTGCAGGAAAGTGCCGGCGTTGGCACCACGGTGGAAGGCGTGGATGCCGTGCGCGTCCGTGTCGGATGCTTCCGCGTTGCTCGAAGCGACGTTCTCGGCAAGCGTGGACTGGCCGGCGGTCTCGGGCGCGTGGCGTGGCGCGGCACTGTCGTCGCCATGCGCAAGTGCGCTGTAGCTGGCAATCCACCACGGCTCCGCCGGTTTCAGCGAAAAGCTGCGCGCAGGGCGGGTGAGCGCGGTCGATGTGATGTCGTGATGGCGATGCTCGTCGGCGAGATCGGCCAGTTCGACGACCTGGATAGGCGTGTCCTCGCCGGCGAGCGAGCGTACGTGCGCCAACAGTTCAGTAGGCGCAATGGGGGCGCCGCCCGCAAGCACGTAACCGAACGCGGACTTGTGCAGGTCGGAGTCCTTCCTGTTGCCGTGCTTGAGGTTGGCTACGCCCAGCCAGCAGGCATGGCGGGCACGGGTGAGCGCCACGTAGAGCAGGCGTAGGTCTTCCTGCAGGCGTTCGCGGTCGGCTTCGCGCAGGGCGTCCTCGTCCGGCTGCAGGTCGAGCTGCGCGCGGCCATGACTGTCGCGCGTCTGCACGGCATTGTCGGCATCCACTTCGCGGAAGCCGCAGGCGAAGGGCAGCAGCACCACGGGGTATTCCAGGCCCTTGGACTTGTGCACGGTCACCAGCTTGATCAATGCCGCTTCGCTTTCCAGCCGCACGAGCTGCGCCTCCGCGCTTTCGCCGCTGCCAGGGCTGGCAATCTGCGCGGCGAGGAAGCGGATCAGCGCGTGTTCGCCATCCAGTCCGGTGGCGGCCTGCTGTAGCAGTTCGGCCAGATGCAGCAGGTTGGTGAGTGCGCGTTCGCCGCCGTCGCGGGCGAGCAGGCGCGCGGGCAGGTCGAAACGGTGCAGCAGTTCGTGCAGCATCGCCAGCACGCCGTGGCGCTGCCACAGCGCGTGCGACTGGCGGAAGTGTTCGTCGCAGGCTTCGCGTTCGGTATCGTCGTCGAGGCTGGCCAGCTCGGCGAGGTTGCGCGCCATGCTGGGCGTGGCTAGTGCGGCGCGCATGGCGCGGTCGTTGCCGGGGCGGGCGCAGGCATGCAGCCAGCGCAGCAGGTCGGTGGCCTCGTCGCTGGCATATACCGATTGCTGGTCGGACAGATAGACATGGGCGAGGCCGCGCCGGTGCAGAGCGTCGGCCATCGCGGCGGCGTCGGTCCTGTCGCGCACCAGGATGGCGATGTCGCCGGGTCGCAGCGGCGCGAGCGCGCCGTCCTCCGCCATGAAGCCGGAGCGCCCGGCCTGCGCAGCCCCCAGCCATGCGACCAGTTGCGCGGCTGCATGGGCTGCCATGCTTTCGCGCCACGCACCCATGCTGGCGGGTTCGACGGACGGATGGACGGCCATCTGCATCGCGGGCAATGGTTCACCGTCGAGCTGAAAGACTTCGTTACGACCCTTGGCCTTCACCGCCACAAAGGGCAGCGCCGTGCCGAAGCAGAACGCACCTTGCGGGTAGGTGTCCGCATGCCCGAACACGCGGTTCACCGCAGCCACCAGCGCTTTGCTGGAACGGTGGTTGGTGTCCAGCGTCCAGTGCGGCCGCGCGGCGCTTTCGCGGGCGCGCAGGTAGGTATGGATGTCCGCGCCGCGGAAACCGTAGATCGCCTGCTTGGGGTCGCCGATCAGCAGCAGGGCCGTGTCTTCGCTCCCGCCGTAGATGCGTTGCAGGCTGCGCCACTGCAGCGGATCGGTGTCCTGAAATTCGTCCACCAGTGCCGCCGGGTATTGCACGGCGATGGTATGCGTCAGTGCATCGCCGTTGGCGCCGTGAAGAGCGGTGGCGAGGCGCTTCAGCATGTCGTCGTAGCCGAGCACGGCGCGCGAGCGGCGTGTTTCGTCGAGGCGCTGCGCGATCCAGGTGGCGGCATGGGCGAGCAACAGCGGTTGCAGCGTGTCGGTGCTGGCTTGCGTCGCCAGTACGGCGTCGATGGCCGCGAAGAACGCGTGCGTTGGAGTGGGCTGGTTCTTGCGCGTCGCGCTCTGCAGCTTGGTGGTGGAATGGCGTTCCAGCGTCTTGGTTTTGGCGAGTTCGGCGGTGCTGTTCCATGCGTCGAAAGCGGCATGGTCGGTAGCCAGCGTGGCGGTTTTGTAGCTGGCGGCATTGAGCGCGCCGCCCTCCACCGCATCGCGCATCAATTGCGCGATTTCCGTGCCGTGCTCGCGCCACAGTGTGCGCGCCTGCATTTCGGCGTCGCGCAGCGATGCGGTAGCCGCATCCAGCATGTCGGCAGGATCGGCGATGACCGGCACCGGCTGGCCGCCCAGTCGCAGCGTGTCGGGTGAGCCGGCAAGCAGCGGTTTGACCGCGCGGCGCAGGGCGTCGGGTTCCTTCCACAGTTGCGCGACCAGTCCGGCGGCCTCGCGATCCAGCGGAAAGAAGAACCGCCGCCAGTAGTCGCGCACGGCCTCGGCAAGCAGTTCGTTTTCGTCGGCGATGCCGTCCTCGCTGGCTGCCTCGCCGCTGTCGAAGGCGTGCTGGACGAGCATGCGCTGGCACCAGCTGTGGATGGTGAATACCGCGGCCTCGTCCATCCATTGCGAGGCGAGTTCCAGCTTGCGCGCGGCGGCCGTGCGCGCCTCGTCGTCCGGGTATTCGGCGATCAGCGCGTGCAGGAAATCGTCGGCCATGCGCTGGCCGCGGAAGGCACCAGCAGCCTCGGCAAGCCGCTCGCGGATGCGCTCGCGCAGTTCCGCGGTGGCGGCCTTGGTGAAGGTCATCACCAGGATCTGCGCGGGCAGCAGCGGCTCGGCGCGGCCGTGGCCAAGCACCAGGCGCAGATAGAGCGCGGCGATGGTCCAGGTCTTGCCGGTGCCGGCGCTGGCTTCGATGAGCTGCGTGCCGGCCAGCGGCAGGCGCAGCGGAGACAGCGGCTCGGGCGCGCTCATGCGGCGTCCTCGTCTTTTCGTGCGGCGGCGAGCAGCGGCCGGTACAGGTGCAGCCAGTGTTCGAAACCCGCGCTGAGCAGCGCATCGAAATCCGGCCATTCGCGCTGCAGGCAAAGGTCGTCCTGCACTTCGCCGTGGCCATGCTGATGCCCGGCCTGGTCGTAGTTCTGGCGTGCGGCGTTGGCGGGATGCTTCCGTTTGTCGTCCGGCAGGTTCTGGTTCGCGGCCTCGACCCGCAGCCAGGCGAAGGCGGTCTTGCGCGCGACGGGCAGCGGCGACTGCATGCCGGCGCGCAGCGCGGCGCACAGCTCGTCGAGCAGAACGGAAGCCTCGGCCGTGGCCAGCGACGGAAGCACCAGCGTGGCATCCGGACCGACGATGCGGCTGGTGAGCCGCAACGCATTGGCATTCGCGAGCAGGTGCACCACCCAGGCGTCGAGCAGCTTGTCGTGATGGATGCCGTCGTCCCTGGCCAGCGTGCTGGCCGTGGGGATCAGGCGCACGTGGCCGCCTTCGCCGTCGTCGCGCAGGTCGCCTAGCCAGTCCTCGATGCAGAGACCGTGCGCCTCGTGGCGCAGTTCGCGCATGCCGGTGGCGTGCGGCCAACGCGCATCCAGCGAATGCCATGCGGTGCCGGCGTCGCGTGCGGCCTGTTCGACCGGCTCCAGCGCCAGCGTGCCGAAGCTGCCGGGCGGCAAGCTGCCTTGTTCGCGCAGGCGTTGTGCAGCAGGGCCGAGCGTATCCGTGCCGGCGGCGATGGCGGTGCGCAGCAGGGCATCGGTGGCGAGGTGGCGTTGGAGACCGTCGAGCGCGAAGGCCTCCTGTTCCGCGTCGGCGTCGTCGAGCGCGTCGAAGCGCACGCCCAGGCGTTCGGCATAGAAGGTTTTCGCGGGCGACTTGAGGAATCGTTGCAGCAGGCCGGTGTCGAGCGCGCCCTCCGGTTGCCACGCGGACAACGAAACCTTCTTACCTAGAGAGAGGGACTGGCGCGCACGCTGCCATTCGCCGGCATAGGTGAACAGGCGCGCGTCGCCGGTGGCATCGAAATAGCGCTGGCTGAAGGCCTGCAACGGGTATTCGGTGGTGAGCGCAGCGAGCAGCTTTTCGGCGGATTTCGGGTCGTGGGCATCGTCGTCCGCGCGGCGCCAGCCGGCGGCAAGGTAGTCGCGCAGTTGGCCCACCAGCACCGAGGGCGGCAGCTCGGCGTTGTCGCGCGCGCTGCGGCCCACCCAGCTCACGTGCAGCGTGTCGCGGGCGGAGAGCAGGGCTTCGAGGAACAGGTAGCGGTCGTCCTCGCGGCGCGAGCGGTCGCCGGGTCGCTGCTGTTTCGGCAGGGCCATCAGGTCGAAGTCGGGCGCGTCGTGGCGGCGCGGGTAGTCGCCGTCGTTCATGCCGAGCAGGCAGACCACGCGGAACGGAATCGCGCGCATCGGCAGCAGGGTGCCGAAGCTCACCGCGCCGCCGAGGAAGCGCTGCGACAGGCGGCTTTGGTCGATGGCGGCGAGCCAGTGCTCGCGCACCACGCTCAGCGGCAGCGTACCGTCGAAGCCGGCCTCGAGGCAGGACTGTCCCCACTCGGCCAGCGCATCGTCGAGGCGCTGTAAGGCCAGCGCATCGTCGTCGTCGCGACCGGCGTCGAACATGTCGGCAAGCAAGTGGCGCAGGCGTTCGATCCATGGCGCGGGCGCAGTCGGCGTGGCAAGCAGGCGCCACCAGTGTTCCAGCCGTTCGAGCAGGGCGGCGAGCGGGCCGACCAGTGCGGCGTCGAGGCCGCCGACCTCGGCGTAGGGCGCGATGCCGTCCAGCGATGTGCCGTCACCCACGGCATAGCCCAGCAGCATGCGGCGCAGGCCGAAGCGCCAGCTGTTCTGTTCCTCGGGGGGCAGGCCCAGGGTTTCTTTCTGCGCCCCGTCCAGGCCCCAGCGGATGCCGGCACCTTCGATCCAGCGGCGCAGCACCGGCAAGTCGGCTTCATCCAGGTGGAAGCGGCGGCGCAGCGCGGGTGCGTCGAGCAGGTCGAGGATGTCGCCCGCGGCGAAGCGCGATTCGGGCAGACGCAGCAGCTGTTCCAGCGCCACCAGCAGCGGCGCGCTGCCGCGCGCGGGGCGGTCGGCGATGCTGCACGGCAGGTAGCGCGGATCGTCGGGCGAAATACGGCCGAACACTGCCTGCACATGCGGCGCGTAGGTCTGGATGTCCGGCACCATCACCATCACGTCGCGCGGCGCCAGCGATCGGCCTTCGCGTGCGGCGCGCTCGAACAAAGCCAGCAGCTCGTCGTGCAGGATCTCCACTTCGCGCTGCGGGTTGTGCGCCACGTGGAAGCGCAGCGATTCGTCGCCGTCCTTCCACGGCTGGCGCTGCGCGGGATCGGCAGGCAGCGGTTCGAGATCGAGGATGGCCTGCTGCACCTGGTGCAACAGGCTGTCGCGACCGGGGTCGGCGAACAGATCGATGTCGCGGTTCAGCGCGGCGAAACGCGCGCGGTAGATCTCCGGCGCGTCGAAGCCGTCGAGCAGGCGGATGTAGTCGCGACCCTGCTTGCCCCACGCGGCGAGCAACGGGTTGGCGTGCAGGTGCAGTTCTTCGTACTGCGGCGTTTCGGGTGCGCCGGGTTTGGCCGTCTGTCGGTGCCGCTCGGCCTTGAGCAGTTCGCGGTCCTCGATGATGTCGGCCCAGTAGTGCCGGCACGGGTTGGCCACCAGCAGGAACACCTGGCACACGCGGCCCAGCGCGGTGAGCGCTTCCAGCGTCTGCTGCGGCAGCGAAGAAATACCGAACACCACGATGCGCCGAGGCAACGCGGCAGGTCGAGTTTCCAGCGCCGAGGCACGCGCAAGGAAGGCGCGATGCACGCCGGCGCGATGGCTGTCGCGTTGCGCGGTGCCCACGTCGCGCAGCAGCGCGCGCCACAGTTGCGCCTGCCAGCGCTGCGTGGCGGGCAACGGCAAGCGTCGTCCGCGCGGGTCGTCGCGCAGCACGTCCCGGCCGTGTTCCCAGTCCTCCAACCAGTCGGCGCGGTAGACCTGGTACTGGTCGAACAGATCGGCGATCTGCTGCGCCAGCTGGAACAGCCTGGCCGGGTCGACGCGGCCTTCGCCGAGAAAATGGCGCAAAGGCGCAAAGGCCTCATCGCCCAACTGCGCGGGCAGCAGACGCATCAGGCGCCATGCGAGGCGCGACTTGTCGAACGGCGAATCCGCCGGCACGGCTTCGCGGCCCAGCACGGCGCGGTACGCACGCCACAGGAAGCGGCCGGGCAGTTGCATGTCCACCGCCGCGCTGATGCCCATGCCGCCCGCGTCGCGCGGCCGCGCCAGCGCCAGCTTCAGCCACTGCGCGATGCCGTTGCTCTGCACCAGCATCAACTCGTCTTCCAGTGGCGCCAGCGGCGCGCGCGCCAGCCATTCGACCAAGAGGTCGCGCAGGTCTTCCAGGCGGTTGCCGTGCACGACCATCAGGCCGGGCTGGATGTCTTCCGTGATGGGCGGGGGTGTCGGCATCCGTCGATTTTGCCGTCCTTTGGTCTCGCCGTCTGCGATGGCCTGGAGAGCGGGCACGAAAAGCCGGCGATCGCGAAAACGAAACGGCCCGGAATGCCCGGGCCGTTTCCTTGAACCATGCGGCCATGGATGGCCGCCCGCGTGATCTTCGCGATCAGGGATGATCGCAAAAAGACAGCCTCAGCCGGTCACCCACACGCCGGCGCTGAAATGCCAACCGTCGTTGCGCTGCACCCAGCGCGGATGCACATAGTGATAGCCGGGGCGCACCACTTCCCAATGACCGGGCACCGTGACATAGCGGCCGCCGTACCAGCGCCAGTAGCCACGCGCCCAGACGTAACCGGGACGCGGCGCCGGTATCACTTCCACCACGGGCGGCGGCGGGGGCTGCGGCGCGACCACTTCCACCACTTCCGGTTGCGGCGGCGGCGGTGGCGCGTAGTAGACCACCCGGTGCGGACGCGGCGGCGGTTCGACCACGCAGCCTGCGGCGGTAGCGGCGGCTGCGGTGACGATCAACAAACCCGCAAGGCGACGTAATGACATGAGGTTCCTCCCTCTGTTTGGTGTGATGGATCAAGATTGCGCGGCGTTGCCGTACCGCGAGGTGGCTGGAGTCTAGAGGCGATCAGTACGGCGGAAAGTGGCGCTGTGTCGCCGCTCTCGTCGCAGGTTGTTGCATGTTCAGCGCGCCCAGTAGCCGTTGTTGAAATGCCAGTTTCCGCGCGGTCCCTGCGACCAGCGCGGCGGCAGGTAGCGCCAGCCCGGACGCGAATGCATCCAGCGGCCGGACACCCACACGTGGCGGTGCATGCGCGGGCTCCACACCCAGTAGCCGGGTGCCCACACGTAGCCGTAGCGCGGCGGCGGCACACGTTCGAAGCGCGGCGCCGGCGGAGCTACGCCGATGCCCACGCCGACGCCGACCGATACCTGCGCCTGTGCGGCGGGCGTGGCGACGAAACCGATGCCGGCCAGCGCCAGGGTGGCGGAAAGAATCAGGGCAGAAGACTTGCGGCTCATCAGTGCTCTCCATGGTCGCCGCGAGTGGCGGCGTGCAGTACGGAAAACGCCGCTTGGCGAAAGCGTGTTGACGCAAGGTCGACGATGCATTCAGGAATGGGTGGGACTTCGTCTTTGACGAGGGTGCGATGGCGCGGAAGAGCCACCGGTAACGGCGCGCGAAAAGTGTTTGTAAAAGAACGAACGATCGTGCTATTTTCTGCCCATGGAAACCCTCGAATCCACCGGCAAGCGCGCCGCCACGCGCGGCACCATCCTCGATCACGCCTATGTGCTGGCGCGCCGCGACGGGCTGGAAGGCCTGTCCATCGGCGCGCTGGCGACCGGCGTGGGCATGTCCAAGAGCGGCGTGTTCGCGCACTTCGGTTCGCGCGAGGAGTTGCAGCTGGCCGTGCTCGAGCTGGGCGCACAGCGCTTCATGGCCAACGTGTTGCTGCCGGCGCTGAAGCAGCCACGCGGCCTGCCGCGCCTGCGCGCGATCGTGGCGAACTGGTTCGTCTGGGCGCGCAAGCACAAGAGCGGCTGCGTGCTGCTCTCCGCCGCCAGCGAGTACGACGGTCGCGACGGTGCGCTGCACGACGCCGTGGTGGCGCAGCAGGCGGGCTGGCGCGGCGAACTGGAGAAGGCGATCACGCAGGCCGTGGGCGAAGGCCACCTGCGCGCCGACACCGATGCCGACCAGCTTGCCTTCGAGGTCTACGCATTGCTGCTCGGCCTGCATCACGACGGCGGCCTGTTCGGTTACGACGAAGCCGAGCGCCACACCGCGGCCGCGTTCGAGCGCCTGTGGCGCAGCTGGCAATCATGAGAGCCTGCTTCATGCCTTTGCTCAGCTCGCGTTGCCAGTGGATGGCCGTACTGCGGCCATCCACTGGCAACCCTGCGGGCCGGGTTTGTTTGCGTGCTGGCCCGCGTCATCACTCGGTCGTGGACGGACGTCCACTCCTTCGTTCTTCCTTGGCCAGCGCGCAAACCATTCCCGGCGCGAGCCACGCGAAGGCATGAAACAGGCTCTGAGGAATTCCCCCATGTCCACGCATGCCGTTTCCGTTTCCGCCCGTCTGCGCCTCAATGCCTTGCGCGCCGGCTTCGTGCTGGGCGGCCGGCTGGCGCCGAAGCACACCGCCGACCGCGCCGCGCGCCTGTTCGCCACACCGTTCGCCAGCAGCCGCAGCCGTGCGCTGGCGACGCCGGACGACGCGGCGATGCAGCGCGGCGAACTGCACATCGGCGGCGAGCGCATCGCCACCTATGTCTGGGGCGATCCCGCCACGCAGCCATATGTCTTGCTCGCGCATGGCTGGTCCAGCTTCGGCCTGCGCTACCAGCCATGGGTGGAAGGATTGCGTGCACAAGGCTATGCGGTGGTGACCTTCGACCAGCCCGGTCACGGACGCAGCAGCGGCCGGCTGTGCACGCTGCCCGAGTTCGCCGCCACCATCCGTGCCGTGGGCCGTCATTACGGCGAAGCGGCGCTGGCGGTGGGGCATTCGCTGGGCGGCGCCGCGCTGGTGCTGGCGCAGGACGAAGACTGGCATGCGCAGCGCCTGGTCCTGGTGGCACCCGCCGCGGACATGCGCGACGCGGCCAGCCGCTACTTCCGTTTCGTGCGCCTGGGCGAACATCTGCGCCAGGCCTTCTACGACTGGCTGCTGCGCCGTACCGGCATCAGCGTCGAACAGCTCGAAGTGCATCGCTACCTGCCGGCGCTGGGCCAGCCCGCGCTGGTCGTGCACGACCTCGACGATGCCGACGTGCCGTGGAGCGAAGGCGAACGCTACGCACGCTACCTGCCCGGCGCGCGACTGCTCAGCACGCAGGGACTGGGGCACCGCCGCGTACTGGACGCACCCGCGGTCATCGCCGCGTCCCTGGCCTTCCTGCGCGGCGAGCGCGTGGGCGAGCGCGTGATCGGCACACCCAACCTGCCATTTGGCGTGGCCTGAGTACCTGTTCAAAATCTCCGCGCCGCCACACAGAGAGAGATAGCGAACTCGAAATCCCTCAGTTTCCAGATACGGCGAGGTGTGGCCGCTGTGCAGGACGTGTCGCCGAACGTAGTTCCAACATCCTCAACACCGCCTGCTCGTAGTCCCGGCGGATCACACCAGGCCCTTTCTCTGGGTTACTTCTCTTTGGGCCAGCAAAGAGAAGTAACTCGGGCGCCGGCAGGCGACCGAAACCGCTCTGCTCCTTGCGAAAACGCAGAGCGCCCACCCATCACAAATGTGAGCAGTAGGCGAGGGGTCGTGAGCAGACCTAGGTCGTCACAAGCAATCCCGTAGTCGACGCACCCCTTCGTCGATGGCCTGCGCATCCACGCTGCCGTAGCCCAGGATCAGCCCGCTGCACTTCACCGCACCGCGATAGCACGGCGACAGCGGCCGCACCGACACACCGGCCTGCGCCGCGCGCAGCGACACGGCGACATCGTCCGTTCCCTCAGGCAGCAGTGCGGTCAGCTGCATGCCCGCCTCCGCGCCCACCACCTGCAGCGTGTCGGAAACATGCCGCTGGATCGCCGCCTGCAGCGTCGCGCGCCGCGTCGCGTACAGCATGCGCATGCGGCGGATGTGCCGCGCGAAATGTCCCTCGCGGATGAAGTCGTGCAACGCGCGTTGCGGCAGCATCGGCGAGCAGGTGTCCAGCGCATCGCGCGCGGCGCGAAAGGCGGGCAGCAGATCCTTCGGCACCACCAGATAGCCGAGCCGCAGCGCAGGGAACAGCACCTTGCTGAAGGTGCCCACGTAGATCACCCGCGCGTCCGCATCCAGCCCTTGCAACGCGGCGATCGGCTTGCTGCCGTAGCGGTACTCGCTGTCGTAGTCGTCCTCCACGATCCAGCTGCCCGTGCGCGTCGCCCATTGCAGCAGTTCGATGCGCCGCGCCGCGCTCATCGTGGCGCCCAGCGGAAACTGATGCGAGGGTGTGACGTAGGCCAGTCGCGCCGCCGGCGCACGATGGATGCCTGCGGCCACATCCATGCCATCGCCGTCCACCGGCACCAGCACGGGCAACGCGCCCACGGCGCCCAGTGCCTGGTGTGCGCCGGGGTATCCGGGCTCCTCCACCCACGCGTGGTCGCCGGGATCGAGCAGGGCATGTGCGCAGATCTGCAGGCCATGCTGCGAGCCGCTGGTGACCAGGATCTGTTCGGCATCGGCATGCACCGCGCGCACCGTCGACAGATATTCGGCGATCGCCGCGCGCAACGGCGCGTGGCCCATGGTGTCGCCGTAGACCAATGCATCGGTGCCGACGTGGCGCGCATGCCGGCTCAGCAGGCGCGACCACACGCCGTGCGGAAAGTGGTCGAGCGCGGGCACGCCCACGCGGAACGCGGCCTGGCTTTCCAGCCAGGTCTGCGGCGGCGAGGCCATCGCCGCCACCCGCGCGGCGACCCGGCGCGGCGCGGGTGCGACGGATGCCGCCGGTGTGCGCTGCGCACGGCGGCGCGGGGCAGCCGCGCCTTCGTGGGGAATCGCTGCGGCCACGCAGGTGCCGGCGCCGGTGAAGCTCTCCAGATAGCCCTCGGCATGCAGCTGTTCGTAGGCGCCCAGCACCGGCAGGCGCGACACGCCGAGCTCGCCGGCCAGCGCCCGGGTGGAAGGCACGCGTTGGCCGGGGCGCAGCTGGCCCTCGGCGATGGCGCGGCGGAACCACTCCGCCAGTTGCAGGTAGATCGGACCGCCGCCTTCGAGTGCGATCGACGGTACCAGGCTGGCGGAAACGCGCTTCATGACGATCTCCCGAGTGGTCATGCCATTTAGTCGCAAGGTGGCTATTTGTTCAAGCCACTTGGCTGCCTAGTCTGCGCCCGACGAATGAACGGTGGGGGTATCGGTGGTCACACACGGGCGGGCGACCAAGGTACGGCGGCTGGGGCATGGCCTCGCGCTGCTGCTTGCCCTGCTGGCGGGCGCCGGCGCGGCTGCGGCGCAGGACGCCGAACCCGCGCGGCAATCGCTGGACGACGCCTGGTGGACCGGCCCGATGCTGGCGAATTCCGCCGAGACGCTGCCGCAAGGGCACATGCTGGTCGAACCCTATTTCTACGACGTCACCTCGAAGGGCTCGGACGCCTTCGGCTCGCGCGCCTACGTGCTCTACGGGCTGACCGACCGGCTCACCGTGGGCCTGATCCCGATCATCGGCTACAACCGCGTGAGCAACGGGCCGAGCAGCTCGGGCATCGGCTTCGGCGACCAGATTCTGCAGGCGCAATACCGGCTCACCCGTTTCCACGAAGGCAGCTGGCTGCCCACGCTCGCCGTTCAACTGCAGGAAACCTTGCCCACCGGCCGCTACGACCGGCTCGCGCGCGCCAGCGACGGCATGGGCGGCGGTGCCTGGGCCACCACGTTGGGCCTCAACGGGCAGAGCTATTTCTGGTTGCCGAACGGCCGCCTGCTGCGCGTGCGGCTCAACCTCACCCGCACCTTCAACGGCGATGCCGACGTGACCGGCGCCAGCGTCTACGGCACCGCGCCCGGCTTCCGCGGCACGGCGCGGCCGGGCGACGCGTTCTACATGGGCACCTCGTTCGAATACAGCGTCACCCGCCGCTGGGTGCTGGCACTCGACCTGTTCCGCAGCTACGGCGCGGCCACCCGCGTCGACGGCAGCACGGACCCGGTCGATGCCTTGCCCGTGCCGACGCACCTGCAGGCCGGTTCCAGCGACGTCTACGGCTACGCGCCTGCGGTCGAGTACAGCTTCAACTCGAGCCTCGGCGTGTTGCTCGGCGCGCGCGTGATCGTGGGCGGGCACAACGCGACGCGTTCGGTGACGCCGGCCATCGCGATCAACTACGTCCACTGATGCGTGTCGCGCAAGACCGGAAACCTTCCGGCTGAGAGCTGATGACAAATGCAGGGCGGCGTGCGATCGCGGCAGCCCTTGGAGTTTCGGCTATGGCGCAGGGACGGCACCGCGCGCCGGCATGTCTTCCCATCCAGGAGAGCGACCACGATGCATACAAAGATCCTTCTGCGAGCCAGCCTGCTTGCCCTGGTGTCGGTGATCGGGTGGCCGTCGCCATCGCTCGCAGGCACGGCGCAGGCCGGCGATCAGCAGCACGCCTTCGATTTCCACTTCGGTACGTGGAAGACCGAGATCATGAGCCGCGACGTCACGGCGTCGGGCGTCGGTGCCTGGGGCAAATTTACCGGCACCGTGATCGACCAGCCCCTGTGGAACGGGCACGCCAACATCGAGAAGATCGAAGCCTCCGGCTCTGGCGGCCACTTCCAGGGCGTCACGCTTTTTCTCTACAACCCTAAGTCGCAGCAATGGAGCGAGCAGTTCGCAGGCAGCGATGACGGCACCATGCAGGAGCCTTCGTACGGCGAGTTCAAGGACGGGGTCGGTGTGTTCCACGCCTGGACCGAGTCCGGCGGCAAGAAAGTTCTCCAGCGCGACATATGGTCGAACATCACGCCGGACTCCTACCATTACGAAATCGCCGTCTCGCTCGACGGCGGCAAGACCTGGACCGCGGACTTCGTCGCGCAGCTCACCCGAGTGAAGCAAGCGCCGGACTACGACGTGCACCACACTCAGGGCAGCGGGCCGGAGCACGGCTTCGACTTCAACATGGGGCAGTGGACGACGCGCATACGCGCCGTGCTGAATCCGCTGTCCTCACCCAACGCATGGAGCAACTTGAACGGCACGCATGCGGTGTATCGCCTGTGGGAGGACTGGGCCAACGTCGGGCAGCTCGAAGTCGACGGACCCGGCGGCCGCATCGAAGACCTGGCGCTTCGCTTGTACGACCGCAAGACGCAGCAATGGCGCGTCTACTTCGCCAACAGCAAGACCGGCACGCTGGCTGAGCCGATGATCGGCACGTTCGAGAACGGCGCGGGCACCTTCGTCGGCATGGACGAAGTCGACGGCAAGACCGTGCTGAACCGCAACGTCTGGTCGGGCATCGGCGCGAAAACCTGCCGGCAGGATTGGGCCATCTCGACCGATGGCGGCAAGACCTGGATACCCACCTGGACATCCACCGACACGCTGGGCGGCTGATTACGAGACGTCGCCTTCGACGAGGAAACACGATGGCTTCGATACACCGGGAAATACGGCTGGATGCAGACCCCGCGGACGTGTGGGCCGCCATCAGCGCCATCGGCGCGCCCCACGAACGCCTTGTGCCTGGCGTTCTGGTGGACACACAGATGGACGGCGACGCCAGGGTCGTCACGTTCGCCAACGGCCTGGTGGTGCGCGAGCTGATCGTCACGCTCGACCACGATGCGCGCCGCTTCGTCTATGCCTCCGTCGGCGGTCGGGCCACGCACCACAACGCATCCTTCCAGGTGTTTGCGGACGGCGCGCAACGCACGCGTCTGGTCTGGATCACCGATGTTTTGCCGGACGAACTGGCCGGTCCCATCGGCCAGAACGTGGAACTGGGCATCGCCGCCATCAAGCAGACGCTGGAAAGAAAGCCCGGCGCCTCATGAAGTCGGCCACGGTCTGCGCCGCTGTCGCGCAAACGACACCATCGTCACCCATGTGTACAGAGCCATCGCGCCCGCTTGACGGCCCCTTTATCACGCACCTCCCAGGCTGACAGTGCCGTCCCCGCGGAGCCTGTCATGCCCTATCAGAGCCTCAGCCAACTACCTCATGCGGTACGCGACAACCTGCCGAAGCACGCCCAGGAGATCTACAAGGAAGCCTTCAACCACGCCTGGGATGAATACGCCGACGAGGACAAGCGCCGCGGCGACGAATCCCGCGAAGAAACCGCCCGCAAAATGGCCTGGTCGGCGGTGAAACATGGCTACGCCAAGGGCGGCGACGAACACTGGCACGCGAAATAGACCGGCCGGCGCTGCCGTGTCTGCCTAGGTACTCAAGCGAATCGAGTACGGCGTAGCTCTGCAGGCATGACGCCTGCAGAGGACTTCACCGCTTGTCAGCCATGGTTGAGCAGGGTCGGTCCCGCACCATCCGTCCGCAGGCCGTCGTCGGCCAGGGCGTCGGCCGCATCCACGTCGGGCCTGTCGACCCAAGGGGCGGGTGTGTAAGGACCGGGGACGTAGGTTTGCCACACGTGGTTGGACTTGGGAGCCCCCACGACATTCAAGTTGTAGGTAACGGGCACATGCACCGTCCAGCTGTCGTCCTTGGACAGCTTTCCCGTCGTGGGAGGCAGGAAGGTCCACTTCTGAATCGTCGAGAGCGCCGAGTGCGCCAAGACTTCGCGGTAATGGGCGAGCACACCTTCCTGGCCCTGCACGCCGAGGTTGACCTGTTCGGCGACGGCCTGAGTCACGTGGCCACTGCGATCAACGTGCAAGGCCACGTATACCGTGCCCTGCACGCGGGCACGTATCGCGTCCTGCGGGTAGTGCGGAATGATCTTCTTGTCCGCGCGCAGCGTGCTGGTGTCGTTCGGGTCGGGGTCGCCGAACGTGACGCCCTTGATGCGCGCGCTGTAGTTGCCGTCGGGCTTCTGCGTCAGCACCACGCGGGCATGCATGCTGGCCTTGGCGACCACGGGCTGGCCATCCTGCAGCACGGGCTGGAAGTGCCACTGCAGCGCCGCGTTGCGCACCATGTCCGCGATGGGCTGGCCGTACTTGGCCGGGTCGTCGACGACCGCGGTCTGCACCGTGCCGTCCTTGGCCAGCACGATGGTGCCGTTCACGACCGCGGACGACTCGACGGCCGGTTTGGTAGCAGCCTGGGTGCCCATCGCTGCCATGGCGAGTAGGGCGCTGAGCATGACCTTCTTCATGCGATTTCCTTGGTTGGCATTGCAGTCAGTCGATTCGACGGTAATGCTGCTTAGTGTGTTAGCCGTGGTCGGATGCGGTGGGGATCAGGGTCGGCCCCGCGCCATCTATCCGCAGGCCATCGTCGGCGAGGGCGTCGACCGCATCCGCGTCAGGCTTGTCGACCCAAGGGGCTGGCGTGTACGGCCCGGGGACATAGGTTGTCCATACGGGCAGCGCGTCCGGGTTTGCCCCAGACAAGAATACGAACGGGACATGGACCGTCCAGCTGTCTTCCTTGGCCAGCTTGCCAGTCGTGGGGACCACGAACGTCATCTTGCGTGCTGCCGCAAGCGCCGGGCGTGCCATGAGCTGACGGTAATGCTCGAGCATCCCCTCCGTACCATCGATGCCATCAGCGTGGAGGTTCACCTGCTCGGCGGCGGCGTCGACCACACGGCCACTGCGATCCACGCGCAGCGACACGTAGACCGTTGCCTGCACGTGGGCAATGGCCGCGACCGCGGGGTACCCCGGCCGAATCTTCTTGTCGCGCTCGGCCTCATGCAGCGTGCCGGTGTCGCTCGGGTCGTCGTCGCCGAACGTGACGCCCTTGATGCGCGCGCTGTAGTTGCCGTCGGGTTTCTGCGAAAGCACCACGCGGGCATGCATGCGGGCCTTGGCGACCACGGGCTGGCCATCCTGCAGCACGGGCTGGAAGTGCCACTGCAGCGCCGCGTTGTGCACCATGTCCGCGATGGGCTGGCCGTACTTGGCCGGGTCATCGACGACCGCGGTCTGCACCGTGCCGTCCTTGGCCAGCACGATGGTGCCGTTCACGACTGCGGACGACTCGACGGCCTGGTAGGTCGCGGCTTGGGCGCCCATCGCTGCCATGGCGAGCAGGGCGCCAAGCATTGCTTTCTTCATGCGATTTCCCCTGAGTTGCGTTGAAGTCCATCAACCCCACCGAGGCAGGCAGAGAACCAGCTGTTCGCACGCGCCACGCTCGATGGCATCGTGTCTGGCATGGCGGCCATGTCCTGCTTTCGGATGGTTTGTCCCCTTGGCCGGCCCCGGATGGCGCCATGCCGTTGCCGCAGTATGTAGGCAATTCATGGCCGGCGTAAGCCGGTTCGGGGGCCAAATACGGTCCGAGGCCATCGCCCCATACGCCCCGGTACACGCGCTGCAGCAAGCTCTTGCGACCGATCCCCATTAAAATCGTCCGGTTCATCGCACACGATGTCGGAGTCGCCATGAGTTCCCCCGCCAAGCACGTCCCCGTCGGTTCCCCCCAGGCCGAGACCACCCCGCTGCGCTTTGTCACCGCGGCCAGCCTGTTCGATGGCCACGACGCGGCCATCAACATCATGCGCCGCATCATCCAGAGCCAGGGCGCCGAGGTGATCCACCTGGGCCACAACCGCTCGGTGGAGGACGTGGTGCGCGCCGCGCTGCAAGAGGACGCCGACGCCATCGCGCTGTCGTCCTACCAGGGCGGCCACGTCGAGTACTTCAAGTACATGGTCGACATGCTCAAGGAGCGCGGCGCCGCCCACGTCCGCGTGTTCGGCGGCGGTGGCGGCACCATCACGCCGGAGGAGATCAAGGAGCTGCAGGCCTACGGCGTGGAGCGCATCTACCACCCCAACGACGGCATGAAGCTCGGCCTCACCGAGATGATCGAGGACGTGATGCAGCGCGCCGGCCGCGCCGCCGCGCAGCGCGCGCCCGACACCGCCGAATCCAAGGTGGACGTGGACGACGAGATCTCCATCGGCCACATGCTCAGCGCCATCGAAGAGGGCAAGCTCTCCGCCACCGACCTCGACCACCTGCGCAAGCAGTGGAAGCTGGCCGGCAAGGCCACCCCTGTGCTCGGCCTCACCGGCACCGGCGGCGCGGGCAAATCCAGCGTGGTGGACGAGCTGCTGCTGCGCTTCCTGCACGCCTTCCCGCACATGCGCATCGCCGTGCTCGCCATCGACCCCACCCGCCGCCGTTCCGGTGGCGCGCTGCTCGGCGACCGTATCCGCATGAATGCGCTGCGCAGCCACCGCGTCTACATGCGCTCCATGGCCACGCGCCGCCAGCACGCCGCCACCAACGAAGTGCTGCACGACTGCATCGACTTCCTCAAGGCGCAGCCCTACGACCTGGTGATCGTGGAAACCGCCGGTATCGGCCAAAGTGACTCCGAGATCGTCGACCTGGTGGATTTCCCGGTCTACGTGATGACCAGCGACTACGGCGCGGCCAGCCAGCTGGAGAAGATCGACATGATCGACTTCGCCGACCTGGTGGTGCTCAACAAGTTCGACAAGCGCGGCGCGGAAGACGCCCTGCGCGATGTGCGCAAGCAGTGGAAGCGCAACCACACCGCCTTCGCCGTCAAGGACGAAGACGTGCCGGTGTACCCCTCCATCGCCAGCCAGTTCAACGACCCCGGCGTCACCTGGATGTTCGCCAACCTGTGCCGGCTGATGCGCGACAAGCTGCACCTGCCGGTGGACAAGTGGACACCGCAGATCGACACCACGCTCAAGGAGCCGCGCGCCACCGTGCTGATCCCCGGCAGCCGCGTGCGCTACCTCGCCGAGATCGCCGAGCAGGGCCGCGGCATCAACGCCGCCGTGCTCCACCAGGCCGAAGCCGCCAGCAAGGCGCAGCACTATTACGAATCGCTCAAGGAACTCGGCGACGACAAGCTGCCCAAGCCGCTGGAGCTCTACCACGCCGACGACCTGCACCCGCAGGACACGCACGCCGCCGACCGCACCCTGCTGCTGCTCCGCCAGCGCTACAACACCGCGCTCAAGGAACTCAGCCACGAGTCCATCCACCTGCTGCGCGACTGGCCCAAGCTGCGTGAGTCCGTGACCACGGACGTCAACGAATACAAAGTGCGCGACAAGACCATCCGCGTCGAGAACTACCGCGTCTCGCTCAGCCACCAGAAGATCCCCAAGGTGGCTCCGCCCAAGACCGAAAGCTGGGGCGACCAGCTCGTGTTCCTCGGCAAGGAAAACCTGCCCGGCTACTACCCCTACACCGGCGGCGTGTACCCGTATCGCCGCAGCGGTGAGGATCCCACCCGCATGTTCGCGGGCGAGGGCACGCCCGAGCGCACCAACCGCCGCTTCCACTACCTCAGCCAGGGCGGCGCGGCCACGCGCCTCTCCACCGCGTTCGACTCCGTCACCCTGTACGGTGAAGACCCGGCGCCGCGCCCCGACATCTACGGCAAGATCGGCAACTCCGGCGTCAACATCGCCACGCTGGACGACATGAAGAAGCTGTACTCCGGCTTCGACCTCAGCGCGCCCACCAGCTCCGTGTCGATGACCATCAACGGCCCCGCGCCCATCATCCTCGCGATGTTCATGAACACCGCGATCGACCAGAACATCGAGAAACACCTTAAGGAAGACCCCGCCCGCTGGGCCGCGGCGGAAAAGCAGATCGCCGCCATGTTCCCGAATGGCCGCCCGCAGTACTCCGGCGAGCTGCCCAAGGGCAACGAAGGTCTCGGCCTCGGCCTGCTCGGCGTCACCGGCGACCAGCTGGTGGACGCGGACACCTACGCCCGCATCAAGGCCGAAACCCTCAACACCGTGCGCGGCACCGTGCAGGCTGACATCCTCAAAGAGGACCAGGCGCAGAACACCTGCATCTTCTCCACCGAATTCGCCCTGCGCATGATGGGCGACATCCAGCAGTACTTCGTGGAGCACAAGGTTCGCAACTTCTACTCCGTCTCCATCTCCGGCTACCACATCGCCGAAGCCGGGGCCAACCCGATCAGCCAGCTCGCCTTCACCCTGAGCAATGGCTTCACCATCGTGGAGTACTACCTCGCGCGCGGCATGAAGATCGACGACTTCGCGCCCAACCTGTCGTTCTTCTTCTCCAACGGCATGGACCCGGAGTACACCGTGATCGGCCGCGTGGCCCGCCGCATCTGGGCCCGCGCCATGCGCGAGCGCTACGGCGCCAGCAGCCGCAGTCAGATGATGAAGTACCACATCCAGACCAGCGGCCGCTCCCTGCACGCGCAGGAAATCCAGTTCAACGACATCCGCACCACGCTGCAGGCCCTGTACGCGCTGTTCGACAACTGCAACAGCCTGCACACCAACGCCTACGACGAAGCCATCACCACGCCCACGGAAGAAAGCGTGCGCCGCGCCGTGGCGATCCAGATGATCATCAACAAAGAGCTGGGCCTCAACTTCAACGAAAACCCCTGGCAGGGGAGCTACATCGTCGAAGAGCTCACCGACCTGGTGGAAGAGGCCGTGTACAAGGAGTTCGAAGCCATCAGCGAGCGCGGCGGCGTGCTCGGCGCCATGGACACCATGTACCAGCGCGGCAAGATCCAGGAAGAGAGCCTGTACTACGAGCACAAGAAGCACGACGGCTCGCTGCCGCTGATCGGCGTCAACACCTTCCTGCCCAAGAACCACGGCGGCGAGATCGCCACCGAGATCGAGCTGATCCGCTCGACCGAGGAGGAGAAGGGGCAGCAGATTGCCAATGTGCAGGCCTACCAGAAGGCGCGCAACGCGCTGGCGCCTGCTGGCGAGACCTCACACGCGCACGGCACCGACTCCACCGACGCGCCTGTGACGCAGGTGCACGACAACCATGGGCTGGCCTACCTGCAAAACACCGCGCGTGATCGCAAGAATGTGTTCAATGCGCTGATGGAGGCGGTGAAGACGCATTCGCTGGGGCAGATCAGCCATGCGTTGTATGACGTGGGTGGGGAGTACCGGCGGAATATGTAATGCTCATGCTTTCAAGCGCTCAAGTATGGATTGAGCTAACTTTGCAGTTAAATAGGGGGAGGAAGGGATGTCAGATATTGCTTGGGGGCACTTGGAGAAGATGGCGTTGGGAGCAACTGAGCTTCCAAGTTTTCCACTCAATCTGCGTGAGGTTCGTGAGACTGTCGCTTTATTGTTGAATGAAGTGCGGCGGTATGGTTTCTTTGATGAATATACTGATCATAGCTTCGCTCACGTAGAAGGTATGCTTCGTACGGCTGAGTGGTTAATTCCGAGCGATGCCAGGTTGCTAATGACGCCTGCGGATTACCTTATGCTGGTACTTGGAATTTATTTTCATGACGTCGGACTCTTGATAAGTCGCGATGAGTTTTCTGCGCGCGCTTCTAATGCTGATTTTCAGAAATTTAAGAATGAGCCTGTCATATCGGCGACTCAGCAAGCAGAGTTGCGTGCTCGTTTAGAACTTCTCGATCCCAAGGAGGCTGATAGAATTTGGTATCAAGAATTTGTTAGGTTTCATCATGGTCAACGAATTCGAATATGGGTAGAAGGGGGAGCAAAAGATTCAAATGATTCATCGGCTCCGATTCGAAAAATTATATTTGGCTTATTTGAAAAATTAGGAATTACTTTCAGAAGGGATTTGGCTCTTCTTTGTGAGAGTCATACGCGTGATGACATAAATGACACAGCTAAATACAAGCTGTCTCAGCCATACGGCGATCTCGAGCAAGAGTCAGTCAACCTGCAGTACGTCGCAGCGATTCTTCGTACCGTAGACCTTCTGCAAATAACAAAGAAACGGGCTCCGTCAGTTCTTTATCAGATCATCAATCCCACTGACCCGCTTAGTCAGGTGGAATGGCAAAAGCAGAACGCCGTAAGAACCGTAAGGGCAAGGCCGGGCAGTGATCGTGACGGCAACGCTTCCTTGGAAGTTCAGCCGGACACGATTGAAGTGCACGCGGAATTTGAACATGCCGATGGATTTTTCGGATTGACTACATATTTGGCGTATGCTCAGCGTGAAATTCTAAGCTGCTTCAATGCAATCGCTAAGTCCGCAGGCAAGATTGCGCGCCCGCTCGTTTATCCTTGGCGATTTATTGATTCTTCCAATGTGGAGGCTGTCGGCTTTCTCACCCAGTCCTTCGGCTTCACTTTAGATCAGCAGAAGATACTTGATCTTCTCACTGGACACACCCTTTATAACGATACGACGGTCGTTCTGCGGGAGTTAACTCAGAATGCTCTAGACGCAGTTCGCTTGCAAAAAAATTCTGAAGCGAGCGAACTCTGTGATGAGGGCGAAATTAATATAGTTTGGCGCTCTGCTAGTAGAGAGCTGATTGTTAAGGATAACGGAACGGGAATGTCCCAGGAAGTTATTGTTAATCACCTCTTAAAGGTGGGCTCGTCGCGCTATCAAGATCCGCAATTCAAGGAAAAGCACCCGGGCTTTAGTTCTATCAGTCGCTTTGGCATCGGAGTGTTATCTGCGTTTATGGTTTCCGACGATGTCGAAATCACGACTTGCAGCCCCGACGATGATCAGGCGCGTCGAATTGCGCTGCGCTCTGTTCACGGAAAGTATTTAATTAAATTGCTGGATAAGATTAAAGATAAGGGGGAAATTCAAGTTTTTCCGCACGGAACATTGGTGCGGTTAGTTGTTCGGCCCACGGCGGCAATTGGGGATGTCTTGGATATAGCTAGGATGTGGCTCATGTTTCCAAGATGTCGTGTGACGGTTCAGATAGATGAGAATCCCCCCCAGATAATTGGCTACGCTTCACCGAAGGATGCAATCCAATCTTACTTGTCTACCTCAATGGCGGCTCGCGCTCGCGCTGGGGGGGAGTATGAGGTTCGGGAAGTGGAGGAAAATGGAGTTACTCTGGCATTTGCAGTTTCAAAGAATAAATTGTTCCGAGATTGGAGTTTCGTACAGGCCGATAGCGATTCGCGATCTACATCGCGATCTACATTGCGAAATGAGCGTCCGCCTATCGCTACTTGCATTGAGGGTGTCGGAGTGGAGTTTGCGACTCCTGGATTTAAGGGGGCCAGCATTTTGGCCATAGCTAACGCGACTGGGCCGAATGCTCCAAAAACTAACGTGGCGCGATCGGCTTTAGAGGATACAATTGAACAGCGGGAGATGATTTCCTGTATTTATCGCCTCTATGCTAGGCACGTTACAAATGAGATAGAAAGGCTTTCTAGCCAGGAGGGCTATTCACTCACGAGGGCAGTTGGTGAGGCGCCATTCATTGCGTCGAGTTTGATTCCTAGCAACGTGCCACCAGTGCGTTCGTCTGCGTTGCAGGAGGCTATTGCAGAGATTCCGATGCTGGTGGCTGAGTCAGGGGGAACTGGAAGAAGCAAAGTTTCCTTTAGAGATGTCGAGCGCGCTGAGGAATTTTGGACAGTCGAGTCGCCCCTGTCGAGATCGATTGAATACCTTGTTAGAGAGGCGCCAGAAAATGTGACTGCGCGTACGCTGCTTGGCGTAATTGGGCGTCAAGATTCTTACCCTGACGGACTGACTGTTTTAAATTTCGGAGCATCAGGATATATATCCGAAATGCTTGATGGTGGGTTTGAAATTTCGGAGGTCGTGGCTTCTGAAGCTTCTAGGCGAATCAGTTTGCGATGGAATAAGAAAGGGGAGTCATCGAGATGGTTGCGCTCGGCGGATATTTTACGCGCGGTATCGCAATTCGATAGAAGGTTTGTGGCGTTGCTGGCTGATGCGCGAGAGGCTACAAGAGTAGGGCGTTTGCGAGCCGGCACGGCGCGCGCTTTTATTCCAATTGGTAATATTAAGACCGCAGGCTTAGATGCGGCGACGGGATTTTCTTTCAACCAGGGTTTTTATTTTAAATCAGAAGAGCCTGTCGCGGCTTTCTTCAATGATCTATGGTCAGAACAAAACGATGATAATCTGAGAGGTTTGGCGCTTTACTTTATGATGTTGGAGGTATGGCTTGGTAGTGGTTGGAAACTTAAGGGTATGGATGAAGATAATATAAAACGTACCTTTGACGTGGCCGTATATCAGCACTTCGCTCCCTATCTCCAGAAGATGTCAGGTTTTCTGGCGGCTGCGCGGGGAAGTGATGTCACTTTCTTTAATCCTTACGCTTGGGATCGGAAGAGTGCCTAATGAATAAGAAGCAATGTGTTGATCAAGGTGGCGATTTTGCGCTGGAGCGTTATAAGTATGTACTGGAACAAAAGAAGTACTTAAATGGAGTGAGTTTTAAGATTGTGTCGATTTATCAAGCGGGCATGGCGCTGCTCCTTGGGGGGTGTTATAAGATTGTCGTCGCTACGCGGGGCGGCTCATTGAGTTGTGAGTCTGCTGACCTTTTTCTTCGTGGTTTGTTTCTATTATTTATAATTTTAACGATTTTCTCTATTTTAATGATTTCGTGCGGAATTTTGGCTTGGCTGGGGTATCGTCGGGACGAGTCTGATCTGGAGTCGGCTGTTGGCGTTGCAAGTAAGCCGTTGCCGCGTTTTCGCGATATGTTTCGGTGGTATGAGACTTATATTTTACTGGTCGTTGTGGTGGTAGCAATTTTATTTGGCTTCTACTTACATGGCGTTCAACTCGGCATAGCATTGTGCGCATCTTAATAAGAATTGGAGGCGGTAGCGAAGCGTCAGGGCCTGGCTTCTACCAAAACGGGGTCGGATTCACTTCTTGATTCATAGCAACGCGCACCGGATTACCCCGGCACGTTTTCGTTGAAAGACACGGGCAGGGGTATTCTGTAACTCAGAAAGCTGAACTCTGTCGCGCAAAACCGGGGCCAGAGTGGATTTTATGTATGTTAGTGCCCCGCGAATGGTGAGTTGCAGGCTGACCCAAGGCACTCTTAGCCGCATTTCGACTGATGTTGGAATAGAGCTGATTCACTTGATGAGACGGCCGTTTCGGTAGCTTCGAGTAGGTTTCGCTTGTTCCAACTCTTGTTCGAATTCATCGACGAACTTGGTCAGTGATTTGCCACATGCACTGCAGAATTCCTGCAGCTGCAGCAGATCCATTCGGCGTGAGCCTCGCTCGACATCGCTGACATAGGATTGAGGGCGCTGCAATGCTGCGCTTAACTCAGCTTGGGTCAGGCCGGCTGCTGTGCGTAGTGCACGTAGGTGACTCAGCAGCACCAAGTACTCGCTCTTATGTATGGACTTCGCGGGCATGGTGACGATCCGTGGAGATCGTCACGACGCTATATCTGCTTTTCAAATATCTGAAAAACGGATATTCTTGATGCGCGGATGACCGAGCCCGCGAGATCGCCAAAGGACGGACGCCATGACACACGATCACCTTATTTTCGGAGTCACCGTCGACCAGATCGACCGGCTCAACGCACTGCTCCGCACGATCACAGCCAATGGAGATGCAATCACGTTCTGCGACACGGAGCACCTGCAACCCCAAAGCGTGTCGACGCTGGGGGAGGCCATCTTTGACGCGGCTCTCGCCGTGCAAGATATCCTCGATCAGGTCGACGAGCAGAAGCTCTGAATAGCAACGGGTTGGCGGTGATGTCTTCCGTTGCCACCCGTGAGCAGCATTACTTCGGTGTGTGCTGTGCCATCCCCAGCGCCTGTATGGCCGCCTTCAAGAAACCGGGGGCGGGGTGCATTTTACTCTCAACAGGGACGCCCTGACGCCGGTTCTTGCTTCTGCGCGGGTGCCGTCAATACTCGCCGTACCGCCCCTGCACCGATTTCAGCAGCGCCTGCGTGTCGTAGCCAACGCCGTCCTTGAACACGGTTTCGACCTGTTCGATGTCGTCGATGTGTTGCGAAGGGTCGCCTTTCACGACCACCAGGTCGGCATCCTTGCCTGCGGCGATCGAGCCGATGCGGTTCTGCAGCCCGAGATACAGCGCGCCGTTGTAGCTGGCGATGTGGATCGCCTGCTCGGGCGTGAAGCCTTCCTCCACCAGCAGCTCCACTTCGCGCAGGTCACCGAAACCGGGCACCACGCCGCCGTTGCCGGTGGGGTCGGGGCCGGCCAGCAGCAGGCCGCCCGCGGCGACGAACTCGCGTTCCATCGCCATGCCGTGCTGAAACGTGAGGGCGTTGGTCTGCGCGCGGTCGGCCGGCAGCGCGTCGGTATACGCGCGCAGCAGCAGGTAGTCCTGCTTGGCCTGCGGGCTCAGCGTGGCCATGGCCTGCGGCCACAGCGGCGAGTGGTGCGGCACGTCCTGCTCGAACACCGGCAGCGTCGAGGTAACGGCCACATGGTGCGCCACGAGGTCGCGGATCAGGCTCTTGGCATCGCTGCCCTGCGGATCCATCGCCTGCAACGTGGCCATGCCGTCGGAGTCGGTGCACTTGTCCGGCGCCTTGCCGGGGTCGTGCTCGGTGTTGACGAAGAAGCCATGTTCGAGGTCGTCGATGCCGGCCTCGGCGGCTTCGCGATAGGTCACCGCGCACAGGTGGCCCGTGATCTTCAGCCCCAGGCTGTGCGCCTCGTCCACCGCGGCCTTCAGTTCGGCGCGCGTGATGTTCATGTAGGCCTTGAACGAGGTCACGCCCTGCTTGGCCCAGAACGCCACGGTTTCCTTCGCGTCTTCGGAATCGCGGAGGGGATGCATCTGGATGAAGTACGAACCCGGGCCTTCCAGGTACGGCCCGGTCACATCCATGTGCGGGCCGGGCAGGTCGCCGGCATCGATCGCATGCTTGAGGTTGATGTCGGTGTACGGCTCCACGCTGCCGGTGGTGCGCAAGGTGGTGACACCCATGGCGAGATAGAGCCGGGGGGCGGAGAACGCCATTTCCGGCACGATCAGCGGTTTGTCGGCGTGCAGTTTGCCGTTCTGCATGCCGAGGTTGGGCCGCGCCACGTAGAACAGGTGGTCGTGCATGCCCACCAGCCCCGGCAACACGGTGTGGCCGGAAAGATCGATGCGCTTGGCGTCGGCGGGTATCGGCATGCCATCGGCGCCCACGGCGGTGATCTCGCCGTGCTCGATCAGCAGGGTCTGGTCGGCACGCGCGGGGGCGCCGGTGCCGTCGATCACGCGCGCGTGGATCAGCGCGATCACGGGTGCACTCACCTGGACGAAGGGCTGCGTCGCTTTTCCAGGCGCCGCTGCCGGCGGCAACACGATGGGGGCAAGATCGCGCGTCGCGGCGCACGCCGCACCCGCACAGATCGACAAGACTGCCGCAACGGCCGTCATACGTCGCATGGGGTTCCCTCAGTCAGGTAGCGCCAAAAACGAGGTCAGGTTTATTTGACCCAAAAACGAATCCGATTCCGTTTCATAAGGCGAGGTGCGCGAAGCGTGCTTGCCGCGATCACCGAAGCGATGGGAATCCGATCAAGGCATAGATCACGTAAATCCACGACAGGAAGAAATCGATGATCGCCCAGAAGATCGAGTGGTTATGTGACCAACTGATCAGCACGGCCAGCAGGCTGCCCAGGGTGATGCCGGTGCCGGTGTAGCTGTAGTTATAGCTGTAGCGACTCATGGCGATGTCCTGTTCCTTGAAGAGGAGGCACTTGGACGTTTACGAACAAAACTGGGGTCAGAGTGTAATTTTCATGTCGATCGCGTGCATCGCTGGATAATCCGACGTTGCCGGCCGGATCGCCATCGCCGGGGGGGATTCATGGCGAGGAGCATAGGCAACCGTGGGGGCGAAGCCTCTACAGTGTGCTGCACGCAGGCTCTGTTTGCGGCAGCTTGATCGGCACTATCGTTGTGGAACAGGGGAGATGCCATGTCGACCGAGAGTGTGGAAGAACGGCTTGCGGCATTGGAAAGACGTCTGGCTCAGATCGAGGAGCGCCTTGATGTGCGCTTCGTCTGGCCGGAATCGTCGCGCACGATGCCGCCCCAGTCGGAATCGCCGTCAGTGCAGGCCCGGCAGGCATCACCGCCGCCCCTGCAGCCGCCGCGGGCCCAGCCAGCCGATCCACAGGCGTCTGTCGCGCCATCGCCGACTGCCCGAGCGGCCGTTGCGGCAAGAAGCGCATCTGCCCAGGGTGCGCCGACGCGCGCACACGCGGCCCCCGACAGCCCTTCGTTCGCCACGAGCATCCTGGGCTGGGGCGGTGCAGCGGCCTTCGTGCTGGCGGCGGCGTACCTGATCCGCCTGGGGGTCGACAGCGGGTGGCTGACGCCGCTGGTGCAGATCGCCGCGGCCGTGGCGGGTGGCCTGCTGCTGATCATCGCGGGCTTTCGGTTGCGCGGCTCCCACCCGCGTTACGCAGGCTACCTGCCGGCGTGCGGCATCGTGATTCTGTTCCTCGCGATCTATGGCGGCCACCTTTTCTACGCGTTGATTTCGGTGAAGACGGCGGCGTTGCTTGTCATAGGTGTATGTGGTTTGTCGCTATGGCTGTGCCGGGTCTTCGAAAGCGACCTGTATGCCTTGTTCGCGGTGGCGGGGTCGTATTCCGCGCCGTTCCTTCTTTCCGGCGTCGAGGCTTCCATAACCGACCTGGTGATCTATTACTCGGCCTGGAGCGTGGTGTTCAGCATCTACGCCGTGTGGTGCGGGCGGCGCTTGATCTACCTGCTCGCGCTTTACCTGGCGCTGATCGGGTTCGACGCGATCTGGCAGATACACGCCTCGAAGGAATGGATCGCGGCGCTTGCGTTCCAGACAGCACAGTTCGTGATTTTCGGTATCGCCACGGTGGTGTTCTCGGTGCGCCGGCAGCAACCGCTGGACGAGACCGTGGCGATGCTGCACTTGCCGCCGCTGCTGCTGTTCTACGCGCTGCAATACGTCGTGCTGGCCCAGCACGTGCCCGCCCTGGCGCCATGGATTTCGTTCGCCAGCGTGGCGGCGGTGGGGTTGCTCTACCTGATCGCGCGCCGGCTGACGCAGGAGCCGCTTCCGGGCGGCGAGTTGCTGCTGTGGTGCTATCTCTCCGTGGCGCTGCTGCATGCCGGCTACCTGGAAGCATGGCCGAGCGACTGGGCGCCATGGGCCAGCTTCATCCTGGTGCCCGTGGCGTTCTGGCTCACGCTCAGGCGCGCGGGCAGAGTAGGGCCGCTGTGGGCGTTGTGGGCGGCGGTGGGCGCCATCTTCCTGCTCAACTATGTCCGCGTCGTCGTCGGTTTCAAACTCGACGCCGTGCCGGGACACCAGATCCTGGCCATCGCCAATGCAGCGATGCTCTACCTCGGGTACGCCATGGTTTCGCGTAGAGAGGGCGGCCGCGAAACACGCATGCTGCTGGTCTACGCCGGCCATGTCAGTGCGATGGCGGCAGCCGTGCACTTGCTCGATGCGCCCATCATCGTTTCCACCGCCTGGGGATTGCTGGCGCTGGCATGCCTGGGCATCTCGATGTGGCGGAGCGACCGGATGCTCGGCCAGTCTTCGCTGCTGGTGTTCGGCGCCACCGCGGGCAAGGTGCTGCTCTATGACCTGAGCGGTGCACAGCCCCTGGCACGCATCATCAGCCTGGTGGTGTTGGGCGCGACGTTCTACATCGGCGGGATGTTCTATCAGCGATTGGCGGGAGCCCGCTGAGCGGGTTGGAGCGGCTTGCCCAATGGTGTCCGAACAGGGCAAGCCCCTGCCTTGATCAGAGCGGCCATCGCGCAGTAACGCGGTCGCAGTCAGGAGTGGCGCTGATACAGGCCACTCGCCGCGCGCCCCGTCTTTGCGGCACTATGCCCCCGGAATAGGGGAGACAACTATGGATACGTCTGTAACGGAAGGCAGGCAGGATCTCGTCATTGCCGGCTTTTGGCGCCGCCTTGGCGCCTTCGTCATCGATAACCTTATTCTCGCCGCCATCGGGCTGACCCTTGGCGCTCTGTGCTTCGATCCACTCGCGCGCATGGGCACGCCGACGGCACAACTGATCGGTTTCGCCATTGCGCTGGCGTATTTCGGTGTACTCAACAGTCGCCTCGGCAATGGGCAGACGCTGGCCAACCGCTGGCTTGGTATCCGTGTGGTGAATGCGCAGGGGCAGCCACTGTCGCTACCGCGTGCCCTGCTTCGCTACATCGTGTTGGACGGACTGTTCCTCTTGAACCTTCTGCCGATCCAGTCTGCGGTAGTGCAGCCAGCCAGTATCGGGGTGCTCATTGTCCAAGCGCTGCTCGCAGCACTGGTGATGGGTGGCAGCTTCGTCATCGTCTATCTCGCCATCTTCAACTGCCGCACGCGACAGTCCCTGCATGACCTGGTGGTGGGCTCCTACGTGGTGCGTGCGCAGCCGCAGACGGGGGAGGCGCATTTCGCGCATGTCTGGCGTGGTCACTTCGTGGTGGCGGCCCTGATCGCGCTGCTCTTCCTGGGCACGCCCTTCGCCATCAAGCGGTTCGCCCAGAACGAGTATGCAGAGTTGCTGCCGTTGGAACGAACGCTCCAGGCCCAACCGCATGCTATGGACGTACAAGTGATACGTGAGACGCGGTTCATCGCGCCCTCTGGCTACGGCCGTTCAACTTTCCGTTACCTGACGGCACAACTGCGCATCAATGCTCCGATGATTCACGATGCCGGCTATGCCCGCGGAGTCGCGGAGATACTGGCCAAGGGCGATCCGCATCTGGCTCAGGAAGACATGGTCACGGTGACCCTGATCTATGGCTACAACCTCGGCATCGCATCGTGGTCGAGCAAGCAGATCTATTCGTACAAGCCGAAAGAGTTGCTGGATGTGGGGAGTAGTGGGACTGGTACTTAAGGAAACATCAGTGTTAGGGGAGGCGAGTTTGAAGATGGCTTAACGGCCTTTGGCCTTTTTGCCAGAAACTCAAGCACAAGATTAGGTGAGTGTGCTTTCCGGTGAGTTGGGTGTGCAAACCACACCTCGACTACAGCCTGGATTTGGATAATTCAACGCGAGGGAGCTATGTTATTGCGACGCATCGGCATTGCGGGGGCGCTAATGCTATTGGCTGGTTGTGCGCCGGTGAAGCATGACCCTGTGATGGTTCCAGTAACCATTGTTAGTCGCACACAGGTGCATTACCCGATCCTGGCGATTCGGGAAGCTCATGAGGGGACGGCTGTTGTTCTTGTTCTGGTTGGTGCGAATGGGCAGAACATGGACATGCGAATAGACAAGAGCAGCGGATATCGTGAACTTGATAGAGCCGCCCTTGCTTGTGTGCACGAGTGGGTGTTCAGGCCAGAGACGGTCGACGGTGTGCCAACCCAATCTTACGCACGAATCCCGGTCAGGTTCGATTTCGGCGTGCAAAGGAAACAAATTCAATTGAATGCGGCTAATCGTCCAATACTTCAGTACTTTCCGAACTCCACCACGCCGCCTCCACCTCCACCTCAACATTAAGGTGGAGAAGGATTAATGGCGCATGGTCTCGGTTGCCCGCATTACTTCGATGCGGGCTGCACCATCTCCAGTGCCTGCACGACCGCCTTGACCACCGCATTCGGCTGATCGATCTGGATCTCATGCGAGGTATCCGCAACATGCACCAGCGTGCCACGGGAGGAGGTGGCGACGATCTGCGCTTGCGTGTGGGCCCGAGCTTCTTCCAGCCCTTTGCGGTCGCGCGGCAGCGCATCGGCATAGGTATTGGCGGCGGACAGCACGATCAGCGGCGTCGAGCCGTGCGTCTCCTGCTTTGACACCGGCGGCTTGAACACCGCGAGATTGTTTTGCAGCACCGACACCACGGTGCGCCAGTACGCAGGCTTCGACATCAGAGCCAGATTCACTGCATTGAGCTTGGCGCTGGCATTCGGATCGGGGCCGCCGAGACATTGGCTCAGTTCTTTGTTGGTGGTCGTCAGCTCGTGCTTTTCGGCGGCAGCCTCGCACTGGTGAAGAAACGCGAACCGCTGTCCCGAGAGCGTGTCCTCATCCTTCTGCCAGGCGGGGGCAAACCGGCCGATGTCCTGCGCGGGCGGATCGAGCAGCACCATCGCGCTCACGTCCGCCGGGTAGCGGCTCGCGTACTGCCGAACGATGTTGCTGCCCAGCGAATGCCCCACCATCACCAGCGGGGTCGCCAGGGCGGCGTGCTGGATCAGCGCGTGCAGATCCGCCACGTCGGCGTCGAGGTCGCGCGGCAACGGCCCCTCGCTGCTGAAGCCGAAGCCGGCCCGGTCGTATGCGCAGACGCGCGCGTGGGTGGCCAGGAGCGGCTGCACCTTGAACCACGTGGAGGAATCGGCAAGCGCGCCAGCCTCCAGCAAGACTGTCTGCGGGCCGCTGCCCGAACAACGCAGGTTGAGGACGCGGCCCTGGCCAAGGTCGATCAACTTCGCTGCTTGCGCATAGCTGTCCGGCATGCGCTGCTGCTTGGCGGCGTGGCTGGCATCGGTAGCCTGGGCCTGGCCGAACAGCATGACCAGCAAAAGGGCGCTGCCCGCTTTCAGGTGCATCGTGTTCAAGGCATGTCTCCCGCTGATGGCCCGGAGAGAGTGCCGGGCAGGCTTTTTCATCGACTGGAGGCGGCGCAGGAAGTTCAGGGGCTTCGGGCCACTTGGACAAAGCGAGCGGCACTTCGTGCAGTTGACCCGCGAAACTTCGGTCAAAGCGAGAACCAGGGTCAGCGTGAACTTTCCTACCTCGAAAGGGCCCCCTTGATCCGGCTTCTCCGAGCTCTGAGCTCCACGTGCCGAGCTTTTTTCTCCAACGACCGAGCTTTTTGCTCCACGCGCCGAGCAAAAAGCTCGGCGGCCCGAGTTCCAGAGCTCGGCCGTTGGACAAATTTTCAGCAACCGCCGAGCAAAAAGCTCGGGCGCCCAGGCTCGGAGCTCGGCGGCCCGAGCAAATGGCTGCATGTACCGAGCAAAAAGCTCGGCTCGCGGAGCAGATGATCTCGGTGGCCCGAGCTCATGACTCCACCGCCCGAGCTGCGAACTCGGCCAACGCCGCTCGAATCCCCAGCGATCGCGGGTCCTGGGCAAACGCTGCCGCTTACCGGCACACCGTCGCTCTTCAATAGCCCGCGGCCGGTGAGCCGCTGCCCGCCGATCAGCGGTGCGGGCTGCGCTTCTTATCCTTGGGGTTCTGCGGCGCCTGGCCCGTATGCGCGGGGTCGCGCGCAAACCGCTTCGTCGAGTGAAACTGCCCCGCATCCTCGGTCACAGCATTGACCTTCTTGCTGGAGTACACCGCGTGGATGTCCGCGATAGTCATAGCCTGGGGTGCTTTGCTCATGCTGGCCACACGGTGGAAGAGGAATGTCCAGCCACCATACTCTCAAACGGTTGTCTGCGTGACGGCAAGGGAGTGGCCTCTCCGCGCGGTGTCCGTGATGCGCAACGGATGCGGGTGTTGTGGGTTTTGATCCGCTTCGCTCGTAGAATTTCACGGGTATGAGTGAATCGCCGCCCTCGCTGCATCCGCGCAAGAAACCCGTGCAGCCACGTGCGGTCGAAACCTATGCCTGCATGCTCGAGGCGGCGGCGCAGGTCATCGAGCAGTATGGGGTAGGGGCTTTCAACACCAACGTGGTGGCCGAGCGGGCGGGCGTGAGCATCGGTTCGCTCTACCAGTATTTCCCCGGCAAGGATGCGTTGCTGATCGCGCTGATGCGGCGCGAAAAGGAGCGCTTCGGCAAAGACGCTGCGGCGGCGCTGGAGGCATCCGATGGCCGCGCCGCACTGGTGCATTTGGTGGGCGCAGCTGTTCGCCACCAGTTCGAGCGTCCGGAGCTGGCACGCCTGCTGGACGTGGAAGAGGCGCGGCCCGAAGCGGAGCGCGAGGTGAAGGCGGCCAGCAACTATCGCGAGCTGCTGCGCGCCACGCTGGATCGCCCGGATCTGCCGCCCCAGCCGGATCCGGAAGTCGCCACCGACCATCTCGCTGCGCTGGTACGTCTGCTGGTCGACGACGCCGGTGCGCGGGGCGAGTCGGACACGGCACGCCTTGAACGGCGCGTGCTGGGCGCGATGCTGGGTTACCTCAACGCGTAGCCCGGCATGGCGCGCGACGAAATGTGAGCAATGGCGTTGCGCGCAGGCGTGCGGTGCGGCTTCGCGCCTGTGCTGGCGCGGGTTGCGCGCGATGGGGTGTATGCGAGTTGGCCGACGCGGAGGCGTTCGACATCATGAAACCTCCCGAATCACCCGATTCGTCACGCCCGGAAATCCCATGTCTGACGCACTTTCCCCCATGAAGCTCAACCATCTCAGTTTCCCTTCCAGCGACCCGGCGCGCACGGCCGATTTCTTCAAGACCTACCTCGGATTCACGATAGCGCCGATGTCGGGGCACTGGATCCTGAAGCGCCCCGGTTTCGACGTGGTCATCGAGGATGTGGAAGCGGAGGCGCCGCAGTGGCCGAGCAGTTTCCACGTGGGCTTCGAGCTGCCGTCGCGCGCCGATGTCGAGTCGCTGTACACAAGGATGCTGGCCGATGGCGTGCCGATGGAAACGGCGGTCATCGACCACGAACGCGGCTCACGCTTTTTCTGCCGTGCACCCGGCGGAGTGATGTTCGAGTTGAACACCCGTGCGGATGCGGCGCCGGAATACCGCGGTACGTTCGACTGAGGCAAGGTCACGCGGGACGAAGGGTAGGGGAAGGACGGGTAGGGGAAGGTTCGCTTTCTTCCCGCGTGTACGTCACGCAACGTTCGATGGGTAGGCCGGACACTGACGAAACGTCGGGCCTAGGCTTCGACCACGGCACGAAAAATCATCGCAACAGGTCGCGTGTCGCGCGCTCTTCGGAACTGCATTGCGCGACGCCACTTCACGCCCCATCAACTTCCAGTTCACTGCGAGGCGACTCCCTGATCGCGATAGTCGGGTCCATGTGTTTCCCGACGACAGAGGATGGATCGTGGCGCTTCCCCAACACAACGCACGCACTTTCTCCCTGCTGGCCACGGCCGTGGCGCTCGGTGTGGCATCCACTGCCGCATCGGCCCAGCAGTCTCCCGCACTCGATCGCGTCAGTCTGTGGCTGGGCGGTTACTACTCCAACAACGACACCACGCTCACGGCCCAGGGGCGCAATGCGTTCACGGGTCTCGAAGGCAAGCTCAACTTCGAGAACGACCTGGGGCTGAAGAAGCGCAGCCTGGACCCGCGCATACGTGCGGATTTCCTGCTCGGCGACAGCCAGGGCTTTTCGTTCGACTATTACCAGATCCACCGCAGCCGCACTGCCGATTACAACGAGCCCATCCCTGTGCTGAATACGGACGTGGGCGCACACCTCAAGGGCATCGCCGATTACGACTTCGGTTCGGCGTCGTACAAGTGGTGGTTCGGCCACCAGAACGACGTGTTCGGCCTGGGCGTGGGCGCGGCCTACTACAAGGTGGATTTCAGGGTGAACGGCTCGGCGTACCTTGGCGACCTGAGCGGCTCGGCCTCGGCGGGCTACGACAAGAGCGAATGGGCGCCGATGCTCTCGCTGGGCTGGCGCCATGCGTTCAACGACCAGTGGCGCATGTATGCCGACGTGTCCGGCGTGAAGAAGAACGGCGGCGATCTCAGCGGACACATCTGGAATGGCGCGCTCGGCGTCGAATGGTTCCCGTGGCAGCACCTTGGCCTGGCGCTGGAATACTCGGCATCCCACCTGTACTTGAACAAGCGCTACCAGAACGCCACCGCCAAGCTGGATCTGCAGTCCGACGGCCCTGCGCTCTATCTGCGTGCACGCTTCTGATGTTGAACAAATGGCATCGCCATGCCTGAGGCTTGAGTTGGCTTTGAAGAGATAGCAGGCCTGAAGACCTAGGCTGCCTTGGCAAGCGCGCCGATGACGGCATCGGTGAACGCCGGGATATCCGCTGGTTTGCGGCTGGTTATCAACTGGCCATCGCGGACCACTTCGGTGTCCTGCCACTGCGCGCCTGCGTTTTCCAGATCCGCGCGCAGCGATGGCCACGAAGTCACCTTGTGCCCGCGGACCAAGCCTGCATCGATCAGTGTCCAGGGGCCGTGGCAGATCGCCGCGATCGGTTTGCGGGTGTTGCCAAATGCCTTGATCAAAGCGATGACGTTCGGCTCGAGCCGCAGCCTGTCGGGATTCATCACGCCACCAGGCAACACCAGTGCGTCATAGCGATCCATCATGGTATTTATGAGTTCGGGGTCTTTCTCGCTCCCCAGCACCACATCCACTGGCACGCGGCCGTACCAGTTTCCGTCGCGCCACCCACGGATCTCATTCGCGTTGCCAGGTGCGACTACGCTTGTCTGCGCTCCTGCCTGCTCCAGCAGTCGTTTTGGTTCCGTCAGTTCGGAATGTTCGAATCCGTCTGTAGCAAGGATCGCGATCCAACAACGCGCCAAGTTGGTCGAGGACATAGCATTCTCCTGCTCAAAAAAAGCAGGATCGACGCTTCCATGTGTGGGTGGCGTCACTCGCTAGTGAAAGGCGGCGTCACCTGATTAAAAGCAGCACGCGCGATGCTTATGAAGCCAATGCGCACGCATCCTTCGTCCTAGAGCGAAAAAGCCCGTGGGTCGCCCGCAGGAGGAAGCAGGCAAATACTCGCTGACACAGGCAAGCGCATTTGGGCTTGCGGACGCGATGGGAAGTTCTTGAACCTGAGACGCCGCTGCATGCCTCAGCTCACATGGTCATCCTTGGGATGCTCGTCGCTGCCCGGCGCTAGCAGCGGGAAGGCGGTGATACGGAGCTTGGGCGCGGCATAGGGCAACAGGGTGAGCATCTCCGGCGTGTCGGCCGCATCGGCCTGAGGGCGTCGCGGCACCGGATCGGCAGCACCTTCTTCGGCTTTCCAACTGGCCACTGCGCGACCTTGCACGCTGAGCGTCACCGGCGGTTGGTGGCGCGAGAACGGTATGGCGCCGACCGGTTGCTCGGTTCGGTGGAAGCTCGCGTTTTCCGGCAGGCCCATGTTCCAGCGCGAGGCTGGATACACCTGCCAGTCGGCGGTCAGCCCGCGCTGGCGCCACTTGATCCACGACTCCGCGATGGGCAGCGCGAACACCAGCGCACCGTCGCGCACGCTGACCGAGTCGTTGAAGCCCGGCACCGTTGTCGGCTTGCTCGCAAACGTCAGCGCGATCGTGTCGCCCGGCTGCCACGCGCGGTGCAGCGTGACGAAACGCCCGGCTTGCTCTGTTGCTTGCGCATGGCCATTCACGGTCAGGGTCGATGCGGTGGCCCAACCCGGGATGCGCAGCTTCAGCGCGAAGGCGGTGGCTTGCGCCGG
Organism: Rhodanobacter sp. DHG33; assembly: GCF_014843005.1. Taxonomy (GTDB): domain Bacteria; phylum Pseudomonadota; class Gammaproteobacteria; order Xanthomonadales; family Rhodanobacteraceae; genus Rhodanobacter_A. The sequence goes on along the minus strand of NZ_JACYXM010000004.1, from coordinate 156,532 downwards.
ATGCAGGGTGATTTCCACACGCGAGCGGAACGGGTAGTCGGTGTTCTGCTCGATGCGCAGTGGCACGCTCTGCACGGCGGTCTGCACGGTGCAGGGCGCATAGACCATCGCAGCGATGCCGCCGTCCGCCGTTGCCATCCACAGGCTGGCGGTGAGCTTGGGCCAGCCCTGGTGGAAGTTGGCGGTGCAGCAGCCGAAGTGCGGCTCCAGCCCGAACAGGTTGGCCTCCGGGCCGTTGCTGGTCCACGGGCGCCGATGCAGGCTGCATTCCACCTGGTTGGATTCCTGGTCGTACTGATGCGCCCACATGTCGTCGGTGAAGGTGCCGGGCAGTGCGTTGTAGGCAATCGTCTCCAGCCGGTCAGCCAGGGCCGCGTCGCCGGTGATGGCCAGCGCCACTTCCAGCGAAAACATCGTCTCCACCACCGTGCACAGTTCGGTGCCCTGCGATGGGTTGCGGCCGGCGAGGTGCTCGTCGGCCGAGAACATGCCGTTCGGCATGCCGTGGTAGGTGTCGAGCATTGCCAGTTGGTGATGCACGGCTTCGCGATCCTGCGCGCTGCCCGAGACCAGCGACCACACGGGCGAAGACTTGATCGACATGCCGATGTTGACGCCATGCACGCGCTGGCCGAGGTCTTTCATGAAGACCGCGTCGCCGCCCTTGGCTTCGAGCGCGGCCACATCGACTTTTTCCTTGAAGCGGAAGTCGGCGAACATGCCCTGCCAGTCGAAGCCCTGTTGGTGCAGCAGGTTTGCCAGTTGCAGCAGGCGCGCATCGCCGGTGCGGTCGTAGAGCCACAGCACGGAGAGCAGTTCGTCCTGCCAGCGCGAGCGGCCCCAGTCGCGCAGCGGCCGCTGCGGCAGCGCGCCCAGCTGGTAGGCGAAGTAGTTCGTCATCAGCGGTATCACCCGCGCATCGCCGGTGAGCTCGTGGTACTGCGTGAGCACCTTGAGCATGACCATGCGCGGCCACCAGTCGTCGTTGCTGCGCGGGCCGAACATGCCGTTGGGCCACGGATGCTCCAGCGTCCAGTCGATGAACTTCTGCGCTTTCGCCTTGAGCACGGGCGAATCCAACTGCCAGGCCAGCGGCAGCAAGCCGTCGAGGAAGTAGGGTCCGCGTTCCCAGGATTCGCCGGTGCCGCCCAGCCAGCCGCTGTTGGGGCCCACGTCGGCCCAGGTTTCGTCCAGGTGGCCGCCGAGCCCGGACGCCTGAATTTCGAGCTGGCGACGCAACCAGCCGGCAGGCTTGATGGCACCGGCGGGCAATCGACGGAAAGGTTGCTGCGCCAGCGGCGCGCGTGAGGGTAAGGGCGCACCCGCAGCGACGCCGGCATTAGCCTGCGGTGCCAGGCCGGGTGTGGAGCTCGCCGCACGCACGGCGCCGGGCAGCATCGCCGCCAGCCCCAGTGCGCCCGATGCGCGCAGAAAATCGCGTCTGCCTTGTAGCGGATCACGCTGGGTCATGCAGGGTCTCCGTGCTGAATCTGACGATTCTGCGGCGCGTGAGGAGAGCGCCTGTCATCGCCATGAAGCGCTTATCGACGGAGCGATAATAGTACGACAATTGGGTTTCTTGATTCCCCGAGTCCTCTTTGGGACCGAAGGGCACACGCATGGGTGCACCGAACTGAAAAAGGGACGGGGCCATCAAAAGCGCTTGATGACCCCGTCCCTATTGTCGCCGTGATGGCAGCAGCTCCATCCACCGGCTAGCGAGTTGAGCCAGGGCTCCCGGTTTGCCGCCGGAAGTGATCCTGGCCCGTTTTGATCCCGACTGGCGGCGGGTGCTGTCGCTTATTTGGAGGCCGAAGGCTGCACGGCCGAGCCTGCCGCCGCGGGCGGCGCGGCCGTGGTCGCGCCGGCAGGCTGTGCGCCTGCGGGGAATTGACCGACCTGCAGGGCGAACGGTGCCTGTTGCCCGGACGGCAGCGCCGTGGGGTCGGCGTACACCTCAATCGTATAGGTCGTCGCCGCGGTCGACGCTGGCGCGGACCAGGTGTTCGAGCCGGTCGTGCTGCTGTCGACCAACTGCTTCGGCGTCGCGTCCTGCACCTTGAAATGCACCTGCGGATTCTTCGAGACGAGATTGACCGAGACCGTCATGCCCGCCGCAATGGAAACGGTGAAGTCGTGTGCGGCGGCGCCGGCCGCCAGGCTACCGTCCTGTTCCGCCCAGGGCTTGTTGGGCTGGAAGGTCACGGCGGTCGTCGGGGGGCGCAGGTCTTCAGCGCCGTATTCCCCGATCTGCAGCGCGTATTTCGCGGTCTCCTCGCGCTTTACCGCATCAGGGTCCAGGTAGACCTGGATCGTGTACGTGCCGGCCGCCGCAATGGGCGTCGACCAGTTGGAGGCACCCGTCTTATGGGAGTCGACCATTTCCTGGCTGCTGCCCTGGTCGGTCACCTTGAAATACGCGTTCGCGTTGTTGCTGATGAGCTTGATCTGCAAGGTCTTGCCCGTCGCGACCGCCACCGCGTAATCGTACGAGCTGCCGTCATGGTCGAGTTTGCCGATTTCCTGCGCCCAGACGCTGTTTGCCGGAAAGGTCACCGTGTCCGGCGTGGCGGCAAAGGCCGGCAGCGCCATGCAGGCAGCGGCCATGCCGAGGCCCACGCTTAGGGCGGTGCTGCGGAGAAAAGGGGAGCGTGACATGGGTGGAATCCTCGAGTCGTTGGGTATGCGGTGATCAAACCGGGGAAAGGCGGCCATGACAATTTTTGATGACGGCTGGGGCTTGGAGCAAGAGCAGCAGGGGGTGGCGGCCATTAAACCGCCGTAACAGGGGCAGGTTCAGGGGTCTCGTGCCCTTTGCCTGGTGCCTTGTTCCGCCCCCATGCGTTGCTCCCCTGTTGACGGCCACCCGCACGGAGCGGTGATCCCGCCCTTACACCACAAACCGGAAAGCTGCGCCATCGCGAACCACGCGGCCAGCGGTTGGGGCAGCGAAATGGGTGCCGATGACCAGCACGGGCTGGTCGGCCCATTCGGCGAAGAGGCGCCAGCGGGTGTGAATGGCCGCTTCCGGGTCGCTGTCGCCGAACCGCCAGTCCGGATGCCCCAGCTGGCAAGGGTGGTGGGTCATGTCGCCGGTGATCACCGCACGCGCGCCCTCGGATTCGATCATCACGCTGACGTGCCCCGGCGTGTGGCCGAGGGAAGGCACGAGCCGGATCTCCGGCGATATCCCATGGTCCAGCTCCACCAGTTGCACGAGCCCGGCATCGAAGACCGGCTGGATGCTGTCGCCCATCATCGCCTGCTGCTCTTCGTCGTCGTGGTTGCGCCAGTAGTCGTATTCCTGCCGGCCGATGAGGTAGCGCGCCTTCGGGAAGGTGGGCACCCACTGGCCGTTCTCCAGCATCGTGTTCCAGCCCACGTGGTCGACGTGCAGGTGCGTGCATACCACGGCATCGACGCCTTCGCGCGACCAGCCTGCCTCGGCCAGGTGTTGCAGAAACGGCGTCGACAGCGGCTCGTCGCCGGTGATCTCGCGCGGCCGGTCGTTGCCGACGCAGGTATCGACGACCAGCTTCAGCCCGGGTGCCTCGACCAGCAGCGCATGGACGCTGAGATGCAGCGTGCTGTCGTCCTCGCTGACGAAATGCGGATACAGCCACGGCAACTTGCGCAGCTCTGCCGCCGTGGCCTGCGGCAAGCACGCGGCCGGCACCGGCAGATCCATCTCGACAACGCGGGTGATCTTCACGCGACCTACTTGCCAGCTCAGCATCGCACTCACCTCATCGCAAGGTTCGACTCCCGAACGGAGTCACGTTCACGGCTTGGCCTGGTACTCGAAACGGCGTGTCGGGACTGAAGAAGCGGAGTCATGGAACAGGTGTTCTGGCAAACCATGCCTTTCTGGATTGGCAGGTTTCCATGGCGCGCCGGTAGCCTTCGCGCGCGGTGGTGCGAGCCATATAGGATCGCTCTATTTCGCCAAGGACGACACCGGCGCCGTGCTGCGCCAGTTCCAGCGCGTAGGTGACCGAAATGTCGGCGGCCGTGAACCGCTCGCCGGCGAGATAGGGCGTGCGTGCCACCTGTCGCGTCACCAGACCGAGCCGGGTCTGGAAGACGTCCATGGCTTGGTCGGCACTCCAGTTCTGCCGTTCGGACTCCGGCGCAAAATTGCGTGCACCCACGACGAAGTAGATGGAGGCCGCGAGGCCGGCTTCGCCAAGGTGGAGGAACTGCTGGTAGGCGGGGAACGCAGGGTCGTGCGGGGCGGGCGCCAGCGGCGTGGGCCCGTAGCGGGCCATCAGATACTCCATGATCGCGATGGACTCGACCATGGTGACGTCGCCGTCCCGGATCGCGGGGATGAAACCGGCAGGGTTGATCGCCAGGAACTCCGGGTCTTTCTCGACGCCGGCTATGAGGTCCACCGGCCTCAACCGGTGCGCTAGCCCCATCTCTTCCAGCAGCCAGATGACCCGAAAGCCTCTACCTTCGCCATAGACCGTGATCATCGTCAGCCATCCTCCTGTGGTTCGGCCCTATCGGCCCTGTGACAGGAAGACGAACGGGGCCTTCGGAAATCGACATGGGCTGTTCGTCTGCTGCCCTGCGGTAGGGGGATTAAACAGAACAGGGGGCAACGAGGCTTTTTGAACAGCGGGTATAGGGGCGGGAGGGAATTAAACAAAACAAGAGGCGGGGCAGTCTTTTGAAGAGTTTGAGGAGGGCAGGCCGTCTCCCGCTCACCGCCCCGGCTTCCTTGGTGGCCCAAGCCTCGTCGGGCCGCCTATGTAAGCGCCTTGCTGAGCAAAGTCTCGTAAAGCTGAAGCCGCAGCCTTTCGCTGATTAGCCGCACGCTCGAGTAGTAGCCATAAACCAGCGCAAAAATCAGGACGATCTCTATCCAGCTGGGGTGGGGCGGCCAATGCATATCCTTGAACTGCAGATAGAGCGCGATAAGGACGGGTAGGGCACCCAGCTTTTCGATGCTGCCGGTGAATAGAGGGAGCTTCTCTTTCATGCGCGCATGCCGGTAGGTGACGAACTCGCCCAATGTCTTCCGTTGGTCGACTGGGAAGGTGCGCAACCACGTGACCAGCTCCATATGATGGGGCAGATCGAAATCCAGCTGCTCGGCGAACTCGCGCCGTTGCCTGGCGAATGTCGGCCACTTCTTTGGCAGATCGGAAAGGATGGCTACAACGACGCCTACAATCTCTACGAGTATGCCTATAGAGGCGAGAATGAATGTGTAGATTGCATTGCTCGGAAGCAACTTGACGCTGAGCAAGCCAACCAGTGCGCCGGTGGCTGCAGCTATGAATCCCCATTTGGGGTTGATCGGTAGGATCGTGGGCGTTTCTGGAAATTGGGGCAGTGCGTCGATCTTTGCGTTCAACGCAGCGAACGTGAGCGTCGGAGAATCCGCCACGTCGTAATGCACCGCCGCACCGGCGTCTTCGCCTTCCTTGTCCGTGGCCATGTCTCCCCCCCCCGAGCTTTGGCAGCCAGTGAGACATGACCCTGTGCGAAATCAGGAAGGTTTGCAACCGGTGCCGCAGGTACAGGGTTGCTGCCCGCACCCCCGACCTGCGGCTACCCGGCTGCAAGCCTTCCTGATCTCACACGGGTATCTATGACTGCCAAGACGCGCCGTGGTTCCCGCATGGAAAACGCAGGGAAGTGCATCAGTGCGAACTTGCGCTCGCGGCAGCCGCCGGCGCTGCCGACTCGGCGGCCGCGCGCTTGGCCGTATCCGCCGGACACCAGGTCTTGAGGCGCTTGCCGGCGCGGAACAGGTCGATGCATACGCGCATCTCGGCCTGGAAGGCCAGGTCGGGCGTATTGATCGGGCAGCCATCCGACAACGGCTTGCCGTCGTTGTATTCGGCAATGCAGCTCGCAAGCGGCGGTGCCTTGATCGCGTGCGTATCGCCGGCCAGCGGTGGCGGCGGCAGGTTGAGGCGCTCGTCGCGATCCTTGGGCGAGGGCGGCGGGGGAGTCACGCCGCACAGCAGGTTGGTGGCCGTGCTGCGCTTGGTGGGGTCGCACACGCTGTTGGCGATCGCATGGATCGCATCGCCGATATGGCGACCCACCGCGCCACCGGCGGTCTCGTTCGGTGGCGGGAAATACTTTTCGAAGCGAGTGGGCTTGTAGTGCATGTGGTTGCTGTCGTGCTGCATGATCTGCCGATCGTCCGCAGGCTTGGCCGGTTTGGCCGCGGCGCTCGTCGCCACCGGGATGTTGGTCAGCGAGGGCGGCAGCCGTATCGAGCCGTCCTTGGCGAACACGCTGCTGGCGGCTGGCGTGGTTGCGGAGGCCGCCGTCGCAGGGTGCGCTTCATGATTCTGCACGACCATGGCGTCGCGCCGCGGCTTCTCGTGCGACACGGGGCGAACGCGCGGGGGCGCCGCCGGTTGCGGCGATACCAAGGCGGGCAACGTGGGTGGCGCAGGCGGCGGTGCGGTGTGCGGCGTGCTGGCGTCATCCAGCAGGCGCACGACCAGCATCTGGTCCTCCTTGCCAGACGCCGTCGCCAGATCTTGCGGCTTGGGCTGCATCGCAGACCACAGCATCAGCGCGAACAGCACGTGCAGTGCCAATACCAAGGCCAGCACGAGCACCCGCGCCCCGCGCGTCAGCGCGGGCTGTCGCCAGCGCCGGAGGCTCAAGCTCTCGCGCGTGTCGCTGTCGAGCCACGCCAGGCCGCGCGCACGGTCCTCTTCCTGTTGATGTCGATCCTGCCCGAAACGTTCGATGACCCTGCCTCATTCAAACCCATGATCCGCGCAAACTTGCGCATGCCGTCAGCACGCGTTGTGCGCCAACCGCGCGTAGACAGGTTCTTTCATCAAGGGTTCCCTGGAAGCAGGACGACGAACGAGGGGCGGTTCACTTGGAGGTAGGCTCTGCAATACCAACCTGCTACCTTTCGAGAGGGATCGGAAGCATCAGCTTTCAACTCCAAAAGGGCTCTATGGGTTGTCGGTTGCGAGATCTAGTTATCAAAATTTTCCAATCTTCAGCGTGTTTGCGGTTCTAAGTGATCTTATGCTTTCTTTCTGCGCGAATTTTGTTCATTTGGACAAGGCTGAGTATTTTCGATAGGGGAAATTATCTTGTGGCTGCAGCAACCATTGTGATGGCTTCGTTCTTGATCTGCTTCCTTGTGTTTCATCTGATATGGTGCGTCGAAATGGATGAGCAGTTCATGACGCATTCGTATCTGTGAAGATAATTGCCAGTCGCAGGCGATTGCTTCGGATAGAAAAATCTAGTGTGACCGTGCGTTTCTCGCTGTTTCAATTGGCACTTCTTTTGTATAAAGCGCAAACCGATGCCCTGCGCCTCATCTGAGATATTTTAATCATGAATATAAAAGCAAAAATCCGAAAGCTTGAGCAACTCGCTTTGGGGGTGCTCCACGAGCCAGGTGTGGCAATGACGATCCCATCGTTCGCTTTGCATCCTAAACAATCGAATTGGGATGTTGGCATGCCATGGTGGAATCCGCGTGCCATTAAATACCTTAAGCGAAACTTGCCGTTGTCAGGAAATGTCTTCGAGTGGGGATCTGGTGGCTCAACTGTTTGGTTTTCGAACAGGGGGCTCACGGTGACTGCCATCGAATCTGAACGCGAATGGGCCGATAGGGTAAAGGGGCGGTGCCCCACTGCAGATGTTCGTTTCATTCCAGGTATGGCTGTTGGTGAATATCGTTCTGAGCCACAATTGCGGGATAAAGGTCAGCACTTCTTCGATGATTATATTGCAGCTATCGATGAGTTCCCCGATGACAGTCTCGACATTGTCGTAGTTGATGGAATTTGCAGGGTCGAGTGCGCCCGCCGCGCTGCCAAGAAAGTGAAGCCGGATGGCTTCGTAATCGTTGACGATACGAACTGGAAATTTCTACTTCCCCGTCCGGAGACTTTTAAAGGGTGGAAGTGTTTGACGTTTAGTGGCTTGAAGTCAAATAGTGGCCTTGAAATTTTCTCGACAACTTTTTTTCGTCGTCCGAAATGAATCGTGGAATGACAGAGAGTACATGCGTCGTCATTCGAAAATTGCATTGAGTTTATTCTCGTGTCGTATATTGGTGAGCCGATTATTCCAGACGATTTGTTGGGGGTCATCCGCTCGTTGAACAGCGAGCTTCACGTTGTACTGCGTGACCCGCAGCGCTTGGAGTTGGTTTTGACACGCGTTGTCTTGGCGGGCGTGGAAGGCTCTTATGTCATAAGCTTCGCGGCGCCTCGCGGCGCACGGGCAGCGGAGTGGGACTCTTCGTGTTCCCGATGGAACGACCGTCCCGAGCTTGCCAGTCCCGTCGCGGGCTGATCGCCGAGGCCTTTGTGAAGCCGGTTCCAGGCGGGTATGCGGTCAGCTTTTCGGATCGCAGTGACCCGTTGGTGCGATGGGGGTTTACTGCTGACGCCATCTCAATCCGCCCGTGGACTCAGGGCTGATCACTCATTTCTCGTGGGCGCGCCGGCAATTTGAAGATCCGCTTCCGATCCGAAGCGTACCGAGGCCGTCCGAAAGGGCGCTGTCACACCATTCTTTTGATGGGTGGCGATCAGTGGCCGCTTGGATGTTGGCGAAACGCAGGATCCTGGCTGCGACCGACCGTAGCGATCATTTCGCGCTTTGCCGCAACTTGTACACCTCAACGCACCCGCAGATAAGCGCGCAACGCCAAGTCGCCGGCGGCACCAGGCGCATCGAGCAGCTGATCCAGCGTGGCCATTTGCTGGGTGCACATGGCCGACCAATGCGCCTCGTCGGCCAGCTCGCCTTGCGAGGACCAATGCTCCGCCTGATGCTTGCGCAAGGCATCGATCAAGCTGGTGCGCCATGCCTGGTCCGGCAACTGGACGGTGTCGTTGCCGGAGAACAGGGCGAGGTAGCCGGGGGCGAGGGTGCCCTTGAATGCGCTCGCCTGGTTGCCGAGGCTGATGGCGACGCCGCTGGCGTAACGGCCGCAGGCCGACGGGGAAAGTCGCTGGCGCAGCATCGCCAGGGCCTGCCGCTCGCTCACTGCATAGCCGCGCACGTCCTGCGTCGATGCGCGCTCGAGCTGGTGCCTGCGTGCGTTGTCGAGGGCATGCCAGAAGTTGGTGTTGCGCTGTTTTGCCGCCGCGTCGAGCGGATGCCGCGGCACGGCCAGGTCGTTTTGCAGCCATTGCTGGTAGATCGTCGGCTGCACTACGGCAATCCGGTCGAATGCCTGCGCCAGACCACGGCTTTGCGGATCGCGGCGCAGTGCGTCCAGGAACTGTTCGCTCTGCCAGGCATCGGCTTGCCAGCGTTGTCCGTCGGCATCGACCGCATCGATGATGTGGTTCTTGAAAAGCTCGTCGCTGTCGGGGACGAATACGTCGCCCCCCTGTTTGGCGAACGCCAGCCGGATGAAGTCGGGGCTGGCCCCGAGCTCGCGCAATTCCTGCTTGAAGTCATCCTGCTGCGTGGTCACGTAGTCGGTCGAGAAGGCGTTGGCCAACAGCGAACGCATCTGGTGGAAACCGAACCACGACCGCGGCGTGGCCCAGCGTCGGGCGGCGCCGATGAAGGCGCGCGTGCACGAGCTGGCGCACAGGCCATCGGCCTCGATCGTGATGTCCGGATGGGTGTGCAGGAATTCGTAAAGTGCGGCGCCTTCGTTGACGCTGCCGCCGCGGCTGGTGATGCGCAGCATGTGGATGCCGGCATGGTCGGCGAAGGCTTGTTCGATCTGATCGGTGAAGCCCACGCCCATGGTGCCGGTGGCGGCGATGGCGCGGCCGTCCGGCGACACGCCGACATGGAAGTCATCCCAGGTCCGCTGTATGGCGACCGCGTGCGCCATGTCGGTCAGGACCCGGGCGTTGTTGAGCGTGGCGAAGCAGCTGCCGAGGCAGCCGATCACCACGAGGATGCGCGCGACCACACCCCAGCCGCTGCCGCTGCGTTCGGCAGCACGCCAGACACCGACGTATTGCCACGCTGCGATCAGCAGGCTGACCAGCACGGAGATCGCGGTGCAGGCGAAAGCCCAGGTCAACGGATGGCGCTGCCAGTCGAAGCCGCTCAACCCGACAAACAGGATGCGGACGACGATCGTCACCAGCACCAAGTTGACCCAATAGCTCAGCGCTAGCGAGAGATCGCCATGCCAGTGCGCCGCTATGTAGCCGCGTCGAATCGGCGTTGCCGGCCTGGTCGGCGGGTAGGGCGATGGCGGTCGGAGCGGAGGGGGCAGCGGCGGCGGTACATGCTGGCTCGGAGCCGCCGAGGGGATGCTGCCGTCAGCTTGGCCGTCCAGGGTATTCATCGCCGTCCGCTCCGCGATTCAAAGCATGGCCATGGCGGTATGGCGCGCAACGGAAACGGCGCCGGTAGAGATCGACGGTTCGTGCGCGATGCCAGCATGCATTCGATGCCTTGCGGCCGCCCCCGGACCGCGGCGGGCCACTCCCCCATGGCGTGACCGCGCGCCATTTCTAGCAGGAACGGGACCAGCCGCGCCAGTCGTGTCCACGGCGGCGGCAGGTGCCTTCGCCGCCCGTCACGGAGTCGCCCGTCACCCCATGCTAGCCTCCGTCATCCACCCCGCCGGCGACACGCCATGCTGACCGTCCACCACCTCAACAACTCCCGCTCCCAGCGTGTGCTGTGGCTGCTGGAGGAATTGGACGTCCCCTACGAGATCCGCAAGTACGAGCGCGATCCGAAGACATTGCTGGCGCCGCCGGAGCTGCGCGCCATTCACCCGCTGGGCAAGTCGCCGGTGATCGAGGACGACGGGCAGGTGATCGCGGAGTCGGGGGCGATCATCGACTACCTGGTCGACCGCTATGACACGGGGCGGCTGGCGCCGCCGCGCGGCACGCCGGAAAGGCTGCGTTTCAACTACTGGCTGCATTACGCCGAGGGCTCGGCCATGCCGCCGCTGCTGCTCAAGCTGGTGGCGTTGCGCATCGCCAACGCGCCGATGTCGTTCTTCGCCAAGCCGATTGCGCGGAAGATCGCCGGCAAGCTGCAGTCGACCTTCGTCGATCCGCAGCTGGCATTGCACCTGGGTTACGCCAACGACGCGCTGGCGAAGACGGGCTGGTTCGTGGGTGACGCGTTCGGCGCGGCGGACATCCAGATGAGCTTCCCCATGGAGGCGGCCATGGCGCGCAGCGGGTTGGCCGACAGGCTGCCGCATGTCGCCGCGTTCGTGCAGCGCATCCAGCAGCGGCCGGCGTACCGTCGCGCGTTGGAACGTGGCGGCCCTTACGCGCTGGGCTGATAGTGTCGGTTCGATAGCCGTACCTTTCGGGCTGGAACCGGGGACGGTGGCCTCGGCCGTCGAACGGGTGTTGGTCGTGGCCGCGGAGCCCCCTGCGCCGGCCTGTCGATTTCCCGCCACCCCGTTCGTCGTGGACGAGGATCGCGCACTGGCGCCTTGGGTTGGGCCGCCGTAGGGTGCGATCCGGATCGAGTCCAAGCTCAACCATCCGAAGGGGAGAACTGCGATGAAGCAAGCTACCGGTCGCTGGAAGTTCGGCGTGACACTGGGTGCGCTGTTGGCCATGGCCGCGACTTTGGCCCAGGGCGCGTCGGCCGAGAAACCGCCACACGCCTATCCGAGCATGGCGCCCCTGTCGCAATACCTGATCGCCGACCGCAACGCGGAAATCGCCCTGGCGCGCAGCGCGGCGCCCGTGTCCATTTCCGGGAAGGCCACGGTGCTGGTGCTCGGGCCGCATGGCTATATCACGGCGGTCAAGGGCAGCAACGGCTTTGTGTGCATGGTCGACCGCGGCTGGTCGGCGCAGTTCGATTTCACGGAGTTCTGGAACCCCAAGCTGCGCGGGCCCACCTGCTTCAACCCGCAGGCGGCGCGCTCGATCCTGCCCATCGTCTACAAGCGGACGGAGCTGGCGCTGGCCGGGCAGTCCAGGGAGCAGATCATGGCGGGCATCAAGGCCGCGCTCGCCAGCAAGGCGTTCCCGCCGCTGGAGCCGGGGGCAATGTGCTACATGATGTCGAAGCAGGCCTATCTGAACGACGACGCGGGCCACTGGATGCCGCACCTGATGTTCTACGTCCCATTCGGTACGGACTGGGGCGCCGACCTGCACGGCTCGCCGGTCATGCTGAACCCGCAGTTCCATGGCGTGCCGGAGCCGATCACCGTGTACATGGTCCCGGCCGGCCAGTGGTCCGACGGCACGCCCGCGCCGGCGATGTAGGAAGCCCCCAGTAGTGCGTGGCCCCGCAGCGCAGCCTTCCGGCTGCGCTTGCCGGCCAGTGCGCGGTGACCGATGCTCCGTGGGGGCGCCGGCGGATACGCGCCGGCGCTTGCCCATTCCCTGACGGAGCTTCCCGCATGATCCACCGCATCGACGCCGGCCCGCGCATGTCCGAGGCCACCCTCCACAACGGCATCGTCTATCTCGCCGGCCAGATTGCCGATGACGACACGGCGGACATCGAGGGGCAGACGCGCCAGGTGCTGGCGGCCATCGACGCGTTGCTGGCGCAGGCGGGCAGCGACAAGACGCGCATCCTGCGTGCGCAGATCTACCTGGCCGACATCGCCGATTTCCCGGGCATGAACCGCGTGTGGGACACCTGGGTGGTGCCCGGCCAGGGCCCCGCGCGCGCCACGGTGGAGGCCAAGCTGGCCCGGCCGGAGTGGAAGGTGGAGATCGTGGTGACGGCGGCGATCTGAAACGGAAAGGGCGCGGCCATTCGGTCGCGCCCTTTTTCACAGCCGCTCTTGCGCGGGCGTGATGGTGCGGGTCAGGCGATCAGCGGTGGCGGCATGGCGACTTCGCCATCGCCGCCGCATACGTCGCGCCACAGGAAGTACGACAGCCCGAACATTCCGGCGAACATCAGCAGGAAGAATACGGCATAGATCAGAATCGCCCCCACGATCATCAGCCAGAGGCCCAGGAGCTGAGCGAGCAGGGCAAGCACCATCATCCCGATGGCAAGGACGATGATCAGTACGACCGAGGCAATAAGGAAATTCAACGCAAGCACGAGCAGCGGAAGCACATTCTTCAATGCGCCGATGAGTCCCTCACCGATGGCGCTGAACACGCGACGCTGGTTCAGTACGACCTGGCCCAGGCTGACTGCGTAGCAACCCATCATCAGAAAGCAGAACGTCGTGATCAGTGTCAGGGTGGTCCAGAGACCACCGGGTAGCGCTGGCGGCAACTGGTGACTGGCCTGTGACGCCATCACCTGCGTGTACCAGTGGATAAGGCCTCTTCCCGTTGCTAGGACAATGGCGGCGGTTCCAGCGATGTAGATCACATGGGTCAACAACCCGAATCCGATCAACCGCAACGCTTCGCCTTGTCGATAGAGCTCGAAGATATCGGATGTGCGAACCGCCTGTTTCCGCTGGGCCGCGTCGAGCATCTGCAGGTAGCCCGCGTAGAGCGGAACGATCAGAAGCCCGAGCGGGATGGAGATCGCCATCCCGACGATAGTGATGGTTGTATTCGGGACACCCGCTTTCGTCGCAAAGAACTGCATCGGAAGCGTGATCAGCGACGGGAGCAGGCACGCCGCCACCATCCACGCAGCGCCACCGAAAAAGGGCTTGGGTTGGCTGAAAACCAGGCGGATGCCATCCATCAGCCAGCCGAACCCCGCGCCCGGCCCTCTCGCTCGTGTCGTCATGGTGTCGCTTCCCCGGTGATCGGCGCCCCCGCGCCGTGTGGACAGAGCATAGCGGCTGGCCGCGGCATTCAGCCAAGCATTTAGGGACGGTAAGGGGTGGCCGCCCCGCGGCGCTGTAGGATGCGCCCCAAGGAAGGGGACGTAACTGATGAGTGTGCTGGTCCTGTTTCCCCCGTTGCAGGGGGAAGGCAGGGTGGTGCGAGGTTTCCGGGCGGAGGGGCGGCGATGAATACCACGATGGCGGAGGCAGGCCTCCACGATTTCGTCGGCAAGATGGCCGAATCGCTGGCGCGCGCGGGCACGCTGGAGGAACTGGTGCGGCCGTTGCTGGAACTGCTGGAAACGGTGACCGGTCTGGAGTCGACCTACCTCACCACCATCGACAGCGAGGCCGGCCTGCAGCACGTGCTGTATGCGCGCAATTCGCGGCAGCTGCAGATCGCCGAGGGCCTGGTCGTGCCGTGGGGCGATACCTTGTGCCGCCGTGCGCTGGAAGAACGGCAACCGTATGCCGACGACGTGAGCACGCGCTGGGGCGATTCCGCAGCGGCGCGCGAGCTGGGCATCGCCACCTACGTGAGCACGCCGGTGCGCACCGGCGATGGCGGCCTGTATGGCACCCTGTGCGCGGCCAGCGACGAGCGCCGGCCGCAGACGCCGGCTGCCGCACCGGTGCTGGAAATGTTCTCGCGCCTGATCGCGCAGCAGATCGACCGCGAACGCATGGTGCATTCCCTGCGCCAGGCCAACGACGCGCTGACGGTGAGCGCGCACACGGATGCCACGACGCGTTTGCCCAACCGTCGCGCGCTGCTCGACGAGATGCAGCATCGCCTTGCTGCCGCATCGGATGACGACGCGCTGCTGGTGGCCTTCATCGACCTGGACGGCTTCAAGGCGATCAACGATACCCACGGGCACGATGCCGGCGACCGTTTCCTGATCGCCATCGGCGGGCGTCTGCAGGGTGCCCTGCGCGAGGGCGATTTCGTGGCGCGGCTGGGCGGCGACGAATTCGTCGTGCTGTCCGGCACGCGACGTAACGTGGCGTCGGAAGCGGCCGGCGCGGTCGCCATACGCCTGCAGGTGGCGACCAGCGGCCACTATGCGCTGGATGGCCTGGCGCTCGACTACGCCGGCCCCAGCATCGGCGTGGTGGTGACGGAAAAGCGCGAAGCCGATATCGAAGCATTGCTCGCCCGCGCCGATGCCGCGATGTATGCGGTGAAGCGCCAGCGCAAGAGCGGGCGCATGCACTGAAAGCGCTGGTTGCGCGCGCCGTTGCGTTGCCGGCGCGCACAGCGAAGAGGTGGCGGGTCTTTCCGCAAGAGACCCATAAAGAAAGCCCGGCCCGCGAAGTGTGGGCCGGGCTTTCTTGTTTTGCAGGCTTGTGCGATGCGGACCGGAATCTAGATCAGCGGCTGGTCACCGGCAGCAGCACCGCGCTGCGTCCATCCGCACCGTGTTCGATGGTCACCGTGGCCTTCTGGTAGTCGGACGGCTTGGCGAACAGGATGTTGGGCACATAGGTCTGCGGGTTGCGGTCGTAGAGCGGGAACAGGCTGGACTGGATCTGCACCATGATGCGGTGGCCGGGCTTGAACTCGTAGTTCACGGTGGGCAGGCGGAACTTGTATTCCTGCACCGTGTTTGCCGGGATGGCCTCCGGCTCGGCGAAACTCTTGCGGTAGCGGCCGCGGAAGATGTCCAGCGACACCGGCAGCTCGTAGCCGCTCATGTCGGGATCGATGGCATCGGTGCCGGGGTAGACGTCGATCAGCTTGACCACGAAATCGCCGTCGGTGCCGGTGGTGCTGGCGAACAGGTCGGCGATCGGCGCGCCCTGCACGGTCACCGTCTCGGTCAGCACGGGCGTGGTGTAGGACAGCACGTCGGAGCGATCGACCGCGAAGCGCTGGTCGTGCACCAGCCAGGTGCGCCAGCGGTCTTCGTCGTTGGCCTTGATCGGGCGCGGCAGGTAGGGCACGGGCTTGGCCGGGTCGGAAACGTAGCTGTCGCTGCCGCTGTCCGGCTTATCGAAGCCCAGCCCCATGTTCCCCTGCAGGTAGAGCGGGGTCAGCCGCTGCTCGCTGGCGGGCTTCCAGTTCGCGAAGCTGTCCCAGTGTTTCTCCACCGGGTTATAGATCATCGCCGCAGGCAGCGGCGTGGCCAGCGGCGTGCCGCGCAGGTAGTGGTTGAACCAGGGGATCATCACCTGCTGGCGGAACTCGGCCGTGGTGTCGCCCGGCCACTTGAGCGGCCCCATGTTCCAGCCCGAGCGGTTGATCTGGCTGTGCCACCACGGGCCCATCACCAGGTGGTTGTTGCTGCCGTGGCCGGCCTTGTCCAGCGCCTCCCACGCATGCACGGCGCCGTAGATGTCCTCCTGGTCCCACAGGCCCTGCAGCCACATCGTGGGCACGTCGGAAGGGTGCGCGGGCAGCAGCTTGTCCAGCGCCTGCAACTGCCAGAAGGTGTCGTAGGCGGGGTGGGCGGAGAAGCGGTTCCACCAGGGCAGCTGCTTGAAGCCGTTGGCGACGGCGTAGTCGCCGGCCGAGCCGCCTTGCAGGAAGTTGGTGTAGTCGTCGCCGCTCTCGCGCGGCACCGGCTCGCCCGAGCCCTTGGCGCTCATCTGCTCGGTGAAGTAGTCGAGGTTGATCTGGCGCAGGGCGCCGTAGTGGTACCAGTCGTCGCCCATCCAGCCGTCGATCATCGGGCTTTCCGGCGCGGCGACCTTGAGCGCGGGGTTCGGGTGGAGCAGGGCCATGGCCACGGTCCAGCCGTCGTAGGACGAGCCGATCATGCCGACCTTGCCGTTGGACTCCTGGACGTTCTTCACCAGCCAGTCGATGGTGTCCCAGGCGTCGGTGGTGTCGTCGGTGGTGGTGGGGTTGAGCGGCCCCATCGGCGGGCGCGTCATGATGTACTTGCCTTCCGAGCCGTACTTGCCGCGCACGTCCTGCCACACCAGGATGTAGCCGGCGTTGGCCCAGTCCTTGTCGCCCGACCACACCGCGTCGGCCATGTGCAGGCTGTTGCCTTCCAGGAAGCCGCTGGCGTTGTAGGGCGTGCGCTCCAGCAGCATCGGCCGGTCGTGTGCGTTCTTCGGAATCACGATCACCGTGTGCAGCTTCACGCCGTCGCGCATCGGGATCATCACGTCGCGCTTGATGTAGTCGAAGTCGCCCTGCGGCGTCTGCCAGTTGGCCGGGATGTCCGACGCGGTCTGGATCATGTCGGGCGTGACCTTGGACGCGTCCTGGCCCATCGAGGGTGTGGCGAACGCGGCGGCTGACAGCAGGCAGGCAAGCGAAAGCAGCGCCGGACGCAGAGCGGCAGTCTTCATGTGCGTGAAACCCTCTTGGTGATGATCGCGCTGAGCAACCTACCACGGTCGGACGACCCGCCGTCACTATTGGTTTCGCGCAATGGCCCGGAGGGCTCAGAACCCAAGCGTCTGGATCATTTGTTGCAGCACCTTGATGCGCCGCGAATAGGCGTCTTGCAGACAATCCTGTTCAACGTCTGCGCCAGCCGTACCCATCGTGAGATCCCCTTGCAGCTTGCAGTCCTCCGCAACCCAGGCGCGCCACTGCTTTTGATCATCTCTCAAGCGCACGGTGAACAAGTTGGGGGCCGTTCCGGGAGCCTTCCCGAAGCGCGCGTTCGCCGCCATCACATCATCGAATACGCGCTTGACTTCGAGTGACTTGAGCTGCGTTTGCTTGACCTCGCAGGCGATTTGGTCAGCGTGGCTGTTGAAGCTTTGGCTGTCGCAAACCTGCTGTGCGGAAACAAGGCCGCTGGCCGTGACGCCCCATAAAAGAATGACCACACGTTTGCGCATACGCTCCCCTCCGTTGCATATCCGCTGGTTATAGGCAAACCGGAACTACGTCGAAGGAAGTATGACGATGCCGGCTGGCAATGGAATGCCGACTTAAGGGCGGAAGCCTGCCCCTTGCCGCATCTGCCGCTACCCCGTCGAGCGTGGCCGCGGCAAACCGTTCTTTGTGGGTGCGCAGTCGCGGCTGCCTTGCAGTCGGCGATTTGATCGTCGGGGGCGCGATCAGGCTGGCGTACGCATCCTGCCCGATGGTGCGAAGCGCTCAATCGGTGGCGTATCGGGTTCGCTGTGCCGTATCTGGAAACCGAGGGCCCCCACCCCGGCATAGACGATGGGAGATCGCAAACCGGTAGTCAGCTCAGGCTGGTGAGCTGGTACCCCACGTACAGCACCAGGAACAGCGCCAACGCGACCAGCAGCGCCGTCAGCACGCGCTCGACCGCGGTGCCGTGGTAGGGCGCTTCGGCGTCGGCCTGGATCAGCCGGCCGTTGCGGTAGAAGCTGCGGGTGGCGAGCAGGATCAGCACGGCGCCGAGCAGGATCATGCCCAGGCCCAGCCATTCCGAGGCGCGCATGTGCAGGCCGTTGTTCAACACGGCGCCGCGCGTGGTGTAGACGAGGAACACGTCGAAGCGTTCGATCAGGAAGCCGAAGCCCATCAGCGACACCGCCGTGCGGATCCAGGCGAGGTAGGTGCGTTCGTTGGCGGAGAGGTCGCTGAAGTGGGGGATCATGGAGACTGCCCGCGCGGGAGGTGGCGGTCAGTCTAGCCCGCACGGTCGTGAGGGGAGCATTTTCGGGAGGGCTGTTTCATTGATGGCCGGCCGGGTGCATGCTTCGCCATCGAATGTGCCTCGCGGGTGCGACGAAGACATCGAAAGGCCACCGGAGACTTGCCATGCGGAATCCGTTGAAGTGCTGTGTCCTGATCGCGGCGATGCTTGCCGCCGCCGTGCATGCCCAGGGCGTGTCCCGGGCATCCGCCATCGAAGCGTTCGGCAAGGGCGTGCAGATCTATGCCTGCAAAGCGTCCGGCACCACCTATGCGTGGACGCTGAAGGCACCCGACGCCACCTTGTCCGACGCCAAGGGCAAAGTGCTGGGCAAGCACTTCGCCGGCCCCACCTGGCAGGCCAGTGACGGCAGCACCGTAGTGGGCGAGCTGCTGAACGCGTCGCCTTCGCCCGGTCCCGGCGCCATCCCCTGGCTGGTGCTGCGGGCCACCTCGCATACCGGCAACGGCGTGATGGCGTCCGTGCAATACATCCTTCGCACGCACACCGAAGGCGGCGTGGCGCCGGTCTCGGGTTGCGACGCGGGCCACGAGGGCGCCGAAGTGCGCGTGCCCTACAACGCGGTGTATGTGTTCTTCCGGCGGTGAGCCCTTGATGCCAGCGGTGCCGACCGTTGTGGTGATGGGTGTTTCCGGCAGCGGCAAGAGCCATCTCGGTGCTGGCCTGGCGCGTGCCTGCGGCGTGGACTTCGTGGAAGGCGACGACCTGCACCCACCCGCGAACATCGAGAAGATGCGTGCCGGCACGCCGCTGGACGATGCGGATCGCCAGCCGTGGCTGGATGCGATTGCCGCGGCGATCGTGGCGCATAGCGGGCAGGGCGTGGTGGTGGCCTGCTCGGCCTTGCGCCGCACCTATCGCGATCGTTTGCGCCGGGCGGATCCGGCGCTGCGACTGCTCTACCTGGGCGTGCCGCGCGACGAGCTGGCGCGCCGCATGCGCGAGCGCCGACACTTCATGCCGCCTGCCTTGCTCGACAGCCAGCTGGCGACGCTGGAGGAACCGGCTGCCGACGAACATGCCGTCGTGCTGGAGGCCGGTCCCGATCTGGCGGCCACGGTGGCGGCAGCCAGGCAGGCGCTGTCGTCGCCGGTGTGATCGGCCGGAGGTCGAGATCGGCGCAGGAAAGATTTTCCGGCGGGCCCGCTGCGGTAGGCGGAGGGTTTCCCAGCCTGGCGTTTCAGCATAGGACTCCGGTGTTCCGGTCAATCCGGTGTAAGGCGCCACGCCTAGATGGGTACCGCCCGTCACTGCCCATTTACCCGGACGAGCGGAGAGTACGCCTGCTTTGGAGCCGGCCTTCAGTGCGTTGTACGGGCAGGGCGTGACAAAGCAGCAAGCCGATCGGCCATCGACCTCCCTTCCACCTTATCGAGACGCGGAGAAGACCATGAGCAACAAACCTGCTGTCGTGCTGGTTCACGGATTCTGGGGCGGCGCCGCGCACTGGGCCAAAGTCATAGTCGAACTCAAGCGCCTGGGTTACGACGACCTGCATGCGGTCGAGATACCGCTGACGTCGCTGCCCGACGACGCGGAGCGCACGCGCAAGATGCTCGCCCAGATCCAGGGCCCCGTGGTGCTGGTGGGCCATTCGTACGGCGGCGCAGTGATCAGCGAAGCCGGCAACCAGCCCAATGTGCGCGCGCTGGTCTACATCGCCGCGTTTGCCCCGGATGCCGGCGAAAGCCCCGGTGGCATCACGCAGGAAAAGCTGCCGGAAGCCGCGCCGAATCTTGCCCCGGACAGCGACGGCTATCTCTGGCTGAAGCCGGACAAGTTCCACGAAAGCTTTTGCCAGGATCTGACCGCCGATGAAGGCCTGGTCATGGCGGTGACGCAGAAGGCGCCGCTGGCGGCCACGTTCGGCAACCCGGTGACCGACCCGGCTTGGCGGCACAAGCCTTCGTGGTACCAGGTTTCCAACCACGACCGGATGATCAACCCCGAAAACCAGAAGAAGATGTCCGAGCGGATGAAGGCCCGGAAGATCATCCACCTCGACGCGAGCCATGCGTCGCTGGCGTCGCAGCCGCGCGAAGTGGCCGCGCTGATCAACGATGCGGCATTGGGGACAGCCTCTTAAATCGGCGCTTCGCCGGTACGACTACTTCCGGAATGCCATGGTCGCCTTTGAACGGACCGGCCATGGCATCGTCATTTCCATGGGCGGCTAGTGCGGCTTAGATCGAAAGCGGAGACGTTCACGGAGACCGCGTTTCGAAGATGCCACCACGCGGCGCCGGCTAGCAGTCGCGCTATCCGATGCGATGGCCGCGGTCCGACCCTTCCGCGGCTCGTTGCGGGTCCGGCGCGAAGAAGATCGGACGCACTCCGATCGCGCTCGGCACGCTTCGGCGCCCTTGCGCGCATAAGGTCTGCCATGGGTCGAAAGCGGACGTCCTCAGCATGCGCGACGAACTGGCCGCTGAGCCCGGCCGCTACTTCAAGAATGTCGCCGTCGCGCACCCGTCGAAGTCCTGCGCTCGCGAGTTGGGCGCGGACGGGGCCGCCCGAAGCACGGACTACGGTGCGGCGTTCATCAACACGCGTACTTGCTCCTGAGAGAAGTCTAGGTACGCGCGGACGATGGCAGATGGATGCCGATGTGATGGATAAAGCAACTGCAAATTCTGCTCAGGCATCGGCTGCCCCGGCAATAGGGCGATCAATTCACCTGTGCGAAGCGCTCCATCCGCCAAGAATGGTGGCAACTCGGTGACGACCTCCCCGGCAAGTGCACGACTCCGCAAATGCGCATAGTCGTTGGTCGTTAGGATGCCGCGTGGCGAGATTGTGGTATCGCCCAGGCGCCAGCTGTTGGTGGCATTGCCTCCCGGCGACCAGACCGCACATGGGAATCGGTGGAGTGCATCCACCGATTCCGGCATACCCAAGCGTTCGACGAGCGCGCGACCAGCCACCAGCACATGACGATAGGAAAGCATGCGCCGGGCCACCATGGCTTCATGCACGATCGAACCAACGCGCAACGCAACGTCAATGCCGTCTTCGATGAGGTCGACGCGACGTTCCGTCGTATAGACGCACAGCTCGATATCCGGATAGCGCTGCTGAAACAGCGAGAGAAGTTCCCACCATGGCTCGAATGTCGGCGGCAAGGACAAGCGAAGGCGACCCTTGAGCCGCGCCTCGTCGCTGACCAACGCCTGCTCAGCCTCCTGCAATGCTTCAATGCCGCGGCCGGCGTGTTCGTACAGCCGCGTGCCCGCATCGGTAAGGCGCGTGCCGCGCACCGATCGCTCCAGCAATTGAACATTCAACTGCCGCTCCAAATCACGGATACGCCGGCTTACCGTTGGTAGCGGCAATCCGAGCCTTGCCGCCCCGGCCGACAGACTGCCGGCCTGGACTACGCCGACAAACATTTGGACAGCATTGAGGTCCATAAAGTCCTCTCATATTTGATAGAAATCATATCAAATATGCGCATTCTCTTGCTTAAACGATAGGTTCAAAGTGCGCTCCAGCCGCTCATTCCGACGGCATCAACCGGAGTCACCAGCATGTCTATCCAGTCTGTTCTGCAGTCCTACGAGAAGGCGCTCAACGCAAACGACACCGATGCCATTCTCGACCTTTACGGAAGCGAGCCGATTTTCATGCCACAGCATGCCTCGGCACTTGTCGGTCGCGACGCCGTGCGTGCTGGGTACGAGCACGTGTTCGCCACGATCAAGCTCGACATCCGATTCGAGATTCATGAAATCCAGGAGACAGGTGACTGGGCGTGGGCACGCACAAGCTCCGCCGGCCGCACAACCATCCTTGCGATGAACGCAGAGGTATCGGAAGGCAACAACGAGCTGTTCGTCTTCCGCCGCGAGAAAGGGGTTTGGAAGATTCACCGTTACCTGTTCGCCACCAACCAACCGCGCGCCTGAGGTCAACGATCATGCAAGCCTATGTGATCGAACGAGCGGGCGGCCCTGAAGTACTTGAGCTGCGTGACATTGATTCGCAAGAGCCCGGTAAAGACGAACTGCAAATTCGCGTGCGAGCCTTCGGCCTTAACCGCGCCGAGATCTATCGTCGCCTTGGCCGCATGGGCCCGATCTCAAGCCCGGTGGTGCCAGGAATCGAGGCCGTAGGTGAAGTGATCCACGATCCCGCAGGAGTGTTCCGCACTGGCGAATGCGTAGCAACGGCGATGGGAGGCCTACAGTTCAGTCGCAACGGCAGCTACGCAGAACAGGTCACCGTGCTGCGCCAGAATGTCGTGTCGCTGGACCAGGCCAGTCTGTCGTGGGAGGAACTCGCCGCGCTACCCGAGGCTTACCTCACCGTCTGGGGTGCTCTGGACCGAAGCCTTGCCATTGAGGCCGGCCAAACTCTATTGGTCCGGGGTGCTACGTCTTCAGTGGGCCTTGCCGCTGTGACGTACGCCAAAGCGCGGGGCCTGCGCGTCATCGCGACGACACGCTCATCGGCGAACAAGTTTCGTCTGCAAGACATGGGCGCCGACGAGGTTGTCATCGACAGCGGCGAGATTGCATCCACAGTGCGGGAAATCGTCCCGTCCGGTGTCGACGCCGTGCTGGAGGTGGTAGGCGCCTCGACCCTTCGCGACTCAGTGAAGACGGTGCGGCCATTCGGCGGAGTTTCGGTGATCGGCCTGTTGGGTGGTCCGCCCGTGGTCGAACAGTTGCATCTGATGCAGGACTTGCCCCACGCCGTACGTCTAAATTTCTTTCCCAGTGGTCTGCTGGGTACATCAGCCATGCCTCTGCAAGATTCACCGTTGAAGTGGGTTGCCCAACAGATTGCTGCTGGCCGCATGCCCTCGCTGCGCACTGCCACGTTCCGTTTCGACGACGTCCGTCACGCACACAGCCTGATTGAAAGCGACCGCGCGCTCGGCAAGTTCGTTGTTCGTCTTTAGTCCAACCGGAAAACTGGGGTCAGAGTGCACTTTTCAGGAGTTGGAAAGTGCACTCTGCTCTCGATTTATTCGATCAGCCAAGCACCTCGCTCTCAACCCCTCGCTCCCGCAACCATCCACGACGCCAAAAGCGGTAAGCGAGCGCAAGCAGCGCAAGGAACGGTACGCCGAACAACAAGGTCATGCGGAACTCGCGCGTGAAGATCGTCGTCAGGAGTGCGCCAAGCATGAGCCCCGCGCCCAGAAGCGGCGTTGCCGGGTAACCCCACATGCGAAATCCAAGAGCTTCGTCGCGATGGCGGCGACGGAAGAATAGGTGGGTGACGAAGATCATGAACCAGGTAAACATCGGGGCCACCATCGAGATCGCCAGCATCAGGATGAAGGACGTGTCCGGATGCAGTGCATTCACTACCGTAGCCAGCGCGATACCGGTGGCCGAGAGCAGGAGTGCCGCCACCGGCACGCCATGTCTGTTGAGTTGGCCAAAGCGCCGCGGAGCGTAGCCCGCTCGCGCAAGGCTGAACATCATGCGTGTCGAGGTGTAGAGCTGGCTGTTCATCGCCGAGAGTGCGGCCACGAGTATCACGAAGTTGATGACGCCGGGAGCGCCCGGTATATGCGTCGCAACCATGACTCTCACGAAGGGACTTTGTCCGGTTCCGGCTGCCGTCCAAGGCACAATGGCCAGCATCAACGCCAGGGTCAGCAGATAGAACAACACCAGGCGCAACACCGTTGCCCGGAACGCTCGAATAACGGCTTGTCGGGGCTCGCTGGCCTCGCCGGCCGCGACGGCAATCATCTCGATGCTCAGATAGCTGAAGATCGCGACGATCACGGCCACCCACATGCCCCAGACGCCTTTCGGAAAGAAGCCGCCATGCACGGTGTAGTTCGCCAGCCCGATGCCTGAACCCGAGGGCGCGCCAGCCACCATCCATGCACCTAGGACGATGAAGGCCACGATCGCCGCGATCTTGAGCATGGAGAACACGTATTCGACCGAGCCGAACACCTTGACGCTCACAGCGTTGACGCCAACGAGCGCACCCGAAAAACCGACGATCCAGTACCAGCCCGGAATGTCGGGTAACCAATATTTCATATAGACGGCAATGGCGGTCGCCTCGGTGCCTACGGCGATCACGATCGACGACCAGTACGCGTAGCGCACCATGAACCCGGCCCACGGCCCTATGTAGTACTCGGCGTACGCGCCAAAAGATCCGGAAGTGGGATGCGCAACCGTCATCTCCGCAAGGCATCCCATCAGCAACAGCGCGATCAGCGCGCCGATTGCGTAGCTCACAAGCACACTCGGGCCTGCGAAGCTGATCGCAAAGCCACTGCCAAGGAACAACCCGGTACCGATCGCGCCACCAATGGCAATCATCGAGAGCTGTGCCGTCGAAAGGCTGCGTCGCAAGCCTTTCTCTCGTTCGGCAATGACTTCGAAACTGTGCGGCTCCATGGTTGCCCCCTGTTTGCGCACACCAATGAAGTTGATCGCCTGAACCCATGGGCTTCGATCAGGGCGCTGACATCATGGTCAAGGCTACTACTACGAACGGTCACGTCTGCTTTGGGTCGAAAGCGGACCTTTCGATACGCCGCTCAGCCGTTCACCTCACAAGCGTCGTCGCGGTCAGAGCGGAGATAAGCGGCGGCGAAGCCGTCCGTCTTGAATGAGTTGTTAGGCTTGTAGCCTTGCACGCAAAGCCCCGACTTCTGCCCGCCAATCATTGAACTCATCTGACTCCTCCCACAACTCCCGAAGCTCTGAGTCCGGAGCGAGCACGCGATCGATGACTTGGACTGCTTGAGTCACGACCGCCACGTCCACGCACGGCTTAACGCGGGTCACCCACGCTGTGAGCTCTTCTTCAGATTGCGACGCGGCAGATGCGTGACCCAACACAAGCGCTACTACCTCGCAAGCTGCGATACCTTGTTGCGCCTCTGGTGCTTCCAAGTACCCTGCTGTGTCTTGTACACGCTCAATGGCGTCTTTGACGGGTGACAAGTCGGCCCCTTCGACAAGATTACCGATGAGGTCACCAGCATCGTCGTTGGCAAAAGAATGGAGTGCCCAAGTACCCATGCAATTTCTCCTACGGGCTTAACGTCCGGGTTGAGCGGCGGCGAAGCCATCCGCTTTGAACGAGGTGTTAGGTGCTCCGCGCAGAAGCTTTGCTGCGCAGGAACAACCTGGCACGAGAGATTGCCAGCACCGCAAAGGCGATAGAGGCAGCTTGGAAAAACCAAGGATGTTCTGGTGGTGTCGCCCCAAACGCCAGCCATAGGGTGCCGAGAGAGAACGCTATGAGAACGAATGAGCCCAGGACTTGGGCAGCCCGAACAGAGAAGAGCAAGACGAGGCATGGAGCTGCGAGCAGTAGAAGGGCACCACCGAGGGCATACACACTGGATCGGCCTACAACCACCGAGCCCGAAACTGCCATAGCCAGAGCGCCTGCGCCAACGAAGGCGAGAGCCAACCCGACAACGAACAAGATCACTTTGAGGATTTTGCCTGGCCGCATCCTTGAGTCCCCGATACCTTGTTTCGTGATTCTGGCGTGCATCGCGCCGCAACTGAAAGTGTCCGCTTTGGGTCGGAAGCGGACATTACGTGTCGCTCGAATCATGCCGGTCGCCGAGCTTCAACCTACTCGTTCTGTAACAACATCGAGCGCCCTGAAGACCACGGAACACCAGCCAACACAGAGAACACCCCTGCTATCACCACGCCCTTGAATGCTCCTATCAATGAGAGCAGAAATGGGGCGTAAAGGTGACTGCCGACGGCAAGAATCAATAGGGACAACAACCAGACGAGGCCGCTGGCTATACCTCCAACTACACAGAGCCCTGTGCCACTCACCGTGCGGCGAGCGCGGGCCGAGCGATAGAAGGGGTAGCCAATCACCCATGTGGCGACACTCGCGATCAAGAATTCAAAGAGATATATCGACCAGAGATCATCCAAGGGCAACCAGCGAGCGAGCCCACGCCCGCTGTCGAAGAACCGGTAGTAGACGGCCATCCAGAACCAGCTCAGGAGCGGAGCAGCCGCTGGCGCCAGCAGTGCCGCAACGACCGTTCTAACTGGAGATGGCTGACGATCCGGCAGCCCGCCTCTCGGAACCATATTGCCCCTCCTGGCCAAATGAGAGCCTGATTACAGAAACGTCTGCTTTGGGTCGAAAGCGGACCTACTCTAGCTTCTCATACGCCAAGACAGTCATGGCATGCTCGGCCGCACCTTCGAGGGTGACCGTGGAGTCCTTCGTTGCCTCTCGCTCCAGCTCTTCGTCGGCCAGCCACCTGTACGCACGACGATGGACAACGCTTAGGCCGGACGCTCGAAGCAAACGAAATCCAGGTTAGATTGGATTTTCAAAACATCAAACGAAAGTGCTCTTTGATCATCCCTTTGATTCCACCAAAACACGATTAACATATTCCCATTAATAGTCGATTGGAAGATGACAAAATAAAGTCTCATTCCTACAGATTTATTCCATTATCTGACAGATTTTCTTTTTCTCCCCACTTACTATGAAACCGCCAAGGTACCCTCGTCCTGGCTGGAGAAAACCCGCACCCTCAAACCAACGCGGGCCGCATGGGCTGTCACCCATACGACCCGCTGACCACAACCAACTAGATAGGAGTTGATCATGGCTAAGCCCGATCATACGGCAGCCGCACACGCCGCTGCGCCCCGCCCCACCAACCCGCTCTCACGCCCCTACTGGACCCGCGCCGAGGCCACTCCCGACGAGCACGACGCCGCCACCCTGGCCGGCCTCACCATCGCCATCCACGCCCTCGCCCGTGTGCTGACCAACAGCGAAGCGTTCCGCGACCAGCACGCCAACAGCCAAAGCGACACCCTCGACCCCGGCTGCAACCCCCTCGACGCCCCCACCACCGAAGGCCTCTTCGCCGCCTTGTACTTCCTCAGCGAACAAGCCGAACAACTCAGCCAGCCACTCCTGCCCCCGCAAACCCACCCGGGCGATCTGCCGTACTGACCGGCGGAGCTCACAGCTCCACCAGCCAGCCTCCGAACTCGGGCTGTCGAGCAAAAAGCTCGGCGGCCCGAGAAAAAAGCCCGGCGTGCCGAGTTCAACAGCTCGGATGCCCGAGCAAAAAGCTCGAACCGCCGAGTTCTGAGCTCGGCCAGCCGAGCAAAAAGCTCGACACGCCGAGTCCAGAGCTCCACCGGCCGAGCAAATAACTCGGCGCACCGAGTCCAGAGCTACATGCGCCGAGCAAATAACTCGAGGCGCCGAGCTTTTTTCTCCACCGGCCGAGCTTTTTGCTCCACCCACCGAGCTCAAAGCTCGGCGGGTACAGCCCAGAACTCGGCTCGCCAGGCTCTGCGGGTACCGCAGGCGATCCGCACCAGAAAAGAAAAAGCCACCTAAGCGAATCAATCGCTTAGGTGGCCGTGTTGGGGCGGCGTCTATCTAACAATCCGCTGCAAGCATTGTCCTACAACGATTTCCAGAGTTGGCATTGCGAAAATACCCGCAAACGTACCCGTTCCCGTACGCGACACCCCGTCAGCGCGACCACCAGGCAATGTCTGCTTTGGGTCGAAAGCGGACACTACTTGATCATATGGAAGGAGATGTTGCTAACGGATGTGACGTAAATGATACGTTGAGACCTGCTCACCTTAAGAACACCAACGAAATCTGCTTCGACAACTTTATCCGTGGTTCCTGGCACGCCTTGTCCATAAAGGATGTTGTCGATATCTGATAAAGCACCCTCGTCTCGAGATAGGTCAAAATCCAGGCCTCGTCTTGGGCAAGTTGGGTCCATAAGCCCCGAGCGCTCGATTCCGTCGCTCACAATGTGTGCGTGGAACCTGACCAGGGCCGTGTCGTATCTAGCAGGCTGGCTTACAAGATCGCAGAACTGAACTCGCGCAGGCACTTGCGTGCTGATAGTGCCACTACATCCGTACGCCAATACTGTCGTCAGCAACAGAAGACAAGTTAACTTCATATCTCCCCCGAAGGCAGCCACAAAGAACTCCTCAGGTGCCGCTATCCGTGTCCGCTATGGGTCGAAAGCGGACAGTTCAATGCTCGCTCGATACCTTCAGGAGAGCGGCCTTCAATGAGCCGTGTACCTCACTCCGAATATCTGAGATGCGCCAACCAAGCGCTGTTGGTCGCAAAAAATAGATCAGACGAACTCGTCCGCTACCCTCGGGCTTGCATGCCTTCCCCGGCACGCAAGGCCCAGTCATTTCGACCTTAACGATGTGCGGATCATCCGTGCCCCAAACGCTCACGTCGGAAAACCCCGAAGGATCCATGCTATCCCAGAGCGGATCGTAGCCAATCCAGCCGACGGCACAATCGCCCCCACACTTCCGGGATTTAAGCCATATGGCGACCAGATCACCGTTGAAATAATGATCAAGCGTGGCCTTTGGCGCATCGCCGATCCAAGGGTCAGGCCCAGCGATCATGACCGCCTCCCATGAGTAGTCATGATAGAGCCGTTTCACCGTGTCAGCCGCGTTTGGCGTAACCGAAGCGGCCCAGGAACTATTCATAAGCGCCATACAAGCCACAAGGAAGACCCCACGCGTTGGAAACCTCATAGCGTTTGCTTTCGCCTCCTCCAAGTAACTGTTTCATGGAGCCATCGAACAAGGTCTGCTTCGGGTCGAAAGCGGACAGTTCAGATCAGCCAATCCTATCGCCACAGGCTCGGTATTGGCTGATCTCCTCCTCCACTGGAGAGTCCAGTGTCGTCCCAGCAATCGCCGCCTTCCGCGATGGAAGATTGCTTTCGCCTATGGCGAACGGCGTTGTCGCAACCACCATCGCCCCATCGCCCGGATTAAACCCTTTCACGGCGGTGTGCATCAGACGCTCGATACGCAGTCGAGTGTGGCGCCATGTCGTGGCCACGCGGCGGCTTTGCGGTTTTTGCGAGACCCAGCAGATTCCTGGAAATCCATTCCGAGGTGAACCATGACGTTTGTTCGTAAGGGTATTCTTGCCGCCATTTTCTGGACCATCATCGGACCGTGCGCGGCGCACGCACAGTCGGCAACGATTGACCAACTTAACAGCTACCTTGACCAGGCCCACCAAGCGGGCCTGTTGAACGGAAACATCCTGATTGCGGATCACGGAAAGGTCGTTCTTCGCCGCGCAATCGGCTACGCGGACGCATCCCGCACGGTTCCCCTGAAGCTTTCGGACCGGTTCGACATCGGGTCGATCTCGAAGGAATTCGATGCCGTCGGTATCTTGATGCTTGCGCAAGAAGGGAAGCTTTCGCTGACCGATCCCGTGTCGAAGTTCTTGCCTGATCTGCCGCCCTGGGCGGCAACGGTGACGATCGACGACCTGATGCACTGCACGAGCGGATTGCCCGACATCGATTGGGACACCGTGCACAGTGACGCGGACGCCTACCGCAACCTCCGCGCGCTCAAGCAGCTCGACCATCCGGCCGGTACGCATTACGCCTACAACAATAACAACACGTTCCTGCGCCGACAGGTGATAGAGAAAATCAGCGGCATGAGCTTCGATGAGTTCATCACGAAGAAGGAATTTCCGAAGGCCGGCATCCGCGACGCCGCAATCGACCCGACGAACGCCACGCCGCGCATCGCCAAGAGTTTCGATGCGAATTTCAAGCAGGATCCGATGACGCTGGACATCAGTGGCTGGACGTCATTGACCGCGGACGACTTTTTCCGCTGGTCGAACTGCATGGCCAGCTTCTGCCTCATCACGCCCGATAGTACGCGCCAGCTCGGGATCGGTCGGCATCCCGGCTGGTCCACGGCGCTTGGGGAGTGGAGTGTGATTGGCAACCAATTGATGAAGCACGTGCACGATGGCAACAACCGCAACTTCGAAGCCCTGCTAACGATGGACGCTTCCAAGGGCCGGACGATCATTATCGAGACCAACCAGAACGATCACGTCTACGCCCTGGCCGATGCCATCAATGCCATCCTCGATGGCAAGCCCTACGTGGCCTTGAGTGCCGTGAAAGAGCACTGATATGCCAGCGCCGCATCGTGGAACCTGGGGTTAGAGCGCACTTTTCGGGAAGCGGCAAGTGCACTCTGACCCCCTGTTTTGTCCTGTTTTGTCATTACTCCGCGGCTCGCTGCGGGTCCGGCGCGAAGAAGATCGGACGCACTTCGATCGACGCGCGGCACGCCTCGGCGCCCTTGCGCGCCCACGCCAGCGCTTCGTCGAGATCGGCGGTTTCCAATATCCAGAAGCCGCCCACGTGCTCCTTGGTCTCCAGGTACGGCCCGTCGGTAATGAGCACCTTGCCGTTGGGCTGCGAGCGCACTGCCCGAGCCGGGCCCAGGCCGCAGGCGAACTTTCTGACACCGGCGGCGATCATTTCGCGATTGAGTGCGTGGATCGCTTCGATGGTCGCCTCGGTCTCGGTGGATGGATCGTAGTCGTCGGGGAGGTAACCGGAAACCAGGAACTGCGGCATTGTCTTCTCCTGAGGGTATTCAGCCGGGGCGGTTGCCCTGCCTTCATTACGACGACGAATGGCGAGGTCTGAATTCGACAGCCCGCCCGGAAAAATCCGGATTCGCCACGCTTACCTTTCCGGCCAGTACCACGCAGGCTCATCCAGCGGCCGCTGCCCCACGATGCGTGTCTGGCTGAAGTCCTTCTCCAGCGCAATCGTCTGACAGTCGGGAGCGGCCTCCAATGCGGCGATCAACCGCGGTGCATGCGACACCACCCACACCTGGCTGCGCGAAGAGGCGTGAATGATGAGGCGGGCGAGTGCCGGCAGTAGATCCGGATGCAGGCTGGTCTCGGGTTCGTTCAACACCATCAGTGGCGGCGGCCTGGGGGTGTGTAGTGCGGCGATCAGCAGCAGGTAGCGCAGCGTTCCATCGGACAGCTCCATGGCGGAGAGCGGCCGCAGCAGGTCATGCTGCGAAAACATGAGCGTGAAGCGACCACCGTCGCCAATGGAAATGCTTACCTTCGCTCCCGGGAAGGCATCCTCGACCGCCGCGTGGAGCGCTTCCGGGTTGCCGATCTCCTTGATGGTTTCCCAGGCCGCGGCGAGGTCCGCGCCATCGTGGCCCATCACCACCGTGCGCGTTCCCAATTGCGCCTGTCTCGCCGGCGCATCGCGGTCCGAGCGGAAGTGGTCGTAGAAGCGCCACGCCCGGATGGCTTCGCGCACGCGAATCGCCTCCGGCGCGCGCTCCGGATCGGCAACCTGGGTGAGCAGGCTCTCGAAGCCACTGAGATGGTCGGAAACGACCCGCCAGGCGCGCCCGTCCCGAACACGCGCCAGCGGCCCCCGGCGATCGATGAGCACGTTGGATGACCTCAGGAAGAGGCCGCTCCAGATCGCCTCGCGCTTGAACTCCGGATCGAGGGCGAAGGCCGGTGCAGTGGGCGGCGGCGGAAACCCGAGGTCCATGGCATAACCGAAATCCTCGCCGGCGAACCCCAGCTTCAAATTGACGGGCTCTTGCCGAACGACACCCTGGACCGGCACCTCGCCTCGCCGCATGCGTTCGGATACGTGCTCGGGACCGGCCCAAAGGGTGGAGGACAAACCGCCCTCGCGCGCCAACGCCCCGACCACACCACCGCAGGCCGCTTCCGCCAGCAGCCGCAACGCGCGATAGAGATTCGATTTGCCGCTGCCGTTCGGGCCGGTGATCAGGTTCAGCCGTCCAAGCGGGACGACCAGGGATCGTATCGAACGGTAGTTGGCGACAGCCAAGGTCTGCAGCATCGCATGCTCCCCAGAAGGTCCCGCACTGGAACATCGATCTCATGCTAGGAGCGGACAGTCTCTGTTTTCGAGACTGGGATGCAGGTAGCTGTCTGCTTGCTTGCGGGTTTGGTTAGGGGGGGCTGCTTTGGGTCGAAAGCGGGCGAAATCTAGGTTGCATCATGCCCGTTCTCGACTTTTCAGTTGGCCGAAAATGCCAATCTCGCAGGGCACTTCATGTCTGACTTTGCGACCAAAGGTGCGGCATGAACATGGTGCGAAAAGTCTTGGCTGTCGTCCTGGCCTTCAGCGCGGTCCATACATGCGCAGCCGTGGCTCAGTCTAACTTGTCGCCCAAGCCCGCCCCTGTCTGGCAATCCGATCCGCCACTTGAACAAGTGCCGCTATAGCCGATAGGTTTGGAGGTTGCGCGCCCACCGGTGACGGGTCCCGAGGTGATTGAAGGTCGCAACGTCGAAAATATCACTGCCCCGACGATGACCGTTTACCCGCCAAAAATCAGAGAAAACGGCACGGCCGTGTTTGTTTTTCCAGGTGGCGGATTCAATGTGCTGGCAATCGGCGACGAAGGTGTCGAAGTCCAATTGCACTCTTCGGCAACGAGAGCCCATGCGAAGCGTCGGTTGTATTGCCGCTACCTAGCCAGCTCGAGGACACCGGAGCCGACTACGCTCGAGTTGACATGAGCCTTGGCCGCCATCCGATGCGGCAGCTTCGTTCTCGCTTACGTGCGGCGCGTTGCCTGGACGGCCGAGCGCTGCGCGGTTGTCCGAACGGGAGCTGGGTGCGAGTCGCTGGATTGGTTGTCATGCGCCAGCGCCCTTCAACAACTAGTGGTGTGACCATCGTGTCCATGGAGAGCGGGCACGGCCTTATCAACTTGATTGTCTGGCGGGAGGTAGGCGAAACCTATCGTCAGATCTTTCTTACTTCGAATTTGCTCGTCGTGAAAGGCGAATGGTAGCAAGTGGATGGCAATGCGCCCGTTATCGTGCAGCACATGCGAGATCTCTCTGGGCTCTGGTCATCGCTTGAGGCAAAGTCGAGGGATTTTCGCTAGATCGGACATTGGCCTGAACTGACAGCTCCCACATCGAGTCAACCCTAGATCTCAGGGATGCTCCCTCGCATTCATTGCATAGATTTGCGCCTACAGCATCGAGCGCGGCGTCAGCTGAACATGCCGTTGTCCTGGCTGTCAGGCGACGCCGACGTGCACAAGTCAGGCGCAGGCCGGCGACCGGGACACTTCGGCCTCTGCAGCAAGGCAGAGAGGCACTCGCCAGTAAATGATCTGAACATCGGTAATCCGCTACTTTTCGCCAAGGTTCCGCCGAGTGCTCGGTACTGGGAGTGTCGGGCTTCTCACATCTGGGAATGTCGGGATTGACCTACAGCCCCCAAGGCAGAACCTGATAGATGGCGGCCGAGCGGTCGTGTAGAACTTGATCCAAGTATGTGCTCGGACCGCTGTCGCGAGCGTGAAGGAAGAGTTATCACAACCAAGGAAAGGGTAAGCATGAAACGCATCGCGTTCATTCTTTTTGCGCTGCTTGTCGCGTCGGTTGCGCACGCCGATGATCAGTATTACTACCTCATCACAGGTACAAACGGCGATGTGGCCGATGGGGTCCATTACCCCACTCCAGATGCGGCGTGCAGGGTCATGTATCCACAATTGGAGGCTGCCCTCACCCAGGAATTGGAGGGGCCTGACGAAACTGTCGCACCTTCGCCCTACACGTCACCGACATTGATTTATAGCGAACCACCTAACACGGCACTGTACGACTGCGAGGCAACAGCTACTGTCACATACCTAGTAGATGGGAGTACGCAAACTTTCACCAATGACGACACTATCTCGCAGGCTGGTGATAACTGCACGGATGCCCAGACCTATAACCCTAGTACTGGACTTTGCGAAGACCCCACAGACGATCAGAGCCGCAAAGAGTTGGGTGACTCCGATAGCGCCCAGGTGACAGGTGGTGCCATTGTCTGCAAGAGTGTCGGTGATCCGATCAATGCCGCCGTGGGCAATGTGTTTGAGTCCGAGACGGACTACCAGGATGCCGACGGCGAACTTCGGTTCGTTCGCTATTACAACTCGGGCCCGGGCTATTGGACACATAGCTACAGCACCCTTTTGGTTGCTGGAGATAATGTCCTGCAAATCTACTTCGATGACGGTCATTCCTCGCTGTTCAAAGTGAACAACAATGTGGCGACCGCCGAGCCAACCGAGTTGGGCCGCATAGATCAAGTCAACGGCCAATGGGTTTATACGTCACCGGCCAATGAGAAGTTCACCTTCAACACTTCCGGGCACTTGGTGAAGTACCAGCAAGCTAATGGATTGGCGCAGACGTTGGCCTATACGACCAATCCGGATAACAGCGGCAGCGTCACGGTCACCGATTCACGCGGTCACACGATGACGTGGAACACTTCGACGTACGGCCTGGCGACCCAGCTGGCAGCAGGTGACCTGACAGTGGCGTATACATGGAACGTCACGCCGCAGTACACCTATCAGCTCACCGGAGTCGCTAAAACTCGTGCCAACCATACCTCCACGCGTATCTATGCCTATGGTGATTCGAACAACGACGCCTTGCTGACTGGCGTCACCGACGAGCGCGGCATTGCCTATTCGTCCTGGTCCTACGATACGCAAGGTCGCGCCACCTCCAGCCAACATGCCGGTGGAGCCGATTTGACCACGGTGAGCTACAACAGTGATGGCACGAGCACTGTTACAAATGCGCTGGGGCATGGCGTTACCTTCACCTATCAGGTGATCCAAGGCGTCAAACGAGTCACTTCTATTGCCGGGCAGCCCACGGCCAGCTGCCCAGCCAGCAACTCATCCTTTGCCTATACGACCAGCGGGCAGGTGCAGACCCAGACCGATGCGCTGGGACATGTTACGGCCTATACCTATGACACCCTGGGGCGCGAAATCACGCGCGTGGAGGCACAGGGTACCCCCCAAGTCCGCACGATCACCACGACATGGAATCCCACTTGGCCCTACTTGCGCCAGACGGTGAGTACCTCGGATCGGACCACCACGTACGGCTACGACAGCCAAGGTCGCCCGACATCCACCACCGTGCACGACAACAAGGAGTAAGTCGCCATGAGGATGGCATCACGCACCTATCGCAACACGAAGCTCGCACTGAGTTTGGCCATGGTCTTTTGTGCCGATCTGGCACATGCCGCGGCATCAGAAAGCACATGGACACGTACCTATAACGCTCAAGGGTTGGTCGAAGCCATCGATGGTCCGCGTACCGACGTCACTGATGTCACACACTACACGTACGATGCACAGGGGCGCTTAGCCACCGTGACGGATGCCGTTGGTCACGTCACGACCTATGGCAGCTATGACAGCTTCGGTAACCCTGGCCAAATTACGGACCCCAATGGAGTTGTCACCACCATTACCTATACCCCACAGGAATGGCCGGCGACGACCACTCGTGACAGCACAGGCACACCATCTGCGGCCACGTTGACCTATGATGAGGCCGGTGATCTGACGCGGACGCAAGATGCTGATGGTGTCGTTCTGACGTACACCTACGACAACGCGCGACGCCTCACTGATATTACCGATGGGGCAGGGAATCACATCCACTACACCTTGGACGCGGCTGGCAATCGCACCAAAGAAGAAACGTTCGACCCATCGAACGCACTCACCAGCACGATTTCGCGCACCTTTACCAGTCTCAGCCAGCTACTAACCCTGACAGATGCGCTGGGTCATAAGCGACTCAGCTACAGCTATCCCGATGGTTATGATGCGGCGGGCCATCCAACTCATAGTGTAGACGCGGTGGGAGCACAGCACACCCAGCGTTATGACGCGTTGGAGCGAGTGATCAGCAGCGTCGACGACGCCAACGGTACAAATGCCGGAACGCAGAACACCACGACAGCCTTCGGCCATGATGCTAGCGACAATCTGACGAGCGTGACGGACCCGAGCAACCTAACGACCACGTACAGCTATGACGGCCTGGGTCACCGCACGGGCTTGCAAAGTCCTGATACTGGCGCAAGCGCTGATACCTACGACGCAGCCGGCAACCGACTGACCCATACCGATGCCAACGGCATCACCAGCACCACAACCTACGACGCGCTAAACCGCCCGACGGGTACCGCATATGTCGACACGACACTCAATGTTGGCTATGCCTATGATGAGGCCAACAGTGTTACCGGGTGCACCAGCAGCGCCCCCACCGGGCGTCTTACCCGCGTTGTGGAGAATGCTGTTACTACAGTCTATTGCTACGACGCTCTAGGCCATGTAATCCAGAAGCGGCAAATCATGATCGCCAACACCGATGTTACTAGCTATGCCTATACGCCAGGCGGTCGCTTGCGACAGATGACTGAGCCGGATAGCACCGTTGTCGCCAATACCTACAATTCTCTGGGCCAACTGACGAGTGTGCAGGTCACACCACCGAGCGGCGGTATACAAACCGTCGTCAGTGACATTACTTATCGGCCGTTCGGTCCCATCGCTAGCTACACCCTAGGAAACGGCCAGATGGTGACTCGCACCTATGACGCAACGTATGCGTTGACGGATATCACGAGTCCCGCACTGAACCTCCACTTCGCTCGTGACGCCATGGGACGCATTGCAGCCGAGGGCAACACAGTAGGCGCTTCCCCAGCAAATGAAACGTACCACTACGACGCACTGTCACGGCTGGTCGAAGTGGATGACTCCAACGGCAATCCAATCCAGACCTTAACCTACAACACAACCGGTGATCGGCTCAGTAAATCCGGCGGCATCTATGCAAACGGAGCCTATGGCTATACCTCCGATACCCATCAACTCAGCAGCGTGGGCAACAGTGTCAGGGTCAACGATGCCAATGGCAATACAACAGGTCTCAGCAACGCAGGCCTGTCTTTTGGGTATGGATACAACGGACGTAACCGGCTCACTTTGACGCAAGCCAACGGCAACACGGTTGGCACCTATATTTACAATGCGCTGGGCGAGCGCATCCAAAAGATGGCTACGCAGCTGGGCACCTCTGTGACAGAGCGCTTTGCCTATGACGAGCAAAATCACCTTGTCGGTGAGTATGGAAGCAACGCGCGCGACTACGTCTGGGCTGGTGACCTTCCGGTCGCAGTAGTCGACTCGTCCAGCGTAAGCACCACCGTCAATTATGTAACAGCTGACCATCTGGGTGCGCCTCGCGCGATCACCAACAGCGCGGGAATCCTCATCTGGCAGTGGATTTGGTTGAACAACCCTTTTGGCGAACAAGAACCAACCAGTTCAACAGGCTACACGTATAACTTGCGTTTCCCCGGCCAGTATTACGACGCGGAGACGGGGCTGTGGAGTAACGGATTCCGTGACTACGACTCGACGACTGGGCGATACATGGAAAGCGATCCATCGGGTATGTCGGGTGGTATCAATACATACGCTTACGTGGGCGGGGATCCTATCGACGCAGTTGATCCAGCTGGCCTGCGTTATGTCGATGTATACATTTGGCGGGCTCACGGTAGCAAGGTTGGGCATGTAATGGTTACTGAGGATAATTCGACGGAAGTAATTCTTAGCCAATTCCCAGCCAATGGCTTCATTTGGGGAAAAAACCAAAAGGAAGGCTTCGAAGATACCGAAAGGGATGAAGGTATGGCGCCATCCGAGATCTGGCGAATCTATGTCCCAGATGACCAAGCATTTGACCAAGCTGCAGCGCGTGAGCGGAGTCGCTATCTTTGGTCTTGGAATCCGTCAAGTTTCACCACGCAATGCTCCATCGCCGCATCACGAGCGTTGCAAGCTGGTGGCGTGGGGATCGATGCTCAAACCAACGGAGTTCTTCCGCCCGGATTTTTTGCCAACAATCTCTTGTTGCATAGTGGCCCCACCATTCAACGCATACACTAAAAACATAGTCGCAGATGGAGTTCTGAGAGATGAGGTACTTTGCAACCTTGTATTCAATAGTCTTCGGCGTTTTTGCGTCGTGGGCATGGATCACTGTCTTGATATACCACGGATCAACACAGGAGCATTTGCTTCCAAGCGTTTTGTTAGGCATCGTAACCTTGCCATCATCACTTTTGATGGGCAGCATTGTGTCAATGCATCCTAGTCTCTTGGATCACACGATCGCCATGTTGTCTATGTTGACGGCGTTTGGTCTAATCCAAGTGGCGCTCGTATGGATATTAGGTATCCTTATTAGACGCATGCGGGTACAGGCAAATCGAACCGGCCGGCCCTAAGCAGCTCAGGGTCTCTAAGCTGGGCGAACTAAGTTTTTACAGCAAGGGCGAAACGGTTCAGCACCCTTGCGCAAGCCGACCCACAATGTCAGGCGAGGGCCGATCTCCGGGGCCCATCAGCGCGGCACACGAATTGAGGAGCCGCGCAGCGCCTCCTCACGCTCCAGTCCCTCGGCGCAATCGATGGCCTCGCCGTCCAGGTCGCACGGTAAGGGCTTTGGCATGTGATCGGTGAGTTTGCTCTGAGGTGGCTGATCGGCGCTAGCAGGTCGGTTGCTCGAAGTCATTCAATTGGTCTCAGGATGCGAGCTATACGGCATTGTGTAGTGGGTGTCGCATAAGGTCCGCTTTGGGTCGAAAGCGAACATTGCGTCGTATGTATCACGGCCGCCGCTAGTGCTTAGACTCCCAGAGCTCGACCTTGTTTCCCTCAGGATCCAGGATCCACGCAAAACGCCCATTGGGATCGCTGTCGTCGCGCTTGAGCACCTTGACGCCCTTGGCTTGCAGCCGCGCAAGCAACGCATCCATGTCGTCGACGGCGTAGTCGATCATCAAACCACTCGTCGATGGTGCGAAGTACTTCGTCGAGGCGGGAAACGCATTCCACGCCAGCGCAGGCGGATGCTTGGGCGCGTCGTAGCGGAGCGCCGCGCCGCCCCAGGCTTCCACCGGCATGCCGAGGACATCGCGATACCAGGCTGCCAGCGCTTTGGGATCTTTTGCCTTGAAAAAGATGCCGCCGACACCGGTGATGTGCCCGGCCGGCGGTGTGGACGCAGCCGTTGCCAGGCCGGCAACGGAAAACACGGTCAGGCACAGCAGGAATATCGATCGCCGTTTCATCCCAGTCCTCCCCCGTTGGTTGGCCGGCTCATTCTGACATGCCGGCCCGTGCGCGCCGGGCCGAAAGAGGCCATCAGTCACCTTGACGCCCGCGCCACAGTTACGCCAATTTCCGGACATGGAATCTAGTCATGCGACGGCCGCCATGCGACGCGAAATCGCCATCGTCGTTTTCCCCGGGTTTCAGTTGCTGGATGCCGCCGGCCCGGTGGCCGTGTTCGAGATGGCGGAGCGCTTCCGGCCGGACAGTTATGCGATCCACGTGGTGGCTCCGGGTGGAGGCATCGTGCGCAGTTCGTCGGGCGTCTGCCTGGCCGCCGCGCCGATGGAATCGGGGCATTTCGATACGGTCATCGTGGCGGGCGGCAATCTGGCCCAGCTCGAGGAAAGCCAGGCCGGCATCGTGGCGTGGCTGGTCGGCGATGCGTGGCGCCGCGTGGCGGGCGTCTGCTCGGGCGCGTTCTTCCTTGCGGAGGCCGGGCTGCTGGACGATCGCCGCGCCACCACGCACTGGGCGGCGGCCGAAGGTTTCCGGTTGCGCTATCCCAACGTGCGGCTCGACGCCGACCGGATGTTCGTCAGGGACGGGGATGTGTGGACCTCGGCGGGCATTTCCGCGGGGATCGATCTGGCGCTGGCGCTGGTGGAAGACGACCTCGGCCCCGGCATTGCACGTCGCGCGGCCCAGCAGCTCGTCGTGCATCAGCGGCGGCACGTGGGTCAGTCGCAGTATTCGGTGCTGGTGGAGCAGGGCGGCAAGACCGGGCGGTTCGGTGACCTGATCCGCTGGATGCGCGCGCGCCTGGCCGAGCCCATGACGATCGAGCGGCTGGCCGAACGCGCGGCGATGAGTCCCCGGCATTTTGCACGCGCCTTCGCGGCGGACATCGGTGCGACGCCGGCGAAGGTCGTGGAAGGTCTGCGGCTGGAAGCCGCGCGCGTCGCGGTCGAGACGAGCCATCTCAACCTGGACCACATTGCCGCCTCGACCGGTTTCGGCGATGCGAGTCGCATGCGTCGCGCCTTCGTGCGTGCCTTCGGCGCGTCGCCCCAGTCGTTGCGGCGCAGTGCCGGAGCCTGACGGCGGCAACGGTCGGCAAGCCTTTTCTGCGTTGACTGTTTTTGTCCGGAAATTGTCCTTGCGGGCGGCGGTCCGAGCATCGATAAAAGAGCAGGGCGGCCGGCTTGCTTCGAATGCCCTGTTCACCGGGCGGCCGGTCGTCCGGCATCGATAGCTGTGGGCGCGAGCGTCATGAGGTTCGTGGCCGACGCAAGGAAACCGTTCTTCACGTGAGGATTCGCATGCGCCTGATTCCGCTTCTTTCCGCATGGCTTCTGTGTGCCGGCGCCGTGCAGGCCGCCACGACGGCACCTGCGCCGACGACTGCCGGTACACGGCTGGATCACATCCTGCTGTGGGGGCGGGGGATCGATCAGGTCACCTCGATCATGGCCGTCAAGCTGGGTTTCCAGGTTCGCCCGGGGCACGATCCCGGTGGCGTGGCCAATCGCTATATCCGGTTCTCGGACAGCAGCTTCATCGAGCTGCTCGGCATCACTCGTCCGGACCCCGCGTTCGATCCGGGCATGAAGCAGGATCAAGAGGCTCTGAAGGGTGGGCCTGGTTCGCGCACGTTCGGTTTCCGCACTTCGTCGCTGGATACCATCCACGCTTCGCTGCAGGCGCTGCATTACGCCGTCACGCCTTTCTTCTCCGGCCCGGACAGTGCGAAGCCGGGCTGGCGCCTGTTCGCGTTCGATCGCGCGCCGTTGTCCAGCAATACCTTCTTCATCGACTACGCCGCGGGCTACGCCCCCGATCAGTTCGATCCTGCCAATGCCGACGACTACCGCCTGACGCGCGAGCACCCCAACGGCGCGCGCGAGCTTTCGTCGATATGGCTGGTGTCTGGCGACGCCGATGCCGACCGCCAGCAGCTGGAAAAGATGGGCTTCGGCCACGCGGTGCCGGTGAAGTTGCCGCAGGTCGGCGCGAAGGGATACTGCATACCGGTCGGGCCAACCGCGCTGCTGGCGCTTCAGCCCGATGGCAATGGCCTCGCCGAGCGAGTCATGGCAGGCGGCCCGCGCATTCTGGGTGTCAGCTTCGGGGTGGTCGACCTCGAGCGCGCACGACGCTGGGTCGAGCGTGGTTACGAAGGCAAGCTGGCGACCTATCGCGGCCTGTCTGGCGAATCCTTCCTGGCGCCTACGCAGGACGACCTTGGTCTGTCCATCGAATTCCATGCAATGCAGGCGGGCCGTTTGCCCTGTGCCATGGCGACAGCGTCACGCGATAGGTGAAATGGCCGCGCCGATCGGACCATTGTCGTGAATTGCACGGGGTAGCCATTTGGCCTTCGGCTTGTGGCGCTGTGCGAAAGTCTCTAACGATGAAGCGGCGTCTGAACACGCTTCGTACAGTCTTCGATGAAAGCCCTGGCAACTGCGAAGCCCGCTTCGGGTCGAAAGCGGACATACTCGCTCTGAAGTAAAAGGGATCGACAGGTCCCATGCGGTGCAGGCGACGATGAGCGCCGCCAGAACCAAGGCGATCCTGTTTCCTGCAGGTGGAAGGTGTCAGCCTGCCCGGCAAACAGCGTGCTGGTCACTCACTCGGCGCCTGCACGCTATAACCATCGGAACGCAGTACGCTCAGATAACCATCTGGCGCAAGCAACTCATGCATAGGCAGCACTGCAAAAGTCCGCTGATTTTTATCGATCGCATGCTCCGCGCTATCGATCCAGTTTTCCCTGACGCGGCCTTCGATGTCGTTGATTCCGAGCGCCCTGGCGAATTGCGAGTCGTCCAGCGTCGACAGGCACGAGTCCTCCTGCGCTTGCGACATGATCGACCGAAGCATGCCGATATCGCCCGTCGCCCACGCATTCGCTCGTACCGTCGCCTGGGCAAGATCGTGATCGAGTGCGTCCAGTACGTCGCGCAGGCAGCGCTGATCGTTCAGCGATGTTTCGCTCAAGGTGCGGATGGTGTCGTGCGGGTCTTTCAGCAAAAGATGGTACGAGGTCTCGACGGCCTGGACTCTGTCGTGTGTGGCGATCTTGTAGACGATGTTCTCCACGCCGTAGTCATCGACCAGTCCGTAGTGCGTTAGCGCGGCCTCATAAAGTTCGTGCCCCGCCAGAATCGGCCGCAAGCGCTCCACGCGGCTGTCGCCTTTGAGATACCTGGTTTTCTGAGCCAACCAGTGCCGGTAGAGCTCCGGTGTCAGCACGTCCCGCAAGGTCTGATGATCGGGATTCGTTCCGAACTCCTGGGGCGGTGGCATGATCGAATTGTCGGTCGGCATCATCGAGTCGAGGTAGAAATTCGTTGGCACGCCGATCTTCAGGCTTGGCAGCTTCAACACCGCTTGCGATGCAGCAATCCGGCTCTCGACATCCGCCGACTTCCACTGCATGTTCTTTGGCACCGGCGACGTAAGGCCGAGCACCCACATGACGTGGTTTCCCTTGCTCACCTTCCACAGGGCGGGGCCGGGCAGGACACCGGTGACCACCACTGGCGCGAGTGTGACTGCCGTGCTCGATGTCGGCGCTGGTGCCGACGAGGATTGCACATCCGCCGCGCTGCTCAGGCAGACAACCAAGCCCGCCGCGAGGGAAAGGGCAAGGATGAATCGCTTTCGATTCGCGTGCAGATTGAGCCCAAGTCCCCCGAGCGTCATGGCGATTTCTTCATGGCCGCATCCGCCCGCCGACATGGGCATAAACCCTATTACCGACTTGGTCAGCAGGTCAAACTACCGCCGTTTTCATTTTAGCGGTGCCAGTCGCAAGCGACATCGGGGTGGACGTCTCGATATAAAAGTGTCCGCTTTGGGTCGAAAGTGGACACCTCGATCAGCCTATGCGACTGCTCTAGCCAACAAGCCGAATTAGCCAGTCACATTGAAAGTAGATCGGCTCAGCCACGGAGTCCGATCAGCCTGTACTTCGCGGGTGGGCCTGTCGCGACACGCGTGCTGTTGCACGATGCCTCTTCTTTCGTACCGGTCGCATGGCCTTCACCGGAGGGAAAGGGAACGGCTCACACGCTCCTCGTTGCCACTACAGGCGGTACGTGCGAAGCACGAAGCGCTGGGCCTAACACGGCGAGCTGGCCGATAGTCCATAGTGCCAGTGCGCCAACCGGCAAGTAGACGCCCGGCAGCCGCGGCAATTCGTAGTGCATCATCAATAGCAGGTTGATGCCGTAAGCCAGCGCCATGCCCAGCGCGATACCGATCGTCGCCAGCAGGAAGTTCTCGGTCTGGAAGTAATGCAGGATGTCGCTGCGCGTGGCGCCCAGCGCGCGACGCACGCCGATGGTGCGGCGGCGTTGTCCGACCCAGAAACTGGATAGTCCCGCGATGCCCAGCGCGGT
The DNA here is from genome assembly GCF_014843005.1 of Rhodanobacter sp. DHG33. Taxonomy (GTDB): domain Bacteria; phylum Pseudomonadota; class Gammaproteobacteria; order Xanthomonadales; family Rhodanobacteraceae; genus Rhodanobacter_A. The sequence continues at coordinate 113,019 of NZ_JACYXM010000004.1, read as the reverse complement.
GACGATGAGCAGCGCTATGATGACGCCTGCCAGCATGCCTGCCATGGCACGATCGTTCTCGAAGAACCCATGGCGCAGTTCGTCATAGGTGCGCTGCTCCAGCACGATGCGATCGGGGTCGAGTTGCTTGAGTGCGGCCAACGCGGATCTCAGCACACGTTCGCGATCCCCCGGAGCGGTGCGGATCACGTAGCTTCCCCCTTCCGTCGCGGTCAGGCGTATTGGCAGCACGACGCTGTACTGGGCGCCCATCTGCAGGTTGTCCGGCCGCGCCAGTGGCGCGCTCACGCCGATCACCTGCAGCGGTATGTCGTCGCCCACGTAGATCGTCTTCCCCAATGCGTTCTCGCCTGGCCACAGGCGCGCGGCGACCGCCTGGGCGACGATCACGGTGTGCGGCAGGTTTTTCATGTCGCCGCCGTGCAGCGCAGGCATCACGGCTTTCAGGTCGAGCAGTTCATCGGGCTGGAAATCGCGCCCCGAAATCAGCCGCACGCCCAGTGTGGGCAGCAGGTTCTGGCCGTAGTAGCTCGCCGCCTCCAGCGAATTCTGTTGCTGGTGCGGGTGCAGCTTGAGGCCGCTGCTGGACATGTCTTCGCCGCTCAGCGGCAGTTGGTTGGCCAGCGCCACCGACTGCACCCCGGCGACCTGCCGCAATGTCGCGAGATCGGTTTGCGCCTGCGCGTAGGCATCCGGCCGATCGCCGATGTACGCAAAGCGGATCTGCACGAGTTCGTGTTCGGCAACGCCGCTGGCGATGTCCATCTGCTGCAGGCGTTGATGGATCAGGAACACCGCGTTGCACACGATGGCGCAGGTCAGCGCGATCTGCAGCACCAGCAGGCAGGTGGTGATCCTGTGCCGGTTGAGGGTGGAGAGTATCGGTCGGATATCCATCTCAGGGACTCTTCAGTTGCAGGCCGGGGGCGATGCGACAGGCGCGCCAGGCTGGCAGGCCGCCAGCGAGCAGGCTGGCGCCTATCGCGAGAAGAAAGGTCATCAGCAGCATCGCGCCATCCAGATGCGCCAGCGGCGCGTAGTCCGTCGGTTGCCGGCGCACCAGCCACAGCCCCAGATACGCCAGCAGCAGGCCGCCCAGGCCACCGGCAACGCCGATCACGCCGGACTCCACCAGCAGCTGCATGAACAGCGCACGCCGCGATGCACCCAGTGCGCGGCGCACACCCAGTTCGGCGGAGCGGCGCAGGAACTTGGCCAGCATCAGGCCCACCGTGTTGACCAGGCAGACGAGCAGGAAACCCAGCGCCAGCCAGGTCTGCAGCTGCACGTCGCCGGGCACGACCTGTTCGTAATCCAGCCACTGCATCAGGTTGCGTAGGCGTACGTTCGGCGGGCGCTGGAAGCGGCCCAGCGATTTCTGCTCTTGCGAGTAGTGGATCAGGAACTGCCGGTACGTGGCGGTCTGCTCCGGCGTGTCCAGCTGCACCCAGAACTGCAGCCACACGCACGGTGCCGTGGGCGTGGCGTCGGCGCCGCCATTGCCCCAGCAATTGGCGCCTCCGAGATGCGCCAGATGCAAAGCCTGCGAGGTGGACAACGGCAGGTAGACGCCTTCGCTGCCGCCATAGTTCTTCACGTTGAGGTCGTAGAAATGCGGGTTCGGCCGCCAGTCGCCCAGCACGCCGATGATGCGCAAGGCGTGGCCCTCGACGCGCAGCATCCGTCCGCTGCTGTCGCTGCCGCCGAACAACTTGTCGTTGAGCTTGCTGCTGATTACCACCACGGCCGCGCTGTCCGCGTCTTCGGAGACGCCCCAGCCGTGGCCGTATTGGAACGGCACGCCGAACATGGGAAAGAAATCGGCCGTGGTGTAGCGCGCGGTTTCGTAGAACGGATCGAGCGCGGCCTGCGCCGGCTGGATGGCCACCGAGCCGCCGGTCATCAGTGCCTGATGGTCTGCCCGCTTCGCCTGCAACAGGTTCATGCCGTCGATCCAGGTGACCTGATCCGGCGGTTCGCCCTGTGCCTGATAGTCGCCCATGTCGCGCGGATCGAGCTGCGGCACATACAGCGTGCTACTGCGCCCCGGCAACGGGTTGCCGGACAGCACGTGCAAGACGGTCAGCGTGGTCATGCTGGCGCCGATGCCCAGCGCAATGGCCAGCACCATCAGCGCAGTGAGCACCTTGTTGCGCCGCAGGCTGTGCACGGCGAGGTCGAAGTAGTAGCCGAACATTCCTTTCCTCCTCGTATCGCTTCCGATGCCCCGGTCGGAGCTTGGCTAGCCCGCACGTTTCGCATCGCCGCCGATGGAAGCGGCGATGTGCGTGCCGGGCGACAGGCAGCAGCCTGATCCGCCCGCGATGAGTCGGCAGCAGATTGGGGGTGAGCGGAGACGGGGGCGTGGCGAAGCGGACGCTATCCGCCCATGCGGGCGAACAGCGCTTCGCGGTATCGGCGGCTGAGCCGGACCATGCGGCCGTTGTGCAGGTGGATTTCGTAGTCGCCCTTGAAGAGGGGCGTGAGCGATCCGATGGCGCCGAGGTTCACGGCAGCCGACTTGTGCACGCGCACGAAGCGCTGTTCGCCCAGCTGCGACAGCAGGTCCTGCAATGTCCTGCGCAGCAGATAGCTGCGCGCGGAAGTGTGGACGTGGACGTAGTTGTCGTCGGCTTCCAGCCATTCGACGGATGCCGCATCGATCAGCTGCAGCCGTTCGCCATCCGGTACGAGCAGACGCTCGCAAGTAGGCGCCTGGGCCCGTCCGATCGCCACCGCGGCGGCGCCGGACTCGTGAATGTCCAGACGTTCCCTGACACGCTGCACGGTGCGCGCGAAGCGGTCCCGGTCATAGGGCTTGAGCAGATAGTCGATTGCATTGAGGTCGAACGCATTCACCGCGTGTTCGTCGAACGCGGTCACGAACACGATCAGCGGCGCGCTCGACGGCTCGAGCTGCGCTGCGACCTGGAGCCCCGACAGCGTGGGCATCTGCACATCGAGAAAGGCCACATCCGGGCGAAGCCGTTCGATGCACTGCGCCGCGGACAGGCCGTCCTCGGCGGATCCCACCACGGTCATGCCCGGTTGCTCGGCGACCCAGCGTTCGAGCTTCTCGCGCGCCGGCGCCTCGTCGTCGGCGATCACGGCGCGGATCACGGAAGGCTCTCCGCGAGCGGCAGGGAGACGCGCGCGGCAACGCCGTCGCCCTCGTTGCGGACGAGCAGGGATGCCGCGTCGCCGTAGATGATGCCCAGCCGCTCTCGGCAGTTGCGGAATCCCACGCCGTCGCGGTGCTCCGGCGCCAGCGTGGAGCCTGAGTTGCTGACGACGATTTCCAGGGAGCCGTTGTCGCGGCGTGCGCCGATGAGGATGTGCACGGGCGCCACCGTGCGCTCGACGCCGTGCTTGAACGCATTCTCGAGCAAGGGCTGCAGCAGCAGCGCCGGAACGGGGATATCGAGAACGGTTGAGTCGATCTGCCAGTCCAGCGTCACGCGATCCCGGAACCGCTCGTGCATGATGCCCGCATACAGCTCGAGCGTGCGCAGCTCCTCGGCTAGCGGCGTCATGGCATGCTCATTGGAGCGGAGGCTGATGCGCAGCAGGTCGCCCAGCGCCGCGACCAGACGGTCGGCCCGCTCCACATTCGTATGCATCAGGGCCGAGACGGTATTGAGTGCGTTGAACAGAAAATGCGGCCGCAGTTGCCCCTGCAGCTGTGCAAGCTGCGCTTCGGCCAGCGCTTTCTGCGTGTGCAGCAAGCGGCGCCCTTGGAGCTGCCATTGCCCGTAGGAATCGATGCCGAACAGCACCCCTAGCCACAGTCCGGCGATGTACGTAATTTTGAGGCTCTCGTATACAACGACGAAGCCCCAGCTTGAGTGTTCGTAGGTACGGCCCAAGGCGGCGTAAACGCCGAACCGTATCGCGTACACGGCCGTGATCCACGTGACGAAGATCAACGGCAGCCAGCGCAGATAACTGGCAAACCAGAGCAAGGGCTTGTCCAGATACCGTGCATGGCGTCCACGGGCACGGACCGCAAGCCACATCCATCCGGTCGAGACCAGCGCCGAGCTCCCTTCTGTCAGGATGGGCTGCCACCACCGAGTAAGCGGATCGCGCAGCTGATCCTCGATGGCGGTGCCGATCATGAGCAGCCAGAAAGCCGCCCACAAGATCCACAGCGCAGCCATGCTTTTACGGGAGAACACCGCCTCGTGGTCGGCGTGGACACCCGGCGAAGATTGGCGAGGAAGCATGTTCATCGGGGCCGAGTGTAGCCGTGCCCGCGGCGACGGATGCCTTCCCTGTGGCAAGCGGGACCTGGGTGGGGCAAGACGGATATTGGGGAGGCATCGAACGTCGTTCGTCGGCGCTCTGATGGCTCAATGCCTTTCGCCGTTGCCAAGGGCAGTGGCCATTCCGAGTCGCGGGCGGTGGCGCCGCAAGTCATGAGCGCGCCAGTCCGCGCCCTGGGTCCATCGACTTCTCGGTCAGGGAGCAAGCCCGGCTTCGGCTCGATCAATGGTTTTGAAACCAGGCCGCCAATGTCTTTACGGCGTTGGCGTTCCCATCGAATGCGCAGCCAGTCACATCCAAGGAAAGCTTGGTGCCGTCGCTGCCCACTACCTCCAGCGTTTCGAAGACATCGTTGGGCGGAGGCGGGCAGGTCGAGGCTTGTTGCCTGGCCGCGTTGATCATTGCTTCCAGCTGAATCCATTCCTGATCCGACAGCTTGTAAGGAGCCATGGCCTTCGACCCTTCTTTCCGCACGATGCTGTGCGTCGCACGATCCGCCAGCCACTCCGAACCGCAGTTTTCGCCCGGTGGACACGGCCCCCATGCGCTGATGTAAGTGGCGCTCTTCCAGTTTGGATGTTCGTCGCCAGCAGCGTACCCGCTCGCCAACAGGGCAGAGGCGGCGGCGATAAATGGCAAAAGCCGGGAGGGGTTCATCCGATACTCTCCAAAAGCCGATGAGCCTCGAGGAAGGGTGGGCTTAGCGTCTGCCGATGGTGTTCGCCAATCTGAAATTTTTCTTCAAACGACTATAGGCGGTCTACGCTCTCAAGCGATATGTATCGCTCCGATCCTTTCACGGTAACAACGAGTGAAAATTGGACTAAGGAATCGCCGGCCAGGTAAGTCTGGCAGTCGATCGCCGCCAGTAACCCAGTGCTGCTTGTGGCCTCATTGTTGAAGTATTTGATGTCGATGTAAGACGGCAGGCGTTCTACGTTGTCCCACCCAGGCAATCTGTTGCAGAGATCGCTTTCGATGGCATCGGCTGGTGCTCTGCCATAAGCCAAGGCATAGCCAAAGCGTTCGGCGAGGACGGCAAAATCCCCTCGTTGTAGAAGCAGCGCGGCTTCTTTCGCGAACCGCTCGAGTGATTCCCGATCCGTTTCGGATGCCGATATGCGCATGCACCTTGCGTCCTATTTTTCGCTAGCGTCGAAGGTGGGTGTCTTGGGGATCAAGGAAAGGCTGCCAGCACCACGTAACTTGGACTCGATGTGCTTACCGACTGAGTAAAGAAATCTAATCCCAGCGATTGGCGTTCTTGGGAAACCCGGGCCGCTGCACGCGCACCACGCAGAACCGCTGCCCGGTGGGCGCCTGCATCACCACCCAACGCTCGAGGCGGTTGACGACCGTGGCGCCAAGCTTTTCCAGGCGAAGCACCTCCGCGGGGATGTCATCCGTCTCGATGTCGAGATGAACGCGGCTCTCGTGAGTGACGCGTTGAATCTGCACGATGGGCTCGTCGGGCGGCGTCTCCAGCATGCGGTAGTTGCCGCGCGTGCCGGGATGATCGGGATCGACGGCGCGCCCCAACGCCGCGGCCCAGAAGCCCGCGGCCTCATCGACATCGGGACTGTTGCAATCGATGAGCACGGCACAGAGTCGGGAGTGATGCATGGCCTGGACGCCTCTAGTTGGGAGCCGCCGCACCATCGCAATGGTGCGGCAGTACTCGTGTCATTGCGCGCCCGTGCAGGGTTGCGATGTGCCTGCCGGTGCCGCATCCGCGGCCCAGCTCGCCATGGGCAACGTCACCTTGCCGTCGCCCTGGAACGACGTCGCCGAATGCCCCAGCTGCAGCTGGTAGTCGCCCGCGGCCTGCTGCCAGTGCTGGCTCTTGCCGTCGAAGCTCACCAGCAGGCGCGGATCCGCAGCGACCGTGAGGTGTGCGGACTGGCCGGGCTTGAGGTTGATGCGACACCAGCCGGCCAGCCGCCGCACTTCGTTCGAGCCGGGCAGCGTCACATAGAGCTGCGGCACGTCCACACCTGCGCGCGTGCCGCGGTTGGTCACGGTGAACGAGGCGGTGACCTTGCCGTTCGCCACATGCGGTGCGAAACCGCTGTACTCGAAATGCGTATAGGTGAGGCCGTAGCCGAACGGGAACAGCGGTTCGAGATGCTTGCGCTGGTACCAGCGGTAACCCACGTCGGCGCCTTCGACGTCGTAGTCCACGTCCTGTGCCGGCTGACCCTGCGGGATCAGGCCGATGGAGGGGAGGCCGGCGCCGGGGATTTCCGGGCGCGGCAACTGCGATTCGTCGCGCGGCCAGGTCACCGGCAGGCGGCCGGAGGGATCGACCTCGCCGTACAGCAGCCGTGCGATGGCTTCGCCGCCACCGGCGCCGGGGTACCACGCTTCTAGCACGGCATCGACCTTGGCCAGCCACGGCATCGCGACCGGGCCGTTGTTTTCCAGCACCACGACGGTGTGCGGGTTGGCCTTGGCTACGGCCTCGACCAGCGCATCCTGGTTGCCCGGCAGGGCGAGGTGCGGCGCATCGAAACTTTCCGCCGCCCACTGTTCGACGAACACCACGGCGACCTTGGCCTGCGCGGCCAGTTTGGCGGCGGCGGCAATGTCGTCGCCGCTGATGTAGCTCACTGCGCCATGGGCGCGCTGCTTGATGGCGGCCAGCGGGGCGGAGGGTTGGTAGATGCGCGGCCCCGGCCATTCCGAGGGCGGCAGGCCCGGCACCGCGTTGCCCTGCGGCGACTGCACCGCCGAGGAACCGCCGCCGGTCAGCACGCCCTTGTCGGCATGGCCGCCGATCACCGCCATGGATTGCGCGGCGGACAGCGGCAGCAGCGCGTCCTGGTTGCGCAGCAGTACCGCACCGGCTTCCTCGGCGTGTTGCGCCACCTTGCGATCGGCGTCGAAGTCGATGGCCGACTGTGTGGCCGGATGGTCCATCACGCCGGTCGCGAACAGGCTGCGCAGGATGCGCCGGGCCATGTCGTCGATGCGCGCTTGCGGCACCTCGCCGGAGGCCACGGCGGCGCGCAGCGGCTTGTCGAAGTACACCTCCTTGTCGAAGGTTTCGCCGGCTGATTCCTGGTCCAGCCCGGCCAGTGCGGATTTCGCGGCGCTGTGCACCGCGCCCCAGTCCGACATCACGAAGCCGGGGTAGTGCCAGTCGCGTTTCAGCACATCGTTGAGCAGCCAGTCGTTCTCGCAGGCGTAGGTTGCGTTGATGCGGTTGTAGGAGCACATCACCGAGCCGGGGTGACCGGCCGCGATGGCGATCTCGAAGGCGAGCAGGTCGGACTCGCGTGCGGCGGTCTTGTCGATGTTCGAGCTCACCGCGTTGCGGTTGGTTTCGAGATCGTTGAGCGCGTAGTGCTTGATGGTGGAAACGAGGTGCTGGCTCTGGATGCCGGCGATGGCGTTGCCGGCGATCAGGCCCGCCAGCAGCGGGTCCTCGCCCGCGTATTCGAAATTGCGGCCGTTGCGCGGGTCGCGCACCAGGTCCACGCCGCCGGCCAGCATCACGTTGAAGCCGCGGCGGTGCGCCTCGCCGCCGATCATCGCGCCGCCGGCATAGGCCACCGCCGGATCGAAACTGGCTGCCGTCGACAAGCCCGAAGGCAGCGCGGTGGCGCCGATCTTCAGTGGTTTGGCCACGCCGAGGCCGGCGTCGCTTTCCTGGATGGCAGGGAGGCCCAGCCGCGCGATCGCCGGGCCGTAGCCGGCGGAACCCAGCGCGCCCGGCGCCATGACATGACCGTTCTCGGTGTCGCCGAAGTCGACGCGGATGAGGCGGAACTTCTCGTCCTGCGTCATCGCCTTCAGCACGAGTGCGGCGCGCTGGTCGGGCGTCAGTTTGGGGTTCATCCATGGGTGCGCATCGCTCCCTGTGGCGGCGGCACAGGTTCCGCCGAATGCCAGTAGGGCCATGCCGATGAAGGATGCGGTGCGAGTCTTGCGAAGTCTCATGACGTCCCCAGTCGTTTTGCCTGCCAGGACGCAAGCATGCGCACAGCATGCATGGGATGACAAGCGTGCCATGCCCGATCTTTGCGTTACCCTGCGGTGAAGTTGCTCGGGAGCAGGTGGTGATGAAGAGGCAGATGGAAAGCATGGGGCGCGGATGGTCGATGGCCGTCCTGATGGCGGCGTGTGCCGCTCCGCTGGCGGGATATGCGGCGACAGCGCAATACGAGATCGGCTCGCGCGTGGTGGCCACGGCCGAGCTGCCGGTATCGCGGCCTGCGGGCAAACCGTGCGTGGCGGCGCTGTTCTCGCACGAAGCCTTCGACGACCAGGGCGACGGTTCGTCGATGGAAGCCCGTCCGCATGCCTTCCATTTCGCGCCGCCCGCGGGATGCAGCGGCCCGTGGAGCAAGGTGGTGCTGGAGGCGGACTTCTCGGTGCCGGCCGGCCGCCAGTTCGACCGCACCGCGGCCCTGTGGCTGGGCGGCGTGAATCTCTACTTCGGCACCACCATCGAACCCGAGCCGGGCGTCGCGCAGCACTGGCATGTCGAGCGCGATCTCAGCGACTACGCCGCGCTGTTCCGACAGGCGCAGGCGGGGCAGATGATCCTCAATAACTGGATAAGCCCCGCGACCAGCCAGCCGATCTACCTGGACATGCGCCTGGTGTTCTATCCGGCGGCCGACGGGCAGCCGGCCGTGGCAGCCGCTGACCGCGTCTATCCGATGAGCGCCGATCCGCGTGGCCAGCAGGCCGCGCTCGACAATCCGCAGCAGAGCTTGTCGCGCGAAATCACTTTCCCGCGCAACGTGGAGCGCGCGTATCTCGACGTGATCGCGCAAAGCCAGGGATTCGACGAGCGCTGGTACATCTGCGTGGACAAGCCTTATCTGGAGAAGACGCGCGACTACTCGCTGGAGTCGTTCGAAGCCTGCGACGGCGGCAGCTTCCGCGGCGTGGAAGTGCTGGTGGATGGCCAGCCGGCCGGGCTGGCGCCGGTGTATCCCTGGATATTCACCGGCGGCATCGAGCCGCGCCTGTGGTTGCCCACGCCAGCCTTCCAGACGGCCAACTTCATTCCGACGCGGGTGGACCTGACGCCGTTCGCCGGCCTGTTCGACGATGGCAAGCCGCATGCGGTGGCGGTGCGCGTGCCGGGTGCACACCATTTCTTCAACGTGGCGGCGAACCTGCTGGTCTATCTCGATCCGAAGGCCAGCCAGTTGAGCGGCGAGGTGACGCAGAACACCCTGGCGGCGCAGCAACCCGCCGGGCTGGTGGTGCACGACACCCTGCATGCCGATGCCGCGGGCCGCACCGTGGGCACGATAGACACCGACCAGTCGCAATCCGGAACGATCGCCGGGCGCCTGCACACGCCGCACGGCGATCTGACCACCACCGTGCAGTACACCGGCGGCTTCCACAATCACATGAATTTTTCGCGGCCGGGCGACAAGCGTTACGACGAAACCGTCGACCAGGTAGGCACCATGAAAGTGGTCATGGAGCGCCGGCTGGATGGCAAGCATCTGGACGGCTATATGGTGGAACAGCGTGATCCGCTGTATCTCTCGGTGCAGAAGACCATGATCACCACGGGGCAGGACTTCACCGCCTTCGTGGCGATGAAGCAGGGCCATCGCATCGAGACCCGGCGCACGGACACGAAGGGCGCGGACTACCATGGGCTGCTGGACGAAAATCTCGCCACCCGCGACCACGCACCGGGCAAACCCATTCCCGATCCGCTGGACCATACCGACTTCGCGTACAACGAAGTGGGCGACGAGCAGGCGACGTTTACCGACTCGCTGGGCAGTTGCTACCGCACGGCCATCCAGTCGCGTGACGGGCGGCTGATCAAGGCGAGCGAAGGGGCTGGGTGCCCCGGCAACGCCAACCGCTTGGACGGCCGTTCGCGTCCCGACCATCCGTGGTTGATGCCGCTGGATCCGAAGTAGCCGGATCCAGCCCGAGGCTCCGCTTCGTGCCAAACGTGGAAATCGCGAAGGTTTGCAACCGGCGCCGCAGGCAGGGACTTGCCGCCCGCACATCCGGCCAGCGGCTGCCGGCTGCAAGCCATCGCGATCTCAGGGGATTACCGGCGCCGGTGGCGGGGCGGGGCGAACAGGCGGCGCTGGCCGAGGCACAGCACCAGATACAGCGACGACAGCGCGAGTCCGCGCCACGTTCCGGCATCGCTGCCGGCGCGCAGCATCAGTTCGGCGACGGAAAGCGCGAACAGCCCTATCGCGAGGGCGATGCCGGCGATGCGCCAGCCGAACCTGCGTGAATTGTGCGAGGCGATGTCCATGCGGGCATTGTCGAGGGGGCCTCGTAAAGATGCGATATCGCGCCGCTCAAGGTGCGTATAGATCGCATAAAGAAGCGCATCGTTGCGATCAAGGCTTGAAGGATCGGCCGCCCATCTGCATTCATCGTTGCACGGGTCTTGCCGTCCGCATCATGCGGATGGCGCATCGCGGCTCGAGCAGGGAGCTGCGGATCATCGCCGCGGATACTAAGACACCGTTTGCCTGAAGGTCGGCGGCCGCTAGAAAAAGGTGGGCATCGCTTCCAGCACCCGCAGTTCGTCATCGACGCGCAGGATCTGCCGCCATTTGTCGAACGTCAGGCAGGGGTGGGACGCGCCGAAGGAAAGGATGTCGCCGATGCGCAGGTCGAGGCCGTCGGGGATCACGAGCATGGTGTGCTGGTCCATCACCTTGCGCACGGCGCAGTGCCGCAGCGGTTGTGCGGGTTCGCCGGTACGGTGCCGTTGCAGCGGGATGGGCAAGTCGGGGTCGCAGGAGATGTCGCGTTTGCCCATCGCGATCACCGCTTGGCCGGGCTCGGGCAGCGACTGCACATGGGCGAACACCGCCAGCGCGGGTTGCAGGTTGCCTTCGAGTTCCGGATGCCGCGCCTTCACTTCGGCCAGCGCATCGAGGTACGAGCGATGGTCGTGGGCGACGTAGCAGCCGGGTCGCAGCACGGGCGTGCAGCGTTCGCGCAGGTCCGCCTGGTCGAACGCCTCGGCGATCAGGTCGAACCATTGCGAACCCGCCGCGGTGACGATCGGCTTGCGACCGGCAAACGCACGCGAATCCATGAGCGCGCGCAAGGTGGCGACGAGTTGCCCGGCGTAGGCGCGGACGCGATCGACGGCGTGCTCGCCGCCGATCAATCCTTCGTAGCCTTCGATGCCGCAGAGCGTGACGGCGGGCGCGGCCGCGATGGCATCGACCAGGGCGGCGAGGGCGGATGTGTCGCGCACTCCGCAGCGGCCGCCGGATACGCCGAATTCGATCAGCACCTGCACGGTCAAACAGCGTTTTCCGAAGAACTGATTCAGCGCCTCGACATTGGCCGCGCTGTCGACCAGGCAGCAGTAGTCCGCGCCGCGTTCGATCAGGCCGGCGACGATAGTCATGTTGGGTCCGCCGACGAGCTGGTTCGCCATCAGCAGGCGTGCGACGCCATGTTCGAAGGCCGCGGCGCACTGGGTCGCCGTGGCCAGCGTGATGCCCCAAGCACCGGCGTCGAGCTGGCGCCGGAACAGCGCCGGCGTCATCGTGGTCTTGCCGTGCGGCGCGAGTTGCGCGCCGTGATCGTCGGCGAAGCGCTGCATCCACGCGATGTTGTTGGCCAGCGCCGGTTCGGAGATTACTGCAGCCGGCAGGCTCACGCCTTCGAGCAGCGACTGGCCGGTAATGGTGCTGCCTTTTTCGAGCTGCGGCATGTGGGGAGCCATGGAATCGGTTCGATGATCTCGGGGAGTGCGCCAGTTTTGCCCCATGCGGAATGGCGCGCAATGGCCGCTGAGTGGCGCGATCCAAAAGCTTTGGGCTCGCGCTCTGGTCTGCGCGCGTCGCCGAATTGGCTGGTGCCGCCCGTGGGCAATGCCGTTTCAGTCACTTTCAGACAACGGTGTCACGAAAGTCCTCGACAAGTCGCATTGGACGTCCAAACGTCTGAATCGATCTAGTTGCGACGCACCATTGCGGTCATGCTGAAAATGCCGCTTTTCCGTCGGCATGGACGCTGCATCGCAGTAATTTTCACGCGATCTTCGAGCTAGGCAACTTCCATCGTCTGCGTTGCGTTTCCACGATGGCGATCACAGTTTGCGTCGTCCAATTTAGACAACGTTGTCATTACGAGACATCCAGGCGCCGCCGTTCCGGTTTCGGCAGGCCGTGGCGGGCAGGGTGTTCGAACAGGGGAGTACCGCCAGGGACCGCAAGCCGTTCGCCACGGAGAAGACCTTTCGCCTCAAGTAACGCAACTCAACCAGGAGACGCTTTCATGCACATGAAGAAGTCGGTTGTTTGGCTACGCACGGCACTCAACGCAGTCGGTACCACCGCAGGTGGCGCGATGGCGATGAGTTTGATGACGGTGGCACCCGTGCAGGCGGTGCATGCGCAAACCACGACGGCCTGTGCGGCAGCGTGGAATGCGAGCACCGCCTATAACGGTGGCGCCGTCGTCAGTGAGAACGGCACCAACTACGTCGCCAACTGGTGGACGCAGGGCAACGATCCGAGTACCAACAGCGGCGCGACCGGTTCGGGCGAGCCCTGGACCTCGCAGGGCGCGTGCGGCGGTTCGAGTTCCGGCTCCGGTTCGAGCGGCAGCGGCGGCTCCAGCGGCAGCGGCAGCGGCTCGGGAGGCACCTGCGCCGCCGCGTGGAATGCGGGCACGGCCTACAACGGTGGTGCCGTGGCCAGCGAGAACAGCATCAACTACGTCGCCAACTGGTGGACGCAGGGCAACGATCCGGCCACCAACAGCGGCGCGACCGGTTCGGGCGAGCCCTGGACTTCGCAGGGTGCGTGCAGCGGCGGCAGCTCTTCCGGTGGCGGTTCGAGCGGCGGCGGCAGCAGCGGCGGTGGCGGCACCACTGGCGGTGGCGGCACGGCGAATCCGCCGGGCACCGGCGCCAACCTGTTGTTCAGTCCGTACAAGGACGTGACGATCAACATGAACTGGAACACCGACACCATGCAGACCGACGCGGCGACCGGCTCGGCGATTCCGGTGGTCGGCGCGGGCAGCCTCTATTCGAACTATGTGTCCAACCTCAGCGCGATCACGCTGGCCTTCGCCACTGGCGAATGCGGCAGCGAGAACTGGGGCGGCGTGCCGGGCGCGAGTTTCGCCAGCGCCAATATCCCGGCACTGTCCAGCGCGGGGCTGCCCTATGTGGTCTCCACGGGCGGGCAGGCGGGCACCTTCACCTGCGGCAGCACGGCGAACTTCGCCACCTTCCTGTCGCGCTACATGTCGCCGCAGATGGTGGGCGTGGACTTCGACATCGAGGGCGGCCAGTCGCAGGCCGACATCAACAACCTGGTGGCGGCCGCGGTCTACGGCCAGTCGCTGTATCCCAACCTGCGTTTCTCGTTCACCGTGGCCACGCTGGGCGCGTCGGACGGCAGCTACGGCGGCGTGAACAGCCTGGGCGACGAGGTAGTAAAGGCGGTGAAGGCCTCCACGCTCAGCAACTACACCATCAACCTGATGACGATGGATTACGGCGCGGCCGGCTCCAGCGTGTGCGTGGTGTCGAACGGTTCGTGCGACATGGCGCAGACGGCGATCCAGGCGGCAGTGAACCTGGAGCACACCTACGGCATCTCGCCGAACAAGATCGAGCTGACCCCGATGATCGGCGTCAACGATGTCTCGAGCGAGAATTTCACCGTCGCCAACGCCGGCACACTGACCAGCTACGCCGTTTCCAATGGCCTGGCAGGCATCCACTTCTGGTCGCTGGACCGCGACACGCCGTGCAGCCAGACCACCGCGTCGCCGACCTGCAACTCCGTGTCGACCAGCACGCCGCTGCAGTACACCAAGAGCTTCCTTGGCGATCTGGGGCGGTAATCCAGGAAGGGTTCGTCACGGGCACTGCAGCAATGCAGTGCCCGTTTTCGATCAGGCGATCGACCAAGCCACGGTCTGCCCCGCGCGGAACGGCACGCATCGGCTTTCGCCGAAGGGGAAAGTATCGGGCACCGTCCACGGCTTGCGTTCCAGCACGATGGTGTCGGTGTTGCGCGGCAGGCGGTAGAAGTCCGGGCCGTGGAAGCTGGCGAAGGCTTCGAGCCTGTCCAGCTTGCCGGCCTGCTCGAAAGCCTCGGCGTACAGTTCGATGGCGGCGTGCGCGGTATAGATGCCGGCGCAGCCGCAGGCGGCTTCCTTGGCTTCCTGCGCATGTGGCGCGCTGTCGGTGCCGAGGAAGAAATGCGTGTCGCCGCCGGTGGCGGCTTCTACCAAGGCGGTGCGGTGCGTTTCGCGTTTCAGCACGGGCAGGCAGTAGTGGTGCGGACGGATGCCGCCCTCGAAGATCGCGTTGCGGTTCAGCAGCAGATGGTGCGCGGTGATGGTGGCGCCCACGTGCGCGGGTGCCTCGCGGATGAACTCCACGGCGGCGCGCGTGGTGATGTGCTCCAGCACCATGCGCAGGTTGGGGTAACGCTCGCGCAGCGGGATCAGGTGGCGCTCGATGAAGGCATGCTCGCGGTCGAAGATGTCCACGGTCGGGTCGGTGACTTCGCCGTGCATCAGCAGCGGCAGGCCCTGTTGTTCCATCGCCTCCAGCACGGGATACACGTGCGCCAGGTCGCGCACGCCAGCCTGCGAGTTGGTGGTGGCGCCGGCGGGGTAGTACTTCACCGCATGCACGATGCCGCTGGCCTTGGCGCGTGCGATTTCCTCCGGCGTGGTGGCTTCGGTGAGGTACAGCGTCATCAGCGGCTGGAAATGCGTATCCGCCGGCAGGCCGGCGAGGATGCGGCGGCGGTAGTCCTCGGCCTGGGTCACCGTGGTCACCGGCGGCTTGAGGTTGGGCATCACGATGGCGCGCGCGAACTGCCGCGCAGTATCGGCCACCACCGAACCCAGCGCGGCGCCATCGCGCAGGTGCAGGTGCCAGTCGTCGGGACGGGTGATTTCGAGGCGCGCGGACGACATGGCGGCAAAGCTCCGGGGATTCGGGAGAGGGTGGGCGGCAGCCTCAGGACGCGTTAGTGGGCGTACACCGCCGGGCGGGTGTGTATGGTATCGGAACGAGACCGAGGCGTCGCCGCCGGCCGCGGCGCATGGCTTTGCGCGCATGTGCGAAAGTGGCGCATGGACGATCTCTTCCCCACATCGTTGCAGCCGGATGCCGTCGACCTTGACGTCTTGCCGCATCAGGCGACCGTGTTCTTCGCGATTTATCCGTCGGCGGAGGATTTGCCACGTGTGACGGCCTGGCAGCGGCGCATCTGCGGGCGCACCGGTGTCGCGCTTCGGCCGCCCAGGTTGCTGCATGTCAGCGTTGCGCTCTGCGGTACTCCGCGGCGATTGCTGCAGCCCCTGCGCGAGGCTTTGCGCTTCGTTGCCGAACGATTCACCTCTTCAGCCTTCGAGCTCACGCTGGATACGGCGACGGGCGGCTTCGGCAAGGATGGGCGTGCCTTCGTCGCGCTGGCGGATGCGGCCGGTGCACGCGCCGTGCACGGCTTGCGCGTGGCCCTGGCCGAAGCGCAGCAGCACGTCGGCCTCGTGGCGACGCGTGGCATGAGCGAGGCGCACCTCACGCTCGGCTATGGCGACGGCCTGCCGGCCGAGCGCAGGTCGGTCGAGCCGCTGAGCTTCCGCGTCGCGGCGGTCGACCTGGTGGCCAGCTTTGAGGGTCGCTCGGAACACAGGCTTCTCGAGCGCTGGCCATTGAGATGAAGCATTTCCTGTACGGTGCGCATCCGTAGAACGGGCCCTGCCGCTTGAGGGTCGCCGGCCGGAGTGGGACGATTCCCCCGATGAGCGACAAGCCTGCTCCGCCTCAGCATCTGCGTGACCTCGCCCGATTGCGCCGCGTGCGCGACCGCATCGACCGCGAATACGCCCAGCCGCTGGACGTCGAGTCGCTGGCGAACGCCATCGGCATGTCGGCCGGGCATCTCAGCCGCCAGTTCAAGCTCGCCTTCGGCGAGTCGCCGTACAGCTATCTGATGACGCGGCGCATCGAGCGCGCGATGGCGCTGCTGCGCCGCGGCGACCTCAGCGTCACCGAGGTCTGCTTCACGGTGGGCTGTGCCTCGCTGGGCACCTTCAGCACCCGCTTCAACGAATTGGTCGGCATGTCGCCCGGCGTCTACCGGCGCGAGGCGGCGCGCGCGACGGCGGGGCTGCCGTCCTGCATCGCGCGGCAGGTGACGCGACCGATCAGGAATCGAGAAGCGCCGGCCACCGAACCGGACCTAGCATGACGTCTCCACCCACGCTCCCCAGGACAGTCATGGACATCAACATTCACGCCAGCTTTCTCCCGCACAGCGATCCGGATGCTTCGCTGGCGTTCTATCGCGACACGCTCGGCTTCGAGGTGCGCAACGACGTCGGCTACAACGGCATGCGCTGGATCACGGTCGGTCCCGTCGACCAGCCCGGCACCGCCATCGTGCTGTACCCGCCGGTCGCCAGCTCCGGCGTCACCGACGACGAGAAGCGCACCATCGCCGAGATGATGGCCAAGGGCACCTTCGCGATCATGCTGCTGGCCACGAAGGATCTCGACGCCGCGTTCGAGAAGATCCAGGCCAGCGGCGCCGAGATCGTCGAGGAGCCGACCATGCAGCCGTACGGCGTACGCGACTGCGCGATCCGCGATCCCGCAGGCAACCTGCTGCGCGTGCAGGAACGGCGCTGAGCCTTTCGATATCGACCACTCCGAATCGATCACTCCGAGGAATTTCCGATGAGCCCTGCTGCAAAGAAACCCGCAAAGAAAGCCCCATCCAAGACCGCCGCGGCATCCGGCAAGAAAGCCACCTTCAGCGCCGAGGAAAAGGCGGCGATGAAGGCCTATGCCCAGGAACTGAAGGCGCAGGCGCGCGCCGACAGGACCAGGGAGGACGGCGAGCGCGAAGTGCTGGCGGCGATCGCCAAGATGCCGCAGGCCGATCGCACCCTGGCTACACGGGTCCATGCCCTCGTCAAGGCCCATGCCCCGGCACTGGTGCCGAAGACCTGGTACGGCATGCCGGCGTATACCCTCGACGAGAAAGTCGTCTGCTTCTTCAAGGATGCGCTGAAGTTCAAGGACCGGTACGCCACCCTCGGCTTCAACGACAAGGCCAAGCTCGACGATGGCGCCATGTGGCCCACCGCATTCGCGCTCAAGACCATCAATGCCGACGTGGAGAAGCGCATCGCCGCGCTGCTGAAGAAGGCGTTGGGCTGAGCGGTCCATTCCCGGCCGACATGCGGGCGGCGGGATGTTTCCCGCTCGCCCGACGATCTCCTTAAGATGGGGCTTTGCTCCCGACCAAGGCAGCTCGCCATGCGCAAGGCTCTTCCGTGTTCGTACCGCGTCCTTCTGGGGCTGGCGCTCGCATCGCCCGCGCCATGGGCCGCAGCCGCCGATGCGGCACCCACGGTGCACATCGACACCGGCAGCCTGTCGGGCATCCACAACGCCAAGGCCGGACTGGACGAGTTCAAGGGCATCCCGTATGCCGCGCCGCCGGTGGGTGCATTGCGCTGGAAGCCGCCGCAGGCCGCAGCTGCGTGGAGCGGCGTGCGCGCGGCCGACCGCTTCGGCCCACGCTGCATGCAGCGGCCGCTGTACGGCGACATGGTGTTCCGCTCCAACGGCATGAGCGAGGATTGCCTCTACCTCAACGTGTGGACGCCCGCGCATCGGGAAAAAGGCAAGCTGCCGGTGCTGGTGTATTTCTACGGCGGCAGCCTGCTGGCGGGCGATGGATCGGAGCTGCGCTACGACGGGGCCAGCCTGGCGCAGCACGGCATCGTCACCGTCACGGTGAACTTCCGCCTCGATGTGTTCGGCCTGCTCGCCTTGCCCGCACTGGCGGCCGAGTCGCCGCAGCGCGCCACCGGCAACTACAGCCTGATGGACATGACGGCGGCACTGCGCTGGGTGCACGACAACATCGCCGCGTTCGGCGGCGACCCGGCACAGGTCACCATCGGCGGCGAATCGGCCGGTTCGATGGCGGTGTCGGCACTGATGGCCTCGCCGATGGCGAAGGGGCTGATGCAGCGCGCGATCGGCGAGAGCGGCGCGGTGCTCGGCAACCTCAAGCCGATGTCGCTGGCCGAAGCCGAGCAGAAGGGCACCGATTTCATGCGCAAGGTAGGCGCGCACTCGCTGGCGGACCTGCGCGCGATGCCGGCGGACGAACTGATGAAGGCGCTCGGCACCTCGGACAGCGGCGGCTTCGACATGACCATCGATGGCGCCGTGCTGCCGCGCTCGCCGGAAGACATCTACGCTGCGGGCGAGCAGGCGCACATCCCGCTGCTGGTCGGCTCGAACTCGCAGGAAGGTTTCTACGCGGGTCTGCTCGACCAGCAGGCGCCCACGCCGGCCAACTATCGCGCCGCCGTGCAGCAGCAGGTCGGAGCGGCCCATGTGGACGAGGCGCTTAAGCTCTACCCGGGCAACGACGAAGCCGAGGTGAAGGCCTCAGGCACCGCACTGTCGGGCGACCAGTTCATCGCCTTCTCCACCTGGCGCTGGATGGATTGGCAGTACCGCACCGGCGATGCGCCGGTCTATTACTACTACTTCGACCAGCCGCGTCCCGCGAAGCGCGATGGCAGCGCGGGCCCGGGCACCGGCGCGGTGCACAGCGGCGAGATCGAATATGCGCTGGGCAACCTCGCCGGCAACGATGTCTATGCGTGGACCGACACCGACCGCCGTGTCTCCGCCACGATGGAAGGCTACTGGGCCAACTTCATCAAGACCGGCGACCCCAACGGCGCAGGCCTGCCGCATTGGCCCGCCGTGGCTGCGAAGGACGGGGGCCTGCTGCGCCAGGCGATCGGTGCGGACACGCACAGCTTCGTCGACCACAAGGCGCCGCGGTACGAGTTCCTGCAGCGCGTGGAGCCGGATGCACATCTGTAGGATGCCGCCCAACAATCTCCTCGGATTCTTGCAGCAAAAGCTTTTTAGATCCGTTTGTCAGCGGCTCCGGTTCGCCTGGAGCCACGGGCGTTATGCCCTCAGTTTTCAGATACGGCGCGGAGTGGCCGCTGTGCAGGACGTGTCGCCGTGAGTGGTTCCAACCTCCTTGACACAGCCTGCTCGTAGTTCCGGCGGATTGAATCAGGCCATTTCTCTGGGTTACTTCTCTTTGGGCCAGCAAAGAGAAGTAACTCGGGCGCCGGCAGGCGACCGAAACCGCTCCGTTACTTGCGATAGCGCAGAACCTTCTGTCTGCAAATCGGCGAGCGTCGATCAATGCTAATGATGAGCAGGCCTTCACGAATCATGCCTGCCACCCGCCTCCGCAACGCGATCAGAGCACCGGATCGAACAGCCGCGCCACATGCATGGCCACGCGGCGCAGGTAGGAAGCGTCCGTGTATTCGCGCGCGTCCACCTCGCGCGACTGGGCGAAGTCGTTTTCCAGCATCGCCTCGACCTGCCCGGCGAAGTCGCGGTCCAGCACCAGCGCGCTGGCCTCGAAGTTGAGCCGGAACGAGCGCGTGTCGAGGTTGAGGCTGCCCACCGCCGCGCAGTCGTCGTCCACCAGCACCACCTTCTGATGCATGAAACCGGGCTGGTAGCGGAACATGCGCACACCCGCACGCAGCGCGTAGTAGGCGTGCAGGGTGGAAGCGAGGAACACGGTGCGGTGGTCGGGCCGCGACGGGATCAGCACGCGCACGTCCACGCCGCGCAGCACGGCCAGCTGCAATGCGGCACGCACCGAATGGTCGGGCACGAAGTAGGGCGTGGCGAGCCAGATGCGCCGCTGCGCCGCGTTGATCGCGGCGGTGATGAAGAGCGAGCCGGTTTCCTGCGGGTCGGCAGGCCCGCAGGCGACCACCAGCACGCGTGCGTCGCCATCCGTCGCCGGCGCCGGGTGCTGCGGCAACGGCGCACCGGTGATCCATTCCCAATCGTCGGCGAACAGTTGCCGCAAGTCGGCCACGGCGGGGCCCACCAGCTCCATGTGGGTGTCGCGCCACGGCGCCAGCGGCGGTTTCAGCCCGAGGTATTCGTCGCCTACGTTGAGGCCGCCGATGAAGGCGCGCTCGCCATCCACCACGACGATCTTGCGGTGGTTGCGGAAGTTGAGCTGGAAGCGGTTGCGCAGCCGGTGGGTGGCGAAGGGATGGATGGCCACGCCGCCCGCGCGCAGCGTTTCCACGTAGCGGCGCGGCAGGTCGTGGCTGCCTACGCCGTCGTACAGCACGCAGACGCGCACGCCGGCGGCAGCGCGTTCCAGCAGCGCCTGCTGCATGCGCCGGCCCAGGTCGTCGTCGTGGAAGATGAAGAACTGCACCAGCAGCGTATGCCGTGCCTCGGCGATGGCCGCGAAGATCGCCTCGAAGGTCGCGTCGCCGTCGATCAGCAGGCGCAGGCGATGGCTGGGGCGGAACGGGCGGCCAAGCAGCGCCACCAGGGCGGCGTAGCGTCCTTCCTCCTCGCCCGGCGGGTTGGCGAGCCGCTCGCGCGGCACGGTGCTGGGATGCCGCTTGAGATAACCGCGGAAGCGGCTCGCGCCCAGGAACAGGTAGGGCACCAGGGTCAGCTCGGGCAGCAGCAGCAGGCCCAGCACCCAGCCGATCGCGCCCTGCGGCGTGCGCGTGTGCATCAATGCGTGCGCGGCGGCGATCACGCCTAGCACTTGCAGCAGCAGGATGAGGGCGCCGATCAGGCTGAGGCTCATGCAGGTTGGGGCCGCGCTACTTCGCCAGCAACTGGTCGACCACGGTACGCGCCTGCTGGCGGATTTCCGGCATCGCCGTGGATTCCCACAGGGTACCGCGCAACAGGCTGCCGATGGCGAACAGGCGCGACCAGGTGCCGCCGTCGTGCAGCAGCCGCCCCTGCGGGGTGGCCTGGCAGCCTAGCCCTAATGGGTCGGGCAGCACGTGCCGGTTGATCACCAACTGGCGCATGAGGGGATGCGGCGTGTGCGCCACGTCGAAATCCATGCCCACCGATTGCACCACCAGATCGGCGTGCAGCGTCTGCATCTTCGACGCATCGCGGTCGTGCGGATGCAGTTCGAGGCGCAGGCCATCGCCATCGACCTCGACGCGATACAGCTGGCCGCGCTGGCGGTGCAGGCGGCCTTCGCGCTCCAGCGCGGCCAGGCTTTCGTGCACCGGCGGCGGCATGCGGTGGCGGGTGCGTTCCCACGCCCAGCGCACGTGGCGCTGGAAGCGTGCCCGTTGCTCCAGCGGGAGCGCCGCCCACAGCGCCTGCGTGTGCGGGCGCAGGCTGTCGATCACGCTGCGCCAGTCGTCTTCCTGCGCCACCGCCTCGCGCAGCAGGTGCAGCCATCGGCGCACATCGGGCTCGTCCAGCATGGCCTCGATCACTTGCGCGCTGTCCTCGGCGGGCAGCGAGGTGGTGTGCAGGTGCGGCTCGGGCAGCTGGCCATGGCGGGAGATCGCGGTGAAGCGGGTCTCGGGCCAGCGGGCGGAGAGTTCCAGCAGCACGTCGGCGGCGGTGAGCCCGAGGCCGACCACCATCACGTGCCTGGGCGCTTCGGCCGGCGGGTTGGCCAGCAGCGGCCAGGGGTCGACCACGTAGCGGCCACTGGCCAGCGCCTCCTTGCTTACGCCGGCAAGGGGCAGCGGCGGCAAGGCGCCGATCGCCAGCACGGCGGCGTCCGCGCGGTGGGATTCTTCGCCGCGGAACACGGTGACGCCATGGGTTTCCGGCACCACCGCGTCGGCGGCAAACGGCACGATCTGCACGTCGTGGCCGTGCGCCTTGCCCAGCGCCAGCGCGCGCGCCACTTCGGCCTCGAGATAATCGCCGTAGCGGCGGCGCGGCAGGAAATCGGTGCCGGCGATGGAAGGGTCCTCGCGCTGCACGAAATCGAGAAAACTTTGCGGCTTGCCGGCGAACAGGCTCATCGAGGCCGCGCGCACGTTGAGCAGGTGGCGGTCGGACTGCGTGCCGTAGGCCACGCCACGGGCCAGTGTGCCGCCGCCGGTGTACCAATCCAGGTGCAGCGGTTGCGGCGGCCGCCGTTCCAGCAACTCGCCGAGCAGCGCGGCGGCCGCGGCGCCGCCGCCGATAATGGCGACACGTCGATGCATGCGTTGCTCCAGTCGGTTTTGGATCAGTGGGCGAGCGTGCCGGCAAACTGGCTGCGTTGCGCCTGCACAAGCCACGCGGGCGCATTCGCGCGCGATTCGCTGTCGCGGCGGTCCGGCAGCTCGCCGCCGTAGACATGCAGCGTATAGGCGGTGTCGTGGCGCGACAGGTTGCGGCAGCGATGCGCGTAGCTCGCGTCGCGCTCGAACCAGTTGGCGTCGCCCGGGCCCAACCAGTTGCGCCCTTGCGCATCCAGTTCGCCGCTGTGCGGATCGCGCCGGTAGGCCTGCCATTCCAGGGCGCCATGCAGCGCGAGCTCGAGGCCCCAGCAATCCGTATGGTCGAGCAGCGGCATGCGCTGGCCGGGCGGCCATGCGCGCACCAGCACGCGCAGCGCGGGCTGCCGACGCTCGATCAGCACGCGCGTGTCGATGCCGCGGCGATGTACGGCAGCCAGTCGTGCGGACAGGGCCGTCGTATCGCCATGCACCACGCGACCGAGTTCGCGCGCCATCGACGCCAGATCGGGGTGTTCGACGCGGGCATATTCCAGCGCGATGTCGCGCAGGCTCTTCAAGCTGTGCATGTACTTGCCCATGCGTAACTCGGCGTGGATACGTCTGCCCAGTGGAGCATGCGCACCGTTAAACGGCCGTAAGGCACGAGCATGCGCCTTACGGCCGCTTTCTTTACATCACAGATTGTTCAACACGAAGTTCACCGGCACCTTGGCCCAGGCGCGCACTGCATGGCCATTCACCATCGCAGGCTGGAAGCGCCAGTGCGCCAGCACCTGTTCGCGTGCGCTGCGGTCCAGCACGGTGTAGCCGCTGCCGTGCTCGATCTCGACCTGCAACGGCACGCCGCTCTCGTCCACCAATACACGCAACAGCACCGTGCCCTGCATGTGCTGGCGCAAGGCGAGCGTGGGGAATTGCAGCGGCGACGAGCGATAGGCCAGGGTGGCTTCGACCGGCTCGGCGGTATTTGCATCGCTGGGCGTCGCGCTCGGCGGCACCGCCTGCGGCATGGGCTGCGTACCTTCCGTACTCGGCGTCACTATCGGCGGCGTCACGGTGGGCTGCGGTTGCACGTGCACGGGCACGACGACGGGTGCTCGCGGCAACGGCTTCAGGTCGATGGGCGGCGGCGGTTTTACGGGGGGCAGTGGCTTGATGAAGGTTATTTCCGGCACCGTGGTGACGCGGTGGATCAGATCCATCGCCTGCGGCGCCAGCGGGCGGGTGAGGATCAGCAGTGCGGTGAGGTTGAGCGCGATGGCCGCACTGAGGGCGGCGATGCGCACGGGGTCGGGGTGGGGGCGAACGGCAACAGCCAGGCTTGCGGACGACATAAGCGACCTCCTGACGGCGTTTCGGTTTTTGGGTTGTGGCGCCGGCGACGCTGCCTAGGCAGGGGGACCGTCGTGGACGCGGCCTGAGCGTATGCCTCCGGCCAATGGCGCGCAAGTGATCGGAATGGACGTCCATTGCGGTGGTCAAGCGCGGCCGCTCCCGCTATGGTGCAATGCGGGATCGTCCTCTCCGCCGGAACCGCCATGACCGCCGCCACTGCCGCCTTGCCGCGCTATCACCGCGGCGACGAATTCGCCAGCAGCCTCCTGCACGGCCTCGGCATCGTGCTCAGCATCGGCGGCCTCGCCACCCTGGTGGCATTTGCGGCGATGCGCGGCGATGCGCGCGAGATCGTCGCCTGCGCGGTGTACGGCGTCACGTTGATCCTGCTCTACACCGCATCCACGCTGTACCACGCGATTCCCGTGGTCGCGGCCAAGCCCTTGCTGCGCACGCTGGACCACATCGCGATCTACCTGCTGATCGCCGGCACCTACACGCCGTTCACCCTGATCGCGCTGCCGGGCGCATGGGGCTGGAGCCTGTTCGCTGCGGTGTGGGCGATGGCGCTGGTCGGCAGCGTGCTGGAGCTGGGTTGGTTCCGCCGCTGGCACAAGCTCGCCGTACTGCTCTACGTGGGCATGGGCTGGATCGGCATGCTCGCCTTCAAGCCGCTGGCCGCGCATCTGCAGGTCGGCGGCATGACGCTGCTGATCGGCGGCGGCGTGGCCTACACGCTCGGCGTGCCGTTCTACCTGTGGCGCAGGCTGCCTTATCACCACACGCTGTGGCATGCCTTCGTGCTAGCCGGCAGCGTGCTGCATTACTTCGCGGTACTGCTGTACGTGCTGCCGGGAAAAATCGGCTGAAGCCCGGCGATCAGCCCAGCAGCATCGCCACTCCGAACAGACCTACCATCACCAGCGAGATCACCAGCTTCACCAGCGTGCCGCACAGCAGGCCGATCCAGGTGCCGATGCCGACGTGGGTGGAGCGCAGCACGCTGGTGCCGGAAGAAAGCTCACCGAGCAGCGCGCCGATGAACGGGCCGAGCAGAATGCCCGGAATACCGAAGAACATGCCGACGAAGGTGCCCAGCGAGGCGCCCCACAGCGCGCGCTTGCTGGCGCCGACACGCTTGGCGCCCAGCGTGCTGGCGATGAAGTCCACGATCACGGCCACGGCGCCCAGCGCGCCGATCAGCAGCAGCCACCACAGGCCGAGGTGGCGGTAATCGTCCACGGCGGCGATCAGCCAGATGCCGCCGAAGATCATCGGCACGCCGGGCAGGCTGGGCAGGATCGCGCCGACCAGTCCGCCGATGATCAACACGGCGCCGAGGGTGTAGAACACGGTGTCGAACAGCATGCGTGCTCCTTGGGATGCTTTGAACAATCTGCCTTTTACTCGCCATTCCTGCGCAAGCGCTAGCGCTGTTCAACAGTGAAGTTGGCCAATCCAGTGCCTTGGTGGCAATCGCTTGAAGGCGCTGGATCCCGGCTTGCGACGGGATGACGAGCAAACCCTGACCTCGCCTTTGCGATCATCCTTGATTACGAAATCGCACGGGCGGTCATCCGCGGCCGCACTCTTCCATTCAACTGCGTAGCCGCTGGGTGAGGCCGCGCAGGAAATGGCGCAGCAACTGGTCGCCGCAGGGGCGGTAGTTGGGATGCTCGGGTTTGCGGAACAGCGCGGTGAGTTCCGATTTCGACAGCGGAAACCCGGAGGCGGCGAGGATGGCGTGCAGGTCGTCGTCGCGCAGTTCGAAAGCCACGCGCAGCTTCTTCAGCACGAGGTTGTTGGTGACGCGTTTCGCCACCGGCTGCGGCGGCCGGCTTTCGTCGCGGCCCCGCAGGTGCACCACCAGGCCGTCGAGGAAGTGCGCCATCACCTTATCGGGGCAGTCGCGGTAATCGGGTTCGTCGTCTTTCTTCAGGAATGCGTCGAAGTCCGTCTGCGCTACCTCCAGTCCGGCAAGCGCAACGATGGCCGCGAGTTTTCCGTCGGGCAGGTCGAGCATGTAGCGCACGCTGCGCAGTACGTCGTTGTTGATCATGCGCGCATTGTATCGGGTGCCCGCCGATGCCGTTCGCGTCGGCAGCACTGCAGGTTGCATGGCCGAGGCGTGCTCTGCGACTGCGTGCGGGGCGAATGGTTGATGGCTGGGCGGAAACGAACGAGGCGCCCGCAGGCGCCCCGTTGCCCATCGTGCTCCAGCCGCCTTACTGCGCAGGCGTGGCTGGTGCGGGTGAGCTGCTTGTCGATGCGGGCGCCGGCGTCGGGGCGGGCGGAGGCGGCAGTTGCAGCTGCGGATTGGACTGCTGCTGCTCCAGTTCGTTGATGCGCTGCTTCATGGCGTCCAGCTCGCTGCTGGAGCTGTGCAGGTTGGCGCTCAGCGCCACCGCCTGCTGTTGCGCCTGCTGCTGCGCGGCCGCCACCTGGCGCGCCTGCTGCTGCTGGTAGCTGGCGTCCTGCTGCAGGTTCTGCAGGTGCGTGCGGTTCACCTGGATCATGCGTTCGGCGTAGGCATTGCCGGCTTGCAGGCGGATGGTGTCGATGTCCACCTGGGCCAGTTTCTGCGTCTGCTCGGCGAAATTCTTGTAGAGGCCTTCGGCGCTCTCGTAGGAGTCCGTCTGGATCACGCGCCAGAACTGCTTGCCGTGGAACAGCGCCACGTAATAGCCCAGCTTGTTGCTGTCGAACAGCAGGCTGGCGCCGTAGGAGGCGTTGTACGTCGTGCGCAGCTCGGTGAGCTGGTGGCTGTCGATCAGCTGCTGCAGGCCGGCTACCGCGGCGCTGGGCGGCGTGCTGGCATCGCCTGCCGAAGGCAGCGGCGAGGATGGCGAGGGCGGCGTCGGTGCCGCCTGAGCCGGTCCGCTGGGCTGCGCCGGGGCAGCTGCGGCGATCGGTGCGGTCGCGCAGGCCGACAGGGTCACGCATGCCAGCGCCGTCGCGATGGCCAGCACCACATGGCGCCGTAGATGCGCGCTGCGAGTCGTTCGATTCATCACCCAGCATCCCCCATGTATCACGTTCGATCTGACGACCTTGCACCTGCCGGCATATCCGTTGCCCAGCATAACTTGATGAAGTCTAAAGGTCGCAGGCTCGGGGTCAAGGGGCCGTGGTGTGACGGGCGGGGCAGGTCAGTAGACCAGTTTGGCGCCGGCGTTGCAGTTGACGTCGATCAGGTTGACGTCGGCGGCGCCGATCTCGACGCCCGTCGCTTGCAGCAGCGGCGATATCAGCAGGCTGTCCAGCGACGACAGCACGGGAGACAGGGCACTCGACAGAGTCAGCAGCAGCGGCGACAGCGTCGAGGCGGGCAGGGTTATGGGGATCCCCAGCAGGGTAACGGTGGTCTGCAGGTTGGTTGAACCCAGCAGGCTGGTGACGACCGTGCCCAGGCTGGTCGTCGACGGCGAGCCCGCCGTCTGCGCGAGAGGCGGGTTGAGCGGATGCGAGACAGGAGTCGGCACGCCGAAGGTCAGCAGTTGGGCGGGATTGGCCGCGACCTGCACATTGGACGAAGCCGAGATCACGACCAGGCCGGTTAACAGGACATTCGCATTGATGAGTTTGGCCTGGGTTCCACTGGCGATCAGCGACGGCCACGAGGTTGTCGTGTTGGCGAAGGCCGTCGAAGTCAGATTGCCCAGGAAGGCGTTCAACACGCCAGGGGTCGCGGTGATCCCCACGGTATCCTGCGCGCCTCCGCAGGTGATGGATGAGAGGGTTGCGTCGGTGGGCGCGACTTCCACGTAAAGGGGTAGCCCCAGAAGGCTTTCGCCACCGGTGAGCGGCGTGGAGAGCGCCGTCACGTTCAGCCCCAGCCGTATCTGCGCCGTATGCGCCGTGGCCCCCACGTTGCCGACGGCGATCTTTGGTGGTTCGATGACGGCCAGCTGCAGGCTCACGGTCGCCACGCCCGGCACGTTGATGCTGCCGCCGTTGAGCGCAACGGCGTTCTGGCTGTCGGCGGCCAGCAGCACGGCGTTGAGGACGTCGAGTGCGCTGACATAGGTGTTCAGCGCGACATTGGGATCGGTCGTGTTCGCGTTGACGTTGAGTATGTCGCCGAGGTTGAGGGTGGTGTTGCCGATCTGCGCCTCGATCAAGGCGACCTGCGAATTGACGAAGCCCAGGTCGATATTCGCGGCGTTGGAGCTCTGCTGCAGCACCTGCACGTAGGCATTGAGGAAATCGCTGACGGTGATGGGGGCGTTGAGCACACCGTTGACCGTGCCCGTGTTGATGTTCAGCTGGTTCACCAGGCCAAGCAGGGAGATGTTGGTATTGGTGATGCCCTGGTAGCTCAGCAGCTGCAGGCCCAGCGATGTACCGAGGGTGTTGCTGAGCAGCTGGTTGAGCGGGCTGGTCGAACTGATGCCGACGAGCCGGGATCCGACGGAAAAGGACGCTGTGGGCTGCGCATTGATCGCCACCGCCGTGGCCGGGACCGCGTGCGTTCCCGTCCAGGCCATGCCGGCGCCGAAGAGATGATTCACGTTGCGGACCACGTCCACCTTGATGGCGGCGACGCCGCCGGCCGATGCGGCTGCCAGGACGCTGGAGCCGCTGGCAGGCTGGCTGCCGCAAGTGATGGCGATGGTCGAATAGCCGTTGGCCGTCGTGCCGCCATTGGCGACGGCATTGTGGGACGCTGAGGTGTAAGGCGCCGAGCCAGTTGGGCAGGCAGCGGCGCTGGTCATCTGCTGTACGCCCGTCAGCGCCGCCAGGTCCGCCACTTTCTGCGCATCGCGTTTGGCGGAGTACAGGTAACCCACCTCCACGATGCCGAGGATGGTGATGAGGCCAAGCAGCATCAGCATCATGGCCACGGCCATGGAGCCGCGCTGGCGCCGCTGCAGTGGACGGGGGCCAAGGATCTGCATGACTCAGTACCCGCTTCCGCTGCTGCCGCTCCCGTTCTTGCTTACGGTGGACTGGAAGAATTCGGGAATGGGGTGGTTGAAGCTCTGCATGTAGCGGCGGTAGGCGGCGGTGGCTTCGTCGCCGAGCATGGGGGACGACTGGCCGGCCTGGCTCCCGCTGGTCTGCATGCGCAGCAACTGGCGGGTGGTGGAGCCGACGCCGCCGTTGTCGCCGACATCGGCCAGCGGCGGCGGCGCTTCGGCGCTGGCATCGTCGCCGGGTGGCGCGACCTGTTGCGGTGCCTGCGGCGCAGGCGCGGCGCTGACGGGTTGCGGGGGCTGCGGCTGGGGCGCGGCCGCCGGGGCGGGGGCAGGCGTCTGGCCATCCATCATCTGGCCGGTGAGCGGAGCCTGCTGGGCGACGGCAGGCAAGGCCAGCGACAGACCGAATGCGACGAGCAGGGTATGGCGGATAGGCAGGTTCATGGGTTGGCCCCGCTGGTCGAAGAAGAGGATGAGCTGAAGCGGTCGAGCACGCCGCCGGGAATGCCGTTGATGGCATTGGGAACGGGCACGCGGTGCGGGTAGTTGCCGCCGGAGGCGTTGCCGGCGGTCGACGTCGAAGCGGTTTCCGCGGCGGTTGCCGCAGTGGCCGTCTCCGCCGTGGGAGCCGCGGCGTTGTCCGCGATGCTGGCGCGCAATTGCGCGGCCAGCTGGTATACGGCGTCGCGGGTGGTCTGGGGCAGCTTGGCGCGTTGCATCAGGTCGTCGGCGAGCGGCAGCTGGTTGTCGAGGATGGCCCACACCGCGAGGTTGGAAATGTCCTTGGCATCGTCGGGCGCCAGCTGTGCGGCCATCGACAATGGTTCGCGCGCTTCGGCGATGCGGCCGGCGCGCAGGCGGGCATAACCCAGGTCGCTGAGATAGGCCGAATTGATCGGCTCCAGCTGCACGGCCTTGGCCAGATCCTGCTCGGCTTCCCCTTGCTGGTTGGCGGCCGCGGCGATCAGGCCCAGGCCATGCCATGCCGCGGCTGCCTGGCTGCTGTGCAGCAAGCTCTGGTAGATCGGCACGGCGGCATTGCCCTGGCCGGTTTCGCGCAGCGCGTCCGCCCGCAACTGGCTGAGTTCGGGCGAATCGCCGTAGCGCTGGCGATAGGCATCGATGTGCGCCAGCGAGGCGTAGTAGGCGCCTTGCTGCTGCAGCTTGTGGATGAGCTGCAGGTAGACGTCCTTGTTGTCGTGCGGCGTGGTGCCCGGTTCCGCCAGGCTCGGCGCAACGACATGGTTGGGGTAGCCATTGCGGACGCCGCCGCAGCCGGCAAGCAGCAGAGCAGCGACGGCGAGCAGGGGCCATGCGACGAAGCGGTGCGTCGACGGCAGTTCGCGCGGCCGCGTGGTCACTAGGGCGGAGCGAGAGGGAAAAGTCTGCGGTTGGCCGATGCGCATGTCAGTGCCCCCCGAGTTTCGAGATGGTGCCGATGAGCGAAACGATGGCGGGGCCGGCCAGTACCAGCATCAGCGCGGGCAGCAGGGTGAGCATCATCACCATGGTCATCTTCACCGACAGCTTGCCGGTCTTTTCCTTCATGCTCATCTTGCGCTGCTCGCGTAGCCGCTCCGCGAACTGGCGCAGCGGCTCCTGTACGGCGCCGCCGTGTTCGTGCACCTGCACGATGACCTGCACCAGGCTACGCAGGTCGTCGTTGTCGAACGACCCCGCGAGCCGGTGCAGCGACTGCTCGCGTGACCGACCGTGCATGTAGCTGGTGTTGGCGTCGCGCAGCTCGCGACCCAGCACGGGCAGCACGGTGGGGAAGCGTTCCGCGATGGTCTGCAGGCTCTGGTCCATGCTGAAGCCCACGCCCTGGAACAGCCGCAGCAGGTCGATCAGCAGCGGCAGTTCGTCGCTGGCCTGGCGGCGCAGACGTTCGGCCCATGCACCGAGCACGAACTTGGGCAGCAATACGCCCGCGGCAAGGCCGGCCATCAGTTCGATCATGGCGCGGACGCCGGTGGGCCGCAGCCAGAGTGTCACCGCCACGGGCAACAGCAACGCCAGCACCAGGCGCACGCCGAGGTAGGTGGCGCGGCCGGAAGGCGTGTTGCGGTTGGCCTGGTCCAGCAAAAGGCGATCTTCCGGCGCCAGCAATGCCTTGCCCAGCCCCCCATTTTCGAAACGGCGGCCCACCGCCTGCAAAGCATCCAGCAGGCGTTGCCACGGATTGCGGGTGTCGCGTTCGCCATCGGCCAGTGCCAGCGGCTGATGATGCAGGGCGCGTTCCATCACGTGCGCCTGCTGTTGGCCGCTGCGATGGCGTGCGAATGCGCCCAGCGCAAACACCACGGCGCCAAGCGCCAACAGCACCAGGGACAGCACGAACAAGGTCGAGGCGCTCATAGCGATTTCGCCAGGCGGTACAGCAGGAAGCTGCCCAGCAGTTCCAGCCCGAGTGCGATCAACAGGATGGTGTGGCCCAGCGGTTGGTGGAACATCGGGTTGAAGAAGGTGGGATTGGTCAGCGTCATGAAGGTGGCCGTTATCACCGGCAGCAACCCGAGCACCCAGGCGGACATGCGCGTTTCGGAAGTGATGGCGCGCAACTCCTGCTGGGCCTGCTCAAGGTCGCGCATGAAGTCGCTCATGCGCTGCAGGATCTGGTCGGCGCGGCCGCCCATGCGCATGCCGGTGCCCAGCACCACGTGCAGCAGTTCCAGTGCGTGCAGGCGGTACGGACGCGCGGCGAGCTGCAGGGCGCGGTCGAGATCGTGGCCGGCGCGCACCGAGCTCATCGCGCGATCGAGCACGGCCCGCAGCGGCATCTGCACCGAGTTGGTGGTGACCTGAAACGCCATCGGCAAGCTGTTGCCGATGCTGGCCAGGCGCACCATGCCGTCGAGGAAGTCGGGCAGTTGGCGCAGGATCTGTTTCTGCTGCTTCTCGATGCGGGCGCGCAGCCATAGCCATACCAGCACGGCGTACAGCGCAAGCATCACCGGGAACGCCCAACCGGTGCCGATGCGCCACGTGGCCAGCAAGGCCAGGGTCACGCCGACTACAGCCACCGTCAACGGCATGCGCAAGCCGGGCGGCAGGCCCGCACGCAGACACAGATCGTCGGTGGGTAAGCCGCTCGACGGTTGCGGTTGACCGGGCAGTGCCCCCGGCAGCGGCGGCGCATGCGGCATGCCGCCGAGGCTCTGCTCCATCCGCGTCAGGCTGCGGCGCTGCTGCTCGCGCGCCATGCCGCTGGACCACAGCTGCGCGGCGGCCGCGAACATCAGCATCACCAGGCTGAGCAGGGCGAGCGCCTGGATCATAGGGTGATCCCGCTGGCTTCGCGCAGGAACTGGCGGAACTGCTCGAGCTTGTGCGTGTGCGGGTGGAAGCCCAGGCCCGGCCAGCGGTCGCGCTCCTTGCCGTCCGCGTCGACGAAGGTTTCGTGGCGGTACATTTCCTGCGTGGTGATGATGTTGTCGCCCACGCCGGTGACCTCGGCGATGGAGGAGATCACGCGGCGGCCGTTGCTGAGGCGCGCGATCTGAATGATGAAGTCGATGGCGCTGGCGATCTGCCGGCGCAGGCTGCTCTCGCTGCCCTGGAAGCCGGCGAAGCCGGACAGCATTTCCAGGCGGTACAGCGCGTCGCGCGGCGAATTCGCGTGGATGGTGGACATCGAGCCGTCGTGGCCGGTATTCATCGCCTGCAGCATTTCCAGCACTTCGGCGCCGCGCACCTCGCCCACCACGATGCGGTCGGGGCGCATGCGCAGGCTGTTGCGCACCAGGTCGCGGATGCTCACCGCACCGCTGCCGTCGAAGCCGCCGAGGCGGCTCTCGAGGCGCACCACGTGCGGATGGTTGAGCGACAGCTCGGCGGTGTCCTCGATGGTGATGACGCGTTCGGTGTGCGGAACGAAGCTGGCCAGCGCGTTGAGCAGCGACGTCTTGCCCGAGCTGGTGCCGCCGGAAATGATGATGTTGCAGCGGCCCAGCACCGCCGCCTGCAACAGGCCGCGGATGGCCTTGTCGAAGGCGCCGCGGGCGAGCAGCTCGTCGGGCGTGAACGGGTCCTTGCGGAACTTGCGGATGGAGACGCTGGGGCCGGAAACCGACAAGGGTTCGATGATCGCGTTGAGGCGGCCGCCGTTGGGCAGGCGCGCGTCCACCATCGGGCTGGACTCGTCCAGCCGCCGTCCCAGCGGAGCGAGGATGCGCCGCACGATGCGCAACAGGTGGCGCGAGTCGCTGAAGCGCACGCCGGGCTCGCGCTCCAGCACGCCGCCACGCGAGACATACACGTCTTCGTGGCCGTTGATGAGGATGTCCTCGACCTCCGAGTCCATGAGCAGGTCGTCGAGCGGGCCGAAACCGGTGATCTCCTTCACCAGCGCGATGGCGACCTTGCGCATCTCGGTCTCGTTGACCGGGATGCGCCATTCCTGCACGAAATTCGCGGTCTCGACCTCGACGTACTTCGTCACCGTGTCGGTTGCCCACGAGCCGATGTCGAGACGCTGGTCCTCGATACGGTTGAGCAGGAACTCGTGCGCGGCGGACAGCATGTCGTGGAAGTGCCGGGTCTGCTCGAACGGCAGATCGGGCGCGTCGACGCGCGGCGTCTCCGCGACGCGCTGCAAGGCGGCGGACAGGCGTGCACTCGGTTGGTTCATCGTGTTTTCCATGGGACACCTCCCGCGCGCGTGAATAATTTCTTCCACCACGGCAGGGCGGAAGCGGGCGGCATGTTGGCGGTATGCAGGCGGTCGCGCAGCGGGGCCAGTGCGCGGATGTAGGGGTCGCGCGGCGCGGACTGGTGCAGCAGCCTGCCCTGGTTGGCATGGATGAGCAGGGTGTGCGAGCGGTTGGGCAAGGTGGCCAGCAGCGGCAGTTCGAAGCGTTTGGCGATCTGCTGCGGGGTGAGGCCGCAGTCGTCGTCATGGCGGTTCACCACCAGTCCCAGTCGCTGGTCGCGCACGCCGGCCTGCTGCAGGTCGCGCAGGCAGCGATCCAGCGACACCATGGTGGCGATGCCCTGGTCGACCACCAGCCAGATCTCGCTGGCTGCACGCAGCATCGATGCGGACATCTGCTTGACCGACAGTCCGCCGAGATCGCAGAGCACGAGGTCCACGTGCTCGCGCAGGCGTTCGATCAACAGGCCTGCCTCCGCCGTGTCCAGCGAAGGCAATGGGGCCTTTGCGTCCTGCGACAGCACCGCCAGCTGGCTGGCGCCGTGGCGGGGCAGTGCACTGCGAAGCAGCGTGGCATCGATGCGGCTGGCGTTGTGCAACGCCTCGGCATAGTGGAATTCGCTGGTCACGCCCAGGTACAGCTGCGCGTCGCAGGCGGGCAGGCCGAGGTCCAACAACAAGGCTTGCGGCGCCGGTCCTTCCGCCGTTGCGGTTTTGTCAGCGGTGGAGATTGCGTTGCCTGCAGCAGACTTGGGCGGCAGCGGTGCGGCCAGCGCGCCAAGGTGGGCGGCCAGCGTGCTGCAGCCTACGCCGGGGCGCACGCCGAGCAGCAGCACCAGCTTGCCCAGTTGGTGCGGTGCCACCGCGGGCGTCGTTCCAGGGCGCGTATCGGCGGGCAGCTTCGCGGCATGTTCCAGCAGCTCGCGGATCTCCGCGTCGCTGGCGTCCATGTCGAAAAAGTCCAGCACGCCTGCGCGCAAGGCCGCCAGCACGCCGGCGGCGTGGTCGGACGCGGTGGAGCCCACGCCGAACAACGGCAGGCCGGGAACCATGGTCAGCAAATGGTGCGCAAGCTGGGTGGAGATGGGCGCATCGTCGTTGGCGTAGTCCAGCAGCACCAGGCAGCGCCCCTGGTACTGGGTGCGCCACGATGCGACCGAAAACAGCCGGCTGTCTTCCCAGTGCACCCGCGCCAGGTCGCGCAACCGGGCAGCCAGTCGCTGTGCCCGTTTTTCGTCCGATGAATAAAACAGTACGTCCACGCCGGGCTCCAGCATGCTCATGGGAAGAATGGAGGCGGAGGCAGTCATGGGCAGCAAGCTACTCAACGGGAGAATCCTGGCATCTGGTCGGGACTGGCGGGGCCGAGCAGCCACGAACCCCAGACCGCGGGGTCGCCGGCCGTCTCGCGTTCGCCCGGCAGCGGCAGGTTGGTGCCGCGGGCTATCGGCTTCACCAGGTGTGGCGTCACCATGATCACCAGTTCCTTGTCTTGACGGCTGTAATTCAGGTCACGGAAAAAGGCGCCGATGACGGGGATGTCGCCCAGCAGCGGAATCTTGCTCACCTGCGAGGTGATGCTCTGGCTGACCAGGCCGCCGATCACGAAGGTTTCGCCGTCGCCCAGTTCCACCGTGGTGTCGGCGCGGCGGGTACTGATGGCGGGTACGGATACGCCATCGAGCACCACCGCGTCGGCGTAATCCAGATCGCTGGCTTCCGGGGCCACTTTCAAGGCGATGCGATCCGGCCCGAGCACCGTGGGCGTCACAGTAAGGCCAATGCCGAACTGCTTGTAGGCAATGGTGGTGGTGCCCAGTCCCTGCGGTTCGGGAATCGGCAGCTCGCCACCGGCCAGGAAGCTGGCGCTTTGTCCGGACAGCGCCACCAGGGTGGGCTCGGCCAGCACGCGTGCCATGCCGTCGGCCGTGAGAAGGTTGAGGTTGCCGTTCCACAGATGTTTGCCGTTGGCGCTGGTATGGCCCATCACCAGGTTGAAGGCAGAGGAAACCGCGCCGCTCGATGTGTTGCTGGTCGTGCTTGGCGCAGTGAAGCCGTAGTGGAAGCCGTTGTTGGTACCCGAAAAGCTGAAGCCGAACTGGTCCATCGCGGTCTTGTCCAGCTCCACCACCTTCACGTCCACCTGCACCACGCCGCCGCTGGCTACGGTGGAGGTGTCGGTCACGCTGCCCTTGTTGCCAGCGGCGTCGGTGGCGGCACTCAAAGCTTGCTGGTGATCGAGCAGAGTAGGCGTGCTGCCGCTGAGCAGGGCCTGGCCGCCATGCGCGCTGACCTGCGCGCCGGTGTCGGCCAGCAACTGCTGCTGCAGCGCGCCGCGCACGCGAACGGTCAGGCGTTGCGGCGCCGATTCACCGCGCCGCCACAGCAAGAGGGTGGTTTCGCCGGCCTGCTTGCCCACCAATAGCGCCTCGCGGCTGTTGCCCTTCAGCGGTACCAGATCCGCCACCGACGGATCGGCGATGGCGACGCGCAGTAGATCCGCAGGCAGGCGCCAGGGGCGTTGCTCATGCGGCTGCAGCGTGACGTCGGCGTCCGCGGCGTTCGCCACGGCAAGCATGTTCGGCATGGTCACGGCGAGGCCCGTGAGCAGCAGGTAGAGCGGGCGGGTTCGAAAAGCCATGGCAGGAATCCGTCGCGTCAAAGGGAATTGGTCTGGGCGCCGCGGATGATCTCCACGCGCGGCGAGTTGTTGCGCGCCGTGCGCGCGGTGGCGGGCGGCGAGGCATGCGCCTGGCCCGCCAGGCCGAGGCCGTCGATGCCGGCAAAGGCGCGGTTTTCGGGCGACTGCAGCGCCTGACGCTGCTCGGGCGTGAGCATGGCGACCGGCGACAACGCGTCGCGCGGCTGCGGGAACAACGTATCGTCGGGTTGGCCGGGATCGCCCGGGTGGCGCAACGCCAGCACCAGCTTGCCGTCCTGCGTGCCCAGCAACAGGCGATCCACATCGGCCAGCGGCACCGCCAGCACGGCGGTCCGCGCGACCTGGTTTTCGTTGGTGGCAGCGGCAGCCTTGTCCGCGGCCTTGTCGTCGGTTGCCGTGGCGTGGGCCGACGGCACCGGCTTGGGCAGGTCGTGGCTGCCGAAGGCCAGCACGCGCAGGCGCGACACCAGCAGGCGGGCCTGGCTGGGCAGCGGTTTGCTGCCGCTAACGTAGCCTTCCGGGGACGCGGACTTCAGGTTGAGGAATACATCCACATAGTCGCCCGGCAGGATGCGGCTGCCCGCACTGCTCTGCTCGTCCACCGGTACGGCCAAGGCGCGCTCGCCCGGTTTCAGGGCCATCGCTACGCCGTGGGCAAGCAGGTTGGCGGTGATCGCGCTGCCTGCGGGAATGTCCACCAGCGGCACGTCGCCGGCCACACCGTCCACGGACGTATAGCCTTCCGGCAATGCCTGCGCCGCGGGCGCCAATTGCAACGACGCGGCGGCGATCGGCTGGCCGGCCGGCAGGGCATTCGCAGCGACGACGATCGACGTCGTGGCGGCCTGTACGGTCTGCCCGGCCGATGCAGGCGCGGCATTGGCGGGCGCTTGCGCCACCAGGTTCGATTGTGCGGCACGCCGGCCCAGCCCGAACGCTGCGATGGCCAGGATCACGGCCACCACGACCAGCAGCAGCGCGGCGATGCGGGTGAACTTCTGCATCGTGAATCTCCTTTGCCGGGACGTGCGCCCGCGGCTCCCTAGTTGTTGTAGATCTGGATCACGGCCGTGCTTTGCAGCGGCGCGCTCATCAGCCAGCCGTAGAGCGTGCCGGTGCCGAGGATCAGCGGGCTGTTGTTGTAGTCGTAGGTAGTGGTGACCAGCACGCAGGTGGCGTTCGTGTCCGCCGTGCAGTTGCTGGTCACGGCGATGGTGGCGATGTTGTTGGTGATGCTGGCGGACGTGCAGGCAGTCGGTGCGGGCGAGGTGCTGCTGGCCGACAGCGCAAACAGCCAGTTCATCGACTGCAGCGCGGTGCTGCAGGCATCGGTGAGATTGCCGCCGGCGGTGCCGTTGGAGTGCAACGCTGCGCGTGCGCCGTTGTCGGCGGCCAACGTCAGCGACTGCTTGGCGGTGAAGATCAGCACGCCTGTCAGCGTGAGCAGGAGCAGCGGCAGCATGCCGAACATGAACATCAGCGCAAACTCGATCGTCACTGCGCCATGCTGTCTGCGGCGACAGTTGGGCAGCGTGGGGCGGGCAATGGCAGTCTCGATGTTCATGGCATTCACCAATGCATCAGTGCCGGGTCGAAGATGACGATCAACGCACCCACTCCCAGCCATGCGGCGTAGGGCAGGCCTTTGCGGCCCTGGCGCGCGGCGAGCATGCGCTGGGCGAAGGCCGAGTTGGAAAACCGGGTTTGTGTGATTTCCCATGCGGGTATGGCCTGTGACAGCCAGTGTCGCGACAAAAGAACCAGCGTGCTGTGCACGCCTGCGATCAGGCTGCCGATAATCCAGATGGGCAACAGTGCTTTCGCACCAAGCAGAAAGCCAAGCAAGGCAAAAAACTTCACGTCACCGGCCCCCATCCAACCGAAAACGTGAAATGGCAGCAATGCCACCAGCCCTATTAAAAATCCAAGTAGAGCGGGCCATGGCGGCCCGCTCATGCCTTGAATCCAGCTAATGGCCGTTAAAGCAATGCCCAAGCAAAGCGCCGACAACAGCCATATGTTTGGTACGCGGCGTACATATAGGTCATTGCCAATGACCAATATGCATAAGACCGCAGCCAACGATGGCAGGTAGCTAGCCAATGGCTGACCTCGAGATGGCTGTCAGTAACGGATGCAGCTGATTGGATTTCGATTTGTGGTTGTGTGGACGGCCAGCCGAGAATCAGGTGCTGCTGACGGCAGCGCTGACCTTGCCCAGGAGGGTCGTGAGTATGGTTCCGAGCCCGCCCGTGCTGGTGGTGCCGATCACGGCCAGGATGACCGTTGCCACCAATGCTGCGAGAACACCGTATTCCAGCGCCGTAATGCCGTCTTCTTCTTTCAGGAAGTTGCGAATGGACGTGTTCATTTGCCTTTCTCCAAGGAGTCCCTCGACCCCACATGAGTTGATGCACGCGCCGTCTCCCCCTTCGGGTGGCGGCGTGATCGACCGCGGCTCCTGCCGCGGCTTGGCCCGACCGGGCCGTGGCACAGCCGCGTTGCGCGACAGTGCCGGATACGTGGTATCCGGTAATTGCGATGCATAGGGTGTGCCACTCGCAGCGGCGATGCGGGGAAGTGCCGCGCACAGGCTCATGGCGCCAAAAGGCGCGGATGCCGCGAAAAGCCTGTCTTTCGGCCATTGAGCCGTATTGATTGCAGTGTCCATGACACCCCCCTGATCGCCGGGGTCACTCAGTACGCCCGGCAGGTCTTGGGTCAAGTGTCATCGGGCAAATGGTGCGGCGGTACACAAAAACGGCACATTTCGACCAAAGCGGGGTGAACTTCTGGGTTCTTGTGACGCATTACATGTAAACGGGTGTAAATCGTGCCGAAAAAGTGCATGTGACCAAGGCGGTGTCGGCTTAAATGTTGCATCACTGATAGGAGTGCAGGGAGGTCTGCGTGACGGGAAGTCGCGCAGGCGCATCGTGATGGGGGGCTACACGAGTCATGACAGTCGGCATCGGCGACAACACGCAGTCGTGCGACTTGGTTTCGCTCGGTGGCGCGCTCCGCGTGTGCGAAATGGAAGTGGTGCTCCTGAACTCCGCTGGCCCTCAGGTTGCGGTGGAGTCGCAGGCGTTGAGCGAGGCCATCTTCTGCAGCGGCGAGACGAATTTCTCGTTTCGCGGTCGCTTTGTGCTGCCGGTCGACTGGTGCATGATCGGCTACATCCACCATACGTGCGATGGAAGCTGGTGCCACGGCACGGAGCTGCGCACGGGCATGGCGTTCACCGTGATGCCGGAAGGCATCAGCGAATTCATGCTGCGCGTCGGCAGCCGGGTCAGCGCGATGCTGGTGCCGCTGGAGCGCCTCCGTCGAAAAGTGGCCGAGCTGGATCTGCACCAGGCCGAGATATCGGCGCGCCTGCTTTCATTATTTATGTTGTCCGGCAGCGATGCCGCGCGCGACCTCGCCGCGGGCTTCGAGCGGGTGAGAGAACGTCTGACGAGCGGAAGCGCACTGAGCGATGACGACGTGGATGCGCTGCTCGCGAGTCATCTGCAGGCCGGCTTGTCTGCGCATGCCGAAGACCGCCCGCAGTGCACGCGGGGGCGGCGCACGCACTACATGATCGTGCAGCGCGTCGAGCAGTTCATGCGCGCCAACATGCGCCAGGACATCTATCTGAGCGAGATGTGCAATGCCGCGGGCGTCAGCGAGCGCGCATTGCGCTATGCCTTCGAGGATCTGCTGGGACTTTCGCCCAACCGCTACCTGTCGATGCTGAGGCTGTGCACGGCTTGTCGCAGTTTGTCACTTTCCGATGCCAGCCGACGTTCGGTGAAGTCCGTGGCGCTGAGCTGCGGTTTGTGGGATCTGTCGCGCTTCGCCGACCACTATCGCCGTGTCTTCGGCGAGTTGCCCAGCGACACGCTGATGCGTGCGCCGGCGCTGGAGTTCGCTTCCTGAGAGAGCCGGCACCGGTCGTTTATTGACGCGTGCAGAAGGCTGTTTGCGAACGAGCCGAGAAGATAGGCGAGGCTGCCGGAGGCGAGAGTCGCCACAAGATTTTTGCGACGCGCATTGCGATCGAAGCGGCGATGCGCATCGACGTTCACGAGGCAAAAGTTTCGGTTGCGGCCGGTTTAGGCACGGTATTTCCGGTATTTGCCGCATATGTGCATGGCTTGCCGTTTTCGCGCAGCACCTTGCCGGATACACATAGGGCGATGCCGGTTCGGCGCATTGGCAGGGCAATCAGGGCGATTTAATCATCCCCGACGCGTCTGCATGTGCAGGCGTGTGTCCATGTCAATCCGTGCGTTGACCCGCATCGCGATGCCAGAGGGTATCGCCGGCCGGTCAAGGGGGTAAATCATGAACCACATCTATCGCCTCGTCTGGTGCAAGTCCCGCAATGCCTTGGTGGTGGCCTCCGAGTTGTCTTCGAGGTCGCATGGCGGCGTTTCCGTTTCGCCAGGCAAGATGAAAACAGTCAAGCTGATTTCGCTGGCCATGCTGGGCGCGGGCAGCTTGATCTATGCCACGGGCGCATTCGCGCAATCGACAACCGGCAGTGCGCAACTGGACGACCTGCAGTCGCTGGTCAGCAAGTACCAGGCGCCGGTGGTGGGATCGTCCGCCGCATCGAGTGTGGCGGGTGTGGTTGGCGCACCGGTGACGGTGATTCACCAGGTGGCGGGTTCCACGCTTTCGGCGGTACAGCCGGCGTATGTCGGCGTCCATGCCGCAGCCACGCCGACGCACGTGCATGCTGGTGCACATGTATCCGTGCCGTTGGCACAGGCGGGCGCCGGCGTTCGGCTCAGCAGGCACGATGCAGGCATCGGTGCAGGCCTGACCCTGCATCCGTCGATCGTGGGTCATGCGGTATCGGGCGTGGCGCAGGCTGCCGGCGGAGTGCCGGTGCTCGGCAAGACCTTGTCGGGCGCGGACGGCACGGTGGTTGCCGTGACCTCTGCCGTGCCGACCATCCATGTGGGTCTGGGTGCGACCGTGCAGGCTTCTTCTGTGATCGAGCCGCTGGTGGCCGACCGGCGCCGCGATGCCGCGGTTTCCGATCTTGCCCATTCGCTGGGCATCGCCGATGGCGAGGGTGGCGGAGTGCCGCCGGTGCGGGCCGTGGCGGGCGATGTGATGGGCGATGCGTCGAAAGTGCCGGTGGTCGGCACGGTGGTGACGCAGGTAAGCAGCGTGCTCGGCAACACCCCTGCGGGCGGCCATGACCTTGGCACGGCGTTGGGGACGGTGGTCGGCGGCGTGGTGAACAACGGCGAGAAGCTGCCGGTGCTCGGCACGACCGTGGCCAGCGTGGGCCAGAATCTGAAGGGGCTGACCTCCGGCGGCAGCGCCGGTGGCGGCGTGGTGGGCGGACAGCTCGGCGAGGTGGTCGGCGAGGCGGTGAATTCGCTGTCGGGCACCGCGGGTGTCGGCAAGGTGGTATCCGCCGTAGGCACGACGCTGCAGGAAACCACGGCGCAGATCAATACGAGCGGGACCGGTGGCGGCGTTGGCAGCCTGACCGGTGTGGTCGGCCAAGTGGTGGACGGCGTCGCGGGTGCGACTTCGAAGGTGCCTGTGGTCGGTACGGTGGTGGGCGATGTCGGTCAGGCGCTCGGCTCGACGACGTCGGGCAGCGGCGGCCTTGGTAATTTGTCGGGCACCGTCGGCCAAGTGGTGAATGGGGTCGCCGGTGCGACCTCGAAAGTGCCCGTGGTCGGCACGGTGGTGAGCGATGTGGGCCAAGCGCTCGGTTCGACCACGTCAGGCAGCGGCGGCCTTGGCAATTTGTCGGGCACAGTCGGCCAAGTGGTCAATGGCGTCGCGAGCGCGACGTCGAAGGTGCCCGTGGTCGGCACGGTGGTGGGTGATGTGGGCCAGGCGCTCGGTTCGACGACGACGGGTAGCGGCGGTCTTGGCAATTTGTCGGGCACGCTGGGTCAGGTAGTGAACGGTGTTGCGAGTGCAACGTCGAATGTGCCCGTGGTCGGCCCGGTGGTGGGTGATGTGGGTCAGGCGCTCGGTTCGACGACGTCAGGCAGCGGTGGCCTTGGGAATCTG
Organism: Rhodanobacter sp. DHG33; assembly: GCF_014843005.1. Lineage (GTDB taxonomy): Bacteria > Pseudomonadota > Gammaproteobacteria > Xanthomonadales > Rhodanobacteraceae > Rhodanobacter_A. The sequence continues at coordinate 71,096 of NZ_JACYXM010000004.1, read as the reverse complement.
ACGGGCACAGTCGGCCAAGTGGTCAATGGCGTCGCGAGCGCGACGTCGAAGGTGCCCGTGGTCGGCACGGTGGTGGGTGATGTGGGCCAGGCGCTCGGCTCAACGACGTCGGGTAGCGGTGGCCTTGGCAATTTGTCGGGTACCGTCGGCCAAGTGGTGAATGGGGTTGCCGGTGCGACCTCGAAATTGCCCGTGGTCGGCACGGTGGTGGGCGATGTGGGCCAGGCGCTCGGTTCGACGACGACGGGTAGCGGCGGTCTTGGCAATTTGTCGGGCACGGTGGGTCAGGTAGTGAACGGTGTTGCGAGTGCAACGTCGAAGGTGCCCGTGGTCGGTACGGTGGTGGGCGATGTCGGCCAGGCGCTCGGCTCGACCACGTCGGGTAGCGGTGGCCTTGGAAATCTGACGGGTACGGTCGGCCAGGTGGTGAACGGTGTTGCGGGTGCGACGTCGAAGGTGCCTGTAGTCGGCACGGTGGTGAGTGATGTCGGCCAAGCGCTCGGTTCGACCGCGTCGGGTGGTGGCGGTCTTGGGAATCTCACGGGCACGGTGGGCCAGGTAGTCAATGGCGTCGCCGGTGCGACCTCGAATGTGCCCGTGGTCGGTACGGTGGTGGGCGATGTGGGCCAGGCGCTCGGCTCGACGACGTCGGGCAGTGGTGGCCTCGGGAATCTGACGGGCACGGTGGGCCAGGTAGTCAATGGCGTCGCCGGTGCGACGTCGAAGGTGCCCGTGGTCGGCACGGTGGTGGGCGATGTCGGCCAAGCACTCGGCTCGACGACGTCGGGTAGCGGTGGCCTTGGAAATCTGACGGGCACGGTCGGCCAGGTGGTGAACGGCGTCGCCGGTGCGACGTCGAATGTGCCCGTGGTCGGCACGGTGGTGGGCGATGTCGGCCAGGCGCTCGGCTCGACCACGTCGGGTAGCGGTGGCCTTGGAAATCTGACGGGCACCGTCGGCCAGGTGGTGGGCGGTGTGGCGAATGCCACATCCGGCGTGCCGGTGGTCGGCACGACCGTGGCACAGCTGGGCAGCGTGCTCGGCAATGCGCCCACGGGCGGCCATGACCTTGGCACGGCGTTGGGAACGGTGGTCGGCGGCGTGGTGAACAACGGCGAGAAGCTGCCGGTGCTCGGCACGACCGTGGCCAGCGTGGGCCAGAATCTGAAGGGCCTGACCTCCGGCGGCAGTGCCGGTGGCGGCGTGGTGGGCGGACAGCTCGGCGAGGTGGTCGGCGAGGCGGTGAATTCGCTGTCGGGCACCGCGGGTGTCGGCAAGGTGGTATCCGCCGTAGGCACGACGCTGCAGGAAACCACGGCACAGATCGACCCGACTGGCAGCAGCGGTGGCGGTCTCGGCGGCCTCGGCGGCCTGACGGGTGTGGTCGACCAGACGGTGGATGGCGTTGCCGGCGCAACGTCGAAGGTTCCGGTGGTTGGCCCGGTGGTGACCCAGGTGAGCAACGTGCTGGATTCCGCCGGCACCGCAGGCAATGGCAACCCGCTTGGAGTGGTGAGCCAGGTGATCGATGGCGTGACGGATGCCACGTCGAATGTGCCGGTGGTCGGTCCGGTCGTCGGCCAGCTGGGCAGCACGCTCGGCGGCGTGACCTCCAGCCAGGGCGGCGGCCTGCTGTCCGGCTTGGTCAGCAGCCTCACTTCGACGACAACGCCTTCGCCCTCGGGAGTGCCGACGGTGCCCCCGCCCAGCAATACGCCGAGCGGCGTGATCGTCGGCAACGGCGGCGTGGTGGGCGCAGTTACCACATTGCTGGGCCCCACCACCAATGCGCTGTTCGGCAACAACAGTACGGACGGCTACATCACGGACGGCAGTCTGAAGGTGAGCACCGCCAACTTCACCCAGGGTTATTCCACGGTGAACGCGCTCGGCATCCCGGTGATCAATTCGACGCCGGTGGGTACCGTGCTGACGACGGTGGGCGGCACGGTGCTGGGCGGTACGGGCCAGAACTCGAACCTCACCCTGGTCGGCGGCGTGTCCTCGAACAGTTACATCACCAACATCAACAACGGCGAGGTCAACAGTGGCTTGCTGGGACTGGTGCTGCCAAGCAGCGCGCCGGCATGGGCATCCACCTGCCTCAACGTGCTGGGCGTGGTGAAGGAGTCGTGCTGGGCGGTGAACGCCGCGCAGAACAACCAGGTGCTGGTGGGCGACGGCGCCAGTGCGAACGGCTCGGAAGAAGTGGTGATCGGCACCAACGCCAGCCACACGCTGCCGTCGGTGACCGCCTGCTCGGTGTTCACTGGCAGCGGTTCGCCGACGGATCCCTGCGGTGTGCCGGATGCCAACTACGCCGATCGCGAAGGCCACTCGGTGGTGATCGGCGACAGCGCCTCGGGCACGGCCAATGCACAGACCATCCTCGGCGCCAACGCCACCTCGAGCGTGGCCAACAGCGTGGCGCTGGGCTATGCGTCGGCGGCCAACCGCGGAGCGCAGGCGAACTACACGGCCTTCGGTCTGAGTGCGCTGCAGAACTCGGCGGGTGAAGTGTCCATCGGCTCGCCGGGCCAGGAGCGCCAGCTCACCAATGTCGCCGCGGGCAGCGCGGCGACCGATGCGGTGAACCTGGCGCAGCTGGAAGGCGTGGCCACCACCGCCAACAACGCGGTGCAGTACGACAACGCGAACAAGACCTCGGTGACCCTGGGCGGCACCACCAGCACGGACGGTGGCGTCACCGGCGGCACGCTACTCACCAATCTGCACCAGGGCGCGTTGAGCGCCACCAGCACGGATGCGGTGAACGGCAGCCAGCTGTTCGCCACCAACCAGTCGCTCGCGACCTACATGGGCGGCACCACCAACTACAACGCGACCACGAACACGTGGACGGCGCCGACGTTCAACATCACCTCGGTGGCGGTCGACGGCAGCACCACCAACGGCAGCTACAACAACGTGACCTCCGCCTTCGATGCGGTGAACGGATCGCTGAACAACCTCAACACGCACATCAACAACATCGACAACAGCGCGGCCATCAAGTACTACCAGGTCAATTCCTCCCTGGCGAATGCCCAGGCCTCGGGCACCAACAGCCTTGCTGCAGGTCCGGCTGCGATAGCCAGTGCGGCCAACAGCATGGCGGTAGGCCAGTCCGCCACGGCCAGCGGTGCGAACAGCATGGCGGTGGGATATGGCGCCACCGCGAGTTCCGACAACGCGTTGGCGGTGGGCGAGAACACCACGGCGAAGGACGGCAACGCGGTAGCGATCGGCTTCGGCAACACGGCCAGCGGCGACGGTGCGGTGGCGTTGGGCGATCCGAACACGGCCACCGGCCAGGGCGCCGTGGCCATCGGCTACAACAGCACCGCCAACGGCCAGAGCGCGGTGGCGCTGGGTTCGACCACTACGGCCAACGGCGCCAGCGCCCTTGCCATGGGCGACACCGCCAGTGCTACGGCGACCAATGCGATCGCGTTCGGTGCAAACGCCACGGCGAACTTCGCGAACTCCATCGCGCTGGGTGCCGGCTCGGTGACCACGGTCGGCGCGCTGACCAACTACCAGGGCTATGGATTGACCGCGCCGCAGACCTCCAGCGGCGAATTGAACGTGGGCAACCGCCAGATCACCGGCGTGGCCGCAGGCAGCGCCGCCAACGACGCGGTGAACGTGGCTCAGTTGGAGGCGGTGAGCGCGCAGAGCTCGTCGACCGACAAGCTGGCGGTGAAGTACGACGCCGACCCCAGCGGCAACCCGACCAACACCGTCACGCTGACCGGCGACGGCAGCGGTGCGCAGGTGCTGGTCACCAACCTGGCTGCAGGCGCGGAAACGGCCACCAGCACGGATGCGGTGAACGGCTCGCAGCTGTGGCACTGGACGCAGGACACCAGCAACGTCTACAGCAACTACAGCCTGTACAACGACATCCAGAACATCCAGACCGGCGGCGGCGGTTCGGTGAAGTACTTCAACGTGAACTCCACGTTGGCCAATTCCTCGGCGTCCGGCAGCAACAGCATCGCCATCGGTCCGCAGGCAACCTCCAGCGGCACGAACAGCGTGGCGATGGGCAACGGCGCCAGCGCCACCGCCGACAACTCGGTGGCGATCGGTGCCGGCTCGGTGGCCGACCGCGCGAACACGGTGTCGGTGGGCAGCGCCGGCAACGAGCGCCAGATCACCAACGTGGCAGCCGGCACGCAAGCCACCGACGCGGTGAACCTGGGCCAGATGGATTCGGCGATCAGCGGCAGCACCCAGGGCAACGTGCGCTACGACACCAACAGCGACGGCACGACCAACTACAACAGCGTGACCCTCGGCGACGGTACCGGCGACACCGCCATCCACAACGTGGCGACCGGCACGCTGGCCACCGATGCGGCCAACGTCGGCCAGGTGCAGCAGGCGGTGAACTGGTCGAAGACCTATACCGACCAGCGCTTCAGCCAGGTCGAAGGCGACATCCAGAACGTCAACAACCGCGCCAACGCAGGCGTCGCGGCGGCGATGGCGAGCGCCGGCCTGCCGCAGGCCTACGAGCCGGGCAAGAGCATGGCGGCCATCGCGGGCGGTTCGTTCCGCGGCGAGTCGAGCATCGCGGTCGGCGTGTCCACCATCTCCGAGGGCGGGCGCTGGGTCTACAAGCTGACCGGTTCGGCGGATTCGCGCGGCGATGCGGGCGTGTCCATCGGCGCAGGCATGCAGTGGTGAGCGCCATGGACCGCACTGGCCGGAATAGTCATCAAGGGGGTTCCATCATGCGCAAGACGATCGAGTGCAAACGGGTCGCGTGGCCGGCGGTGCTGCTGGCGGGTGCGCTGCTTGCGGCAGGGTGCAGCACGGCTGGCAGCAAGCCGTCGGCAGGTCCGGAAGAGGTGAGCTTTCCCGACCCGAGCCATTCCACCGTGCCCGAGGGCATGTTCGTGAACCTGGAGAATCTGCGTAAGGTCGCTCCGGGCATGACCAAGGAACAACTCTACGGCCTGCTGGGCACGCCGCAGTTCAACGAGGGCGTGTTCGGCGTGCACCGGTGGAACTACATCTTCAACTTCCGCAAGTCCGACGGCAGCGGCAACTACTTCAGCTGCCAGTACCAGATCGTGTTCGACAAGCAGCACCTGGCCGAGCAGTTCTACTGGAAACCGGAAGCCTGCAAGGCGGTGCTGGATACTCCGCATCCGGACGTGCCGCAACCGCAGCCGCCGCAGCCGATGCCGGTGCAGCCGATACGGCTGTCGTCCGATGCCCTGTTCGGCTTTGACAGCGCCACGCTCACGGCAGAAGGCCAGCAGAAGCTCAACGGCCTGCTGCAGCAGGTGCGCGAGGCCAGCCAGGTGCAGAACATCGACGTGGTCGGCTACACCGATCGTATCGGCAGCGACGCCTACAACATGGGCCTGTCGCAACGGCGTGCGGCAGCCGTGCGCGACTACCTGGTGCAGGGCGGCGTGCCCGCCGCTGCCATCCAGACTGAAGGACGCGGCAAGGCCGACCCGGTGGTGGAGTGCCAGGACAGGAAGCGATCCGCGTTGATTGCTTGCCTGGCGCCGAACCGGCGCGTGGAGCTTTCCGGGATGGCCCGGGCCGCGATGGCGCATTGAGTCTGTTTGCGACGAATCTGCCCTGATCGGCACCGTGGGCGACACAAGGAATCAGCAGTCCGTGTCGTAGGCGTTGTGCGCGCCCCCCCCTGTCGCCGCGCTCCACGGTGCCGATCAGGGCAGATTTGTCATCACGCGGCATGCTCTGTCGGATGGGCGCCGCCTCGATCCCCAAAACGAAACAAGGCGCCCGGTGGGCGCCTTGTTTCGTTTGCGGCGATGACGCCACGGTTCAGTTCGGCAGCGACAAGTCGTCCAGCAGCGCCTTGAGGAAGCGTGCGGCTTCGCCGCCGGTGGCGGCGCGGTGGTCGAAGGTGAGGCTGATCGGCATGCGGCGATGCACCTCGATGCCGCCCATCACGGCCACCACGTCGTGGCACAGCTTGCCGGCACCGATGATGGCGACGGTCGGCGGTACCACCACCGGGGTGGCGTAGCGGCCCGCAAACATGCCGAAGTTCGACAGGCTGATGGTGTAGCCCGAGAGCTCCGACGCCGGGATGGAGCGGTCTTCCACCGAGGTGCGCAGGCGCTTGATGGCGGCACGGATACCGGCGCCGTCCAGCACGTCGGCATTGCGCAGCGCCGGCACGAACAGGCCGTCCTCGGTGTCCACGGCGATGCCGATGTCCACGTGCGGGTGCAGGGTGCGGGTGAGGTTCTTGCCGTCGAACCACGCGTTGAGCGCCGGCACGGCCTTGCAGGCGGCGACGATGGAGCGGATCAGGCGGGCGGTGATGTCCTGCTTGCCGATCCAGGCGTGCAGGTCGGCGTCGTCCACCAGGGTGGTGGGCACTACGTTGGCGTGGGCCTCGGCCATCACGCGCGCCATGTTGCGGCGGACGCCCTTGAGCTGCTCCGGCTGGCCGCTGGCGTGCACGCTCGGCGGTGCGGTGCGCACAGCCTTGCCGGCCAGCGACACGGTGGTGCGGCCCGGCGCCTCGCCCGGTTCCGGCAGTTCCGGCGCCAGGTGGCGGCCGGCCGAGGCGGGCACGGCGCGCGCCGGGGCGGCGCCCAGCGCGGCGCTGCCGCTGGCGGCGGCGTCCTTCACGTCCTTCATGGTGACCACGCCGTCGGCGCCGGTGCCGCGCACGCGAGTGATATCCACCTTGAGCTTCTTGGCGAGGGCGCGCACGGCGGGCACGGCCTTGACGCCGCCCGCGCTGGAGGCCTGCTCCACGTGCACGTGGCTGCCGCTGACCATCGCGCCGACCACGGTGCCTTCGTCCTCGCGGTCGGCGGTGGCGGCCTTGGCCGGCGCGGGAGCCGGTGCAGGCGCCTCGGCCTTCTTCGGGCCGTGATGGTGGCCGGTGGATTCGGCTTCGGCACGCTGCTTGGCGTTGGCATCCGGTTCGAAGTCGGCCAGCGCGGCGCCGGTCTCGATGATGTCGCCGGGGGCGCCGTGCAGCTTCTTCACCGTGCCGGTGTAGGGCGACGGCACGTCGACCACGGCCTTGGCGGTCTCCATCGAGCACAGCGGTGCGTCGAGCTTGATGTAGTCGCCTTCCTTCACGTGCCACTCGACGATGGTGGCGTCGGGCAGGCCTTCGCCGAGGTCGGGCAGGTGGAATGTCTTGATGTCGGCCATGAGTGAGCTTCCAAGGTTTGGTTTTCGCCCTCTCCCCGCCGGGGAGAGGGCCGGGGTGAGGGGCTGGGCCTGCGGTAGCGTGCATTGAAGCTGTGCTTCGTTGCATTTTGTCGCAAGTCGTGGCCCCTCATCCGCCCCTTTCGGGGCACCTTCTCCCCGGCGGGGAGAAGGGAGTCAGGATGCGGCGAGCGTGCGCTGCGCGGCCTCGACGACGCGTTCCATGCTGGGCAGGTACTTCATTTCCAGGCGGAACAGCGGGATGTGGGTGTCGGGGCCGGTGACGCGCTCGACCGGCGCGAGCAGGTCGTACAGGCACTCCTCGGCCACGCGCGCGGCGATCTCGGCGCCGAAGCCGGCGGTCTTCGGGGCTTCGTGCACGATCACACAGCGGCCGGTCTTCTGCACCGACTCGGCGATGGTGTCGAAGTCCAGCGGCGTGAGCGTGGCGACGTCGATGACCTCGGCGCTGATGCCCTGCTTGGCGAGTTCGTCGGCGGCCTCCAGCGTTTCCTTCACCTGCGCGCCCCAGGTCACCAGGGTGACGTCGGTGCCGTCGCGCAGCACGAAGCACACGTCCAGCGGCAGCGCCTCGCCGTCGTCCGGCACCTCTTCCTTGTACTGGCGGTAGATGCGCTTGGGTTCGAGGAAGATCACCGGATCGGGATCGCGGATCGCGGCCAGCAGCAGGCCGTAGGCGCGTGCGGGCGAGGAGGGCAGCACCACGCGCAGGCCGGGGATGTTGGTGAACAGGTGCTCGTTCGCCTCGGAGTGATGCTCCGGCGCGCGGATGCCGCCGCCCCACGGCGCGCGCCACACGGCCGGCACGGTGAGGCGGCCGCGGGTGCGGTTGCGCATGCGTGCGGCGTGGCAGGCGATCTGCTCCATCATCGGGTAGATGAAGCCTTCGAACTGCGCCTCGGCCACCGGCTTCATGCCGGCCACGGCCAGGCCCACGGTGACGCCGGCGATGGTGGTCTCGTCCAGCGGCGTGTCCAGCACGCGCAGTTCGCCGAACTTTTCCTGCAGGCCCTGGGTGGCGCGGAACACGCCGCCGTTGACGCCCACGTCCTCGCCCAGCACCACGACGCTGTCGTCGTGCTTCATTTCGTAGGCGAGCGCCTGGGTGACGGCTTCGATGAGGGTGATCTGTGCCATGGCTCAGTGCGCCTTGTTTTCGTACGAGAGGACGCGATCGCGCTGCTTGGCGAGATCGGCGGGGACTTCGGCGAAGGTGTAGTCGAACATCGCCGTCACCGGCTGCGTCTTGGTCTCGAGGTAGGCGTTCACCTCGTTGTCCATCCACTCGTCGCACTCGGCCTTCCAGGCCTCTTCCTTCTTGTCGTCCCACACTTTCTTGGCCACCAGCCAGTTGCGCAGGCGCTTCATCGGCTCCTTCGCCCAGGCGTCCTTCACTTCCTGCTCGCCGCGGTAGCGGCGGGCGTCGTCGGCGGTGGTGTGGTCGCCGAGGCGGTAGGTCACCGCCTCGATCACGCTGCCGCCCTGGCCGTTGCGGGCGCGCTCCAGCGCGTCTTCCATCGCCTTGCGCACCGCGATGATGTCGTTGCCGTCCACCTGGATGCAGTACAGGCCGGCGGCGATGCCCTTCTGCGCCAGCGTGGGCGCGCCGGACTGGATCTTGCGCGGCACCGAAATGGCCCACTGGTTGTTGACGATCACCGCCACCATCGGCAGGTTCTGCGCGCCGGCGATGTTGATGGCGCCGTAGAAGTCGCCCTTGGACGAGCCGCCGTCGCCGATGGTGCACACGGCCACGCGCTTCTCGTTGCGGATCTTGAACGCCAGCGCGGTGCCCGCGGCGTGCAGGCACTGCGTGGCGATCGGCACGCTCCACGCGAAGTCGTGGCGCGCGGGCTCGTTCTGGTAATCGTTGCCGCGCTCGTCGCCGCCCCAGTACATGTACACCTCGCGCGGCTGCACGCCGCGGTACAGCTGCGCGCCGTATTCGCGGTAGCTCACGGCCAGCACGTCTTCCGGCTTCATCGCGCTGCCGATGCCGACGTGCGCCGCCTCGTGGCCCAGGCAGCTCGCGTAGGTGCCGAGCTTGCCGGTGCGCTGCAGCGCCACCGACTTCGCGTCGAACACGCGGGTGGACAGCATCAGCTTGTACAGTTCGACCATGTGGTCGAGGTTCTTGGCGAAGTCAGGCAGATCATCCCGAACCTGCTTGCCCTCGGCGTCGAGATACTGCAGGTATTCGATTTCGAACTTGGCGGCGATGGACACGACGCGCTCCCGTGAGTGACGAATGGGGTGGGGGCGGTGGCCCATCCAGTGGGGCCAGACACGCGAAGCTCCCTTGCCGGCGACCATCGTGGCGGTCAAAACGGCCGGGAAAAGCCGCATATTGATAGCAGGCGGGCATGTTGCGTCGCAAGGCACGCCGCAGCATGCGGGCGGGTACGGGGTTCGCAAGAAACGGCGGCGACGCCAGCGGTTACCATGGTCGTTTCCGACCATCGCGATCTTTCATGACGGACAACCAGCGCGAGCTCGAAGCGGGCATCGAACGCGACCTCTCCGGGCGCATGACCTACGCGGGTTACCTGCGGCTGGACACCCTGCTGTCCGCGCAGCGGCCGGTGTCCGATCCGCCGTACCACGACGAGATGCTGTTCATCGTGCAGCACCACGTGTCGGAGCTGTGGCTGAAGCTGCTGATCCACGAGCTGCGCGCGGCGATGGAATTCATGCGCGGCGAGCGTATCGGCCCCGCGCTCAAGGTGCTGGCGCGGGTGAAGCAGATTCAGCGCCAGCTGTTCGAGCAGTGGGCGGTGCTGGAGACGATGACGCCGCACGAATACCTCGCCTTCCGCGATGCGCTGGGGCCGTCGTCCGGCTTCCAGTCGGCGCAGTACCGCACGGTGGAGTTCCTGCTCGGCAACAAGAACGCCGACATGCTCGCGGTGTTCGCGCACGACCCGGCGATCCAGCAGGGCCTGCGCGACACGCTGGATGCGCCCAGCCTCTACGACGAGGCGTTGCGCTGGCTGGCGCGGCACGGCCATGCGGTGCCGCGCGACATCCTGGAGCGCGACGTCAGCCAGCCCTGGCGGCGCCATGACAGCCTGCTGCCGGTGTTCCGGCGCATCTACGAGGCGCCGGAAAATTTCTGGAGCGAATTCCACCTGTGCGAAACGCTGGTGGACATCGAGGAGAGCTTCCAGCTCTGGCGCTTCCGCCACATGAAGGCGGTGGAACGCATCATCGGCCACCGCCGCGGCACCGGCGGCTCCTCCGGCGTGGGCTTCCTGAAGCAGGCGCTGGACCTGACGTTCTTCCCCGAGCTGCTCGACGTGCGCACGGTACTGGGCACGAAGTAGGGGGATGCAGCGGCCGGCGACTTCGCGCGCCGGCCATACGCATTGAAGCTGGCTTGATGCGGCCACGCCCTGGCCGCGGGCCTACGAACCGTTTGACGCCAGATGACTCCGACGTTACATCTGGCGTTTCGCGAATCATCCGAAGGGGGCAGTGTGAACGACACCTCGAACGCCGCCGGCGCCGCGCCGGACTACCCGCAGCTGCTCGGCCATCCGCGTCCGCTGTGGATGCTGTTCATGACCGAGTTCTGGGAGCGCTTCGCGTTCTACAGCGTGAGCTGGGCCGTGGCGCTGTACGTGGTCGCGCAGTTCTATCACGGCGACTCGGCGGGCCAGGGCTGGGCCGGCACGATCTTCGGCACCTACACGGCGCTGATCTTCGGCACCGGCATCTTCGGCGGCTACGTGGCCGACAAGCTGATCGGCTACCAGCGCGCCATCCTGATCGGTGCGCTGGTGATGGCGGCGGGGCTGTTCGCGCTGATGGTGCCGAGCAAGACGGTGTTCCTGCTGGGCCTGTCGCTGGTGATCGTGGGCGACGGCCTGTTCAAGCCGAATATCTCCTCGATGGTGGGCCAGCTCTACGGCCGCGACGACCCGCGCCGCGATCGCGGCTTCACCCTGTTCTACATGGGCATTAACGCCGGCGCCTTCATCGCGCCGCTGCTCACCGGCTGGATGGCCGGCTACTTCACCGATACGCCGGCGCAGCAGAACTACCGCGTGGTATTCCTCGCCGCGGGCATCGGCATGCTGCTGAGCCTGGTGTGGTTCTGGTTCGGCCGCCGCCAGCTCGGCGCCGTGGGCCGGCCGCTGCCCGGCATGGAAGGTCGCGGGCGCGCACTGCTGGTGCTGGTGGGATCGCTCGTGGCGGTGCCCCTGGTGTACCTGCTGCTGTCTAGCGTGGGCACCATCGGCCTGCAATGGCTCATCGGCCTGCTGGCGGTGTGGGTCTCGGCGATGCTGATCACCGAAGCCATGCGCCACGACCGCATCCAGCTGGACCGGGTGTGGGCCATGCTCATCATCTTCGGCTTCAACGTGCTGTTCTGGATGTTCTATTACCAGCTCGGCAGCTCGTTCAATTTCCTCGCCGAGAACCTGGTCGACCGCAACATGTTCGGCTGGGTGTTCCCGACGAGCTGGTTCCAGTCGGTGAGCCCGCTCACCATCATCGTGCTGGCGCCGGTGATCAGCCTGATCTGGGCGTGGCTGCAGCGGCGGCGCGCGGAGCCGTCGATCCCGCGCAAGTTCGGCTTCGGCCTGATCTTCAATGGACTCGGCTTCCTGGTGCTGATGTACGCGCTCAAGAGCCTGATCGACCCGCACGGGATGATCCCGTTCTGGCCGCTGGCGGCGTGCTATGCGCTGCAGACCGTGGGCGAGCTGTGCCTGTCGCCGATCGGCCTGTCGATGGTGACCAAGCTGGCGCCGCCCCGGCTGGTGGGCCTGGCGATGGGCGGCTGGTTCCTGTCCACCGCAGCCGGCGGCAACCTTTCCGGCCTGCTGGCCAGCTACATCGCCGGCAAGAACGGCATGACGGCAGCCTCGGCCCTGTCGGGGTTCACGTTCGGGTTCTGGGTGCTGGTCATTTCCGGGGCGGTGCTGCTGCTGATCGCGCCGCTGGTGAACCGCCTGATGCACGGGGTGAAATAAGCCGGCCTTGGATGGCCCGTCGCCGGGCCGGTGGAGCCTCGGTCAGGCCGCGCCTGATCGAGGCGAGTCCTGGCAGGCGGGAGCCCTGTCGGGGCATCGATCAAGGTGCTAGTCAGCCTTTCGCTGCCGTTTGCCCGGCCGTGTCCGGCGGCATCAGCTTGTCCAGGATCCCGCGCAGCCACGCCTGTTCCTCCGGCTCCAGCCGAGCCAGCAGGTCCCTTTCCCTTTGGCGCGCCATCGGCGCCACTTCGTCGTGGATGCGCCAGCCTGCAGCCGTGAGGCCCAGCACCGAGCGGCGCTTGTCGCTGGCATGGATGTGCCGGCGCACGCGGCCGGCGGCAACCAGCCGGGCCAGTGCGCGGCTCACCGCCACCTTGTCCATCGCGGTGCGTTCGGCCACTTCGCGCGCGGAAAGGCCGTCGAAGCGCGCCAGCACCGCCATCACCCGCCATTCGGTGACGCTGAGGTCGTGGCGCGCCTGGTAGTCGTCGGCGATCGCCTGGCTCACCGTGTTGGACACGATGGAGAGCTGGTAGGGCAGGAAGCGTTCCAGTTCCAGCGGCGCGTGGTCGGGATGGCGTTTGGCGGGCACTTGTGCGGTGTTCCTTGCAAATGGTTTCAAGTGAAACTATAAATGGTGCGATCGTCCATGACCGCGAAAGTCACACGGGCGGCCATCCATGGCCGCACTCCTCATGGAAAGCACGCGCTGGACGTGGCGTCCAGGCAGCGTGGTGGAGCATGGTTGCACCTTCACCAGAAACACGCGCCACGTTAGCGCTCGTTGTGCCAAAAGTGTTTCAGTGGCCCGGTTTGTGCGGTCGTCCATGACCGCGAAGATCAGGCAGGCAGCCGCCCATGGCTGCCCATTCCAGCAAAGCTTCCCCCATCGTAGCCCGTCGGAGAAATCGCATGACAGCCCAGCCCAACCTCGGCATGCAGGTCACCACCTTCGAGAACCCGATGGGGATCAACGGTTTCGAGTTCGTCGAGTTTGCCGCGCCGGCCGGCCGCGCGCACGAGCTGCACGAACTGTTCCGCAAGATGGGCTTCACCGCGGTGCTGAAGCACAAGTCGCGGCCCATCACGGTGTACCGCCAGAACGACGTGAACGTGCTGGTCAACGAGGCGCCGGATTCCTTCGCGGCCGATTTCGCCGCCAAGCACGGTCCCTGCGCCTGCGGCTTCGCCATCCGCTTCCGCAAGCCGGCCAACGAGGTGTTCGACGCCGTGCTTGCCAACGGCGGCGAGGCGGTGGGCGACAAGGCCGACAGCAAGGCTGTCAACGCGCCGGTGGTGAAGGGCATCGGCGATTGCATGCTGTACCTGGTCGACCGCTACGGCGACAAGGGCAGCATCTACGGCGACGACTACGAACCGGTGGCGGGCGCGGCGCAGAACCCCGCGGGTTTCGGCCTCACCTTCATCGACCACCTCACGCACAACCTGTATTTCGGCAACATGCAGAAGTGGTCGGACTACTACGAGAAGCTGTTCAACTTCCGCGAGATCCGCTACTTCGACATCAAGGGCGCCAAGACCGGCCTGGTGTCCAAGGCGATGACCGCGCCGGACGGCATCGTGCGCATACCGCTCAACGAGTCCAGCGACCCGAAGAGCCAGATCAACGAATACCTCGACGCGTACCACGGCGAAGGTATCCAGCACATCGCGATGTTCACCGACAACATCTACGACACGGTGGAAGCGATGCGCGCGCAGGGCGTGGAGTTCCTCGACACGCCGGACACCTATTTCGACGTGGTGGACCTGCGCATCCCGGACAACGGCGAGGACGTGCCGCGCCTGCGCAAGAACAAGATCCTGATCGACGCCGATCCGGAGACGAAGCAGCGCAAGCTGCTGCAGATCTTCACGCAGAACAACATCGGCCCGATCTTTTTCGAGATCATTCAGCGCAAGGGCAACGAGGGTTTCGGCGAAGGCAATTTCCAGGCGCTATTCGAGAGCATCGAGCGCGACCAGATGAAGCGCGGCGTGCTGTAAGCCGGCACGCTCCCGGTTTTCGCAGTTTCGCCAAGCGCGAACGGTGGGATGCCGTCGCGCGTCAAACCAGACGGGAAGACGACGCATGAACTACCAATCCGGCTTCGCCAACGAATTCGCCAGCGAGGCGATTCCGGGCGTGCTGCCCAGGGGGCAGAACTCGCCCCAGCGCGTGGCGCACGGATTGTACGCGGAGCAGCTTTCCGGCACCGCATTCACTGCGCCGCGCCACGAGAACCGTCGCAGCTGGTTGTACCGCATCCGCCCGGCGGCGATGCACAAGCCGTTCGAGCCGCTGGCGCACGCCGCGTTCCACAACCGCTTCGACGAGGCGCCCGCCACGCCGAACCAGTTGCGCTGGGATCCGTGGTCGCTGCCCGAGTCGCCCACCGACTTCCTCGATGGCCTGGTCACCATCGCCGGCAACGGCAGCGCGGCCGAGCAGGCGGGCGTGGGCATCCATGTCTATGCGGCGAACCGCTCGATGGAAGGGCGCTATTTCTACGACGCGGATGGCGAGCTGCTGATCGTGCCGCAGCAGGGCCGCCTGCGCATCGCCACCGAGCTCGGCGTGCTGGAAGTCGCGCCGCTGGAAATCGCCCTGATCCCGCGCGGCGTGCGCTTCCGCGTGGAGCTGCTGGATGCCGCCGCGCGCGGTTACGTGGCGGAGAATTTCGGCGCCTTGCTGCGCCTGCCGGACGCCGGTCCGATCGGTGCGAACTCGATGGCGCTGCCGCGCGATTTCCTCACGCCGCAGGCGGCCTACGAAGACATCGAAGGCAGCTTCAAGCTCGTCGCCAAGTTCCAGGGCGCGCTGTGGCAGGCGGACATCGGCCACTCGCCGCTGGACGTGGTCGCCTGGCACGGCAACTACGCGCCGTGCAAGTACGACCTCACGCGCTACAACACCGTGGGCTCGATCAGCGTGGACCATCCCGACCCGTCGATCTTCACCGTGCTGACCTCGCCATCGGACACGGCCGGTACGGCGAACATGGATTTCGTGATCTTCCCGCCACGCTGGCTGGTGGCCGAGCACACCTTCCGCCCGCCGTATTTCCATCGCAACGTGGCCAGCGAGTTCATGGGTTTGATCGAGGGCGCCTACGACGCCAAGGTCGGCGGCTTCGCGCCCGGCGGCATGAGCCTGCACAACTGCATGAGCGGACACGGCCCCGACGCGGCCAGCTTCGAGAAGGCCAGCGGCGCCGACACGGGCAAGCCCGACCATCTCATGAACACCATGGCCTTCATGTTCGAGGCGCGCAAGGTGATCCGGCCCACGGCGCAGGCGCTGGCGGCGCCGCAGTTGCAGCAGAATTACTACGAGTGCTGGCAGGGCATCCGCAAGCACTTCGATCCGTCGCGCGCATAAACGATTTGGAGCACATGCAATGAAGCTTGGCAGTTTGAAAGAAGGCGGCCGCGACGGCACCCTGGTCGTGGTCAGCCGCGATCTCGCGCGTGCGGTGAAGGCTGCGGGCATCGCCCCCACCCTGCAGGCCGCGCTGGACGACTGGTCGAACGCCGCGCCACGGCTCAACGCGCTGTCCGATGCGCTGAATGCCGGCCCTGTCGATGGCGTGTTCGCGCTGGACATGGCGCAGCTTGCCGCGCCCCTGCCGCGTGCCTACGAATTCGTGGACGGTAGCGCCTACCTGCCGCACGTGGAGCGCGTGCGCAAGGCGCGCGGTGCCGAAGTGCCCGCCTCGTTCTACACCGATCCGCTGATGTACCAGGCCACCAGCGCCGGCTTCCTCGGCCCGCGCGATCCGGTGGTGGTGCCCAGCGAGGATTACGGCATCGATCTCGAGGCCGAGGTGGTGGTGATCACCGACGATGTGCCGATGGCGCCCACGCCGGGGCAGGCCGCCGCGCACATCCAGTTGGTCGGCCTGGTCAACGACGTGAGCCTGCGCGGTCTGATTCCGGGCGAGCTTGCCAAGGGTTTCGGCTTCCTGCAGAGCAAACCGCGCTCCGCGCTGTCGCCGGTGTTCGTGACGCCTGACGAGCTGGGCAACCTGTGGAAGGGCGAGAAGCTGCTTCTGCCGATGCGTACCTGGTTGAACGGTGCATGGTTCGGCGAGGCCGACTGCGGCGTGGACATGCAGTTCAGCTTCGCCGAGCTGGTGGCGCATGCGGCGAAGACGCGTCCGCTGACCGCCGGCACCATCGTCGGTTCCGGCACCATCGCCAACCAGGACACTTCGAAGGGCGCCTCCTGCCTCGCCGAACAGCGCACGGTGGAAACGCTGCGCGACGGCAAGCCGAGCACGCCGTTCCTGAAGTTTGGCGACACGCTGCGCATCGACGTCACCGATGCGCAGGGCGCCTCGATCTTCGGCGCCATCGAGCAGCGCATCGCGCCGCTGGCGCGCTGACCGCGCACGAGATGCGCCGGCCATCGTGCCGGCGCAGACTGGACACCTCTGCCCCGTTGCGAGGTGTCCCATGCATCACAGCCGCCTGTGCGCCCTGGTGTTGGACTGCAAGGTCGCCGACCTGGGCGATGCCGCGACGTTCTGGAGCGCGGCCTTGGGCAAGCCCATCGCGACGCTGGACCAGGATGGCGACGGCCGTTACGCCGAATTGCGCACGGCCGACGACGAGCCGCTGATCCTGCTGCAGAAGGTCGAACACGAGAGCCGCGTGCACCTGGACATCGAGACCGACGACCTCGAGGCCGAGGCTGCGCGGCTGGAGCGCCTGGGCGCGCAGCGCATCGCCTTCGTCCGCCGGCGCTGGTGGGTGATGGAAGCACCCAGCGGCCAGCGCTTCTGCGTCGTGCGCAAGCAGCGCGACGCGTTCGGTCCGCACCTCAACCGCTGGGACTGAGCCGCGTCAGTAGTCGCGGATGTCCAGCATCATGAAGCAGCGCACGCTGTAAGACTCCGCTGCCGGCGGCCACGCCACGGCAGCGAGGGCGCGGTCGCCCGCCGGCCACGACTCGTTGTCGAGCAATGCTTCGACGGTGGTTTCGCCGTTCGCTTCCCGGCGCAGGAACACCCGCACCCAATGCATCCGGGGCGCCAGTACTTCGTTGCGGAGCGCGGCGAACAGCGGCGCCAGTGCATCAGCCGGCAGTGCCACCTCCGTACCCTGCACGACGAGCGGGCCGATGAACGCATCCCAGCCGTGCACGCCGATGTTCCACGACTCCAGCTGCAGCTTGCGCGCATCGGTGACATACCAGCACGCGGCCAGCAGCACGTGCAGGCTGCCCTGTTCGAACCGCTGCAGCGCGTCGCGGCAGGCCGCGTCGCCAGTGCCGGTGCCGGCATAGCTTTCCTCGACCTGCTGGTCCTCGCCGAGCACGATGTCGAGATCCAGCCGCCCCGGCACCCCTGCCGCGGCGTCGCGCCAGCTGGCACGGATCGCGGGGAAGTCGCCGTCGGTGAGCAGCCAATCCTCGTCGGGTTCGAGCTCCACTTCGTGGCGCTCGAACAGGCGAAGCAGATGGTGTTGCAGTGCGGTGATGTCCATGGTGGCGATTCCGTGTGTGCGCGTGCGTCAGCGCGCGCGATGCCAGAGCAGGCGACGCAGCAGCAGCGCCAGCGCGAGCACGCCGGCGAAGGCGCCGTAGCCGCACAGCGCCGGCAGTACCTGCTGCCAGATCGCGCCGCTGGCGCGTCGCCCGGCCTCGTCGAGCAACGGCAGCGGCACGGCGTCGAAGCCTTGCAGCCCGGCATAGATGGCGGCAGTGAAGGCCAGCAGCAACGCCGCAGCGTCGAACCCGCGCCGTGCCGCCGTGCGCGGCAGCGATTTCGGGTAGTTCGCGTAGGCCCAGCCGAGGATCAGCAGCCAGGGTGCGAGCAGTAGCAGGGCGAGGTAGCGCATCAGTCCTGTGCGGCGAGCTGTGCCAGCGCTTCGCGCACGCGCGCCTGCATCGCGTCGCTCGCCTGCGACGCACGTGCGACATCCGCGCCGTCCAGTTCCAGCACCAGCGCGTCGCCGTCCGCGCGCAGCGTGGCGCCGTCGCCCAGCGCGCGGATGCGCTGCTGCATGGCGCCGGCGGCCTTGGGATCGGCGAACGGCATGGACAGCAGCAACTCTTCGCCGTCGGCGGCGAAGAGGCGGAAGCGGAAGCCGGCATCGCCATCGCGGAAGCTGGCGAAACGGGGCGCCTTGCCCACCTTCGCCGTCGCGTGCTTGTCCGATTTGGCGGCGGGCGCGGCACCCATCGCACGCAGGCCGATGGCATCGCGGATCGCGGCCAGCTTGGGCATGGCGATCGCGCGCGCCTTCGCCGCGCCTTCGCGCAGGATGGCCTCGATCTCGTCGGGTTTGGCGATCAGCGCTTCGTAGCGCTCGCGCATCGGCGCCACTTCCGTCTCGATGCGCTCGAACAGACGCTGCTTGGCCTCGCCCCAGCCGATGCCGTCGAGCAGGGACTGTCGGAACGCCGCGCTTTCCGCCTCGTCAGCAAAGGCGCGGAAGATGGTGTACAGCGACGAGCTGTCCGGGTCCTTCGCCTCGCCCGGTGCGCGCGAGTCGGTGACGATGCGCATGATCGCCTCGCGCAGCGCCTTCGCGCCGCCGGCGAACAGCGGCACGGTGTTGTCGTAGCTCTTGGACATCTTGCGGCCGTCGAGGCCGGGCAGGGTGGCTACCTGCTCCTCGATCACCACCTCGGGCAGCACGAAGAAATCGCGGCCGTAGATGTGGTTGAAGCGCTGCCCGATGTCGCGCGCCATCTCGATGTGCTGGATCTGGTCGCGGCCCACCGGCACCTTGTGCGCGTCGAACGCGAGGATGTCGGCGGCCATCAGCACCGGATACATGTACAGGCCGGCGGTGACGCCCGCGTCGGGGTCCTCGCCTGCCTCGGCGTTCTTGTCCACGGCCGCCTTGTAGGCATGCGCGCGGTTGAGCAGGCCCTTGGCGGTGACGCAGGTGAGGAACCAGGTCAGCTCGGGAATCTCGGGGATGTCCGACTGGCGGTAGAAAGTAACGCGCGCAGGGTCGAGCCCGGCGGCCAGCCAGGTCGCTGCGATCTCCAGCCGCGAGCGCTCGATGCGGGAAGCATCGTCGCTCTTGATCAGCGCGTGGTAGTCGGCGAGGAAGAAGAACGCATCCACGTCCGCGCGGCGGCTGGCGTTGATCGCAGGGCGGATCGCACCGACATAGTTGCCAAGGTGCGGAGTGCCGGTGGTGGTGATGCCGGTGAGGACTCGGGTCTGCATGTCTCGATTTCGGTGGGTGATGCGCTCAGCGCAGCAGGGTGGACTTGCCGAACAGCGATTCGACCAGGTCCACCGCGAGTTTCGCGGTCTGGTTGCGCTTGTCGAACGCGGGGTTGAGTTCCACGATGTCGAGCGAGGAAAGCCGGCCGCTGTCGGCGATCATTTCCATGCACAGCTGCGCTTCGCGGTAGTTCGGGCCGCCGCGCACCGTGGTGCCCACGCCGGGCGCGATGAGGGGGTCGAGGAAATCCACGTCGAAGCTCACGTGCAGGTGAGTGTCGTCGTCCATGCCGGCGAGTGCCTGTTCCATCGTGCTGCGCATGCCCATTTCGTCGATGCTGCGCATGTCGTGTACGACGATCTGCGCTTCGCGCACCAGCCGCTTCTCGCCCTCGTCCACCGAGCGGATGCCGATCTGGCGGAACACGTCGGGCGTGGTCGCGGGCACGTGGCCGCCGATCTGCACCAGTTCCTTTGGGCCATTGCCGCATAGGCAGGCCACCGGCATGCCGTGGATGTTGCCCGAGGGGGTGATGGTGGCGGTATTGAAGTCGGCGTGCGCATCCAGCCACAGCACACGAAGCTGCTTGCCCTTTTCGCGACAGTGACGGGCGATCGCGCTGATCGTGCCGATGGCGAGGCAATGGTCGCCGCCCAGCATGATGGGCAGGCGGCCATGGGCCAGTTCATCGTAGATCGCCGCATGCGTCACTTCGTTCCAGGCCACCACTTCGGCGAGATGGCGGTAGCCGTTCACCGGCGGCAGCCACGGGTTGTGCGGGCCGTGCAGGTTGCCGCGGTCGACTACATCCAGCCCGCGTGCGCGCAGCTTTTCGGCGATCTGCGCCACGCGCAGCGCCTCCGGCCCCATCGAGGCGCCGCGATGGCCTGCGCCGATGTCGGTGGGTACGCCCACCAGGGCGATGGTCTGCTTGCTCATGATTCGATGTCCACGTGGCTGACGCGCGGCCGCAGCGGGGATCGAGAGGAGGCCGCGAATGGTGCCGGCAGCAGGAATCGAACCCGCGACCTACTGATTACAAATCAGTTGCTCTACCAACTGAGCTATGCCGGCGCAAAGGCCCATTCTAGCAGGGGATTCTCAAAAGCATGAGGTGCTGTGCGAACCCACGCCGTCAGAACGGATGCGGCGATGCCAGTCGAAGCCGCGGCCTTCGGCGACCAGGTCGAGCCAGTATTGCGGCACGGTTTCGGTGCGCTCGGCAATGCGGGCGGCAAAGCCGGCGGTGGCCACTTCGGTGCGGCGTTTGCGCGCGTTGTCCTGGTCCTTGAACAGGCCCAGCGAGACCGTGTTGGGCTGGTCGCCACCGCCGACCACGAAGTAGTCGTTGATGCCGTGTGCGGCGAGCTGCTTGGTGAGCGCCAGCGCCTGCGCGCGGCTGCCGGATGCGGGCAGGTAGACCCACCAGCTGCGCGATTGGGCGACCTGTTCCTGGCGCGAGCGCATGCGTCGCGTGACGGGCGTAAGCGCGGTGCGCGCCTGCTGCAGGTCGTGCGGCGTGGCGAATGGCCCCAGGGTGAGGCAGCGAAGTTCCACGGGCGCGTTCGCGTCCGACGTGTTGGCGCCATCCACGTTCGTCGCTGCGGGAGCGGGTGCCGGTGTGGCCGAGGTGGCGACGCCGGCGGCGGGCTCGGTTGTGGCTGCCTGCGCAGGCAGTTCCGACAGCAGGTGGAGCTCCGGCACGCCGGGATCGGTGGCCATCGGCACATGCGCATACGGCTGGCCGAGCAGCAGCCAGGCGCCGGCCACGATGTTGAGCATGACCAGCAACACGAACAGCAATCGCAGAAACATCCATCCCCCGTCATTCACGCCAGCGGCGTTTGCCTATTGTGCCGCGGCCCAGGCCGCCAGTCCGCGCAGCACGCCATCGTGGACGAGCTGCGCCGGCATGGCGAGCAGCGGCTGCAGCGTTTCCGCATCCCCGCCGCCGAGGCGCAGCTCCGGCGCGCCGCCCAGCGCCGGCGCCATGCGCGCCGCGAAGCGCTCGACCAGCGCCGCCGCCGCAAGCCAGCAACCGGAAGCCACCGCGTCGGCGGTGTTGTCCGCCGCTTCGACGATCGTACCTGCGTGCGCTGGGCGCACCTGTGCAGTGGCGCCCAGCAGGGACTCCTGCATCAGGCGCGGCCCCGGTGCGATCAGGCCGCCCAGATGGCGCCCGTCGGCCGCCAATGCATCCAGCGTGAGCGCAGTGCCCACGCCGACCAGCACGCACGGAGCGGGGCCGTCGGCATGGGCGGCGACCATGGCAAGGAAGCGATCCACGCCCAGCCGTTGCGGTTCGGCATAGGCATTGCGCACGCCGCAGGCTTCGGCCGGCGTGCGCAGCCATTGCGGTTCGCGTGCGAACGCGGTGGCGACGCTGGCGGCGACGAGCCGCTCGCGCGGGGCGTCCACCACCGAAGCGCCGAACACGGCGGCAGGCGCGGTCAGGCCCGCCCAGGCGGCGGCCAACGTTTCCGCCACGTTCTCGTTCCATGCCACTGCGCCACTGGCGAGCACGTTGCCGTCGCGACGCAATGCCCACTTCAGGCGGGTGTTGCCCAGATCCAGCAGCAGCTTCATGCGCGGCGCACCGTGACGTCGGCGCTGTCGATGCGCTGGATTCCGCCGTCGGGCAGGCGCAGCAGCAGGGCGCCGCGGTTGTCCACGCCGTGGCCGACGCCGTCGCGCTCGCCGCCTGCGCCGCTGAGTCTCAGCGGCTGGTCGCGCAGCAGGTCGTGGCGGGCGTACTCGTCGGCGAACGCGGCGAAGCCTTCGTGCTCGAACTGGCGCAGGCCCTCGGCCAGTGCGGCGATCAGCGCGGCCGCTGCGCGGTTGCGCTCCGGCGGCGCGCCGCCGGCCAGCGTGGCGAGGTCGCAGGTCGGTTGCCCGGCCTGCTCGCGCAGCGCGTCGGTGAGTCGGAGGTTGAGGCCGATGCCGATGATCGCAGCGCACGGCCCCTGATATTCGCCGCTCAATTCCACGAGGATGCCGGCCAGCTTGCCAGGTGCGTTGCCCGGCGCGACGGCCAGCACGTCGTTCGGCCATTTCAGGCCGGCGCCGGCGATGCCCAGCGCAGCGAGCGTGCGGAGCACGATCACGCCCATCGCCAGCGAGAGGCCCGACAGCGTGGCAAAGCCGGTGTCGAAACGCTTCACGCAAGACAGATAGATGTTCAGTCCCGGCGGCGACAGCCAGCGGCGGCCGCGCCTGCCGCGGCCTGCGCTCTGTGTCTCGGCCAGCATCATGGAGAGGTCCGCAGCCGCAGCCCCGCGCCGCTGCAGTTCGCTGGAGGTGGAGTCGAGCTCCCAATGCACTTCCAGCGCTCCCAGTTGTTTGGCGACGGCAGTGGGCAGCGCGGCGCGGATTCGCGCGGCGTCCAGCAGCTGCACGGGCCACGGCAGCCGGTAGCCGCGGGCGCCGCCGGCCTCGATCGGTACGCCGCGCGCGCGCAGCGCCTCGATCTGTTTCCATACCGCGGCGCGGGTCACACCGGCCCCGGCGGCCAGTTCGACGCCGGAGCGCGGTTCGCCCGCGGATAGTTCGGCCAGCAGTTCGGCGGCTTGCATCAGGAGGGTATGTCGTTCACGGGCATCCGGCGATTTTAGCGGGGCGCGACGTCCTGAGGCAGGGGCACTGGCGCCGGCGCCCCGGTTTCTGCGAGGATCGGGAATCTCGCCTGCGCGTCAAGGGGTGCCCAGCCATGAGTGCCAGACACTGGATGATCGGTTGCCTGATCGGTTTGGCCGGCATGGGCAGCGCCATGGCGGCGGATGCGGGCATCCGCGACATCGCCGCGACCGGCCGATCCACGACGGACACGGGTACCCACGACACCGCCAGCAACAGTGGCAGCGATGCGCTGGGACTCAACCGTGACTGCCCCTCGCCCCGCCATGGCAGCGATGCGGAAAATGGCGACGCCGACAACCACGGCGGCGGCGGTACGGCTGGAGGCGGCGGGCACGAAGGGCGCATTTCCGCACCGGTGGCCGCCAAGCCGGCCACGCTGGGCTGGCAGTCGCTCTTGCCGGGTTCGATCCAGTAACTCGCCCGGCGCCGGCCGTTATTCCGGCGGCAATTTCACGCTGAAGCGCGCACCGCCGAAGTCGGGCGAACGGTCCACCACCAGTTCGCCGCGATAGGCGCGCACGATGTCCTGCACGATGGACAGGCCAATGCCGTGGCCCTGCACGCGCTCGTCGCCGCGCACGCCACGCTGCAGCACCTTTTCGATCTTCTCTTCGGCGATGCCGGGGCCGTCGTCTTCCACGCTGAGCAGCAGCCCGGGGCGGGGTCGGCCATGCTGGGGCTGCTTCTGCACTACCAGCAGCACGTGGTGGCGCGTCCACTTGAAGGCGTTTTCCAGCAGATTGCCCATCAGTTCGAGCAGGTCGTTGAGTTCGCCGTGGAAGGAGGCGCCGTCCTCGATGTCGAACTCGCACAGCACGTTCTTGGCGGCATAGACCTTTTCCAGGCTCTGCACCAGGTCTTCGGCGTGGCTGGCGATGGGAATGGCGGCGGCGAAGGTCTGGCGGCCCGAAGTGGCGGCGCGCGCCAGCTGATAGGCGACCAGCTCGTCCATGCGCCGCACCTGGTCGAGCACGCCGCGCCGCGCGGAGTCGTCGCTGGCGGATTCCATCTGCGAGCGGATCACCGCCAGCGGCGTCTTCAGACTGTGCGCGAGGTCGGCCAGGGTGTGGCGGTAGCGCGTGCGCTGTTCGCGTTCGCTGTTGATGAAGGCGTTGATGCGCTCGGTGAGGCCGGTCAGCTCCAGCGGATACTGGCTGTCCAGATGGTCGCTGTCGCCGCGTTCGACGCGGCTCATGTCGCTGGACACCTTGCGCAGCGGGGTGAGGCTCCAGCGCAGCAGCAGCAACTGCAGCACGATCAGCATCACGCCGAGTATCGACAACCACAGCGCCAGCGTGCGCTGGTACACCGCGTTCTCGCCTTCGAGCTGCTGCTCGGTCTGCGCCACCATGACCGTGGCGGGCGTCGATCGGGTGCCGTCCAGGGAATCGAAGGACACACCCCTGGCGTAGTAGTAGACGCGCCCCATGCGGGTGTCGACCGGGCCGGCGAACAGATGGTCGCCCGGCTGCAGCGGCTGCAGGAAGCTGAAATTGCTGTCGAGCGCCGAGTTGGATTTCCAGCGATAGCCGTCCGGTCCCAGGATCACCGCATACAGGCCGGAGCCGGGCTGGGAGAATTTCTGCGGCGGCGAATCAGGCGGCAGCAGGCGACCGTAACGGTCGACGTCGGTATGGGTGATGATGTCGGCGACGGCGGAGTCCTGCAGTCGTTCCTGCAGATTGTTCAGCGCGGTGCCTTTCCTGGCCACGGACATGGCGACGCCGACCAGCCCGAGGAAGGCAGCCAGTACGAGTCCCGTGGTGATGGCCGAGCGCGCCGCCAGCGAGAGCGGGCGGCGCGGCGAGGGCTCACTCGTCGCCGTCGGTACGGGGGATGGCAAAGCGGTATCCACGGCCACGCACGGTCTCGATCGGCTTCAGGGCGCTTTCCGGGTCCAGCTTGCGGCGCAGTCGGCCGATGAAGACTTCCAGTACGTTGGAGTCGCGGTCGAAATCCTGCTGGTAGATGTGCTCGGTGAGGTCGGCCTTGGAGACCAGCTCGCCGGCATGCAGCATCAGGTATTCCAGCACCTTGTACTCGTAGCTGGTGAGGTCGACGATCTTCTCTTCCACCGTGACCGTCTGCGCGGTGGTGTCCAGCTTGATCGGGCCGCAGGCCAGCACCGGCTTGGACCAGCCGCTGGCGCGACGCACCAGGGCGTTGATGCGGGCCAGCAGTTCCTCGACGTGGAACGGCTTGACCAGGTAGTCGTCGGCGCCCTGCTTGAGACCTTCCACCTTGTCCTGCCAGCCACCGCGCGCGGTGAGGATCAGCACCGGGTAGCGCTGGCCGTGTTCGCGCAGCGCCTTGATGAGATCCATGCCCGACATCTTGGGCAGGCCCAGGTCGATGATGGCGAGGTCGAACGGCACTTCGCGGCCGAGGTAGAGCGCCTCTTCGCCGTCCTGCGCCGCGTCGACGGCGAAGCCGTCGCGCTTCAGTCGCGCCGCCAGCGTTTCGCGCAGCGGGGCCTCGTCTTCCACCAGGAGGATGCGCATCAGTGTTTCTCCTTGCCCCCGGCGCGTCGGCCGGGCGGGTTGCGGTTTGGTTGGACGGGTTGCCGGAAGCCTTCGCCGCCGTTGGCGGGGATGGTCATCATCCGCACGTGGCCTTCCGGCGTGAGCACCTTGATGTGGTACTCGGTGCGGCGATCATAGTGTCGCGATTCGGCCGACAGTACCTGGCCGCGGCTCTCATGCTGGGCGCGGCTCACGGCCTCGCCGAGGCTGAGCTCGGACGGCTTGCCCTGCTGCGCACGCACTATCGCCGGGCTCATGCCCAGCGCCAGCGCCAGCGGCGCGAGCAGCAGGAGAGTGCGGCGGGTTTTCGTCGTCATGTTTCGGTCGGGATCTGTCTCGGCCCGTTCAGTTTGGGCGGGCTGGCCTGAATACTGACCGGACGGGCGATCACTGTCACGCGGCCCGCCGCAGGGGCTCGATGGCCTGTGCGATCAATCCCCAGCCTGCGCCTGGCAGGTGCGCACCCTCGCTGAGCACGCGGCGGAAGCCGCGCGCGCCCGGCTCGCCCTGGTACAACCCCAGCAGATGGCGGGTGATGTGCTTGAGCGCGGTGCCGCGTTTCAGCTCGGCCTCGATGTAGGGGCGCAGGCGCAGCAGCACGTCCTCGCGGTCGGGCAGGGGTGTGCCGTAGAGGGCGTGTTCGAGCCGGGCCAGGATGTACGGGTCGTGGTAGGCGGCGCGGCCCAGCATCACGCCGTCCAGTTCGGCGAGTTGGGCCTGCACCTGCTCCACCGTGGTGATGCCGCCGTTGATGGCGATCACCAGTTGGGGGAACTCGCGCTTGAGCCGGTGCACGCGAGGGTAGTCCAGCGGCGGGATCTCGCGGTTCTCCTTGGGCGACAGGCCCTTGAGCCAGGCCTTGCGGGCATGCACCACCAGCACTTCGACGCCGGCTTCCAGCATGGTCTCGGTGAAATGCTGCAGGTCGGCGTAGTCGTCTTGGTCGTCCACCCCGATACGGCATTTCACCGTCACCGGCACGCTCACTGCGTCGCGCATCGCCTTCACGCAATCGGCCACCAGCGCGGGCTCGTACATCAGGCAGGCGCCGAAGCGGCCGGACTGCACGCGGTCGGACGGGCAGCCCACGTTGAGATTGATCTCGTCGTAGCCGGCGGCGGCGCCCAGCCGCGCCGCCTCGGCCAGCTCGGCCGGTTCGCTGCCACCCAACTGCAGCGCCACCGGGTGCTCCTCATGGCTGTGTTCGAGCAGGCGCAGCTGTTTGCCGCGCACCAATGCCGCGCTGGTGACCATTTCGGTGTACAGCCGCGCGTGGGGGGAGAGTAGGCGGTGGAAGAAGCGGCAGTGCCTATCCGTCCAGTCCATCATCGGCGCCACGGATAGCTGGAAGTCGTTTCGATTGATCACACGCATGCCGGATATTTTACCTGCATGCCTGGGGCGGCGAAGCCATGCAGGCCGGCTCGATGAATCATCCGCCCTGGCGGTCGCCGCCGCGGTTTAGTCTGGATTATCGGTCCGGAAATTGGATCACCACGTCGTTCAGCGGCATCTGCAGGCGGCGTTGCGCAACCGTTACCGCTTTCCATGGCGTCCCCTGTCCGAACAACTGGGCTTCGGACTCGGGCCCGAGATAATCGAAGCGTTCGAATACGTAGGGCATGCCTTCCGAACCTTCGAAGGTCGCCTTGTCGGATACCTGGAAGTGCAGGTGCGGCGCCGCCGAGTTTCCGGACTGGCCAAGCTGCGCCAGCACCTGGCCGCGATGCACGGATTCGCCCGGTTTCACCTTGACGCTGCCCTTCTGCAGGTGAGCGTAGCTGGCGAAGACCCCCGGCGCGATTTCCAGCACGACGTAGTTGCCGAACAAACCATGTGCCGTGAGGGATGCGGGCTCGGGCTGAGGGCTGAGCGGCGGGTGCTCTTCCTCGCCATCGCGGGCATCGCGCACGATGCCATCGGCGACGGCGAGCACCTCCGCGCCGTAACCGACCCAGTCCGGATGGACCGATTTCTGGATGTCCTTCACGCCTGGGCGCATCGCATGCCCCGATGCATCGATACCCACGAGATCGAGAGCGTAGCGCTGGGGAATCGTGAGGTCGCCGTTGACGGCCACCAGGCTACCCCAGTGATGCGATTGGGCGGCGCCGGGACCTTCGTGCGCAAGCCAGCGTCCCCCGCGCAATGGCGGTCCCAGTTTGACCGGTGTCTGGCCGTCGATCCGCGTCCTTGCCCCGTCGAGCGTTACCACGGTCTGCTTGTCGGTTTCGAATTCGATGCGATGGCGAAGGGTATGCGGTACGGCGGCTACCGAAGGCAGCGTGATCCACACGAAGATGACCGCGCGTTTCCCCGGCGGAATCGATACCGGCGCATGGTCCGAAGGGATGGGCCGAACCATCCGGGACAGCGCGTCCTTGTCCAGGACCAGCAGCGGTGTTTTCGAATCGTCGCCAAAGACCTGCAAGCCCTCGGGTTTCAACGGACCGGTGTCGCCGTAGAAGTTGGTGATGTGCAACTCGTAAGCCAGATGGACCAGACCATCCGTGCCGGTGAACGCGCCGGGGGCGAACGGCACCCGCGCCTCCACCGGGGCAAGCGCCTCTTCCGCATGGATGCCCGGAACGCAGCAGGACAAGGCCAACAGGGCTGCAACGACAAAGCCACGGATCATTCGTCGATTTCCTTCAATGGGGTGGGCATTGGGCTCGAACCGTGGATGTCGCCCTGGGATCGTGTACCGGTCGGAGCGGTGCCTTGGAGATCAATCCGATGCAGGCGTCTCGTCCTTGCGTTCCAGGCGCGCCGAGGCGATGCGGGCGGCCAGTGCCAGCGCCACCATCAACGCCACCATCCACACCAGATGCAGGAACCAGCAGGCGATGGCCGCCCATACCAGGGCAGGGAACAGGTCGTGCATCAGCCAGCTCCAGGCTTTCGACCTCGGCATGTCCGGCACCAACTGGCCGATGAAGGCCGCATAGCCCCAGCCCACCGTTAGGCAGAGGTTGATCAGCAGCAGCGAGAACGCATAGATCACGAAGCCGCTGGTCGAGTCCACGCCGCCGTCGTTGGTGATCATGGTGCGGATCACCACCGGCATCAGCGCGATCATGCTCAGCAGCACCAGGGTGATCAGGGTCAGGGTGTTGTCGGTGCGGCGCAGTTGCGCCAGCGCGCGGCGGTGTTGCAGCCACGCGATGCCGATGATGAAGAAGGTGAGGAAATAGGCCAGCAGCGGCAGGCCCCAGATCTGCACCAGGGTCTGGCCCGGCTTCGCCTCCGGGCGCAGTTCCACCGCCGACAGGGTCATCGCGATGGCGAACACGCCGTCGGACAGCATCACCAGCCGGTCGAAATGGCGCTGGTGGACGTGGTGTTCGCGCACGGGGTGCGCGTAGTTCTGCTCCATGGTCGTTTCCCCGGTTGGACTGCATGCATTCTGCCGCAGAAACTTTCGGGCAGCGATGGCACGGATCGCGTAAAATGGCAGCACGGCCTCGCCCCTGCGCGTGGCCACTCGCCAGGTCCACCGGCCCCCGCCGTCCCACGCGAGTCCCGCTGCCGCGATGATGCGGCGCGCTTTCCCCGACACGCAAACCCGAGACGACGATACCCATGGTGGCTTTCGCGACCGAGCACGTGATCGACGTGCAGCACTGGAACGACACGCTGTTTTCCTTCCGCACCACACGCGACCCGGCCTTCCGCTTCGATAGCGGGCAGTTCGTGATGATCGGGCTGGAAACCGAGGGGCGCCCGCTGATGCGCGCCTATTCCATCGCCAGCGCGAGCTGGGAGGAACACCTGGAGTTCTTCTCGATCAAGGTGCCCAACGGCCCGCTCACCTCGCGGCTGCAGCACCTCAAGCCGGGCGATCCGCTCATCGTCACGCGCAAGCCCACCGGCACCCTGGTGCTCACCGACCTCAAGCCCGGCAGGCACCTCTATCTGCTCGGCACCGGCACGGGGCTGGCGCCGTTCATGAGCATCATCCGCGACCCGGACACCTACGAGCGCTACGACAGGATCGTGCTGGCCCATGGCGTGCGCCACATCAACGACCTCGCCTACGCGCAGTACCTCGAACACGAGCTGCCGCAGCACGAATACCTGGGCGAGCTGGTGCGCGAGAAGCTGATCTACTACCCCACGGTGACGCGCGAACCGTTCCGCAACCGCGGCCGCATCACCGACGCCATTGCCGACGGCGCGATGAGCGAGGTCACCGGCCTGCCGCCGCTCAATCCGGAGACGGACCGCGTGATGCTGTGCGGCAGCCCGGCGATGCTGGACGATCTCTGCGCCTTGCTCGACGGCCGCGGCTTCCATGCTTCGCCGCGCACCCGCGAGCCGGGCGACTACGTGATCGAACGGGCTTTCGTGGAGAAATAGCGGGCGGCCGTGTTCTACTTGCAGGCCCACTTTCCCACAGCGCGAGGTGTGTCATGTCCACAGTGAATTTCAAGGGTCAGCCGGTGCGTGTCGACGGCGGCTTTCCCGCACCCGGCCATCAGGCGTCGGCGTTCCGCCTGGTCGGCGGCGACCTGTCCGACGTCACGCTGGCCAATCATGCCGGCAAGCGCAAGGTGCTGAACATCTTCCCCAGCGTGGACACCGGCGTGTGTGCCACTTCGGTGCGCCGCTTCAACGAGCTGGCTGCGGGGCTGAACAATGCGGTGGTGCTGTGCATCTCGGCCGATCTGCCGTTCGCGCAGGGCCGCTTCTGCGGTGCCGAGGGCATCAAGAACGTGCAGATGCTGTCGCTGATGCGCGGCCGCGAATTCCTGGCCGACTACGGCGTGGCGATCGCCGAGGGCCCGCTGGCCGGCGTGGCTGCACGCGCGGTGGTGGTATTGGATGAGCACGACAAGGTGATCCATGCCGAACTCGTGGATGAGATCACCCATGAGCCGAACTACGACGCGGCTCTGAAGGCCTTGGGTTGAGTTTTTTCGCAAGGGACAGGGCGGTTTCGTCCGCCTGCCGGCGGCCGAGCTACTTTCTCTTTGCGTGCTCAAAGAGAAAGTAGCCAAAGAGAAAGAGCACCCCGATGCGGCGCTCTCCGGGCATCCTGCCCTGCGAGTGCGTGAGGCGGGGCCGGGCTTTTCGGCCGGACTCCTGTCCGGTCGAAAAGGCATCGCCCTCCATGGCGATGCCCGCTGCGCGGCCTGATCGTCCCCGCCTCACCGCCGCATAGGGGCCCCGGAAGAGCAGCGCGCTCCCAGCGCGCAGAAGCCACGGCCAGAGCAGAATCAAACCAAAGCTGAGTCAAGCTAAAGCAGAGACAAGCTAAAGCGGGGCAGGGTACCAACGTCTCTGCTCGTCATCCCGGCGCAGGCCGGGATCCAGTAGCAACCAGGCCTGTTCGAGCATCACGGCCACTGGATTCCGGCCTGCGCCGGAATGACGAGCAAAAAATAAGGCACAGCTAAAGTGCCCCAGGATCCCGCCCTCAGTTCCCAGATACGGCGCGGTGTGGCCGCTGTGCAGGACGTGTCGCCGAGCGTAGTTCCAATCTCCTCGACACCACCCGCTTGTAGTTCCGGCGGATTACATAAGGCCATTTCTCTGGGTTACTTCTCTTTGGGCCAGCAAAGAGAAGTAACTCGGGCGCCGGCAGGCGACCGAAACCGCTCTGTCGCTTGCGAAAGACCGAAAGCAAAACTTCCGCTCTCCGACCACTCTTCGCAGATGGAACAAAGAGGCTTTCACTAAAGCGAAGGCGCGCCATGGGCGCGCCTCGTGTCACTGCCCCACGCCCACCAGCTTCACATCAAACACCAGCGAAGCATTAGGCGGAATCACATCACCGGCACCGCGAGCACCATAGCCAAGCTCCGCAGGAATCAGCAGAGTGCGCTCGCCCCCCACATGCATGCCGGCCACACCCTGATCCCATCCCTTGATGACCTGCCCCTGCCCCAGCGGGAAGGAGAACGACTGGCCGCCGTGGTCGTCGGTGCTGTCGAACTTGGTGCCGTGCTTGTCCTTGGCGCGGTCGTCGTACAGCCAGCCGGTGTAGAGCACCTGCACCGTCATGCCCGCCTTTGCCTCGGGACCGGTGCCTACCTTGGTATCGATCGTGGCGAGCTTGTCCACCTGGCCATGGCCGGCCGGCGCAGGCGGCGGCGGAATGCGGTTGCAGGCGGCGAGGACCAGAACGGCGGTGGCAAGCAGGGCGAAGCGATGGCGCATGGGTGGGTGTCCGCGATGATGAAGACCCATCATCGCAGATCGCCCGTGCTTCAGGCCGCCAGCGGCTGCTGCCATGCGTGCGCCGGATAGTAGAAGCGCATCATGCGCGCTACGTAGGCGACCAGGTTCGGATGGCGTTCGGCGGCCGCGCGCAGCGGCGTGTCGAAGAACGGCGTGAGGATGGCGGCGAGCACGCTGAAGCCGATGGCGTCCACGCCATGCGGCCGGTCGCCGAACAGGTAATCCTGCTCGCCCAGCAGTGCGGCCAGGGCGTCGATGGAGCGCGTGCCCAGTTCGGCGATCTGTTCGCGCGAGTGCCGGCCCAGCCCGTGCGCGTGCAGTTCGTTCTGCTTGGCCGCCTGCATGTCCTCGCGCAGCCGCTGGCGCATCGCCTCCGGCGCGCGGTCGACGAAATGCGCCGGGCCCTTGGCGAAATTGTCCGCGTCGATCCAGCGGAACCACACCATCGCCCAGTACAGGTGGTCTTCCAGCAGGCGCTCGACGGCCCACGCCTCGGCGCGCTGGCGCGCATCGAGGCCGGCATCCAGGTCCAGGGCGTATTTGTGCTCCAGGTGGGCGCGGATGAAGCTGGAGTCGCACACGGCGTCGCCCGCGTCGTCGATATAGGGCAGCTTGCCCTTGGGCGCTTCGGGCGGAATAGCGAACACCTTGCGGTAGGGCAGGCCGGCCATCTGCAGCTGCACCTCGGTCTTGGTGACGAAGGGGCTGGGGTCGGGCAGGCCGAAGGCGGGGGCGCAACCGTACAGGGTGATCTGGGGCGTGGTCATCGCAGGGCTCCTCGTGTGGATGGAGCGCAGTCTGGCGGGGGGCTGCTGACAGCCTGTTGTCAGCAGTCGGGCCGTGCCGGCGCCGTCGCGACCGGCCCGCAGGGGTCGCAAACAGGCTTCCAAGATGGGCAGGGAGGGCCAATCCACGCTATCTTGCGCGCCAGCGTCCATCCGGGGAGTACCAGCGTGAACCCATCCGCATCCAGCGCGTCGCCGCGCTCCGAGCTGACCCTGCGTGGCTTGGTCATCGGCATCGTCATCACGGTGGTGTTCACCGCGGCCAACGTGTTCTTCGGGCTCAAGGCCGGCCTGACCTTCGCCACCTCGATCCCGGCGGCGGTGATCTCGATGGCGATCCTGCGGGCGATGAAGAACTCCACGATCCAGGAGAACAACATCGTGCAGACGGTGGCATCGGCCGCCGGCACGCTGTCCTCGATCATCTTCGTGCTGCCGGGCATGATCATGATCGGCTGGTGGGCCAACTTCCCGTTCTGGACTTCGTTCGCCATCTGCGCGCTGGGCGGCATCCTGGGCGTGATGTATTCCATCCCGCTGCGTCGCGCGCTGGTGACCGATACCGATCTGCCGTATCCGGAAGGCCTCGCCTGCGCCGAAGTGCTCAAGGTGGGTACCGGCGACGATGCGGATGCCGGCAGCGAGGAAGAGAGCCGCGCCGGCCTGCTCGCCGTGCTGTGGGGCTCCATCGTCTCGGCGGTGTTCGCCGTGGTGGTCGCCACGCAGGTGTTCGCGTCGGATTTCGTGCGCAATTTCCGCGTGAACGACAAGGGTGCGGTCAGCGGCTTCGATTTCAATCTTTCCTTCGCGCTGTTCGCCATTGGCCATCTGGTGGGCCTGTCGGTGGGTATCGCGATGCTCATCGGCGCCGTCATCGGCTGGGGCTGGGGCGTGCCGCATTACTCGGTGCTGGGCGACATGGGCCAGTCCGTGGCGGATCTCGCCAACGGCACCTGGAGCCACAAGGTGCGTTTCGTCGGTGCCGGCGCCATCGGCGTGTCGGCCATCTGGACGC
This sequence comes from Rhodanobacter sp. DHG33, assembly GCF_014843005.1. Lineage (GTDB taxonomy): Bacteria > Pseudomonadota > Gammaproteobacteria > Xanthomonadales > Rhodanobacteraceae > Rhodanobacter_A. The sequence continues at coordinate 37,594 of NZ_JACYXM010000004.1, read as the reverse complement.
TGGCCAAGCTGGTGAAGCCGGTGATCAGCGGCCTGACGTCGGCGATGGCGGCTTCGCGCGTGCGCAAGTCCGGCAAGGCCGATTCGCTGCCGCGCACCGAGCGCGACATCCCGATCGGCATCGTGGGCCTGATCACGCTGGCGTGTTTCGTGCCGATCGCCTGGCTGCTCGGCTACTTCGGCTCGATCAGCGGTCTGGGCGACCAGGTCGCCGTGCTCGCCATCGGCGGCGTGGCCTTCGTGGTGCTGATGGGCTTCTTCGTGTCCACCGTGTGCGGCTACATGGCTGGCATGATCGGTTCGTCCAACAGCCCGCTGTCGGGCGTGGGCATTCTCGTGGTGATCGCCGCCGCGCTGCTGCTGGTAGCGTTCGTGAAACCGCATGTCAGTCCGGAAGAAGGTAAGGCGCTGGTGGCGTTCGCGCTGTTCATCACCTCGGTGGTGTTCACGGTGGCGGCCATCGCCAACAACAACCTGCAGGATCTCAAGACCGGCCAGCTGGTCGATGCCACGCCGTGGCGCCAGCAGGTGGCGCTGGTCATTGGCGTGATCGCCGGCGCCGCGGTGATTCCGCCGGTGCTGAACCTGCTCAACAAGGCCTATGGCTTCGTGGGTGTGGCCGGCGTCGGTGCGCATGCGCTGCCGGCACCGCAGGCGGGCCTGATTTCCGCGCTGGCGCAGGGCGTGATCACCAACAACATCGACTGGAGCCTGATCATCACGGGCATCTGGATCGGCGTCGGCATCATCGTGATCGACGAAATCCTCGCGCGCACGACCAAACACATGCGCGTGCCGCCGTTGGCGGTAGGGTTAGGCATCTACCTGCCGACCGTCAGCACCTTGATGGTGGTGGTGGGCTCGGTGGTGGGCTGGCTCTTCGATCGCCGCGCGGATCGTCGTTCGAAGAAGCCGGAGGCCACCAAGCAGCTAGGCGTCCTGCTCGCTTCGGGCCTCATCGTGGGCGAGAGCGTGATGGGTGTGGTCATCGCGTTCATCGTCGGCTTCTCCGGCAAGGCGGCGCCGCTGGCGCTGGTGGGCGAGAGCTTCGGCGGGGCGGCGCAGTGGATCGGTGGCATCGTGTTCGTGGCCCTGGTGGTGGTGATGTACCGCTGGATCGCGCGCATGGGGCAGGGCACGTCCGCGCGCTGACTGCGGCAACGTTGTTCACCGCCTGCAACACGGCGTGCCTTAAAATCGGTTGTCCCAAGGGAAAACGAGCGTCGCGTGGAGCAGCAGGAAAAAGTCGAGCAGATACCACGCACGGATGATGTCCTGAGCCCGACCAGCCCGCGGGTGGCGGTGCTGCGCCGTGTCGCCGGGCCGTTGCTGTCGGTGGCCCTGTTGGTGCTCGCGCTGTGGGGCCTGCGCCAGTTCGCGCGCCACGTCACCTACCAGGAGATCCGCGAGTACGTGGCCAGTGTGTCGCGCATGCGGCTGCTGCTGGCGATCGTGCTGACCACGCTGGGCTTCGGCGTGATGTCGCTCTACGACCGTTTCGGCCTCGAGTCCATCCACAAGTCGCTGCCCTGGCGGCGGGTTACCCTGATCTCCTTCATCAGCTATGCCTTCAGCAATGCGGTGGGCATGTCGTTCCTGGTGTCGGGTTCGATCCGCTACCGCTTCTACGTGCAGAACGGCCTCTCCACGGCCGAGATCGCCAAGCTGGTGCTGTATTGCACGCTGAGCTTCTGGCTGGGCCTGCTGGCGCTGACCGGGGTGACCCTGCTGGTGGAGCCGTTGCCCGCGCTGGTGCAGATCGGCGAGTGGCAGATCCACATGAGCTACTGGCGGATTCCGCTGGCCATCGCGCTCGCGGCGATACCGCTGGCGTGGATACTCGGCGGTTTCATCCGCAAGCCGATCAAGCTGTGGCGCTGGCGTGTGCTGCTGCCGCGGCCGCTGATGGCGTTGCGCCAGGTGCTGGTGGGCGCCCTGGACTGGTGGCTGGCGGCGGCGGCGATGTACGTGCTGATGCCGGACAGCCTGCACGCCAGCTTCGGGCACTTCCTGGCGATCTTCGTGATCGCGCAGATCGCGGGCCTGATCAGCCACGTGCCGGGCGGCCTCGGCGTGTTCGAGACGATGCTGCTGGCCTGCTTCCACGCCACCAACGACAAGCACCTAACGGCGCCTATCATCGGCGCGCTGGCGATGTTCCGCGTCGTCTACTACCTGATGCCGCTGTGCGCGGCGACCATGCTGGTGCTGCAGCGCGAGGCGCGCGGTTTCCGCAAGCAATCGCTGTGGTCGCCGTGGTTCAGCGGCCTGCTGCCGTCGTTCTTCGCGGGACTGACCCTGGTGTCCGGCGCAGTGCTGCTGTTCTCCGGCGCCACGCGCGCGTTGCCGAGCCGCATGGAGATCCTGCGCGACGTGCTGCCGCTGTCGGTGCTGGAGGTGTCGCACTTCATGGCCAGCGTGATCGGCATGCTGCTGCTGATCCTCGCGCGCGGCCTGCAGCGGCGGTTGGACGTGGCGTACTGGGCGACCCTGGTGCTGCTGGTGGTGGGTGCGGTGTTCTCGCTGCTCAAGGGCATCGACTACGAGGAGGCCTCGCTGCTGGCCCTGCTGGCGATGGCGCTGGCACCAGCGCACCGGCTGTTCTACCGGCGCGCCTCGCTGTTCAACACCAACTTCTCGGTAGGCTGGATCCTGGCGATCCTCGCGGTGTTCGGCTGCGCCACCTGGCTGGTGATGTTCAGCTACAAACACGTGGAGTACAGCAGCAGCCTGTGGTGGGAATTCAGCTTCCACCAGGGCGCCTCGCGCGCGCTACGCGCGCTGGTGGGTGCGGCGGCGGCGGGCCTGCTGTTCGCGCTGGCGACGCTGATCAAGCCGCAGCGCCTGCGCCGCGATCCGCCCAGCGAGACGGAGCTGGAGCGCGCGCTGCCGCTGATCCGCAACTTTCATTCTGCGCAGGCGCACCTGGCGCTGATGGGCGACAAGCACCTGCTGTTCGACGCCGACGGCAAAGCCTTCCTGATGTACGACACCGAGGGCCGCAGCTGGGTGACCATGGGCGACCCGGTGGGCGAGGAGGAAGACGCGCGGCGCGAGCTGGTGTGGAGCTTCATGGAGCAATGCGAACGCGCGGGTGGCTGGCCGGTGTTCTACCAGGTGAGCCCGGCGGACCTGGACATGTACCTCGAAGTGGGCATGAACCTGCTGAAGATCGGCGAGGAAGCGCGCGTGCGCCTGGAGGATTTCAACCTCGACGGCAAATCGAAGAAGACCCTGCGCGGCACCGTCAACAGGCTGGTTCGCGACGGCCTGCGGCTGGAGATCGTGCCGGCGGACGCGGTGGCGCCGCTGCTGCCGCGGCTGAAGCAGATTTCCGATGCATGGCTGGCCGACAAGAACGCGCGCGAAAAGCGCTTCTCGCTGGGTTCGTTCGACCCGCGCTACCTGGTGCGCACGCCGATGGCGCTGGTGTGGCAGGGCGAGAAACTGCTGGCCTTCGCCAACCTGTTCCTCACCGACACGCGCGAAGAGGCGTCGCTGGACCTGATGCGCTTCGCGCCCGAAGGCCCGTCCGGGATCATGGACTTCCTGTTCATCGAGCTGATGCAGTGGGCCAGGCTGCACGGCTACCGCTGGTTCAACCTCGGCATGGCGCCGCTGGCCGGCCTCACCAGCCGGCGGCAGGCTCCGTTGTGGAACCGTTTCGGCGCGCTGGTGTTCGGCCGCGGCGAACGCTTCTACAATTTCCAGGGCCTGCAGCGCTACAAGGACAAGTTCGACCCCGAGTGGGAGCCGCGCTACATGGCCGTGCCCGGCGGCATCGCGCTGCCGCTGATCCTTACCAACGTGGCCAGCCTCATTTCCGGCGGCATCACCGGGGTTGTGCGTCGATGAGCAAGTCGAAGAGAGGCAAGTGGATCATGTGGTCGGGTGTGGGTGCATGCGTACTGGGCCTGGCCCTGCTGGTCTGGACACCGTTCTCCAAGCCCAGCCTCGAGGATTCCACCATCGTGCTCACGCCGGCGGCTGGCGTGCAGGCGCCGGCGGGCAAAGGCGACGTGCTCACCATCCTGTATTCGGGCGACGGCGGCTGGGCCGATCTGGACAAGCAGCTCGGCAACGCCTTCGTCGCGGACGGCATTCCGGTGCTGGGCATCAACGGCTTCAAGTATTTCTGGCGCAACCGCACGCCCGACGAGTCCGCGGCGCAGCTCGATGCGCTGATGAACAAGTACGTCGACCAGTGGCACAAGCCGCGCGTGTGGCTGGTCGGCTTCTCCTTCGGCGCCGACGTGCTGCCCACCATCATCAACAAACTCAGCCCGGCCAATCGCGCGCGCATCGCCCAACTGGTGCTGCTCTCGCCCAGCCGCGACACCAGCTTCGAGATCCAGTTCGAGGGCTACATGATCACGCAAGGGCGCTTCAAGGCCTTCGTGAAGACCGTGCTGGAGAAATTCAACAAGGTGGATCACTACGATGCGATGCCGCCGCTGGTCGCGCTGAAGAACCAGTTCCCGGTAGTCTGCTACTACGGCAAGGACGAGGCCGACGACGCCCTGTGCACTGACTCCGGCTTGCCCGCTTGGGTGACGGTGCACGCCAAGAACGGCGACCACCATTTCGAGGGCGGCTACCAGCCGCTGGCGGCGCAAATGGTCGAGGAACTGCCGGCGGCACAGGCGGCGGCCGACAGCACGGGCCATTAACGCTTTCTCTGCAACACTGCCGCCCGTTTCATCGTCCGGAACAGGAGGCACGTCATGCTCGATTGGCTCGCATACCGCAAAGAACTGCTCGCGCGCATCGGCGAGATCGGCAAGCTCAGCCCCGGCACGCTGGCCGGCTACCAGACCCTGTCCAAGGCGGGCGCCGAGACCGGCCACCTGGACGCCAAGACCCGCGAGCTGATCTCGCTGGCGGTGGCCGTCACCACCCGCTGCGACGGCTGCATCACCGTGCACACGGGCGAGGCGCTGAAGCATGGGGCGTCGCGCGAGGAGATCGCCGAGGCTCTGGGCGTGGCCGTGGCGATGAACGCCGGCGCCGCCCTGGTGTACTCGGCGCGCGTGATGGATGCGGTGAGCCAACACAGCGCCTAGCACCGCAGTCACCGCCTACAATACGCAGCGATTCCCACGACCCGGACCTGCTGTGAGTGCTGGCGGTTTTTCCGCGGCCGCGCCCGAGGCGGCGCTGGCCGCGTTGTGCGTACCCTTCGACACCGGCGTGCTGCCGCTGCCGGCCGACGGCCGCGCGCTGTTCCTGCGCGCCCGCGCCGGCGTGCACCTGCGCGAGCTGGCGCAGCCCGGCTGGCTGTGCGAGCAAAGCTTCCTGCCGTTCGCCGACGAGCTGGCACGCTGCGGCCTACGCGTAGGCGAACCGGACGAGGGTGAAACGTTCCCGCTCGTGCTGCTGCTGCCGCCGCGCCAGCGCGACGAGGCGCGCGCGCTGTTCGCCCGTGCGCTCGATCATCTCGCGCCCGGCGGCACGCTGGTGGCCAGCATGGCCAAGGCCGAAGGCGCGAAGTCCGGCGAGGCGGATCTGGCGCGGCTCGCGGGTGCGGTGGGCAACTTGTCCAAGCATCATTGCCGCGTGTTCTGGAGCGTGCCGGAACTGCAGGCCATCGACCGTGCCCTGCAGGACGAATGGCGTGCGCTGGACGCGCCGCGCGAAACCGCCGACGGCTGGTGGAGCCGCCCCGGCCTGTTCGCGTGGGATCGCGTGGATCGTGCGTCCGCTTTGCTGGCCGAGCATTTCCCCGGCGACCTGCACGGCCGCGTGGCTGATCTCGGCGCGGGCTACGGCTACCTCGCCACGCAGCTGATCGCGCGCTGCCCGCGCATCGCCGCGCTGGACCTGTACGAAGCCGAGTCGCGCGCGCTTGAACCAGCGCGCCGCAACGTGGCGAATGCGTTGCGCATGGCTGGCCGCGAACTGCCGGTGGGCGTGCATGGGCACGATGTCACGCGCGGCTTGTCGCAGCGCTACGACGCCATCGTCAGCAACCCGCCGTTCCATCTGGGGCGTGCGGACCTGCCGGAACTCGGCTGCGCCTTCATCACCAGCGCCGCCGACGCGCTGGTGGCGTCGGGACGCCTGCTGATCGTGGCCAACCGCCACCTGCCTTACGAAGCCCTGCTCGCCGCGCGCTTCGCCGAGGTGCGCATGCTCGCGCTGCAGGATGGCTTCAAGGTGATCGAGGCTTGCGGAGTGCGCGCATGAAACTGGTCAAGCTGATCGCCAACCTCGGCTACGGTAGCCGCAAGGACGTGGCGTGGATGTTCCGCGAGGGTCGCATCACCGACGCCGCTGGCGAGGTGCTGTACGCCGACGACAAGGTGGATCCCGCGCAGATCCACGTCGACGGCGAGCCGCTCGATCCGCCGCCCGGCCTGGTGCTGATGATGCACAAGCCGCTGGGCGTTACCTGCTCGCGCAAGGATCCCGGCCGCGTGGTCTACGACCTGCTGCCGCCGCGTTACCGCATCCGCGAGCCCGCGCTATCCACCGTGGGGCGGCTCGATCGCGACACGTCGGGTCTGCTGCTGTTCACCGATGACGGCGCGCTGCTGCACCGGATCATCTCGCCCAAGGCGGAGGTGACCAAGGTCTACGAAGCCACGCTGGCGCAGGATCTGCGCGGCGACGAAACGGCGTTGTTCGCCAGCGGCACGCTGCTGCTGGAATCCGAGACCACGCCGCTGGCTCCCGCTGCACTTGAAGTGCTCGGTCCGCGCCACGCGCGCCTCACCGTCACCGAAGGCCGCTACCACCAGGTGCGCCGCATGTTCGCCGCCACCGGCAACCATGTCGAAACGCTGGAGCGCGTGGCCGTCGGCGCGCTCACGCTCGGCGAACTGCAACCGGGTGCGTGGCGTGCGCTGGATGCGGAGGACGTCGCGCGCCTTTTTGCCGCGGCACCGGCCAGGGAGCGATGACTCCCCATAAAAAATGCCGCGCTGAGGCGGCATTTTTTATTTTGGTGGAGCCAGGGAGGATCGAACTCCCGACCTCGTCATTGCGAACGACGCGCTCTCCCAGCTGAGCTATGGCCCCGAAAGGGAAGGCGCATGATAGCCATACGGGCTGGGGCGGGCAAGCCGACCGGGGCGTTCAGCCGGGCAGCAGGCCGGGCAGGCGTTCGTGCAGCACCTCGCCGCGCCAGCCATCGAGGAAGTCGGGCCATTCGGCGGTGACCACGTATTCCTCCAGCACCTTGCGCGGGCAGAGCAGGCCGGGGGGCAGATCGAGTTCGGCGGCGCGTTCGTCGACGAGCACCTTCATTTCGCCCAGCGCCTTCTTCGCTTCGCCCTGCGGATGGGCCGGGATCGGGCGCGTAGCGGCGATTTCGTCGTGGTCGACCGGTGCGCGGAGCAGGGCGAACAGTTCGCTGCGCTGGGCGCCGCGCAGGGCGCGCTGGCCGCGGCCGCGCTGTTCGAGTTCGGCGAGGCTGGCCGGCGGCTGCTGGGCCAGGCTCATGGCGAGCGCATCGTCGAGCAGCCAGGGGCGCGGGCGATCCAGCGTGCGCGCGCTGCGGTCGCGCCACAGCAGGATGCGGCGCAACAGGGCCTGCCGTTCCGTCGGCCACTCGGCGGCGCCGCGCAGGGTGCGTTGCGGCTGGGGATCGCCTTCGTGCTGGCTGGCGCGGCGCTTCAGGCGTTCGCAGTCTTCGGCAAACCAGGCGCTGCGGTCGCGCTGCTGCAGGCGTTCGCCGAGCTGGCTGTGGATGGATTCGAGATACACCACGTCCAGCGTGGCGTAGCTGCGCTGCGAGGCGGTGAGCGGGCGCTGCATCCAGTCCGAGCGCGTCTCGCCCTTGTCCAGTTCGTCGCCGCAGAGTTCAGCGACCAGCGCGCGGTAGCTCAGCCCCAGGCCCATGCCGACGAAGGCGGCGGCGATCTGGGTATCGAACAGCACGCGCGGGCCGTCGGGCAGCATCGGCGCCAGCGTCTCCAGATCCTCGCCGGCGCTGTGCATCACGGTGACGGCATCGCCGTCGCCCAGCCTGGGCCGCAGCGCATCGTCGATCGCGAAGGCCAGCGGATCGACCAGTGCATGGCGGCCGCGGCAGCCCAGCTGCAGCAGGGCGAGCTGCGGATGGAAGCTGTCGCGGCGCATGAATTCGGTATCCATGCCGACCACGGCGCCCGCCGGCACTGCATCCAGCCATGCTTGCAGCGTGGCGCGGTCGGCGATCCAGTCGGCAGTGGCGTCGAACGGGGGCATGCGGAAGTCCTTGGAAAGTAGGGGCGCGGATTGCCCCGTCATCGGTCGTGGCATATGGTGGGCGGAGGACGATAACAGGCCGATCCGGGAACGCCCAAGCATGCCGAGCAACAGCACGCTGCAACGCCAACGCACGCTAGGTGGCATGGTCGGCATCGTCGTGCTGGTTTGCGGGCTGGGTTATCACTTCTTCCCGCGCCTGTTCCATGCCGAGCCGGTCGAGGTAGCGCGCCGCAATGTGCCGGCCGCGCCCGTGGCGCCCGGCAATACGGCGGCTGGAAACGTGCTGGAGGACGATCAGTTGAACGCCGGGCCGCCGCTGACGCTGGCGCCCACGGCGGTGATCGCGGCGCGTCTGGCCCACGAGCACACGAAATTGCCGAAGCAGCTGACGCCCGACCCGCCGCAGCTGCGCGCGTTGCTGGAGCGTGCCGACAAGGCGCTCGCCGCCGGCGATCTGACCGGCGAGCCGGGCAGCGCCGCGACGCTGTTCCTGCAGGCGGCCAAAGACAAGCCCGACAGCCGCCGCGCCGCGCAGGGCCTGATCGACGTGCGTTCGCGGCTGGTGGCGCAGATCCAGCGCGACATCGCGCTGGGCAACGCAGAGGACGCGAACGACCAGCTGACGGCGCTGCAGCAACTGCCGGACAGCGCCGACGACGTGGCGCACCTGCAGGCCGCGCTGAAGATCCTCACCGAGGTGCGTCCGCTGCTGGCGAAGGCCGCGGGCCTGCTGCAGAAGGGCGACGCGGACCAGCCCGCCGGCCGCAGCGCGCTGGACATCTACCGGCAGGTGCAGCAGATCGATCCGCAGAACGCGGTGGCGGAGCAGGGCGTTCTCGACGTGCAGCATGCGGTGCTGGATCGCGCGCTGGCCGCGGTGGCGCAGGACGATTTCGCCAGCGCGGACAAGGTGCTGGCCGAGGCGCAGGCGATCCGCCCCGGCTCGCAGCAGGTCTACGACGTGCGTCAGCGCGTGAACGACATGCGCGCGACCCGTGCCGGAGGCATCCTCGACCAGGCACGTTCCGCCCTGGATGGGGGCAACCTCGTGATGGCGAAGCAGCTCGCCGCGCAGGCGCGCGCCACCTGGCCGCAGCTGGACGACCTCGCCGCGTTCGACCAGCAGCTGCTCAGCGCGCAGCTCTACGACAGCCGCAAGCCGGGCCAGGTGTTCAGCGACCGCTACGTGGACGTGACGGGACAATCCCCCGCGATGGTGGTGATCCCCACCGGCAGCTTCCTGATGGGGGCCGCCGGCGACGAGAGCGACCGCAACGCGGACGAACAGCCGCAGCACAAGGTCGACATCGCGCGCGGCTTCGCGATGTCGCGCAGTGCGATCACGGTGGGCCAGTTCCGCGAGTTCGTGCGCGAGAGCGGCTACGTGCCGGATTCGGTGAAGCGCGGCGGCGCCAGCGTCTACGACGAGCGCAGCGGCGCCATGCACGACGACGGCAGCGCCACCTGGCAGGACGACTATGCCGGGAGCAAGGCCGCCGACAACCTGCCGGTGGTCAACATTTCCTGGAGCGACGCCAAGGCCTATGCCGACTGGCTCAGCCAGCGCACCGGCAAGACCTACCGCCTGCCCAGCGAGGCCGAGTTCGCCTACGCGCTGCGCGGCGGCACCACCACGCGCTATTGGTGGGGCGACGGCACGCCCAAGGGCAAGCTGGAAAACCTCACCGGCTCGCGCGACCGCTCGCCCAGCGGGCGGCGCTGGAACAACGCGTTCCGAGACTACGGTGACGGCTACTGGGGGCCGGCGCCGGTGATGAGCTTCGCGCCCAATCCGTTCGGCCTCTACGACATGGGCGGCAACGTTTCCGAATGGACGGCCGACTGCTGGCACGACAATTACATCCACGCTCCCGTGGACGGCGGCGCGTGGCTCAATCCCGGCTGCAGCGTGCGCGTGTTGCGCGGCGGATCGTGGGGCAGTTCGCCCGACCAGGCGCGTTCGGCGTGGCGGCAGGGCACCGACGGCGGCCTGCGCAGCGGGCGCGTCGGTTTCCGCGTGGTACGCGAACTTTGAATTTGTCGCGCCGCAACTACACCAAACACCTAAATTTCGCGTAGATTGTGCATGCCGCATGGCCACCGCCTCGTTGGAGGCGGTGCCTCAATCACCATAGATGGATGCCCATGGCTACCAAGACCACTGCCAAGAAAGCCCCCGCCAAGGCCGCCAAGCCGGCGCCGAAGGCTCCCGCCGCCGTCAAGCCGATCAGCGATTCGCTGAGCAAGTCCGGCCTGATCGCCCACATCGCCCAGCACGCCGGCGTCGAAGCCAAGCACGTCAAGGCCGTGCTCGCCTCGCTGGAGCACGTCGTGCTCGGCTCGCTGCACAAGAAGGGCGCCGGCCAGTTCACCCTGCCGGGCCTGTTCAAGGTCAACGCGGTGAAGGTGCCGGCCAAGCCGAAGCGCACCGGCATCAACCCGTTCACCAAGCAGGAACAGGTGTTCGCCGCCAAGCCGGCCACCGTGAAGGTGAAGGTGCGTCCGCTGAAGAAGCTGAAGGACGCCGCGCTCTAAGCGCGCCGCCACCACGCCGCCCGCCCTGCGGGCGGTGCGGTTCCGGATACGACAAAGGCCGCGCAAGCGGCCTTTGTTTTGCAGCAATCGTATGTCTATGGGGCCTGCGCACATCCCCCACATAGGAATGACGAGCAAAAAGCAATGCGAGGCGCGGCAAGGTTCGCTCCTCAGTTTTCAGATACGGCGCGGTGTGGCCGCTGTGCAGGACGTGTCGGCGGGAGTGGGTCCAATCTCCTCGACACAGCCTGCTCGTAGTTCCGGCGGATTGAACCAGGCCGTTTCTCTTGGTTACTTCTCTTTAGGCCAGTAAAGAGAAGTAACTCGGGCGCCGGCAGGCGACCGAAACCGCCTTGTAACTTGCGACAAAGCAGGTTCCCCCATACAAACGCGAGCAAGCGAACCCAAACCGCGAACAGCTCCCTACACGATGGGCACCTGGTTGACGTTGTTCTTCGGGTCCATCCAGAACGCCTCGTTCGCGAAGCGGCCGAAGATCTCGCGCGGCAGGACGGGCTGTCGTTCGACGGCCTCCACCTTCGGCCGCACAGAATGCAGCCCGGGCATGCCGACGCGGGCGTCGAATTCGTCCGCGTGGTATTCGATGCGCTCGAAGTCGTGCTCGAACCAGGGTTCGTCGAGGAAGCGGTAGACCGCACGCATCGCCGCGGCCGGGTCGCGCACCAGGTTCTCGTAGGTCAGCAACAAGAGATGGTCCTGCGCGTGCTGGCCGTAGAACGCGTCCTTGGTGGCCTGGTAGGCGAAGCCCACCATGCCGCGCGGATCGGTCAGGGCCTCGATGCGCGAATATACCGTGGTGTTGGTGTCGAAGCGGAACACCTTGCTGACGCTGACCGGCTGCCTGCGCACCAGCCGTTCCATGCTGTCCAGCACCCACGCCAGCTGGCGCACGCAGGCGATCACCTTCACGCCGGGGAACAGCGTGTCCAGCAACTGCATGCGGCTGCACCACAGCCGACTGGTGTCGAACACCACCCCGGCATTCGGCTGCACCGAATAGAAGTTCTCGACCAGGCCGCGCAGCAGCGCGACGCGCTGCTCGTCGGAAACGTCGAACGAGAAATCGTTCTTGCTGCTCGCTTCCGCCATCACCGCCCCCATGATGTCGGCCAGCGGGCTGGTCATGCCGGCGCGAAAGCGGGGGTTCTGGTTGAGGATGGCGGCCAGCAGTGTGGTGCCGGAGCGCGGCAGCCCGGAGATGAAATGGAATTTCCGCGGCGACTGGCTGGCGTCAGGCATGTAGGCATTCCCCTCGTGAGAGACAGTGTCGATGGCAGGATAGCGTCCGCTTCATGGCGTGGGCGCGGGCGCGGTCGAGGCACGTAGGCGCATTTCGTAGCCGACTTCGACCATCCTGGCCTCTCCCTTGCCCTGCACGCGCAGCAGGAGTTCCTCGGTGGCGAGCTTGCCCATCTCGCGCACCGGCTGGTGGACGGTGGTCAGCGGCGGCCATACCTGCGTCGCGATGGTGGTGTCGTCGAAGCCGCAGATGGAGATTTCGCCAGGCACCGGCACGCCGGCTTCGGCGGCGGCCCAGATCGCGCCGGTGGCCATGTCGTCGTCGGCGGCGAAGATGGCGGTGGGGCGCTGCTTCAGCGCCAGCAGTTGACGTGCGGCAGCCACACCCGACTCGAACGAGAACCGGCCCTGCACCATGTACGCCGGGTTTTCCTGCAGCCCGGCGCGCTTCATGCCGTCGCGGAAACCGGCCAGGCGCCAGACGCCGGCGCCGTGCTTGGGGTCGCCGATGATGTGGGCGATGCGGCGATGACCCAGCGACACCAGGTGCTCCACCATCGCGGCGGCGGCCTCGCGCTCGCGCAGTATCACGCCGATGCAGTCTTCCGGATGATGCGGCGCGATGGATGCGAACGGCAGGCCGTTCTGGCGCAGGTGCTCCAGCAACTGCGGATGGTCGGTGATCGGCGGCGTGAGGATCAGTCCGTCGGGCCGGTGCCGCGACAGGATGTCCTCGACGCGCTCGACGAGGTCCGGCGCCGTCGAGACCAGCGGCTGCACGATCATGCTGTAGTGCTGCGCCTCGCACGCCTCCAGTACGCCGGCCTGCACCTCCATGATGTAGCTGGGCGACAGGTTGTCGTACAGCAGGCCGATCATGAAGGAGCGGTTGGTGGCCAGGCTGCGTGCCGAGGTGAGCGGACGGTAGTTGAGCTCCGCCATGGCGGCCAGCACGCGGTCGCGCACGGTGTCGCGGACGTTGGGTTCGTTGTTGAGCACCCGCGACACGGTTTTTTTCGACGTGCCCGAGGCGTGGGCGACATCGTTGATGGTCACGCGCGACATGGGAGGATGTCCGTATTCAATGCCTGGTTTCCTGCATGGCGGCGGTAACGCTCCGGGTTGGAACGTTCCAGCCGCTCACTTCGACGACAGGGGCCGCGGTTGCCTGCGCAGCATAGCGTGCGGTCAGGACGATGGACTCGCCCGGCCACAGCGTGACGTCGTTGTCGTTCCACAGGATGGGGAGCGCGAGGTCGCCATGTGCGCCGTACCTGATCGACACGTGCTGGAACAGGGCCACGGCCTTGGAGGATGCGGGCACCGACAGGGTCACGGTGGTGACGTCCTCGTCGCCGTCGCGCTGCGTCGACGCATGGATCTCGCCCGTCGCGGCCGGCAGAGATTGCAGGGCGGTCAGGTCCGCGTACTGCGTGAGCGGCGTGAGGTACCAGTTCGAGTGCGTCCAATCGAGTTCGTCCTTCCGGGCGGAAAGCCAATAGACGTTGCGGCTGACCGGCTTGCCGTCGGAGGAAGCGAGGTCCAGCTCGACGAAATAGGTGCGCGACAGGTCGGCGACGGCCGGCAGCACCGTCAGTTGCCGCGTGCGGTTGCCGGCAACGTCGATGTCCTGCAGATGCTTCTCGTAGCGCACGCTGCCGTCCAGGTTGCGCACGCGGATGTCCGCCTGCAGGCCGTGCGCATCGTCCAGCGTGTGGTTCACCAGCACGATGGCGTTCGAGTCGTACGCATATTGGATGTGCAGCGGCTCGTTGGCCTTCTTTGCGCCGAAGTACGCGCCCGCCGGATTCATGTAGTAGTCGTACAGGTGCCAGTGCAGCGACGGCCAGGCGTTGTTGAGCATCCAGTAGATCACGCCGGTCGACGGCTTCGGCGCGTCCATGTGCGCGCTGAACGCCTCGAACTGCGCGCGCACGTTGTCGTAGTTGTCGAGCTGGGCCTTGGCGGCATAGTCGGCGAGGCTGGTGGGTGCGCCGTAGCGACGGGCCAGCGCGTTGTCGAACGGCGTCAGCACCGCGAACGGCGACCACGCGGCGGAGGCGTGGTACTGGCGCAGGTCCGGGTACTTCCACAGCGCTTCCTGTTCCTGCGGCGACAGCATGCGCTGCAGGTCCTCCAGCCGCGGGATGTCGGCGCCCGCGCTGACTTCGGAGTCGAAGCCGAACGCACCGCCCAGTTTGTTGGCATACCAGTACGCGGGAGGGATCCAGTCGTACGGACCGGCCATCTTCATGCCGGAAGGTCCGGTTTCGGCGGTCGCCTGGTCGGAAGCCGCCGAAACGACAGGCAGCGACCAGTCCGCCTCACGCAGCGTGGCTACGTACATCTTCGCGAGGGCTGGCGGTGGCGCGTTGTCGCTGCCGATCAGGAAGCCGATCACCGAGGGATGGTTGCGCAGCAGGCGCGCTTCACTGGCCATGGAATCCGTGGCCACTTTTTCGTCGGCGGCATCCCATGGTTTTCCGCCGGTCTTGGCCGCCGATTCCCATTTGTCGCAGCACTCCCAGCCGGCGAGGATCAGGATGCCGTCGCGGTCGGCGAGGTCGTAGAAGCGCTGGCTCTCCAGCTTGCCTTCGCTGCGGATGGTGTTGAGGCCCAGGTTGCGCACGTAGCTGAACTCGGCCGCCATGCGCGCGGGATCGTCGCGCAGGAACATGTCCGGCGCCCAGCCCGCGCCGCGGATCAGCACCGGTTTGCCGTTGACGAAGAACTGGCGATAGCCCTGTTTCGTGAGGCTGGAACTGACGCTGCGTATGCCGAAGGTCGCGGCGGCCTTGTCGGATGCCGCGCCATCGACCGTGGCGCTCAGATCGAGCCGGTACAGCGGATGGTCGCCCATGCCGATCGGCCACCAGATTTTCGGATGATCCAGGGCAAGGCCGGGGGTGGTCTTGGGCGAGAACGAAACCACCTGCGTCTGCCCGGGCGCGAGGTGGACGACTTGTTGCAGCGAAACGCCGGCCACCGTGCCGGCAATGGTCGCATCGTGCGCCACTGTGTCGAGGTTCTTCGCCTCCACCTTCACGGTGAGGTCGGCATGCGAGAGGTCGGGCAGCGGCAGCGACGAAACCACCTGCGGGTAGCTCAGTTCCACCGGCCCGGTCTGCACGATGTCCACGCCGCGCCACGGGCCCATGTTGTTGTCGGGCGGCGTGGGGTTCCAGTCCACCCAGCTCGTCGTCAGCGCCATCCGCGGGTCGGCCGGGTGCACGTCCAGGGCGAGGACGTTGGCGCCAGCTTGAACCCACTGCGTCACGTCGATTTCGTGCACGGGGTAGGCGCCGGCGATAGCAGTGCGGTCGGCCACCTGGTGCCCGTTCAGCCATACGTCGGCACTGGCGATGATGCCGTTGCTGCGCAGCAGGGTGTGCAGGCCTTTCGCGCCGGACGGCAGCACGAATTCGCTGCGATACCACCAAGGCGTCACGAACAGGCTCCCGCTGGAGTCCGGCACCTGCACCGCGCGCAGGTTGTCGCTGTGGAACACGTCCTTGTACGTGCCGTTTTCCAGCAGTCCGGCCATGACGGTGGCGCGGCCGCTGACCGGGTACCAGTCCTTGGTGATGAAGCCATGGGCGGAGATTTCCGCGCCGCCCTGCGGGGCTTTTGAGCTGTCCTGGATCTGCCAGTGGCCGATCGCTGCGCTGCTGCCGGCACCGCCGGCCATCTGCGTGGCGGCGTAGGTGACCTGGGCGTGTGCAGGCATGCCCGCTGCCGCCAGGGCCAGGGCGGCCATCGTGCCGAGTGCGTGCTTGATCGGTGTATGCATGGCATCAGTTCTCGTCGAGATAGGCTTCGCGTACTTCAACCGGCGCGAACGGCCACGACCGGTTGGCCCTGGCCCAGATCACGAACACCGCGATGCCCGCGAGTATCCACACGCCGGACAGGATCAGCGACGACGTGGACGCGGACACGTAGACGTAGATCCATCCCAGCAGGGCGACCACGCACGGCACCGGATAAAGCCATTGTTTGTACGGGCGCACGAGCTTCGGCTGGCGCCTGCGCAGCACCACCAGCGCGGCGATCTGCGCCACCGACTGCACGATGATGGTGGCCGCCAGCAGCATGTTGATGACCTCGGTGAGATCGAAAAACGTGCCGATGGCGGTAACCACGCCCATCGTGAGCAGCGCCACGTGCGGGAAGCCGTGCCTGGCGTGCAGGCGCCCGAACACGGACAGGAACACTTTCTCGTGCGCCGCCTGGAACGGCACGCGCGATCCGCCCAGCAGGCCGGTGAATACCGAGGCGAACGCGGTCACGATGATCAGCACGGTCATGACGGCCGCCGCCGCATGCCCCCAGCCGCGCTCCACCACCAGCGAAGCCACGGACTTGGACTGAGCGATTTCCTGCCACGGCGCCACGCCGAGCACGCTGATGTTGAGCGCGAGGTAGACGACCATCATCGCGATCACCGAGACGATGATGGAGCCGGGCATGGTGCGGCCCGGATTGCGCAGCTCGTCGCCGATGTAGGCGGTGGTGTTGTAGCCGAGGTAGTCGTAGATGCCGATGACCAGTCCCGCGCCCAGGCCCATGAAGAAGCGGCCGCCGAACAAGCCGGCCGGATAGGCGAAGGCGTAGCCTGCATGGAAGTGCGAGAAGCCGGCCGCCGCCACGCCGACGACGGACACCAGCATGATGATCCACAGCGCGATGGTGATCGCGCGCACCGATTCGATCCGCCGGTACAGCATCCAGGTGACCAGGGCGGTCGCCGCCAGGCCGATCAGGTGTACCGGCCACCAGCCGAGGTCCGGGAAGAAGAACTCCAGGTACTCCACCATGCCGATGATGCCGGTGGACATCAGCAGGGGAATCGCCAGCAGCATCGTCCAGATGAACAGGAAGGGCATCAGCTTGCCGGTGCGGTACTGGAACGCTTCGCGCAGGTAGACATAGGTGCCGCCGGAGCCCGGCATGGCCGCACCGAGCTCGGCCCAGACCAGGCCGTCGGCCATCGCCAGGATGGCGCCGGCGATCCAGCCGATCACCGCCTGCGGCCCGCCCATGGCGGCGACCATGATGGGGATGGTGATGAACGGCCCGATGCCGCACATCTGGGTCATGTTGATCGCGGTGCCCGAGAACAGGCCGATGGAGCGGTGGAAGCCGCTGTCGCGGGCGGGCGGGGGCGCGCTGGAATCCTGCATGGCTGCCTTGTCGTTGTCGGTTGCGGTGCGTGCGCCGATGAAGTGTGTCGCTTTTTTGCCGTCATTCCGGCCTGCGCCGGGACGACGAGCGGATTGTCGAGGACTCATCCCCGTTGGTGCGGGGATGAGTCCATCGCCAAGACCGCGGCAGCGAGGGGGACTGCCACGGTCACCGCCACGCTCACCACTGACCGCGTATGCCGAGCATGACCATGCGCTCGGAGAAGTTCGAGTGCGCGGGCTGGTCGGGCCACACGAGGTAGTAGTGCTGGTACTCGTTGGTGAGGTTGGTGCCGTCCAGGAAGATTTCGGCGTACTTGTTGAGCTTGTACGACACCGACGCGTCGAGGTACTTCTGCGGCGCCTCGTACATCTCCATGCCGGTGATGCCGCCTACCTGGTCCTGCACCGCGCGCCGCGAGCGGTAGTTGTAGGCGAGGCGTGCCTGGAAGCGGTCGTCCTGGTACCACAGGATGAAGTTCCCGGACTTGGTGGAGTTGTCCTGGAACGGAATCTTGGCGCCGGACAGATCCCTTTCGCCCGTGTTGCTGGGCGCGTAGGTGGCGTTCACCTCCATGCCCGTCTTGGACAGGATGCCCGGCAGGAAGGTGAAGCCCTGGCGGTAGTCGAATTCCGCACCATGGATGCTGTTGCCGGAACCTTGCACCGGTTCGTTGATCACGATGCAGTGGTCGCGCACCACGCCGTCCTCGTCCGGGTAGCCGCAGTTGGTCACGCTGCCGTTGTTGATGAAGCTCTCCATGTTGATGCGGAACAGCGCGAGGCTGACCATGCTGGTGGGATTGATGTAGTACTCCAGCGATGCACCGTAGTTGGTGGAGCGCCACGGGTTGAGGTTCGGGTTGCCGGTGGACTGGCCGTTGGAGACGCGGTAGATCGGTCCCTGCGGCGTTTCCATCAGCGAGTAGTTCAGCTGCAGGCCGCCGCCCCACTGGCTGAGGTCGAGCGGCATCATGTTCTTGGAGTAGGCCAGGCGGAACTTCAGGCTGTCGGTGATATCCAGCGAGAAGTTGGCCGACGGCAGCACGTCCTGGTAGCTGCGGTCGGTGATGGCCGTGCCGTTGGGGGCCGATACGTCGCCGTAGGCGCCGGGCGCGCCGACCAGGTGCTGGGTCACGTTGAGGTCGGTGTGGATCATGCGCACGCCGACGTTGCCGCTGTACGGCATGTCGCCGATGTTGCCGCTGAAATCTCCCTGCAGATAGCCGGTCAGCTCGCGCAGGCCCACGCCCCAGGTGGTGCTGGGATCGTCCGCGATGATGGTGTCGGGGTAGAGCGACTTCCAGTAGCCGATGGGGTTGATCATCGCGTTGGGGTTGACCGCCCAGTAGTTGATGCCGGAGCCGAGCAGGTTGGTGTATTCCTTCCAGTTGCTCGACAGCGGCGCCGCGGTGTTCGGCATCGAGATCGCGGACAGCGGCCCTGCGCGGTAGTAACCCTCTGCATTGCCCGCGGTGCACGAGCCGGTGTTCATCACCACGTCGGCGCCGACGTAGCGCACCAGGCAGCCGTTCGGATCGGTGGCGCCCATGCCGGCGTAGACCGGCGTTTCCAGTGTCCAGCCCACGTTGTTGGCGCTGCGGATGCTGTCGCGCAGGCCGAATTCGAGCTGGATGCCGTCCTGGAAATCGTACTTGCCGTCGAAGCGCAGCGCGTTGAGGCTCACCTGGCGGTCGTAGTCGCCGGAGGATTCGATGGTCTTCATCGTCCAGCCGGCGGGGTTGGCGAAATCATTGGCCAGCGCTTGCGGCATGCTGATGGTGAGGTAGTGCCCGCCGAAGTTCGCGATGATCGGCATGGTGTTCTGCGGCACGCCGTTGGCGTTGAACACGCGGTCGCCGCCCAGTTGCGACGGGTAGATCATGGTGGTGCCCGGCGTGGTGCTGCCGTCGTTCAGCACGTTGGGCCAGAGGCCGCCGTCGGAATCGGAGATGTTGAGGTCGGTTTCCACGTTCGACTGGAACGCCGTGTCGTGCACGCCGCGCAGGCCGAAGGTGAACGAGCCGCCGTTGTCGTAGTCCAGCTGCAGATTGAAGTTCTTCGCGTTGGAGCTTTTCTGCGTGATCTGCGAGAACGACTCCACGTCGCCCGGCCACTTCTCGTACACCTGCGTGGTGTACAGCTGCGAGCCTTCCCAGCCCGGCTCCGGCGTGCCGTAGGAGCCGAGCGCGGGGCTGCCGGTATTGCGCGACTGCAGCGGCACGTAGGTCGCGCCCTGCCAGTTGGTGGAGTTGAACTGGATGCCGACGTTGGTATCCCACTCGCGCTGCTGCGAGTAGAAGAAGTCGCTGGTCAGGCTGAAGCCGTTGCCGAGATCCGCCTGGAACGACATGTTGCCGGACTTGCGCTTGCGCTGGGTGATGGTGTCGTAGAGGCCGATGTTCTGGCTGCCCATGAACACGCCGTTGGATTTGCCGTCGCCGTTGACGTCCACGCTGCCGTCGGCGTTCTGGTGGATCTGCGACGGAATGGGCGCGCCGTTCCACGACGTCAGGAAGCCGCCATAGCCGCCCGCGCTGGTGGCGTTCTCGCCGTTCAGCACCACGCCGTACTGGTCGAGGCCCTCGGAGGAGTTCTCGCGAGTGGTGTTGGAGAAATCGGCGGAGATCAGCAGACCCCACTTGCCGTCGTCGTTGTACGAGATCAGGCCGTTGGCCTCGGGGCCCCAGCGGTCGGTGGTGCTGCCGCGTTCGCCGTTGGCGGAATAGCTGTAGGTGAAGCCGCTGGGAAGGTCCCAGGGGCGGTAGGTGTGCAGATCGATCGCGCCGCTGATGCCGCCGTCGGTCTCGTTGGCCGTGGTCGACTTGACCACGTCCACGCCGTGGAACAGCGTGGACGGCAGCATGGTGAAGTCGGGCTGCTGCGAGTCGATCTGGTCGGCCGTGATGAACACCTCGCCGTTCAGCATGGTGCCGACCTGCGGCAGGCCGCGCACGTCCACCGAGGTGCCCACGCCGGCGTCGCGGTTGATCTGCACGCCGGTCACGCGCTGCAGGGAGTCGGTGATGGTGGTGTCGGGCAGCGCGCCGATGTTTTCGGCGGTGATGCTGTCCTGGATGTCCGCCGCATCGCGCTTGATGTCGATCGCGCGCATCTGCGACGCGCGCACGCCGGAAACGTTCACGGTGGACAGCGTGACCGCGTTCTTGTCCGCGGCGGTGTTCTTGTTCTTGGCATCGGCCTTGTCGGTGCCGGGTGCCGGCGATGTCGCCGGCGCGTTCTGTGTCGTGCTGGTCTGCGTCGTCTGGCCGTCCGTTTGCGCGTCCGCGAACGGCGACGCCGCGGCCGACGTCGAGACGACGGCGAACAGCGAAACGGTGATGGCAAATGACAAGGGATGCTTGCGATGTACGGTGGACATGGGCCTTGACCTCGTTGTTGATGCCTGGCGAACCTCGGTTGCTCCGCGATGTTTCATTCAAAGCGTGTAGCTGGACGACACCTGCCGCAGGGCAGGCATCGCCGCGATGCGATGTCTCGATCTCCCGGGCCATGGCCTTGCGGGCCATGGCTTTCCCTCTCGTCTTCCCCGCGCGGGATGCGCATCCCGCGTACTGCCTATTTCGAAAACGTCATTCGTTCCAGCGCCCACTGGCCATCGCGCGGATCGCCGGTGGCAAAGACACACAGATCGCGGAGGCCGGCCCCCGCCGGCACCGCGAGCTCTGCTTCGAGACGCGTTTGCCCCGTCGCCTGCGCCGCGCGTTGCAGCGGCACGCTGGCAAGCAAGGGACCCATGCATGAGCCGGTGTGGATCTCGAACTCGCCCGCTGCGCTGGACTTGCGGCGCGCGACGGCGTCCTTCGCTTCGTCACCGAAGCGCCAGGCCATGCGTTCGACGACCAGGGCGACATGCCTGACGCCATCCAACCGTGCCCGCGGCCACAGCCAGCACGCATTGCCGATGTCGACGGCATAGACGGGCTTCGATCCCCCCGGCGAACGGCTGCCGTCCAGACGCGAGGCCGGTTGATGGGAGCATGTGGCGAGCGCGCTGCCGTCGCGGCCCAGCAGGGTCGTTTCATCCAGCGCCTGCATGCGTGGCGCGGCGAGTTCGAAACCGTCCGGTGCGAACGTCGCGGCCTGCAGGCTCGTCTTGGCCGGCAAAGTCAGTGGACGGGTGTAGGGCGCGGAGCGGTCGGTCGGGGCGGAGCCGTTCGTGGTGTAGCGGATCGTGCCGAAGTTCGCCTGGTTGGACAGTTCGATCCGGAACTTGCCGTCGGCCGCCGCTGCCACGCGGAAGGCGGGAGCGAATGCGCTGTCGGCATAGTCGATGCCGAGTGCGCGGTAGCGCGCCAGTTCGGCCGGCATGCGTCGCAGGAAACCATTCCAGTCATGCGCCCCCGCCGGTGACCATCCGAGTTCCGACAGCGCCGCGAGGCGCGGGAACACCGCATGCTGGTCGTGCGCGAACGTGGGCATCTGCTCGGTCCACAGGCCGCCCTGCACGCCGATGATGTGTTTCGCTTCGGCCGCGCTCGCACCGTTCGGAACGACGATGGTGTCGTAGGCCTGCCGCAACGTTGCTGCGGGCGGCGGTCCTGCCCATTCGTCGGGCAGGTCGGACTGGTAGTGGTCGAAATACAGCGATTCCTGTGGCGTCATCACCACGTCGTGGCCTTGGCGGATCGCTTGCAGCGCCACGCGTTCGTGGTTGTCGCCATGCCACGACATCACGACCTGCGAGGCCGGCAGCGTGGCGCCGGCAACCAGCTCGTCGTCCCAGCCGACCGGCGTGCGTCCGTGTTCGATGAGGTGTGCGGCGATCTCGTTGGTGAACCAGCCCTGCAGCTGGTCCATGTTCGCGAGGCCCAGCGTCTGCATCTGTGCGCGTACTTCGGGCGATGCGTTCCATTGCTGCTTGTCGGCTTCGTCGCCGCCGATCGAGATGTAGCGGGAAGGGAACAGGCGCATCACTTCATCGAGCACGTCGTCGACGAAACGCAAGGTTTTTTCGTTGGGATTGAGCAGCCACGGGCTGACGCCCCACTCGGTCCACACGGGCGGCCGCGTGCCGGTGACGCCCAGCCACGGATAAGCCGCGATGGCCGCCTGCGAATGGCCGGGCAGGTCGATTTCCGGCACCACGTCGACGTAGCGCTCGGCGGCGTAGCGCACGATGTCGCGCACTTCGGCTTCGGTGTAGTAGCCGCAGTAGGGCTTGTCGGGGGAACCGGTCAGCTCGCTGTCCAGCCCCACCGCCTTGCGGCATGCCCCGACTTTCACGAGTTCGGGATAGCGGGGGATGTCGAGCCGCCAGCCCTGGTCTTCGGTCACGTGCCAGAGCAGCACGTCGAGCTTGTTGAGCGACATCCAGTCGATCAGCTTCTTGATGTCGGACGCGCTCTGGTAGTGCCGTCCGGAATCGAGCAGCAGCGCGCGCCATGCGAAGCGCGGATGGTCGTCGATGGTGCCCTCGGCCACTTCTGCCGGTGCGCCGCTCTTCCAGCCCGGCGGAGTCAGCAGCTGCCATAGCGTGACGCTGCCGTAGAACGCGCCGCGCGCGGTGCGTGCGGTGATCACGATGCCGTGGCCATCCACCGCGATGCGATAGCCGGCGTCGCCTGCAACGTCAGCGTGCGGATCGACCTCGAATGTGATCGCGGTATGCGTACTGTCTGCAGCCGCCATGTGCAGGTGCAGGCCGCGGGTGCCGGCCAGCAACTGCAGGAAGCGTTGCGCGATGGATTGCACCTGCGCGGGTTCGGCGCCGTGCACCGCGACCTCGGCGCCATCCGCAATCTCGAGCGTGCCCGAAGCGGGGCGCACCCGTGCAGGCTGCGGCATCAGCGACCACGCAGCCTGCGCAGGTGCGGCGGGCGCTGCCGCTGCCGCCGTTGTTGCCCCTGTTGCAGTCGCGCCGCTTGCCGCCAGCCATGCGGCGGCCACGCTCCGGCAAAGCTTTGCTGGCGTGATGCGGCTCATGCGGCCATCCCATCGGCCATGGCTTCGCTCGACAGGACGCGCTGGAGATACCAGCGCGCCGCGCCCAGCACGCCGTGGTGGCCGTGTTCCGTCACCCATACCGGCACCTGCGACAGCAGGGCGTGCGCGCTGCGTCCGTGCAGGAAGCGCGCTTCGAAGGCGCTGTGCTTGAGCAGTGCGTACATCGACGACAGGAATCCGCCGGCCAGGTACACGCCGCCGGTGGCCATGAAGGCGAGCGCGAGGTTGCCGGCCACGCTGCCCAGCGATGCGCAGAAAATTTCCACGGCTTCCACGGCATGCGCGTCGCTGCGTGCGGCGGCTGCGGCGGTGACGGCTTCGGGCGTCGCCAGCTTCGGTATCTCGCCATCCAATGCGCACAGGGCCGTGTACGCGGTCAGCAGCCCCGGACCCGAGACGATGCGCTCGCACTCCACGTAGCCGCCGTCGGGCGCCAGGTGCGCGAGGATTTCGCGTTCGCGGACCGAGCTCGGTGCGAAGTCCATCTGGCCCGCTTCCGTGGTCAGCACGAAGCCGCCCGCGGGGCCCGGCACGTGCGCTGCTGCGCCAAGGCCGGTGCCCGGGCCGAGCACCAGGGTCGGCCCGCCGCCATGCGTGTCGGGTCCGCACAGGTGGCGGCCGCCACGCGAGAGCTCGCCATCGAGCGCATAGCCCAGCGCTTCGAAGTCGTTGAGCATGGCGACGTCGTCCAGCGCCAGCGCCTGGCGCAAGGGCGACAGGCGGATGGGCCAGGCCAGGTTGTCGTTCGCGACCTCGTCGCCCAGCAGTTGGCCCGCACAGGCCAGCACGCAGTGGCGCACCGGAACCTGGACCTCGGCATCGACGAAGGCCTGCAGCAGTTCCGGCACCCCCGGGTACTCCGCGCACACGAACTTGCGGTAGGCGAGCGTCTCGATACCCTGGCGCTCGCCGCGCGCGGCACGCACCAGCGCAACACGGGCGTGCGTGCCGCCGATGTCGGCAGCCAGAAACGGCGTCGTCGTTACCCCCGCCAGTCGATCCGAATGGTCGATTGCCACGTCCAGCGCGCTCCCCCGCAATGGATTCGCCATCAGCTTGAAACGTAATTGACACCGGTGTCAAGTCATGACGCAACATGGGCGGAATGGCCCTGGTGAAAGGGCGCTTCAACGCCTTGGGCCGTATCCGCGGCCCGGTGGAAGATGGCCTTCCGATGCGAAAAAGCCCGCAGTTATGCGGGCTTTTTGCGCTTGCGAGTGATGGCCGATGGCAGCTTTCGGGTCCTGTGCCCGGGCGGAAAATCCGCTGCATGGCCTGGAGGGCCCGCATCAATGCTGCATACGTCGCCTCAGTCCCATGCGGGCGACAAACCCTTGGAGCTGACTTCGCGGCCGTTGCGTTCGAGCGCGGCGATCTGCGCCATGTCGTCGGCATCGAGTTTCAGGTCGCGGGCGAGCAGGTTGCTGGCCAGGTTCTCGCGCTTGGTCGAGGACGGAATCACCGCGTAGCCCAGCTGCAGCGCCCAGGCCAGCGCGACCTGCGCCACGGTGGCCCGGTGCTTGTCCGCGATCTTCGCCAGCACCGGGTCCTTCAGCACCTTGCCGTAGGCCAGCGTCATGTACGAAGTCACGACGATGCCCTGCTCCTCGAGGAAGGCGGTCAGCGTGCGGTTCTGCAGATAGGGGCTCAGCTCGATCTGGTTGGTGGCGATCTCGCCCTTGCCGACCACGGCCAAGGCCTGCTTCGTCAGCTCGATGTTGAAGTTGGAAATGCCGATACGGCGGGTCAGGCCGAGTGCCTTGGCTTCGGCCAGCGCCCCCATGTATTCGGGCAGCGCCACGCCGTTGCCCGGCGCGGGCCAGTGAATCAGGGTCAGGTCCACATGGTCGGTGCGCAGCTTCGCCAGGCTCTCGCGCAGGCTGGGTATCAGCTTGGCCCTGGCGTAGTTGTCGGTCCAGATCTTGGTGGTCACGAACAGCTCGGAGCGCTGCACGCCGCTCTCGGCGATCGCCTGGCCGACTTCGGCCTCGTTGCCGTAGATCTGCGCCGTGTCGATGGCGCGATAGCCCACGTCCAGCGCGTTGCGCACCGAGTCGATCACGGTCTGGCCGGTCAGGCGGAATGTGCCGACGCCAAAAGAGGGGATGGTGTTCATCGAGGCTTCCTTCGCTCAGACAGAAGAAGAGGGCAGCGGCATACGGCGGCGGGCATGGCTGTGGCCGAGCCAGACCAGGCCGAAGCCGCCGGCGGCGAGCGCCGCACCCGCCCAGAGCACCGCGGAATAACCCAGCCCTTGGCTGATGACGGCTCCGCCGAGCGCGGCGCCGACTGCGTTGCCGAGGTTGAATGCGCCGATGTTGACGGACGATGCCAGCCCCGGCGCCTGCGCCGCAGCCTGCATCACGCGCATCTGCACCGGCGGCACGATGCCGAAGGACGCGGCGCCCCAGACCACCAGGCCGATCGCCGCGCCCACATGCGTGGTCAGCACCAGCGGCAGCACGGCCATGATCAGCGCGAGCGACGCAAGGATGAGCTTGGCGGCGCCATCCAGCGACCAGTCGGCCAGGCGGCCGCCCAGGCTGTTGCCCAGCGTGAAACCGACGCCGATCAGCACCAGCGCGAAGGCCACGAAGCCCGGGCTGGCATGCGTGATATCGGTGAGCACCGGCGCCACGTAGGTGTAGAGCGCAAACATGGCGCCCGCACCGAGCACGGTGGTGCCCATGGCCAGCAGCACCTCGGGACGCGTCAGCACCGTCAGTTCGCGGCGCACGTCGGGACGCGTGCCGGGCTCGCCCTTGGGCAGCGCCAGCCACAGCGACGCGATGGTGAGCAGGCCGAGCATGGCCGTGCCGCCAAAGGCGAGGCGCCAGCCCACCTGCTGCCCGACCCAGGTCGCCGCCGGCACGCCGCCGACGTTGGCCACGGTCAGGCCCATGAACATGGCGGCGATCGCGCTGGCCTGCTTTTCCCTGGGCACGACGCTGGCCGCCACCACCGCGCCGATGCCGAAGAAGGCGCCGTGATTCAGGCTGGTGATGAGGCGCGACAGCAGCAGGGTCGTATAGCTGGGCGCGAATGCCGACAGCAGGTTGCCGAGGGTGAAGATGAGCATCAGCGACATCAGCGCCGCGCGCTTGCCGAAGCGGCTGAACAGCAGTGTCATCACCGGCGCGCCGACCATGACGCCCACCGCATAGGCGGAGACCAGCATGCCCGCGCGGGGAATGCTCACGTGGACGCCGTCGGCGATCACGGGCAGCAGGCCCATCGGGGTGAATTCGGTGGTGCCGATGGCGAACGCACCGACGGCGAGGGAGAGCAGGGCTAGGCGTGGCGATTTCATGCCGCGTAGTGTGCCCGGTTAATATTTGCGGATTAAGTCAGGTATCGGCCAAATTCATTTGACTTGGAATCAACAATGAAAACGACCCTGGACGAACTGCAGGCCTTCGTGGCCATCGTGGACACGGGCTCGATCACCGCCGCGTCGGAACGGCTGGGGCTGACGATCTCGGCCACCAGCCGCACGCTGGGCCGGCTGGAGGAAAAGCTGCAGACCACCCTGCTGCGCCGTACCACGCGACGCCTGGAGCTGACCGAGGAGGGCGACAGTTTCCTGCAGCATGCGCGCGCCATCCTGGCCTCGGTGGACGAGGCCGAGGAGCACATGGCGGCGCGGCGGATGCGCCCGGCCGGGCGGCTGCGCGTGGATGCGGCCACGCCCTTCATGCTGCACGTGCTGGTGCCGTTGCTGGCCAGCTTCCGCGCGCGCTACCCCGAGGTGGAGCTGGAGCTGAATTCGAACGAGGGCATCATCGACCTGATCCAGAAGCACACGGACGTGGCCTTCCGCATCGGCGTGCTCAAGGATTCCAGCCTGCATGCCCGCCCCGTGGGTGTCAGCCGCGTGCGGGTGTTGGCGAGCCCTGCGTATCTCAAGCGCCATGGCACACCGGCGGGGCCTAGCAAGCTCGCACAGCACACCCTGCTCGGCTTCACCCAGCCCGAAGCCTTGAACGACTGGCCGCTGCGCGACGCGTGCGGCGACGTCCTACGCATCCGGCCGGCGCTGGCTTCCTCCAGCGGCGAGACGCTGCGGCACATGGCCCTGGCGGGCCTGGGCATCGTCTGCCTGTCGGACTTCATGACGCGCGAGGATCGCCGCAGCGGCAGGCTGGTGCAGCTCTTCCCGCGGCAGACGCTGGACGTGCGCCAATCGATCAACGCGGTCTACTACCGCAACACCGCGCTGGCCGCGCGGATCACCTGTTTCGTGGATCACGTGACCGAGATGCTGGGCAAGCGGCCGTTCGACGCGTGATGGATCCGTGGGCCGCTACACCGCCGAGCGGTGTGCGACGAGAGTCCGCCGATTGAGCCATTGGGCCTGGATTGCGGGCCAGCGCGGTCATGGCGGAGCAAAACAAAAGCCGCTCGATGGCGGCTTTGTGGATGCAGCTGTGTGCTTTCTCACTTGGTACCGGTGATAGGACTCGAACCTACACTCTGTCGCCAGAAGCGGATTTTAATTCCGTGCGAAAATCGTTCCTGGTCATGTGCTTGTACTGATTTGCGTTCCGCAATATGTCGTTTCGATAGGGCTAGCCGTCTTTGCCCAAGCTAGAGGTTGGAAGAATTGCGGAATGGTTTTTAGCGCGTCGGTGTGACCTTCGAGCCGTGCTGGTTGTGTATGTAGTGTTCCATCATCGGTGGGTTGGCATGCCACAGTTGCTGTTATACCTCGCGGAGGTTGTTGGCGTTGGTCATGTCGGCGCCAGCTTTGGCGCACAGGATGCGAATCTGGAACAACGCGGGTTCGCCTTGCGGGCAATGATGTGTGGCGGCCACCGTCAGAGGTGCCGCCCTTGCCAGCCATTTCACTGGTCGTGGATTGCAAGAAAATGGGTTGGATCCGAACAAGATGCAGGCTGGATCTGCTATTCGATCATCGTGATAGATAATTGAGCACAATGGGCGATCAAGAAAGGCAAGGATGCTCCAGAAACTCTGTTCACGCTCGTCATAGTCGCGATCCTCGCGTCGACATATAGCGTTGCTGACGATGGCTGACGTCTTCTTGGACACGTGGTGATCCAGAGGGAGTGCCCGGACACCACCGGTTGGCTGCGTACCATGACGTCAAGGCAACTCCGAAGGTCACGCCTTCCGATCCCGCGGTTGCATCCGATTTTGTCCGAAAGGCGAAGACAGATGTGGACGCGAGCAACGTCATTGCGATTGAATTTCCCAAACCGTCCTAAAAGGCGATTGGGCACGCAAAGTCCATTGACGCGAGCAACCAGGCTTATCTAAAAGGCTACATGGCCGCGTATGGCTTCCCGAGTGTAGCCACCATCGGTCTGCATTGGTAGATTGTCCACATGTCGATGCCAACAGAGGCCTGCGGCAGAGTGTTCCCGACGCTCTCAAGGCGATCATTGATGGGAGTATCATTGTCGCAGCTGCGAGGCGAAACTTAACAATTTGTCAGGGCACGTTATCGTGATACGAAGGGCGAATTTCGGCTTGGAGCAATCTTCGAATGCCCCATTTATGTCCGTCCCTTGTTTTGAATCTGTAGGATTGGTGTGCCGACAAGTTGCAATTGCGAAAGAATCGGTTCCCATTCTTGCGCATATCGTCGAGTTTCTGCCCGATAGCTTCACGCATGCTGCGTTTGCCCAGGCCGGTATCGCCTATCCTGAATCTATCCAGAGCAGCGTTTATAAGCGACAGGCGGAATTTTTTTTTGGCCGCTTTGTCACTCGCAATGCGCTTTCAATGCTTGGATTAGCGGGCGAGCAAGTTCCAATCGGCGCGCAGCGGCAGCCTGTCTGGCCAAGTGGTGTGATCGGTAGTATTACGCATACACACGGGATTGCAGCCGCGGTGACGACGTGGCGTGGCGTATACCAGGGCATCGGAATTGATGTGGAGCAAGTGATAGACCAAGAAACCTGCCAATCTGTCTCCAAAGTGGTAGTCGGGGAGCATGAGTTGGACTATTTGGATTCTTTGCAGGAGCTTTCGTTGCAGATGGCACTCACTATCGTTTTCTCTGCGAAGGAAAGCTTCTATAAGGCCGCTTATGCAACGGTTGGCCGCATTTTCGATTTTTCTGTGGTACAAGTGGTTGAGCTGGATGCCCGAAAACAGAGATTGGTTCTTGTTTTGAATGAAACATTAAGTGATCAGTTCTGCCGTGACCAAGCGTATGTAGCTGGGTTCACATTTGTTCGCCCAGATACAGTACTTACCTACGTTACATGGTGATAGTGAGGCTCACTTACTTCTGATTAGCGGCGAACCTTCACGAAGAAAATCGTCTGCCCCGCAGAGTCTACTCGGACAAGGAGCGCAGAGCGTTATGGCCCATGCCAGTCGCGGTAATAGCGCGTGCAGGCGAACCAGTGGTCGAAGCGGTATGCGGCTTTGGCGAGATAGTGCCGTGCATACTTGGCTTGACGGATGGCATGATAGCAGCCGCTGATCGCCCGTTTGACGTTGCCGAGCACAATGTTCGCCCAACGCGCCTTTCGCTTCGGTCGCCGCTTGACCGCCACTGGCGTCCAACACTGTGTGCGGATATTTAGCATCGGTGAAGCATTCGGAATGTTCACAACCCACCGATGAATACCTGGACTCGGGAGTGAGATGCCATTGGTCGAAATCGCGCAGCGAGGCGTCGTCGAACGCCTAGACCGGTTTGATGACGACAGGCATAGGATGTTCAGGGGTAGTGCCGATGGCCGCCAAGATCAGGATGGGCTGCTTGTTTTCCAAACCGTATCCGGGCTTACCGCCACCGCGCTGGCTGCCCAGGTTGCATCGTCTATTTGGACAAAACTGGCCAGCCTGCAGGCTTCTTCGCGTTCATCATGATTTGCATGATCTTGTGCTTGAACCACCGCGTCGTGCAATGGCAGGCCCTCAACTGGCGTATCAGTTTGAGCGCGGCCACATTAGTTTACTCGCGTTCTAGGCATAGATTGCGATGAACCATATGCGCAACGGTAGTTTGGTAGACGCGAACGCTGTGCTTGTGATTAGTGTGGTCTGGTATTGGCAGGTACGGCACTGGTAATAAGCCTGTCGATCGCGGCGGAACATCGAGCAGCGGCAACTGCCTCAGGCGGGGTAGCGAAAACCTTCGGGCGAGCTCTGTACAGGGCGCGACGGCACTTGGTTTTAGTTGTACTGCCCGACGAACGCGGCTAGCGATAAACCGGCTTGGACCGAATGGGATTTATTGCCATGAGAAGACTCTTGTGGACTACAGTGGATTCATCCTCCTTCTATGCTGCCGCGTACCCCTCCGTTAGATTGACATCTCCTAAGTAGAGCTTTCCGGCATTGTTCCCGAGCTAGGAGGTTTCATGAAGAAATTGAAGTTTGTGGGATGTAGATCATCTTGATCTTTAAGTCAGGCTAATGCCAGCTTGCCAGTCAAGGGCATCTGTCGGCTGACTGCGTCAGCGCGTCGATGTGCTGCCAGTGGAGGAGTAAGTATGGCGGTACCACGGCCGTCCGACCTCAAGCGTAAAGGGGTTCAAGACCGAGAACGCGCAATGAAGCGAATGTAGGTCCGACAACGTTGCGATGAAAGATCTGATCGCAAAATGTAAGACTGACGGACAAGCGCGAGGCGGTGCGGTACCCGGTGAAGGTGACACGCGGCGGTTACGCGGGTTCTGCGAGTGCGTTGGGTTATCGCAGGCTGCGCACCGCCGGCAGGCATTAGGCTGAACGGTGTGTGATGCCGAGCTCATCACTGCTTTAGCCAGGCTGCTGGTCGAAAAGTACCTCAGTCGAGGCTTCTGGGAGGCTGCTCGCAGCTGTGAAAGACGCGACTGGAGTGGAATCCCAAATGGGTCTACCGGGTATACAAGGCGATGAAACTCCATCTCTGGCGTGCCGCCCGGCCTAGACTTCACAAACGCGAACGCGAGCTCTGAACGTGCTGCAATTATCTGGCCTGGTGTGGTCGATCGATTTCATGAGTGAAATGCCGGCCTGCGGCCGGAGCTTCAGTGCCTTCAACGTCGTGGATGGCTTCAACCAAGAGGCGTTGCATATTGAGGTCGACATCTCGATCACTGCGACGCGCTCGGTACGCACCTTCGAGCAGATCAAGCAAGACTATGGACTATCGTAGGTGCTACGGTCGGACAATAATCCGGAGTTCCAGGGTGAGATTTCTATCCAGTGGCTCAAGGTAAATGGCGTAGCCATCCAATACATCCAGCTCGGTATGCCTAATCAGAACGCCTATATCTAACGCTTCGCCGCATCTTCCGCGAGGGGGGGCGACCAACGCCCATTTGCCTGCCTGAAGGATATGCATGAAGCTGTTTACTGGTGGATGCTCGACTACATAGAGCAGCGCCTCCATGAATCGCTCGGCGACCTGGCGTTTGACAAGTGTCGTCAACAAGTCAGCAGCGGTTCTACTTTGGAGGTGTCTGCTTGGCATGGTGGAAAGATTTCCTTGACTGAGGTTCAACCCTAATCAGGAGGCGTCAATAGATATATTTTCAAGTAATGCCATGACGCTACTGGTTAAACACGGACATGATCGTAACGGATGCGTCCCGCTTCCAGTTCGATGATGCGATCGGCAACATCGAAATAACGATCGTCATGGCTAATGGCAATGACAGTCTTTCCGGCAGCGCGAAATTCTGGGATCAATTCGCGATAGAAAATGGCTCGAAAATCGACATCTTGGTCGGCCGCCCATTCGTCGAAGAACAGAATATCTCGACCTTCTGCAAGACATTGAATAAGGGCAAGTCGCTTGCGCTGTCCCGTCGAAAGCGCCAAGTTTGAGAAAGTACCTTCACACACGGTTACCCGCTCTGAGAGACCAAAGCGACCTAAGAGCGCACGTAGATAAACGTCTGATGCGTCGACATCTGGAGAGCGCACGATATCAGGGAAGAGGTGGAAATCATCAAAGACTCCGCAGAAAAGTGCGCGGTAACTCTCTTGCTCCTCAGCTACTGGGCGCCCGTCAATTGTTAGGCTGCCAGATTCAGGAGTTAGAAGGGCGCTCAGTAAAAGAAGCAGCGTCGATTTTCCGCTACCATTACCGCCCACAATGAACAATACTTCGCCGCGTCGCACCTTCAAATCGATAGGCCCAATCACCACGCCGACCTCGCCGGGTTGACTATAGCGATATACGAGGTTCCGTGCTTCAATCTGCCGCCACGAGCCACCCGGCGTGCTGATGATACTATGTAATGGTAGCTCCGTCTCAAGATCTAAACCAGCTTTGTTGAGGTGACGAATGCTAGCTAATCCCGCGTTGATTTGCGGCCCAACACTTATAAGTGAGCTGATGGGGCCGGACAGAAATAGCCCCGAGATAACAAATTTAACAATGGTTTCAACGGGGAGCTTCAAATACTGGCCAACGGCCAGTGCAAACAAGACAGATCCAAGAGTCACCACCGAAGCAAGAGCCGACATCGTTCCCCAGCTTAGGTGAACCCCCGCCATGTGCTGGCGTGCTTCGCTGATCGCCGGGTTAAGCCCCTCAGCCATAAATTGCCACGCACGCTGCCTGTTGAGAGTCATTTCTTTCTTGCCTCCACTAATGGCATGCAGTTGCGAGAGCACTCGTTCTTCGACCGCGCGGAGTACGTAGAAGCGCGCATTGACCTTCCGAGCAAACACTAGCGCTCCAATAATTGGAATCGGCAACAGTGCAAGGATGGCACAAGCCAACACAGGGGAAACGGACAACAGATAACCTGTACACAAAACCGTCAGCACGGCGTTGTAAGCAAGTTGTGGGCCTATCAGCACGAGCGGTGCAATTCGGCCAAGATCTTGCACAAGGGCGGCGGCTACAACATGTCTTTGCATGACCAATCGCTCATAATCGAGACGAACGAACCGCGCGGAGAGTTCCTTGCGGAGATGAGCAACGAGATCTGCGCCAAACACCGCGAGCAGTGCCTGGAGGGCAATGTTTATGAGAAGCACGAGCAAGAGGATGCCGCCGCAATATAACCAAGGTGATAGCTTGTCAACAGTTGACACGGTACCCGCCAAGCGATTGATCTGACCAAGAGCCAGCATAGTGGCGACAGCACTGGCGAGCGATAACAACACGATGGCGCCACACCGGTATCGGTAGCAGCAAACGAAACGAAATAGCATGGTAAATCCTTCTTCGTAAGGCGGTATTAGATTGACCGGGCTTTATATAGGCATTCATTGTACGCTTAGCTTTAGCGTGCAGCGTCGCTCAAATTTCTATCGATAACGGGCTGACGGCGAAACGAATTGCCCTGGCTTTTGTGGGGGGCTGATTGGTTTACTCGTAAGTCAGAAATATGGGCGACACTTGGATGCCTGAAAAACGAGCACGTCAATTGTGGTCGAGCAGCGATGTCGGGCAGTTGCACATGTACACGGTCGGCTGGTTTCTCGACTGCCGCGCAGCGGACTGCGCATCATGCCGATGCGCTTAGCTTAACTCAATGCCGGCTGGTTGGAATTTAAGTCCGAAACGTGGCTCGGCAGGAAGCGCAAGGTCAGCTTGCCCTCCAATTCATCGACGTAATCGTGTACACCTCCAGTTTATACACAGGCAGTCCATCCAGTATCAGGTGGATCGACAGGCGCCGACCTTTCATTATCTGACGCATCACGACAATTCAGCGCGCCTCAAGTATTTCCGACAAGTAATGACCTAAAACAGCCCGGTTGCAAGAATCCATCATCATCGTGAGATGGTTTCCGGGAATAGGGGTTAGATGAATACTGGATATTGGTAGCACGCGTTCCCAGCCTTTTGTGGGTAACTGCAGTTCTGTTATCGTAGTGTTGGCTGACGCGGCGACTTCGTCGCTGTGAAAAATTCTTTCCTGGGCTAATGGCAGAGCTTCAATTGCATAAAATTGGTGAATTGTTACAGGCAATGCTGGTATTTGATATGATGGGATTATATTCAAATTGAAATGACTGGCTCGTTCCCAAAACATGTTCTCGTCTTGTGCGTCGTGAAATTTAGGTGATAGAGCTGCATTTAGTTGCTGGTTTTCTTTGATCAATTGTTTGAATGATAATTCATCGGTCAACTTATGAGAGTCGTCAAAATGCTCATTCGACTCAATCCGATTGAACACCATGTGTTTGTCCGTTGTTGGCGATTGAGTGGGCTTTTCAGGAAGCAAGCTTACATCGATCAGGCCGATAAATGAGACTGTCTGATCAATGTTCAGCAAATGCTGGGCGACGGCATATGCCAATATTCCACCAGATGAGTAACTAGCTAACCGGTATGGTCCTTGTGGCTGAATTACTCGTATCATAGCCACCATTCGGGCCGTCATGACCTCCATGGTAATAGGGGGCACTTCATGTATCGATTGCCATGGCAATGCATAGACGGGGAGATCTATGTTGAGATCTCGCGCCAATTCGAAGGCATAGGAATAGTCGCCTGTACCCGATGGTAAGAAGAAAAGTGGCGATTGAGTGCCAGTTGTTCGAATTGGGATTGCATTGATCTCATTGGGATGCGAAGGGCTCTCCGTAATTATTTTTGCTAGTTTTTTTAGTTGAGGGCTTTGGAATATCTGGTTTACGTTGAGCTTGAGGCCATTGCTCTTGGCTTGGCTGGCAAGTTGCACGGCGATCAGGGAATGGCCACCGACCTCGAAGAAGTTGTCGTGGCGACTGACCTGCTGGAGGCCGAGCAGCTCTTCCCAGATGCCGGCGAGGGTTTGTTCGATCTCCCCTTGGGGTGGCTCGTAGGCCTGGCGTGCGTAGGCCGTGTCGCCGGGTGCAGGCAAGGCCTTGCGGTCGAGCTTGCCGTTGGGCGTCAGGGGCAGCGCGTCCAGTTGCACGAAGGCTGCCGGGACCATGTAGTCGGGGAGGCAGGCACTGAGGTGGGCACGCAAAGTCGCGGCCAGCGCGTCGGACGCGGTCGTGTCTTCCAGTGCANGGCTCGTAGGCCCGACGGGCGTAGGCCGTGTCGCCCGGTGCGGGCAAGGCCTTGCGGTCGAGTTTGCCGTTGGGTGTCAGGGGCAACGCGTCCAACGGCACGAAGGCCGCCGGGACCATGTAGTCGGGTAGGCAGGCACCGAGGTGGGCGCGCAAAGTCGCGGCCAGCGCATCGGACGCGGTCGTGTCTTCCAGTGCAGTAGTGAGATAGGCGACGAGGCGTTTGTCGCCGGTGACGTCTTCGCGGGCGAGGACGACAGCCTCACGCACCGCCGGATGTTCCGTCAGGCGTGCTTCGATCTCGCCGGGCTCGATGCGGAAGCCACGAATCTTGACCTGGTGATCGTTGCGGCCCAAGAAGACGAGATTGCCGTCGGGCAGGTAGCGGGCCAGGTCCCCGGTCTTGTACATGCGCGCGCCGGGCAGGGCGTTGAACGGGTCGGGCAGGAAGCGTTCGGCGGTGAGGTCGGGACGGTTCAGGTACCCGCGGGCGACACCGGCGCCGCCGATGTACAGCTCACCGGCGACCCCGAGAGGANTCAGGGGCAGCGCGTCCAGTTGCACGAAGGCTGCCGGGACCATGTAGTCGGGGAGGCAGGCACTGAGGTGGGCACGCAAAGTCGCGGCCAGCGCGTCGGACGCGGTCGTGTCTTCCAGTGCAGTAGTGAGATAGGCGACGAGGCGTTTGTCGCCGGGGACGTCTTCGCGGGCGAGGACGACAGCCTCACGCACGGCCGGATGCTCGATCAGACGTGCTTCGATCTCACCGGGCTCGATGCGGAAGCCACGGAGCTTGACCTGGTGATCGTTACGGCCGAGGAAGACGAGATTGCCGTCGGGCAGGTAGCGGGCCAGGTCCCCGGTCTTGTACATGCGTGCCCCGGGCAGGGCACTGAACGGGTCGGGCAGGAAGCGTTCGGCGGTGAGGTCGGGACGGTTCAGGTANCGAAGGCCGCCGGGACCATGTAGTCGGGTAGGCAGGCACCGAGGTGGGCGCGCAAAGTCGCAGGCAGCTCACCGGAGGCGGTCGTGTCTTCCGGAGTGACGGTGAGATAGGCGACGAGGCGTTTGTCGCCGGTGACGTCTTCGCGGGCGAGGACGACAGCCTCACGCACCGCCGGATGTTCCATCAGGCGCGCTTCGATCTCGCCGGGCTCGATGCGGAAGCCACGTATCTTGACCTGGTGATCGTTACGGCCGAGGAAGACGAGATTGCCGTCGGGCAGGTAGCGGGCCAGGTCGCCGGTCTTGTACATGCGTGCCCCGGGCAGGGCACTGAACGGGTCGGGCAGGAAGCGTTCGGCGGTGAGGTCGGGACGGTTCAGGTAACCGCGGGCGACACCGGCACCGCCGATGTACAGCTCACCGGCGACCCCGAGAGGAACGGGCTGGCCGTGGGCATCGAGCAGATAAATGCGCGTGTTGGCTATCGGACGGCCTATGGGCAGGCGCTGTGTGGCAGCGTCGAGGGCGGCGACCGCGTAAGTCGTCGCAAAGGTGGTGCTTTCCGTGGGGCCATAGCAGNATTGCCGTCGGGCAGGTAGCGGGCCAGGTCCCCGGTCTTGTACATGCGTGCCCCGGGCAGGGCACTGAACGGGTCGGGCAGGAAGCGTTCGGCGGTGAGGTCGGGACGGTTCAGGTACCCGCGGGCGACACCGGCGCCGCCGATGTACAGCTCACCGGCGACCCCGAGAGGAACCGGTTGGCCGTTGGCATCGAGCAGGTAGATGCGCGTGTTGGCTATCGGACGGCCTATGGGAACCGTCGGGGCGTCATCGATATGTTCAGCGATGTCATAAACGATACAGCCCACCACAGCTTCAGTAGGCCCATATTCATTCACGATCTTGATCGTGGGTTGGATCGTGCGCCATATGTTGATCGTGGGAGGCGATAACGCCTCTCCACCGACAACAAAGACATCAACGCCACTGTGCATACGGTTGGCCATCATGTGTTGGCCTAGCAGATGCAGATGTGTCGGAGTAATTTTGACCAATCCGCAGGTTGAGCGGATCTGTGCTTCAAGCTCTTCAATTTCCTGCTCTTTGACGAGTAAAAGAACGCAGCCTCCATGAATTAGCGGGGTAAGTAAGCTTGTGACCGTGGCATCGAAGGACAGTGACGAAGAAACCACCGAGCGCGAAGGCGCATAAGCATGGCGTGCCCAGTGCAGGTAATTTGCCACTCCCCGATGCTCGACCATGACGCCCTTGGGCATACCGGTGGAGCCAGAGGTGTAGATGACGTAGGCGAGGCGGGTGGAGGTGAGGCCCAACGTTTGCGGGTCGGGATCGGCGACGGGCTGATGAGCCCACGTCGAGGGTGAGTCGAGGTCGAGCACGGTCAGGTGGGCGACCGCCGATTCGCCCAGGGCAGTTCGTCCGGTGGTATCGGCCAGCAAGAGCACGGGGGCGGCATCGTGCAGGACCTGGGTCAGGCGTTCAGAGGGGTAGGCCGGATCGAGCGGGACATAGGCCCCGCCCGCTTTGAGGATGGCCAGGAGACCGACGACCATGGCCAGACCGC
>NZ_JACYXM010000043.1 GCF_014843005.1 Rhodanobacter sp. DHG33 | reverse complement strand
ACGACCGTGACCGGCGTGGAAATGTTCCGCAAGCTGCTGGACCAGGGTCAGGCGGGCGACAACGCCGGTCTGCTGCTGCGCGGTCTGAAGCGCGACGACGTGGAGCGTGGTCAGGTGCTGGCGAAGCCGGGCACGATCACCCCGCACACGGACTTCGAGGCTGAGGTGTACGTGCTGTCGAAGGACGAGGGTGGCCGTCATACCCCGTTCTTCAAGGGCTACCGTCCGCAGTTCTACTTCCGCACCACCGACGTGACCGGCGCGATCCAGCTGCCGGAGGG
>NZ_JACYXM010000042.1 GCF_014843005.1 Rhodanobacter sp. DHG33 | reverse complement strand
CGACAAGTCCGATTACTGCTGGACCTGCAGTTCCACGCGACGGTTCTGCGCGCGGCCCGCATCGGTGCCGTTGTCGCCGATCGGGTTGTCTTCGCCGTGGCCGATCGGGCCTTCCAGACGGCTGGCGTCGATGCCGTGGCTGGTCAGGTAGTCGTACACGATCTGCGCACGACGCTCGGACAGCGACTGGTTGTACGCCGGGGTGCCCTTGCTGTCGGTGTAACCCGCCACCGTCACGTGCACGTCCGGGTAACGCTTCAGCGTGTCCACGGCCTGGTCCA
>NZ_JACYXM010000041.1 GCF_014843005.1 Rhodanobacter sp. DHG33 | reverse complement strand
TAGTATCTCGGCGACACTTACATCGAAACTGCATGAGGTGAACTGCACGACTCGGCTGCTGGAGGAAACGCCGAAAAGGGCAATCTGTGCCTGAGTCAGATTAATTGCGCTTTTGTGCTCGACCATGACGCCCTTGGGGGTGCCGGTGGAGCCAGAGGTGTAGATGACGTAGGCGAGGTGGGTGGAGGTGAGGCCCAGCGTTTGCGGATCGGGATCGACGACGGACTGGTGAGCCCACGGCGAGGGTGAGCCGAGGTCGAGCACGGTCAGGTGAGCGACCG
>NZ_JACYXM010000040.1 GCF_014843005.1 Rhodanobacter sp. DHG33 | reverse complement strand
GACGGCCAATCGGAACTGCAGGGGCATCAAAGTCAGGTGGGCAAGACCACGCTGTCACATCGATGGCAGCCTCGGTAGGGCCGTACAGGTTATGTAGCTGCACATGCGGGAGGGCTTGTAGGCATTTGTGAGTACTTGATGCGGGAAGTGCCTCACCACTACAGATCACACGTTGCAATGCTGTACACCGCGTTACATTCGTGGCATCCAAAAAACTATTGAGCATCGATGGAACAAAGTGTGCCGTAGTGACTCGATATTGGCCGATCAAGTCAATTAAA